>DASWZV010000180.1:0-43726 GCA_036407095.1 Vicinamibacterales bacterium | reverse complement strand
TCCGGCGAGATCATGGTCGCGGCTCGGGCGCTTCTGCCCCACCTGACCGACAACGAGATCGAACAGCGGATCGCTGAGATCGAAGCGAAGGAAGCCGACGTGATCGAGATCAAGCCTCGCGCCGAACTCCCCACGGCGGGTTGACGGCCGCACCGGAGATTCCGAAGGAACTCCTGCTCGCAGAGCTTGAGCGGCGCCGCTTCAAAGAGGACGCCGCCGAACTCCAGACTGATCTGCGCCGCTTCGGTGAAGAAGCGTGGAAGCAGATCAAGCCGATCGAGCGGTACAAAGGCAACTGGCACATCCACGCGATCTGCGAACACCTCCAGGCCGTCTCAGCCGGGGAGATCACCCGCCTGCAAATCTGGGTGCCGCGCGGAACGATGAAGTCGCTGAACGTCAGCGTGTTCTGGCCCGCCTGGGAATGGACGACGCAGCCCTGGCTTCGCTACTGGACAGCCGTCTACGAACTCGGCCTCGCCGGGCGGATCGCGGGCATGTCCCGCAACATCATCCTGTCCGAGTGGTACCAGCAGCGGTGGGGCCACCTGTTCCGGCTGGTCAAGGACGGCGAAAAATACTTCACCAACGACAAGGGCGGCACGAGGCTCGCGACCGCGCCCGGATCTACCGCGCTCGGAGAACACGGCCACCGGATCATCATCGACGACCCGATCAACGCGCTCGCCGCCGATGCCACCTCCCGTGTCGTCCTCGACGCGACGAACGAGTGGTACGACGCGACCGTGGAGGGAAGCAAGGCCGACCCGAAAGCGACCGCGATCGTCATCATCATGCAGCGCCTCCACGAGAACGACCTGGCGCAGCACGCCTATAACAAGGAACCGTCCGAGTGGACGATCCTCTGCCTGCCGGAGCGGTACGAACACGACCATCCGTTCGTCTGGCACCTCGACCCCCGGGAAATTGACGGCGAGCTTCTGTGGCCCGACCGGCGCGGCGAGAAAGAATCGGACGCCCTCTCGCGCGAGCTAGGCCACCGCGCCTCCGGTCAGATGCAGCAGCGTCCCTCGGCCCGCGAGGGCGACATCCTGAAACGGTACTGGTGGCGCTTCTACCACCCGCATCTGTTCACCGACGACCGGCACAAGACACGCCGCCCCCGTTTCGCGATGGTCGTCCAGTCGGTTGATACGCCGCTCAAGGACAAGGACGCGAACGACATGGTGTCGATCCAAGCCTGGGGCGTCGCCGGAGGCGACCGCTACCTGCTCGACATCCGCACCGGGCACATGAACCCGTACCAGGCGAAGCGGGCGATCGTCGAGCAGTACGAATGGCTCAAGAGCATGTTCCCCCGGGCCGCGCGGCACGTCCTGATCGAGAACGCAGGCTACGGCGTCGAGTTGATCGAAGAACTCAAGCGCGAGATCACCGGAGTCCACAAGATCACCCGCGCCCGCGACGGCGACAAGGTGCTGCGAGCCGAAAAGGCCGCGGCAGCCCTGGAAACCGGCAACTGCTGGCTGCCCGGCTTCCGCGAGGGCAACGACGAGATGTCGATGCCCGACGACGCCCGCAACGCCGCCGAGATCAACTCGTTCATCGACGAACTCGCCTCGTTCGACAAGGGCCGCTACGACGATCAGGTGGACGCCTGGTCGCAGGCGATGAACTGGCTCTCCACCAAGACGGTGCGCGAGCCGCGCGTCTACTCGTCCTTCGCACAGTGATCCATCTCCTGATCCCCGTCCTTGGACGCCCCCAGAACGCGCAACGGCTCGCGGACTCGATCGACGCGGCCACCATCGAGCCGCATCTGACGATTTTCCTCGCGACCCGCTACGACCGGCCCGAGATCGAGGCGTGCAAGGCCACAGGCAAGCCAGTGTTCCTCGTTGACCCCGGCCCGTGCGAGTACGCCCGCAAGATCAACCACGGAACCGGCTGCGCCCTCGGCGTCCCCGATTTCTTCTTCCTCGGGGCAGATGACCTCCGCTTTCACCCCGGATGGGACACGGCGGCGCTGCGCGTCTGGGAGCAGACCGGCAAGGGCGTGATCGGAACGAACGACCTCGGCAACGCGACCGTGATGCGCGGCGACCACGCCACCCACTCGCTCGTCCACATCACCTATCTGGAGCAGGGCACGATCGACGAGCCGGGCAAGCTGCTCCACGAGGGCTACGACCACAACTACGTGGACACCGAGTTCATCGGTACCGCCATGAGCCGGGGCGAGTGGGCGTTCGCGGCCGATTCGCACGTCGAACACCTCCACCCGTTCTGGCAAAAAGGGCCGGATGACCTGATATACAAGAAAGGCCGCAAGACGGTGAACAAGGATCACCGGACGTACAACCAGCGCCAGCGGCTCTGGTCTTAGAAGGGAGAGAAAAGTGATCGTCAAGACGTACCTGGTCCTTGGCCAGAACCCGAACAACGGCAAGGTGAGCGTGCGCCGGGCGGTGTCTCGCTACCCGGGCCTCGACTGGAACGAGGCCGTGGTCGAGCTTCACCTGGAGATCCCCGACGACACCTTCGACGCGCCGCTGTTCACCGTCGAAGTGGACAAGCGCCACCTGGAGGTGTCGATCGAGCCGCAGGAAGTCGAGCAGTAGTGTCCTCGCTGCTGCTGGCGCCGCACGCCGACGACGAAACGCTGTTCGCGTTCTACGCCTTGCTCAGAGACGGGGCGGATGTCCTCGTCTGCCTAGAACCAGGACAGGAACGGCGCCAGGAGCTTGAGGCGGCGATGAAGATCGCGAATCGCGGATGGGCGGTTCTTGAGCCGTCACAGCCAGAAAAGAACCCGGACTGGACCGTGATCGGGGATGCGATCTGGGAGTACGCCCAAGCCTACGAGACGATCATCGCCCCGGCGTTCGAGGGCGGCGGGCACGAGCATCACAACTGCGTCGCCGCGATCGCGGCCACACTGGCGAAGCCGGTCACGGCGTACTACACCTACGAGCGGGGTCAGGCGCGGACGGCGCGAGGCATGTACGTCGTCGCCTCAGCAGCCGAACGGGTGCTGAAACGCCGGGCGATGGACTGCTACAAGAGTCAGATCGCCCGCGAGGACACCGCGCCCTGGTTCAAGGCCGGGTGGCAGGTCGAATACGTGGAGCTTCCGTCATAGCCGGGACGATCGTCATCGACATCGGATGCGCCACGCAGGAGACGGAGGAATCCGTCCATCGGCTGATCGAGGGCTTCTACCCGGACGTGCTGTTCGGCTTCGACCCGGAGTGCGACCCGGGAATGGAGATCACCCAGAACAAGCGCAAGCAGACGATCATCTTCCGTTCCCAGATCGCCGCCTGGACGTTCGACGGCTTCATCTCGTTCCGACGTGACGGCATCTGCTCAGCGGTCGTCCAGGACGCCGAATCGTCCGAGGCGGTGCCCTGCTTCGACCTGTCCGACTGGCTGCTGACTCTGCCGCTCGAACAGAACAAGGTGATTCTCAAGCTCGACTGCGAGGGTGCCGAGTACCCGCTGCTCGCGCATATCCACACACGCCACATCGACCGCCTACTCGATCTTGTCCTCGTCGAGTGGCACGAGGGCCACGACCCGGAGGGCTTCTACTACGGACACGGCTGGCAGACGATTCGCCCGGAGCTTGACTGCCCGGTGCAGAACTGGTGAAAGGGCCGGTTCACTTCATCCACCTCGGAGGGGCGCTCGTCTGGCAGAACCTCCGTGCCGTCGTCACCGCCCACGTCCACGGCGGGCCGATCTGCTGGTGGGGCGTCGATCCGCGCGAAGTGCCCGGGAATGTCGAGTACGAACACATCCGGCTTCCCCGCTGGCAGCGTGACCATCCGGTGCAACTCGCGAACGTCAAGGACTTCTACGCCTATTCGATCCTGCACGAACACGGCGGCATCTACCTTGACATGGACACGATCAGCCTGCGGCCCGCCTGGGACCTGCTCACCGCCGACGTGTGTCCGGCCACCGACTTTCCCGACACGGACACGTCGCACCCACGCCACAACACGTTCGCGCTGCTCGGCCGGAAGGGCGCCCCTGTTCTACGGGAGCTAGCGGGCGCCGCCGAAGATTTGCTCCGCGAGGGCTGCTCCGATTGGGGGGCGCTCGGGCCGAGTCTCATCAGCGCGTTCATCGAGGCCGACCCGGCGCCCTTTTCCCCTTCGCCCTATCTCAGCCTGAGCGGGTGGAGCTACCACACGATCGACGACTACTACCGAGAGCCGCGTGACCCCGGTGAGCCATGCCGCGTGATTCACCTCTATTCGTCTGACCATCCTGAGTGGCTGGAGGACCGATGGATGCCGACGACGTAACGGCCGTTATCGTAACGCGCGGCGACTGCGACATCGAGCCGATCCTGGCCTCGTTGATCTTCGACAAGGTGTGCATCTGGGACAACAAGGTCGCGAAGGACCTAGGCGCTTACGGTCGCTACGAAGCGATCGCCCACTTCGTTCACACGAATGTCGTGTACGCGCAGGACGACGATTGCGTTGTCGCGCCAGAGGACCAGTATCGCCTCATCGACGCCTACGAACCCGGAACGCTTACCGCTCTCATGCCAGCGGAGCGCACCGATTATCACGACACAGTGCTGATTGGATGGGGGTCGATCTTCGACCGGGCCATGCCCGCGCTCGCTTTCCAGAAGTGGATTGAGGCTGGACATGAGATCGAGTCACGCGAGTTCCGAGTCGTAGGCGCCGACTTCGTGTTCCCGATCCTGTCGAAATGGAAGCGCCTGGACGCGGAGCATGTCGATTTGCCCCAGGCGTCCGCGGACAACCGCACCTGGGCGAGCTTCCTCAACTACGGCCAGATCAAGCAGGCGTTCCTACGCGAAGGGAGACGGATACGTGACGGAGATTGAGACGGTCGATCTGCTCTGCGAATTGCTCTACACCGGGGAGCCGTTCGTCCATGTCCGCTTCGGTGACGGCGACGTGATGTTCGCGACCGGCACCGGGTCGAAGATCACCGGGGACGGGGAGGAATGGTGTCAGGAGCTTGCCGACGTGCTGCTGCTCGCCTGGCGTTCCCTAGCCGTCCCGAAGCATCTTCTCCTGGGCGATCTCCGCACCTACGCCGTCTCCGACGGGGTGGAGGAACAGTGGGACGACCTGCTCGAAGAACTCCACCGCCAGCGCAGCGCCCCGTACACGTTCGTCCACATGGAGGCTTTGCGGGTCGGCTTCGGCCACGCGCTGCCCTTCTACGAGGCGGTCAGGAGCGACGAGCGGAGCAAGGTGTTCGTCGGGCCGATCCGGCTGCGGCCGATCTCGAAGCGGCTCGGCTGCGACCACCTGTCCGTTCCGCTTCATGTCGCCTGGGAGTTCGGCACCGTCGCCTCCACGATCGGGAGCATCATCGGCAACCAGTACGAGGTGGCCCTGTTCGCGGCGGGGCGCGGGGGCAAAATCATGCAGGCGCAGTTGGGCATGGTCGCGCCGGATTTGACCCAGATCGACGTAGGCTCCGGTGTTGACCTGCTGATCGACGACGGCGTGCGCCGGGGCACCGACATGCACGTAAGCCGGACGAAGATCATGGAGAAGTACCGGGCGGTGGGCCTGTGCCCGTGACAGACATCCTCTATCTGACTTGGAACCGACGGGAGTTCACTCGGTTCAGCTTGCAAATGCTCCTGGACAATACGGACTGGAGCCAGGTGCGGAACTTCATCATCCACGACGACGGCTCCGACTTCGAGGAACGGACTGTTCCGGTGATCTACGAATTGCTCGGGGGCTTCAAGGGCAAGTGCGATCTTGTCGTCTACGAGCGTCCGTGGGGAGAGCGCCTGGGATCGCCGCCAGCGGTGATGAATTGGTACATCGACAACTTCGGTGACTCGGAGCGGTTCGCGAAGATCGACTCCGACATCGTGGCCCCCCCTGAGTGGCTGGACGCGCTGACCGGCGTCATGGACAGGAACCCGAAGGTTGACCTACTCGGCTTCGAGGCGGGACGGATCGGGCCTCCCGGCCACAACGGGGCGCCCTGGGATTGGGATCGACCGCTCGACGGCTACGAGTTCGAGAAGGGATCGCACATCGGTGGCGTCGGCCTGATGAAAACGAGCGTGTTCCAGAAGCACCCTGCGCTGGAGGAAGGTGAGGGCCGCTTCGGCTTCACCGGCTGGCAGCACGAATACAAGGATGTGGTTCGTGGCTGGATCGCCCCCGATCTGCTCGTGTCCGAGTTGACCCGGATTCCGTTCGAGCCGTGGGTGTCGCTCAGCGCCGAGTACGCAGCGAGGGATTGGGAACGTCCGTGGCCGAAATATCACCCTCGGTGGCGTTACTGGTGGTCATGGTGGCCCGAGGATTCGTTGAAGGGTGAGCGGCGTGCGGACTGAACCCGAGCGATTCTGGGCGAAGGTGGATCGTCGCGAACCGGAGGAATGCTGGCTGCGCTCAGGAGCCGCGCACGGCCAGATGGGCTATGCGGCTTTCAAGCCGACCGGCTGGCGCGTGCCGATGGGTGCTCACCGCTACTCCTGGCTGCTGCATTTCGGGGAGATTCCGGCGGGGAGCTACGTTCTACACATCTGTCACAACCCGCGCTGCGTGAACCCGGGACATCTGTACCTCGGGACGCACGCCGAGAATATGCGCGACATGGTAGTGAGCGGGCGAAGCGCGGCCATTAGCGAATCGAACCGGCGTCGGAAGGGAGAGAAGCGTGTCTAACTGGTGGTCGTGGTGGCCGAAGTCCTGATCCGCCAGGTTTGCCGAACGGGCGTCCAGACGGTCGAGCGAGAAGGTGATCGCTACTTCGTCACCTTGAAGAACCGCACGAACAACACGCGCATCGAAGTACCGATCGAGACGGCCCGCCGCTACTGCCGGGAGATGTCCAGATGAAGCTCGCCGCCAGCATGGTCGTGAAGAACGAACTCGGCCGCTACCTGCCCGAGTGCATCGGCCACCTCCGCGAGTTCTGCGATCTGGTCGTCGTTCTCGACGACGGCTCCACGGATCGCACAGGAGAGTGGCTGGACGACAACACCGACGAGATGATGGTCGTGCAGCACCTCGACCCGTCCGACGGCTTCTTCTCCGGGCACGAGGGGCGTAAGCGGAACGAGCTTCTGCGCTTCACCCTCAACCAGCTTCCCGATTGGGTGCTGGCGATCGACGCCGACGAGTTCATCAGCGACGGCCAGGCCGTCCGCGACTATTGCGCCGGGCCGCGTGAAGTGGGGACTCTGGAGATGGAGGAAGTCTGGAGGTGCGACAAGAAAGGCATGCAGCTTCGGATGGACGGCGGCTGGCGTCCGCACCCGGTACCGTCGCTGTGGAGTGCCCGGCTGTCCGGGAGACGCGGCCAGGCGCTCCACATCCCCGATCGCGCTCTCGCCTGTGGCCGTGAGCCGGACGCCGTTCGGCGGCTGTTCGGCCGGGCACGATCCACCGGCTCGTCGATCCTGCACTTCGGGTGGGCGAAAGAGGCAGACCGGCAGGGCCGGTACGATCGCTACGTCAAGGCCGACGGCGGGCAATTCCACGCTAACGCTCACCTGGAGTCGATCATGTGGCCGGACGAGAAGGTGCGTCTCCAGGAACGGGTGTGGCCGACCGACCTCAAGCGGTTCCGCGACCAGATCGTGACCGATGCAAGTTCCTGACTGGTACGCCTTATTACTACTGGCGCTTGCCGCCTACCGGACGTGGAAGCTGCTCGCGGAGGACACGATCCTCGACTTCGCCCGCGATCGGATGGGCTACGGCCTCAAGTTCCTCAAGTGCCCGTGGTGCCTCGGCTTCTGGATCGCCGTTGCCTGGTGGGGCGCCTGGCAGGCGTGGCCGCACGGCACCCTGATCTCAGCGACCGTCATGGCCCTGTCGGCGATCGTCGGCGTTCTCGGATGGGCGATCGACTAGCTCCGTCCGACGTTAGCGCCTACACTACGCGGCCATGAGCGCCGTCCGTTTCGGGTGCGGGTGTGGCAAGCGCCGCCCGCGGCCCGAATCCCCCACACCACCGAAGTAGGCCACTCTGGGCATCTGGCGCCGGAATCCCCGTTCGAGGATTTCTTCGGCCAACCTGCTCACCGGCAACTCGACTGACGCCGACCAGTGGGATATGGAGGGCTGGCAGCAGCGTGCCCTCCAGGTCTACAAGAACGTCGGGGAAGTCAACTTCTCCGCGAAGTTCTACGCCCGGATGCTCGCCCGGATTCGCATCTTCCCGGTGGAGATCAACGAGGACGGCACTCAGGACGCGATCGAGTCGGGTGTGCCGATGCAGCTTCTCGACCGCATCCAAGACCCCGGGGGCGGACGCAAGCGCATCCAGTACGACTACGGACGCCTGATGATGGTCACAGGCGAGGGTGCCCTGTTCGGGTCGTATCTCGAAACCGACCGGGAGCGTTGGCGCTTCCTCTGGCGGCAGGAACTCATCACCGACCCCTCCACGAAGGTCACATACCGGCGCGACGCGAAAGGCCAGCGCAGCAACGAGTCCGGCGTCGCCTACCGGATGTGGACACCCTCCCCGGAGAACTCATGGCGGGCCGACTCGCCTCTGCGCGGCGTCCTCGACGTGGCCGACGAGCTTGTGCTGCTCACCGCCGCCGTTCGCGCGACGGCCGTCTCCCGGATGCTGAACGGGATGCTGCTGATGCCGTCGGAGATTTCGCCGCCTCCGGCCGAAGTCGGAGACGACGAGGACCCCCAGGTGTCGCCGTTCCTCCAGATGCTCACGAAGCACCTCCAGGCGCAGCTTGACGACCCGTCGTCGGCCGCGGCCAAGTCGCCGTTCCTGCTCGAAGCCGCCTACGAGTATCTGGATCAGGTCAGGTGGATGCAGATGCACGACCCGCAGTCGGACTACCTGGAACGTGACCTACGCATCGAGGCGATCAAGCGGGTCGGATTGGGCATGGATATGCCCCCGGAAGCACTCGAAGGGTTCTCGAACACGAACCATTGGGCGGCGCAGCAGATCCAGTGGGATATGTGGCGATCGCACGGGGTTCCGATCGCGGACCAGTTCGTGACCGATCTAAATCAGGTCTACCTGCGCCCGGCTCTCATGGCGGCAGGCGAGGACCCGACGAACATCGGCATCGGCTACGACGACTCGCTCGTGGTGATCTCGCCCGACCAGACCGCCGTCGCGGATCAGGCGATGGATCGCGCGGCGATCAGCTTCGAGGGGTACCGGAAGATGAAGGGCATCCCGGAGGACTACAAGCCGTCCGAGGACGAGCAGAAATTCGTGTTCGGCCTCAAGACGCGGGATGCGACCGTGGCCGGGCTGGAGGAACAGGCGCCGCCCGTGCATGGACCGACGGCACCGCCGCAAGTCTCTCCCACGGGACTCTCCAACGTGCCGCCGCAGCCGACAGACGGCAGGGTTGTCTCCAGACAGGAGGCTCGTGTGGCTTCCATCGTCGGAGCGGCGAACCTGGCAATCCGCCAATGTCGGGCGAAAGCGGGTGCGCGTTTGCGGCAGCGCACCCGCAACTGTGACCAGTGCCAGCAGGACATCGACAAGATGGAGAACGCGCTGGTCGCTTCGACGCTCGGAATCGACGCTCTCAGGATCGCGGGCATGAACGACCCGATCGCGCTCGTCCAGGGAGGGACAGCCGACTTCCGCTCCATGCTCCAGGAGTGGGGAATCGACGACCAGAACTCGGGAGTCTTGTGCGAGCGGGTCGAAGCATTCGCCGCGCAAACGCTGTTCGACATGAACACCCCGGAGGTTCCTCCTGGATTCGCAGCGCACGTCGAACACGCGCTGGAGGTGGCCGACCGTCATGCCGTGGTCAGTTGAGCGCCGGGATGGTCAATACTGCGTTGTCAAGCAGGGTGACACGTCGCCTGTTCCTGGTGGATGTCACGCGACTCGTGAGGCTGCGATCAAACACCAGCGGGCTCTCTACGCCAACGAGCCGTCCATGACCGCCGCAGCGATCGCACCATTGAAGCCGCCGCGCGACTGGTTTGACCGGCCGGAGCCGGATCACCCGGAACCCCTGACGATCGACCCGGATGGGCGCGTCCACGGGCACCTTGCCCTCTGGGATGCTTGCCACACCGGGTTCCTGAACGGCCCGCTCTCGGAGTGCGTCAAGGCGAAGCCGTCCAGGTCGGGTTATCAGGGGTTCCACCTCGGAACGATGGAGACTGCTGAGGGGGAGATGGTGCCGGTCGGGAAGGTCGTCTACGGCGGGCCGCACGCCTCGCTGACGGCCGGGCTGCTGGAGGCGCGAGCGCACTACGACCGGACGAGTTCCGTCGGTGCGTTCGTCCGTGCGCGTGACGGCAAGCACGGCATCTACCTGACCGGCGCCGCCCGACCAGACCTCACCCCGGAGGGGCTGCGCGACATGCGGGCGAATCCGCCGTCCGGCGACTGGCGGGGCATGAACGGTTCACTCGAACTCATCGGGGCGCTCGCCGTGGGCGTTCCCGGCTTCCAGACGCCCCAGGTCGCGTTGACCGCCTCGGGCGAGGGCGTCGAAGCTCTGATCCTGCCCGGCTACTCGGAGGTGATCGACATGGAGGAAACGGTGGAGCGGGGCGGGGCGAGCTACACGCTGCGGAAGCGAATGATCTCGGACAGCCTCGACTATCTCGACGTGACCGCGGAGTGCCTGACGGCCGCGGCATTCACGGCAGACCAGCGGGCGCGGCTCGCCAAGACCGGAGCGGCGATGCCGGACGGGAGCTTCCCGATCCGCAACTGCTCCGACTGGCAGAACGCCCGGCAGGCGGTCGGACGCGCACCCGCTGGCAAGCGTCCCGCCGTCCGTGCCCACATCGCCAAGCGCGGCAAGGCGCTCGGCTGTTCGGAGGACTGATGAACTTCCACGTCGGCGTAGCCGAGATTCTGCTGGCCGGGATTCTGGTGTGTCAGATCATCCTGGTCGTCCACTTCACGTAGAAGCCCGAATCCAGCATCACCCGTCCCGGGCGAATCTGATCCCGGCGCTGGTCAAATCGCTTGGCGATCTGCCCGTGGCCGTGGTCAAAAACGACACCGATCCGCCCTCGCCGTGGGCCGGATACCAGGAGTGCATGGCCGACCTCCCGGACTGCTCCCACATGCTCATCGTCCAGGACGACACGATTGTGGCGCGGAACTTCGCCCCGGCCGTCCGCCAGATCGCCGCCGCGAAACCCGACGAGCCTGTATGCCTGTATCTGTCCTATCTCCCCCGGGATGTCAGCGTCCAGGCGACGAAAGCGATGCACCAGAACCGGCGCTTCGTCCGGGTCAATCTCCGCTCGTTTCTGCCCATCGTCGCTGTCCTGTGGCCGCGCGAGAAGCTGGAGGCGTTCAGAGCGTGGGCGCAAGCGAACCCGGGACTGCCCGGGGTCGGCCGTCACGCCCCGGTGCGATCAGACGACGCGATGGGCGGACGCTGGAAGATGATCGAGCGGCAGACGGTCTGGGCGTGCGTCCCCTCGATCGTCGAGCATCCCGACACGGAGCCGTCCACGATCGGACGGAAGCAGATGTGGGGACGGGATCGAGGACGATCCGCCCACCTGTTCACCGAGGACGCCCTGGCGTATGATTGGGCGGCTGGAACGTAGTGCTGCCGCCCCACAGCTAGGGGCAACGGCCCCGGGTAGCGCCGGGGGTAGTGGAGCCGGACTGGCTTACAAGGGACGCCTTGAGCTAGCGAGGTAACGGGTGCGTTCCAGGGCGACCCCTTCGGGGGTCGTCGGCGTTATGGCCTTGTTGCCGTCCGCTCAACGTGCTACAAACCCGGGCGACGGCGACCGCGCATAGTCGTAGGGCGCCCGAGGCCGATCCATAGCGTGAGGCCGCGTTACCGTAACGCGACCGAGAGGAAAGCGATGGATGGGCTTTTCCCTGAGCTTCCGAAGGAGTTGAAGTCGCTCAGCGACTCAGAGCTTTCGGATCTGCTCGCACAGCACCTCAAGGCCGCGGAACTCATCGACGCCGAGGACGTGGAGTACCTTCGGGGACTCCCGGCCGACGAAGTGATCGCGCAGTATGAGAAGGGCGCCCTGTCGATCATGGCGCTGCGCGAGGAAGTTCAGGCGCGTGAGGCAGCCGCGGAGACGTACACGAATCGCAAGGCCGAGATCAGCCAGTCGATCCAGCAGCCCAAGGCCGAGGAAGATGCCGGTGACGGCACCGACGGCGAGGGCGAGGGCGAGGGCGAGGGCGAGGGCGACGGAGCCGAGGGTGAGGGCGAAGGTGACGGCGAGGCCGCACCGGAGCCGGAGGCCGAGGCAGAAGTCGAGACGCCCGCCGAGGATCGCGAGCCTGCGCTGGTCGCATCCGACGCGGAGCCGGAGAAGCCGCGGATGATCCGCACGGCGCCCCCGCCTCCCGCCGAGGATCGGATCGTCGTGCAGGAGCGCGAGCCGCTGGCGTTCATCGCCTCCGGCCTCGTCCCGTCGCTGACGCCCGGCACGAAGATCACGACCGGCGCCGAGATGGGCGACGCCCTGCGTCGGATGATGGACAGCCTCGGCCGTCCGTCGAAGTCGAGAGAAGGGCGCGAGGACAAGTACCGCGTCGCCACGCTCGACTTCTCCAGGAACTTCCCGGACGACCGCGTGCTGCTCGCATCAGACGTGGCCGGGAACGCCGAGAAGATCGCGAAGATCGGTTCGCCGTACTTCGGCAGGGACTCGCTGGACGTGCTGCTCGCGTCCGGTGGCCTCTGCGCTCCGCTGGAGCCGATCTACACGATCCCGCAGCTTGCGGTTCGTGACCGTCCGGTGCGGGACGCACTGCCGTCCTTCCGCGCTCAGCGCGGCGGGATCAACGTGCCGACCCCCGGGACGATCGCGGACGTGGGCGGGGCGATCACGGTCATCACGGAGTCAGAGGACGCGCTCGGCGGCACGTTCGCCACAAAGGCATGTCTCGACTTCGACTGCCCGGCCTACACCGAGACGGCCGTCACGGTCATCTCGCACTGCCGCGAGTTCGGCAACCTCGTGGCGATGTCCTGGCCGGAGTTCGTTGCGAACCAGAACGATCTGACAATGGCGGGCCACGCCCGGATCGCGGAGCAGTACCTTCTCGACCGGATCAAGGCGCAGTCGGTTCAGGTGACGGGCGGGCTGGCAACGCTCGGCGCCCTGATCCATCTCGTCAATCTGATCGAGGAAGCCGAGTTCGGGATTCGCTCCCGGCTGCGGATGCCGAACGAGGCGCGGTTCCAGCTTCTCGCACCTCGCGTCCTGCTCGACATGCTCCTGGTCGATACGGTCGGCAACCAGTTCGACCGCTACCGCACCGAGGGCGACATCCGTGACTACCTCGCGTCGATCGGCGTGGACGTGACGTGGTACATGGACTCGCCGTCGAGCGGCACGTCGCAGATCGCGGATGCCGCCCAGGCGATCGGGGGCATCGACGGTTTCCCGACGGCGTATCAAATGGCGTTCTTCCCGCAGGGCACCTTCCTGCATCTGGACATGGCCGAACTCAACCTCGGGATCGTTCGCGACTCGACGCTGAACTCGACCAACGACTTCCAGATTTTCGGGGAGACGTTCGAGAACGTCGCCAGGATCGGCCCTGCTCAGGCCGCGTACTGGATCACGGCCACCCTCTGCGGGAATGGTGAGTTCCCCGACACGGGCACCGCGATCGCCTGCTCATAACCATGACGACTAGGAAGGGGGCTGACCAGTGAGCATCCAGGGCATCGCAGGCCCGCGGCTCGACCTGGACGGCCCCCGTCCTGTCGCTCCCCGCCATTCACTGCTGAACACCCCCGGGGTGGTGGTCGAAGAAGATGTCGGCCGCTGGCTCAACGGTGTGAACCTGATCGGCTACCCGCCGTCCACCCCCGAAGTGTGGAACGCCTGTGCGCCAGGCACGTTCGGCACCAAGGCTGAGGGCGACCCGGGCGATCAGGCGCAATTCGATCCCTTCGTCTGCTACCTGCCGGTGACGTGTTCGGCGTTGTCCTATCCGTTCATCCGCGAGTGGTCGGAGACGGTGCTGGAGGCGACCTACTCGTTCGCTGTCGAACAGGCACTCGTCGGGATTCAGCAGGCGGGACTCGGGCCGAACCCGGCTCTCGGGGACGGTAACGTGCAGATCCTCGCCGGAGGCTCAGCCAAGAGTCCGATCGTCGCTCTCTCGTACATCGAGAACGCGATCGGGGCGACGGGACGGAGGGGCATGATCCATGCGACCCCCGCGACGATCGCGCAGTTGAACACCGATACGTTCCTCGACCCGGACCAACTGCTGACGACGAACGGCAATCAGGTCGTCTCGGGCGGCGGGTACGAGGGGGCGACGGCGAACGGCCTCTCGGTCGTCGCCGGGCAGGACTGGATGTTCGGCACCGGACCTGTCGAAGTCCGGTACTCGCCCATGACCATCACCGACCTCAAGGAATCGCTCGACAGGTCGGACAACACTCTGACGTTCCGCGCGGAGCGTTGGGTACTCGCCGTCTGGGACACATCCCTCCAGGTGGCGGTCAAGGTCGATTGGGATGTCTAGCGACCTCGTGAAAGGAGGGAGCGCGAAATGAGCAATCCGTGTGGCGTCTCATTCGGGATTTGCACCGTCCGACTCACGAGGCTCGACGATCTCGGGAACGTGATCGCCGGTCTGAACTCCTACGTGTCGGACAAGGCGATCTCGGTGGCGGTCAACCCGAACCTGGAGACGGGCAACACGTTCTCCGCACGGAACGGATGCGGGTGTTCGCTGGCCCGCTTCAAGGTGCGAGACACCTTCAACTGGTTCGACTTCGTGTTCACCCAGGCCGCGCTCGAAGCCGAGATGCTGGCGTTCCTGCTCGGCCAGACCACGATCACCGACCCCGGGGCGTCCGGCACTCCGACCGTCGGCCTGAACTTCTCGTCCGTCGTGGACTGCGACGACGACGAGCCTGCCGTCGCGTTCGAGTTCTGGACGCAGCACATCGTCGGCTCCGCACAGGACTCGACGTTCCCGTGGTTCCATTGGGTGTTCCCCCGGACGATCTGGCAGTTGGGGGACAACACCTTCGAGGAAGCACTGGCACAGCCGGTCGTCAACGGCTTCTCTCGCACGAACGACCTGTGGGGGCGCGGCCCTTACGGGGACGGCCCGCCCGACGGCTCCAGCGTGACGGAGTGGGCGGTCTATGCGACGGATGTCGATCCGCCGACCGCAGAGTGCGAGGCACAGTCGGTCACGGCAACCTCGTAGGCCAACCGAATCGGAGGCGCCCCGGCACGCGAGGCTCGGGGCGCCCTCCGATCAGGAGTGAACAATGGCGGCAGGAGCGACATCCATGACTGATCTCTGCTCAGACTGGATCACCGGGGACGACGTAGCGGGCTGCTGCGAGGTGGACTACGGCACTGACCCGTCGGTGTTCGATGCCGCCGCGCAAATGGCGCAGGAGATCCTGTTCCAGTTCTCCGGCAGGCAGTTTCCCGGCCTCTGCACTTCGACCGTCCGACCCTGTTCGCAGTGGTGCCGGTGCCCTTGGCAGATCCTCAGTCGCGGACACATCGTCTGGAACCCGAACACCTGGGGGCCGTGGTTCGGCTGGTACTGCGGCGACGACATCCCTTGCGGCTGCATGCCGATCGACCGGGTGATCCTGTCTGGCTATGCCGTCTCGATCACGGAGGTTCTGATCGACGGGGTGGCTGTCGATCCGGCGACCTACCGGCTCGACGATCACCGCTGGCTGACCCGGATGCGCGACCCGGCTGACCCGGACACGCCGCTGTTCTGGCCCAACTGCCAGACCCTCGACCTGCCGGAGACGGAACCGGGGACGTTCGCGATCACCTACGTCCACGGCCGCGATGTGCCTCTGACCGGCCAGGCGGCGGCGATCGAGTTGGGCTGCGAAATCTACAAGGCGTGCGCGAACCTCGGAGACTGCAAGCTCCCGAAGGGCGTCGTCCGCCTCGCGCGTCAGGGCGTCGTGATGGAGAAAACGCCCTTCGCGATGTGGGGGTACGAGTTCGGCAAGCGCGGTCGTCTCCAGCGTGGCTGGCAGACCGGCATGGCCCAGGTGGACGTGTTCCTGAACGCCTACAACACGTCGGGCATCCAGCGCGTTCCGGTCATCTGGTCACCGGCTGCGAACCTCCGCTTCCCACTACGGACTTCCTAATGGCGCTGAAAGTCCGCGTCTTTCACGCCGAGATCGCGCGGTTGGCCGAGGGACATGGCACGACTCTGCCGCTCATCATGGAGCATCTGGCCGACCAGATCGCAGAGGCAGCCCTGGAGGCAGCGCGGAAGATCATCCCGCAGTTGCCCCCTGATTTCCTTACCGTCGAGCATGGCGAGGACACGCGGGGCTTGTTCTTCCGGGTGTTCCCCGACGCGACGGGGGCGGATACGAAGTGGGCTGACTACCTGTCCGCGAAGGAGCAGCGGGAACATGCCTGGTTTGAGCCAGCCGTCGCCAGCGTTGTCGGGCCTGAACACATGAGGATCAGCTTCTTCTGATGCCCGGGCCGACTGATCTGTGGGCAGCCGCCGATGAACTCCTGCTCGCCTCCGCGCAGGCTCTCGACACGATCCCGGTGTACGACCCGACGCTGGTCGGGGCGCCCGATCGGCAATTCGTCGATTTCAGTCTGTCGGCACTCGACTGCTGCGACCAGTTGACCGTCGTCGTCAATCAGGTTCTCTCCGGCTCGCTGGAGCCGGGCGGGAACCAGGCCGGGCGCCAGACGTACATGCGCCTGAACCACGTCTACTTCGCCGTGACGATCTCTCGGTGCGTTCCCATGCCAGCCGACGACGGCACGCCCCCCTCGATCGCGGACATGATCGCTTCGTCGAAGCAGCTTGACGCCGACGGGTGGGCGCTCTGGGAGCATCTGTACCACTTGTGGACAGCCGACCTGCTGTTTACATTCTGCGACGAATTGTTCTGGGACTCGCTGCGACCCATCGGCCCATCGGGGGGATGCGCCGGATGGGTGCTGCAAGTCCACACATCTCTTGACGGCTACCCGGAAGCCGTCTCAACGTAGGGAGGCAGCCTCGCGATGCGTAACTTCGATCTGCACATGGAGGACTTCGAGATCAACGGAGAGACGTTCCATGTGAAAACGGTGCGTCCCGAGGTGATCTCGGCCTGGGACGCCTCGCCCGCCACGACGGACGAAGAAGCGTATGCCCGCCTGGACAACATGATCCTCTCGTTCATCGACGACGGGAACGGCCAGGCCGAGAAGTGGAGGGCGCTCCGGGCCAGTGACGAGAACGCGATCGCCGTTGGGCAGATGCGCGGGCTTATCCGCTGGCTCGTGGAGTCGCAGTCGGATTTTCCTACGGAACAGCCCGCGTCCTCGCGGCGTGGGCGTGGAAAAACCGCAACACCATCCGAGGCCGAATCGTCCTAGCTGGAGGCGACCCTGACTCGCTCACCCTCCAGTCCTTCCTCGACGCCGGGTTCTCCCTCATCGTGGACGAGTTCCAGAACTCCACGGGCGTCCGCCTGCCGATCGAGACTGCCGTGACGGCCGCGCGGAAGTTCCTCGACCCAGAGGATCAGGGCACGGAGGCGACGGATTTGCCCGAACCCGACCCGGAGACGGTGGCGGCACAGAACGACCAGTCGTTCCAGCAACTCATGGGCCTAATGGGCAACGTGCCCGGACTGAGCGGCCACATTGGCTGAGCCTCCCGTCGGCGTAGTTTTCGTCGAAGTCCGCCCGGACTTCACCGCGTTCGAGGCTGAGCTTACGGCCAAGCTCAAGGCGATCTCCGCGGCAGGCATTCCCGCGGGCGCGACCGCTGGCACGACGAAGCTCGGCAAGGCGACCGCCTCGACGACCAGCACGATCACGAAATCGACCAAGGCGATCGAGGGCGAAGTCGAAGCCCTGTCGCACTTCCAGCGCGGCCTCGCGGCCACCTCCCTGTCGTCCCTCGGACTTCGCGGCGCCACGCTGGCAGCCACAGGCCCGTTCCTGGCAGGCGCGGCGATCGTCACCACGTTCGCCAAGGCGATCCACGCCGCCTCCAGCGAGGAAGAATCCGCTGCCCGCGTCACCCGCGTGTTCGGGGATGAGATCGGCGGCAACCTGGAGAAGAACGCCGGGAAGCTCGCCTCGACATTCGGGCTGTCCGCAAACGAGGCGCTGAACTTCGAGGGGCAAATCGGCAACCTTCTCACCCAGGTCGGGGAGACGGGTGACAAGGCCGCGACGACCTCGCAGGCGATCGTGAAGCTCGCCGCCGACATGGCGGCGTTCGCGAACGTGCCGGTGGACAAGACGCTCCGCGCGATCACGCTCGGCCTTGTCGGCAACTCGCGCGGCCTCCGCTCGTATCAGGTCGAACTCAACCAGGCCCGGGTGAATCAGGAGGCGCTGCGGATCAGCGGCAAGCGGAACACCGACCAGTTGACCCGGCAGGAGATCATCCAGGCCCGGATCAACCTGCTCTTTCAGCAGACCGTCAACCAGCAGGGTTCCGCGCAGCGCCGCTCGGACGGGCTGGCGCAGTCCACAAAGGAACTCACCGCCGAGATGGAGAACCTCGCCGCGGGCCTCGGGAAGCTCGTCACCGGGCCGTTCGCCGGGGTCATCCACGATCTCGGTGAGATCGCGACCGGGATCAAGAAGGTCAGCGACGAGGCGACCAAGGCGGCTCAGGCAGCCGACCAGAAAACGCAGGGGAAGAAGGGTGGGTTCTTCTCGGACCTGCGGAGCCTCGCGACCAAGAGCCTCCCCGATCTGATCGGCGCCGCCGTCCAGAACTCGCGGAATCTCGGCAAGGAACTCGCCGGGGTCGATGTCAACGCGAAGGTGCTGTCCGCCGATATGTCGGAGCTTCACGATGCCGCGAAAGAGGCGTTCGACACCGGCAACCCGCGGGCCTACGGCAAGGCCCTGCTGGAGCTTTCCACCGACTCGCACGACACATCGGTGGCGATGGACTTCCTCCACCAGCACGCGCAAAAGGCGTTCGAGCGGAAGTCGATCGACGACTTCATCCAGGGACTCAAGGACGCGATCTTCCAGGCGCAGCATCTCGCCGTGATCCTGGCCGGGCGGGCGTTCACCGCCGCCGCGAACCAGCTTGCCACTCTCCAGGACATCGGAGTGCAGACGCAGATCAGCACTCCGAGTCAGGCGGCGCTACTGCCGAACCTCGCGGCGCAGGAGGCAGCAGCCCGGCGTGAGGTGGCCGCGGCCGAAGCGGCAAACGCTCTCACGGGTGGTCGTTCACCGGCCCGGCTGGAACGGCTCCGCAAGGCCCGCGAGACGCTTCTGGGGATCATCGAGCAGGAACGGTCGATCAGGAAGCAGATCGCGGACGATGCCGCCCAGGCCGCGCAGAAGCGCAAGGACGACGCCGAGAAAGCGAGGCAGCTTGCCCAGAAGCGGCGCGACGAGGCCGACCAGGCTCTCCTGGCCGCGTTCGGCTTGGAGCAGGGCGAGGCCAACCTGGCAGTCATCACCGCCGATGCGACGAAGCAACTGAACGACGACATCGCCGCCCAGGTCAAATTGCAGGCCGTTCTGACCAAGGAAATCGCGCAGGCCCAGAAAATCAACAACCTGCTCCTGCGGCGGCAGACCGTCCAGGATTTGCGGACGCAGCGGCTCCAGTCCCAGAACACCGTCAAGGAACTCCGGGCGCAGCAGCGACAGGCCGCGATCGACGCCCGCCAGAACGTGCTGGAGAAGCAGAAGGAATCGCTCCAGTTGGACATCGACATCGCCCAGACGCAGAAGAACAAGACGAAGGAACTCCACGCCCACCAGGCTCTCCTGGCCTGGTTGACGGAGCGGTTGAAGCACTACCGCCGCAACACCGTCCAGTGGAAGCAACTCGTCCTGGAGATCAACCAGGAGCGGGCCGCGATCGCGGATCTTCGCAAGGCGTCCGAGAAGCGGGCCGACGAACTCAAGGTGGCCGAGTTCCAGTTCCTCCAGGAGCAGCAGGGATTCGTCGGGCGCCTGCTCGGCAACCTGCTTCCGATCGGCGCGGTCGCAGGCACCGTCGGGACGGGCTCGATCAGCACGAGCACGAGCCCTAGCGCGATCGTCCCGAACCCACTGCCGAACCTCCCCGGGGCTCATACCGGCCCCGCGTCGCTAACCGCGGCCACCCAGAAGGGCGCGGCTGTCGCGGGCGTCACGCAGGGCCAGGGAAACGTGCAAATCACGCTTCTGCGGAACATCCTCCGAACTCTTGTGCATCTCTCAGGTCAGCGCACCCATCCCGAGGCGGCTGTTAGCAAGGCTCAGCAGGCCGTTGCGTTCGACATCCTCTAATGGCCGACGTTGCCTGCCCATACACGCTCGCTGCTCCCGGGGGCACGATCTACTTCAACGACGGAGCGGCGGATCAGTATTACATCCAGGCCGTTCACGGCCTGGACGGCGCCCCGATCCGCGCCCCGATCGACGATGTGCCGTTCGGGGACGGTGGCCTCTCCTACAACTTCTGGAAGGGCGGCAGGCATGTCTCGATCGAGGGCATCTTTCTGATCCAGACGATCGACTGCGGCCCGGGGCTCGTGACAATCTGGAACCAGATGGAGGAAGCCTTGCGCGTCGCTCTGGAGTCGATCGCGGCGACGATCGCGGATACCGGCAGTCTCTCCTGGACGCCGACCGGACTCGCGCTCCGCACGCTCGGTTCCGTCCGCAACGACGTGCCGCTCGACTGCCAGCCGGATCAGAACTTCACGGTCCGCACCTTCTCGTTCGGGCTGTTCTCTGACACCCCGGACTGGACGTGAGCACACCCCAGGGCACAATCGCCACGGTCGTCCTCGACGACGTGGACATCACCGACATCGCTATGGAGGGCTCGACGACGCGGCGGCTGAACCGCCCGTCGCAGGCCACGATCAAGGTGCCGATGCAGGAGCTTGCCAGCCGCTACGGGACGATGATCCCGGACGCGGGCAGCTACCTCAAGGTCTACTACGACGCGCACGCGAGCACGATGCCTCAGCTTTTCCACCACGGCCGCGTGATGCAGCGCGAGGTGACAGCCGACCAGAACAACGGCTACGTCGTGTTCAACTCGCAAGACCCGATGGAGCTTTGGCAGTGGCGCCCGGTGCGCGACCCGGACGGCGACTTCTCCGACCCCGACATTGTGGCGTTCAACCAGTTCGCTCCCCAGATCCTCCACGCGGCGCTGACCGCAACGGAGAACCCACTGCTGATCCCGTCACTCGCGGAGGGGCCGACCCGGCTACGGATCAACTCCGTGGCCGGGGGCGTGATCGACATGACCGGCGCCCCGACCGACTGGCCCATGACGATCATGGAGCTTTTCAGCCTGCTCGTCTCGACCGGCGAACTCGACGCTGTAGTCACCCCGATCGAGTTCGACGCGAGCGGCAACTACGGCCAGTTGGACGTGTTCAATGGCAATTTCGGGGACGATCTGACCAGCACGGTCAAGTTCCAGTACGGCATGGGCGACTTCAACGTGCAGGCGCTCCGCTGGAACCGGGACATGACGAACATGGTCAACAAGCTCTGGTACTTCCTCGGCCCGAAATGCGACCAACAGCACTGGCGGGCGAATGTCCAGGGCGACGACCCGGGGCTCACCTACCCGCCCGGGGGCAAGTCGGTCGGGCCGTGTGACACGGGCACAGCGACGAACAACCAGATCGGTGTCGAGACATGCTACGCGCGGACGCATTTCGACGTGCGGATGCTCATCAAGATTTGGGATGCCGTCGGAGACAACACCGACTGCTCCGAGGCTGTCGTCGTCGGCCACGAGCTTTACCGCCGCCTGTGGCAGTGCGAGCAGTGGCTTTCCGCGCAGCCTCTCGAACTTGTCCACGTCACTCCGACAAGGGACACAGCGATCCTGACTTTCGACATCGGTGATCTCGTCCTCGTCGAAGCGGTCAGCGATGTCGTCGGGGGCTTCTCCGGGGCGCAGCGCGTCTACGAATACACGATCTCGTGGGACCAGGATTCCGTTCCCGCGCTCGGAGAACTCCAGGTGTCATCGGACAATGAGGGCTTCTAGTGTCCAAGCCGATCGTCGAGCAGACGCCGGGCCGCGTCCAGGTCGGGCAAGGCTACGACGGGCGACAGCTTTACCGCCGCGCAGCGCCGACCGCCTCGGGCGGTGGCTGCCCCGACTTCACTGACGTAGCGCCGGGAGACTTCGAGAACTCCTGGGCGAACGTAGGCGGGGACTGGCAGGTCCTCCGCTACATGCTCTGCGACGACATCTCCTACATCGAGGGGGTGATCGAGGGCGGTGCCGACGGCACGGTCGTGTTCAACCTGCCTGTCGCTGACCGCCCGAGCAAGGACTTCACGATCCCGGCGATCGACGCCTCTGGGAATCTCGTCCAGTTCTTCGTCGATGCCTCGACCGGCGATGTCACCTACTCCGTCTGCGCGAGCAACATCGGCTCGACTGGCCCCGCTGGCCCAACGGGACCGACGGGGCCAACGGGAGCCCAGGGCTCGCCGGGGGCTGACGGCCCGACTGGCCCTACCGGGCCGACAGGTCCGACTGGCCCAACGGGACCGACGGGGCCGACGGGGCCGACGGGGGCGACCGGTCCAGGGGGAAGCGACCCCTTCACCTACGTGACGAAATCGGCTGACGAATCTGTTACGTCGAGCACGGTGCTCCAGGCCGACGATGAGCTTTTCTTCACCGCCACCAGCGGCAAGGCATACGAGATCGGCGGTGTCCTGATCTACTCGAACGCGGCCGGGGCGACCCCGGACATAAAGGTGGCCTGGGGCGAGGATGCGACCGCTCGCGGCGTGATGCAGCACACCGGCCTGAACGCGGCGGATACGGCGGCGGTGCAGACCATCGCTACGAATCAGACGGCGACGGCGACGGGGGGAACCTCAGCAACCCCCAGGGCGATCTTCCTGCAAGGTCAGCATCTCGGTAACGGTGGCACCTTCGGTCTGCTTTGGGCGCAGAACGTGTCGAGCGGGACCGCGACGAAGGTGCTGGCGGGCTCACAGATCAAGTACCGACAGATCAACTAATGAGCAGGCCCGTTCGTGAGAACACGCCGCTCAGGGCGCAGGTGCAAGCGGGATATGACTGGCGCCAGCTTCAACGCCGAGCGATGCCGACTGCCAGCGGCGGCACGGGCTGTCCTGCCTATGAGTTCGTCGGAGAAGCGGGGGAGCCTGCGTTCCAGAACTCGTGGGCGAACGCCGGTGGCGATTGGGCGCCGCTCGCTTTCCGGCTGTGCGATAACGGCAACTTCCAGATCGTCGGCTACGTCGATGGAGGCGCGGACGGCACAGTCGTGTTCACCGTCCCGCTCGCCTCGCGCCCGGGCGAGGATCTTGTTGTCCCGACGATCGACATCGACGGCAACCTCGTCGAGTGGTTCATCGACGCCAGCACCGGCGATGTCAGCTACTACGTCGGTGCCAGCAATACCGGCAGCAGCGGCTCGGAGGGGCCAACGGGGCCGACGGGCGCCGGGGGTGCAGCAGGGGCGACAGGCGATACGGGCGGGACCGGGCCGACGGGGCCGACTGGCCCGACGGGGCCGACTGGCCCGACTGGCCCACCTGGCCCCTCGGGCGATCCGTTCGTGACCGTCACCAAACCCTCCGATCAGACGATAGGCACCACCGTCTCAAACGACGCGGATCTTTTCTTCACGGCCCCATCCGGCAAGGTGTTCGAGATTTTCCTGTTCCTGATCGTTGCCAACCTCGGCGCGGGGATCAACTTCGGGATGGGTGAAGATGTCACCACGCGGGGAGCGATTGCGGCGTTCGCCCAAAACAACACCTTCACCGTTGTTGCAATGAACAGCACTACGACGATTGGGTTCAGCGGCGGCGTCAACACTGATCGCATGATGGTCTGTTACGCCGGATACCGAGGGAACGGAGGGGTCGTGCATTTCCGGTGGGGATCGGTGGGCACTCCCAACGTCACGATCCGGGCAGGCTCACAGCTTCGCTACAGGCAGGTGAACTAGATGTCGCCGGTTGACTTCGGTTCAGGCTCGCCCGCCTCGGTCGATCTTGGCTATGGGGCGCACTATCCGCAGATCAGATTCACGGCCGATGACGAGTCGTGCATGTGGAACGGCTTTCCCGTCTGTCTCGGTTGGGATCTCGAACTTTTCACACCGATTGTCCCGGTCGATCCCGTGCCCACGTCGCAACTGCTCATCTTCACCGCGCCTCCAGGCGCAGGTGCATATCAGCCCACGGAGTCAGAGTGGCCGCACATGCGTGTTTACGACGCACACCTGGCGGCACTGTCCGGCTACGACCTCCAGTTCAAGATGCGGTTCTTCGCAACCGGATCGACCTCCTGCGGATCGGCGTGCATCGCCCGCGTCGGATCGACCTGCTGCGGCGACAGCCAGCCGGGGCCGATCTTCGGTGAATACATCGAGTCGGTGTTCAGTCCGACCGGCAACTGCGTCGTCTGCACCTCGGACGACGAGATCGAGCTTGCGCTGCGCGTGACCAACTTCTCTCCTATCACGGCGAATGGGGTGACGATCGGCGCGGCCGGAGAGATCATGGGGAGGATCGAGGCTCAGTGGGTTTCGACAGGCGACCCGCCGCCGAGCTACGCGCCTGACCAGCAGTTCAAGATCGAGTTCCGCCCGCCCTGCTACATCGCCAGTGGCCCTGGGGATCTCGACGCGGGCCTCTACATCGCTCTGGAAACGGACTCGTGTGGCAACTTGACCAAGACGTTCACGAACGTCCGCGATGCTGTGAACGCGCTCGGACTCGGGATCACCGCGTCTGTTCTCGGGGGCCACGGAGCCGACATCGCGGAGCCCGACCCGCACTGTACGCCGCCCGAGTATTGCTGTGACATGACCGGCGCCGACTGTTCGGGCGGCGTAGACTGGCCGTACACCGGCTAGGGAGGGAGAGCCATGCCGAAGAAGAAGCCTCGCGTTCCGCCCGCCAAGACGCTGCCGCTCGTCGGCCTAGTGATGGTGATGCGGAACGAGGAAGCCGTGCTGCCCAGGTGCCTGATGTCGGCGCTGCCGCTGATCGAGCACTGGACGATCTGCGACACGGGCTCCGACGATATGTCCCCGGTGATCGCTTCGGGCCTGAGCGACATTCGCCCGGGGAAGCTCTACCGCGACGAGTGGGTCAACTTCGGGGCGAATCTGACCCTTGCCCACCGTCGGGCGCGGGGAAAGGCGCGGTGGCTTCTGTGGATGCACGCCGACATGGAACTCGGGCTCGTCGATGACTTCGTGAAGTGGCTACGCCGCCCCCGTAAGATGCCGGACTACTTCGATGTGTCCGTTCACGACCACGGGACGACCTACAAGCTGCCGCTGCTCATGCGCGGCGATCTGCCCTGGCACTACGTTGGCCCCACCCACGAGTACCTGGACACGGGCGGGCGTCGGGGGCAACCGCTGAATGGGCTGTGGGTGACACACCACAGCGACGGCTCCAACCGCGCAGAGAAGTTCCAGCGCGACATCGACCTCCTGCATGAAGGGTTCCGAGCCCGCGACCCTCGGGCGGTGTTTTACACAGCCGAGGCCCATCGCTTCCTCGGGCACGACGAGCAGGCCGCGCTGATCTACGACCTACGCGCCGAGTTGAACGGGTGGGATGAGGAGCAGTGGTACTCGCGCTACCAGGCGGCGCGTCTGCGGAAAGACGTGGAGGGGCTGATCGAAGTGTGGCGGGAGCGGCCCTGGCGGCACGAACCGCTGACTGCGGCAGGGCGGATCGTCTCCGAGCTTGCCCCAGATGCCAACGGCGACAGGCTGTTCCTGGAGCTTCTGTGAGGCCGAAGCTGCTCGACCTGTTCTGCGGCGTCGGCGGGGCAGCGATGGGCTACTACAAGGCCGGGTTCGACATCCTCGGCGTGGACATCGAGCCACAGCTTCGCTACCCGTTCGACTTCGTACAGGCAGACGCGATGGACTTCCCACTGGACGGCTTCGACGCGATCCACGCCTCGCCGCCCTGCCAGGCATACGCCGACGAGGCTCACCGCTACCGGATCGAGCGGGCATATCCCGACCTTGTTCGCCCCGTCCGCGATCGCCTGCTTGCCTCGGGGAAGCTCTGGGTGATCGAGAATGTGGACACCGCCCCGCTGCGAAACCCGATGATGCTGTGTGGGACGATGTTCGACGGGGTGCGCGTGATCCGTCACCGGATGTTCGAGTCGAACATCTACATGGAGGCGCCGGGGCATCCGCCCGGCCCTCACCCGCGCTGCTTCTCCTACGACAAGCGCCGGGCTGACTACGGCCAACTCGACGAATGGACGGCCTACGTCACGATCACCGGGGGAGGCAACTGCGGGGTAGCCGCAGCCCGAGATGCAATCGGCATCCGGTGGGCGACGATGCGTGAGTTGAAAGAGGCGATTCCCCCGGCGTACACGGAGTACGTCGGTCGGCTGCTCATGGCTGTGATCCGACCGGGTGAGGGCGTAAGCTCAGCGACCAGTGGCAGCGCCAGCGGTACCGTTCGTCAGGACGCTCTTTCCGCCTAGCTCCCCGCAGAAGTCCGAGGCGGGCGTGGACGTGTTGGCGGTCAAGCGGGCGATCAGCCGTGCCGGGTTCTGGCCGTGGCAGGAGTTCGACACGACCTACTCTCAGGCGTTCGCGACCAAGGGTGTTGGCGGCTTCCAGAAGCATGTCGGGCTCCCGGTCGATCACATCTACGGGACGGCGACACACGCGAAGCTGCGGATCGCCAAGACGGTAGATCACCCTGGGGAATACGCCTTTGACGCGACCGCTGTCGCGCTGATGAAGCAGGCCAAGGCGGCGCAGAAGCCGAAAGAGCAGAAGATCGCTGAGACGCTGGCGCGGTTCTGTGCGACCTTCGACGGCGGCTACCGCTACGGCGGCGAGCATGACCGGACGCTGACCGACGACTCGCCGCACAACGACTTCGACTGCTCAAGCTCGGTGTCGTTCGCCCTATTCCACGTCGGCCTACTCGGGGACGACCAGGCGCACGTCAGCGGATGGTTCAAGTCGTGGGGGGAGCCGGGCCGCGGACGCTTCGTGACCGTTCATGCGGCGAACGATCACGTCTGGATGGAGTTCACGATCCCCGGGATGCAGTGGGCGAGGTTCGACACCTCGCCGCACGGATGCGGCGACAACGGAGCCAGGGTCAGGCCATGCGCCCGTGACTCGCTTCGCTTCGTCCACCGTCACCCGCGAGGGTTCTAGCTGTCGGGGCAGGACATCGCCGCGGTCGTGGTCGGCGGCGTTCTCGTCGTCGTGTTCGTGATCCTGCGCCTGATCGAGCGGCCCGACCATCACCACAAGTGGAAGATCGGGTTTTTCTTCGAGCGGAACGGCGACAAGCCGGACGACGATCAGAGTCCGTGAGCGGCGTCGTGGCAGGAGGGGCAAAGCCACTCCAGATTTGCCCGCACGTCATCTCCTGACTGCGATCTGAACGTCTTGTGGTGCAGGGCGACGCCGATCGCTCGCTCGCACCGCTCGCACGGCTCGCCCTCCATCTCCAGATGCAGGCGCTTCATCAGTGCGGCGTCACGGACGCGCTTGAGCGGCTTCGGATCGCAGCGCATTGAGCCATTCCCCGGGAGGCGTCAGTTGGTTGCAGCGCGTGTACCAGAGCGGTGCGGAACAGGTGAAGCCGGGAACGATCGTAGCGCCCGTATCGGCGTACATCGCATGCGCGTGGTAGTCCACTGCGCTGCTACCGCCGAGAAGAATGAAGCTCCCGGAGCCGCGCTCGTAGCCGAAGAAGAACCAGTGCTGGAACTTGTGCAGATGCGCGTCGAACACGTAGACAAGGTGGCTCTCGCGGAACGGCACGCGGGAGCCGCAGCAGCGAAGGGCGACGCCGTGGCCCTCGACCTCGAAATCGGGGTAGCCGTCGTTGCCGCCATGCCGGACGTAGCGGGCCTGCTTGTGTTGCAGCCACGCCTCGAAGATTGTCTCCGCGACCATGCCGGAGGCCCGTTCATCCTGGCGAGCGTGGCTGTGGACGCGGCCGGGCCGGGTGAGATCGGCCTGCGCGTCCATCGCTTTGCAGCGTTCAAGTGCTGTCTCCAGCAGGAGCGGCGGCGGGGTGATGTATTCCCACCCGTTCAGAGCGGCCTGTGGCAGCATCGGCACGTCGTCGGCTCGGGTGCCGGGGCGCCGTCTCGGATCGCCTCTCGCAGCGTGTGGTGGCTCATCTGCGTCTCCGCAGCCTGCTTGAGCCAGCGGCGTTGCTCGGGCGGTTCCATCGACGCCACGGCCCTGTGGTGGCTCCAGGACAGGTCTTTCCTGCGGATGCTGCGCGGGACCTGCTGCGCGACGCGGACGTACTCACGGCGGGCGTCCTCCGAGATGCCCATTTCCTCGATCGCCTGGTAGGCAAGCTCGCGGTACAGATGCTCCCCGAGGATGATCGCGTCCCCGATCGCGAAACGCACAGCCTCGTGCATTTTCCCCAGGAGTACGCACAGGGCTTCGTATTGGTTGTACGGGAGATCGGGGTCGGTCAGGTACAGGCCGGTGACGCTGATCGCCCCGGCCTGTTCCAGATCGGCTAGCAGAGCAAGGGACTTCTGCTCTGCCGCCACGTCAGGTCAGGACGAGCTTGGTCTGAGTCTCCGGCTTGACCTTCGCCTGAAAGAACGAGCGAGTGGGCAAAGCCGCGAACTTTCCGCCCTTCTCGCCGTTGGCCCTGGCGTGCTTCACGATAGCGTCCCGGGCCGACCGGGCGAACAGCGTCTCCCGCTCGATCCACACGTACTGCGCCCCCAGGGCAGCCGTCTCCGGCTGGCCGAGTTCCTTCGCCTCCAGCACCAGATACTCGGTGCCGTGCGCCTCACTCTCCGGTGCGGACATGCTGTCTCCCTTCAATTGTGGGGGCGGGGCAGCCCCCTAGGTCCGACTGCCCCGCGTCCCTAGATTCTATGTCGGCAGGCCGCACCAGCGGGCCGTGTTCGGCCACTGGCTGAATGACCCGCCTGACTCTGCCCAGGCGTTCTCCGCGATCCACATCTGCTGCAACGGGGTCGCGAGGTTCGCTTCCGGCGCGTAACGATGCCCGCCGTTTCGCTCCCATGTCGAGTGGGCAAACTGCAAGCCTCCGTAGTACGGAGCACCGGGGTCGTTCCACGCACCTTCGTAGCCGTGGATGCACATCCACTCCGCGTAGTGCGGAGGCCGATCCGGGGCCGCTTTGAATCTGCGGTGCAGGGCAAGAAGCTCGCGGACTCTGACTGCCAGCCTCGTCTGGAGCCAGTCGCGGGCTTCTGCCCGTGTCCGTGCGACCTCCTGCCAGCCGACGGCGGCGTTGTGCCACTGCGCGGCTGTCATGCCCAGGTACGTCGTGCTGCGCTGCACGGGTGTCGCCGCTGGCGACTGCCGCGTGAGGACTGTGGCGATCGCGGCCGTGGCAACGAACAGACCGACGATCATCGTCGTCTTGAGCATCCGAGATACCTCCTACGAACGGACGGGCCGCGCTGAGACTGAGCCGCGCGGCCCTCGTTTTCGGTTCTCGGAAGTATCTCATTTGTGAAGGAAATATGAACGCTCAGATGACCAGACGAGACACGAGATTGTCCACCCGGCCAGCCGCCCGCTGCACTTCCTCGACGAGCGCCTGGATGTCCGGCTTGGCAACTTCGGCCCGGTCGCTCGCGAGCATCGGGGAGTCGAACTCCAGGACGCCACCAAGGCGCGTGTGGAGGATGTCGATCCGATCGTGCAAGTAGTGGGTGGCCTCGCGCAGCGACTCGATCGCGCCGTGATGCCCCCCCGGCTCTGCCCGCGCGTAGTCCATCGACGGTTCACTCATCTCTGCTCCCTTCGACGACGTGTAGATGGGGGCGGGGTGACGTTCCCGCCCCCGAGAGTCCTTCGGCTTCGTCTAGGTCAGGCCGATGCGTCCCTCCCTTCATATGAGTCAGGTCGATGTAACCGCCTCGCCGGGACGACCGCATGTCCCGGAGCGAGACAGTGCAGTAGACGATGACCGCGAGGCAAGCGCCGGTCAGCGCACCAAGGATGAACATCACCGCAACTTCCATCTCTCTCCCTTCCTAGATCGTCATCAGGGCGGCGCGATCCTGGTCGTCCATGAGGATCACGTTGCCGTCCCAGATGCAAAGCGTGGTGCGTGCGCCGACCGGGGTCAGGTCGATCAGCTTTTGCAGCGGCGCGATCCGGCGCCCGTCCACGACCGCTCCCAGGGTGAAGCTCGAAATCAGGAAGCCGTTGCTGTCGTAGGTGTCGGGCCTGCCGTTGTAGACCTCCGCGGTCGCGCCGAGATTGCCCTGCTTCACGCGGTCATTCAGCACGCCGAATTGCCCACCCAGACCGCCGAGAGTCATGTTCCCGATCACGTACTTGGCGGTGACGGTGACGGCCTCCCCCGGATTTTCCGCCTGCTGGATCAGCCGCTCCAGCCCCCAATCCTTGCGGAAGCCCTCGATCTGCTCGGGCGGAATCTGCGTCTGCACACCCCAGGCATCGACACCGGCCGAGTGAGCCTTGAGCGTGTCCACTTGCCAGCGGGTCGGCGCGTAGGGCTGGTCGGCGGTGAGGGCGTGGCGCCAGCCGCGGAGGCTGGTCGCGTAGGTCACGGCGTCGTCGGTGACAGTGGCCCAGAAGATCGTCCGCTGGAGCGACAGCATCCCGACGGCTGGCTTCTGCGGCACGCCGATGATCGGCGCGGGGATGCGGTAGTAGCCCTTGCCTCTGCGGAACCCGACGTGATCGCCTGGCCGAAGCGGCACCTGGCGGCGATAGGTGTAGTACCGCACCGCCTGATCCTAAGCGGAACGTCGGACGTTACCGTAACGCCCGCGAGCAGTCAGCGGCGTGCATCGGCGGCGACATGCCGCACTCCGGGCAGGGCGGGTCGATGTGACGGGGGCGAAATTGCGGGAAGTGCGTCGCGAGTGCGATGTCGGTGCAGCAGGCCCGGGGGAAAGCAGCATTGAACGAGGCCAGGGCGCGGGGCAAATCCTCCGGCTCGGCGCCCAGGAGCTTCAAGTCCTTGACGGCCTTGTTCCTCCTGGCGTGAGCGTTCGTGCCTGAGACGACGGTGCCGAACAGCACCTCCATCTGGTCCCAGATCAGATCCCGTTTCCTCACCGCTTTTGGCATACAAACCCCAAAACCCTTGACCCTGGTTTGGAAAAGCCCTGCATGGAGCGGGGTAGGTTCCACAGCAGCCACGGGTCATCGGTGCGATGCCCGGCTACCACTGTGGCCGGGCTACGGGCCGCTTGTACGCAAGGCCGCGCGGACGCCTTTGGGGGTGCAAAAGGTCGTGCCCGGCTCTCGCGAGAAAGTGAGATACCCCGCCTGTCGCAGACGGAGCATCGTGCGCTGGAACTTACTGCGAGATAGGCCGCTCTGCTGACGCAACCAGCGCCACGGCGGCCCTACCCGATGCTGTTTCTGGTGCAGTTTGGCGGCGATCAGGATACGCCGCTCCGGCTCCGACAGCGGAACCATTAGGTAGGATTTCCACATGATCGTTGTTGCACAGCGTCGATCATAACCTCTCGCAAGAGAGATTTCCAAGGGCCGGTAGAGAGGAAGTCGCTTGAGCCGCTACTTCCCACCTCTCCCGGCCCTTCGATTTCTACGCTGCGGACTCGGCCTCGCGCTGTCGTTCCGTGTCAGGATCAGGCGGTTCCTCTGGCGGTGGCGGCGGCTCGTAGTCCGGTATCTCCAGCATTTGACCGCCCATCACGCGCCCCCACGCAGCCCGCCAGTGCGATTCCGTGAACAGCATGAACGGCCCCTCATGCTCGACGTTCTCCAGCATCCACACCACTGCCCCGGCGCACTTCTGCCCCAGGATCGACCACTGCTCGCCGGTCAGCAGCGAAGCATCCTCCTGCGGGTCGTCAGCGACGACGCCCCACAGATGATGCGACGCGGCCCTACGGAACGCCCGGAACAGCAGCCACGATTCCTCCGGGTTGTCACACGCCCGCGCCGCCGTCTCGATGTCGGCCCACGATTTCGGCACCGGCACCGCAGGCTGATTTTCCCGGCGAGAAGCTGAGTTTCTCAGGGAGCCGCCCTCGCCCTCCCCGCCACCCCCGGGTGAATCGTCGGCGGTCTTGCCCACGTCCTCTACGTCCTGGGTGAACACGTCCGAGGCGGCGGTGCCGTTCAACACGGCGGCGATCAACGCCCGCTTGTCGGCCATTTTCAGCACCGTGTTCCAGGTGTCGGGCAGATCGGGGTTCTCGATGACCCCCTCCTCCTGATCCACGATCCGTGGATCGTTGTACGCGAAGTTCACCCCGCAGCCGCCCTCTTTCTTCCAGCAGTACCAGCCCTTCTCCGACGACCCCTCGACGTAGTTCGAGTCGGACGGCTTCGGCGCGTACCGCGACCGCCTGATCTGCGGCTCCCCGCACTCAGGGCAGAGCCGCATCGCCTTGCGCTTCGCGTACTTCGACTCCCTGGTGCTGCACAGCCCCTCGCCTGAGGCGATCGTCAGCCCGGTCGGGATGTGACGCAGGATGCACTTCGCGGTGACGGTCAGGTGATCGCCGTCGAAGTGCTTGTCGCTCTCGTAGTCGGGCGCCAGGCGCAGCGCAACGTTGATCGCCTCCGCGCCAGGCTTGAGCAGCGTCGGCTTCGAGATGCCGGGGATCTTGCCGTAGTGCTTGCCCTCCACCATCACCCGATCCATCACGGCGATGATCTTGTCCCGTTGCGCGACCACCTCATCGACGGTGATCTCACCTCGGGCCATGATCGCCTCAGAAGCGACGACCGCGGGCAGATTCCGTGCTTCCTCGCCCACGATCTCAGCCTCTACCACAGGCTCAGACATGCGTCACTCTCCCTTCGGTTGTTCCCCCGATTCTATCTCCACCTCACCGTCGTCTCCATCCGTCGAACATCGGCGCAAGCGCCCAGAGCAGCCCGGCGGCGAGGATCACCCCGCCGCCGACCCACCACCACATCAGTGCTTTCCGTGCTTCGAGTGATGCTCCAGCCCTTCGCCCACGCCAGCCAGTATCTCTTGCAGCCAGCGGGGCAGCCGGAGATTCCACCGGGGGAGACGGCGCTCTTTCGTCCAGAACCCGCGCTTGCCGATCGACTCCATGTGCAAGGCCAGCGCGTCGTTCATCTCCCCGATGCGCTTGTGCTTCTCGCGCCGGACGACATGCAGAATTCCGCGCTGATCCTCTTGAAGAACGGCCAACCACACCCACTCGTCCGGGTCAGCCGTGGGCGTTTCCGTGAACAGGACGCCCCACATCTGATCGGTCAGCGACGCCGCCGACATGATGCAGTCGGTGTCCACACCAAGGGCTTCGGCCCACGGGTGCATCTGTGTGCGATCTACCCACTCAGGTCCCATCCTTCTCTCCCTTCGATTTCGCCAGCAGCCGGGCAGCGTCGGACACGTTCCGCGCCGACGGCAGCCAGGGCAGGATCAGCCATTTCTTGCCCGTCTCGCCCTGCGTGTCGAGCAGGCCGATCGGGCACTCGTCGAACTCGCCCTCGCGGGCCAGGGTGCAGATCGCCACGCCGACGGACGCCTCGTCCGCGCAGGCAGCGACCCGCTCGCGGACGCGGCCCTCGCCGCGACAATTTTCGCACCGAAAGCTGGTTTTCTTAGGGGCAGCCCGCCCGCCCTGCCCCGCCCGACCTGTCCCCTCACAGGTCGGGCAAGGGCAGAGACGATATACCCGAAACCGCTCTTGAGGATCGTCCTCCATCGTGAGATGATGAACGTCCGTTTCGGCCCCAGGCGCGGGCGTTACCGTAACGGATTTACCCACCGATCACTCTCACCACCCTCGGTGGTTCAGTCCCGCAGGGATACGCGGCGGCGGCGTGCCAGGGTTTGCAGAAGCAGTCGGCGCACTCCACCTCGCCGTCGTGCGTCGTCAGCCAGTCGTGCGAGTAGAAGTTCGTTCGCCGGTCGGCGTCATCGCCGGGGAAGCGGAGAGGCATATCCACCGTGATCCGGGTGGGCAGATCGTCCACAGGATCACCCGGGCGAACCGTCTCGTCGATGTGTGCATCAGAGCGTTCCATGAATCCGCGCGATCGCCTCACGGGCACACCTGATCGCGTCCTCCGGGTCGTTGTCGTCCTCCAGGGCGCCGATCGCGTCCTTGAGGAAGTTGACCGCCTCGCCGTAGACAATCTCGCGGCCTGACGGGTACGGCTCGTCGGGCGGCTGTTCGTACTGCCGCTCGATCATGCGAACGTCATGCTCGGTCTGCTCGAAATCCATCGGATCGTCCTTCCACGGGTAGGAATCCGTCGGGTTTGCCCAGGGGCTACGCATCGGCGGGGCGCCCGTGCGCGACGTGCGCGATCGGGTCCACGCGATCCACCGGCCACTCGTCGGGCGGGACCGGCGGCAGCTTGCCGAAGTCCCGCATTGCCTCGTCCGTTCCGCAGGGCGAGCAGATGTAGATCGGCGCGACCCGGCTCAGCGCCGGATACGGGAACCGCCGAACCTGCTCGCCCCAATCGTCGCGGTTGTGGTCGTCGGCGGGATTGAAGATTTCGCCCGCCGTAGGCTCATCCGTCGAGTAGGGCGTGAAGTGTTCCCGCTCGCACCGCGGGCACAGCACCGTCGTCGCGATCATGTCTCTCCCTTCCGGCGCCGCTTCGCCGGGCGCCGTGCGTTCAGGTTATCCGCCAGGTAGCGGACTCCGGTGATGCTCAGGTTCGCCGCCGCCGCGACCTCCGAGAGCGAGTGATGCTCCCGGGCGAGACGGAGAGCATCGCGGAACTCGCGATCCGTCTTGTCGCGTGCCTTGGCCGTGAGCGCCACCCGCTCAAGCAGGCTGCTTGTCATAGCGCCACAGCATCCCTGTCGTAGCAGCGGGCCAGCATTTCGCGGATCGCGGCAAGCTCGTAGACGACGGCGACGAGCGCCTGCCGCAGAGCGCGAATGTCGCTATTCGCATCGGTCGAGCCGTCGTTGACCAGATGCTCCGATCGTTCTAGGGCATGTTCCGCCTCGCGTGTCAGCGAGAACTCAGGCATCGGGCATCACTCCCACGAACTCGTCGAACTCATTGAACGCTCCGGCGAACCAGACCTTGTAGAAGTTGTCCAGATCGCGCTCGCTCAGAGCGGCAAGCGATTCGTTCAGGTCGATGCCGTCGAACCAGGCGATGAAATGATCGGCTTGGCTCGTCGCGTCCGGCCCGAAGAACGCCTGGAGACGCAGCGGCTTCTCGGTCACGCTGTCGAACAGAACAGCCCGGCCCTTGTCCCTGTCCTCCAGAACCCAGATACCCATCTCACTCTCCCTTCTCGCGCTTCCGTGCCAGATCGGCAGCGTCAGCCATGCGGTCGTAGTAGCCCGGCGACTTCGGGTCGTCGGGTTCGTAGCCGGTTTCGGTGTCGTAGTCGCCGTGCAGCGAGTCCCAGACCGGCACGATTTTTCCGGTCGAATCGTCGATGTATCCGACCGCAGCCGCGGGCGCTTGGTGCGTCAGCGGCGCCCCGGTCAGATACGGCCACGATGCGCCCCGGGCGATCTCGAAATCCTCGTAGCTGATCTCGACGATCATGTTCATCGGGTTCGTCCCGATCTCGCCGTCCGGGCAGGCGACCGAGTGCCAGCAGGCGAACTCGTAGCCGTTCTCCCGGCCGCGCATCGTCACCGGAAAGTCCTCCGGGTAGTCGCGCTTCGTGCAGGCATCGACCGTGTGGCCGTAGATCGTCAACTCGCGGCCGTGCATGACGTAGAACTTCTCGTCCTCGTGACCCTCGGCGGGGTCGTAGCCCATGAAGCAGCGGGGCAGATCACTCATCTCTTTGCCTCCAGCTTCCATCGTTGCGCCACGGAAAAGCCGTGACTTCCACGGTCAGAATCAGACCGTCCAGCGTCTCCACGTCCAGGATGAACGAGCCGGGCGTAGCCGCCTCCGCAGGGCCGCGGGCCTGTATGCCAGCAGCCTTGAGCGAATCGCGTATAAGCGCCGTGACCTTCCGCCCATCCTCGGCGGTGCGACGGTCATTCCGATAGGCCACCGTTCTCCCTTCGTCGCTTGAGCCTACGATCGCAATTATAGCAATCAGCAGCGATGTGGCGCAGCATGCTCTCTTATTACGCGCGTGCGCGCGAGGGTAAGAAACCCACCCCCCCGGGGTGATTACACAGTGAGGGGCGCCGCAGCAGCAGGCCCGCGCCGCTGGACGCAGAGCCAGCGACTACGCAGACGCAGGGGCCGCGCGGCGCCCCACCCACACCGCGACCGTTTCCGCCCCAGGCGGGAACTCGCGAAAACCGAAACCAAAAGCTGACTTTTTCAGGAGCCGCCCGCCCGCCCTCCGCGCCGCGCCGCGCGGGCCGCGGGCCGCGGCCGATCCGATTTTCGGCGGGCGCCGAACTCGCGAAAACGCCCACCAAAAGCTGAGATTTTCAGGAGCATCCATCCATCCCTCCCATCCCTCGATCGGGGTACCCCGATCGAGGGATGCCGGGCGACCCCTCGAATGGGGTACCCCGCGCGGGTCAATCCCCCGATCGGGGGGTTCGGCGCCGGTTCCCCCGTTCGAGGGGTTCTGCGCCCGGCTGCCCCGCGGCTCGCCGTCGGCATCGAGCGGCGCCCGGCGCCGGGCAGATCCGCCGCGAGCTTGCCCGCCCGCCCGGCGTCCTGCGAGCCGTCCTCCGGCGTCCTCCCGCGATCGCCGGGCAGATCCGGGCGCCGATCGCCCGGGCGCCTCGTGCGCCCGCACGAGCCCGGACATCGCCGCGGGCAGATCCGCCGCGAGCTTGCCCGCGAGCATGTCCGCCCGGATGTCGCCCGCGATCGCCGCGGGCAGATCCGGCGCGAGCTTGCCCGCCGCGATCTCGGCGGGCATCGCGGCGCTCTCGACGACGGCGGGCGCCGGGCAGATCCGCGTCGAGTTTGCCCGGGCTAGGGATTCGCCGGCACGGCTAGGTGCGCCGATCCAGGTGTCCGGCGATCCGCCCGCGGCGATCCGGCTAGGTGCGACCAGGTGCGCGACCAGGTGCGCGAGCCCGGGCGATCGCCGCGAGCTTGCGCCCGTCTCGCCGGGCTCGTCTCGCAGTGAAGCCGTCCGGGCGGTCAGACTGCCCGCGAGCTTGCCCGCGAATCGCCCTCCGCGATCGCGGCGCCTACCGTGTCCGGTGCGGCTTGCGTCGAGCATTAAGAGGGGCGCCCCGGTCCCGCGGGCGCCCCTCCATTTTACCTGTGCCGGTTCGGGCTACGTCGCCCGGCCGAGCAGGTCATCGAGCGTCGGCACGCGGAGGATCTTCCCGCGTAGCGCGAGCCGTGCCGCCTCCGCGATCGCGTCGCCGCTAGGGCTCGTCGCGTGCCCGTCGCTGATCCAGTAACGCGGTCCCGGTTGAGCCGCGAGCCAGACGAGAGCGGGACCGTCAACCGTGTTCCCGCCCGCGGCGATGTAAGCGTCCTCGTCCGCTACCCGCTTGCCGTCCTTCGCGAGTATTCGCAGGACGCCGCTTGAGCCGTCGTCGCCCGCATAGGCGGCAACGATCGCGGCGGGCGCCGCTTCGAGGATTTCGAGAACGTCGTCCGGCGAGAACCGCATCGAGCCCGACTGGTCAATCAGAACCGCGGCGCCCGCGGGCTTGCGAACCTTGCGACCGAACACGGCGCCGTCCATCGGGAGCCGATGCCAGTGCCGCGGCGTCGAGCCCTCTTGAAGCGCCCGCCGCTTGTGCCGACGAAGCTTCGCCGGAAGCGGCTTGACCCGCGGCGGTTCTTCCATCTTCATCACTCCCCAAACGACTGCCCGCGATCCCTCCCGCGAGCCGTCGTCGTGGTCCTCGTCGGCGTCCTCGTCCGCTTGCGCGAGCGGGTCAGACAGTGCCCGCACCTGATCCGGGTCCGCGTCCGGCGGGAACCACGATTCGAGTTCGGTTGCCGCTTCGAGCGTCCGCTTGAAAGCCGGGCGCCGGGCGCCGAACGCGGATCGCCAGACGCGCGCCGTGACCCGCCGCACCGCTTCGAGCCCGTTGTCGTCTAGCAGCCGGTGGAACGGCGGTTCGTCCGCCGTGCCGATGGACGCCATAAACAGCCGTGCCGCTTCGAGCGGCGGCACCCTGCCCGCTTCGAACGCTCGCACGTATCGGGCTAGCTGCTCGTCCGGCAGGACGCTATCCGCGGCGAGCCCGGCGTCCGCGAGCTTGCGATGTATCCGGGCGTCCTCGCAAGCGTTGACGGTCGCATGCTCAAGCCCGGCGTCGTGGCCGAGCTTGCCCGCGTTGACGGGCGTCCATCGCGCATGCGCCATTTCGTGCAGACGCACCGCGGCGTCCATCGGCCCGCCGTCGAGCGGGACCACCATTTCACGGGCGCCTAGGACGACGTGCGGCGTCTCGCCGTCCTGCGGCGGGAGGATCTTCCAAGACTTCCCGCCCGTGACCGCTTCCGGGAGCGGCAGGACCCGGCGATACGCTCGCCGGGTCCGCTTGTGAGGGTTGAGCTTGCCCGCCATGACTAACGCTCGTCCGCGAGCTTGAGAGCGGCGAGAATTTCGCCCGCCCGGATGCCGAACACTGCCCGCGCGGCCGTCTCGTCGCCAACCTTGTCGGCAAGGTCGAGGTAGGACCGCCACGCGCGTAGGCTCGTCCGCTGCTCGTCGTCGTCCGTGCCGACAGTGCCGCGGATCGCGTCCTGCACCGCTTCCGGCATGCCCGCGATCGCGTCCGGGTGCGGCTCCGTTACTTCGATCGCGACCGCGAAGCGGTCCCGGATCGCAGGCGGCAGGTCGCCGGGCTCGCCGTTCATTGTCGCGACGACAGTGAAGCCCGGCGACGGGTGGACCGTCTCGCCGGTGGGCAATGTGATTGCCGCGATGCCCGGGTCATCGAGCAGGCAGTGGCAGAAGTCGAGCGCGTCGCCCGATGCGTGGTCAATCTCGTTGAGAACGAGCCGGGTTCCTTCGCGGAATGCCCGCATCGCCGGGCCGTCCTGCCAGACGAAGTTTCCGTCCGCGGGAATGTAGTGCCCGCGAAGCTCCGCGGCCGGTGTCTCGTCCGTCAGTGTCACGTTGTAGAACGAGCCCGGCGAGCCCGCCCGAACCGCGGCCGTCGTCTTACCAGTGCCCGGCGGTCCATAGAGCAGGCACAAGCGCGAGCCCGCGATAACCGCCTCTGTCGTCGTCCAGTCGAGAAGCATGCCCCTACCGTCCTTTCCTGTTCGGCCGTCGAGCCCTGATGCCCGGCGATCCGGGGCGCCCCGGGCAACGACCGCCCGGGGATGCCCGCATCGCCCGGCGCCTAGAGCCAAGCCGCCGAGTAGAACCGCCGTCCGTCAATGATCCGCTCGCCCGGCCGCATCGGCTCGTCCTCGAACGAGTCGCGATCGTCGCCGGGCAGATCCGCCCGCCTACTGCCCGGCAGACCAAACAGCCGATCAACCTCCCGGGCGCCCGGATCGCGGACCTCACCCGGACGACGAAGCCCGGCGCCAACCGTCGCCGCGTCCTCGTCCTCGGCCAGACCCGCCGCGATCGCCACAAGCTCCGAACACGCAACCGTCCGGGCAAGCTCCAACCACGCCTCCCGATCGTTCCTCAGATCCCTACGCGAATCCATCACTGACCTACCTTCCCGCGGGCAGAACCGGGCATTCCGCGCCCGTCCTCCCGCTGTCGCTTGAGCCGTTCGCTGTCATCGTACTGCAAACAGCATCGTCCGAACAGGGATTGAGCTTGAGCGATTCGCCCGGGCTTGATCCCTCGGCCGAGTGTTCTCGAACGGGGGAAGATTCGGCCGCGATCCGCCCGGGCAAGCCAAGCCCGGCCCGGCCCGGCGCCTAGCCGCACCGGCAAATCCCTAGGTCGAGGGATTGACCTTCCCGGGCGCAATCCCTCGTTCGAGGGTTCTCGCATCCCTAACTCGGGTGTCCCTCGAAAGGGGGATGCCGCCGCCGCGCGGCCGGACTCGCCTGTGATTTTTTTGGTGTTTCGGCTAGGTGTGGGCCGGTGTCACGCTGGCACTATGGTGTCAGTTTGGTACTATTTCGGCATGGCTGGTTTGACGACGAGGCTTCCCGCGGATTTGCATGAGGCGTTGCGCGAGTCGGCCCGTGTTTCGGGTCGGTCGTTGAACGCGGAGATTGTGTGGAGGTTGCGGGGGAGCTTCAACGGGGCGCCGAGTGGCGTCGTGCAGGATGCGGGCGCGGAGGGTGTGGATTCGCCCGGCCGTGACTCGACGGTTAGCCGGGTTTTTGCCCGGCGTGGCTCATAGCCGAGGGAGGTGATGACAGATGGATGGTGGGAACGGGCATGTCGATTCGACGACGGCGCAGAGGGCGTTGAAAGCCCTTGACCTGATCGGGTGGGGTTGGCATGTGGACGACGCTCGTGCGGAGGCCGCTGTCGGCTCCAAGGCGATCGAGAAGATGCGCGGCGTGCTGCGCCGTCGGCCTGATCTGGAGCAGCCGTTACGGAACGGTGATCTCAGCCTGAACGCGGCTATGGCCGAGGCGGGGTTTCATCAGAAACAGAGCGACCTGGCGTTGGGGCAGGCGTTCGGGAAGGGCGACAGGTGGCGGGAGGCGTCAGAGCCGCTGGTTCGCTACCTGAACGGGTGGGCGCTTCGCGGGATGGAGTTCCGCCACCTGAACCCGCAGCAGGCCCGCAAAAGGATCGAACGGATCGAGATCCTGGAGGGGCTGCTGGCCGAAATGAAGAACGATCTGACCACCAGAGGCGTCCGCGCAAGCCTGTCGGCGCCGAGAGCAACAAGGGAGAGACACGATGCATGAATGGGACGGCAAGTTCGAGTTGGTCGATCCGAAGTCGATCCTGATCGACCACCAGTACCAGCGCGGCGAAAAGGCGTCGCTGATCGACGCGATCGCCCAGAACCCGAAATGGGAGGTGTTCGGCGTCATCGTCTGCTTCTCCCGCAAACGGGACGGCAAGACCGCCTACTACTGCGTGGACGGCCAGCAGCGTCTCGCCGGGGTGGCCCGCTCGCCGGAGCCGCCGCAGAAGGTCCCGGTGATCTCGTTCGCCCTCGAAGGGGTGCGCGAGGAAGCCGAGGTGTTCGTCCGCATCAACGAGTACCGCAAGTCGCTGTCGGCGCTGGAGAAGCACACCGGCAAGATCGTCGCCAAGGACCCGGCGGCGCTGACGATCGAGAAGGTCGCGGAGTCCGTCGGCTACACGATCGGCAACCACTACAACAAGTTCTCGGACAGCCGCACCATCCAGGCGGTCGCGTCCCTGAACCGCGTCTACAACCTGATCGGGGAGGAAGGACTGGAACAGACGCTCGTCCAGATCCGCGACTCCTGGCCCGACGACCGCGGCGCGATCGAGTCGAGCATGATCGTCGCGATCGGCAACCTGATCGGGGAACTGATGTCGAACGACAACGGCGGCGGCTACTCGCGCCCGAAGCTGACCAAGGCACTCGGCTCCGTCAGCCCCGCCACCATCCACCGCAAGGCGGAAGCTCTACGCTTCGACATGGGTGGCTCCGTCCAGAAGAACATGCGTCGCGCGATCAAAGCACTCTGCAAGGTGTAAAGACTCGGGCGTGGGCGACCTGGCCGTAACGGGCACTGCCACAGCAGCACCTAGGTCCTACCGTGGTGAAAGAGGGGAGTCTTTTGGTAGGGGCGTCCCCGTTCCCGTGCGCCCGTGAGCAAGGCCCGCAAACCCTTCTGCGCTGACTGCGGAACACTCAGGTGTCACGTAGTCAGCCAGGAGGGCGGCGGGATCGTCTGGCTTTGCGGATCGTGCGAAATGATCCGCGCAAACCCCCAGGTGGAGAGGGCGACCCACCCCCCCGGGTTGCCCGCCACCTGGCCGAAGCGGCGCACACGCAAGCCGCAGGGAGAGAGCCTTTTCTGATGAGCGCAGTCTGCAAATCGTGTGGCGCCGAGATCGTCTGGGCGAAAACGATCAAAGGACGCCCAATCCCGCTCGACCGGGCGCCGTCACAGCGCGGCAACGTTGTCCTCTCCGACGAAGGAACCGCGCTCGTCTACAACAGCCCCGGGGCGATCGCACCCCGCTACCAGGACAGCCCCCGCTACCTGTCCCATTTCGCCACCTGTCCCGATGCCGACGAACACCGCAAATGAACACGACCGTCTGGAAATACCCGCTCAAGCTCGTCGTCGAGCAGACAATCGACGTGCCGCTCGGCGCCGACGCCCTCTGCCTCCAACTCCAGGATCGGACGCCCTGCCTCTGGGTGGCCGTCAACCCGGACGAGAAGAAAACGCTGCGGACGATCAAGCTGGTCGGGACCGGGATGCCGGAACTCGACACGACCACGCACTACCTCGGCACCGTCCAGTTGGACGGCTACGTGTGGCACTACTTCGAGGTGGGCGGTCTGTGAGGGTGATCGTCTGCGGCTCCCGGGGCTGGACGGACGCCGCGCCGATCTACGACCGGCTCAGCAAGTTTCCCCCCGGGACGTTCATCATCCACGGGGGCGCGAAAGGGGCGGACATCATGGCCGACCGGATCGCGCTAGCTCTCGGCCTGCCTGTCGAAGTTCATCTAGCCAACTGGAATGTCCACGGCAGGCGGGCCGGGATCATCCGTAACGAAGAAATGGCCCTCGCGGGGGCCGATCTCTGCCTCGCTTTCTGGGATGGACAATCTCGGGGTACTCGTGACATGATCGACCGTGCAGGTAGGCACGGCATCAGTGTCGAAATCACCGAGTACGGAGGGAGAGAAGATGCAGCGGGGCGACTACGCCGCGGTAGCGGTCTGGGTGATGATCGCGTTCGGCCTGGCGGCGTTCTGGGCCGGGGTCGGATGGGGCATCCACGAGGCACTGGCGGGCAACCCGAAGCCTGATCCGCCCCACGTCGTCTGCGACGAGTCCTACCCACCGAAGCCGCACATCGGCACCGCGATCATCTGCCACTCAGAGCCGTGAAAGAGGGTGACTTCCAAGCCCAGGTGATCGCTATGGCCGAACGGTTCGGCTGGCAGGTCTGGCACGTCCCCGCGCCGATGGTCTGGCGCTCGAAAGAGAAGAAATGGGTGCCCTCGCCGCAGGGCGCCGGACTGCCCGACCTGATAATGCTCCACGACGACCCGCCCCGGCTCGTGTTCATGGAACTCAAGGCCGAGCGGGGCAAGCTCACCGACCGCCAGGTGGAGTTCCTGAAAGCCGCCAGGGACGTTGCCGAGCGGTCTTACCGCTACCCCGATCTGGAAGGGGAGATCGGCAGCTTCGACCCGATGGAGCGAACGATCGGCGTGTTCGCCTGTTGGCCCGAGGACATGGAGCGGATCGAACAGATGCTCCGTAGTCGCAACGTCGCCTGACCGCTACCATCGACGGGCAGGCGGACGAGGGGACGCCAGGAGGGGGATACTCTCTCCCTTCGCCCTTCTGGGATTCCGTCCCTCGTCCGCCGTACACTTCGCGCGGTGAAGCACGTCTCGGAGATCACCGAGGACGACAAGGCCGAGTTCCTGGACCTGCTCCGCGACGGCCTCGATCCCGGGTCGGCCGCGCACGCGATTGGTACGACCGGCACGCAGATGCGGAAGATGCGCCGGTCGCACTCCGTCTGGTTCGACTCCGAGTTCGCGGACGCCTGCGCGGTTGCAGAAGCGTCGCCGGAGGCGACCCTGACGAAACGGGAACGGCTGGAGGAAGCGTTCTGGCTTGCCGTCGAGAAAGGCGAGAAGTGGGCGATCGAGAAAGGTTTGTACGCCTACCACCCGGACTTCGAGCATCTGCGCCACACCAACCTGCGCGTGTCCGGCGAGATCATGGTCGCGGCTCGGGCGCTTCTGCCCCACCTGACCGACAACGAGATCGAACAGCGGATCGCTGAGATCGAAGCGAAGGAAGCCGACGTGATCGAGATCAAGCCTCGCGCCGAACTCCCCACGGCGGGT
>DASWZV010000179.1:0-2457 GCA_036407095.1 Vicinamibacterales bacterium | reverse complement strand
TCCTGATCGGATGCGACGTGCTCTCCCGCACCGTCATGGCGCCGATCGAGCTGCCCGTCGGTGTGATCGATACGCTGATTGGAGGTCCGTTCTTCCTGTGGCTCCTCATAAGAAACCGATAGTTCCGCTCGTTGCGCTGCTCCTGCTGTTGGCGGCAGCGGTTGGTCGAACTACGGATCAGGCCGCCGCGCAGGCCCCCGGCCGGATCATCTCGTTGATCCCCGCCGTGACCGAGATGCTCTTCGCCATTGGCGCCGGACCGCGCGTGGTGGCTGTCAGCAGCTTCGACACGTATCCGGCGGACGTGAAACAGCTCCCGCGCGTGGGGGCGCTCCTCGACCCGAACGTCGAGCGCATCCTGTCGTTGAAGCCCGACCTCGTCGTGGTTTACGCCACGCAGAACGACTTGAAAGAGCAGCTCGCGCGCGCCGGCATTCCGGTCTTCGACTACCGTCATGCGGGGCTTGCGGGCGTGGCGACGACGATTCGGGCGTTGGGAGAGCGCACGCGAAGCGACGCGAAGGCCGGCGAGGTCGTCAACGGCATCGAACAGGGACTCGCCGGCATCCGTCAGCGAGTGGCTGGCAGGCCGCGGCCGCGAGTGCTGCTCGTCTTCGGCCGCGAGGCCGGGACGCTGCGCGGCATTTACGCCAGCGGCGGGGTCGGATTTCTCGACGACATGCTCCGGATCGCCGGAGGGGACAACGTCTTCGCTGACGTCAAGCGCGAGGCGGTCGAAGCCAGCAGCGAGCTGGTCCTGAGCCGCCGGCCCGACGTCATTCTCGAGATCCGGGCGCAGGCGGAGGCGCCGCCGACCGCGAAGGTCAAGGCGGATTTGGATGCGTGGAACGCGCTGGCGTCGGTCCCGGCCGTCCGCAACGGACGTATCGAGCTCCTCACCGACGATCGCATCGTGATTCCCGGGCCCAGGGTGGTCGAGGGCACGCTGACCCTCGCGCGTGCGTTGCATCCCGACGCGTTCAAATGAAGATCCTGGTCTCGTGGAGCAGCGGCAAGGACAGCGCGTGGACGCTGCACGTGCTCCGGCGCGATTGCGGCGAGGTCGGAGGTCTGCTGACGTCGATCAACGTCGACGCGGGCCGCGTGTCGATGCACGGCGTCCGCGAGGAGGTGCTGCACGCGCAGGCAGCCGCCGCGGGTCTTCCGCTGATCACGATTCCATTGCCGTACCCGTGCTCCAACGAGATCTACGAACAGCGGATGCAGGAAGCCGTCGACCAGGCCGTCACCGCAGGCTTCACGCACATCGCCTTCGGCGATCTCTTCCTGGAGGACGTCCGGCAGTATCGGGAGGATCGGCTGGCGAAGACGGGGCTGACGCCGCTCTTCCCGTTGTGGCGCCGCAACACGTCCCAGCTGGCGTGGGAGATGATTCGCGGTGGGCTGCGCGCGCGCGTGGTGTGCCTCGACCCGCGCGTCCTGCCACGGGAGCTGATGGGGTCGGCGTTCGACGCGGGGTTTCTTGACGCGCTGCCGGCGGGGATCGATCCGTGCGGCGAGTACGGGGAGTTTCACACGTGCGTGACGGCGGGGCCAATGTTCTCGACCCCTGTGTCCGTCCTACCCGGCCCCGTCGTCGAACGCGACGGCTTCGTGTTTGGTGATTTCTACATTCAGAAAAAGGGGACAACCGCCTTTTCCTGAGAAATGGCGGTTGTCCCCTTTTTACGGTTTTGGAAAGAAAAAGGCGGTTGTCCCCTTTTTCACGCGAACTCGACGGGCACGCGCTTCGGGATAAGGCCCTTCTCGAACGCGTCGGTCATCAGGCGCTCGACCCCCTGACGGCCACGCTCGCCGTACCCGAGCGTCAGATCGTTGACGTACATGCCGACGAAGCGGTCGGTGCGATCCGCGTCGAGACCGCGGCCGAACTGCTGCGCGTACTCGACGGCCTCGCGCCGGTGCGACAGCGCATAGGCGATGCTGTCGTGCAGCATCTTCGACACCTTGCGGATCATCTCCGACCCGAGATCGCGTCGGATGATGTTGCCGCCGAGCGGCAGTGGCAGCCCGCCGGTCCGATCCGCCCACCACTCGCCGAGATCGACGATCTTTTTCAGCCCCTCGTCGGCGTAGGTAAGCTGACCCTCGTGAATCAACAGACCCGCGTCTGCCTGCCGATCGAGCACCGCCTGCTGGATCTGATCAAATGGCACCACGACGTGGTCGAAGGACGGTTCGTAGAGCCTGAGGGTGAGATACGCGGTCGTCAACGTGCCAGGGATCGCGATCTTCCGCCCTTTGACGCCGGCAGGTCCGTCGGCCCGGCTGACGACAATCGGTCCGTACCGATCCCCCATGCTGGCGCCATGCGGCAGCAGCGCATAGCGATCGGCCAGGTGCGCGAACGCGTGGAACGAGACCGCGGTGACGTCGTACTTGCCTTCGAACGCTGCGCGGTTCAGAGTCTCGATGTCCGCGAGAACCTGATCGACG
>DASWZV010000178.1:0-10359 GCA_036407095.1 Vicinamibacterales bacterium | reverse complement strand
TCTTGCCGACCGGATAGATCTTGGTCTGCTCCATGACCTTGACGGGTTCTTCAAGTTGCTTGGGATCCTTGAAGAAGCCGCGCCAGAAGACGAACACGCCGTAGGTCTGCGACTTGAAGACCAGATAGTTGTCGTCTTTGGGAACTTGGCCGGCGAAATCGGGCGGGAGAATCAGATACTTGCCGCCCTTGCCTCGGTCGGGCCCCGGCAGTCCGACGTCACCCGACCACCGCTTGCCGTCGATCTCGCCGACGGACGGAATCGGCCGCTGCCGAAAGTCGTCGATGATGCCCTGCAGGCCCGGCGGCGCTTCGATCACCAGAGGCCCGTCTTCTTTGAGATCGAGATAACCGAGCGCATAGATCACGTCCGAGTTCGGCGTGGTAATCAGCGTCTTGGCGTTGAGTCGATCCTTGAAGATCGGCAACACGTTGTAGCCCTTCCCGAACTTCGCCTCGGACGCCTCCTTCATGCCGTACATGTTGAGCGACGGCAGCGCCCATAAGTACAGCTGCACGGCACGCTGGAACGTCAGCTCGTCCTTCAGGGCGGCGACAGACTCCTTCGACAGTTGCGACTTCACGAATGGCAGGCTCGCAAGCTGCCCATAGCGCGCGTCCGAGGAAGTCGTAGCCGGCGACGCACTCTGATTCTGTGCGGCAGGCGGCGCGGACGTCTGACATCCAGCAGCCGTTGCACAGACGAGAACGAGTGCGAGGTTCTTGAAGTTCATCGGCTGCCCTCCAGAAACATGCGGATCGAACGACAGGATGTACCGAAGGCTGGTCGGTTTACTATTCAGATTGAGCAAAAAGTCCCAGTACGCGTATGGCGACTCATGTACGGTTCCGCTCGTTTGACGAATACGCCGCGGCACTCGGTCATCGCGACCTCCGGCTGACAGCACTCGACCGCGCCCGGGCTCCATGGAAGAGCTGCTCGGTGGACCTCGATGGTGTGCGTGTGCGGAAGGCGCAGGACGGCGGTCCGTGTCTCGCGGAGCTGGCAGTCGCCGACGATGGTGTCGGTTTCGTCGTCGGGATCAACGCCGCCGGAAAGATTACCGGCAATGGCACGCTGTTCGGCGCAGAGAGCGTGATGGTGATTCCCGGACGGACGGAAGTCCGATCCACGTCACTAACTGCCGTCGAATGGATGTCCGCGTTCATCCCTGCGGCTCGATTGGGCGAGCGTTGTGACAACAACGACGGGTCACGCAAGGTGCAGAGCGGAGTGATCGTGCCTACGCAGAACGGAACGGCGCTCCGTGCCGTGCTCGCTCAAGTCGTCAACGCGGCAGTCATCGGCTCGTTTGATGCGAACCCACTGGCCCGGGTTGCCGCCGCAGCTGAATTGGTCGACGCGGCTCGCCATGTCTTGAAGATCCAGCCGCGACAGGAGACGCGCAAGGCTCTAGGCCGTCCAGTCAGGCCGCGAACGGAAATCATCAACCGAGTGCACGAATGCCTTGAGAACCAACGCACAACACAACCGTCGCTACGCGATCTCGCCCGCGCCTGTGATGTCTCGACGCGAACGCTCCACAACGTGTTTCAGGAACAGCTGGGCGTCAGCCCCAAGCACTTTCTGCGCCTGCGTTCGCTCCACATCCTCCGCCGCGAATTGCGGATGGCGGGAAACCAGGGATTGATGGTGACGGACGTGTTCACGCGCCTGGGCATCTGGAACTGGGGGCGCGTTGCCGGCGAGTATCAATCGCTCTTCGGAGAATTTCCATCAGAGACTGTGCGTGGCCGAGCGGGCCGCCGGTTCATCAGTATTTCGAGCTGACGACTCGGGCGTCGCTCACGGTGATCGGGGTCACGCCGCGCGGATGAGCCAGTTGCGGAAATCGTCCCGAACACCCAGCCAAGCTCAACAGCGGGCCTCCCCTCACCTCTATAGAACGCACGTTTTCTGTCAAACCTGACAGGCCTCTTCACGACCCCGACGCGGCGGTCGCGCGAGGCATCGGGCGATTTCGACTGTCGAACCGCACTAATCGGCCTCGACGTTTGACAGAGTCGCCCTCCACCCACAGAATCAGGTCAGTGCATCGCCGCCGACTCACCGCCGCGATTGGATTGGTGCTCGTTGTCTCGATGTCGGCGTCCGTGTGGGCACGCTGCATTGCCGATTTCGGCATGACGCCGGCGGAGCAGATGGCGTGCTGTAAGGACGGGCACGGCAAGTGCCCGATGCACAACACCGCGGCGGACTGCTGCAAGGCTGAAAGTCAGCGCCATCAGCAAGTCAGTTTCGCGACTCACGAATCCGTGCGTTCGGCCGTGCATCCGCCGGCTATTGTCGCGATTCTCCCCGTGGCAATCGCCCCAGTCGCCGTTCCGTTCTCCCACACCACGTTCGAGCGAGCCGTTCTCAAGGGTCCCGACCCGCCCCCGTACCTCCTCGGCTCGGCATTCCGCGTTTAGTCCGCGCCTGATTCCGTCACTGCGCTCCGGGCACAGGTGTGCCTCGCGAGCGATTCAGTCTGCGCCCGAGATCCGTCTGCCCGCGGATCACGAGCCGTCATGGAAGCAGCAGGCGAGGCTATGCCACGAATCGTTCTTGCGTTCGGTGTTGCGGGAATTCTCATCAGTCGAACTGTCGCTGCCGCAGGCGGTGCGCCCGAAGGCACGCCGCCTCCGCAGCACGAGGACCACTCGCAGGTTGCCCCGCGCGTCTATGACGGTCCGCCGCTAACCCTTGCCGCCGCGATCCAAGAGGCGCAAGCGAAAAATCCCGATCTGATCGCGCTACGGCAGCAGATCGACGTGATCCGCCAGCGGCCCGCACAGGCGCGCTCGCTCGACCCACCGATGGCGGAAGCCACGATCTGGCAATGGCCGATCAACACGCTGAACCCGGCGAACACGAACATGTACATGTTCATGCTCGGCCAGGACATCCCTGGTCGCGGGAAGCGTGATCTTCGTGCCACCGTTGCGGAGAAGGACGTCGCGCTCGCGGGAACCGACGTCACGGTTCGTGCGCGACAGGTCGTCAACGAGATCCGACAGTCGTACGCATCCTTATTCATCGCACGCAAAGCGATCGACGTGCACTTGACCAGCGTCGATTTGCTTCGCCAGATCGCCGATGTGTCAGAAGCGAAGTACACGACCGGCCGTATCTCACAGCAGGACGTCCTGAAACCGGTCCTCGAGCTGTCCAAGCTACATAACGACATCCTCACGTTCGAGGAACACGCGACGATCGCGGCGGCGCGCCTCAACGTGCTTCTGGATCGCGCTCCGGACGCGCCTATTGGACCGTTGGCCGATCCACAAGAAGCGGCCACACTGCCAGCCATTGCTGATCTCCAGCAGATGGCGGTGGAACATCAACCGGAACTGCAACGCGCACGAGTCGAAATCGACCGCGCGGAAGCGGAACTCGCGGTCGCCAAGCGCGATTACAAGCCGGACTTCACGGTGCAAGGCGGCTACCTGGTCATGCCAAATCAAACCGACGCCCTGTTGGCACGCGTCGGCATCACCTGGCCGAACGCGCCGTGGTCGCGCGGGAAGTTGGACGCGCGTGTCGCTGAGCAGACCGCCGCTATCGAGACCGCGAAGGCGCGGGAGCGCGCGATGGAAAACATGGTCCGGCTCGCGGTTCAAGAAGCGTACGCCAAAGCAACGTCCGCGCAGGCCCGCGCGGCCCTCCTCCGTACGACGATCGTGCCGCAATCGCGGCAGACGCTCGAGGTGTCCAGAGTGGGGTACCAGACCGACCGCGTCAACTTTCAGGCGCTGATTGACAACGAGCGCATGCTGCTCGATTCGCAGTTGGACTACTACCGCGCCCTGAGTGACTTCGAAATGGCCATCGGTGACTTGGAGCGAGCGGTGGGCACCGACTTGCCGGCGTTCACGACGATCGCTCGAAGCGAGGAGCGCTGATCATGCGACCGCGATTCTTGCCCTTTGTGATCACGGCCGTCGTGCTGATTGCCGCCGGCGCTGCAGTGTTCGTGTGGAGGGCGCACACGGCCAAGACTGGAACCGCGACCGCGACTGTCGCGCAGCCGATGTCGCCCAGCACGCTGCCAGCCGGCCGACCCAAGGCCGCGACGCCCGCTGCCACTCCGCGCGGCGACGTCGCCGTTGATGCCAGACGACAGCAACTCATCGGTGTGAGCACCGTACCGGTCACGAATACCACGATCGCACCCTCGATCCGCGCTGTCGGTGTGGTCCGGTACGACGAAACGCGGCAATCAGACGTCAACCTGAAACTCGAAGGCTGGATTCGCGATCTGTATGTGGACTACACGGGTCAACCCGTTCGCCGCGGTCAGCCGCTCTTCACCCTCTATAGTCCCGACCTCCTGACCACCGAAAACGAGTTTCTGCTCGCGCTGAAAACGCGTGATCAGTTGCAGCAGTCGCAGATCGAAGACGCACGGACACGTGCCGAGAGTCTCGTCTCAGCCGCTCGCGAGCGGTTGCGGCTGTGGGATTTGACGATCGACCAAATCACGACGCTCGAGCAATCGCGCGAAGCCGAGCCTACGGTGACCTTTCGATCGCCAGCCGACGGTTTCGTGATCGAGAAACAAGCGATCAAAGGCATGCATGTGATGCCGGGGCAAACGCTCTACAAGGTTGTGGACCTGGCGGTCGTCTGGGTCGAGGCCGACGTGTACGAAAGCGAAATCCAGGGCATCCGCGCTGGTGCATCAGCGACCGTCACGGTCGATGCCTATCCCGCCGACCGGTTTCCTGCTCGCGTCATCTATATCTACCCGACGATGGACGAAAAGACGCGAACGGTGAAGGTGCGTTTCGCCCTCACAAACCGTGGCCATCGTCTGAAGCCAGGCATGTACGCGAACGTCGAGTTGGCCCGCACGGGACGGATGGGGCTCACGGTGCCGACCAATGCCGTGCTCGATTCCGGCCGCGAACAGATTGTGTTCGTCGCGCAGGGGGACGGGTACTTCGAGCCACGAAGGGTGAAGCTCGGGCAACGGCTGGAAGATACCGTGGAAATCATCGACGGCTTGAAGGACGGCGAACAGGTCGCCACCGGGGCGACGTTCTTCCTCGATTCCGAAAGCCAGCTCCGCGCCTCGCTGCAAGGCTACCAGGCGTTACCCCCGCAAGCGGGCGCGCCAGCCGCCGCCACGAATGTCGACATCACATTCCGCACGGTACCAGACCCACCCACGACGGGGGAAAACCAACTCGAGGCTGTGGTGAAGGACGCCTCGGGGAAGCCGATCGACGACGCCGACGTGAGCGTGCAGTTCTTCATGCCCGCGATGCCAACCATGAACATGCCGGCGATGCGGAGCGAGACCAAGCTCGCGCCAGCCGGTGGTGGCGTGTATCGCGGATCGGGCCAAGTGATGATGGCGGGCCGCTGGGATGCCACCGTGACGGTTACGCGAGGGGGGCGCCGCCTCGGCGCCAAGCGGTTGCCGGTGGTGGCGCGATGATCGAACGAATCATCGATTGGTGCGCCTCGAATCGGTTCCTGGTCTTCACCGGGACGATCGTGCTCACGGCATGGGGCATCTGGGCGATGACGCGGACACCGCTGGACGCGGTGCCCGACATCTCCGACGTCCAGGTGATCGTGTCGACGGAGTGGACGGGGCGGAGCCCCGATCTGATCGAAGACCAGATCACCTATCCGATCGTCACGGCACTCGTCTCCACACCGCACGTCAAGGCCGTCCGCGGATTCACCGACTTCGGCATCTCGTACGTCTACGTCATTTTCGAGGACGGTACCGACATCTACTGGGCGCGCAGCCGCGTCGTCGAGTACCTGCAAGGCATCCGCGGCCAGTTGCCGGAAGGCACGAATCCGGTGATCGGACCGGATGCGACGGGTGTCGGATGGGTATTCGAGTACGCCCTCGTCGATGAGACCGGGCAGCATAACCTCGCGGATCTTCGGAGCTTCCAAGATTGGCACCTCCGCTACTGGCTCGCGTCCGTCCCCGGCGTCGCCGAGGTCGCCAGCATTGGTGGCTTCGTGAAGCAGTACCAGGTCAACGTCGACCCGAACAAGCTCGCGGCCTACAACCTCAGCGTCACGCAGGTGATCGATGCCATCAAGATGAGCAACAACGACGTCGATGGCCGCCTGCTCGAGTTCTCGGGCCGCGAATACATGGTGCGCGGTCGCGGCTATTTGACGTCGATCGCCGACATCGAAAAGGTCTCCCTGGGTGCGGATGCGCGAGGCACGCCCATTCGCGTGGGCGATGTGGCGCAGGTTCGCCTCGGTCCCGATATCCGCCGCGGTGTGGCGGACCTGGACGGCAAAGGCGAGGCGGTCGGTGGCATCGTGGTCATGCGGTTCGGCGAGAACGCGCTGAACGTGATCGACGCCGTGAAAGCCAAGTTGCGCGAGGTCCAGCACTCGATGCCGGCTGGCCTGAAGATCGTTCCGACTTACGATCGGTCCAGGCTGATTGATCAATCGATCAATACGCTTCGACACACGTTGATCGAAGAAGCGATCGTGGTCTCCATCGTGATCGTCGTCTTCCTCTTCCACTTCCGGTCCGCGCTCATCCCGATCCTCGCGCTGCCAATTGCCGTGGTCGCGTCGTTCATTCCGATGTACTACCTCGGGGTGACGTCGAACATCATGTCGCTGGGCGGCCTCGCCTTGGCGATCGGCGTGCTGGTCGACGCGTCCATCGTGATGGTCGAAAATGCGTATCGCCACGTGTCGGAGCCCGAGCACACCGTGAGCCTGCCCGCATCGGATGAGCTGAGGCAAAGCGAACAGCGCATCACAGCGTACGAAGAGCAGCCGCGCCTGATCCTCCGAGCGGCGAAGCAAGTCGCGCGGGCGATCTTCTTCTCGCTGGCGATCATCGTGGTTTCCTTCGTGCCGGTGTTTCTGCTCGAAGCCCAGGAAGGACGGATGTTCCGGCCGCTCGCGTTCACCAAAACGTTCGCGATGATTGCCGCGTCGATTCTGTCGATCACGCTCGTGCCGGTTCTGATGACGATCTTCATCCGGGGCAAGCGATTGAAGCCGGAGTCACAGCATCCGATTTCGCGGTTCTTCGCCTGGATCTACGACCCGATCATTCGCCTGGCGCTGCGTTGGAAGTGGACGGCGCTGCTGGTCAACTTCGCGGTCATCCCGTTGACGATTCCCTTGCTCTTCATGATCGGCAGCGAATTCATGCCGCCGCTCTATGAGGGCTCACAACTGTACATGCCGACCTCGCCGCCTGGACTATCCATCACAGAAGCGACCAGGCTACTGCAGGTGCAGGACAAGATCCTGCGAACGTTTCCGGAAGTCGAAACCGTGTTCGGCACGGTCGGACGCGGCACGACGCCGACCGACAACACGCCGATGGGCATGGTGAACACGACCGTCACGCTGAAGCCGCGCGATCAGTGGCCGGCTGGCATGACGCTCGACAAGCTGCAGACGGACATGGACGCCGCGTTGCAGTTTCCTGGGTTTCCGAACGTCTGGACGCAGCCGATCCGGAACCGCCTCGACATGCTGCTCACGGGGATCAAGACGCCGGTCGGCATCAAGATTCTTGGGGCGAATCTCGACGAGATTCAGCGCGTCGGTGAAGACATCGAGCGGATCCTGCAGAAGATTCCCGGCACGCGCAGCGTATATGCCGAGCGCGTCGCGCAGGGCTACTTCACCGACATCCAGATCGATCGCGACGCCATTGCGCGGCATGGCCTGACGGTGGCGGATGTGCAGGACGTGATCGAGTCGGCGATTGGCGGACAGAACATCACCCGCACGATCGAGGGTCGCGAGCGATATCCGGTGAACGTACGGTACCAGCGTGGGTTTCGCGACAACATCCTCGATCTGCAGCGCGTGCTCGTCAAGACGCCGTCAGGCGCCCAGATGCCCCTGGGACAACTCGCGGGCATTACGCTGACACCCGGTCCCCCGATGATTCGCGACGAAGGCGGGCAACTGGCAGGTTACGTCTACGTCGATACGGCGACGACCGATATCGGCGGCTATGTCGAACGCGCCAAGCAGGCGATCGGGCAGAACCTGAACCTGCCCGCCGGCTACACTCTGCTCTGGACCGGGCAGTACGAGTTCCAGGTGCGCGCCCGCGAACGACTTAAGATCCTGATCCCGCTTGTCTTCTTCATCATCTTCATGCTGCTGTACATGACGTTTCACTCCGTCTCCGAAGCGACGATCGTCATGCTCTCGGTCGTCTATGCGATGACGGGTGGCGTCATCCTGCAGTGGCTGCTGGGGTACAACTTCTCGGTCGCGGTGTGGGTCGGGTACATCGCCCTGTACGGCGTGGCAGTTCAAACCGGCGTCGTGATGGTCGTGTACCTGCACGAGGCGCTCGATCGGCGGCTTAGTCACGGCGGCGAGATCACGGAACGTGATGTGCGCGAGGCCACGATCGCGGGATCAGTTCTCCGGTTGAGACCGAAGCTGATGACGGTCAGTGTCGTCATGGCCGCACTTCTCCCGATTCTGTGGAGCACCGGCGTGGGATCAGACATCATGAAGCCGATCGCGGCGCCAATTATCGGCGGCATGGTCACCTCGACCATTCACGTGCTCATCATCACGCCGGTGATTTTCTACATCATGAAGACTCGGGCGTTACGCAAGGGACGACTGCGCCCCTCGGGCATGACGCTGTAAGACGACTCACAGCTCGGCTGGGAAGGTGGCGTGTATAGGTTGTCCGACATGTGTATACAGATTTCGGACAGGTCCCGCCGACGTCTGAGCGATAAACAGCTCCCAACGCGTAGGTTGGCGTCGATTCTCAAGCCGCGGTGAGGAGCCAGTTGCGAATTCCGTCCCTAACGCCCAGCCAATTATCCTTCTAAGACAGCAACTTATCGCCAACTGGCTTCCTGGAGGAATCCCTGCCTCTGACCGGTCCATTTGATTCTCGGACTTGAACTTGTGCCCGTCGGGTCAGCACGCCGTCTCCAGAATGATGTCATAACGACGTCGGCCCCAACGGCCGCGTAGACTGTGCGTGTCCATCCTCACAGCGCTCGGGTCGAAGGAGGCCGAGATGCGAATTATCGGGTGCGACTTGCATGCCGCGCAGCAGACGATCGCGATGCTCGATCGCGAGAGTGGAGAGATCACGGAGCGCGCGTTGACGCACGACGGCACGACCGTCCGGGACTTCTACGCCGCATTGCCGCGGCCCGTCGTCGTCGGGATTGAAGCCACCGGGTCGATGGGATGGTTTCTTCGGTTGATGGAGGACCTGGGCGTGTCCTGCGTTGTCGGAGACCCCGCCAAAGTCCGCCAAGCGGAAACCCGCCGACAAAAGCACGATCGCCGCGATGCCCTGCTCCTCTTGGAGCTCCTGCACGAGAATCGCTTCCCAGTGATCTGGATGCCGTCCACCGAGCTCCGTGGGTTGCGTGAACTCGTACGGCATCGTGATCAGTGGGTGCGGATGCGCGCCCGGGTGAAGAATGCGTTGCAAGGGCTGGCGCTGGCCCACGGCATCCGGCGACGCGCTGGACTGTGGACCCGGCGCGGCCAAGCGGCGCTGGCCGCGTTGCCCTTGGCGCCGTTTGCCAGCGATCGTCGGTCGGCGCTCCAAGCGCTGCACGATCACCTCACGACGCAGATCGACGAACTTGATCAGCGGGTGGGTGAGCAGGCCCGCGAGCGTCCCCAGGCCCGCCGGCTCATGACCCATCCGGGCGTGGGGCCCGTGACCGCGTTGGCGACGGAGGTGTTCCTGGGCGATCCGTCGCGATTCACGGACGCGAAGGCGCTCGCCAGCTACGTGGGGTTGATTCCGAGCGAATACTCCAGCGGTGATCGGCAACGCCTGGGGAGGCTCACGAAACAGGGCAACCCGATGCTGCGCTGTCTCTGGTGCGAGGCCGCGATCCATGCCGTGCGGGGCGACGCCGCGTTGGGGCGGTTCTATCGGCGAAAGCTGCAACAAAAGGGCCTCGGCAAAGCCAGAGTGGCCGTCGCCAGGAAGCTCGGGATCCGACTCTGGATTTTTTTGCGCGATCAGATCGATTACGAGGAGTTTTGCCGTCGCGCTCCCTCGCCTGCGGCGGCGCGGTGAAGCCGGTATGCGGGGATGCCTGTGTGGAGATGTGGTCCACGAAGAAGGGCCGGCAAAATGAGTAGGCGACCCGCCTCCCTCCCGAGGGAGTCCGCACGAGTCATCATGGTCGCGTCGTGACCGAAGAGATGTTTGGTGGGCAACACCGTTATTGATGTCGCGAGCTTGTCGAGCGCGGAGAGGTGGACAACGATCACGCTGACCGATTGACATACGGCCGCCTCCGCCGACTCTTGGCTTATGAGAGCCGGCTCCGGCGGCCTGAACGGAGAGGGTGTCTCTTGACACGGCCGACGTCGTTAGAG
>DASWZV010000177.1:0-14538 GCA_036407095.1 Vicinamibacterales bacterium | reverse complement strand
CGGCCTCAGCGAGCGCCCCGGCGCTCATGACGAAGACGTTGGCTCCCCGCTCAAGCAAAGGGATGGCGTATTCGCGGACGACGTGCGGACCCGCGGCCTCGATGACGATCGACGGCTCGTGGTGCAGAACGCTCAATGGGTCCGTCGTCCACGCGCAGCGATTCTGGCAGGCCACCTCACGCAGACGAGGGACCATTTCACTCCGGTCCGCGATCGCGCTGACCCGCGTCGCACCGGCGCTGCCGTCCCGGATGGCCTGGACGAGATAGCTGCCGATACTGCCGACCCCGACAATCGCTACCGATATCTCCGTGCTCATGCCCCTGGGTCCTCTTGCAAGCGTCCGCGCCCCGATCGACCCAGCCTCCGAGATGATCGCGCACCGCAGCACACCGGGACTGATTGGGCGTCGACTATACCCGGACGGCAAGCGCCGTCATTGTCGCAATATGTCGCAGCGAGGCGGGCGGCGCGTCAGGGGCGTTCGTCGCTGTCACGCACGGTGAGGCAGTAACCGTCGCCGTGTACGGTGTGGATGTAGCGGGACTCGCCGGATGGCTCAATCTTCCGGCGAAGCCGGCCGATGGCGTTGTCGACCGCGCGGGTAGCTGGCGCTTCGGGAAAGCGCCACACCTCGCGCAGGAGCTCGTCCCGATGGACGACGCGTCCCTGACGTTCGGCAAGGTAGTGCAGCAGTTCGAACTCCCGATGGGTCAGGTGAATGCGTCGGTTGGAACGAGACGCGACCATCGTTCGAAAATCGATCGTGACCGCTCCGAGATCCAGCTGTTCTATGCCCGGCGAGGCGCGGCGGAGTACCGCGCGAATCCGAGCCAGCAGCTCTTCGAGATCGAATGGCTTCGCGACGTAGTCGTCTGCGCCGAGGTTGAGGCCGGTCAGCTTGTCCGCTTTGTCGCCGCGAGCGGTCAGGAAGATGATCGGCGTTCGTCGGCCTTGTCGCAGCAGGCCGCAGAGCTCGAAACCGGTGTGTCCCGGAAGCATGACGTCGAGGATGATCAAGTCGAGTGCCATCTGCTTGGCGACCTCTAACGCGAGATCTCCGTCGGGGACGCATTCGACGTCAAACCCTTCGAACGAGAGATTGTCTTTCAACACGCGCGCAAGCGCGGCGTCGTCTTCGACGATTAGCACACGTTTAGTCGTCATCTGAGACATGCTCCGCTGGCAGAGTCGGAAGCGTGAATGTGACGGTCGTCCCGCCACGCACCTGACTCCGGATTGCCAACGACCCTCCGTGGTCCTCGACGATACGCTCGGCGATCGCCAGCCCCAGGCCGCTTCCACCAGATCCCGCAGCTTTGCCGCGGAAGAATCGCCGTTTCACATGGTCGAGTTCACTGGCCGGAATGCCCTGGCCCCTGTCACTCACGTCGATTGCCACGTGGCTCCCGTTTGCCGAGGCGCGAATCCCAATCCACCGGCTGTCCCCCGAATAGCGGATCGCGTTGTCGACCAGGTTGTTGAGGAGCAGCGTCACGGCCGTCCGATCCGCCCGCACGAACGGCAGGTTCTCCGGGATCGCGACGTCGAGCTCGAAGCCCAGGCCGCGCAGTTGTGCGTTGAATTCCTGCTGCACCTGACAAAAGGCCACGGCCACCTCGAGCGGCTCGAACGAGTACGCTTCGGTGACGTCCGTGATTCGCGAGTACGCCAACAGGTTGTCGACCAGCCTGGTGAGCCGCTTGGCTTCCTGCACGACAAGCTGTGCGTACTCGCGGCGGGGCTCTGCGCCTCTAATCCTGCCGCTCGCGAGCGTGTCGCCAACAGCCCGAATGGTTGCGATCGGCGTCTTCAGCTCGTGCGTGACGGTCGATACGAAATCCGAGCGCATTTCCGCGAGCCGCGCCTTCGTGCGAACGGCCCGAGCCGTCAACACGAGCCCCAGCGCGAGCGTCGCGCCGGCGCAGGCGGACACCAACAATGTGCGGTTCGTCCAGCGGATCGCGAACGCCGCGTCGTCGGTGACCCCTGCCTGGACGAACCAGGGCGCATTGGGGAGGTCGTCCGGCAAATCCATCACGACGAGCAGTGGGTCGAAGAACATCATGGCGAAAGGGCGGCGGCTGATCGATGCCAGGTCGGTGCGCCGGTCTGTCGCAGCGACCGGTCCGCTGCGATCATCGAAGATCGCGAACTGCAGGCCCGACGTTTCTTCGTTGACCTTGGCGACTTGGCCCATCAGATCCTGGAAGTAGTGCTGTCGCACCCACGGAATGTTTACGGTGAACCCGAATACGGCCGCGAGGTGTTCGCGCAGCGTATCTCGGTAGAACAGCTTCGCGACAACCTGATAGCGAACGCGCGCGATGTCTAGGTCGAAAGTTGAGAAACGCCGACGGCGCGACGCATCTTTTGCAATCCGTGTTGCCAGCGTGCGTGCGACCGCCGGATTGCTCTGAAGGGATACGGGAAAGCGATCCTTGATGTCGTTCTGCAATGCCCAGGGAGGGAGGCGATCCGACCGCTGCAGGAAAAGGACCTCGCCAGAGCCCGAATCGTGCTCCCGCCAATAGAAGAACGATTCCGGATAGGGATACCTGGCAAACGCGCTGGCGACCAAATCGCCGAGGTCCTTCGGGCTGTCGGACGCCGTCGAGTCACGTTCGGGAAGCGGCAGAACAGAACGTTGGACCGCCCGCATGTCGTGCGCCAAGGCAGTCGAGAGCAGATTGACGGCTTGATCGGTTCGCTGCTGGATGACGAGAGCCGAGCTCTGTTGCCACTGTCTGATAGCGCGATATGCGAACCATGTCAGCAGCGCGATAGAGCCGCACACGCCGAGAGCCATCCACAGCGCAAGCCCCTTGAGCGTTGGAGAGGCCTGGCGAGTCACCGCAGCAGTTCCCGTTCCCGATAGTACCGGGCCGCACCTCCGTGGAGGGGAATCGGCGTAGCGGGTGCCTGATCCAAATCCACGGAGCGCAGTTCGTTTTGCGCCGCGGACAGCATCGGCAACACTCTGAAGAGTCCCTTCGTGAGCTGGTACACGAGCTCTTCGTCGAGATCACTCCGGCAGATGAGCAACGTATCTACGCCGATGGTGTGGATCGCGCCGACATCGGGGTAGGTTTCGCGCGGGATCAGCGTGAGTTTGAAGAATGGGTAGTCGCGGTGCAGGCGCTCGATGGCCGAGCCGCTCAGTGGAACCAGGCGGGCCCCTGCGCGCGTCGCTACTCGCACGGAGTCCCCAGGGTAGATGGCGCTGTCGAACATCGCGTCGAGCGACCCTTGAACGAGCCTTCGAGCGGCATCGTCGAAGGACAACATCTGCGTGTCGACGAGGGAGGGACTGATGCCAAACGTCTGGAACACCAGCTGTGCGGTCAAGGCCGTTCCGCTGCCGGGAGGGCCAACTCCCACACGCCGCCCGCGCAAATCGCTCATCCGGTGAAACGCGAAGTTTTTCCCGACGACGAAGTGCAGAGGCGTACTCGCGAGGACCGAGATGCCCCGAAGATGCTCAAGGGGCGCGCCGGAGGCGTCGAGCCTCCCAGCGTACGAAAGGTACGCCACATCGGCGAAGGTCAAAGCGAGGTCTGCCCGCCCTTCCTCCAATGCTTCGAGATTCGCCACCGCGCCGGCGGTCGGATGCGCCTGGACGAACGTGTCCGGCAGAACACGGTTGTATTCCGCGGCCAGCCGCTCTCCGAGCGAATAGAACCCTCCGCCGGGCATGCCCGTGAGGAGACGAACGTTCGTTACCGATCGGCTCGGCGCGGGCACGGACGGATGACACGTGGCGCACAGGACGCCGAGTGTCAGCGTGGCCGTGATCCTCGACACACTCGTGAATGTTCCCCTGGGCCCGAGATCTCCCCGCATCGTGGTTTCCGAGACTCCTTGAATCCTTTCTCCGCGTGCGTCATCGAGTGGACGACAGGCGTCGAGACGGTTCTCACGCGGCAGGTGAACTCGACGCGGATTATCAGATCAATCGCGAAGACGGTTCAAGAATCATCGGCGTTACCGAGAACAGCGGCGGTTCGTTGCGACAAATTGCGACAGATCTCAGCAGTGACGGTCGCTATACTCCCCGCGTTGAAGCAGGGCCGCCCCTCGACGTTCCTCGCCCCCTGCGACGTCGAAAGCGATTGAACCGAGGCCATCCGCCAAACTTCAAGGAGCCTGGCAATGACGACAGACGTGGATTGGACGACGCGTACGGCAGGGCTTCGGAGGTGCTCCCGAATCGTGGGCGTATTCTGTCTTTTCCTGGCTGTCACCGGCATGGCATCCGCTCAGAGCATCTCATCGAGCACGCTGGCCGGGAAGGTCAGCGATGACACCGGTGGGGCGCTTCCGGGTGTGACGGTGACGATCACCAGCCCCGTCCTGCAGCTGCCGGAGATGGTTGCCGTGACCGGCGCGAATGGGAAGTACGAGTTCGTCGACTTGCCCGCTGGCACCTACGCTGCACGGTACGAGTTGTCCGGTTTCAAGCCCCTCATTCGTCAGGGTCTACACCTCACCGTCGGCTTCGTCGCCACGGTGGATGTCCAGATGCAGGTCGGCGGCGTCGAGGAGTCCATCACCGTGAGCGGACAGAGTCCGGTCGTCGACGTCGTGTCAACGGCCGCCAGCGTGTCGTTCACGAGGCAGACGCTCGAGTCCGTCCCGCGCGGTCGCGACCTGCAGAACGTCTTCGCGATGGCCCCTGGTGTGACGCAGGACACACCGGACGTCGGTGGCAGCACGATGGCCACCAACAGCAACATTTCGAGCTACGGCGTAGCCGCGCAGCCGAAGATACAGATCGAAGGCATCAACGTCACGATCGGTGCCGACCAGGTCGCGGACGTGTACTTCACGAGCGACACCCTCGAGGACGTCCAGATCAAGACCTCGGGCACGGACGCCGAAGTGTCCACGCCCGGGATCTCATTCGTCGGCGTCCTCAAGTCCGGCGGTAACGAGTTCCATGGCACATATCTCGGTCAGTTTCAGACTCCCGGATTGCAGAGTGACAATCTCGACGCGGCGCTGCGGGCGCAAGGCCTTTCGCAGACAGCTCCCCTGAAGAGCTATTACAGCGTCTCTGGCGACCTGGGAGGCCGCATCGTCCGGGACAAACTGTGGTTTTACGCCTCGTTGAGCCGGCAGAAGAAGAACCAGGGCATGCTCGGCTTCGTGTCGAGCCCGGGTCCTGACGGTGTGTATTTGACCGGCGATGAGCCGCCCGCCGATTTCCAGACGCAGCTGGATCAGCGCGCGGGGAAGCTCTCGTACCAGCTGTCCAAAGGGTACCGGCTTGTCTACGCGGTGCAGGCCGATGTCAAACGACAGCCGCAGAACGGGGCCGGGCGCTTCGTGCCGCTCGAGTCCACGCGAGACTACGTGGCGCCGCACTCGATTCAAAAAGTCGAACTGCAGGGGACGCCCACGCCCAGGACGCTCGTCAATGTGGTGGCGGGTTATACAGGGTATCGAACCGACTACGACGCTGCTCGTTCGTATGCGAGAGCGGATGCTCCGCCACGGATGGATCTAGAAACGAAGCTGGCCACCGGATCGCACCCGCTGCATCAGGAAAAATCCCGAAACCGCTATACCGTCGACGGCGGCTTCAGCATGTTCCCTAATAGGCCATTCCTGGGAAAGCACGAGATCAAGGTCGGCGGCACGGTGTACCTGGACTCAACCGAAAACGGATACGCCAACAACCTCGCGGGCAACTACATTCTCGAGACGGACAAGATCGGCGGAGTCTCGGGAACGCCTTCGTTGATCGTCTTCCGCAACACACCGTCATTTCCACTGGACCGCGAGAACACGTACGCGTGGTACGCGAAGGACACCTGGCGGGCGACGGAGCATCTGACCGCAAATCTCGGCGTGCGCTGGGAGTTGCAGCACTCATTCCTGCCGGCGCAGTCTCGAGAGGCGGCCCGCGACGTTCCGACCGTCTTTCCGGCCGGAAGCTTCCCGTACCAGGACATTGGCACGTGGACACGGGCCGTCCCTCGGCTGGGGATCGCATGGGACATGGGCCACCGGTCGGTCATCAAAGCGTCGCTCGGCGAATATAACTATGTTTTTGGCGACACCTTCGGCGACACGTATAACGCCAACGCAACAGGCACGGCGACCTACAGATGGCACGATCTGAACGGCGATCGGCTGTACCAGCCGGGCGAAGTGGACCTCAGCACAGATAGCCTGGACTTCGTCAGTATTACAGCGGCGAGCAACGCCAGACTCAATCCCAACCTGAAGGAACCCAAAACCTGGGAAGCGACGCTCAGTTTCGAGCGTGAGATCGCATCGAACATTGGCGTGCGGGCCATGTACGTGGATCGCACCCTCATCGGATATTTCGATACGCCGGGTCCCAATGTGCTGCGTCCATTCAGCGTCTACGACATTCCCATCACACGTCGTGACCCAGGGCCCGATGGACTGCTCGATACCGCGGACGATGCGGGGGTTGTGACGTTCTACGACTACGACCCCGCGTACCGGGGCGCCAAGTTCGTGTCGACGGAATTGACTAATGCGGACCAGAACGACCACTTCCGCTCGTTGGAAGTGACTGTGACGCGCCGCGCTTCAGGGCGCTGGTCTGCGCAGGCGTCATATTTCGCGGTAAAGAACCACCGCCTGATCAACAAGATCCTCAACGGTCCGAACGATCTGTTCTATCCGTGGGACGACACCTGGAATTGGGCTGGTGTCATCACGGCGACGTATCGGCTTCCCTACGACGTCACTCTCGCGGGATTTCTGACGAGCAAGAGTGGGCTCCAGGATCAACGGACGAATCTCTTTCGTCAGGCCGATCCCGACGGCGGAACGCCAATCGCGCAGCTCAACACCGTCACATTGCCCCTGGAGCCTTATGGATCCGAGCATCTCGGCGCCGTCAATGTGTTGAACCTCCGTGTGAGCAAAGAACTTGGGCTTGGCGCCAGCAGGCGGTTGATCTTCGACTTCGACGTGTTCAACGTGCTGAACTCGAATGCGCCATTGAGTGCCACGTTCGCGTCTGGGCCAACCTTCGGGTACACGACAAACGTGCTCCCCGCGCGCATCGGACAGCTGGGGGTTCGATTCAGGTTCTAGCTCGGAGGTTTCGAATGGTCATCAGCCGCTCGCCGGCAATCGCAATCGGAGTCCTCGCCGGATTGGCGATGTTGGCGGGGGCTGCCCACCTCACGTCGGGCATAGGGCAGGGTCGCGCTCCGGCGCTCGCGGGACCTGCGACGGGCGCGCCGACGGAGGTGGTCGTCCACGAAGGCACCTCGATGTCCGTTGCGGTGTCCCCGGATGGGCGAACGCTCGCCCTGGACCTGCAGGGGGCCATCTGGACACTGCCCGCGGGCGGGGGCAACGCGAAGCGGATAACCGATCTCTTCAGCGACGCACATCAACCGACGTGGTCACCGGATGGAAAGTGGATCGCATTCTTTGCCTACATCGAGGGTGGATACGACATTTGGGCAATGAAGCCGGATGGATCAGAGCTGCACAAGCTGACATGGGGACCGTTCGACGATCGGGAGCCGGCCTGGTCGCATGACGGCAGCCACATCGCGTTTTCCTCGGATCGCGGGGATCCACTGGGCAGCAACTACAACGTCTGGACACTGAACGTGCGATCGGGCGAGCTCAAACAGCTGACCCACGATCCCGCCGAGGAGTACGCCCCCGCCTGGTCGCCCGACGACAAACAGATTGCATTCGCTTCGTCGGCGGGAGGGGTCCGGGCGATCGATGTGGCGAGCGGCACCGAACGCAAACTCACGGACTCGAGCGACCGCTTCGACGCGCCGTCATGGGGACCGACCGGCATGGTGATCTATTACTCGGCGAGCGGCGGCTCGACGCTCGAGCTCGACGGACGGCCGGTGACGGGCGAGGAAAACGCCGCGCCATTTCGCGTCAGCTGGGCGTCGCCGACACAGTTCTACTACGTCTCGGATGGAAAGATTCGCATGCGAACCGTGGGCGGTTCAGTCCAGACGATCCCATTTGCCGCCTCTCTGCCGGTGACCACTCGTCGATACGCACACCGCAGGCGCGACTTCGAGTCGGTTGCGCCTCGAGCGGCACAAGGGATCGTCCGTCCCATGATTTCGCCGGACGGCACGAAGGTCGCCTTTGCCGCACTCAACGACCTCTACGTGATGCCGATCGGCGGCAAGGCCGACAACGTCACGAACGACCGCGCGTTCGACACCGACCCGGCATGGTCGCCCGACGGCGCGCGTCTCGTATACTCGTCGGATCGTGGCGGCGATCAGTTGCAACTCTGGATTCGGGACGTGCGCACCGGACAGAGTCGCCAACTGACACATATGCCCACTCCGCCTCAAGGCGCCACGTGGTCGCCGGATGGCAAACGGATCGCCTTCTTCAACGTGGTCGGCGGGTTCCGCGTCGCTCAGATCTCGGTCGTCGACGTGGACACCCAGGCAGTGCAGACGTTGTCCGATCGACTGAGTCAGCCTGGCACTCCGAGCTGGTCGCCGGACGGCAAACGGCTGGCACTGGCCGGACTCGCGCAGTTCTCTAAGCGGTTCCGCGAAGGAACGAACCAGATATTGACCATTGCGTCCGACCACGGTGGAGACGCGAAGTGGTACGCACCGATCCCGACGCTGTCGATCGATTCGCGCGCCGGCTGTGGCCCCGCCTGGTCGCCAGACGGCACCAAGATGGCGGCCATCTACGAGGGCATGCTGGCAGTGTGGCCCGTGTCCGCGGCGGGGGAGCCACTCGGACCGCCGCGGCATGTGACCACCGAGTCGGCGAATTCCCCCAGCTGGCAGGGAGACTCGAGGCACATTCTCTATCAGTCCTACGATCGCCTCCGGATCGTCGACATCGTCACGGGTGAGAGCCGCGACGTTCCGATCAATTTGAAGTACACGCTCGACGTGCCACCAGGGCGCGTCGTCGTGCACGCCGGCCGGCTCGTTGACATGAAGAGCCCGGAGGCGCGCACGGATGTGGACATCGTGATCGATGGAAACCGGATTACGAGCGTCGGTCCGCATTCGGCCAATCTGCACCGCAGCGGTCAAGTGGTGGACGCCTCCGCTCTTACGGCCATGCCCGGGTTGATCGACTGGCACACGCACCTGCAACCTGACTTCGGCGAAGCGCAGGGGCGAGCGTTTCTGTCCTTCGGCGTCACGACTGTGCAGAGCCCAGGCGGCGTGCCGTACGAAGCGGTGGAGGAACGGGAATCCACGGACGGGCATTTCCGAACTGGCCCACGTGTCTTCTCGACTGGATACCTGCTCGAATACAAGCGCGTGTACTACAAGATGGGGATCGCGATTTCCAGCCCTGCCCACCTGGAGATGGAGCTGGAGCGTGCAAAGGTTCTGCAGTACGACCTGCTGAAAAGCTACGTCCGGCTGCCTGATCTTCAGCAGAAGCGCGTGGTCGAGTTCGCACATACCCTCGGTATTTTGGTCTTGACTCACGAAATCTACCCGGCGTCGTTCGTGGGCGTGGACAGCACTGAACACACGCATTCGACGAGCCGTCGAGGGTATTCCATGAAGCAGGGTCCGCTCAACACCGCCTATGACGACTTCGTACAGCTGATCGGTAAGAGCGGACGGATCTTCGACGCGACTATCTCCGAGGACGACATCGGCACAGCGAAGCTCTTCGCCGACGACCCTTCGCTGCAATCCGATCAGCGGTTCGGCTTGTATCCTGCCTGGCTTCGAGAGCAGGTGAGTGAGATGGGCACGGCGGGAGCGCGCGGCACGCGTCCTGAGCCGCTCCCGCTAACCGGCCGCAACGGGAACGGCAAGATGGTCATGGACGCGATGCACGCCGGTGCCGTTATTGTGGCCGGAACCGATCGACCGCTGGCAATCAAGGTTCATGGGGATCTCGTCAGCGACGTGCAGATCGGCATGACCCCTTACGAAGCCCTCAAAACGGCCACGGTGAATCCTGCGCGCGCCCTGGCATTGGACGCAGGCACGATTGAGGCCGGCAAGCTCGCAGACATCGCGATCGTCGACGGCAACCCGCTCGACAACGTCGAGAACGCGCACAAGGTCAAGTGGGTCATTGCGAACGGTCGCGTCTATACCGTCGACGACCTGGTCAGGGGCCTCGGCGGCGCGAAACTCGCGACGGCTCAGGCGACGTCGCAGTAGCCGCCCCTACCGATAGTGGCGAGACAGGCAGTTCGTTCCATTCTGGAGGAAAGGACAGGAATCATGCTCAATGCGAACGCGACGCACTCTCGACGGGCGTTTCTGGGGCGCGTGGCCGCGACCGCGTGGGTCGGCGCGTTTCTCGAGACAGGTCGCGACCCAATACTTGCCAGAGATCTGGCGAGCCTGCGTTCGAACGCCGCGGCTGCCGCGACCGACAACGAAGCCTTTTGGACCGGCCTGCAGAGCAAGTTCTTGTTCGAGCCCGGCCTCGTCTACCTGAACGCTGGCACGACCGGCGCGATGCCGCGGGCAGTCGTCGAGGCGGAATCGAGATATCAACACATGCTGGCCGAGAATCCGCGCGTCAGATCGCATTTTGAACAGGAGGTCGTGCCGACGATCGTCCGCCAGAAGGCGGCGGATCTTCTCGGCGCGTCACTGGATGAAACCGCTTTGACGCACAACACGACCGAGGGACTGAACATCGTGGCGAACGGCCTGCCGCTCAAAGCCGGGGATCACGTCATCATCACTGATCAGGAACACCCGGGACATCGGGAGCCCTGGCGCCTTCGGGCCAAACGTGAGGGCCTGGAGCTGACGCTGGCTGAAATACCGATTCCGCTGCCGAATGACGCCGTGTTCGTCGATGCGATGTCGCGTCACATGACTCCGCGGACCAAGGTCATCGGCTTTCCATTGATTCCGACCACCGTCGGCATGATCACGCCGGCCAAGAAGATGTGCGCGGTCGCCCGATCGAAGGGTATCTGGACCGTGGTCGATGGCGCCCATGCATCGGGGCAGATTCGAGTGAACGTGAAAGACCTCGGGTGTGATTTCTTTGCCACCAGTCCGCACAAATGGCTGCACGCCCCGCTTGGAAACGGGATCTTCTACGCGCGAAAGGAAATGCAGGACACGCTCTGGCCGCTGACCGGCGCGGCCGGTTGGGACACGTTTCACGATGCGCGCAAGTACTCGGCGTTTGGCAACCGATCATGGGCAACGGCAACGGCCCTCGGAGATGCTATCGACTTCGCTAATGCGATTGGTATCGACAAGATTGAAGCCCGGCTTCGCTTCCTGACCACACACTTCAAGAAGAGGCTGCTCTCGATGCCCGGCGTCGACTCTCTCAGTCCGAACGACGAGGCGATGTACTGCGGCATGTCGGCATATCGAATCGGAAAGATAAAACCGAGCGAGCTCGTGGCGTACTTGAAGAACAAGCACAAGATTATCGTCGCAGGAAAAACTCAGGGCATACGTGTAGACATCAGCTACTACATCACGCCTCGTCAGCTCGATGCCGTGCTCGATGTGTTGGACGGCGTCATGCGGGGAGGCGTTCCGACCTAGAGTTGCTGCTTCGCGCCTGTTCACATCGGCGCTCCTCGGCGCGATCGCAAGGTGAGGACCACTGAGCATTTCGAGTGGCAAACCCTAGTAGGTCAGCGGTACCGACCGGAGCTATATGCTGGACTTTCCGCATTTGTCGACGGTCACGAATTCCCTCGGGCGGCGTTCGAACCCTCCAGGAGATACAGATGCAGGGCGATCCTCGATCGACGACTCTTCACGGATCGGCAGCGGACCAGTGCGAAATGTCTCCGCAGACAGCGATTGAAGCCGTCCGCGCCGCAGTCGCGAGTTGGGACGGCGTCACGACAGGGAGTCACCGATTCGGGGGCATCGAATTCCGGGTTGGTCGCCGAGAGCTGGGCCATCTGCACGGCACGATCGCCGACTTGCCCTTTCCGCGTCGCATCCGCGACGAGCTGATTGCCACCGGGCGCGCGAGACGCCATCATGTCCTTCCTCGGTCAGGGTGGGTCACCGCCCCGATGCGCACCTCCTCTGAGGTGTCGAGCGTGATCGAGCTGTTCCGACAGAATTACGACCGCGCCCGATTTCGCGAGGATGAATCAGAGGTCGCGCTCTCCGCGGACGGCGACACTGGACAGACCTTCAGAAAAAGTTGATTCCGGGCCGAAGAATCAGTTGAAAGACCAGGAAGAGGGCGACAACGGCGACGCACGGATACCGGATCGATCGGGCTGGGGATGCGTGTCCGATGCGAGCGGTCGTCACGCGCCAGGCGACCGCCTGAATCCAGGATATTCCGATGACCGTTACCGCGACAGGCACGATGACGACCTGATCGATCGTTCCCGGCACTCTGAACAGGATGATCAGCGGGATCGCGGCGAGCGCCGGAATTGTCGCGACTCGAGAGACGAAACGCGTTCGTCTGACGACGCTGTCGAGGTCCTCGGAATGCTGGGCGAGTTCAAGCAGCGGAGGTATCAGCCAGATCGCAAGAATGACGATGGCGGCGAGCGCAACGAGCGCCGCGGAAGCCTTGGCCGCCGGCGTGAACCGCAGAAAATCCATGGCCATGCCGACGTCGTTCTGAGGAAGAATCGCGCCCACGACGACCTGCGGGAGCGACTGGAAGAAGCCGTGAAATGTCATCCAGATCACGAACAGGCGCAAGGTCGTTGAACGTGGAGGAAAACGCGTCAGCCACACCGCGAACGCGCCGGCGGTCAGGAGGATTGCGAGCGCGCCCGTCCCCTGGAACAGACTGGCGAGAGGATTGGCGCCCTCCCAGTGATGATTGTTATGAAAGAGCGTCGGGCGCAGGCCGGGTGTGAGCGCCTTCGGGACGACCAGGAACAGCTCCTGGATGAAGAAGACCAGATTGAACGCAAAGCAGTAGAGCAACGCCGAGTTGATCGTCAGCCGCCAGTCCCGCGGGGAGGCGTCCAGCGTAACGCTTCCCCTAGAGCGCCGATCTCGGATCGCGCCCGTCAGGCCCAGCACAACGGGACCACCAATCGTGACCAGAAGCGCCACGACACCAACGAAGATGGTTTCCGTCTGCCTCATCGCTTGCGCGGCATCCGAAGCAGGGCTGCTCGAAGGCGGCCAGAAACACTAGGTGTTCAGCAGTGCCGCCCCTGACGAGTCGTATCGCTCACCAGCGACCGCTCCCCTGGGCGAACGGCGGTCGATCTCTTCGAGCTCATCGCGCGTGAGACGCACGCCGACGGCGTCGACGTTCTCGGCCAATCGTTGCATGCTACTCGTGCCGGGAATCGGGACAACGTTGTCGCGGTTCAGCAGCCACGCGAGCGCGAGTTGCGCAGGGGTGCAGCCCTTCGCCCCTGCCATCTGACGCACGCGATCGGCGAGCGCCACGTTGCGCTCGAAGTTGCCACGTTGAAATCGGGGATTGCGACGACGCCAGTCGTCCGGCGCGAGGTCGTCAAGGCGCCGAAAGCGTCCAGCGAGAAAACCGCGCCCCAGCGGACTGTACGCGACCAGCGAGACGCCGAGTTCTGTCAGTGTCGGCAGAAGTTCGTCCTCAGGTTCCCGGCTGAACAGGGAGTACTCCGTCTGCACGGCCGCGATCGGATGAACGTGCTGTGCGCGCCGGACCGTCGACGGCGACACCTCGGACAAACCCAGATGGCGAACCTTGCCTTGCCGCACGAGATCGGCCATCGCTCCGACCGTGTCCTCGACGGGCACCTTCGGATCGACGCGATGAAGATAGTACAGATCGATGTAGTCCATTTTGAGCCGACGTAGTGAACGTTCACACGCCTGACGGACGTACTCCGGCCGACCGTCGAGCTCTTCCTCCTTTCCGACCTCGCGCTGGACAAAGCCGAACTTCGTCGAGAGGACAACCGCCGCGCGGCGGCCGTTGATGGCCTTGCCGACTTTCACTTCCGAGTCGCCATAGATGTCAGCCGTGTCGAGAAATGTGATGCCCAAATCAAAGGCGCGCGAGATCAGTGCAACCGCAGCGGCGTCATCCTGCACGCTACTCGTGTAGACGTCGGCGATTCCGAGGCTCATGCATCCGAGACCAATGGCTGAGACGTGTGGTCCAGAACGACCTATTTGTCGTTGTTCCATCCCAGCACGATAACACCGATGACTGCGACGCCTGGATGCCCCGCGCCGCTTCGAAGCGCCACGGGTCGCCGAAGTCGGACGGCAGCGTCTCGATGCTCGGCCTGGGCCCGTCGCGCGATCCTCATGTTGATCCAAGAAATCAACTATTGTGTGCCCCTGTGACGCGATGCGAAGGTGACGCCATGGAACCTGCAACAAGCTCAACCGAGTCGCAGCCGCTCGCCGCTCTCCTGGTCGGCAACTGAAGCCTCGTCTCGTTCGAGGCAGTCAGCGGCGACCACGGTGAGTATCCGTTCGGGCCGGACGCGGTTGGCATGCTGACCTACGACGGAGCGAGCCACATGAGCGTCCAGATCATGAAGACAAACCGCCCGGTTTTTGGATCAGGTGACGACCAGGATGAGGGGTCTATCGAGGAGCTGACCGCGGCTTTCAAGGGCTACGCGGCCTACTACGG
>DASWZV010000176.1:0-5491 GCA_036407095.1 Vicinamibacterales bacterium | reverse complement strand
CAAACACCTCCTTCTCCTCCTCGTCGCGCTGCTTCCCGCGTGCGCGACTGCGTCGCACCCTGCGCCGACCCTTGCTGGAGCCCCCGCGGATCCCACGCGGCGAGACGTTCCGCCGCTCCACGTGATGTCCTTCAACCTTCGTTACAACAACCCGGGCGACGGACCGAATGCCTGGCCGCTTCGCAAAGCGTGGGTCGCGCAGTTGATTCGCTTCCATGGCGCCGATGCCCGTTGGCGTGCAGGAGGCGCTCCCCGGAATGCTCGCCGATCTCGATACCCTTCTCCCCGAGTTCGCCCGCATCGGCGTCGGACGCACCGACGGCGTCGCGAAGGGAGAGTTCAGCGCAATTCTTTACCGACGCGACCGCCTCGAGATGCTCGAGAATGCAACGTTCTGGCTTTCGCCCACGCCCGACGTCGTCGGGAGCAAAGGATGGGATGCTGCACTCGAACGGATCGCCACTTGGGGACGCTTCCGCGATCGCGCCACCGGATGCACGTACCTCCACCTCAACACACACTTCGATCACAGGGGCGAGCGCGCGCGGCAGGAGAGCGCGCGCGTCATTCGCCTCAGGCTCGCGACGCTCGCCGCCGCGGGGTCACCAGTGGTGATGACGGGGGATCTCAACACCAATCCAAGCTCCGTCGCGTATCGGATCCTCACCCGCGACACGATTGCCGCAGCCTTCCCTCAGCTTGTGGATGCAATGCAAGCGAGCCGCGATGGTCACTACGGACCCGGCGCATCGTTCAACGGCTTCCGCGCGATTCCTCCCGATGGGAATCGCATCGACTACGTGCTGACCTCGCCCGTCGTCGAAGTGCAGAAGCACGGCATCCTGCCCGACAGCTGGGGCAATCGCTTCCCCTCCGATCACCTGCCGGTTCTGGCGACGCTCGCGATTCGCTGCCACTGAGTCGCGCCCCAACGGGGTCATCCCGAGCGGAGCTCGGGATGACATCCGTTGCGGTGCCTTTTCTCGTTCGCAACCGGGCAACCGGAGTTTTGCAACACCGTCCCCGTTTCGTGACGCGCTAGAGACGGAGGTGCGATGGGTCGGAGTGCATCGACACCCTACGTTGCTTCCGGCACGACCGCAGGCGGTCTGCTCGTTCACAGCGCTTTCCAAAAATCCTAATGCGAAAACTTCGGTTACTCCTTCCCGCTCTGACGGTGGGTCTGGCCGCGTCCGCCTTGGACGCCCAGGCCCAGCAGGGCAAGATCAGCGGTACGGTCACGGAACAGCAGGCGTCGACGCCCATCGCGTCGGTGCAAGTGCGAGTGCAAGGACTGACCATCGCTGCGACCACCGACGACCAGGGACGATTCGTCCTCAACAACGTTCCCGCCGGCACGGTCACGATCGTGGCGCAGCGGCTTGGCTTTGTGATGGGGCAGTCGCAGGCGACGGTCACGAGCGGCGGCGAATCCACCGTCAACTTCTCGCTGGCTCGCGCAGCACTTGCGATGGACCAAGTCGTCGTCCTCGGCTACGGCACCGCGGACCGGCGCAACCTCACCGCCGCGGTCGCGCAGGTGAGCGGTGATCAACTTGCCGCTCGCCCCGTCCCCAACCTGACGCAGGCCCTTCAAGGCATGGGGGAGAACGTCAACATCCGGCTCATGGACGGCAAGCCGATCCAAGCGCCCGCGATCAACATTCGCGGCATGACGTCGATCGGTACCGGCGGCAGTGCGCTGGTTCTCATCGATGGCGTCCAGGGCGATCCGGCGTTGATCAACCCCAACGACGTCGAGACGATCACGGTCCTCAAGGACGCGTCGTCGGCTGCTGTCTACGGCGCCCGCGGCGCCTTCGGCGTGTTGCTCATCACCACCAAACGCCCAAAGGCAGATCAGTTCAAGATCGACTACGGCGCGACCTACGGTCTCAAAAAGCCGACGGCGATTCCGCAGTTCGTGACGGACGGCTACACGTACGCGAAGATGTTCGCTCAGGCGTACGAGGCTTGGCAGGGATTCAAAGCCCAGCAGTTCAACAAGACAATGGTCTTCAACCAGGCCTTGCTGGATTCACTCGCAGCCCGCTCGGCAGCCGGCATGCCTGGTACGACGGTCGTTGGACCAGACGGGAACTACGTCTATTACAACAACACCGACTGGATGAAGTTGCTCTACAACGACAACGTGCCTGCGGTCGATCAACACTTCTCGGTTTCACGCGGCACCGACAACGCGCAGTTCATGGTCTCGGGCCGCTACGCCGGCCAGGACGGCCTGTTCCGCTACAACTCGGACGACTTCACCCAGAAGAACCTGCGTGCCAATGGCGGGATCCGGATGACCGACTGGCTGAGCGTGCGTTCGAGCTTCGACTACGCGAACCGCAAGTATCACAATCCGCTGAACGTCGGTGAAGGTGGCGGCGTCTGGCGGAACCTCGAGGACAACACGCAGCCCCTCGCCGCACTGTTCAACCCCGATGGTACGCTGACGGCGTCGTCGGCCTACTCGGTGGGCGACCTGGTGTACGGCAAGAACGGCATCGACTTCAACCGCAACGTCTATAGAAGCACGACAGAAGCGGTCGGTGACTTCTTCGGCAAGCGCCTCCAGATCACCAGCGACTTCACCTTCTCGAAGCAGACGGACGCGAACTCGCAGCGTCGCGTGCCGGTGCCCTACAGCAATCGCCCCGGAACGGTCGCGTACCTCGGCACGGCGACCAACGACCTGCAGAACGACGACCAGAATACCGACTACATCGCCACGAACCTGTATGGGGAGTTCAACACGACGCTCGGCGCGAGACACTCGATTCGCGCGATGGCGGGTGTGAACTACGAGGAGTACACGTGGGATCGTCTGCTCGCGCAGCGCAACGGCTTGATCTTCCCGGATGCGTCGGACCTGAACCTCGCGCTGGGCACATCGACGACGATCACCGGTGGCTACGAGCGGTGGAACGTCTTGGGCAGCTTCACACGCCTCAACTACTCGTTCGACGACCGCTACCTGCTCGAGTTCACGGGCCGGTACGACGGCTCGTCGAAGTTCCCGAAAGATCAGCGCTTCGCATTCTTCCCATCGGTCTCGGGCGCCTGGCGCATCTCGCAAGAGCCGTTCTGGAAGGTGAACCCGAAGCTCGTCAACGATCTGCGCCTTCGTGCCTCGTGGGGCACGATGGGGAACGGGAACGGCGGCGCCTACCAGTTCCAGCAGACCTTCGGCATCTCGCAGTCCGGCATGATCGTGAATGGCACGAAGCCGAACCAGACGAGCGCACCGGCCGTGCTGCCCGATGGTCTGACGTGGGAGACCGCAGCCACGACGAACGGCGGTATCGACGTCGACATGTTGAGCAACCGCCTGACCTTCACCGCGGACGTATACAACCGTAAGACGACGAACATGTACACGGCGGCGCTCACCCCGCCGGCTGTCTTCGGCGCCGCGGCGCCCAAGGGCAACTACGCCGACCTCTCGACGAAGGGGTGGGAGCTCTCACTCGGCTGGCAGGACGGGTTCCAACTCGCCAGCAAGCCCGCGACGTACGGCATCCGCGTCTCGCTCTCCGACAACCACGCGAAGATTCTGAAATACAACAACCCGAATGGCCTGCTCACCGACTACCGCGTCGGGCAGACGATCGGCGATGTCTGGGGCTACGTGACCGAGGGCTTCTTCGTGGACTCGGCGGACATCGCGAACCATGCCAGCCAGACGTTCCTCTCCAACGGTTGCTGCGGCTACAGGCCCGGCGATCTCAAATTCAAGGACTTGAATGGCGATGGGAAGATCGATCAAGGCTTGAACCGGCTGTCCGACCACGGCGACCTCACAATCATCGGCAACACGACGCCGCGATATGCCTACGGCATCAACTTGAACGGCGGCTGGCGCGGCTTCAGCATCTCCAGCTTCTTCCAGGGCATCGGCAAGCAGCAGTGGAAGCCTTCCACTGAAGCCGACTACTTCTGGGGCCAGTACAACCGACCGTACGACCTGATTCCCACCTGGCAGCTCAAGGAAGGGGTGATCTGGACGCCGGAGAATCCGAGCCAGAATGCCTTCCTGCCCCGATTGCTCGGCTACTCCGCCAATGGCACCACCCGCTCGGTGGGTGCGCCGCAGACCAAATACATGATGGACATCTCGTACGTGCGGCTCAAGAGCCTCCAGCTCGCCTACGACCTGCCGACGAGGCTCACGCAGCGCTTCGGTTCGAAGAAGACCACCGTCTACGTGACCGGCGAAAACCTGTGGACGCACTCCCCGCTCTACAAATACGTGAAAGACGTGGACGTGGAGAACATCAGCGCCGGTTCGGACCTGATCCTGACCAGCGGCACGAGCGGTGATGGCCTCAACTACCCGATGATGAAGACGTTCGTCATGGGCCTCAACCTGTCCTTCTAATTCAAAGGCCATGATTCAAATATATAAATCGACCCTGATGCGGCTCGCGGCCGTCGGGTGCTTGTGCCTCGCCGCTGCGGGCTGCGACTTGGACCAGACACCCGTCTCGTCCACCAACGCCGAGGCGGTCTTCGGCACTCAAGCCGGTCTGCAGTTGTACGCGAATTCCTTCACGAACAATCTGCCCGGGCTGACGTCCATCACGAACGGCGACAACATGTCCGACTACCTCGCCGTGCGTGGCCCCTCGAACTTCCTCCTCGCGGGGCAATACACCCCGACCTCGCGTGGCTCGTGGTCGTGGTCGGCGCTTCGGAACCTCAACTTCTTCCTCGCCAACAACGTGGGCGACGCGGTGGCCCCCGCGGTCCGGAACAATTACAACGGGCTCGCCCGGTTCTATCGCGCCCTGTTCTATTTCAACATGGTGAAGACCTACGGCGACGTGCCGTGGATCGACCATCCAATCGAGATCACCGACTCCGCGAGCCTCTTCGCCGGGCGCGACAAGCGCGAGGTCGTCATGCAGCACGTGCTGGACGACCTCGATTACGCCATCGCGAACATCACCGCCGAGTCGGACGCGTCACGCACCACGATCACAAAGGATGTGGCGCGGGCGTGGAAGTCGCGCATCGCGCTGTTCGAGGGAACGTTCCGGAAGTATCACGCAAACGATCTCGCGCAGGGCTTGGGCAGCACTGCCAACACGTGGCTCCAAGCAGCGGCCGATGCGGCGCAGCAGGTGATGGACGGCGGCCACTTCACCCTGAACACCGCCGGTGGAACGGACAACTCCTATCGTCAGTTGTTCATCAGCGAGACGGCGCCGGCGTCGGAAACGATGCTCGTGTACGCCGAGGATGCGACGCAAGGCGTACTGCACCAGGCGAACTGGGACTACACCAGCGCGACGACGGGCGTTGGCGCCAGCCTGGTCCGCCAGTTCATCAATACGTATTTGATGATTGACGGCACGCCGTTCACGGACATCCCGGGACACGACACGCTGTCCTTCATGACGGAAACGAAGGGCCGGGACAAGCGGCTCCAGCAGACGATCCGGATGGGCAGCTACAAGCGGCTCAACGCGGGCGTCCTCGTTCC
>DASWZV010000175.1:0-7915 GCA_036407095.1 Vicinamibacterales bacterium | reverse complement strand
GGCGAGCGCAGTGACTGGGGCGAAGTCGTAACAAGGTAGCCGTAGGGGAACCTGCGGCTGGATCACCTCCTTAACGGATGGCGAGTAACCCTCACGCGGCGCCCCGCGCTCGCGCTGAGGGGGAAAGCCTTCGTAAGTCGCAGCCATCACCGATCACACACCTCGATTTTTTTCGCTTTTCTTATCACTGCGGGCCCGTGATGTTCTCGTCACGGGCCCGCAGTGCGTTGCGTACCTCCGCGATTTTTTTCCGCGCCGAAACGAGCCACCTGAAAGGGTGGCCACAAAAAAAACCGCGCAGTATTTTGCGAAATCATTGGTGCGCCGAAGTCGGTCGCCAAACGCGATGATCGATCCAGCGGCAGCTCGTGAATCACCGTGCGGATCCTCGATGATCGGCATGACGAGCGGCAGGACATCGTCATCAAAGGGAACGAAGATCTCCGCCACGGGTTCACCTCAAAGGACCGTGAACGCGAAGATCGCCCACAGCTGATCAACTGACAGGCCTCCGAGATGTGGAGTGTCAACAATCGATCGCGCTTCAAAGCCGAGCGTGCCTTCGCGCGTGACGCGCAGGGTGCCGAGCTCTGGATCGTCGCCGTGCGGGCAACGTTCACCATCGAAGGTGATGGTCCAAACGCTGAGCTGCGGCCAGCCGATGAGCAGAGCGAGGTCGTCCGCGCGCCGGAGTATTTCGGCAAGCCAGGCGAGTCGAGCCTTCGCTACGATACCGATCTCGTACAGGCGAAAGCCGGGACCGACGTCGTCGTCCATGCCCTTGCCCACGCGCCGCGCGGGCGGCCGGCACGATCGGTCGACGTCGGGTTCTCGGTCGGAGGCATTATTAGAAAACGCTTACGGGTCGTCGGCGACCGCACCTGGAAAAAGGGATGGCGCACGAATGCCCCGAGCGATCCCGAGCCCTTCGTCGCGTTACCCATTCGGTATGAGAACGCGTGGGGCGGCCGACTGACGGACAGCGATGCGTGCGATCCGGCCAATCCGATCGGTGTCGGTGCAGACACGACGCCAGGCCTGCCCGTGCCGAATGTCGAAACGATGGGCCAACCCATCGAGTCGTCGAAAGCGCCCGGAACACCGGCGGGCTTCGGCCCGATTCCGTGTGACTGGCAGCCGCGGCTCGCCCACGCCGGCACGTACGACGAACAGTGGGAGCGCACGCGACAGCCGTTGGTTCCAGCCGATTTCAACGAGACGTACTTCCGTTGTGCGCCGGACGATCAGCAGCTCGCGGAGTTTCTTCGCGGCGGGGAAGAGGTGATGCTCGAGAACATGACGCCCAGCGGTCTCTTGTCCTTCCGCTTGCCGCGCGTCTATCTCGGATTTCGCACCCGGTTCGATCGCGACGCGGTTCACCATCGGCCGACGCTGCATACGGTCATCATCGAGCCCGAGGAGCGGCGATTGAGCATGGTGTGGCAGTCGGCAATACCCTGTCATCACACGCTCTACACGCTGAAGGACACGCTCGTCATCGAGAAGCGGTCGGTGCGCGACCGCGGACGTGCGGGCGTCGAGCCGGAAGAGGCGTTCGAGCCGGAGCTCGCTGATTGATGGCGGGCGGGCGCACCGTCCGCGACAACGCAATCTGCATCATCGGAGCGGGCGCGCAGACGCCCGTGGGCCGTTCACTGCTCGCATCGGCAGCCGCGATTCGCTGCAACATCTCGGCGGCGGCCGAGCATCCGTTCATGATCGATCGGCACGGTGAGCCGATGGTGGTCGCTCGTGCGCCGTGGCTCGACCTCAGGTCGAGTCTCGACGCGAGAATCACCGAGCTCGCGGTCGACGCGGCGAAGGAAGCCATCTATCCGATCGCGCCGCGCTTCGCGTCGCTCAAGCGGCATATGCATCTCTACATCGCGCTTTCCGCCGACTCTCTCGATGATCGCGTCCGCCGCGTCATCGCTGACCGTGTGGCGGCGGGACTCGATTTGCTCGACGAGGGAGCAGCGTCGCTGGGTGAGCGGCTCGTGCGCGTCGCCGACGGACATGCGGCTGGCCTGCTCGCGCTCGAGAACGCGGTGCGCGACATCCAGCGCGGGAAGGTCGAGCTGGCGCTGGTCGGCGGTGCGGACTCCTGGATCGTCCCGGAGCGGCTCGAGTCGATCGATTACGCCGGCCGCATGCATACCGTCAAAGACAGTTGGGGCTTCATGCCGGGCGAGGGCGCAGCATTTACGCTGCTGACGACCGGCGCGATCGCCCGTCGGTTCGGCGTTGAGCCGTTGGGCGAGATCTTGTCTGTCGCGTGTACCGGTGAGGAAATGCTCATGGCGACGCGAACCGTCTGCACGGGCCAGGGGCTGACCGCCGCATTCGTCGCCGCGCTCGAGGGCCAGCCGCGAGTGACGCATACGTTCTGCGATTTGAACGGCGAGATCTATCGGGCGGAGGAGTACGGGTTTGCGATCACGCGGACGGGGAGCGCCTTCGAGAACGCGGACCGGTTCACGGCGGCCGCGGCGGTGTGCGGCGACGTCGGTAGCGCGTCCGGATCGCTGGCGGTGGGGCTGTCTGTCGCGGCGTTCGCGCGAAGCGCTGGCGAAGGACCGGTGCATCTGGCCTGGAGCAGCAGCGCGACGATGCCGCTTCGCGCAGCTGCCGTGCTGCGCCAGCCTGGTGTGGCCTGACAGATAAAGGAGGAACGCGACGATGTCAGTCACGATCAACATCAACAACCTCACGCTCTGCCATAAGCAAAGCGGCGGTATTTCGACCGCAACGCTGCCGGATCTGTGCAAGACACCATCGGCCGGCGGGCAGCCGGTGCCTTACCCCAACATCGCCTATTCGACAGACCTCGCGGGCGGCACGACGACGGTGAAGGCCGACGGCGGCAACATGTGCGCGAACTACGGCTCGCAATTCGTCAAGAGCATCGGCGATGAAGCGGGCACGCTCGGCGGCGTGACGTCGGGCACATTCATGAAGGAGGCCACGTGGATCACGTACTCCTTCGACGTGACGCTCGAGGGCAAGGGCGCGTGCCGGTTGACCGACAAGCTGTTTCACAATCATCAGAATACTGTAAACATGGGCGGGCTGGTCCAGCCCACGCTGGCGATGGCCGCCGAGGTCGGCGACGTCTTCTTCCTGTGCACGCTGCTGTGCCAGGCGATCGAAAAGGGCACGCCGAACCAACGCGCCGTCGAGGATGTGCTGACGGCGCTCGACATGGGCTCGAATGGACACAGCCCATACAAGCCGGAAGTGCCGTACAACATGGTGCAGAGCCCGCCCGCGCACATTCCGAAGGACTGGAAGTTCCCGGACTATCTCGCGACGCGGTTTTTCCGCGGAAATCCCGCTCGGCCGGAGCCGATCATCCAATCGCAGCGCGACTACGGGTCGGGCAATACGCCGGGAGCCGTAAGGATTCCGGACGTCACGATCCTGAATGACCCCACGAAGCCGCCGAGCGGTACCAACATCCGGGCTGTCGTGGAGATGAAGATGCCCTTCGATTCGAATCCGTTCGGCAGCGCGAAGACCGATGCGCAGATCGCGGCGTACGAGCGCATTGCGAATCAGGACGGACAAAATCCCAGTGGAGAGGTGCTGCAGCTCGATGCGGTGAAGTGCGGATGTGTAAAAGGCGTCCCGCATCTCAAACCGGTGGAAGAACCGGAGAAGAAGCCGGTGCCCGTCCCCGAGCCGCACCCTGTGCCCGTTCCCGTGCCAGCGCCCGAACCCGGCGGCGGCTGGCTTCCCTCGCCGTCCCCTGGTTTTGTACAAGGACTCTCGGGCGTCGGCCAGATACTCGGCGGCGGAGCCCTGATGATTGGGTCGGGGCTCGGCGGCGCTGCGCTCGTGGCCGATGACGTCACCGGCGTCGGCATCCTGGACGACCCGCTCGTTGCGGTCGCCGGCGCGGGCTTCGTCGGCGGCGGCGCGATGGTCGTCCATGGCGCGCAGGACCTCATGCACGCCTTCGGTCTCTAACACTTGCGGATTCGCTTCGATGTCTCGGATTTCTCCCACAACGCAATACGACGCGAAGGCCGCGTTCGATAACCTGCAGGCGCGCGACGCGAACGGGGTCGTCGGCGTGGTGCCGGCGCTGCTCTGCACCGTGTATTTGCGCCACGACTTCCCGCCGGAACGCCGTCGGGCCATTCGAGAAGTCATACAGCGGTACGTCGAGCTCGCGAAAGACGGCCTGCGCTGGCTGATGCCGACGAAGAAAGGCGCGCGCCGCGTCGACGCGTCGACGATTGCTGCGGCGCTCGACGCCAACCTGGCGTCGATCGAGGACAGTGACGATAGCTGGGAGCTGCATCTCCATGGCGGCGAACAGCCGCAGGCGGCGTCGGATCTCGGGATCGACGTGTTTCTCCGCGCGCGGTGGGAGCAGGAGCCGCCACCCAATCAGCTGTCGTACCTGTCGTTCCGGTTCCCGGTGCTCTGGTTCGCGGACAAGAAGCCGGGGTTTCCGTCGTTCGTGCTGCGTGCCTGCGAGCAGCTCGAGCCCCTACACGGGTACGGCGCCATTGGCCTGATCACCGCGGCCGATCGTTCTCTCGCCTCGCATTTCACGGAGATGGTGGCGGCGCTCGCCGAGCGTTTTCCGGGGCTCGAGATCGACTATCCGGTGAGCCACTTGATCTGGGTGCGCGCCGGCATCAAGGGCGTCAATTGGTTGACCATCCTCGGCGAGGGAGAGATTGAGCGCTTCGGCGGATTGGATGTGTTGAAGGCGGCGCTGCCATCAGCGGCGACGTTGCACGCATACAGCGGAGGGGTGATGATTCAAGCGTCGCCGATGCCACAGATCGGTGATCGCAATCGGCAGGTCGACGTGGACGACTATCGCACGGTGGCGGTCGCACTCAAGCCCATCCGCATCTCGACGCACGGTGGCGTGGGTGGGGGCGGGTTCGATCGCGAGCGCTTCGAGCGCTGGCTGGCACGCTTTGATCAATACTAGGTCACGGTACTCCGACCGGAGGTGCGAAGCGCCGGAGGAGCCGTGACGAAATAGCGACCGGGGGCACGGCGAGATGTCGGTCACGATCAACATCAACAACCTCACGCTCTGTCATAAGCAGAGCGGCGGCATCTCGATGGCCACCATCCCGGACGTGTGCAAGACGCCGTCGCCGGGCGGACCCGTGCCGATTCCGTATCCCAACATCGCCCTGGCCGCGAATCTCGCGAAGGGCACGACCACCGTGAAGGCCGACGGCGGCAACATGTGCGCGAAGTACGGGTCGGAATTCAGCATCAGCACCGGCGACGAACCCGGCACGCTCGGCGGCGTGACGTCGGGCACGTTCAAGAAGGAAGCGACGTGGATCACGTATTCGTTCGATGTGAGCCTCGAGGGGAAGGGCGCGTGCCGCCTCACCGACAAGATGTTTCACAATCATCAGAATACTGTGAACATGGGTGGGCTGCTCCAGGCGCCGCTCGACGCGTTCCCGGAGCTCATCGAGCTGTGCGTCATCATCTGCCAGTGCGACAAGGAGCCGGTCGCGTCGGCGTCGGGTGAGAGCGATCTCAAAGAGAAATGCGTGGAGCTCGCGCTCAACACGGCACACGCCGCCGGGCAGATGGAGAACATGCGGCCCGAGATCCCCTACAACATGACGACGAATCCGCCGACGCCGCTGCTGCACCGCCTTCCCGGTGGCGGCACGGGCCTCGGCCGGACCGACAACCTTCCCACACGCATGATCCAGGAAGGCCTGAAGAGCGCGCAGAACAATGGCGGCGTGTATCAAGTGCGGATCCCCGACGTCGTCATCTCTCGGGCGATCAACTCCACTGCTGCCGGCTCGGCTGCGTCGCTCACCGCGCCGAACCTGAAAGCCGTGGTCGAGATCAAGTTCAACAATCAGGCGCGCGATCCACAGCAGATTGCCGATTACGGCCGAATCGCCGGCAGCCCGAATCGCGTCGTCGAGTTGAATCCGAGGGAATGCATGTGTAACGCGCCGAATCCGCTGCCGGTCCTCGTGCGGGCGACCGACGAGGAGAAGGAGCGTCGTCTCGCGCCACAGGCGGTTCCGGTGCGTCCTCCGGTGCCGGTGCCGCAACCCGCGCCGGCCCCCGGCGGCATCTTCGACTTGGATACCTGGGCCAAGATCACGGGCCTGACGGGTGGCGCGCTCGTTCTGTATTTAGTGATCTCCGAAGGATCACGCCTGTTTCCGCCGCGCAACTTGGTCCCCGTTCCATGAGCGCGTCTGCCTATCAATGGCTCGCGGACTCCCTGCCGGTGGGCGAGGAAGGGCAGCCCCTGCTCGACATCAGCTTCTACGTCACGCTCTTCTTCGAGGATGGCCATCTCGTCGAGCGTCGTCGCGCCGTGTATGAGATTTTGAAAGAGTATTGGTTTCGCGTCGGCGAGCACTTGCGATGGACGACCAATCTCGAGACGCACAATTGGGAGCGGGTCACGTCCAAGCACTCGGCCGACGCGTGGCTCGCGGCCCAGCCGAAAGAGCCGTGGGTGTGGGACGTCACTGTCCACGGCGGCGCGACCTCCGACGCGGCGAGCCCTTATCGATTCGAAGGCGTGGGCAGGCCGGACCCGCACCTCGTGATGAGCTTCGTCAGCGCGATGTTCCCAGTCACGTGGTTTGCCGAGCATCCCGAGGCGAGCGCGGTCGACATCATGCAGCGATGGGCGACGCTCCTGCAACCGCGCCACGGGACCGCCGGCCTTTCGATCGTTGCCTCACTCGACACGATGACTGCCTCCAAGACGCAAGACCAGGCCCGCGGGCTCGCCGAACGCTTCCCGGGCCTCGAGGTCGACGATGTGGTGTTCGAGTCGATCTACGTGCAGAAGGGCATTCGCAGCGTCAACTGGCTCACGTGCATTGATGATTCTCTCATTGCGCGCCTCGGGGGCATCGAGGCGCTGCGCGGGCGGGTCACGGGCGATCTGCATTTGTATGAGTATCCGGGCGGCGCAATCGTCCGCGCCGGCGACTTCCCGCAAGCGGGCGACCGCAATCGCCAGATTCTGATCGAGCCGTATCGCCGCGCGGCTGCACTTCTGCGTCCCGTTCAGCCGACCTACCCCGGGGAATTGCTCGGCTTCGACGGCGAGGCCACGCAGGACTGGGTCAATCGGTTCAATTATTGATGTATCGGCCAGGCGCCGCACCTTCGGGCCAACCGCTCTACATCGAAACAGTCTTGCGCGAGCACGTCGATCGCGCGACCGAGCTGCTGGCGTTGCTTCGATCGGCATGTCTGGAAGGCACCGGCCCGGACTCACTCGACGAGCCGTGGGCGCGTGCCGAGTCCAACATCGATGCGCTGCGGCTCGACCGAAGTGCGGCCATCGACGCCGCCCTCGGCGCGATCCCTGACGATCCCGACGTAGCGTCAGTCGCCGCGCTGCTGCTCGCCGAGTGTGGGTTGTCCGACGCCGCGTCGCGTGTGACGACGTTGCTGCGAGATCCAGACTGCGACGTGCGCGATGCCACGTGGTGGGGATTGCGTCTCGCCGACATCGAGACCATCGCAAACGAGCTGTGTGTACTCGCGACGCAGCCCGTCGACGACTATGCGACGGCAACCGCGCGGGACTGCCTCGTCTTCCATCGGCGTTCGGTCGTGGTCCCGGTGGCCGCCACGTTCGACGCGTTACCCGAAGACGTCGCGTGGCTCACTGCCGAAGCGCGTGGACGATCGGGAGCCTGGGACACGGCGCTGCTCGCGCGCCTTGCGAGCCATCCATCGCCGGCGGTGAAGGGCACTGCGCTCAAGAACGCGGCACGTGGTGGCTTTCGCGGCGTGCTCGATTTCTGCCGATCCGCACCCGACCAGGCGTCGATGCGGTCCTGCATCGAGTTCCTCGGCGTCGTCGGCAATCAGGACGATCTGCCGCGTCTTCAGCGATTAGCCACCGGCGCGGACGCGGAGCTCGCGC
>DASWZV010000174.1:0-600383 GCA_036407095.1 Vicinamibacterales bacterium | reverse complement strand
ACGCCGTGCTTGAGGAGCATGTTGTAGGTCCATTCGGGCTTACGCGTCGGCCGATCGGCCAGGAACAGCGCGCGGAGCGGATGATTCTTGGGAAGGTTGTGCTCGTACGCCTCCATCGTCCCAGGGCTCGCCAGCGAGGCGCCGACGAAACTGATCCCGACCGGCTCGAACTTGGCGGGCGGCAACAGGGCGGCGGCATAGCCGGCAAAGAAGCTGTGACGGTCGCCCGAGACGATCGCGAATCCGGTGATCTTCGAATCGCGGACAAGGTTATAGATTTCGCCGCGCTCGTGGTAGGCGCTGCCGTAATCGCCGCTGCCGATCTGCGCGAAGGTGTCGGCCGGCCACTTCTGCTTGGTCAGTCCATCGGGAAGGTTCTGCGGGTCGGCCCGCAGATCGAGGGCACCCAGCGAATTGCCCCAGATCTTCCAGGTTGCCGCGGACCGGCGGAGCTGGTCCATGAACCATTTCTTCTGACGGGTCCCGAGGATCGTGCGCGGCGGTGAATCCTTTCGCGGATTCGGGATGCTCTTGTCGCCAAAGGTGAGCTCGGCGGGCGGTTTGCCGCCGTTGAAGGTGCGGCCGGCATCGAGCGCGATCATCGCCGGTTCAGAGAACATCCCGTTGAAAGTCGGATCGTAAATCTTGACCACGCCCTCCGCATCGGTCGGGTCGTCTCCGCAGAAGCTGTGCTGGTCGGTGAGAATGAGATCGAGGTGCCGACCGTAACGTAAAGACCGATAGGCGATCAGGCTGTTGATAGCCTTCAGATTGTTGGGTTCGATCCCGAGGTAACTGTCGTCCCACTTTTCTATCGGGACATTCTTCACCGCCACCGCGCCGAAAGAGTCGAGCGATCCGCTCGGCGCCTTCACGCGCGCGGGAATATATTCGAACCATGCCTGGTTGGCGGCGACCTTGACGCTCTGGCCCGGTTGCGGAGGCCCACCTGCCTGGACGATGCTCTGCCGGCCCTGCCAGGAGAATTCGTGATTGTCCCAGATGGCGACGAACGGCCAACGCGCTCGCGCGTCCTGCAGGTCGGGATCGGCAAGGTAGCCCTTGTAGACGACGCGATAGCCTTCGACCGTAAGCGGGTAATGGAATTTGCCGACTCCGCTGAGACCGCCATCGGGAATCCGGCCGACATCGTAGATCGTCCGGTCGTACCGCGTCGGCATCTCGTCGGGATATTCGACGACCTCATAGATGAAATCACCGAGGTGGAGAACGAAACCGAGTTGATCGACGGGCGCCGCGCGCTCATCCTCGAAGATCATCCGGCGATAGCCATTGAGCTTGCCTTCATTGAGGCTCTGGCAACTGACGAAGGCGAAGTTGACCGCCCGTGGATCGTTCGCCAGCGGCGCGGTGATCGTCCGGCCGACGCGGCTACCGTTCCCCTCTCCATCGGTGAAGCGGTACCAGTAGACGCGCGCAGGCTTGAGATGACCGACCAGCACGCGCGTCGTCCAATCCGATTCCGCTGAGGCCGGCGCGGATGCCTTTGCGACGACCCGCCGGAAGGCGTCATCCTCGGCAACCTCCACCGTGAGCACACGTCGGCCGCCCGACTCGAACGGCCGCCGAGTCCAGAGGATCACGCTGCTCGGATCGGGATCGCCGGACGCGACGCCCTCCGGATAAAGGTCGCGCCGCTCATGCCAGCGGGTGGTTGACGCTCGAGCCGAGCCGCCCCACGCCAGCGAGGCCCCCATCGCCGCGGCCAATTGAACGAACTCGCGTCGATTGAGCGTCATCGTCTATCCCCTCGCAATCTCTCCGCATGCCAAGCGACCTGATCGGGCATGAACTTCGAGATGAAATAATAGCTGTGGTCGTACCCCGGCTGGTGGCGCAATGAGAGCGCGATGCCCGTGTTGGCAGCTGCGAGGCGGGCGGCGACGTGAGCGGTCTTGCAGAAAAGTACGGCCAGCCCGAAGGGCTGGCCGTTGAGAAACCGTGTGCCCAGGGAAAACTAGTGCCGAATCTGCGTGCTGATGTCGTTCAGCTCGTACACTTCGCAGTTGCCGCGCTCGCGAATCAGACCCGCGTCGGGATTCGCGCTGCGCCGCACGACCCGCGTCGGCAGCACCCACGGCTCGGCCAGCACCTCGGGGTCTTCCACAGTCACGTCATACAGGAGCACATCGCCCTGCGGCGTGAACTTCTCGATGACATGCATGTTCGGTGAGTGGAAGAAGCCGCCGCGCCCCAGCCACGTCGTATCGACGAACGAAATGGCATCGAGCACCAGCGTGTCGCCTTCCCATCGACCCACGGTGTATCCGAGATACGTGGCCTCGATCGCACGCTGCGGATCGTGCTTGCGGTTGTCGGTCGGAATGATGCGAAATTCCCCGTACCCTCCGCCGGCGTCGCCGCCCGTGTAGATGAACGTGACGTCGCGATCGGTCTGATAGATGCGTCGCGGCGGACCCTCGCGTGGCACGCCCAGCGGCTGACAGGTCATCACCGGATCGTGCTTGTTGGTCCACATGTCGAGTTCCTGCACCTTGTCCCAGAACTCCGGCTTGTAGACGGGGCGATTCATGTTGCCGAAACGCGAGGGCGAGTAGAGCTCGAAGTCGTACGTCTGGTTGTCCTGTCTCGTGGTATCGGGACTCTGCGTCGGAGCGCGGCGGCGTCCGCCACCGGTCATATAGTTCCCAATCCAGTCGCTGTACTGGTAGTTCCCGGTCAAGTCAGGATGCGTGCGCAGTCGTGGCGTCGGGATCGACTTGTCGACCGGCGGTTCCGTCCTCGCGAAGACGCCTTTCGGCATCTCGCCCGTGACTTTCATTGCCGCTGTCACGCTCGGCGGCACCGGCGCCACGACGTACACGTTGCCCGTCTCCGTCTGCGTCGTCGTGAGATCGCGGGCGACCGCGTTGTTCTTGCGCTCTGTCATCTTGCCGGCGTAGAACACCTCGATCTTGTTCAGCGGGTTGTTCCAGTCCTGATAGTCGCGGTAGGTGAACTCCGTCTTGGTCGATCCCTGCGTGACGACGACGCGCTCGGTCATGTACTTCGGATCGAGCGTCGCGGTCGCCGTCGCTCCCGTCACGCCGGGCAACGGGAACGTCACGACCGGCTTTCCCGATTCCCACGTCAGCGACGTCTGGCCCACCTTGTCGAGGCCGTCGGCGAACAGTGTTCCCGGGTTGGCGCCCAGCCAGAACTTGTCGGTCGTCCCTGCGACCGCGGCCTTCGGCGCGCCCTGCGGACTGGCCCAGAAGCGAATGAGACGCTCCTGCGCCGCGGCCGGCATCGGTGTGACTTTTCCCTTGGTGCCGGCGATCTCCGCCCCCGGTTTGTCTTCATTCCACGCGTACAGTCCGCTCACGACCTCGATGTTCGAGTACGCCTGTCCGTTCGCGCGTGTGCACGTGTACTGAATGCGCTGACTGTAGGTCTGGTAATTGGTGCTCGCGCGATATTTCGTCAGCGTGCACGGCTGCCCGTCGACCTGTATCGTGCCCTTGCCCTGATACTCGAGCATCGCGACCATGTCACGCTCGTCGTGGCCCTTGAGCATGCCCATGTTGCGTTCCCAGTTGAAGAGCACGGCCCGCAGATCCTTGGCGTCGTTTGCGGGGGTATAGGGCTCAGCCACACCGCCGCCGCGGCCGCCACCGCCGCCGGCCCGCCCGCCAGCACCGGCAGCCCGGCCGTCAGCGCCACTGGCGGGCGCTTGCGCACCGGCAGTTCCCGGCAGGCCGATCGCGAAGACGACCGCGAACGCGACCGGTAACCACCTCAATCTATGTCGAAAATCCATAACGGTCCTCCCGCGCATGATTGCGGCGAGAATGACAGTCCCTGAGGGGAGGGTCAAGTCGTCATCGCTAGAGCGCGTTCTGTTCTGCGGCGCGGCGCAGGTTGAGCAGACCTTCGAGTGTCGCTTCTGGCGAAGGTGCCCCTGGAGGTGGCGCCCACTCCACAGCAGAGCCCGCAGCGATCAGCGCGCGCGCAACCCCGACGTGGTCGGCACCAGCACCCGCGTGATTGCGGCCCTGAACGGCCCAGACGAGTGGCGGCGCCGCAAACTGCGCATCGAGCGCATTGACATCGGCGCCTGCGTTCAGCAGCACACGTACAGCATCGACATGCCCGCTCATCGCGGCCCGGTGCAACGGCGTAACATCGTCCTTGTCGCGTGCGTGCGGATCGAAACCGCAGGCGATCATCGTCTCGAGAACCGCAGCGTTGCCGCTCTCAGCGAAGCGGTGCAGCATCTGATGATGCCGGCGATCGAGTTCGTTCCGCAGGCCTGGCCTGGCCCCGAGCATCGCATCGGCCTGTTCGCGATCGCCGCGCGCACACGCGGCTACGAATCGATCGAGTGACGACAACTCGTCGCGCGCGCCGTGCGCGATCAGCCAGTCGGCGATCTCCTGGTTGCCGTGTGTCGACGCCACCGAATGCGCCGTTGCGCCGTCGCTGCGGCGCTGCGATACATCGGCGCCGTGGGCAACGAGCCGGTCGACCATGGCCGCGTCCCATCGCCGCGCGGCGACATGCAGTGGTGCTTCGCCCGCAGCGCCCCAGGCAAGGTTCGGATTCGCGCCATGCTCGATGAGCCAGTAGGGTCCTGCCGGATTGTCGGACCATTCCATGGAGTACACGAGCGGCGGCACGCCACCAGGAATCCCATCGGCATTGACGCGATAGCGGTGCAGCAACTCGAGCGAGTCGATATCACCCCCACCACACGCGATGTGCGTCGACACACCGTCAGTCGGATTCGCTCCCGCGTCGAGCAACACCTCGGCCAGCGGCAGATGTCTGACGACGCAGAGCGCGCCCCACAACGCGGTTCGTGGAAGCTCGGGGTGCCAGTTCCAGTGATATTCCGCGTTCGGGTTCGCACCGAGCGCGCAGAGTTGCCGTGCGATCTGGACGAGGCCATCGAGTTGCGCCGGATCGTTCCGGCGCATCGACGTATGACAGATATATAGCAGCGGCTCCCAATCGCGCGGCCCACCAGACTGTGAGATGAACTCCGCATGGTCGTGCAATCGCCTCTCGACCGATGCGGCGTCGCCAAGGACCAGCGCCGTGTGCAACGTGGCAGTGGCGATGCCTGGATGCAGCGTCAGCAGCCGCTCGGCCCGGCGAGCAGCGCCGCCGGTCGCATCGCGTACAAACTCTGCGACTGCAGCGTCGAACGACAGCGTGCGCGCTTCGACCTCTTCGCGTAGCGCGTTCCACGACACGAATCCATGTTCGCGGGCGATCACCGACTGCGCATCGTGCAGCGCGGATTCGGTCGCGGCGGTCTCAGGGTGCGCCGAGAACGACGGCAAGATCGCGAAACGACTGAGTGCGCCCCCGTCTCCTGAGTGCGCGGCGCGAAGCAGTGACTTCGCCTGGTTCTTCAGTTGCTCGAGATTCGGACGGGCAGGTAACTGACTTGGCGACATACGACCCCCATGCTCGAGCCTGTGGTTCGCAAACAGGCAGCACGGCGGTGTATGTGCCGTGAATCGATTGGACGAACAGGAGGCTTGGCCCTTCGCGCGAACCCGCGGGCGCCCTGTCAGCGCGCAGGCCGAGAGTAGTCAGTCGCCCCGGTGAGTGTCAAGGACGGATCCTGACGCGTTGCCTGTGTGACGTTGCTACGAGGCGCGGGCCGTCACACCGGAATCGTGGCGTGACGGATGTCGATCATGTGGAGCACGAACGCCACGAGCAAGGCCAGTCCACTTCGGCTGACGTGGAACTGCTCCGGGTCGTACGCCTTCGCCATCATCGTCCATTCGCGTGCGAGCTCGTGTCGATCGACATCAGACAGTTTGCAGATGTCCCAGACCTTCCGGGGAAGCTCGCGTTCGAGGAATTGGAACACTCGTCCTCGTTCGAGCTCGCTCACGATGACCGCCGTGGTGATGTGATCGAACTGACCGCTCGCGGCAGCGCCATTGAGCTGGATCGCGAGGCGACTCCATCGTTGAATGGCCCGCTTCTCTTTCTCGGTCTCGAACATGATCGCTCCCCGTGATGTCAGCCGGCCGTTGACAGGGAACCATACAGGAAGAACTGACCGCTCGATCGGACCCAGCCTCTCCAACCGAGAGACACGAGACGGCGCTCGAGATCAGCCGGTTCGTAGAATACCTTCACGATGCTGTACTCGCGTCCGTCGTTCAGTCGTCGCTGAACGACACCCGATTGATCGAGCGGCGCGTGGTCACGAGCCGTCGATGCCTGATCGAGGAGGCTGTCGACAAAGAACACTCGGCCCTTCGGCTTCAGCGAGGCGCCAACCTTTGCCCAGAACCCTACGAATTCGTTCTGCGGCACGTGCGAAAGCCAGAAACCAAAGAACACCGCATCGAATCGAGTGTCTGACTGCCATCCGAAGAGGTCCGCGACAACGTACTCGACCGCATCTGAGCGGACACGCTGACGATTGATCTCGATGACTTCTGGTGACGCATCGACGGCGACCACACGAGAATGCAGGCGCGCGAGGTGCTGGGTCCACAATCCGGTTCCGCAGGCCAGCTCCAGGACTTCTCCGGATTGCAGTTCTCGATTGAGAGCCGCTTGAACTTCACCGACTTCGTTGAACCACGCGGCACGCTGTTCGGGCCCACGATCGTACCGGCCCTTGCGCAAGAACCACTCGTCGTACTCATGTGCTCGTGCCCGGTAGTACTCGAGTTGCTCCCGGAGGATTTGGTTGCCTTCCATCGTCCGAATGATGTCGAACGATATTGTCACGCGGGCACGCTGGAAAGCGAAGGTCGTTGCACATTAGCCACATGCGGATATCTGAGCGGCCACACGGATTTGTCGTCCGTCACGCGCCAGATCGGCTCAATCCACTGTGATTTCATCGCCGCTGCGCTGGAACGCCAGTTGCCTGCCGCTTCGGCGTGCGCAAGGCCTTCGTACTCGCGCGGTTTGCGTCAGCGCTGGCATGTGTCCTGGCCGTCGTTGCCGCGTGTGGTTCCGAACACCGCGAATCAACCAGCGGCGTCACCGAACCAAGGCTCGGACGCCGCATGGGGCTGGCGTATTGGTCAAGAGGACGACAAAATTTCGGCGCGCGGGGATCTGCATGAAGGTATCTTCACCGTCCCCGCAGACCTGGCGTTCTCCCTCTCCAGTCAATAGGGCGAGCACGGGCGCCCGACATTAAACTGTCAGGGCGACCGATGACCAAATCGCCCCGCGCGTTGAAAGTATCCGGGGCTCCTGGCACGGCGACCCCCGCGTTCAGCACCCGGCTCTCTGCCGGCGGCGCGTTTCTCCTCAACGCCAGCTTCGTCGTTGGCCTGCTCGTGCTGAGCCAACTCCCGATGCTGGAGTCGCGCCTCGTCGTCCGGTCCTCGATGGTTTGGGCGGCGCTGGTGCTGCTGGCGTGGAGTGCGTGGATCTTCGGAATCGTGCGGCGCGGGCAGCAGGTGACGCTCGACATCGCGCCGCGACGACAGCACTACCTGCAGGCATGCCAGCAGGGCCTGGTGCTTCTCTATTGGGGCTACTACTGGCGCGAGGTGTACCACGCCGCCCCTCTGATCCTCGCGCAGCTCCTGTTCGCCTATGGTTTCGACAGCCTGTTGTCGTGGACGCACCGTCGCAGGTTTGTTCTGGGCTTCGGCCCGTTTCCGATCATCTTCAGCATCACGCTGTTCTTCTGGTTCAAGGACGCGTGGTTCTACTGGCAGTTCGTGATGGTGGCGCTCGGGCTCGCCGCCAAGGAGTTCCTGCGCTGGAAGCGAGACGGCGTGAACACGCACATCTTCAACCCCTCGTCGTTTCCTCTTGCAGTGGTGGGGCTGGCGCTGCTGCTCGCCGATCGGAGCGACATGACGTGGGGCTTCGACGTGGCGCAGACGCAGTTCTATCCGCCTCAGATCTACCTCGCGATCTTCCTCTTCGCGATGCCGGGCCAATATCTGTTCGGCGTCACGCCGATGACGATGAGCGCCGTGGTGACGGCGTTTGCCTTCAGCGCGATCTACCATGCCGCCACCGGCAGCTATTACTTCGTCGACTCGCACGTGCCGATTGCGGTGTTCCTGGGCATGCACCTGCTGTTCACCGATCCATCCACCTCGCCCCGCACCGAGCTTGGCCGCATCTTCTACGGCGTGCTCTACGGGCTCACCGTCGTTCTACTGTACGACGTGCTGCTGAGTGCGAACACGCCCGGCTTCTACGACAAGCTGCTGCAGGTGCCGCTCCTCAACCTCTCCGTAATGCTGCTCGATCGGCTGGCGCGGTCGCCGGTGCTCGCGCGCATCGATCCGTCGGCGTGGACCCGGGCATGGGCGCCGCGCCGCCGGCATCTGGCTTACATCGGCGTGTGGGCCGCCGCCTTCATTGCGATGAGTGCGACCGGGTATCTGGGTGACAGGCATCCCGGCCAGTGGACGCCGTTCTGGCAGCAGGCGTGCGCGGCCGACAGGCGTGATGCCTGCTTGAACCTGTACTTCCTGCAGGACGGCTTCTGCGAGGATGGCTCCGGGTGGGCGTGCAACGAGCTCGGCATCCTGCTGGCCGAGCGCTACGACAATCGCAAGCGCGCCGCAACGTCGTTCGATCGCGCGTGCACACTGCAGTTCACGGCCGGCTGCGATAACGGCCTTGCCATCACGACCGGCGGCATGTTCCGCCGCGACGCTCCGACTGCCGCCGACTACCGGTTCATCCTGCGTGGCAGTAAGGGTCCGATCGAGGATCGAGAGCCTGCACGACTGTACGCACGCGCCTGCGGATTGGGATGGCCTGGTACCTGCGGGCCGCAGTAGCGCACGGGCTCGTGAAAATCGGCTGCGCCTCTGTCTTGATCAGCCGCGGCGCTGACAATCCTTTTCGGGACCGTGGCGTTCATTATCGACAGAAACGTTCGGTGTCGGCCACTTACTCGACATCACCCAGAAACCACCGTTCGCCCTCACTCTGAAATCCTTCGTCAGCGATTGACTCCGCGTACCCGCGTTCCTCAAATCCGTCAGGCAAGAGCACGCCCCATTCTCGAGCAAGACTTCGCGTTGGTGCCAAGGCGATCCAGCGCTGCTCTGGAGTGTCACGACGGAAGAACTGATTCCAGTACTCGTCACCGAAGAAGACTATGAGTTGCGAGTCGAATAGCAGGGGAAGGCTCACAGCCGCAACGACACGACATCGGGTGGACCGATGGCGCTGCGATTCTCGGAGCCGTGCGGCCGGATCGACAAGTGACTGAATGCAGAGCCGGCGCACAGACCTCGGAGTGCTTTGGGAATCGATGAACGTCTGTGCCAAGGGGAGATGCACGTGCCAGTACCCGCACCACTCTCGATCGTCGCGTGGCACAGTGGTGACGATGGCGCCGATTCGATGCCGCATCGCCGTACACTTTCGCCGGAGACCTCGGACGCGTTTGCGCGTCATCAACTCGACGCTCATTCCGCAGCTAGCATCCTGTAGGCGCTGGTTGAATGCAAACTACTGGTCAGTCATCTCACGCGAAATGCCGCTTCGCCAACGCGCGTCCAGAGCCAGGTGCTCGTACAATCGTTGCGGCTCGGGGTCATGGAGCATCCCTAATGACGATGAAACAGATTTCACGACGCCGCACGAGCGCCGCCGTGCTCATCCTCGTCATGACGTCTATCGACGTGGCCACCGGGCAGCGTCGCCCGCCGTCGGAACCGAACTACGACGCGTTCTACGAGCTCGGGCCCGATTCCCTCGTCCGCCGCGGCGTGCCGAAGGGGAAGGTCGCCGGGCCTTTCACGCTACCGAGCACGACGTTCCCCGGCGTCGATCACGACTACTGGGTCTACGTGCCTGCGCAGTACGACGGCAAGACCGAGGTGAGCCTCATGGTCTTCAACGACGGGGCCACCTACCTGCAGGCCGACGGATACTACCGCGCCGTAAACGTCCTCGACAATCTGATCTATCGCCGCGAGCTGCCGCTCATGATCGCGGCGTTCATCGATCCGGGAAAATTCCGGGCCGACGGGAAGTCGAACCGGCAGCCTGAATACGACCCGGTGACCGACCGCTATTCGCGCGTCATCATCGACGAGCTCCTGCCTAAGCTCTATGCGGAATATCGGATTTCGCACGAACCCGATCGTCACGGGATCGGCGGCTGGAGCTCGGGTGCCATCGCGGCGTTCACGGTGGCGTGGGAACGGCCCGATCAGTTCCGGAAAGTGTTGAGCGGTATCGGCACGTACGTCGATCTTTCGGGCGGGCACGTGTATCCGGAGAAGGTGATGGCGAGCGACCGCAAGCCGCTCCGGATTTTCATGATCGACGGACGCAACGACAACCGCGGCATAAACGCCGACGGCGCGTACGATCCGACGCGCGATTGGTTCTATCAAAACGTCCGGCTCAAGGACGCGCTCGTCGCGAAAGGGTACGACGTGAACTATGCCTGGGGCATGGGCGTCCACAGTCACGACATGGGCGGCGCGATGCTGCCGGAGATGATGCGCTGGCTGTGGCGTGATCAGCCTGTGTCCGTCGACCCGCGCGACACCATCGAACGCTCCTTCCGCAAGTAGGGCGCGCCTTTGGTGACTCACAGGAACAACGCGCGTCTGATCTACTCCACGGACACCGGCGGCAAGTGCCCTGTGTGCGGCTGGCCTCAGCGCGACTGCCAGTGCAGCACGCGCGAAACTGTAGAGGCCGTTCCGGCACGCGTCGTCGCGAAACTGAGAACGGAGAAGAAAGGGCGCGGCGGCAAGACGGTGACGGTGGTGTACGGGCTGCCGCGGAACCCGGAGTTCCTCAGACAGTTGAGTCAGGAATTGAAACGCGCATGCGGCGCGGGCGGTACGGTTGTCGAAGGCGGAATCGAAATTCAGGGCGACCTTGGCGCGCGCGTGCGCGCTGCGCTTGAAAAGCGTGGGTTCGTCGTCAAGGGCTAGGTGAAAAGTCAGGAGGTTCGCATGCGCTCTGCTCTACGAGCGGTCGTTTTTCTCGTGTCATCAATCGTGCTGCTTCCGGTCGGGGCACATGCGCAGGCGAATCCCGAGCTGACGAAACAGACGGGAGAGGCGCGCACTGGCGATGCTGTCGGCTTCGAGATCGCGTGGGATCACGTCGCGCTGAGCGTGCCGAACATTGCCGAAACGATCGCCTGGTACGAGAAGATGCTCGGCTTCAAAGGCACCGTGCGTGGCGGCCAGCCGGGCGCCCGTCAGCAGGTCGCGGATCTTCGGCGGGGCAACATCACTATCGAACTGTTCCAGCTGCCAGACGCAGCCCCGCTGCCGGAGTCGAGGAAGAACCCGTCAGAAGACTTCCGAACGCACGGCGTAAAGCACTTCGGTTTCGAGGTCAAGAATCTGCCCGCCGTTCTCGCGGAATTGAAGGCCAAGGGCGTGAAGATGGCCTTTGAGATGCGCGACACGCCGACGACCGCCTTCGCGTTCATCAGCGACAACGCTGGCAATGCGATCGAGCTGATCGAGCACAAGACCCGGTAGACGTCCGCCTTCGCACGCTTCGCGTGCCTCGGCGCGACAGACTTCGCTCTGTCCGAGTGCTCGCTTGAAAATGGCCAGTTCGAAGGGCTGGCCTAGCCGAAGCTCGCCCGAAGGGCGAGCGAAGTCTGGCGGGCTGTGTGGGACGACCTTCGCAACCGGTGGTCCACCTTCGCGCTTCGCGCTACGGTGGACAACCTTCGCGATTGCTCGCCTGACGCGGCCTGCCAACCGTAGCCGCGAGCGAAGCGAGCGCTTGGCGAAGGTTGGCGGGGTGGACGGGACTCGAACCCGCGGCCTCCGGCGTGACAGGCCGGCGTTCTAACCAACTGAACTACCACCCCAATCAGGGCACAGTCGATCATCGTCGATAAACGAGAGCGACTGCTCTTGCGTCGTTGCAATGCTTGCGCAGTAACATGACCGGCGAGGGCGGTTAGCTCAGTGGTAGAGCACCGGCTTTACACGCCGGCTGTCACAGGTTCGAATCCTGTACCGCCCACCAACCTTCGCTCACCTTGCCAACGCAGCGTGAGCTACGGTTGGCAAGCCAGCGAAGGTTGTCCCGCCGAAGCGGACTGGGCCGCGAAGGCGGACCACCAATCACTTCGCCTCGCTCGCGTGTCACCCGCGAGCCCGGCCGCCTCTCACGCATATTTCACGTGACGCGCAAACCGTCATTATATCGACAGCGCGATTTTCAACGCAAGAATCCCGAACCCCAACGCGAGCCCGAGTACGGCGCGGTACTCTCGATTACGCGTCGCTCTCTCGAGCGCGAACCGCCGCTCGGCCGTTGGTCTCAACGATCGTTTGTATTCGTCGTACGCCCCCCCGAACGTCCGCCTGAGAAACGCCTCCTCCGTTCGAATCGCCGCCGCAGTCGTCACCGCCATGTAACCGGCCACCATCACTCCAACGAGGACGCTCCGCGCGGCGATGATGACCCCGAGCGCGACGAACGAAGAACCGAGATAGAGCGGATGCGATGTCCAGCGGTAAGGCCCGGAGCAGGTCACCTCTCTGCCTTTCTCGAGATGCCCCGCAGCCCAGAGACGGATGGTCTCACCGATGAGCGCCACGACGAGCCCCACCTGCCATGTGGTCCACGTCGGCCGTGCGAGCACGAGGGTCGCAACGCCGGCGAGAAAGCCAAGCGCGACCCGCCTGCGCGCAAGCGTTTCGGCGGGGCGGGCTCGCAGACTCGCAAACGCTTCGACGAGGCGTGTCAACGTATCGGGCACGGAGGTCGAACCGTTACCGGCGCGCCCCGCCGCCGTGCGACGAGAGATCCGACCCGCGCTCTGGCGAGGCGGGCGCGACTCGCCGCTCGACGGCGGTCATCACCTCGTCGATGTGAATGTCGTCGATGCACGGCGTCGCGCGCCGGCATTGGCGGTCGTAATGACACTGGCATCCGTCGAATCGCGAGATCGTGAGATCCGATGGCGCCCACGGGCCGTTGCGCTCCGTTCTCGTCGGTCCGAAGAGCGCCACGATCGGCGTGCCGACGGCAGCTGCGATGTGCAGCGGTCCGGTGTCGCCGGACACCATCAGCCGAGCGCTCTTCGCGATCGCCGCAATATCGGTGATCGTGGTCGGCGGCGCCGGCACCGCGGCGCCGCGCGACGCGGCTGCCACCGACAGACCGAGCGATTCTTCTCCCGGCCCGAACAGCACGACGGACGTGACCGCGAATCGTTCCCGCATCGCGGCCGCGAGCGCACCGAAGCGATCGGGCGGCCACCGCTTGTTCGGCCACGCGGCGCCTGGATTGATCAGCACGTAGCCGCCCGCTCCCGCCTGCGCCGCGACCACACCCGCCGCCGGCGTCGCAGGAACGTTCAGCGGAAATGTGATGCGATCGTCGACCACGCCCACCGATCGCATGAGCGCAAGACCCTTGTAGATGACATGAGGGTGGCGACCTGGATCGGGCGTCTCGCCGTACAGCAGCGCCGCGAGCGGTTCGCGCAGGTGTGCCCGCGGAAGCCCGATCGTCCGATGCGCACCGGCCGCCCTCGCGAGAACCGCCGACTTCAGCAGTCCCTGAAGATCGACCACCGCATCGTAACGTGCCCGTCGAAGTGCGCTGATCGTCGACAGCAAACCGCGCGCACCCGCACGCGGATCGAGCGGGATGATCCGATCGAGGCCGGCGACCATCTCCAGCAGCTCGACGTACTTCGGATCGACGAGCCAGTCGATGGCGGCATCACCGTGCGCGCGCCGCAGCGCGGCTGCAGCCGGAATCGCATGCACGACGTCGCCAAGCGATCCGAGCCGGACGATGAGAAACCGCTTCAAGGGCCTGCCTCGCCGAAGCGCCCGCGCGAAGGCGGGCCGAAGCGCCCGCGCGAAGGCAGGCCGAAGCGTGCGCGCGAAGGCGGGCCGGAGCGCTCTCGACTCATGTGCGGAGGCGGGTCAACAGATCGCGCGTGGAGTGGTCCTTCGGATCGCCGACGATGGCGATGCGTCCGCCGTACGATCGCACCACGTCCCGCTCCGGCACCGAGTCGACGGTGTAATCGGTCCCCTTGCAGTGGACGTCAGGCTGCAGCGCGAGGAGCAGCGGGCCGACGGTCGGCTCGGGAAAGATCACGACATAGTCGACGACGCGAAGGGCGGCAACCAGTTCGGCACGATTCGCTGCGGCAAGAATGGGGCGGCCCTCGCCCTTGAGCACCCGCACCATGTCGTCATCGTTGATGGCAACGACGAGGATGTCGGCTTCGTGCGCGGCGGCCTCGAGATAGCGAACGTGTCCGACGTGCAGCAGATCGAAGCAGCCGTTGGCGAACGCAATCGAGCGGCCGGACGCACGCTCGTCACGCACGCGTTCGAGGAGCGCCGCGCGCGAAAGTACTTCACCCACGCGACACCGCTCCATCGGCGCGAACGGCGGCGCGCAGCTCGTCGCCGCTGACCGTCGCGGTCCCGCGCTTCATCACGACGATTCCGCCGGCGTAGTTGGCAAGACGGGCCGCGCCCTCGAATGTGGCGCCCGCCGCCAGTGCCAGCGTCATCGTCGCCATGACGGTATCGCCGGCGCCGGTGACATCGGCGATCTGATCGGAGCCGAAGATCGGGATGTGCACGGTCGGCGCATCGGGCACGAAGAGCGCCATGCCGCGGCCACCGCGCGTGATCAGCAGGGCCTGCATGCCGGTCCGTTCGAGAATCGTGCGGCCGGCCCGCTCCAGCACCGTCAGGTTGTCGTTGATGCGCACGCCAAGGGCCTGCTCGACTTCCGATTCGTTCGGCGTACACGCGGTGAGATTCTGGTACTCGAGCAGACGATAGCGCGTGTCGATGAGGATTGGGATCGGCCGTCCGCGCTTCGCGAGTGTCGTCCTGATCTTCGACACCAGCGCGGTCGAGACGAGACCCGACCCGTAGTCGGAGACGAGCACGGCATCGGCTTTCACGGCGGTGGCGAGTGCGCGCGCCGCGAACTCGCGACGTGACGCCTTGTCGACCCGCCCGGTGACCGCGCGATCGATGCGCACGACCTGCTGCTTGGCCGAGTGAATGCCGCCGGCGAGAATGCGGGTCTTGACCGGAGTCGTCTGCCCGTTCGCCCGGATGATGCCACGGCGGTCGACCCGCGGTTCGAGCGCCTCGACGAGACGGCGGCCGGGCTCATCGCGCCCGACGAGGCCGACGAGGAGCGCGCGGCCACCGAGGGCCGCGACGTTGTTGGCCGCGTTCGCGCCACCGCCCGGTACGACCTCGGTCGAATCGTATTCGAGGATCAGCACGGGCGCCTCTCGCGAGATGCGCGCCACCCGTCCGTAGACGTACTCGTCGGCCACCACGTCGCCGATCACGGCGACCGTCCGACTCCTCAGCGCGCCTACGAGCGCGAGGAGCTGCGCAGAATCCACCCGACTGCCTCCATCAAATTGTGCAGGATAGCATCCGCGCCGACTCCGTCGGGCGGTCGTTCGTCGTCGTGCGGGCCATGACCCGAGCGCACGAGCACGGTGCGCGTGCCGGCGGCGCGCCCGCAGGCGACGTCGAGCCATCGATCGCCGACCATCACCGAGCGGCTCGCATCCAGACCCATCTCGCGGCATGCCTGCTCGATGAGCCCGGGCAGCGGCTTCCGGCACCGGCACGTCTGGCGATACTTCGCGATTTTCGCGTCGGGAAAATGCGGACAGAAATAGAAGCGATCGATCCCGCCGCCGGCCGCCGACAGCCGTGCGTTGAGGACGCGATGGATCTCGTCGACGAAGGACTCGTCGATCATGCCTCGTGCAACGGCGGACTGGTTGGTGACGACCACCGTCGCAAAGTCTGCCCGCCGCAGCAGTCGGAGTGCATCGCCTGTCCACGGGAACACGCGGAGACGATCCAGTCGATCGAGGTAGCCCTGCTCTTCGATGAGCGTCCCATCGCGATCGAGGAATACCGCGGCCCTGCTCACCGCTGCCGCCTCACGTGCAAGACCGGTCCGTGCCGACCGGCCGATCCTTTGGGGTCAGCCATCAACTCACTGACCGTCACGAACACACGCTCGGGAGACAGACCCTTCATGCAACGATGATCGATCGGGCATTCCCGCAGCATACACGGGCGACACCACACTGGCTGCAGCAGGACCTCGGTGCGCCCGCCCGATCGCGCGAGCGGCGCGGTCTCGTGCTCGCGCGTCGGTCCGAACAGCGCGACCACGGGCACGCCAAGCGCAGCGGCCATGTGCATGGCGCCCGAGTCGTTCGACACGAACACGTGCGACACGCTGATCACTCCTGCCAGCGACTCGAGCGTGGTCTGGCCCGCGAGATCGTGCGTCTGCGATCGTTCGGCCTCGGGAATCATGCGCATGATCCACCGCGTCGTCTCCAGATCGCCGCGGCCCCCGACCAGTACACACGTCGCATCCTGTGTATTCACCAGCATCGTCACGAGGCGCGCAAAGTGCGCAGGCAGCCATCGCTTCGCCGTCCCGTAGGCGGCGCCCGGCGCGATGACGACGAGTCGTCTCGCGGCATCGCAGCCGCGCGCGTCCAGGAGCGCACGTCCTTCGACGACAGCACTCTCCGGTGCGGCCAGGACCGGCTCGAGCACACTGGTGGCGATCCCCAGTTCGTGAACCAGATGCTGATAGTACGCGCCCTGATGCATGCTCCGTCGCGGTCGTCGGATCGCGCGCGACAGCAACCGTCGTCGAAGATCGGTCGCGTAGCCCCATCGATCGGGGATTGCCGCGCGGCGGACCATCCACGCCGAGGCGAACGAGTTGGGAAACAGGAGTGCCAGGTCTGCCTCGACTACACGGAGCGCGGCGAGATCGTTGCGCAACGCTCGCGAGCGAAACAGCTTGCCTCCCCCCTCGAGCGCCAGCACCTCATCGACGGATGGTGCCAGCCTGAAGACGCCGGCGATCGATTGGCGTGCAGCCACGACGAGGTGCGCCGACGAAAAGTGTCGCTTGACATCAGCAATCGCCGGCAGCGCCATGACGGCATCGCCCAGCCAGTTGGGCGAGAGCACGATGATGCGCGACGGATTAATCGAAGGCATGCATCCTGCCGCTGTCATGCAGAATGCACAATGCAAAATGCAAAGGAAAAGACAGTTCCCGGTGACCCACCGTCGTCCGCCGTTGTGCTTTCTGCATTCTGAATTCTGAATTCTGCATTACTGAGAATCACGCATCGGCGCCGGCATTATCGAGCGTCGCACGCTCTTCCGCGAGCGCCGGATCTCGCGGCCGCCATCGCCGGTGCATCCAGAGCCAGAGCGATGGATCACGCCGCACGTACATCTCGAGTACGTCGGTGCAGCGTTGCGTGAACTCGCGCACGGCGTCGGACGAATCCTCGGCAGGTGGCGGCACCGGTCGCTCGTACACGAACCGGTATCGCCCACGCGGCAGCGGCAGCGCGAACACGGGGATGACCGGAGCGCCGGTGCGCAGCGCGAGCGCCGCGAGCGCGGATGTCGTCGCCGCCGGCCGCTGAAAGAAATCGACATAGACCGCGTCGGTCGAATGCAGATGCTGATCGATCAGGATCGCGACACCCTGATTGGACGACAGCGCGCGAAACACCTTGCGAATCGCGCCGTCGCGGTAGATCACGTGGTTGCCGGTCCGCGTACGGATGCGCTCGAGCATCAGGTGCAGGTAGGGATTGTCGAGCGGCCGCGCGATGACGCCAATGGGATCGACACGCAGGGGATGGGCAATCGCCTGGATCTCCCAGTAGCCGAAGTGCCCGGTGAAAAACAGGACGCCACGACCCTGGCGATGGGCCTGCGCCACACGATCTTCACCTTCGATCTCGCTGTGCGCGAGCATCTCGGTCCGGGACATCGTGGAGAATTTCATCATCTCCAGGAGCAGCCGACCGAAGTGCACGAACATCCGGCGTGTGACCGCACGACGCTCCGACACGGGGCGTGAGGGAAACGCGTGCGCCAGGTTCTCCAACGCCACGCGCCGGTGGAACCGATCGAGCGCGTATGCCGCATGACCGAGCAGCGTGCCGCAGGCACGCACGAGCGACATCGGCAGGATCCGCACAGCGTGCTCGACGAACGAGACCAGCGCGTACTCGAGGCGAAATCTCATGAGCCTGTCGGCCCACCCCACAGGGCGGGGTCTACGAGACGATCCAGAAGCCACTCCGTGAAGGCCGGGGCCGGCTCGATCGCGACCTCCATCGGAAGGGCCGCCCACCCTGCGCGCGGGCCGATGCGAACGGCATCTTTCTCGGTCGTGATCACGATGTCGGCGTGCACCCGTTCAGCGGCGGTCCGGATCGAGTCGAGATTGCGCCGCGTGAACCAATGATGATCGGGATACGCGATCTCCCGCACCACATTCCACCCTTCGCGGCGCAGTGCCGAAAAGAAACGTTGTGGCCGCGCAATCCCTGCCACCGCCACCACGCGCGCACGGTCTCGGTGCGGCGGCGTGACAGCGCCCGATCCCAGCGGCGTGATCGGTCGATAGCGCGTCGCGAGCGTGAAGGCCATGCGAACGCCGAGGACCGCCGCGACGCGGCGCGCGTCCTCGCTCGATCCTGGCACGAGCACGGCATCGGCCATCCGTGCGGCCTCGGCAGGTTCGCGTAGACGGCCCGATGGCAGCACGCGCTCGCCGAGATCACCCGGCGCCACGATCACCAGATCGGTGCCGCGCGCCAGCTGCAGATGCTGAAACCCATCATCGAGCAGATGCACGGTGCATCCGAACTGTGCTTCCGCCAGTCGCCCGGCGAGGTATCGATCGGCGCACACGAGCACCGGAACACCGGGAAGCGAGCGGGCCAGCATCTGCGGCTCATCGCCGGAGAGGTGCACCGGCGCCATCACACGCGAGCCGTCGCTCACGACGACGACACCATCGCTCTGGCGACGTCGTCCGTACCCGCGCGACAGAATGGCGGGACGCTGTCCGTATGCCATCAGCAGCCTGGCAAGCGCGGCGACAACCGGCGTCTTGCCGCTGCCGCCGAGCACCAGATTGCCGACGCTGACGACCGGGCGGCCCAGGCGCCGACGCGCGTGCGGATGGCGCGTGTACCAGGAGCGCCGCAGACGAGCCGCCCTGCCGTAGACAGCGCTGAGCGGATTCAATGGATCACGCGGAAGGGTCGGACCACACCCGGACGGCCGCCATCGCGCGGCGGGAAGACGTCGGTGAGCACCTGAAAGGTCTTGCCCTTCGCGCCCCGGTTGGCGTCGACGAGCGCACGCGCGGCCGCGCCGAGCTTCGCGCGCCGGACCGGATCGCCGATCAGGCTCACGACCGCGTCCTCGAGCTCGCGCGGCGTGCGCACCTGGATCGCCGCATCCTGCGCGAGAAAACCTCGTGCGATCTCTGCGAAGTTGTCCATGTGCGGGCCGAAGATGATCGGCTTGCCATGCACCGCGGGCTCGAGGATGTTGTGCCCACCTGCGGGCACGAGGCTCCCGCCCACGAACACCGCGGTCGCAATCTGATACAGCTGCGCGAGCTCGCCGAACGTATCGAGAATGACCGCATCGACTTTGGGTTCCTTGTCGATCGGCAGATCACTGCGGCGTGCCGTCGACAGCCCTTCACGCTGACACAACCGCTCGACTTCGTTGAACCGCTCGCGATGCCGCGCCGCCAGTATCAGCAGCGCATTGCCTCCCGCCGTCGTCATCCGAAGCCGGTTGAACGCGCGGATGACCGCATCCTCTTCGCCCTTCGACGTGCTCCCGGCCACGAGTACCGGACGTCCCGGTGAAATCCTGAAGAAACGCAGCACGCGCTCGCGGCCGCGACCGGGCGCAGTCGACGGATCGAGTGAATCGAACTTCAGGCTGCCGGTGACAGCGATACGGGCCGGATCGGCGCCGAGCATCGCAAAGCGCCGAGCCATCTCGTCGCTCTGCACGCAAAACCGATCGATGTCGGCCAGGACCCGCTTGATGAACGGTCTGATCACGCGATATCGCGGATACGACCGCCGCGACAGACGCCCATTCACGAGCACGGTGCGGACGCCGCGCCGCCTGCACTCGCGCAGGAGGTTCGGCCAGATCTCGGTTTCGATCATCACGAACAGACGCGGCTTGACCAGGTTCAGCGTGCGCCGCACGATCAACGTGAAGTCGAACGGGAAATAGAAGACCGCATCGACGTCGGACACGCTGCGCGCGATCTGCTGCCCCGACATCGTCGTCGTCGACAGGAAGAGACGCAGATCGGGATACCGTTCGCGCAGCCCGGCGATGATCGGACGCGCCGCCAGCACTTCCCCGACCGACACTGCGTGCACCCAGATCGAGTCGTCGGCATCGAGATTGAAGGACACCGGCAGATACCCGAGACGCTGGCTGATGCTGCCGACGTACTTGTGGTGACGGAGCGCCTGATACACGAAGTACGGCGCGAACACGATCAGGGCGAGCAGTGTCGCGACGCTATACAGGAGGTTCACGCTGGACGCTACGGGGCTAAACCACGAGAAATGTGGGCCTTACAATGATGGCAGTATAGCCGCGCGATTGACCCTGTTCAAGGCGCGTCACTACAATCGGAGTTCGTCGTTCGTCGTGAGGAGGGTCCGTAGATGGCCGTGAAAGTCGGGATCAACGGTTTTGGGCGCATCGGGCGCAACATCATGCGCGCCGCTCTAGGATCGAAGGACATCGACTTCGTCGCGGTCAACGATCTGACCAACGCAGCGACGCTGGCCCACCTGCTCAAGTACGATTCGGTGCTCGGCAACCTGGACGCCGACGTCCGCGCGAGCAGCGAGGGCATCAGCGTCAACGGCGACGAGTTCAAGGTGCTGTCGGTGAAAGATCCGGCGCAGCTGCCGTGGCAGGACCTCGGCGTCGAGATCGTGTTCGAATCGACCGGTCTCTTCACCAAGCGCGATGACGCCGCGAAGCATCTGACGGCGGGCGCGAAGAAGGTGATCATCACCGCACCCGCCAAAGGACCTGACTTCAGCACGGTGCTGGGCGTCAATGAGAAGAAGTACGATCCGTCGAAGCATCACATCATTTCGAACGCATCGTGCACGACCAACTGCCTGGCGCCGCTCGCCAAGGTGGTTCACGAGTGCTTCGGCATCCGCAAAGCATGGATGACGACCATCCACTCGTACACGAACGACCAGAATCTGCTCGACCTGCCGCACAAAGACCTGCGGCGCGCGCGCGCTGCGGCGCTGTCGATGATCCCGACGACGACCGGCGCGGCCGTGGCGGTGGCGGAAGTGATGCCCGAGCTCAAAGGAAAGATGGACGGCTTCGCGATGCGCGTGCCGACGCCGAACGTCTCGGTGGTCGACCTGAACGCGGTCGTCGACAAGAAGACCACCGGCGAAGACGTGAACGCGGCGCTCCGCGAAGCGGCCAACGGGCCGCTGAAAGGGATCCTCGAGGTGGTGGACGCCCCGCTCGTCTCAATCGACTTCAGGGGCAATTCACACTCCTCCATCGTCGACGCGCCGTATACGAAGGTGATGGACGGAGACTTCGTGAAAGTGCTCTCGTGGTACGACAACGAGTGGGGCTACTCGAGCCGCTGCGTCGATCTGCTGCGCGTCCTGGTCGCACGCGGCCTGTAACGCTCGTGCCGAAACGTTCCATCCGCGATCTCAAACTGAAAGACCGGCGCGTCTTCATCCGGGTCGACTTCAACGTGCCGCTCAAGAAGGGCGTCATCGGCGACGACACGCGGATTCGCGAGTCGCTGCCGACGATCGAGTACGCGCTCAAGGCGGGAGCGGCCTGCGTCATCCTGGCCTCACATCTCGGGCGTCCCAAGGGTGCGCCGAACCCGGAGATGAGCCTGCGCCCCGTGGCCACTCGAGTGGGCGAACTGCTCGGTCGCGACGTGGCGTTCGCCGAGGACTGCATCGGCAGCGCCGCGCAGCAGGCGGTGGGGAACGCTCCTCGTGGCGGCGTCGTGGTGCTCGAGAACCTGCGCTTCCACCCCGAAGAAGAGAAGAACGACAAAGGCTTCGCCAAGGCGCTGGCGGCGCTCGCTGATGTGTATGTCAACGACGCCTTCGGCGCCGCGCATCGTGCTCACGCGTCGGTCGAGGCGATCGTCCGGCTGATCAAGGAATCAGGCGCGGGGCTCCTCATGGAGAAGGAGCTGAAGTATCTCGGAGCCGCGCTCGGAAATCCCGAGCGGCCATTCGTCGCGGTACTGGGCGGCGCAAAGGTCTCCGACAAAATCGACGTGATCGAGAACCTCATTCCGCGCGTCGATCGCCTGCTCATCGGCGGAGCGATGGCCTACACGTTCTTCAAGGCGCTGGGGAAACCCGTGGGCAAGTCACTGGTCGAGGACGACAAGGTCGAGTCGGCGCGCGGCATCATGGCGAAGGCCGAGAAGCGCGCGCTCACGCTTCTCCTGCCCACCGATCACATCGTCGCTCCCGCGCTGGATGCGTCGGCTCCGTCCGAAACGCTTCGCGTGGACGATGCCGCGATCGGCAGCCGGATGGGGCTGGACATCGGGCCGCTCACGGTGCAAGCCTATGCGGGAGCCGTGCGCGACGCGAAGACCGTCGTCTGGAACGGCCCGATGGGCGTCTTCGAAATCGACGCCTTTGCGCGCGGCACGATGGCTGTGGCGCGCGCCGTTGCCGAGGTACGAGGGACAACGATCATCGGCGGCGGCGATTCGATTGCCGCTGTGAAGAAGGCCGGCGTCGCGGAGCGCATCACGCACATCTCGACCGGCGGCGGCGCATCGCTGGAGTTTCTCGCAGGACAGACGCTTCCGGGGGTCGCTGCGCTGCCGGACAAGTGAAGGTGAAATGCAAAATGCAAGATGCAAAAGGAACCGGGCGATTCGGTGAATCTCTTTTTTGCATTTTGAATTTTGCATTTTGAATTACGAGGATCACCCGTGAAGATCCCATTCATCTGCGGCAATTGGAAGATGTACAAAACTGTCGTCGAGACCGTGAAGTACGTCAAAGAATTCCGCAGCCTCGTGAAGGATGTCGTCGGCGTCGAGATCGCGCTCGCGCCTCCCTTCACGGCGCTCCACGCCGCAGCCGAAGCGGCGCGTGCCAGCAACGTCGCCGTGGCCGCGCAGGATCTCTATTGGGAGCATGAGGGCGCGTTCACCGGTGCGGTCAGCGCAACCATGCTTCGCGAGGCCGGCGCCGAGTACGTGATCATCGGCCACTCGGAGCGGCGCACGCTCTTCGGCGAAACCGACGCCTCGGTGAACCTGAAGACGATGGCCGCCTTCGCAGCCGGTCTGGTGCCGATCATCTGCATCGGCGAGACCCTGGATCAACGCGAACGCAGCGAGACCTTCGACGTCCTGGATCGACAGATCAAGCAGGGACTCGATCGCATGACGGCTGAGCAGATTGCCCTCGCCGTAATCGCATACGAGCCCGTCTGGGCGATTGGGACCGGCCGGAATGCGACTCCTGCCCAGGCCGCCGAAGCGCACGGGCACATCCGCCAACGGCTCCGCCAGTGGTTCGGGAACGAGGCGGCTGAGCAGTGTCACGTGATTTACGGCGGCAGCGTCAAATCCGAGAACATCAGCGATCTGGTGAGCCAGAAAGACGTAGACGGCGCCCTGGTCGGTGGGGCCAGCCTGGACGTCCGAGGGTTTTCCGAGATCGTGTCCAGGACCCGCGGCGCGATCGTATAATTGGAGTTTGCCGTGGCTTCTGGTGCTCGGCTTCAGCCTAGAGCCCAAATCGAAACCCGGCTCTTTTGAATCACATGCTGTACTACCTCGTCGCAACCATCTACGTGCTGACCTGCTTCGTGCTGATGCTGGTGATCCTGCTTCAGCAGGGCAAGGGCGGCGACATTGCCAATGCCTTCGGCGGCGGCTCGAGCCAGGCCGCGTTTGGCGCCCGCAGCGGCGCCACGGTGCTGTCGCGCGCCACGACGATCGCGGCGGCGCTGTTCCTCATTGGCGCAATCGTGCTGGGGATTGTCGGTCAGCGCGGGCCGGGGTCGGTGCTCGGCGGTCGTTCTCCGCAAGCGCCGGCGAACTCGGCTCCGGCCGCACCGAAGCCAGCCCCAACGCCGGCACCTACGCCGACGACACCTCCGGCGAAATAGTCCAGCCGGATCGTGAGGCCCGTCCTTCTGGACGGGCCTCATCTCCTGCAGTTACGAACGGCCTCAGTCTCCGCCGACGACGTTCACGAACCCGAACATCCAGTCGTTGAGGAAGTGGCTGCGATTCATGCAGATCACGAGATAGCGACCGGTCTTCAGGAACTGATACGTGACGAGCGTGCCCGGCTGCGCAGGGGTCGGCGGGTTGGCGGCAGCGCCTCCGTTGATGAACTGCTGCCCTCCGGCAGCCATGAGACGACCGGGGACGTACCACACGCGGTTGGCCGGATGGGCGGCGCCTCCCAGCCCGGAGACGATCACGACGTCGCCGTGGCCGTCCTCGATGTGATGGTCGGCACCCGCGTTCGTGGTTCCAGCCGGCGTCGTGCCGTTGCAGGGGTGAAGCGTGGGATCCGTGATGGTGGCTGGGTCTGTGCCGGGGCACAGGAATTGCCCGATCTCGTCGCGTGTCGTGTCTTTGCTGACCTCATAGATGGCCGGCGCGTGACCACCGCCGTGCACTTCGAACGTCACCTCATCGCCCTTGATAATCGTCACTTCCTCGGGGACGAGGTGATGATTCTTGTACGCGCAAGGATCTCCAGGGCCCCCGATGGCAGTGAGCGGCGTCTGGGTGCACGGCGGAGGACCTAGCGGCTCCGTTGGCAGCACACCGAAACCGACCGTGGGGTTGTCAACGGGCGCTTGACCGTGCGTGAGATCACCGTCTTGTGCCAGACCCAGCATTGGCATCAGCACGACGGCTGCGGCCACGAACAGACTCAGGGGATGCGTGGTCTTCATGCCTTTCTCCTCCTCTCCTCTGTGACACACAGACATCGACAAGGGAGTAGATCGGGTGAGATTCCAAGGCGCTTCCCCCGCTGAAACGGAGCCAGAACATACATCGGCGGCCCGGTCCCGTCAACGCCAGAACCGTAACGATTCCTCGATACGACTCGTTGATCTACTTGCTGTCGTGAAAAATGATGCCCATCGTGTGCCGCGTGCCTGAACGCAGGCGGCTCACGCCGTGACGCATGTTGACGCGATAGATGCCGCGCGTGCCCGGGACCGGCCGTGTATGCACCGCGAACGCGACGCCGTCTCCCAGATGCAGCGGAACGACTTCGACGCGCGACTGCATGCGCGGCCGCTGTTCGGTGAGCACGAACTCGCCGCCACTGAAATCGGTCGACGGCGATGAGAGCAGGAACGCCACCTGAATCGGGAACACGTGCTCGCCGTAGAGGTCCTGATGCAGGCAGTTGAAATCTCCCGCTCGATACTGCAGCAGGAGCGGCGTCGGACGCGATTGTCCAGCGCCATGGCACCGTTCGGTGAACGACGCGTGGTCATCCGGGTAGCGCACATCGACGTTCATCGACTCATTCCATGCATTCGCCACTGGCGCAAGATGCGTGTAGAGAGTGGTGCGCAGTGCCTGGACAATCGCAGGAAGCGGATAACTGAAGTACCTGTACTCGCCTTGACCGAACCCGTGACGACCCATCACGACGCGGCTTCGAAAAACCCGGTCGTCCGGATACATGCGGGCCAGCGCCTCGCATTCAGAGGCAGTCAGCAGTGACGGCAGCACCGCGTTCCCGTACTCGTTGAGACTTGCAGCGATGCTCACCCAATCGAGCGCATCGACATGAGCCGCGACCGAGTCGGTAGAGGCGGTCTGTGTCGCATCTCGAGCCGGCGAACGAGGCTTGCAACGTTTGCACGGACGGAACCCTGCACGCTCCGCCTGCTCGCACGTCAGGTGAAACTGCACATGTTCGGGTCGTGCGTGTCGCGCCGGGCACGATGGCCGGCAATAGACTCCGGTGGTCTCGACCGAGTAATAGAACGAACCGTCGGCTGTGGCGTCGCGATTCGCGATCGCGATCCACCGGGGATCGGTCGTCGTCTCGACTGCGGGTGCTGCTGCTGAAGAAACGAACCTGCTCATGGCGCGAATCCCTCTTTCACGTGACTCTATCGGGATTCGCGCCGACGAACACTCCGATCCTTGCGTCTCGCAGAGCAGGCAGAGACCGCAGAGACGACGGTCAACGCAGAGATATCTGAGAAGCTGAGATCGCGGAGCGTTCTCGGCGGTCTCTGCCCCTCGGCGATCTCTGCGTTGATCGTCGTCTCTGCGTCCTCCGCTCGCTCCGCGGAGCGGCGCACTATTTTTGTGGCGCGTGCGGGAGGTGCAGCGACATCAGCACGATCGTCCCGTCAATCGCGCTGAACCAGTGGGGGACGCCCTCGGGAACCATGATGAAGTCGCCCTTCGCGACGCGTCGCGGCGTACCGCCTTCGATGCCGGCGCCCGTCAGGTTCGCTGCATTCGTCCGGTTCTCCTTGGTCAACTTGCCACCAGTGACGAGCGTGGCCGATCCATCGATGACGTAGAACAACTCGGCTTCGGTCTCGTGCACTGCGGCGTTGGCGACCGCGGCGCGATACTCGAGGCTCACGTTGTACGGCGCGAGCTGAATCATCGACTGCGCCATGAGTGCCTGATCGGGCTTCCGGGTGTTCTTCGCGTTCGCGATCATCGCCTGCACGTCCGCCGCCGACACCATCGTTCGCGATGCGGCGGGATTCGGCCCGGGTGCGGTCGGCTGTTGAGCGAAGCCAAGGGGTGACACGAGTACGAAGACAAAGACGAACACGAGGCGGGTGCGGGATGCGCGCATGTAATCCTCCAGCGCGCGTCAGTATAGTCGTGGCGGTTCAGAGTTCAAGAGTCCACAGTTCCCGTGCCGGAACTGTGAACCTTCAACCCTGAACAGATCGGGTTCAGAACTCTACGTGCGTCTGGGCCAGCAGCCGCCGATCGAGCAGCTGCGAGTCGCTCGACTCCTGCGTCAGCGAAATCACGATGCCCAGTCGCGCGCGTGAGATCTGGCTCCAGTGCGCGCCGCCGAACAGCAGGCGTCGGCGCCGGTCGCCGCTGTTGGTCGCATCCGGAACGAAGAGGTCGAGCCCGCCGATTGCAGCCCAGCCCGTGAGACCCTGCCGGCCTTCGCCGAAGAACGACATGCCGCGGCGCTTGACGTCGACCGCGACGAACGGGTTGTCGGTCGCCGACAGATACTGCGCGTTCAACACGACGTTGGTGTTCTCGTAGGCGCCCATCACGATCGCCACATTGCGCGGGCGATCCCTGGCGTACCAGCCGTACTGATAGAAGCCCGAGATGCTGACCTTGCCGAGCCCGCTGTCTGCGGCGAACGGACGGAAGGTCCCGCGACCGTCGATGCTCTTGTACTTGTCGACCTCCGCGCGTCCCTGTCCCTCGCCGTTGTAGATCCCGACGTGTACCTCGGTGCGTTCGGTCACCGATTTGACGCTCACGCCGAGGTCGGTCGCTCCCGGAATCAGGTTGAGGCGTTCGGCGAAGAGCGGTCCGACCACACGATAGCGATTGAGCGACTCTTCATAGGTGAGCCACGGCATCTCGTGCAGACCGAACATGATCGTCATGCTGTCGGTGGCTTTGAGGTCGAGCGAGGCGTACTCGAGCCGCAGCGCCAGGTTGTTATTGAGGCTCGCGTCGGTCGTCGGCCGCACATCAGGCGTGAACCGGACGTTGACGCGATCATTGAGTCGCGCCCTGATGTTCAGATAGCCGCGTGTCACGTCGAAGGCGTTGTACCCATCCGCTTCATGCAGTTCGGCCTGGTACTGCAGAAAGGTCAGGACGCCGAAGCTGACCACCGGGAAGTTGGTGGGCGGCGGGGCGACTCCAGGGTTGGTTGGAATCTGCTCGGGATCGGGCAATATCGTCGGCAGATCGAACGCAGATGGGCCGGGCGCGGGCGCAGGAGGCGGCGCCGCGGCCGCTCTCACGGCTGCTGGCTCCGAAGCCGGTGTGACTGCCGCAGTGACCGGCGCCGGTGCTGGTGTGGCCGCCGCGTTCGCGGGTGCCGGCGCTGGCGCGGGTGTCGCACGTGCGGGTGCCGGCGCGGGAGCGGTGATGCTCGTGCCGTTCGCGGGTGTCTGCGCCGACGCTGCACTCCACAGCGTCGACATCATGATTACGGTTACACAGACGCGACTCACGCTCTTCATGTCAGAACCTCTATCGGTCGATAGGTTGATACTCGCCGCTAGAAAATGGCCGGCGCACCGGCATGGAAGTCACCACCGAGAATCGGTACTGGGTTCACGCCGAGCCACGTCTCGAGCAGCCTCGTGTAGACGGACCGGAAGTCGGTCTCGTAGTGAACGTCCCCGGAGTTGTTCTCCAGCGTGGGATTGCCGGGTACGAGCACCGGCGCAGTACCGTGGAGTCCGCCCCGCACCGACCCGCCGAGCACCATCATCAGACCCGCGGCACCGTGATCGGTACCCCCGCTGCCGTTCTCCGAGATGCGCCGCGAGAACTCAGAGAAGACGATCGCGGTCGTGTCGGCGCCGAGGCCCTGATTGCGGAGGTCGCTGTAGAACGCCCCCAGTCCGTCGCCCAGCGTGCCCATCAGATTGCCGTAGGCGCCAGCGCCCTGTGCGCCTTGCCCTGAGTGCGTGTCGTAGCCACCGGTCGACAACCAGAACACGCGCGTACCGATGCCTCGCACGATCGCTCCCGCGACAGTACGCAGCGCCTGCGCGAAGCCTTCGTTCGGATAAACGACCGTCGGCGTGTACGCCTGCGCGAGCGCCACCCGGTCGAGCGTCTCGATCGCACCGAGGCTGGCGCTGTTCACGAATGCCAGATGCGGTCGACCGCTCGCTGGATTGGACGCCATGATCTGCGCCGCCGTCCGCTCCTGCTGCGCGGCGGTACCGCGGTTCGGGCTCGCGAAGGTGTACGTGCCGGCGTTCGGAATCGCGGGGACTCCGCTCAACGCGGAAAGAAGGGCATGCGGCGTTTCCGCTGTCGTATTCCACGCGGCCAATGCGTCGATTGGTCGCGGCAGCGTATCGAGATACCGACCGAGCCAGCCCGGACCGGTCGATGACTGGGGGTTCGCGGTGCCCCAGATATCGGTGGCTTCGAAATGCGAGCGGCTCGAGTTCTGATATCCGGTGCGCTGCACGAGCGCGAGACGACCTTCGTTGAAGACGTTGAGCAGGCCGCCAAGCCGTGGATGCAGACCGAGCGCCCTGCCGCTCGCATCGGTGCCGACCTGCAGCACCTGACCCGCCGGAATCGCAATCGTCGGGCGACGGCTGTAATAGGACGAGTCCTGATAGGAGATCAACGTGTTCAGCGAATCGTTGCCGCCGCCAAGGTAGACGACGACCAGATTGCGCGTGCGGATGCCCTGTGCCTGCGCAATCGCCGTCAGGAACGCCGGCGCAGTCACCCCCAGCGAGATCGTGGCGACGCCGTTGCGAATGAAGAGTCGTCGAGAGATGGCCATCGGTCGTCGTCTCCTTCTAAATCAGCTGATATTCGGAGGAGCCGACGAGGAGTCGGGCGAGGCCCGCGGCCCTGGTGCTCAGCTGCTCCCCGCCGCCGATCCAGGTGCCGTCGCCGCCGAGGTATGACATCAGCGCCTGCTGCGGACCCAGATCGAATGGCGACGGCGTCACTTGCTGAAGCAGTGCCGCGAGCAGCGCTTGTGGCGTTGCGCCATCAGCCTGGAGTGAGCTGGCGAGCATTTGCTTCTGACTGCCGGCGAGCGTGGCGGCAAAGTTCGTGCGCGCCAGCATCGTCCCGGTCGAGATCCACGCCGCACCCGGAGGCCAGCCCGCGACGTTCGGCGGCTCATAGAGCTGCTGACCCATCGCAGCCATCGGCGACCGTGCCTTGTCGAGCGAGAAGTTCACCCAACCGATTTCTCTGATCGATCTGATGATGTATTCGGCCGGCGATGCATAGCGCGCGAAGAGCGCGGAGGGATCTTTGAACCAGGGCGAGTTCAGGATGTAGCGCACGACCGGCCTGATCTCGGTATCGCTCTGCCGATACACGCCGGCCACACCTTCGACGAACGCTGGATCGGGCGGCGTGATGTCGCTGATGAAGAAACTCCAGAACTTGCGTGCCAGCCGACGGCCGGTTTCCGGATGGGTCGCGAGCGCGTTGATCAAGTCCATCCCGTCCTGCATGCCTGCGGATTCGCTCCGCGCCGGAATGGTCGTGCTGCCGTTGGAGTAGATCGGGAAGGAGAAGGTCTTGTCGCTGGTCTCGTGCTGGTCGGCGTTGTAGACGAACTCCTGATAGGCATTCATATCGCCGTATTCGTCCTGCCGATAGTTGGCCGACCCGCGCAGGTTCCATCCGCTGAACACGCGCGCGGCCGCGTAGACGTCCGGCTCGGTGTAGAAACCGACGCCGACCGTGAACAGCTCCATGATCTCGCGGCCGAAGTTCTCCTGCGGCTTCGCCTTGGTGTTGGTTTTGCCGTCGAGCCAGATCAACATCGCCGGATCGACCGCGACCTGAAACAGCAGGTTGCGGAAGTTGCCGAGCGCGTACTGACGGAACAACTCGATCTGTCCCTGCGGGCCATTGAGCGTGCCGGCCTTGTGCGCGAGCAGCTTCGCCCCCTGCACGTTGCCCGAATCGGCGTTCAGCTTGCTGTAGGCGGTGGCAAAGTGGTTGTGCCAGAACAGCGACATCTTCTCCTGCAGCGGACGCCGCGTATGGATCATGCGGAACATCCAGCGCAGGCGCGCGTCCTCGATGTCGATGTCGGGCGAGAAGAGATCCCTCGTCGGCAGGAGCGCATGGTCGGGACGTCCGATGCGCTCATCGACATCGTCGGGTCGGCCTTCGTAGTCGACGAGATAGTCGACCGCGTCGGCCGGCGACATGTCCTTGTAGATGTCGACGTCATGAGCACTGACGCCGAATCCGGCGCGGCGAAGCAGATGATCGATTTCAGGATTGACTTGAGGCATGGCGGTCTCAGAGATTGATCGTCACGACGCCACCCGCGAAGCTGTTGGCGTATTGACGCAGGTTCGCTTGGGCAGGACCGTGCGTGACGTGGCCGCTGCGGTCGTATCGCGATCCGTGGCACGGACAGACGTACTCGGTGTCGGTCGCGCCGGTCACCGTGCACCCTTCATGCGTGCAGACCGCGTCGATCGCCGTGAACGTCGTCGCAGTGGTCTTCGAGATCAGGAACACTCCCGCCTCCGATTGCACCAGCGCTGCGCCACCCAGGTTGTCCAACGCGGTCCCGGTGGTGGTGACATTCACCGTGGAAGTTGAACTCGAGAACTGTCCTGACAGCGTGGGGAGCGTCGTCGGGCGATCGCTCGGTCCCGTTGGCGAACCGCCGCATGCAGAGACCAGCGTTGCGAGGGTGGCGCATGAAGCCGCCTGGCAGGCGCCGGCGCAGAACTGGCGTCGCGAAACGAACGTGAACGCGTTTGACATCGTGATCCTTGTGACCAGGGGACGGAGCTGCTCGTCCAGAGAGCGGCGGCAAGATCAAGGCCAGTGAAAATCAGGAACGTTCTGCGAATCTTCTTCCGCTTGCGCGTTCTTGCCGATCACCAAGCGGGAGCCGGATGCGCGGATTTTGTAATCACCGGCTCAGTTTCGAGACGCGCCGTTTCTGATCCGCGTCGTACCATCAGGAGCGCCTCTTCGAATGAGTCGATTCACCCCTCACCACGATCTCGCTCTCATGCTGAGCGGCGGCGGTGCCCGCGCCGCCTATCAAGTGGGCTTCCTGCGGCTGCTGGCGCGTGAGTGTCCTGGCGTGGTTCCGGGCATCCTGACCGGTGTGTCGGCGGGCGGTATCAACGCGGCATATCTCGCGACGCGCCAGGAGCCGTTTGCCACGAAGGTGGAACACCTCGCCGACGTCTGGAAGAACCTTCGGATCGAGGATGTGTTCAGAGTCGATCTGCGCGATCTGACGTCACGCACGCTGCGATGGGGCGGCCGCCTGCTCGGGGGCGGCACACATCCGGTGATTCCCGCCAGGAGCCTCGTCGATACCGCGCCGCTGCGCGGGCTGGTGGGACGGCTCCTCGATGCCAACGGTGGCGACGTCCCGGGAATCGAGCAAAGCCTCCAGGATGGATGGCTCCGCGCGATCGCGCTGACCGCGTCCAGCTATACCACCGGCCAGTCGGTGACCTGGGTGCAGACGCGTGAGGACTGTGGGATCGAGACGTGGGAACGCCCGCAACGCAAGAGCATCAGCTGTCAGCTGGGCGTCGAACACGTCATGGCGTCAGCCGCGCTCCCGTTCTTCTTTCCGGCAGTCGAGGTCGACGGCAGCTGGTACGGCGACGGCGGCATCCGGCTCACCGCGCCGCTCTCGCCTGCCGTCCATCTCGGCGCGAAACGCATCATCGCGATCTCGACGCGCTACGCGCGCTCGCGAGACGAGGCCGATCGGCCGTCGATCCGCAACTATCCCCCGCCCGCCCAGGTCGCGGGTGTGCTGTACAACGCGATCTTCCTCGATCAACTCGACGGCGATGCGCTGGAGCTTCAGCGGATCAACCACTTGATCGCGCGTCTGCCGGAAGGGGGACGCGATGGATTGCGGCAGATCGATCTGCTGTTGCTGCGGCCGTCCGTCGATCTGGGGCGGCTTGCCAACGAGTACGAGCCGCAGCTGCCGCGCCCATTCCGATTCCTCACGCGCGGACTCGGCACGCGCGAGACGCGATCGAACGACATGCTCAGCCTGGTGATGTTTCAGGGTGACTACGTGCGTCGTCTCATCGAACTCGGCGAAGCCGATGCCGCCGCTAGAATCACAGAGATTCGGCGCTTCTTGATGTAGAGGCGTCAGCTGCCGCTCCGCGGCGCCCCCACCCGAAGACCGTTAGTTGACCGAAAAACGTTCCTCATACAGCAGCGTGCCGTCCTCGGCCCTGAGCTCGACCTTCCAGTCGCCCGCGCTTTTGTCGTCCATCATGCCGCGGCTGTACGAGCGGTAACCAAAATTCGGACTGGCCTGAATACGGAAGTCCACGGAGTGGTGCAAGCGATCGCCCTGATACCAGCGATGTTGAATCGTCGTGGCGACCGGGGACTTGACCAGCGTGTAGAAGAACACCGAGCCCGAGCCGCGAGGGACGGGGAGGTTCAACGGGTCGCAGCGCCAATCAGCCAGCGCTCCACACAGGAGCGCTTTGACGACGACCGATCCCGACGCTCTCGCTGTCGTGCCGGCTGCGACGGTTTCCAGTCCGTTGCGCGCGCTTGAAGCAGCCGGTGTTGTCTCTTTCGGCCCGGGCTTCGTCGGTGTTGGCTTTATCGGCGCGGGCTTCGCGTCGACAGGGACTGGGATAGACGCAGCGCTGACCGGCGCAGCAGGCGGCACGGGAACGGTGCGCGCGGGTTCGTTCCTTGCCGGTGATGCGGAATCAGCCGGCTGGCTCGAGGTGACCCACGGGCGACCGATCAACAGAATCAAGATCAGCACGGCGACGGGACCGATTGCACCCATCGCGAGTCGGCCGAGCGATCGTGGCCCGACGGCTGGCGGCGCAGCCGGCGCCGCTTCCTGCACCTGCGCTTTGCGCGCTGGATCCACCGGAGGCGGCGATATACGCGGTGGCTCGGACGAAGATGTTGCTTTGGCCTCCGGGGTGTTCGTCACTTTCGGCGGCTCCGGCAACTCGATCTTCGCTTTCGACTGCGGCTCCTCGACTGCGAGTTTCAGCAATCGTGCCTCGACTGCGGCTTTCGGTGGAATCGCGGGAGGCTCGACTGCCGCGTCCGGCTGCGCCGTCGGCGTCTCGACGTCCACTTTCTTCGGCGGCGTGTCGATCTTCGGCGGTGCGCCGACTGCAACCTTCTTCGGCGGCGGCGCCGGCGGCTCAGTCACCTTCGGCGGCGGGGTGGGCAACTCGATCGGTTTGCCGTGAGCCTCGCAAAAATCGTGGAGGTTCTTGCGACTCGTGGCGACAAAGGGATGGCCCTCCTCGAGCACGGTGGTCGCGATGAGGCACGCGCGCCGAAAGCCCTGCTCCGCGTCGTTCAGCCTGCCGGTGATCTCGCAGACGACGGCGAGGTTGTTCAGAGTGTTGGCGAGGTCGGGATGCAACGGCCCGAGGCTCTTCTCCTGCATCCGCGCGGCTTCGCGCAGAAGTGTTTCGGCGGAGACGTAGTGTCCGGAGGCCGCGGCCTCTTCTGCTTCTTCGATGATCGAGCGAGCTTCCCGCATAGTCGTCTAGTCGTCCAATCGGGGGGGCGATCGGTCTACGGCGACGAACCTTCGTCACAGGCGACACCGAACGCTGACGATGCCGCCTCGTCGGGGCACATCACGTGCCAAAAGACCCGATCGGTCAGGCGCTTACAGTTCCTTCGTAAACACAGCCGTTTCTTGCCGTAAACACAGCCGTTTCTTGACGCCAGACAAACGCGCCCCGAGGATGAGGACGACGCTGTGATTGAAAACGTAAGCGAGATCCAAGGTTTCGTACTTGAGGCCGATCAATTCGGACACGTGAACTGCGAAAGATACGCCTCGACACGATTTTGGGCAATCGCCTCGAGCAGGTTCGCGACCGCTGTCAGATGCTGCTGCCGCAGGACGGCAAGCTCGCCCCGCAACTGAGCGGAGTTGCTGATGTTGATCAGATACTGATCCCCGTCCGGAAACAGCAGCCAATCGTTGGCGGGAAACGCGACGCCCGCTCGCGCCGTCGTCGGCGCGCCGTTGTTCTTCAGCGGTGCGTATGACGCGCGCGGATCGTCCGTCACCGCCGCCGAGAGACCCGCGATGAACTGGTGTTTGCTCGTGGCCGGCTGGAGGAACAGCATGGTGTCGTTCGTCGACGAGCCGGCGAGATCGATCTGCGTGAACCCGGCAAACGTGCCGCTGAACAGCGCCGCGTCGATCGTCCCCAGGTGCTCGAAGAACGCCTTTGCTTCAGTGCCGCTCAACGAGCCGGAGAACGTGACGCGCGCATAGTCGATCGGAAACGTGTATGCCCTGAAATCGTCCGGACTGAAATGGGTGGTCCCTCCCTGATTCAGCACATAGCCAAGCGCGTTGTCGAGTATGTCGACATCCGCCTCGCTCACCGCACCTGGTCCTGAGTCCCGCACCGTGAATACGAACGACGGGTCGGTTTGACCCTCGAAGCCTCCGGCAGCGACGACGAACCGTGTGTTGCCAACGGTCACCGTGCTGATCACGCCGTTCGCCGTCAGCGAGTCGATCACAGAGTCGACCACGCGGCACTCGTGCAGCAGCAGCCGACTCCAGCGCTCGAGATTGTCATAACCGATGCTGAGAATCGCGGCGAGATTGGCCGCACCGACGACGTCTCTGTTCGGAATTGGCTCCACCGAGATGTAGGTGGTCGCCGACGCTGCGCGGGCCGAGCCCAGGAGGAGGAGTATTACAACCATCCGGGCCGTCACTTGAGGGAATGACGTCCGCATCGCGACGCTCCTGTTGCAGGGGGAAAAGCGCGCGCATCTTACCTCTGACGCGTGTCATCACAACGACGCGTTGATTTTTTGTGTGCAGCGTGAGGGCGTGGCCGTTCGAGGGCTTCTAGAAGTCGTCTCATAAAGGCCGGCATCGGACTCAGTCTCTCGGCGGCCTTGCGGATAGATCAACTAGCGCATTTCAGGATTAATCGCGACAACGAGGCTTGCTCTAGCTACCGAAACGGGAACTGCCGCACACGAACCACATCGTTGTCGAGGTGTGTAGGCTGAGCGCGCTCACCGAGGCGACGTCACCGTGGAACCAGCGCTTCTGGCCGATTGCGAGCTCTCCGCCCAATTGAGCAAAACGCGGAGTTCTGGCGAGCGTGATTCACCGCCTTCCTCCGGCAGCGGCGCGAGGCTAACGAATCGACCGTCAGGCAAGAAGTCGAATCCTCGGGCTTCAGTCGCCCGAAGTCCGGGTCGTGGTCCTCGTGCCAACCGAGTCGGTGCACCAAATGTCACAGAGGGTTGCAATGCGATCGGCACCGACACCAGGGGCCCTGCGAGCGTCGAGACGTAAAAGATCTGTTTTGCGTCAGGCGCCCAGACGGGGTGATAGTCGAGTCCTTGCTTCGGCGCCTGGTGGCGTTCTCCAGTCGCTGGAAACGGCTCGACGTAAACACCTCGGTTGAGTGTCAGGAAGCCGGCCGGCCCCGCGTTCGCCGCATAGACGACCCACCTTCCGTCTGGCGAGAAATTGGCGCCGAACAGATCGGACGACTCCGCACTTCCAAATCGCTCGCTCGTGCGGGTGTCGAGCGTGAACACCCACAATGTGCTCTTTGAGTTCGTCACCGACGAGAAAAGCAGGCGACGCCCGTCGCGCGACCAGCATTCCGGCACGTGTTGCCCGTCGGCACCGGGTCGCGTCAAACGAACTGGCGTTCCGCCCCGAGCGGACGCCCACCAGATGGCTCGATCACCCTCGCGAGCCGACTGAAAGGTCAGATTCTGGCTATCTGCCGACCAGACTGGGAAACGATTGGTGCCGTCGAAAGTCAAGCGACGAATCTCTGTCGTCCCGGTGAGGTCGTAGGCCCAGATGTCCGACATCGGTCCATCACTCCGGCTCACGGCGACGGTTCTTCCATCGGGCGAGACTCGCGGATGGAAGAATGAGGCTGGCGAAATTTTGAGGACCTTCGCATTGGTGCGCGTGTCTCCGATGACCAGCGTTCTCGATGGGGAGGCTGCAGATGCACTTGCGGGGCCCGGTACGTAGGCCGCCGTGCCGGTCTTGGACAGCGACAGCTGCGTGATGCCCAGCACCGATCGCTGCACCCCATTGAGTACCGTAACGGGATCGCCTGTAACGGTCAGACGGGCCGCATCGAACGGCACGGCAAACACCGTCCCACCTACGACGTACCAGAGATGACCACCGGAGTATCGGCCGCCAGAGGCATGTTCGCGAATGATATGCCGTGCCCCATCCACTGTGGACTGCGCCACTACGTTGCCCATGTCGATCGGTTCATCACCCGCTCTTCCCAACGTGAAGAGGATGGTTTGACCATCTGGGAGTAGCTGAGGCTCCATCGCGCTTTCGCCTGCCGCAACGTTCACGATTTGCTGAGCGGCACCGCCAGTCGCGGGCACGCGCACGATCCCACCGGGGCCTTGACCAACCAGAATGCCGCTAGCGCTCCAGCTGACGCCATACGGGTAATCCACTGTCGAGAGCTTCGACGCCACCCCTCCGCCGATTGGGACGCGGCTCAGTGTCACCCCGGATTCCGCGGTGGTGACACCCCCACTTGAAAAAAAGGCGAGCGACTGACCATCTGGGGCGAACGTCGGTACGCCCCCGCCGGTTCCGGAGTATCCCGATCCCGTAACCTCGTGGGATTCCAGTTCATTGAGCGACCGGATGAAGATGCGCGAGTTTGCTGTGTACGCCAGTCGCGTTCCATCGGGCGAGATCGCGACTGCGGGCGCCGGGCCGGCCGAAGCACGGAGTTCCGGAAGTGGGATCGAAAAGTGAACGGAGTCGCGGGGGGGTGTCGGGGAACGCAACACCAGCGCGGCGCCACCGACGACAAGAGCGCTCAACGCCGCAACGGCGGCGACAGTAAAACCGAGACGCATCCGTCGCGAAGTGCCGTGTGCCACCGATGTCGCAGCGAGCTGTGGAAACTCGGTCAGAACGAATCGCGCTGTCGAGATGTCCGATACACGATGGAGCTTATTCTTTGTGAGACAGCGCTGCATCAGCGTTAGAACCGCGAGCGGGACGTCACCAGGCACTCGTGACCAATCGGGCTCGCTCGTGAGCACGCTGGTGATCGTGTCGCTCACGTCGGCGCCATCGAAGGCGCGCGTGCCCGTGAGCAACTCGTAGAGAACCGTGCCGAACGCCCAAACGTCACTGCGTTTGTCTACCTCGCGTCCCGTGGCCTGCTCCGGTGACATGTTCGCGGCAGTCCCCAGAATCATGCCTGCGCTCCTCATCGCAGGGGGCGTGATCGTCGGTGACTGTGAATGGCTCGGCGAGAGTGCCACGGCCGGTCGCATAGCCTTGGCCAACCCGAAGTCCAACACTTTCACGATGCCGTCTGTCCGCAGCTTGATGTTGGCCGGCTTCAGATCGCGATGAATGATGCCCTGCTCGTGTGCCGCTTCGATGGCTTCGGCAACCTGCCGCGCAATCGCCATCGACTCGTCCACGGGGATGGCACCTTGCGCGATGCGGTCGGCGAGCGTCGGTCCCTCGACCAATTCCATCACGAGCGCTGTCAGTCCGCTCGACCGTTCTAGCCCGTAGATCGCGGCAATGTTCGGGTGGCTCAGCGAGGCGAGCACCTCGGCTTCACGTTGAAGCCGTGCGAGACGCTCCGTATCCGCTGCAACCGATTCCGGCAGGACTTTGATCGCGACCGCCCGCTTCAAGTTGGAGTCCGTCGCCCGATACACTTCCCCCATCCCGCCGACGCCGATTTGGGCGGTGACTTCGTACGGACCGAGACGAGTGCCGGGCGGCAGGGTCATTTGTTGCGGGCAATTTTACGCCCTGAGTAACGGTGCAGTGTTGACTGAGTTTTCCGCAGCCTAGGTTTCGGAAGGCTGCTCAACGACGGACCCATTCTGTCCGGATGGCCCACTCCACTTCGCGTCATCCCCGTGACCTCACGGACCAGCAATGGAACATGATTGGGCGCTTCTTGCTGAGCTGCCGCGCCGCCGCGACGGTCGAGGGCGCCCCTGGCGGGACCGCCCTGTTCTTAATGGCATCCTCTGGATCTTGAGGACCCGCGCCCCATGGGCGGACTTGCCGGCCCGCTATCCGTCGCATCAAACCTGCCACTGGCGATTTCAGCGGTGGGTCCGCACCGGCGTGTTGCGGACTGTCCTCGAAATCCTCGCGCAGGCCCTCCACGACGACGGCTATCTGAATCTGCAGGAAGCGTTCATCGATGGCAGCTTCGCGCCCGCCAAGCGGGGAGGCGCTTGCGTGGGCAAGACGAAACGCGGCAAGGGGTCGAAGATCATGGCGATCGCCGATCGGCAGGGGCGCCCGGTCGCCGTCCACGTCGGGAGTGCCACGCCTCATGAAGTCACCCTGGTTCACGCCACACTCGCGGAGCGATTTGTCAGCCAGCTCCCCGCGCGTCTCATCGGCGACAACGCCTACGAGTCGAACAGATTGGATGCTGAACTGGCGCGCCATGGCGTGGAACTGATTGCGCCTCATCGGAGGACCCGGAGACATCGAACGCAAGACGGTCGCCCGCTGCGGCGCTACCGACGGCGATGGAAGGTCGAACGACTCTCTGCCTGGTTGCAGAACTTTCGGCGGATCGTCGTGCGCTATGAGCGCTTCGCCGAGAACTTTCTCGGGATGCTCCACCTCGCCTGCTGCCTCATTCTGTTGCGGGGTTTATGAGATGGCTTCTAGGCTGTCTTAGCGCACGAGGGTGGGCTGTGTTCCCGGCGGGCATGGAGGTGCGACGCTCGCAGTTTCCGCCGACGTCGACGGCGGTAGGGGCGATATCGTCGACAGCCGTTGCGGAGCAGGCGTTGGCACGGTCATCTGGCCCGCCGGAGTGTAGAACGTCAACGACGGAGTCGGGACGCTCGTTGGCGGGTAGAGTGTGAGAGGCGGGGCGGACACATTGGTTGAAGGCAGCGTGTAGTTCAAAGGCGGAGCAGATACATTCGTTGGAGGCAGCGTGAACGTGAGTTCCGGAGCCGATACATTCGTCGGAGGCAACGTGAAGGTGAGTTCGGGTGCAGGCGCATTCATTTGAGGCGTTGACGGCGTTATGGCCTGCGACGCTGTGCTCGTCGGAGACGCTGTGCTCGCCGCATCAACTGAGGGCACGGCCGTCACGCACGGCGCGACGGGTTCGCTCGATGACGCGACGGGTTCGGTTGACGAGGGTGGTGTTGAGGAGGCGCCGCTCTGAGCAGTGGAGCGCGCGGCCGGAGCGAAGAGTGCACCCACAATCACGATGAGCACGGCCGTTTTCGTGAGCACGGCTGGTTCCCCTTGCCGAGATTCGAAAGCCATCGGAAGTTACGCTGCCGTACCGAATGTACCACGCGCCAATGTGCTGAGCTCACGCCTCGAGTTGGCCGTTGCGGCGAGGCGGGTTCCCCTGCACTCACCTCGCAGCGACTCGTAGACCTACGTCAGCACGCGTCCGCATTCCGCGTCAGCGGAACGTCGTGTCGGGCTGTGTTCCAAGCGGACATGGCGAAGTGCCGGTGACAGGCTGATTCGTCGTCGTACTTCCGGGCAGCGTGGACGGAGTCGTCGGTCCAGACAACGAGCCCTCGACGACGGCGCCCGGAACGATCACGCCATTGCCAGGGCCGACGGTACCAGCGTCACCCTCGTTGACGCCGCTGCCCGGACAGACGACGACGTCGCCCGCACCGATCACGTCATCTCCCGCGCCGCCGACGCCTGCCCTGCTCCCGTCGGAGGCGCGGTCTGCGTCGACGAAGCGGGCGGAGTGATCGGCGAAACCGACGGAGTCGTCACAGGCGGAACCGCCGGAGCGGTCACCGGCGGAACCGCCGGCGGAACAGGCGAAACTGGCGCGGTCGATCGCGGCATCGTTTGCGGCGTTCCACTTGCTGAGCCCAATGGCGACGTGCTCGTGACGGGCACACACGGCGCGAAGGGTTGCGTCGTCGTTGACGGACTCTGGGGTGCCGACGACGGGGTACTCTGTGCGCTTGATCGCGCCCCGAGCGTGAAGAATGCGCTCACGATGAGAACGAGAACTGCGGCTTTGTGCACGGTTGGCCTCCTTGTCGAGATTCGAGACCCATCGTGGGTGGTGCCGACCCTGTACCGAGTGTGAGGGGCCATATGCAGCGACAAGATGGCCGTCTCTGTTGCGCTTGCACTGAGCTCAGGCGAGACGACGGTACTCATCGTCTGGATGTCTTCTCGGGTTACTGCAGCCGAGTCGCGAGCGGCGTCGTTACTCGCAGAAGTGCGGCACGTGCTACGCGCGTCGACAGCCGACGATGACCGCGAACGGCGAGCGCCGCCACGGCACATCGACGGCGAAGCCGGCACGTTCGAGCAGACGGATCTCGTCGGCGAGCGGAACGTAGACGTCTTCGTCGGCCCACGATTCATAGACGCGTCGTCCCCGCGCCCGGCTGCCGAACGTCTTTCCGAGATGCGCGAACCAGATGTCGAGATCGCGCGCGAATCCGCGCCGAGTCGAGGCCGGTGCGCAGTCGCCGTTGATCAGGACGCCGCCGGGACGAAGTGCGCCATGGCAGCGCCGATAGAACGCCAGTTTGGCGCGCGACGTCCGGATGTGATGCAGCGAGTAGCTCGCGACGATGGCATCGCAGGGCGGCAGCGCCTCGTCCAGGAAACTGCCGGTCGTCATCGTCACGCGCCGTGACTGACGACCGAGGCGCGTGCGCGCGATCGCCATCATGTCCGGGTCGGCATCGATGCCCCAGACGCGCGCGCCTGGCACGTAGTCCAAACATGCTCGTGCGAGTGCACCGGTGCCGATGCCGAGATCGACCACGAGCCGCACCGGACGCGTCGCATGGTCGAGCGCGCGAGCGACTTCCGGAATCAGCTCGTCATAGAGCGGGATGAGCGCGCGGATACGAGCGTCGTACTTCGACGGCGAGACCGCGAGGTGCGTGGCGACCGACATCACCCAATATGCTACGCTTCCCGGCCACAGAGTTGTGTCGCGCGCACGAGGAAATCGAGTCCGTCGCTATCCCGCCGCCACCGCGGTGGCGGTGTGTGCGATGTTCTGCGTCGTCGATCGCCGCGTGACTGTCGAGCCGACAGTTGCGCTGGCTGCGCAGGCCCCGGGGATCGCGGCAACGGACGGCCTCGAGGTGCTGGAGGTTCGGCCGAACTTCTTCATGATCGCCGGCGCTGGAGGGAACATCGGCATCCAGGTCGGCGATGACGGCGTCGTGGTGGTGGACGCAGGGTCTGCTGCCAGCGCTCCGGCCGTCGTCGCCGCGATCAAGCGGATCACACCGAAGCCGATTCGCTACGTCATCGACACCGGGCCGGATGCCGACCACGTTGGCGGCAACGAGGTGCTGTCGAAGGCCGGCGATCAGTTCTACCCAGGCACGCGCAGCGCCGGAGCGAGGCCAGACGCCCTGAGATCGGTCGCCTCGATCCTCGCGGCTGAAGGCGTCGTGCGGCACATGACTGCGGCGGCGGAATCGGCGCCCGCGCGACCGCTCGTCGGGCTGCCGACGGAATCATTCCACTACGCGCGGAAGTACTTCTACCTGAATGGCGAGGCGATCGAGGTACTGCACCAGCCGGCCGCACACTCCGACAGCGATGTCTTCGCCTTCTTCCGTCGATCCGACGTCGTCGTCGCCGGCGACGTGATCGACACACGCCACTTCCCCGTCATCGATCTCGAGCGCGGCGGCAGCATCGAGGGTGAGATCGCGGCGCTGAGCCGTCTCGCCGACCTGGCCGTGCCGTCGGTGCCGATCGTGTCGCGCGAGGCGGGCACAATCGTGATTCCCGGCCACGGCCGGCTCTGCGATCAGTTCGACGTGATCGAATACCGCGACATGGTCACGATCATCCGCGATCGCGTTCGCGATCTCATCGACGCGGGACGATCGCTCGAACAGGTCAAGGCTGCGGCCCCGGCCAAGGGCTACACGGGACGCTACGGCAACGAGGGCGGTGACTGGACGACGGCCAAGTTCGTCGAAGCGGTGTATCGGAGCCTCATGAAGGAGAAGTCGTGAGGCGTCCACGCGTCGCGATCGCGGTGCTCGTCCTCTCCGCGCTCGCTGCGTCGGTCCACGCGCAACGTGCGAGCGGAGTGTCGTCACCTTCGGCCCGCGATACCGCGCCGATCGACTTGACCGGGTATTGGGTGTCTTACGTGACCGAGAACTGGCGCTACCGCATGGTGACACCCGCCAAGGGTGAATACCGTCGTATTCCTTCTTCGCCCGCCGCCGTACCGATCATCAACGCCTGGGATCCATCTGCTGACGAACGCGCGGGGAACCAGTGCAAGTCATACGGTGCCGGCGCCATCATGAACGTCCCCGGCCGCCTGCACATCACCTGGCAGGATGCCAGCACCCTTCGCATCGACACTGACGCGGGCACTCAGACACGACTTCTTCGTTTTACCACGCGCGAGTCATCGAAAGTGACCCGGTCCACGTGGCAGGGCGAGTCGACGGCACGCTGGGAGAGTGTCGCCGCGCCTGATAAAGGTGGCAGCCTGAGCGTGGTGACGACGAACATGCGCGCCGGCTACCTGCGCAAGAACGGTGTGCCCTACAGCGAACGCACCACCGTGTCAGAGCATTTCGACATTGCGCCGCTTCCTGACGGCGGTCAATTGCTCCTCGTCAACACCGTCATCGAAGATCCCGTGTACCTGAACGGGCCCTATATCGTGAGCCCGCACTTCAAGAAAGAACCCGACGGGTCGAAGTGGGATCCGACACCATGCTCATCGACGTGGTAGTCCTCGTCCGAAGTTACGCCGTCGCAGTGCTCGTCGCACTCAGCGCGTGCAATGTCTGCGCGCAGTCTGCCGCGGCGGGTCCACAAAGCACCCGCCCTGCGGATGGAGGGGTGCTCCCAAGCCAATTCGAATTCGCGGGTTCGTGGGCTCCCCTGGGAACAGAGGATGTACAGAACGACTCGGTGCCGGTGGACTACCTCGGCCTGGCACTCACGGACGAAGCACGAACGCGGGCGCTTGCGTACGATGAGTCGCAGAAGTCGATGATCGAGCGGCAGTGCCAGGGCTGGGGCGCGGCCTACATGGTGATCGGCCCGTTCGGTCTGCGGATCTCGAGTCAGTCGGACGCGACAACGAACCGGATCGTGTCCTACACGATCGACGCGTGGGAAGACTGGATGGGGTTGACGATCTGGATGGACGGTCGACCGCACCCGTCCGAGCACGCTCTTCACACGCAGGCCGGTTTCACGACCGGCCGATGGGAGGGCGGCGCGCTGGCCGCACACACGACGCATGTGAAAGGGGGCGGCTTCATTCGCAAGACCGGTGTGCCGCTCAGCGATCAGGCCACGATCGATTGGCGGTTCTTCCGCCACGGTGATGTGCTCACGGTGCTGATGGTGGCGCGCGATCCGGTCTATCTCCTGGAGCCGGAGATCATCTCGAAAGGCTTCCGGCTTTCGAGAACGCCGCTCGATTACCGCGATCCGTGTGTTCCCGGCTACGAGGGGCGTGAGCCCGGCGACGGCGTGCCCCACTTTGCGCCCGATCAGAACCCGTTCCTCGACGAGTTCATGAAGCTGTACAACCTGCCGCGCGACGCTGTGCTTGGCTATCGCGACACGCTGTATCCGGAGTACCGCAGGAAGATCAAAGACACCTATGTGCCGCCACCGCCGTGCACTGCTGATTGCGGCGTCGCCGGCAACTTCGTGCGGAGACGTGGACCCACACCTTAGAACGCCGCCTCTCGGCTTGACCCCTGAGGAATCTATTTCATAGCCTGTGACATCGTGATCCCGGGAAAGCTCGTTCGTTTCTTGGAGCAGTACGCCAACGTGGCGTTTGCAGGCATCCGTGATCGCGAACTCGTGCCCTTCGGGCATCGCGTGTCCGGATGGCGCATTGGTCTCGATCAACGCACATTGACGATCATGCTCCCGGACGAGTTCCTCGAGCAGCTCGTCGAATCGCTTCAGCAGAACGGCGAGTTGGCCCTCACTGTAGAAGAGTTCCCCTCGCACGAGACGTATCAGTTCAAAGGTCGCTACCTGCACCATCGGGCAATACAGGACGATGACGCCGAAAGTGTGGAACGCGTCCGGCGGCGTTTCGTGAGGAGCATGAGGCCGATCCTGCCCGACGCCCCTGAAGACGTTCTCAGCGCGTTTGTGTCTCCGCCGTCGCTGGCTGTCGAATTCGAAGTGCGCGAGATTTATCTGCAGACGCCAGGACCAGGAGCAGGGACCCGCCTCATTCCGCCGCCGGAGAAATGAGATGGCGATGACCCGCCTGCCATCGGAAATACGGCCTGTGCTCGAAAGCGGAACGCCGGGTGTGATGGTGACCTGCTCCGCCGATGGGACACCGAATACCACCGTCATTTCACAGGTCTATTACGTCGACGAGACGCACGCGGCGCTCTCGTTTCAGTTCTTCAGCAAGACGATCAAGAACGTCCGTGAGAACCCGCGCGCCTTTGTCTGCGTCTTCGACATCGCCGGGCTCGCACATTGGGTGCTGCAGCTGCAGTTCGAGCGGTCCGAAACCGAGGGACCTGTCTTCGACGCGATGGATATGCAGATCGAGGCCATCGCCTCGATGACCGGCATGTCCGGCATCTTCAAGCTCCGTGCGGCAGATATTTATCGCGTGCTCTCGGTCGAGAGGGTCCAGCATCCACGATGGAGGACGTGAGTCAACGAGCCACGGAGTTGGCGCGGAAGACCGCCGAGGTCCGCATCCTGCAGCGTGTGTCCGCGGACATCAATTCCACGCTCGACCTCGACGAAATCTGCGACGTTGCGCTGCGAACGATGGATGAACTGTTCGAGTTCCACCACGCGAACATTCTCCTGCTCGAACCCGACAACACGACGTTGAAGGTCATCGCCAGCCGAGGCTACGAGAACCAGGCGGTCGGCGGACGCGTGCGGGTCGGCACCGGTGTGATCGGCATGGTGGCGCAGAAGCGCCAGATGATGCACGTCAACAATCTGGGGCAACAGCGTGCGTATGCGGCGGCACAGCGCCGCGAGATGGAGAAGGCCGGTCGGCGTGCGCAGCTCGGAGATGCGATCCCGGTGCCGGGACTCCCCAACGCAGAGAGTCAGATCGCCATTCCGTTGCTCATCCGCGACGATCTCATCGGAGTGTTCTCGATCGAGAGCCCGGTGCCGCGCTCGTTCGGCGAGCACGAGCGGGATCTCGTCTCGATCATCGCCAATCAGATTGCGAGTGCGATACACAATGCACGGTTGTACGAGGAGCGACGACTCGCGGCAGCCGCGCTGCAAGAAGCCAACGTCTCGCTCGAGGCACGCGTCGCCGAGCGAACCGCAGCACTCGAACGTGAATTGCGGGTCGCGCAGGCGCTCCTCAGCGAAGCGCGCAGCCACGTGGAAGGGCCGCTGCTCGGCAGAAGTGCCATCGTCCAGGGACTGCGCGATGCCGTCGCGCGTCAGGCCGAATCCCTCGAACCGCTGCTTCTCACCGGTCCCGCCGGGGCTGGGAAGGAAGCGATCGCGCGTGCCGTGCACGACGCGTCCGGCCGCGCAGGCGCGTTCCTCTTTGTCAGCTGCGCCGAGGTCAACACGCAGCAACGACATGGTGGCGAGCAGACGCCGCCACGCCGGGTCGAAGAGTCTCTGATTGGAAGCAGATTCGAACTCGCATCGGGCGGGACGATCTTTCTCGATGCCGTCCACGAGCTGCCGCCGGACGTCCAGCACGCACTTCACATCACGTTGGATGAAATCCGAAGCCGTCTCGCTCGCGGCGAACCATGTGTGCCTGACGTGCGGCTGATCGCCTCGACGACCCATGACATGCGGCAGCCACAGCCGGGCGCGTTCCTGCCGCTCTTCCAATCGCTCGCGGTGAACCGTGTCGGCGTGCCTCCGCTGATCGATCGGCGAGAGGACATCCCGACGCTCGTCGACCATTTCGTCCGTCGCCATGCACGGCGACTGGGGAAGGTGATCGACGAGGTGTCGCCCGATTCGATGCGCCGGCTCGAAGCGTACATATGGCCTGGAAACATCCGTGAGCTGAGAACGGTGCTCGAACGAGCCGTGCTCGTCTGCAAGAGCACAGTGCTCGAGGTCGACGCCGAGCAGTTGAACGAAGCCATGGCCGTCGGGAGTTACCGCCTGGTCAGCCCGCTCGGCTCGGGTGGGATGGGCGAAGTCTGGCTCGCGAGACACCGATTCCTCGTCCGTCCTGCGGCCGTCAAGCTCATTCGCCACGACGTCACGCCAGGCACGGCGCGCGAGCAGCTCGTACGACGTTTCGAACGCGAAGCGAACGTGACTGCCGCACTGCGCTCGCCGAACACGGTGCAACTGTACGATTTCGGCGTCAACGACACCGGAAGCTTCTATTACGTGATGGAGTATCTGGAGGGACTCGATCTCCATCGCGTCGTGACACGCTTTGGACCGCAGCCAGCCGAGCGCGTGATCATGCTCGTGCGCCAGGCCTGTCGCTCGCTTGCCGAAGCTCACGAGCGGGGGCTCGTGCATCGAGACATCAAGCCGGCCAATCTGTTCGTGACGCGGTTGGGCACGGAATACGATTACGTCAAGATCCTCGATTTCGGTGTCGTCAAGGAGCAAGCGGGAAAGGATGCCACGATGCTCACGAACCAGGGCATGATGCAGGGCACACCCGCGTTCATGCCCCCGGAAATCGTGATTGGCGACAAGCCGATCGACGGCCGGGCGGATCTGTACTCACTCGCGTGTACCGCCTACTGGGCGCTCACTGGCTACACGCTGTTCGAGTCCACCACTGCGGCGCAGATGCTCCTGCAACACGTTCACGCGCAACCTGTCCCGCCTTCGAAGCGATCGGAACTGCCTGTTCCCAAACAGCTCGATGCGATCCTGATGATGTGCCTCGAAAAAGATCCCAGGCGGCGACCGTCTTCGGCGCTCGAACTCGAGTCCCGGCTGGCGCAGGTGCGATGCGAAGCCGCATGGACGAACGAACGGGCAGAGCAATGGTGGGCCGCCCACGCACCCGAAGCGGTCGGAAGATAGGCACGTCGTTCAGGTGAATCCATCGGAGGATTGGCCTTCCCGAACGTCGGTCGCCTGAATCATGTTACGTTCGAGAAGACGCATGAAAAGCGCCCCTATCGCCGCAACGGCAGTTGTCGCTGTTGCCATTGTCACCATGCTGGCGTACTCAAACCGTACGCAATCCGGCAGCGATGTGGCGGAAAGCGCGCCCGGCGGCAGCCGCGTGGACGTGAGAGTTCGCGCGGTTCCACTCGACGCCCGCGACCCGACCAGGACTCGTGTCGGTCGCTTTCACTATGTGAGTGGACTCGAGCTGGAAGGCGTGAATACCGATCGCTTGCACGGCCTCTCGGATCTCCGGGTGGGTCCGGATGGACGCCTCATCGCTGTCAGCGATCTAGGGAGCTTGCTGGAAGCACGGCTCGACCTCGATGCGTCTGACCGCCTGCTCGGACTGTCGGACGTTCGGCTGAGTCCGCTGGCGGATACGAACGGGCGGGCGATGCTGGATAAACAGCGTGCCGATGCCGAAGGGCTCGCGGTCTTTCCCAACGACGAGCGTCTCGTCAGCTTCGAGCGGGATCATCGGATCTGGATGTATTCGTCGAAGGGCGGACCACCCGTGCGTGAAGTGCCGAAACCAGATGTCAGGGGATTGCCGAGCAACGAGGGGCTCGAAGCGCTGACGGTGTATCCTGCCGCGGGACCGGATGCGTACGTGGTCGGCGCCGAAGACGGACGACTCTGGCTCTGTCACCTCGCCAGCCAGTGTGAGTCGATGCCGGCGCGGGCACTGCCTGGGCCCGGCTTTGGACTCTCGGCCGTCGCATCGTATCCGCCGACCGGCGTCGCCCTTCTCTATCGCGCATACGATCCCGTGCGCGGACAGCGCGTCGTCTTGCGACTGATCGATCGACCGTTGATTGCGGGCAGCGAAACAGCCGACGAACTCGTTCTCGAGCCGCCGCTCACCATCGATAACTTCGAAGGCGTGGCCATCGTGGGAGACAGCGATCGGATGTTCCGCGTGTACCTGCTCTCGGACGACAACGCCTCGAAACAGCAGCACACATACCTACTTGCGTTCGACTGGCAACGCTGAGCCTGACTTCGCGTGCCGGTTTGTCTCAGTCGCAGTCAGCAGCACCCGACTGGCTGGTAGGCATCGAACACGGCCCACGTCGCCCGTCTTCTGGGATCTCGTTCGCCCGACTCCGATTGCACCAGCCAGGTCGACGCATCCTTCCCCTTCGACTCGCTGCGCTCGCTCAGGGCAGGCGCGCGGCGATCCGCTCGCCGGCCAATGGCATCTCCGGCGCGCGCGGCTCGCTCCACGCCGCGCTCCAGGATGCATCAACCTGGCTGGTGCAACAGCCCGCGAATGAGAGGTACTGTCACGAGTCAGCAGCACCCCACTGGCTGATGCATTCCGGAGTGCCGCGTGGAGCGAGCCGCGTACGCGAGAGTCGCCAACGGGCTCGCAGGCGTCGCGAGCGGCGGCGGAGGAGCAATCGCGTCAGACTCTTGCGACGGGGGAGCCGCGAGAAACCCGGCAGCGCACACGCCGGAGATGCCATTGGCCGGCGAGCGGATCGCGGCGCGGAGGAATGCGTCAGCCAGTCGCGTGCTGGTCGGTGTCAGAGGCACCGTCCCTCGCTCGTCGTGCCCCTTTCTTTCGCACGGCTCAGACTTGCGCCAACCAGGTTGACGCACCTGTCCGTGGCCTCGACGAAGCTCGCCCTAACGCGAGAGCAAAGGCGGGTCAACCGGTGCGATCGATCAGGTATCCAACAGCGCCGACAATCACCAGCGCGACAACGACGACGGCGGTGACGGCAGACGCGACCATGCCCTAGAAGGCCTTGCCCAGGAACGGCAGCATCCGACCCGCCCAGAGTACTGCGAGCCACGAGGTGAGCGACAGGACGGCTATCGCCTTGTCGCCAAGGCCAGCGTCGAACCTGTCATCGCCGCTCCTGCCCCATGGCCTTCCCCACACGGTCAGATACAAAAAGTTCGCGCCGGCGATCACCAGGAAGACAATCTTCCACTTGAACGGCTCGCTCGACGAGTACTGCCCTGGCTGACCGACGAAGAAGAACATCCCGGTGATCAGATTGGCGCCAAACCCAAGCATCCCCCATGGCAGCAGACGATGCACGTCGGCGAACGGGATCTGTCTCATCGCGCCGAGTATTCGCAGGTTCACCGCCAGCAGCACACCGAACGACAGGGAGAGACCCAGGAAGTGGACCGTTTCAGCCGCAGGCCAGGCCCATCGGCTGTAGACCGCGACCTGGTTGATGGTCCACGTCATGAACCGCTCCGGATCACCCGCAGGCGCTGATATGCCACCGGCAAGTATTTCCGGGTGTCGAATGTCGCCGCCAAGGTTTGCGGCGCGAGCCATGACCGCAAACGCGAGGACCAGGAGCACTGTCGCTGCCGGCACGAGTCCCCGAACCGCACGACCGTGGCGCCGCCATTGCCACAAGGCGACCCATGCCACGAAGCCTGCGAATTCCATCACGGTGAATCCGATCAACGCTGCGTCCTGGTGGACTCTGATCGCGTCGTCGGAGACCTCTTTGATCTTCCGTATCTCTTGATGCGCGGCGACGCCGCTCACGTAGACGGGAAGAGTCAGGACCGCGATCACGAACAGCACTTCCAACCCGACGTGCTTCAGGTGTTCGTCGCGGCGCGCGTAGCCAAGGAACAGGAGAGCCAGTGCCGCCACCGATCCAACGGTGGGCACGTGGTTCATGATCAGGTGAAGGTGCGCCAGGTTCACGGGACCACGTACGCGAGAAGACGGCCCGCGGTGATTGCGCCACTCCACACGACAATCGATGCAATCGCCAGAAGGCGCATATTGCCGCTCACCTCACCCTGCTCGGCGCCGCTGCCAAGCACGAGCGAACGCATCGGCACCACGGTGGCGACGCTGGCAATGACCAGGCCCATCTTGATGAAAAACGGAAACGCCGTACCCCAGTGGATCGGGTCTTTGATGAACAGCAGAATGCCGGTCACGATGTTGACGCTGAGACCAACTGCGAGCGTCGGAAAGACCCACCGGTACCCGGACAGGGGAACGCGTCGGCCGACACCGAGCAGGCGGAGATCGAGCATGTAGCTCGCGCCCACGAGTATCCCCATTCCTGTGGTGTGAAGCGTCAGCACGGTTGGGAACGCCCACACGGAGGGCGATTCCTTCAACCACGTCGACAGCGCCGTCGCATCAAGCCAGTTCAGCACGAGGTCAACTCAAAATGCAAAATGCAAGATTCAAAATGACCGCTGAATCATGGTTGCAACGTGGTTTTGCATTTTGCATTTTGCATTTTGCATTGGACTACGTGAGTCTCCCCCTAGTGCCTGTACTGCGTACTGACTTCGTTGTGTTCGGTCTCCGTGCAGCTTCCGCGCTCTCCAACGATCGCATTGGTCGCGGAGAGGCGCAGCGTTCGCGCAGGCATCGCCCACGGCTGCAGAAGTACGTCCGGGTCCTCGATGGTGACTTCGTAGAGCATCTGGTTTCCGGTCCTGGTGAACTTCTCGATCGCCCGCATCTTGTCGGTATGGAAGAAGCCGCCCCGACCGAGCCAGGTCTCGTCGGAGAACCCGATTGAATCGAGGACGAGGGTGTCGCCTTCCCAGCGGCCGACGGTGTAGCCAAAGTACGTGTAATTGTTCGCGCGCCGCGGATCGTGCGGCTTGCCGTCGATCGGAATCATGCGGAACTCCGCGTATCCACCGGCACCGTCGACGCCGGCCCTGTAGATGAAGGTGACGTCGGTGTCGGTGGCAAAGATGCGCGCCGGTGGTCCCTGCCGCGGAACTCCGAGCGGAAGGCAGGTCATGACCGGGTCTTCTCTGTTCGTCCACTGATCCAGCTCGATGATCTTGTCCCAGTACTCCGGCTTGTACATCGGCTGGCGCATATCGAGCCGCATGCCTGACATGAACGGCCAGTCCTCGCTCTGATTCGTCCACTCCATGCAGTTCTTCGACTGGAACGGAGTGCACCGGCGGAACATGTCGCCCACCGTTACACCCGGAGCGCCGGCGCCCGTCAGATTCACGGCTCCTCCCCAAGAGCCAGTCAGGTCAGGCTTCCCGTTCGCCAGCCTCGGTGTGGGCGCGTTTGGATCCGCCGGCGGCGGAGCGCCGAAGCCACCACCGCCCTGCGCCCCCACGGAAGCGATGAAACCGAGAAGCACCGCCACGGTCGCCAGGAGCTGCGCACCCGTTATCTGCCGCTTCATAGCCACATCCTCCAATTACTTTCCCGCAGCCTTCCGCACACTGTCCGGAACAGGCACGATGACGTAGATCTGGCCGATCTCAGTCACCTTCGATTTCAGCTCGCGAACGACAGTGCCGTTCCGGCGCTCGACCAGAGTGGCGGGCATCAGAGCCTCGATCTTGAACAGCGGGTTGTTGAAGTCCTGGAAATTGCTGTAGACGAACTCCGTCGTGTTCGTCCCGCTCTTCACGACAATCCGTTCCGGCAGGAACGTGTTATCGAGCGTCGCCGTCGCAATCGCCCCTGGGACTCCCGGAATCGGATAGGTGACGATCGCCTTGTCCCCCTGCCATGCCAGCGTGGTCGTCCCCTTCACTCCGGCGGTTGCCTGAGCATCCAGCAATGTCGCCGGGTTCTTTCCGAAGGACTCGGTCGTCGGCATGCCGGCGGCGCCGGCGATGGCGGCCTTCGGCGCACCTTGCGGACTGGCCCACAGACGGATCCGCCGTTCTTCGAGTGCGGCTGGCTTTGGCGTTGCCTTGCCCTTGCCGGGAACGAGCTCCGCGCCCGGAATGTCTTCGTCCCAGGCGAAGTCGCCGCTCATCGTTTCAACGTTCTTGTACGTCTGCTTGTTGGGGAGCGTGCACTCGATCTGCGTCCGGTAACCGGGGATCTGGTAGTTGGCCTGGATACGCGCCTTCGTCACCGCACAGGCCTGGCCGTTCACCTGGATCGTGCCGCCGTCGGCGTGGTAGTCGAGCGTCTTAATGAGCTCGGATTCGGCGCCGCTCCGCAGCATCCCCATGTGCCACGTCCAGTTGTAGAGGACCGACTTCAGGTCCTTGGCTCCGGCTGCGGGCGTAAACGCTGGCCCGCGACCGCCGAACCCGCCGCCGCCTCGGCCACCTCCGCCTGCTCCGGCACCCCGGCCAGGGGGTGCACCGGCTGGCGGGGTCTGGCCGGAGGCCTGACCCGGGGCCTGGCCCGTGGCTTGACCCTGGGCATGGCCGGACACTACTTGGCTCAGCGCGACAAGAAGAGCGAGCACACCTGTCGCGAGAGATCGTCGATCAACCATTACCAACTCCGAGTGCTAGTCGCGTCCGTCGCCGAAGAACAGTTTGATCTCGCGGTCGCCGAGCGTGAGATTCCTGATGAATCCCGACGGGTGGCCATTGATTGCCGGAAGCACCGTCACCTTGAGGATCTCGCCAGGCTTCATCGAGGTCTTGTTGATGCCCTCGCGGGTCAGCGTCTGCACGGAGGCGGTGGTAAGAATCCAGTCGGTGAACGTGCCATCCTTGTTCGGGACTGTGAGCTCGATGCTCGCGTGCGGATTCGTAAAGTTCAGTTTCTTGAGCCGGCCCTGAAGGACCACTTCCTTGTTCAGGTCGTACACGCCCGCGACGGCGTGATGGGCCTGCACGCCGACGCCGGCCATCAGGATTCCACACAGGGCGACCAATGCAAGAGTCCGTGTAGTCATCGTTGCTGCTCCACAGCTGTGAGTGCGGTTGGATCCTAGCAAGACGCTGCCCCGGACCTCAAGGGTAGACTAGCGCCAAGAGCACCACCTTGACCAAGACACACGACATCGTCGTGATCGGAGCTGGACACAACGGCCTGGCTGCCGCGGCCTATCTGGCATCGGCGGGAAAAGACGTACTCGTGCTGGAGCGCAATCCGTGGTCGGGAGGGGGGGTCGTCACCGCTGAACTGACGGGGCCTGGCTTCGCGCACGACCGCTTCAGCACGGGCCACATCTTCATTCAGGCCAATCCGCTGATCAAGAACGACGAGCTCAAACTGCGCTCGCGTTACGGGCTCTCGTACATCTATCCGGAGATGCCCTTCATCTGCGTCTTCGAAGACGGCTCGACGATCGGTCTGTACCGGGATCGCAAGAAGACGTACGAGAGCATCGCGGCATTCTCGAAGAAGGACGCCGACGCGTTCCTCCGCTTCGCCGACATCGCGATGCAGTACCTCCCGCTGGTATCGGCGTCGTTGTACACGCCGCCGGTGCCGCTGGGGGCGAGCCTGGCGATGCTCGATCAGAGCGACGAGGGCCGGCAGTTGTTTGCCATCATGCACAAGAGCCCGTACGACGTGATCCTCGAGAACTTCGAGCACGAGCGGGTGCGGCTGTTCCTCATGCGCATGGTGTCGGAGAACTTGACCGGTCCCGAGGAGAAAGGCCAGGGGCTCGGCATCTTCGTGTTCCTCGGATTCATGGAGCAGTACGGAATCGGTATCGCCGTCGGCGGCAGCGGCAGTCTGACGGCCGCATTGATCCGATGCATCGAAGCGCACGGCGGCCACGTGATGAACAACGTGTCGATCGAGACCGTGCTGCTGAAGGGCGGCCGCGCCACCGGGGTGCGCACCGTCGACGGCACGGATTACATGGCCAAAGATGCGGTCGTCGGATCGATTCACCCGCATCTGCTCGGCCGCATGGTGCCGGGCCTCGATCCGGGCATCGTGGGACGCGCCACGCGCACCGAGCTGTCAGCCAACTCCTGCCTGACGATCCATGCAGCGCTCAATGAGCCGCTGCGCTTCAAGGCGGGCACGCACGTCAATCAGGCGTACTTCACGGAGCTGATGCCGGACAGTCTCGACACACTGCGGCGGTTCTTCGATTCGCTGCGCTACGGGCGCATTCCGGATACGTCGCTCATCGGACTCGTATCGCCTTCGACGTTCGACGCAACCCGCTGCCCTCCCGGCAAAGCGACGTTCCACGCATGGGACTATGTTCCCTACTCACATCCCGATGGCGGCCCCCAACACTGGGATCAGTCCAAGCAGGCGTTCGCGCAGACGCTCTTCAAGCGGATGTCGCGCTTCATCGACAACCTCACGCCCGCCAACATCATCGATTTCGTCGTCGACAGCCCGCTCGATCTCGAACGCGCATCGGTCAGCTTCCAGAAAGGCGACCTCCACGGCATCGCACCGTACATGTATCAGTCCGGTTCGCATCGGCCCACTCCCGATCTCGGTCAGAACGTCGTGCCGGGAGCAGATCGTCTCTATCTGGTCGGTCCATTTCAGCATCCGGGTGGCGGAGTGTTCGGCGCAGGACGCGCCACGGCGATGCGCATGTTCGAGGATCTGAAACTCGATTTCGACAAGACGACCCGGTCATGATGAAGATCTACGGTCAGGACAACACGGAGCTGATGCAGATCCACTCCATCGAGCGCGATGGCAGCCGGCTCGTGCTGAAGGGCAAAGTGTTCGGGACCATGCCGATCAGCGCCAGGCTCACCCCGCATGAGGCGCGAAACGGGCTCAAGCTTCTGAACTTCAAGGTGGGTCTGTTTCTGCTGACGCTCCTGTTCAGAAGGTAGCTGAGCCAGCAGGGCGCGCGGAGAAAAGCGTTCACGCAAAGCACGCAGAGCGGCAGAGATCGCGGAGGCGACGGGTGGTCGCCGGCCTCCGGCCGGCGCATGGATCGAGAGGAAGGTACGAAAACGAACGCCACGCGTCTCATGAGGCGCTCGTTTTCGTGCCTTCCTCTCGATCCAGCCGCGCGTATCGCGGCCCACCCGTCGCCGAAGCGCTCCGCGCTCTCCGCGCCTCGCGCTCTCTGCGTGAATGCTTCTCTCCAGCCTCTGCTTCCCCTGCGATCCCACTGCCGAAGCTGTCGAAAATTGGGCAGCCGTCAGGGTCGTCGACACCACCTCACCTGTCCATCCCGTTGAAAACATTGGTTTAAGGTCGGCCCGCGATGCGGCATCGCCGTTGCCCCTCCTGACATTCCGTCGATGTGCTCGGCCCCGGCAGCGTAAGTCGAGGGCGACTCGAGCACGCCGATTTCGAATGATGAGCCGCCGCAAGGCGTCGAAAAGGAGACCGGACATGTCAGCAAATGTTGCCGCACCAGCCAAGGCGCCGCGAGAGCCGAGAAATGGCGTCGACACGCCGACCCTGCTCGCCACCATCAACGTGGTCAAGGACACACCCACACTGGCGAAATTCCAGTTTCGCGCCAGCAGCCGCTGGGTGGATGGCACGTACAGCGAGTCCCGCGTGGAGTCGTTCACCGGCGCTGGAGGCGAACACACGCATCAGAACCAGTTCCGCTACGAGATGGATCACCCCAAAGTGCTCGTCGGTCAGGATCGCGGGGCCACGCCCGTCGAACTCCTGCTGCACGGGCTGGCCGGTTGCATCACCGCTGGCATCGCCAATGTCGCCGCCGCCCGTGGCGTGACGCTGACGTCGGTCGAATCGCAGGTGGAAGGCGATATCGATCTCCGCGGCATCCTTGGACTGTCCGACGCCGTCCGCAACGGCTACGAGCGCATCCGAATCAGCTTCACGATCGCGGGTGACGCGCCGCCGGAGAAGCTGCGTCAGATCGTCGAGCAGTCGCGCGCACGCTCGGCCGTGTTCGATGTGCTCACCAACGGCGTGCCGATTGAAGTGACCGTCAACACTCGTTGAGAGCGAGCCGTGCCACGCACCACGACGATCGTCATCGGCGCCGGACAGGCAGGGCTCGCCATGAGCCGCTGCCTGTCCGACCTCGGCATCGAGCACCTCGTGCTCGAGCGGGGGAAGCTCGCTCAGCGGTGGCGCAGCCAGAGCTGGGATTCGCTGCACCTGCTGACGCCGAACTGGATGACCCGCCTTCCGCAATTCCAGTACGAGGGCAGCGACCCGAACGGCTTCATGTCCGCGCCGCAACTCATCGCGTTCCTCGAACGCTACGCCGCTTCGTCGGCAGCGCCGGTCCTGACTGACACCGCGGTCGAGCGCGTCGAGCGCTCCGCGGATGGCTTCGACGTCGCCACCAGCCGCGGCGAATGGTCGGCGTCGTCAGTGGTCGTGGCCACGGGATACTGCGATTTGCCTGCGGTGCCCCTGGCGAGCCAGCGCCTCGCGACATCGGTCCTGCAGATCGCAGCGCCCGAGTATCGTCGGCCTGATCAATTACCCCCCGGCGGTGTACTCGTGGTCGGCGCCTCTTCGACCGGTGTGCAACTGGCCGACGAGATTCAGCGCTCCGGACGCCAGGTCACGCTGGCGGTCGGACGCCACACACGTCTGCCTCGACGCTATCGTGGACGCGACATTCTGTGGTGGTTGGATCAGATCGGTGTGCTGAGCCAACACGTCGACACGGTTCAGGACATCGAGCGTTCGCGCCGTCAGCCCTCACTTCAGTTGGTCGGCAGACCCGATCATGCGTCGCTCGACCTGTCAGTGCTGCACCAACGCGGCGTTCAGCTGGTGGGCAGGATCCGCGATGTCGATGGCCACCGCGTGATGCTTGGCGACGATCTCGCCGCGACCACGGCCGCCGCCGACATCAAGCTGGCCGACATCCTCATTCGGATCGATCGGTTCATTGCCACGACTGGCATCGCAGCCGGGTCACGCGAGCCGTTCACACCGACGTGGCCGCTTGCCGACGGCGCTCCTGACGATCTGGATCTCGAGCGTGAAGGCATCGAGACGGTCATCTGGGCAACCGGGTACCGGCGGGCGTATCCGTGGCTGCACGTGCCGGTGCTCGATGCTCATGGCGAGATCACCCACACGGGCGGAATCACGCCCGTGTCCGGCCTCTACGTGCTCGGCCTGAATTTTCAGCGCCGGCGAAACTCCAGTTTCATCGACGGCGTCGGCCACGACGCATGCGCGATCGCGCACGAGATCGCCGGAACCACGGCGCGTGCGCGGGTCGCGTGAGGAGACATTCCGATGAGAGCCGATGCAGTCATCGTTGGAGCGCGCTGCGCTGGAGCAGCGACCGCCATGTTGCTGGCACGGGCAGGCGCGCGTGTGGTACTGGTCGACCGAAGCGTCTATGGCACCGACACGCTGTCGACGCACGCCCTCATGCGAGGCGCCGTTCTGCAACTGCATCGGTGGGCGATCCTGCCCTGCATCATGGCTGCGGACACACCGCCAGTCTTCTCCACGACGTTCAGCTACACCGCCCACGACATCACCGTACCGATCGAACCGAAATTCGGTGTCGCCGCGTTGTACGCGCCACGACGAGCGCTGCTCGATCGAACACTCGTCGATGCCGCTGCCGCCAGCGGGACAGATGTGCGATACGGCATACGCGTCGACGATGTGATTGTCGATGACGACGGACGCGTGCGCGGAATCACCGCCCTGGCCGGCGGTGCCCGTCAACGCATCGAAGCCGACATCGTCATCGGCGCGGACGGACTGCATTCGACGATCGCCGACCGCGTCGGCGCGCCGCGTATCGTCGAAGGTCGTCACGCAGCGGGTGTCCTGTACAGCTACTGGGAGAACCTGCCGGTCGACGGTTACTACTGGCGGTTTCAGCCGGGCGTGAGCATCGGGGCAATTCCCACCAATGACGGGGCCACGTGCGTGTTTGCCTCAGTAGCCGCAGAACGCTTTCGGGACGAAATTCACGGTGACGCGACATCGGCGTACCGGCGGCTGATTCGTCACGCGTCTGCCGAGTTCGACGCGCGGCTGGACGGCGCACAGCGGGTTGAGCCAATACGAGGATTTGCCGGGCACCCTGGTTTCATCAAACGCAGTGTCGGGCCCGGCTGGGCGCTCGTCGGCGACGCTGGGTACTTCAAGGATCCGGCAACCGCTCACGGCATCACGGATGCGCTCCGAGATGCAGAGCTGCTGGCGCGCGCGATCACGCGCGGGACGGCCGGCGCGCTTGCCGATTACGAGACGACGCGGCACGATCTGTCGCTGCGGCTGTTCGAAGTCACCGACGCTATTGCCTCGTTCGCCTGGAGCGATGACGAGTTGCAGGCGCTGCACCGGACGTTCAGTTCCGAGATGTCGAGGGAAGTGCGGGCACTGGCCGCGTTGGAGCCATCACATGTCAATCACGGTCGGCCAGCGTGCCTCACGTAGCCTGACGCTCACGGCGGAGCACGTGCGCCGTTTTGCCGAGATTTCAGGTGACCGCAATCCGCTGCACTTCGATGCGGCGTTCGCCGCGCGCACGAAATTCGGGCGGCTGGTCGTGCAGGGTGGACTCACAACCGGGCTGCTCCATGCCCTCGTCGCGATGGACATGCCGGGACCGGGCACTGTGTTCCTGAGCCAGGACTGGAAGTTCACCGCGCCGGTCTACATCGACGACACCATCACCGCCGAAGCAGAGGTCGTTTCGATTCATCCTTCGAAGCCGGTCACACAACTGCGGGTGCAGATCAGGCGGAGCGACGGAACGACCGTCCTCGACGGCGAAGCGTGGTGCTACACCTTCGCCGATTCTGGTGCCTAGGCGCGCATTTCATATCGGTGTAGCGCGCGTCCTTGGTCCTTCGTGCGTGGTTCTTGGTCCGTTCTTGGTCCCAAGCACCAAGTCCCAAGGACGAAGGACGGCAGCTACACGGAAACGACTGCTCTAACGGCCGCGGCCACGACCTTTGCCGGGGTGGTCGTCGTGGTGATCGCGATCACGATCACGATCGCGGTCCCATCGATGGTCGTGTTCAACCCGGCCGCGAGGTCCGTCCCAATAGCCTGCGAAGAACGCGCGCCCGTCATAACGTGCTGCCACCCATCGCGCCCCGCGATACGGTGGGCGGGTCCAGTACCCGTCATGCCACACGTAGTGTCGTGAGACTGGGTACCAATACCCCTCGACCCACACAACTTCCGGTTCCGGGGGCGGTGGCGGCGGAGCCACGTAGACCACGCGTGGCGGCGGACCAATCTGGATTCCGACCGAGACATGCGTCTGAGCCGACACGAAGGAGCCGCTGCTCAGCACGAATGTGACGAGAAACGCCGTCCAGATGAAAGGCTTCATGAGTAATCCTCTCCTGGCACTGCCGGCAATTTCCGGTCCATCGGTGCGGCAACACGATCACGGCCTCGATCGGAGAGAACGAGGCGACCTGCGCATCGCGTCGGACCCGACCCGAGGGCGGTCCTTTTCAAATGTGAAACGCCCGGATCGTAAAGTGTGATCGGCGTGCTCCCTCGTAAAGGATCACTCCGCGCGCAGCGCCCTGAGCGGATCGACGCTCGTCGCTCGTCGCGCCGGTACGAACGACGCGAGCAGGCAGATCGCGACGAGGAGACCGGCGACGGTTCCATACGTGAGCGGATCGAAGGGACTGACGCCGAGGAGCAGTCCTGCGAGCAGTCGCGCGACGACAGCCGCGAGCACCAGACCGATCGCGATGCCAGCGATCGCGAAGCGTCCTCCCTGCGCCAACACACCGCGAATGATGTCCGCCGCCCGTGCGCCGAGCGCCATGCGCAGGCCAATCTCCTGCGTCCGCTGGCTGACGTGATACGCGATCATCCCGTAGAGCCCGACCGACGCGAGCAGCATTCCCAACCCGCCGAAAAGGGTTGTCATGAACGCGCCCAAGCGAATTGGGAAGAACCCCGAGCCGTTGTCGAGGTGCGCGGTCATCGAGCGCACGTCGAACAGGGTAACACCCGGATCGATCAGTGTGATTGTCTGTCGTATCGTGGATGCCATCTCCACTGGCGATCGCGACGTGCGGACGATCAAGGTCGCCAGTGACGGCGCGGTCTGCGCCAACGGATTGAAGATTGCCGGCTCCGGCGACTCGCCCACGTTCAAGTACTTTCCGTTGGCGACCACGCCGACGATCTCGCGCGCGGTACCGTAGGCTGTGAGCCGGCGTCCGATCGGGCTCTGGTTCGGCCAGAACTGGCGAGCCAGCGTTTCGTTCACGATGACGACCGGCGCGCCGGTGGCATCATCCCGTTCGCTGAAGGCACGGCCTTCGAGGACAGGCACGCCCGCGGCCGTGAAATACGTGGGGCTGACATCGAATCTGAATGCGAACGGCGGCTGCCAATTCGGATTCGACGGTCGCACGTCCGGTACGACGGCAGCGTTCTGAGTGATGATCGACATCGGGAGCAACGACGTCCAGCCCACGTGATCGATTCCCGGAAGCGCAGCGACTCTTGTGGCCACGCGTTCATAGAAGGCGAGGCGCTGGGCCGCATCGTAGCCGTGAATTCCCGGGGAGACCGAGGCGACGAACAGCCCGTCCGGATTGAAGCCGAGATCGACGCCCCGGGCATGATGGAGGCTCCGGACGAACAGACCGCCGCTGACCAGCAGGGTCAACGACAGCGCAACCTGCGCCACGACGAGACCGCTCCGCGTCACGCTGCCGCTTCCGCCTGCCGCACCGCGCCCGCCGCTCTTGAGCGAGCCGCCAAGATCAGAGCGACCAGTCAGGAGGGCCGGCGCAAGTCCGGCCACGACGCCGGCGCCGATCGACATCAGGAACGCGATCGCCACGACCCGGCCATCGACGCTGAAGTCGGGGCTGATGTCGATGATCGCCGACACGCCCGTGAAGATCTCCTGCAGCCCGCGCATGGCGACGACGACGACTGGCAGCGCGACGAGCCCGCCGAGCAAGGAGAGCGTCACGCCCTCGGTGAGAAATTGACGCATGATGCGGCCGCGGCGCGCGCCGAGCGCCGCACGCAGCGCCACTTCGCGGCTTCGGCTCGCGGCCCGCGCCATCAGCAGGTTCGCGACGTTGGCGCTCGTGATCAGCAGCACGACGACCGCGAGACCGGCCAGTGCCGTGGATGCCGTGCGAAGGAACGATCCCAACAGCGGGGTGGGGCGGGTGTGCGTTTCGGGCACGACACGCAGGGCGACATCCTTGTGCGTCAGCGGATACTCGCGGGCGAGTGCCGCCGCGGCGACGTCGAGGTCGGCTCGTGCCTGCGCCAGCGAGACGCCGGGCTTCAAGCGCGCGAGCACGGTGAACGAACGGATTGCACGGTTCTCGAAGAGTGCCGCCGTCGAAAAGCCAGGTGTATCGGTAAACGCCTTCTCCATCCACGCCGGGACGTACGCCGACATCCGCATCAGCGATTCGGTGCCGCGGAACACCGGCTCCGTGACGCCGATCACAGTGAACGGCTGCGCGCCGATTCGCACTGACTTGCCAACGACCGATGGATCGCCCGCGAATCGCGATTGCCAGTACTGGTAGTCGAGGACCAGCACCGGCGCGTCGCCGGCCGCGCGACCTTCATTCGGCTGAATCAGCCGTCCCGCCGCCGGGCGCACGCCAAGCATCGCGAAGTAGTTGTCGGTCACCATCATCGTCATGATCCGCTCGGACCGGCCGTCTGCCGTCAGCGCGGCGATCCGCGGCGCGTATCCGACCGCATCGGCCAGCACCGTCGTGCGGGCGCGATAATCCTGGAGGTCCAGATAGGACACGCGGAATCCCTCGCCGGTGCGGTTGCTGATCGAGATGATCTGCTCGGGACGATCGACCGGCAGCGGCCTGAACATGACGGTGTTCAAGACGGCGATCATGCCGGTCATGGCACTCATGCCGATCGCGAGTGTGAGCACGGCGGACGCGGCAAACACCGGCGCGCGCCGGAGCGCGCGCAGCGCGTAGCCGACGTCCTGCTTCAGGATCGCCACGTGCTCGCGCGGGGCGGTTGTGATCACGTCACGCGCGACATCGAGCCACAGCGTGCCAAGCGCGCGGACACTCCCCTGGCGCTGCGCTGCGCTGTGCTGCGCGCGCAGCGTCTGCTCCATGTCGCGTCCGTGATCGGCCCTGAAGTCGAATGGGAACAGCCGCACGAGCGCGCGGAAGATCCGCTCCGCGAACGACAGCCGGCGCGCGGGTTTCACAGCGACCTCGGCCGCGGCACGAGCTTCTTCTCGCGCGCCATCTCGACGATCGCTTCGAGCCGATCGATCTCCGCGGCCGCCACCTTCCGGCCGAGTGGCGTCAGCCGGTAGTACCGCCGCCGTTCATCGTCGAGTGAGATGTCAGGACGATCGTCGGTTTCGACGATCAAGCCGTCGGCTTCGGCGCGCCGGATGAGCGCGTAGAGCGTCCCGGCACTCAGGCGGACCGCGCCATCGGTGCGGCGGGCGATCTCCTTGAGGATGGCGTAGCCGTGCTTGTCGCCGTCGGCAAGTGCGACGAGCGTGTGCAGCATCGGCGGGGTGAGCGGCAGAAAAGCGTCAACGCGGGCGCGTGGTGCCATCGATGCCTCGTATATCGACATACTATAGCGTACGGCGATATATACGCGCGGGCTCCGCGGAAAGTTCTGGTGAGCGGCAGGAATGCGTCGGCGTCGGCGCGCGAGCGCATGACGCAACGCTGTACCGGTTGAGTTTGACCAGCGACGATGGGGCGGACACAATGCGGGACGCGTCTCGTTTTCGAACGCGACGACACACCACTCAACGGAGGCGTGTCATGGCCCCCCGCGTCACCCCCGATTCCCCTCCGAGGATCACTCGGCCTACCTTCAATGTTCTGGTTGCTGGGTGCATCGTCGTCGCCACGCTCCCGATCATCGCCGCCCGGTTCGCGCTGGTGCCGATCTACGAGTCACAGCGGCTCATGTTGCCCGCCTATGGCACGTTCTTCTGCCTGCTCGGATTCGCGTACGTCTTCAGTCTGCGCCACGAATTGGGCCGTGAGATGTTCTTCACCTCGACCGTGAGTGCCACCACGGTCGCACGCCGTCATCGAATCTCGATCAATGTACTGCTCGCGTGCCTCATCCTCGCGTCGATCGGCGCCGCGGCGATCTACTTGTGGACGTTCGAGAGCGGACGGACCTCGCCGACGTTTCCGAAGCTGCCGAGCAGCTCGGCCGGGGCGGTGATGCTCACGCTGTCTTACGTCACGATGTTCGTCCTGGCCGAAGGGGCGTTCGCCATCATGGCCGTTCGCGAGTACTTGCAGGACGTCATGGGGCTGACCGATGCCGAGGCGGTCGCGGGGACGCCCACGTCAGACGAGACGTCGCCGTCGACTCATGTCGCGATCTCATACCGGGTCGTGCCGCGCGACTCGATCAGCAGCGCCGAGTCGCAATTCGAGAGCGAGCGGTCGACGGCTGACGAGCGACGACATGACGCGAGCCTCGAAGTCGGCGATCGGACAACGTCAGCAGATACGGTTAGCAAGGTCGAAAACACGCCTGCCGCAGCGCTTCGGGGATGATCAAGTGACGACCGGCGACGTTGACGCTATCGAGGATCGAGTACCAGCACCTTGACGGCCACAGGAAAGTGCTCGCCGATCGACTGATACCACACAGATACCCGAGCACCTGATCGAATCGCGTCCCGATCTCCGTCGTGGTCCGTCACGGCATCGCGACCATCGTAGAGCGCGGGCTTCAGCCCGCGCGCCACGCCACGTACGTCGATTCGGATGCCTCGTGGATCAGTCTGCTCGTTGGCCACCGTGATCGACCGATCTGGGTCCCACTCGACGACATCGCCCGTTATCACGAGGACGCCGCTCGTGCTCCGGTTCTCGGCCAGGAACAACACGGCAAAGGCCACTAACAACGCCAGGGACAGCCGCAGCGTTCGCATCGCCTGGTGACAAGGATGCCACGATCCCCGGGTATCATCGAGAGGGAATCTCGCGGACGTGGCGAGCGCCGGCGGCCGGTTGACACGCTTGCATCCGCGACGGTCGCGCTCAACGAGTCGTTTCATGTCCATCGTGATCATTGGCGGCGGAATCTGCGGTCTCGGCACCGCCCTTCTCCTCGCACGTGACGGCCACGTCGTCACACTTCTCGAACACGACGCCGATCCGTTGCCCGTCTCGCCGCAGGCCGCGTGGGAGCGCTGGGAGCGCAAGGGGGTGACGCAGTTTCGCCAACCGCACAACTTCATGCCGGGATTGCGGCTGCTGCTCGAAGCGGAGCTGCCTGACGTACAGGATGCACTCGGCCGCGCAGGCGCCTGTCGGTTCGATCTGCTCAACCCGCTCCCACCGGTGTTTGCGGATCGCGCCCCTCGTCCGATCGATGAGAAGCTCTGGACGTTGACCGCGCGGCGGCCGGTTGGTGAGTGGGTCTTCGCGGAGGCCGCACAGCGGGAACCTCGCGTGACCATCCGGCGGGGAGTGACCGTCGCCGGATTGCTCACCGGACCGTCCGCTCACGACGGCATTCCTCACGTCGTGGGCGCCCGCGGGTCGGATGGTGAAGAGTTTCGCGCGACTCTTGTGATCGATGCGACGGGACGCCAGTCGCGCAGCCCGCAGTGGCTCGCGGCGATTGGCGCGCGCCGGCCGTACGAGGAGCAGGAGGATTGCGGGTTCACCTACTACACGCGCTATTTCAGCGGAACCGTCCCACAGCGGCGCGCGGCACCGCTCATGCCGCTCGGGTCGATCTCACTGCTGACCTTGCCGGGCGACAACGACACGTGGTCCGTCACGATCTTCGTCTCGACCGGCGATCAGCCGCTCAAGACGCTCCGACACGAGGAGCAATGGACACGCGTCGTTCGCGCCTGCCCTCTCCACGCGCATTGGCTCGACGGGCATCCGATTACCCCGGTTTTCGCGATCAGCGGCATCGCGGATCGCCGTCGCCGTTTCGCTGTGGATGAAGCCCCGATCGTGACAGGATTCGTGGCCGTCGCCGATGCATGGGCGTGCACGAATCCATCAGCCGGCCGCGGTCTGACGGTCGGGTTTCTCCAGGCGCTGCAGCTGCGCGATGCACTGCGCACACACGGCGATCAACCACGGGCACTGGTTGAAGAATTCGATCGGCGTACGGAAGCCGAGATCGCGCCGTGGTACCACGCACAGATCGCTGTCGACCGTGCGCGATTCTCGGAAATGGAGGCGGTGCGCGAGGGCCGCGAGCCGACCCCGCCGGACAACGAGCTGGCCCGCCGCATCGGTGGGCTGATGTCGTCATTCGTTGCGGACCCCGACCTGTTCCGCGCCGCGGTGGAGTACTTCGCGACGGTGACGCCGGTGCAGAAGATTCTCGAGCGGCCAGAGATCGCGCAGCGAATAGCCGCCGCACGCGAGAAGTTGAAGGGCGCCCCGCGCCCGCCCCTGCCGGGCCCGACTCGCGAGCAGCTGCTGCAGTTGGTTGGCTGAACCTCGTACGCTCGCCTCACGAAGAGTGACATAGCTCGAAAGAGTTACCTCTGGTTGTGTATTCCAGGTGCTGAAACTCGTTCGTGCCAGGTGGTGCATGGCTGACCCCGACGAGGATTGCGGCAGCGCGATATATGAAGGTCGGTGCGATGTTCGAGTTCTGATGCCGCAAACGTCGTTGCGCCGGCGCGGCTCGGCAACCAGTATCTCTTGGCGCGCTTCGGGCGCTTTAGTCCGTCATGCGGCTTCCGCGGCAACGAGTACAAAGTTCGCGTTTCGAGCCGCATAACGGACTAATCTAGCCGCATGCATCGGACACTGTTTACCGTCTTCTTCATGCTCGCGGCGTGCACGCTCGCGCTGATCGCACAAACGCCGTCGACGAATGCGGCGCAGCAGGTTCACGCCGATTTGAATCAATTGATGCGCGGCGTTCTGTATCCCGCCGCCAACGTGGTGTTTTCCGCACAGAGCGACAATCCTGGAGAGGTAAAGTTCATCCCCGGCCACGACCCGAACATGTCGACCGACCCTCTCACCAGCAGCTTTGGTGGTTGGATGGCGATTGAGAACGCAGCGCTTGCGCTCGCCGAGTCCGCCAACCTGTTGTCGATCCCGGAGCGCCGCTGCTCGAACGGCGCGCCGGTTCCAACGAAGGACCCGTCCTGGGCGATGTTCGTGCAGCAGGTTCGCGACCAGGGCATGAAGGCGTACAAAGCGGCTCAGGCCAAAGATCAGGAGAAGATGATCGCCACCGCTGAGACGCTGAGCGCGTCGTGTAACGGTTGTCATCGCAAGTGGCGCGACCGGAGAACGCCGGAGAATCGCTGCAAGTAGGGCTACGAGCCCGCGGCGCCTTCAGCGCCTGTACGAGGCGGATTGCATCGCCCTCAGAGATCAATTCACCCCGTGCGGGCTGCTCGTGACCATGAAGCGGTCGGTGCGCCGCAACTTCTTCATCACGGCTCGTTCGCTCTCGTAGACGGTCTTCACGCCGTCGCCCAACGCGGTCTCGATGTCGCGGATGTTGTTGACCAGCCGTACCAGACCTTGTGGCTCCACCGACGCTGCTTGATCTGTGCCCCACATGGCTCGATCGAGCGTGATGTGGCGCTCGACGAGTGTGGCGCCCAGACACACGGCTGCCAGCGTTGTCGCCAGGCCGACTTCGTGTCCCGAGTAGCCGACCGCGCAGTCGAATCGGCACCGGATCGTTTCGATCATCCGGAGGTTGAGCTCATCCAACGGGCAGGGGTAGGAGCTCGTCGCATGGGTGATCATCAGGTTGTCGGTACCGAGGAGCGCGACCGCCGCCTCGATCTGGTGCATCGTCGACATGCCGGTTGACAGAATCAGCGGCCGGCCGGTCTGCCTGAACCGGCGCAGCAAGGCGACATCGGTGAGAGCTGCGGATGGAATCTTGTATGCGACCGGTTCGAAGAATTCGATGAAGTCGACTGACGACTCGTCCCAACACGACGTGAGCCAGTCGATCGAGCGGCCGCGGCAGTGCTCGATGAGCCGTTCATAGTCGTCGACGCCGAATTCGATCCGGCGACGGTAATCCAGATAGCTCATCACGCCCCAGGGCGTTTCCCGCGGCTGATCGCGCTGCTGCGCCGGCACACACAATTCCGGCGTCCGCTTCTGAAACTTGACGGCGTCGCATTTGGCGTCTGCGGCGGCGTCGATCAGGCGCCGGGCGAGATCGAGCGATCCATTGTGGTTGATGCCGATCTCCGCAACGATGTACGTGGGCTGCCCGTCGCCGATCACCCGATTCCCGATCGTCAGTGTTCGCATGTCTGGTCCTCCGATGCCCATTCGCGCTGCCTACGCTGCTGCCGAGTCCGCGCCAAGAACCGGGACACCGCCGAACACGGTGTCGAGTCGACAATCGGCCACCAACGTCTTATGTCCGTCCGCGCGCGTCAGCTCGAAAGGCGCCGCAAAGCGTTTCGAGGCGATCGCTCTGGTAATCGCGACGACGCCCCGCAGCCACAGCGGCTCGCGCTCCCACATCGACGCGACCGACTGCTCGTGGCCGTTCACTGTGATGAACACGCGCTCGGCCCAGGTGATCTGGCCGCGGTGATGGTGCGGGAGCGGTCCGAGGATGTCCGCGGCCGATTGAAGAATGCGGGCGACGAACGGATCCGCGTACTCGGGAAAGACGACGCAGTGACTGCGGCGATCCACGCGCAGCTCGGAGACGAACTCCGCAAATTCTCTCGCGTGCGTCAGATTGACGATCGCGTTGGGGGCAAGGGCATGACGGTCACCACCGCCGACGAGCGGGAGATCGAAGCCCTTCGCCAGGGGAATCACGAGGCGGTTCTCGTCCCAGGTCCGGTACCCGTTCAGTTCGAGCGCATGAATGCGCTCTTTGTGGGCGCGCAGAAAGGCGAACAGCGTCGAATCGTGGCGCAGCTGACCGATGTCGGCGAGATCCCAGTACGGATGATTGAGGACGATCAACGTCCCCGGGCATTCGCACAGCCAGTCCAGCAACTCTCCCAGGTGTCTCGTCGCTCCGGCAGGAGGTCCGGCCGTGTACGCCGCCAGTGCACGCATGATCGCGTCGATCGATGCGGGCGAGATGCCGTGCACGCCGAGGTGGAACAGGCAGCCGTCGAACGGCACCGACCACTCGAATGACAGCGGGACGTCGGTCTGGCCGTTCGATCGGAGTGTTTGTGGTCCCTCGACGGTGTCGTGATCGGTCATCGACACCAGACCTGGCAGATCCAGCCGTTGCGCCAGATGCGCCTGTTCGCCGGCGATCAACCCGGCTGGCGACATCGGCGGACGGAAATACCACTCGCCCAAGTCGAGCGGCTGGCCATGCTCGCGCTGATACTGCGCCATGCCACGCTCGTAGAAGACCGCGACGACAGGGATTCGCTTCGCCAGTCGCGGGATGAATTCCAGTGTTTCGCGCGAGCATTCAGAGTGGCCGTGGAGCGACACCGCCGCGCGCATACCAGGCGGCCGCGAAAAGCACGCGTCACGCGGGTAGAGATCGACCGCCGACTGCGACAGATTCATAGGGCCTACTCGGTTCTTCGTAGCCAGCCTGGGCCGCCGGCTGCGCGGCGCTCCTCGATCGGGCGCCTGTGTCATCGAGAGGCGGGAGCGGATGGCCGGTCCAATCGATCGGCCGATCACCCACTCGAGTGGTGCAGTAGTCGCACTATAGAAGGGCTGCTTGAAGGTCGTGTGTGCGCCGTGTGTCGACGCCGCAAATCTTGAGCGACTACGCGGTCAAGGACCGTCTGCGCGCGTGTTGAGCACATACAATGAATTCATTGACATGACGTGGTTGTGGTCGACGATCAGCGAGACAACGGCGGTCATCGCTCAAGCCAAGCTCGGCTTGGTGGCAGCCGCATTCGCAGTCGACACGCTCGCGCTCTTCGTGATGGCGTTCCGGTGGCGGTTGTTGCTGCACAGTCTGCGGAGTCGCGCCAGTTACTGGGAGACGCTCCTCGCGTACTCAGCAGGCGTCTGCGTCTGCAACATCACTCCGGCGCGAGCCCTGGGGGGCGACGCGTGCCGCGCTGCGCTCATCCCCCGGCCGGGTGGCTCTCCATCGATGAAGGCGATCGGAGCGTCGGTGGTCTACGACCGCGTCAGCGATGTGGCCGGGTTTCTCATGCTCGGCGCGCTCGCGCTGCCGACGCTGCGGCCGCAGTCGCCGCGCTGGGTGCTGCTCGCTGTGCTCGCGCTGGCCGCGGCGCTCGCCGCGCGACCACTCTACCGCCGGATCAGCTCGCGGATCGGACAGTGGCACCACCCGGTGGTCGGCAATGACATGCGCGCCTCGTTGGCGGCAGCCGCCGGCTGTTCGCTCGTGATCTGGCTGCTCGATATCACACGGATCATTCTCGTGGCGGCAGCGTTCGGGGTCCGGTTCGTTCCGTCTCAGGCTGCTTCTGTCTCTCTTCTGCGGCTGGGAAGCGGCGTCGTGCCCGTACCCGCCGGCATCGGCGTTGTCGACGGCGCACTCGTGGCAGGCTTCGTCTGGCTGGGTCTGCCGGCGGCGACCGCGGCCGCAATGGCGATCGTGGAGCGCGCCATCGTGTATTTGTGGAGCACCGTCCTCGGTGCGACGGCGCTGCTGCTGCTCGGTGGCTGGCGAGCGCTGAGGCAGGCACGGACGGCAACAGCCGCCGCATCCTCCTCCGAGATAGCTTCCTGACTAAAGGTTTCCGGCGGACGCGCCGTCGGAATCGCGCGCACGGCTCGTCGCGACGGCCGCGCTCGATCGGGCGCGCGTGTGAAAGACGCGGAAGGCGTAGAGCGTCTGTCCGATGTAGTGTTTCGGGAACCAGCTCCGCACCCCATACTCCTTCGCCTGCTCGCCGGGCGGACAGTAGGCGGTGCCGAACATCCAGTCCCAGATCGCCAGCTTTGTCGAGAAATTCGACCGCATGCCTTTTCCCATCGTATGGTGCCAGCGGTGCATCTCAGGACCGTTGATGATCCATTGCAAGCGGCCGGTGTGGACATTCAGGTTGCTGTGAATGTACATGCCCCACACGGCGCTGATCGCGCCCTTGAGTGGAATCACCGCCGGCGATGCCCCGAGCAGAACGATCGGCGCGAACTCGACGGTCTGGTTGATCAGGATTTCCAGACAATGCGATCGCGATCCCGATAACCAATCCACCGCCTTTGGCGAATGGTGCGCCTCGTGAAGGCGCCACATGAGCCGGTTCCGATGCTGCCATCGGTGCATCCAGTAGATATAGAAATCGTGCGTGACGACGAACAGCGTCACCTGGAGCCAGAGCGGCCAGTGCGCGAGCAACTGGAGCCGCGAGAAGCCGCCGGCGTCGTCGAGCCGCGCGATGATGATCGAGAAGATGACGATGCTGAGAACGTAGTTCTGCGCGATGGTGTAGAGCGCGAAGTCATCGAAGAACCCTTCGCGAAGGAACGCCTGATCCTTGGTGTACGGCACGATCCGCTCGAGCAGCGCAAGGAGGACCGCACCCGAGCCGATCGCCGCCAGCGACACGCGCTCGACCATCGACATGTGCGCGAAGAGACTGCGCAGGGTCTCGAACAGTGAATGAAGCATGGTGGCGACGCGTCAACGGCGGCTGACATTCGACGTGCGACGGAAGACCGGCTCGACCGGCGATCCGAGAAGCACTTGACGAACCGAGCCGGCGTCGACGGCCTCCATCAGAACGATCAGCGCTTCGCGGTACGCCGTCAGCGCGTGCGCCACGTCGGCGTCGGTGTGCGAAAAGCTCATGTTGTGGAAACCGCTCCAGAGAATCCCCCTCGCGAGCAGCTCCTGCTGCATCACGGACTTCATCTCGAGTGGATCGCCGGCCTTCGGATCGAAGGTGACGAGCGAACGGCACTCGGCGCCGATGGCGCGCGTGTACGGCATGCCGAGATCGTGCGCGAGGGCGTTGTAACCGTCACGAAGCACGCGTCCCTGGCGCGCGAGGTATGCGGGCACATCGCGGTCGCCGAGCTCACGGATCGTCGCTTTCGCCGCCGCCAGCGACAGCGCCTCTCCACCAAACGTCGTGAAGAAGAAGACGTCCTTGTCACACAGTCGCATGACGTCGGTGCGGCCAGCGAGAACAGCGAGCGGCATTCCGTTCGCGATCGCCTTCGAGTAGCACATGAGATCGGCCTGCACACCGAAGCGCTCCTGCGCCCCGCCCAGCGCGAACCGGAAGCCGGTCCACATCTCGTCGAAGACGAGCAGCGTGCCGTTCCTCCGGCAGGCGGCCTTCAACTCGTGCAGAAACTCGTCGCGCGGCTCGTCGAAGATCATCGGCTCGAGAATCGCGCAGGCAGTGTCGTCGTCGAGCACATCGATGACCGAATCGATGTCGTTGTAGTCGAAGGTGCGCGTCAGATGCTGCACCGTCTTGGGAACACCCAGCGAACGATCGGTCACCGCGATATACCAGTCGTGCCAGCCGTGATAGCCGCAGCTGATCACCTTTGAACGTCCGGTGAATGCGCGCGCGAGCCGCACAGCGGCGGACGTGACGTCCGCACCGGTCTTGCTGTAGCGGACCATTTCAGCGTTCGGAACGGTGTCTCGGATCAACTCCGCGACCTCGACCTCGAGCGGGTGCATCATCGAGAAGGCGATACCGTCTTCGAGCTGGTCTCGAATGGCGCGATCGACGGCATCGTAGGCGTAGCCGAGCGACAGCGGACCGATCGCCATGCTGAAGTCGATGAACTCGTTGCCGTCGACATCCCACACGTGCGAGCCCTTCCCACGCTGCAAGTACTTTGGCGCGACGCCCGCGACGTACTGACCGGGGCCTTTCGCGAGCGTCTGCGTGTACGCGGGGATGAGTCCGGTCGCGCGGTGGTACCACTCCTCGGACCGCGCAATGACCGGCAGTACGCGTTCGAGCGGGGCGACTTCAGGCATCGACATGACCTCGTGTGTTGCGGTGAAGAACGGGCGCCGTTCGGACGCGATCGCGATGCCACGACTTCCCTGCGTGACACGCGTTCAGCGCCGCGATGTCCGGGCGCGCCTCGAGCAGCGACAGGACGTCCCGAAGGGAGAAGATCGGGCGCGCCTCCATCCAGAGCGCTTCATAGACGGCGGCGAGAAGCTGGTAGTCCTCGAAGTAGTCGATCGTCCATCGATGGGTCGTCGAGTAGTCGAGCCCGGACTCCCAGGCGATGTTGTGGATCCGGAAACGAGCAGGCCGCTCCCAGATGAACGGCGTGGTGTGCTCGCGTTCGTGCGTTTCACACGCCTCGATCCAGGCCGTTTCGAGAATCCTGAAAGGCATGACCTCGACGTCGTTGCCGTCGGGGTACGACGGCGGATGGAGGTTGCTCACGAAGTCGGCGTTATCGGCGTGTGCCGTGTAGTAGCCGATCACGCGATCGATCACGATCGGATCGATGAGCGGGCAGTCGGACGGGATCTTGACGACGGCATCGGCCTCGAACGCGAGGCCTGCCGAATAATGCCGATCCAGCAGGTCGGTGGCGTGCCCGCGAACACAGGCGACTCCAGCCTTCTTCGCTATCGTCTCGATCACATCGTCCATGCGGTCACGCGTCGTGGCCACGACGACCTCGGACGGCGTGTTCGCGGCGAGCACCCGCTCGAGCATCCGCTGAAGCAGCGGGCGATTCGCCAACGGCATCAGCACTTTCCCCGGCAGGCGGGACGACCCGGTGCGCGCCTGAACGACGACGACGATTCTCATCGGGCGAGTTCGTGAGCGTCGTGACCGGGCAGTTCGCTCGTGCGCGCGAGCTCGTCGCGCCGATCGCGCTCCAACCGCTCGCGAGCCGCCTGCTCCGCGTCCTGCATGACTCGCCGGCACACCCCGGCGATCGCCTCTGCGGCCGTGCCGTTGTTCTGGATCGGCAGCTTCTCGCGCAGACTCTCGATGTCGAAATCGGAATACACCTCTTTGCCGAGCGCGAGTCCGACGTAGGCCGTCGTCGAGAACCGGGTGATCAAGACGGAACAGTTGGCGATCATTTCCTCCGTCGGGCCGGTGGCGTAGACGCGGGCCTGCGGGGCGTGGCGCTCGATCTCACGCGTCGCGCGCGCAACGCGTTCGTTCGGGTGCAGCTTGAAGATCAGAAGGCGGCCCGCCGCAATTCGAACGGCGTTCAGAATGAACCCCTTGCGATCCTCGAACCCGAACGTTTCACGAACGTCTGATGTGCAGACGAGCACGAAGTCGCGCAGCGGAAAGGTGTTGTCGGAAAACCGGCGGCAGTTGTCGAAGTTGGGAATGCCCGTCACGATGATCTTGTCCGGGTTCGCGCCTTTCGCCACGAAATGGCGCTTGTAGCCCTCGCTCGCGACGCAGAACACCGCGTATTGATCGCTCAAGCCGGTGACTGCCGTTCCGGCAAACCATCGTGGGAGCCAGGGGTATTTCCGCCAGGCGTGGTACCAGAACCCCTCGGGGTCGGTCATCCCCTCCTGGACGAGGACAATGGGATAGCTTCGGATGTTCCCGGGGACGACCAGATCCGAGCAGGTCAGGACCAGGTCGTAGGGACCATTGCGTCCCAGCAGGTCGAGTGGCAGTTGGTGACGCTCGAGGTACGCAAGAGCCCGAGCCGACAGCTTGTAGCCCATCGGCGTCGTTTCGGTCAGCCGCAATCGCTTCAGTGTGTTCGCGTACCCGTCGTCGTAATACGTGGTGAAGACGCAATCGCAGTCGCGCAGGTGATGCGCGACCTGATGCATCTGCGTGGTTTGGTTGATAGAACCGCAAATAAGGAGGACACGAGGTCGTTTCATGCGAATGAAGCCACGTTGGACGGGATTCACGTGGCGTGAAGCTCTCGTCACACACTATGCAGTGGTCATGTCATCACGACGCGACGTTCGCGTGACAGAAATGGAACGGGCGTTGGGACCTCAGGAAAGGCGGCGGCTGGAGATATGCGCCACGAGCCGATCGCATAGTTCGCGAACGGCGCCGTGGCCGCCTGCGCGGGTCAGCGTGACGTCGGCGACGCGCAGCACCTCAGGATGCGCGTCGGCGACGGCCACGGCGCATCCGACGAGCTCCATGCAGGCGGCATCGTTGACGTCGTTGCCGACGTAGAGCACGCGGGACGGCGCGATATCGCGCTCACGCAGCAGCGTGCGGAGACGATCGGCCTTGTCCCGCACGTCCTGCTCGAAGGGCAATCCAAGCTTACGGCAGCGGGCCCCGACGACAGGGTTCGCTTCGGTCGACAGGACAAACAGATCGACGCCCAGCCGCCGTAATCGGTCGAGGCCGAGGCCATCACTTCGATTGCAGGCCACGTGCTCGTTGCCATCCTGATCGACCCACACGCGGTTGTCCGTCATCACGCCGTCGAAGTCGAACACGACGAGTCCAGGATCCTCGGGGAACGGGCAAGGAGCCCCAGGACGTACGACTGGCCGCTCGACGTGTCGCAGCATCCACTCAGTGCGCTGCCAATCAGCTTCCGTGTCGATGGCAGTCGCATATGCGGCATCGATCACGAGTGCCCGGATGCGTTCGCCGCTGATCGACGCGCGCTCCCGGATGACGTGTGTGCGGATGGCATCGACGTGGCCTTCGTGCCAGAACGCTTGCGATGCCTGCCTGCAGGCTTCAGCGGCGACGAGTGGCATCAGCGTGCCGTCTGTCCCGAGGCGCCACATCTCGTACGGATTCTGCGCGGCTTGGACGACGCCGCGCACGCAGTCGACCGTCTCATCGCAGCGCAGCAGCTCGATGGCGGCGTCCACGCAATCTGGCGGACGGAGCGGTGAAGTCGGGCGCAGCTGGACGACGATAGCGGGGATGGAGCCCGCGTTCGCCTCCATCCAGCCGACGACGTGCTGGAGGATCGGCAGATCCGACGTGTCATCTTCGGCGATGGCGGCCGGCCGTAGAAACGGCACATCGGCTCCCCACGTGCGCGCGGTGTCGGCGATCTCCTCATCGTCGGTCGAGACGATGACCCGATCGACCAGTCGTGCCTTCAACCCCGCCTCGATGCTGTACGCCAGGAGCGGCACTTCACATAGGGGCCGGATACTCCTGCGCAGGATCGATCTGGATCCGCCGCGCACCGGCACCACGGCAAGGGTGCCCGCCCTCGTCACCACGCGGTCCAACCCCCGTCTATGACGAGATTACTGCCGGTCATATATGACGATGCGTCGGACAGCAGAAAGAGCAAGGCGGCCGAATACTCGTGACGGTCGGCCATCCGGCCGAGCAGCGTTCTAACTGAGTACCGCCGTACGAATTCATCCGGCTGTTCATCGCGGACGCCGCCAGGCGTCAGCGTGTTGACCCTGATGCCCGTGCCGGCCCAATAGGACGCGAGATAACGGGTGAAGCCGAGGACGCCGCTTTTGGAGACTGAATAGGCGACCGGCTTATATCCCCGCCGACCACCAGGTTCGTCGGCTTCGTACAAACGCTGATCCGGCCCGACGAGACCATACGTCGACGATACGTTGACGATGGCGCCGCGCTGCTGCGCCAGTAGAGTGGGCGCCACTGCACGGGCGCAGAGAAACATCCCGGTCAGATTGACGGCGAGCGTGCGATTCCACAGGTCGAGCGAATACGCTTCAAAGGGCAGATCGAAGTCTGCAGTCCGATCGCGAGCGACCGCGGGGTTGAGCGCGGCGTTGTTCACAAGGCCGTCGATCCGCCCGAAGGCCGCCAGGGTGGTGCGAACGAGCTGCGCGACCGACGCTTCATCCGTGACGTCGACGCCAACGCCTATGGCCCTGCCGGGCTGGCTCTGCAGATCTCCCGCGTTTGCGGCGACACAGGCCTCGTTGATGTCCGCAAGGACGACGGACGCACCGGCCTTGACGAGCGCGAGCGCGTACTCACGACCGAGCAGTCCGGCCGCGCCGGTCAGGATGATCGTTCGACCGGAGACGTCGAAAGCGTCGGGCATGGCAGAGAGTCTGCCGCGTGCACGTTAAGCCGGTGTCACGCGAACGTTGCATTGCGATGACATGTGGCGCGTTTTCTACCGCTTCAGCGCCTCGTCCAGGAGGAACAAATCGGTGAGAACGGCACGCACGTGGCTCGATGCGTTCAGGTTGTCCACGAGCTGCGATCCGATCGCGGGCTGAGCGAGCACGAGCCGGACGGCGGCCCTGGCGTTTCGCGCGTCGTGATCGAGCACGCTCACGAACGCGTCGTAAGGAGCTTGCTCTTCGACGCCGACGTGACGCACGGAGCGACCGGCGGCATCGGCCAGGCCGTCGAGCGCCTGTTCGCACTTGCGCAGGAACACGCGGATCTGGCTGCCCGATGTGCTCCCCTGCTCGTGCGGAAGTCCTTGCGCGGCGTAGGCGAGCATGAACTCGTACGCTTCTTCGATCACGTCGCAGCGCGCAGCAAGCTCAGACCTGGCTTGCTCGCCCGGCGTGGACGATGAGGACGTCGCCCACGTCGGCATCGGTTCGTCTGGCACTACCGGCCCGTCGGCGGATTCGCCGCGACCCGCCACCGCTCTGGTTCGTGATGTTCGAGGTACTGCCGGCGCGTGATCCAGCCGAGGATCATCGCCTTCGTGATCCACCATTTCTCGGGACGGATCGCGAAGTAGACGTGGGCCATGACGAGGCCGACGAGCGCGACGCCGGCCAGACCGTGGGCCACGTACGTCACACCCCAGGTCGCGTCGCTCAGCAGATACGGGTTTCGTGTGACGAATGGTGTTCTCACCCGCGACATCATGAGCACGCCCGTCATGACTGCGCCGAGCGCGGTCAACACGATGACCGAGTGATAGAGGCGATTGCCGAGCGGATACTTGCCCGACTTGGGTCCGGGCACGTCGTGGCCCAGCTCACGCATGATCTCGGCTTTGATTTCGGGCACATCCTTCGGGCCTACCCAGATGGACCAGAAATCGAGCCACACCGATGCGTGGATGATGTGAAAGACGATCGAGCCGGTCAGCACCAGACCTGCCACCCAGTGCCACGTGACCCACGGGAACTTCACGCCCACGACGGGAAGGAACGCCGTGAAGAGCAGCACGAACATGGCGGCCGCCATCACCCAGTGGAAGGCCCGCGCCATCAGCGAGTGCCGCTGAATGCGCTCGGGCAGAGAGGTGAAGGTCGCTTCCAGATGGTCGGTTTCAGTGGCAGACCGTTTCCGATGCGCCGAGAGCAGCATGTAGCCGCCATGCGCCACGAGGAACATCGCGCCGGCGAAGAGCGAGGCCCAGAAGAGCGTCCACGAGACGTGCGTCAGGATGCTCTCGCCCCAGGGGTTCAAGCCCCACTTGACCAGATCCATGTCTCACTCCGGGAAAATTCAAAATGCAAAATTCAAAATGCAAAACTCAAACGCCGGAGATTCGTGGCTTAGGAGTCTTTCTTAAGCATTTCGCATTTTGCATTTTGCATTTTGCATTCCATTCTTCAGCAACCAGCTACGTGTCGCTCCGGCCTCTGATGGCTCGCTTCACCAGGTTCCGCATCAACGGGATCTTGTAGGCGTTGTAGCGAAGCGCCTGCGCTCCCTCGATGGCGATCTGGCCGGCGCGCTCCGCCGTCTGCTCGGTGCGGGGCTGGCCCACAACGGCCGCCTCGACCGCATGCAGGCGCAGCGGGCGCGCGGCGGCGGCGTTCACCACTATGCGGACCCGTTCGATGCGGCCATTCGCGTAGGTCGTGGCGGACGCGACGTTCAGCAGCGGGAAGTCCCACACGTTTCGATCGCGCACCTTCTCGAAATAGAACCCCGCCCCTGCCCACGTGCGTGGAATGCGAATCGCCGTGAGCAGCTCGTCGGGGGCGAGCACCGTCATGCGCGTGATGTCCGTACCGGGTCCGACGAAGAACTCCTCCGCATCGACCACGCGCTCGCCCCGCGTACTCGTGATGACCATCTGAGCGTCGAGCGCGATGAGTGCGGGCGCAGTGTCAGATGGATTCACCGCGACGCAGCGATCGGCCCCGAGGATGGCGTGCTCTCGATTGACGGCCGTCGGTGTGTCCGCGTAGCAGATGTTGCCGCCGGCCCGGTAGCAGCTCCATCCCGCGCGGTAGTACCAGCAGCGCGTGTCCTGTGACACGTTGCCCCCGAGCGTCCCTTGATTGCGAATCTGCGGCGAGGCGACGAGCTCGGCGGCTTCGGCGAGGAGCATGAACTTCTCGCGCACCTGAGGACTCCGCACGATCTCGGTCAGCGTCGTGACCGCTCCGATCTCGAGACCGCCGTCGCGTTCCTTGATGCCGCGCAACTCCGCGGCGCGACTCAAGTCGATCACGACCCTCGGACGCTTGATGCGATCCTTCAACCAGTCGAACGAATCCATGCCACCGGCCATCACCCAGGCATCGGGGCTGTACCGCCCGAGGAGCGCGACCGCGTCAGCCGTGTTCTCCGGCTGGAACAACTCGAACGCGGGCATCACGTCGTGTATCACGGCCATGACGTCTCTCCTTCAGATATGCGCGGTCAACGGCTCGATGGTCGGATGGCCCGCTTCGAGCGAGGTCAGGATCATGTCGAGCGTCACCGGGGCACGCTGGTAGATGCTGTCGCCCAACGCATCGCTGATCGCGTTGAGCACCGCGCAGGCACCGGCGCCGACCGGCGGCTCACCGATACCGCGCGCACCGACGGGCGTCTCTGGATCCGGGATGTCCAGCGCGGCCCACGCCATCTGCTGTGGTGTATCGAGGATGGTCGGAGGCCGGTTGTGGTGGAACCGGCGTGCCAGCGCCACACCGTACTGCTGGTCGTATACCCACTTCTGCCCGATCGTGTGTCCGATGCCCAGCATCGAGCGCCCGAGAATCTGCCCGCCGAGTGCGCGTGGATGGACCACGGTGCCGACGTCGGCCACGGCGAGGTAGTCGAGGATGTGATACTTGCCGGTCTCGACGTCGATCTCGACTTCGGCGAAGCCGGCAACGAAGGAGCGTGACTGGCCATCGCGCGGGTAGTTGTCCTTCGCGACACCCATCAGTCCCTGCCCGGCGAGCGCGGTCGCCGACGCGGTCGTGAACTTGTTGATGTCCTTCGGCAGCTCGTGACCGTCGTACGCGCCGCCAAGGTCGATCGCACGTTGCGCCGCCTTCGCGAGGGTCATGCCTGGCCCGCCGCCTTTGCGGAAGACCCGCTCGTTCGCAACCTCGTAATCGTCGGCGCGGCCGCCGAGATCTTTCGCCGCGATCTCCTGCAGTTTCTTCTTCGCGTCCATGCCGGCCGCGTGAGCCGCGCGTGTCATGGCGTGAATCGTCTGGCTGCCGCCGCTGTTGCACGTCCACGGCAGATTCTTTGCCGTGTCGCCCCAGGTCAGCACCACTTTCTCCCATGGGACGCCGACGATCTCCGCCGACACACGATGACAGTCGCTGACCGACTCGGTACCGTGATTGCCGATCCCGGACTGGATATACAAACGTCCGTCGGGTTTGATGACGAAGAGGCCGTCGTAGCCCGTCGAGCCCGCGCTGTACGTGCTGACCGCGACGCCAACTCCGCGCACGGTGGTGCCGACGCGCTGGCCAGTGCCCTTCTTGCGCTCTTCCCACTTGAACAGATCGGAACCCTTGTCGAGCGCCTCCTTGACGAACGCGCTCGTCACGTACTGGCGAACCTGCTTCGGTCCTCCAGGCGGGCCGAACGGTGCCTTGCCAGACGGTGCGTTGATGCGACGAATCGCGACCTGATCGATCCCGAGTTTCCGCGCCGCTTTCGAGATCACCGGCTCCATCAGCATGTGAGACTGCGTGCCGCCCGGCTGACTCTGCGGACCTCGCGGCGGCGTGTTCGTCAACACCGAAATGCCGCGGAAGCGCATGGCCTTCGGCTGATACATCAGCGACGCGATGACGCCGGTGTTGTTGCAGTCGCCCTGGCGCTCGAATGGGCCGTTGTCGCTGACCGAGCACATGTCAATCGCGGTGATGCGGCCGTCCTTCGCGAAACCGACCTTCATCCGTCCGCGCACGCCCGGACGCGCGCGGCCGATGTAGTGTTCCTCCTCGCGGCTGATGCGCATCATCACCGGCGCGTTGGCCTTCTTCGAGAGGAGCACCGGAATCACCAGCGAAATTGCGCCGGTGATCTTGCTGCCGAATCCGCCGCCGGTGTACTCGCTGACCACCACGACGTTCTCGGGTGGGACGCTCGCCCAGCGCGAGATGCCGAGCACGGTCTGCGCGGTGCTCTGCGTGCCCGTGTGCACGTGGACCTTCCCGTTCTGCCAGTAGGCCATGGCAGTGCGGGTCTCGAGCGTCTGGTGGCTGGTGTCGGGGGTGACGAAGGTTTCGTCCAACACGAGCGCGGCTTCCTTGAAGCCAGCCTCGAGATCGCCGTGCGCCCACGCTTCCGGGGCGCCTTCCATCATCGGCAGGCGGCCGGCGTCGGCCTCCTTCAGCTCCGCCGCCGTCCATTTCATTTCACGGATCTCGGGTCGCGGCGGGCTCTTCGGCGGTGGAGTCCCGGGCGGTGTGGGCGGCGGAATGAACCAGTAGTTCCCCTTCATGCGCGCGTTGGGGCCGCCCGGACGCAGGCTGACCAACGGATCGACCACGAAAGGCAGCGGCTCGTACTCGATCTTGATCGCTTCAATCGCCTCGGCCGCCGTGACCTCGTCGATCGCCGCCACCCCGAGAATCGGCTGGCCCTGATAGACCGGCTCCTTCGTGAGCGCGACTTCGCCATCGATGTTGGCCAGAATCAACTGACCGTTGTCGTTGACCGCGTCGGCCGGCGCCGGCAAGTCATCGGCAGTGACGATCGCTTTCACACCGGGCAGGGCCATCGCGGCGCTCGTGTCGATGCGAGTGACGCGCGCGTGCGGGTGCGGACTCAACAGGATCTTCGCGAAGAGCATGCCCTCGGCGCGAAAGTCCTCGGCGTACTTGCTCCGTCCCGTCACCTTCGCGACGAGATCCGGAGTCACGTAGTTCTGTCCGACGAGCTTCTCAGCCATGTGTCACGCCTTCCGCATGTTCTCAGCACCGCGCATCAGCGAGGTGAGAATCTTGTCGTAGTCCTGACAGCGACAGAGGTTGCCGGAGATCCCGTGCGCGAGCTGCGCGCGTGTCGGATTCGGATTCGTTTTGAGGAAGCCGACCGCGGCCATGATGAATCCGGACATGCAGAACGCGCACTGGAAACCCTGCTCGTCGACGACGCCCTGCTGCACGGGATGCAGTGTCCCATCGGCGGCAGCCAACCCCTCGATCGTCACAATCCGCTTTCCACGCACGGCGTGCGTGAGAACGGAGCACGAATAGTGCGGCACATCATCGACGAGCACGGTGCACGCCCCGCACTCGGCGCGATCGCATCCGAGCTTGGTGCCGGTCAGTCCCAGCTTGTAGCGGAGTGTCGTGGCCAACGTTTCCTGCTTCAGTACGTCGACGCGACGCTCCTGGCCATTGACGGTGAGCGTGATCAGGCGCTCGACACTGCCCGGTGCAGAGGGCTGCTGGCCGAGCACCGAGGAGGAGCGCCAGAGGTATGCGGCCGACGACACCACGGCTCCCGACGCAATGACACCCTTGATGAAGTTGCGGCGCGAGACGTTCTTGGGTGTGTCGGCGGTCATTGTCTTGTCTTCCATGGACAGGCCACCTTGATTGAAAGAAGCCTACGGGGCGACGGCGAGCAGGCAAAAAGTAGCGCCAAGGCTGCTTTAAAGCAATGGAATATTCGGATACGCCACTCGAGGTAATTCAGAGGGGCTGCGGCCACCCCAACCGGGGGCCGACGCTTCGCCCGTACAATGCGCGGACGTGCCGACGCGGGCTCCTTTCTCGAGTTTTCGGATGCGTGTCCTTGCGCTCGCCGTGGCGTCTGCACTCGTCGGCGGGTGCGGCTCGCCACCTCCGGAGCCGATACGGAAAGAAGTCGTCGTCTGGAAACAACTTGGCTCGTGGTCGGGGCGTGGAAACGCTCAGACCGAATCGTTCGTCGGACTGACGGGGTCGCTTCGACTGCATTGGCGCACGACTCACGAGGATCCCAAGGGCCAGGGCAGGTTCAAATTGATTCTGCAGAGCGCCATCAGCGGTCGCGCGCTGCAGGAGCCTGTCGACGAAGAGGGAACTGGAGAGGGAACGGCCTATACGGCTGACGACCCTCGCGTCTTCCACGTCGTGGTCGAATCCGCGAACCTCGATTGGTCGTTCACGGTCGAGGAGGCCGCGTTCGGAACTGCTTCGCCCCGCGAGACACACAGTCGCGCGCGCTGATCGTGCGTCGTTCGCTGCATCATCGCGCTGTTCGCAGCCAGTGATTCGCCGCTCGCTGCGGTGAGGTTGCCGGGGGCCTTCGAGGGCTGTATGGTTGGCACCATGATCGTGTCGACCACCAGCGACGAACCAGTGGCGCTGCCGACGCGCCGCATCCTGCTGGTGGGCTGCGGGGTCGGCACTGTCCTCGCGGCGGTGGTCGCGGTTCAAATCTATCTGTCGATGATGAGTCACGGGCATTCCTTTGCCCGTCTGTTCGCATGGCAGTGGGGAATCTGGATCTTCTGGGGTCTCGTGTCGCCGGTGGTGATACGTCTGGGCGGTCGTCTCACGATGAACCGTCCGATTCGCGCGCGGACTGTCGCCGCCCTGATGCTGAGCCCGGCGCTGACCCTCGCCCATTCGGTGGTGACCGCCGTACTGACGGTCGCGATCAAGCCGTTCTCCCCACTCGTCTCGAACAACAGCCTGATCGGCGCATTCCTTGGCCAGCTGCCATCCCTGTTCGTCACCGACACGCTGATCTACGCGTTCCTCCTGATTGGCGGCAGCGCCTACTACGGCCATCGCCGCGAACGGCAGCATGCCCTTCGTGAATCGCGTCTCGAGGCGGAGTTGGCGCGCGCGCAGCTGGAAGCGCTGCGTCTCGAGATCGAGCCGCACTTCCTCTTCAACACGCTCAACTCGATCGCCGCGCTGATTCGTCTGAAAGATCACGACGGCGCGCTCAAGATGCTCCTCGGCCTGAGCACGCTGATGCGGACCGCCCTGGACCGCCCGAAGAACCAGATGGTGACGCTGTCGGCCGAGATCGACTTCGTGAAGGGTTACGTCGATCTCCAGCAGGCGCGATTTGCCGATCGTCTGGATGTGCAGTACGCGATCGATGAGGCCTGTCGTTCGGTGACGGTTCCGACATTTCTCCTGCAGCCGCTCGTGGAGAACGCCTTGCGGCACGGCGCCGGGCAGCAGCGGCGCACGTGCCACATCGAGATCGGCGCCGCTGCGGAAGCGGGGCGCCTCCGGCTGTGGGTTCGAGACGACGGCGCCGGGTTGCCGCGGGGCTTCGACATTCAGTGCGACGCTGGCACGGGGTTGAGCAACACCAGATCACGCCTCGCTCAGCTCTATGGATCCGCCGCCAGCTTCGTCGTGCGGGGCGGCGAGTCCGCGGGCACGATCGTCGAGATGGCATTTCCGTTTTCGCCGCCGGCCGGCGGCGTTCCGCACGAGGGTGCCGCTGAAGCCGGACGCTACACGGGCCCGGCCGAGGCCGGACGCTCCATCGCGACGTCATGACGCGATTCCGGGTGCTCGTGGCCGACGATGAGCCGCTGGCGCGTCGAACGGTCGTCAACCTGCTCAAAGACGACCCGGAGATCGAGCTGGTGCTCGAGTGTGTCGATGCCGTGAGCACGCGTGAAGGCATCGCGCGCCTGCGTCCCGACATCGCCTTTCTCGATATCCAGATGCCAGGGGCCACAGGCGTTCACGTGGCTGGCGATCTCAGCGCAGGAGCACCGATCGTGGTGTTCATCACCGCCTTCAGCCACTATGCGCCGCAGGCGTTCGATGTCAGCGCCACGGACTACGTGCTGAAGCCGTTCTCGGATGAACGGTTCAGAGAAGCGCTCGATCGTGCGAAGCGTCGCGTCCGCGAGCGCCGCCTTGGCGAGCTGGCCACGCAGGTTGCGTCGCTCTCGGCCGAGCTCCAGCATGACGACAGCGATTCGATCGCGGGCGCGGACGCGCCCGGCTATCTGCAACGCTTCGCGTTCAAAGATGGCGAACGCTCCGTCGTGCTCAAAGCATCGGAGATCGTCTGGATCGAAGCCGAGGACTATTACGTGCTCGTCCACTCGACCCAGGGCCGGCACCTGACGCGGACGTCGCTCGCCTCGCTCGAGCAACGCCTCGATCCGCAGCGGTTCGTGCGCGTGCACCGCACGGCGATCGTCAACGTCGACGAGGTTCGAGCGATCCACGATGCGGGCCGGCTCACGCTGACGCTCTCGGATGGAGCGGAGGTGGCCGTGAGCCGATCACGGCGTCCGCTGATCGAGCCGTTCGTACGGCCCCGGCTGCGCGCGAAGTAGCTGCCGTTCGCTGCCGGCTCGCCGCTGTCCACTGCAAACCCTCGCAATCGGCTGCAAAACGCTTGGCGCGCTCATACGACGGCCGCATCATGCCGGCGAGGAGGTGTCATGCGCAGGAACGATTTGATCGCGTGTCTTCTTATGTGTCTGGTGGCCGTGATCCTGCCGGCGCGCGCGCAACAGCCGTCAGCGCTGCTGGTCGAGGCCGATTGGCTCTCGCAGCATTTGACCGATCGTGATCTCGTCGTGCTGCACGTCGGCAGCAAGGCCGAGTATGACGCCGGCCACATCGCCGGCGCCCGCTTCATCACCGAAGACGATGTCGCCGCTCCACACAATCACAGCGATCCGAAAGACATGATGCTCGAGCTGCCCTCACCCGACGTGCTGCGCGCGAAGGTCGCCTCGTTCGGCATCTCCGACGACAGCCGTATCGTCGTGTACTTCGGGAAGAACGGCGGCGTGCCCTCGGCGACACGCATCATCTTCACGCTCGACTACCTGGGGCTCGGTGAGCGGACGTCATTGCTCAACGGCGGGCTCGGCGCATGGCAGCGGGCCGGGAAGCCGCTTACGTCTGCGGCGCCGCCTGCGGTCACCGGGAAATTGAGCCCACGGCCTCCGAAGAATCTCGTCGTCGATGCGGCATTCGTGAAGACGGTCCGACAGCGGCCGAATCACACGCTCGTCGATGCACGTGCGGCGGTGTACTACGCCGGCATCGAGCCGACGATGAACAACCTCGCTGGTCATATTCCCGGCGCGGTGAATATTCCGTTCACGCAGATCACCGACGACCAGCTCCGCATCGATCGAGCGCGCATCGAAGCGGCGTTCCGCAAGGCCGGTGTCAAGGATGGCGACACGGTCGTCGCGTATTGCCATGTCGGCCAGCAGGCCACGGCGGTGATGTTTGCCGCGCGGCTGCTCGGCCATCCGGTGCTGTTGTATGACGGCGCGTTTCAGGACTGGGCGGTCAACAATCGAGGCGCCGTCGAGAAGTAGAGGCGTGGACATGACGCAGGCTCCACGGCCGTACATCGATCCGTACGTCGCCGGCATCGGCATCGGTCTCGTCCTGCTTACGGCGTACGTCGTGGTCGGACAGGGGCTCGGCGCCTCGGGTGCCTTTGCGAGCGTGGTCGCGTCGGGCACCGCAGCCGTGCAGGGACCCGTGCGCGCGGCCGCGTCACCGGCGCTCGCGCCGTATCTTCCGAATGGCGTCGCGAGTCCACTGCAGGATTGGCTCGTCTTCGAGCTCGCCGGCGTGATGCTGGGCGGCTTTACATCAGCATGGCTGGCGGGCCGCGTCCGCCGCGACACCGAGCGCGGTGCCGGAGTCGGTGCCGGCGAACGTGTCTACGCGGCTGTCGGCGGCGGCGTGCTGATGGGAGTCGGCGCCAAGATCGCGCGCGGATGCACCAGTGGACAGGCGCTCAGCGGCGGCGCGCTGCTCTCCGTCGGCAGCTGGATCTTCATCGTCAGCTGCTTCGCAGCCGGTTATGTGCTGGCGCCGCTTGCGCGGAGACTCTGGCGATGACACCGCTGACCGAGACCGGCCTGTTGGGGTCGGCGGGCGCGCTGGCCGCAGCCGTCGTCATCGGGTTCGCATTCGGGTGGTTCCTCGAGCGAGGCGGGCTTGGCAGCGCGCCGAAGCTCGCGCGTCAGTTCTATTTGACCGATCTCACCGTCTTCAAAGTGATGTTCAGCGCGCTCGTCACCGCGATGCTCGGTGCGTTCTGGCTCGATCGACTCGGACTGCTGCGGCTTGATCTCGTCTATCTGCCAGAGACCTTTGTGCTGCCACAGGCGATCGGCGGTGTTGTGTTCGGCGCTGGTTTTCTCGTCGCCGGTCTCTGTCCTGGCACGTCGTGTGTGGCGGCAGCGACAGGCCGCCGCGACGGCGTCGCGGTGATCGCGGGCATGCTCCTCGGAGTGTGGGTGTTCAACGTCGGATTCGATTGGATCGCGCCGCTCTATTCGGCGACTCCACTCGGTCCGATCCGTCTCACCGATCTGCTCGGTATCACGGCAGGTGCGGGCGTGGCTCTTGTGACCGCGATGGCGCTCGCCGGCTTCGTGCTCGCCGGCCGGCTCGAAAGAGGCCGCACATGAATCGGCTGCACTCGCTGCTCGCCATCATCGCTGCGTGCGCAGCAGCCGCGGCAGGCGTTGTCGATCGCCGACCGATCGATCGCGGTGCTCTGGCCCATAGCGGCGCGTCTTTGGACGCGCCGACATTCATCTCTGCGCCCGATCTTGCGGAGCGCTTGATGCGCGGCGACAGCGATCTGCTGGTGTTCGATCTGCGTCCACGTGAGGCGTTCGACGATTTCCATCTTCCGGGCGCGCGTCGGGCGACAGCTGAACGCCTGGTCGGCGAACCACTCGCGTCGACGACCAGCGTCGTGTTGTACGCCGACACTCGCACCTCGATCGTCGACGCCATTCGTGTCCTCAATAGAAGGAATCATCGACACGTACTGGTCCTGCGAGAAGGCGTGTACGAGTGGCTGAGCCGCGTGCAGGAGCCTCGTCTTGCCGGCGACCCGACTCCCACCGAGCGTACCGAGTTCGCGCGAGCGGCGGAGATGAGCCGATTCTTTGGCGGCGTCCCCCGCAGCGGCGTCACGCGCGACGAAGTGCCGACGGGGTACTGGACCGGCACGTCGCGGGCCGACGAGTTGTTGATGGCGGCCGCGGTCCAATCGGTGGCTGCGATCAGGCGGCGTGGATGCTGACGGACACCGGCCTCGATCTCCGCAGCCTGCGGCTGCGCGACTTCTCGCGTCTCGACGCGACCGGCACTGTCTATCTGGACTACGCGGGCTCCGCGCTCTACCCGGAATCGATCGTGAGACGCGATGCGCGCCGGCTGAAACACCGCGTTCTCGGCAATCCTCACTCGGAAAGCAGGCCGTCGCTCGCGAGCACAGACGCGCTCGAACACGCACGCGCATCGACGCTTCGGTTCTTCGACGCCGATCCCGGCCAATACGATCTCGTGTTCACGGCCAACGCCAGCGGCGCCATTCGAGTACTCGCCGAGTCGTTTCCGTTTCGCACCGGATCGCGTCTCGTCCTCACCGCCGACAACCACAACTCGGTGAACGGGCTCCGGTTGGCTGCGGCCGATCGTGGAGCGACCGTGCGCTACGTTCCACTCGACCGCGATATGCGTGCGAGCGACCCGCAGCCATTGCTCCCCCGCACGACGATGCCCTCGCTCTTCGCGTATCCGGCGCAATCGAACTTCTCTGGCGTGAGGCATCCCCTGTGCTGGGTGAAGATGGCTCAGGCACAGGGTTATCGCGTGCTGCTCGACGCCGCCGCCTACGCCTCGTCCAACCCGCTGTCGCTCGTTGACGTCCCGGCCGATTTCGTGGCGATCTCGTACTACAAACTGTTTGGATACCCGACCGGTGTCGGGGCGCTGCTCGTACGTCACGACGCCCTCTCCGACCTGAGGCGCCGGTATTTCGGCGGCGGGACGGTCCAGTTCGTGTCGGTGCAAAACGATCTGTTCCGAGCACGGCCGGGCGCGACCGCATTCGAGGATGGCACGCCCAACTTTCTGGCCATGGCTGCCGTCTGTGACGGTCTTCGCTGGCTGTCTCGCGTGGGAGTCGAATCGATTCGACAGCACGTGCGAACGCTGACCGCGTCGATCCTCGACCGACTGACGACTCTCGGTAACCGCGTTCGAATCTATGGACCCATCGACATGCGGGAGCGCGGCGGGGTCGTCGCCTTCAATCTCCGCTCCGAGGAACGAGTCATCGATTACGAGCGCGTTGAACGCGTGGCACGTGAACGAGGCATCGCCATCAGGGGCGGCTGCTTTTGCAATCCAGGAGCTGCCGAATTTGCCTTCGGCTTTACGGCCCGACGCGCGCGCGCATGCATGGAAGGCGAGTTCTCGATTCCGCGATTACGAGTCTGCATGGATGGTGCGCCGGTCGGAGCCCTGCGCGCGTCTTTCGGTGTGGCGACCACACCCGCCGATCTCGATAGCCTGTTCGAGCTCGTCACTGACCTCACACATTAGCGCGCATTTCATCGGTGTAGCGCGCGTCCTCTTCGTGTTTGGTTCTTGGTCCGTCCTCTTGTGGGGACGGAGCAGGGACGGACTGGGGAGGGAGCGGGGCGATTGTCACGGAAAGCCGTGTCACGCTGGGGTGAAGTCGCGCGCAATAGCGCGCACCTGTCGCCCGATCGACAGATAGCCGACGAGAGCCAGGAGTCCTCGGGTGCGTTCGACACGCACTCTGTTTCACTCTGTTGTTAAACTTGATCTGGTATCACCGAGGCCGAGCGTGGGCGTCCCCAAGCCGACGTTCGTTCGAGGGAAAGAGGCGTAGATGACCGACCCGATCGCACTTTCCCGCTCTAAGCAGATCTTCCGATTCCTGAAGGCCTTCGCAGAGCGCCGCGCGCCCACGATCCTCCGACTCGACGAGCAGCCGTGGCACCAGCTGCTTCGATCCTGGCCGACCCACGATTGTGTGGTGGTCGGAGAGGTGCAGTTGTCGTCCGGACCTGCGGATCAGGAGCACGCCGGTGAAACAAATGCTCCGCTCATCCGTTTGCGTCGGCCCCAAGTCACACCGCCTCCAATGCCGCCGTCGGCGCTCGAATCGTGGCTGGAACCCGGATGGGACGATCCCGGCACGGACCTGAAGATCCGGCAAGCGAGCACTGCTCACGTTGAAAGTGGCGGAACGGTGATCGGTCGATTTCTGGACGATCGAGCACGCGTGGCAGCCCTTGATCGATGGCGCGAGAAACGGAACGCGTGGGCAATTGCGGAACGTCCCGCCCGTGAAGCGCTGAAGCTGTTCGAGGATCTGTTTGCAGTCCGGGCACGTCTCACGCAGGAAAGCGAGCGTTTCGAGCTCGTCCTCGGGGATGGACGCCTTCTGTGGCGAACTGAGAGTGGCACGGTCGATCACCCGCTCATCCTGCAGCGCGTAGACATCGAGTTCGATCCGAACGGACCTGAACTCCGAGTCGTCGACGCGGAACGAAGTCCGGAGCTGCTGGCAACTGCCCTCAGTGGAGGGTCCCTTGGGCCCCGCGATCTCAATGACCTCCGCACGGAGCTCGAGGAGCGTGGCTATCACCCGTTCGAGAAACCAGCGACCGACGCGTTCTGCAAGAGAGTTGTGCAGCGCCTCCACGCAAGGGGTCAGTTTCACGAAAAGAGTGCTTCCGCCGCTGCGTCGGTAGAGCCGCAGATTTCGCGCGATCCGGTGCTCATTCTTCGGCAGCGTCAATCGGGATTTGCCGCAGCGTTCGAGCGCATTCTCGAGGACCTCGAGACGCACCCTGATCTTCCAACATCCTTGACGCACCTGACCGGGATCGAACGTCCGATTGAGCAGGGAAACGAAGCTGGTTTGACGCAATCGCCCTGGGGAGCCCCAGCCGAAGTCTTCTTCAGCAAACCTGCCAACGCGGAGCAGGTTCGAATTGCGGCGGCGCTCGATCAGCACCATGCCGTGCTCGTTCAGGGTCCTCCCGGCACCGGGAAGAGTCACACGATCGCAAACCTGATTGGCCATCTCCTCTCGCAAGGCAAGCGCGTTCTCGTCACGAGCCACACCACGAAGGCACTCAAGGTACTGCGCGATCACGTGGTCCCGGAGCTTCGACCGCTGTGCGTTGCCGTCCTCGACAACGATCTCGATGGCCGCAAGCAGATGGAGGAAGCGATCCGGGGCATCCTGACGCGACTGACAGAGGGCAGCGAGGCAAGCCTCGAAAACAAGGCGAGCCAACTGGTCGCGGATCGCACGCGCTTGCTCCAACGCGTCGACGAAGGGACCAGCCAGATCCGCGTGGCGCGCGAGGCCGAGTACACATCGATCGCAATTGCCGGCGAGACCATCACGCCGGCTGATGCCGCCCGCTGGGTTGCGACGCACCAGAAACTCGATTCAGTCCCGGGTCCCGTCGAGGCTGGCGCACCGCTCCCGCTGTCAGCCCTTGAACTTCGTGACCTGTATCGCACGAACGTCGAGCTCACCAGGCACGACGAAGGAGAGCTCGAGGCGGGCCTCCCTCAGCTGTCGGATCTACCGACTCCAGGGGCATTTCGCGAATTGGTCGCGGAGCGCAACGCTCACGCAGCAGAGTCTGATCCCACATTGTGGGACAGGCCGCCCGCCGAATCGGAAATCGACACGTTGGAACAGCTCGCGACATCATGCGCTTCCTTTGCGACCGAGCTGATGTCGCACGACGGATGGCATCGCAACATCATCGCGGCGGGATACAGCGGTGGCTCCGAACGCCAATTGTGGGAGCGGCTGCGTGAACGCATCGTCTCCGCCCATGTTCACTGGGACCAGTCGCGCCCCCTGCTCATCGACCACGAACCTGAGTGCGACGCGGCCGCGCACAACGAGGGGACGATCGCCGTTGTCCGTGAGATGCTGGCCTCACTCGAAAGCGGAAGCTCGCTCGGCTCGTTTACGTTGCTCCGGAAGCCCCAGTGGAAGCGAACGCTTGCCATGCTCCGGGTGTCGAGTGGAGTTCCCAACGACCCCGATCACTTCCGCGCCGTCGAAGCGTACCTCGTCATCATTACCACCCGCCGAGTCGTTGCGCGCCACTGGGAACAGATCGCGGGGGTCGCCGGGCTGCCACGGTTTGAGGATATCCCCGACCCGCCTGAGCCCGTGCTCCATGACTATGCCAGTCAGTTTCCCGACTTTCTCGATTGGTGGGGAAAGAGGTGGCCAGAGCTGCATTCGACCATGCGCGCGGCTGGATTCCGCTGGGATGCCTATCGACGAACGGCCAGCGCAAATCTGGGAGCGGTTCAGCCGTTCGTGAAAGACGGGACGCTTTTGACGACCTCCATCCACCAAGTTGTCAGCAATCAGGTCGTGCTCGCGAGGTGTGCCCGCGCACGAAGACAACTTCGCGAAGTCGAGGCGCTCTTGGAAAAGGGACACGGTCCGACTGTGGAGGGCCTCCGCAACGGAGTCAGACAGGAGGACCCGGAGTCCTATCAATGCGCGTACGACGAATTGCAGAGACTCAACTCCAAGTCGACGGTACTGGCGCGGCGGAAGGCGCTGCTCCAGAAGCTGGATTCAGTCGCGCCTGGGTGGGCGGCAGCGGTTTCAGACCGAGTCAGAGCACACGGCCGCGGTGAAGCTCCACCACAGATCGAAGACGCCTGGAAATGGCGGCAGCTGTCTCAGGAACTGCAACGGCGGTCCGAGGTCGATGAGAGTTCTCTGAAACCCCAGTTGGAACGCTTACAGAACGATCTGCACGACGCCACGACGTCGTTGGTCGACGCCCGCGCCTGGGCATCGCAGATACGAAGGACGGACCTTTCCGCCAGGCAAGCGCTCCAAGGATGGGCTGACGTACAAGGCCGAATCGGCAAGGGAACAGGCAAACGTGTGCCGGAGTTACAGGCGGAGGCGCGCAAACTTCTCGTGCAGGCTCGAGACGCCGTTCCTGTCTGGATCATGCCGCTCGCGAGAGTGGCCGAGACGATGGACCCACGACGAAAGAGATTCGACGTCGTGATCATCGATGAGGCAAGTCAGTCAGACGTGCTGGGTCTGTTGGCGTGGTACATCGGCGAGAAGGTCGTTGTCGTCGGCGATCACGAACAGGTCAGCCCCATGGCGGTGGGGCAGCGCGTCGATGACGCGGAAGCACTGATTGCCGAGCACTTGTACGGAATCCCCAACCACGTTCTGTACGACGGCAAGACATCGGTCTACGATCTGGCGCGGAGATCGTTTGCCGGAACGATCGCCCTGCGGGAACATTTCCGCTGCGTACCGGACATCATCGAGTTCTCGAATCAGCTCTCGTACGACGGCGACGTGCGCCCGTTGCGGGATGCGACGCGGGTCGCCACTCCGCACGTCGCAGAATGCGTTGCGACATCGATGATCGGTTCACTCCGAAGTGGATCCGGGAAAACCAACGAGGCAGAAGCCCGGATAGTGGTCGGGCTGCTCGCCGCCGCCGCAGGGCACCCCCTCTACAAGGGACAGACCTTCGGGGCCATCACGTTGCTTGGCGACGAGCAGGGTGAGTTGATCCATCGACTCGCGCTCGACGTGCTCGGCGCCGTCGAGCTCGACAAACGCCGCTTCCAGGCAGGCAACGCAGCCCAATTCCAGGGCGACGAACGCGACGTCATATTCCTGTCGATGGTCGATTCATCACCGGGCACGGCGCTGCGCATGATGCAGGATGACAGCATGAAGCAGCGGTACAACGTTGCTGCGAGCCGCGCAAAGGACCAGATGTGGCTCGTCCACTCGCTCAACCCTGAGCGGGATCTTCAGCAGGGTGATCTCCGGCGCCGGCTGATTGAACACATTCGAAATCCACAGGCGCTCGCGGAGCGAACGCGACGAACCCAAGCCAGGGCCAAATCGCCGCTCGAGGAGGCGGTGATGCGAGATCTCCTGTCGGCCGGCTACGACGTCGAGCCGCAAGTCTGGGTGGGACGATACCGGCTCGACATGGTGGTGTGCGATCCCGGCACTCAGGTCGCGGTCGAATGTGACGGAGATCGATACTTCGGATTCGAGAAAATCAGCGAGGACCTCTGGCGCCAGGCGGTGCTGGAGCGCGTTGGATGGCGCTTCATTCGCATTCGCAGCTCTCGCTACTTTCGTGACCCGAAGGCGACGATGGCCGACGTGGTTGCGAGACTCGACAAGCTCGGTGTTCGTCCTCGCACCGTGTCTGAGCCGGCAACCAAATCGCATCTGCCGTTCTTGAAAGACGAGATCGTGCGGAAGGCGTGGGAGATCATGCGTGAGCGTGGCTGGCTGCGTGAACCTGAGACCGTCGAGACAGGCAAGGCAGGCCTCAAGGCACTCTCGTCTTGATCGAAATCGAAGGCGCGGGACGGCGAAGTAGAACCTCGCCGTCTGCGGTCGCTTAAGTTCTCCCTTCTCGAATCACACGGCGACGATGAGCAGAATAAGCAGGAGAAGGCCGATGATGATCATCGTCGTCGAAATCTCGACTGTCGACCCGCCACGGCCTCCTGCCAGAGACTCGTTCACCGATCGGGCCTGAGCCGCAATGCGGCCTACTTCTGCATCGTCGAGCGTTGCGATTGCGGCTTCAGCGCGCTTGAGATCGAGACCAGCGCCCTCCGCAACTTTCCGCACCTGTTGGAGTTGGAGTACGCGGCGTATGGCTTCGCGGTCGTCGGCGTTCTGGCGGACGTGGTCGGCAACCACTTGATCGAGCGTTGACTGGTCCACGACGTGCTGCTGAGCAGAGACTGGTAGCCATATGGCGCTGGCGAACAGTAGCGCGAGAACTGATGTGCGGATTCGTTCCATAGTCCCCTCCCTGTGCATTGGCGCTCAGCCATTGACCTGACTCGCCGGTGTCTGTATCGGCTGGATGATGAGGGAGCGACAGACCGCCGTTCCTTCCAAGCTCAACCGTGTTGAAGGCGGTCAGAAGATAGACGATCAGCTCTACGTCGAGGCCACAATCACGACTACGGCCGCAGGGCCTCATCGATAGCGCGCGTCCCACTCACCCCGCAGCATCGAATAGAGCAGCACGTCCTTCCACGCACCGTCCTCGCAGAAATACTCGCGCTGCTTTCCCTCGAATGTCAGGTCCATCTTCCTCTGTGAAGCGGAGCGACCGGCCTCCCGGCTCGTGACGGACAGCGGGATGATCGAGTTCTGAAAAGCGATAGACTCCGGCCACGGAGTCCCGATGAGAACCATCGTCAGGCGTACCGGTCTCATGGTCGTGATGGCCGCGGTCAGTGCTCCGGCCCTCGCGCAGTGGCTGACCTATCCAACTGCGGGCGTGCCCAGATTGCCGAACGGGTCGCCCAACCTCCAGGCGCCGACGCCGCGAACAGCCGACGGCAAACCGGATTTTTCGGGAATCTGGGAGCCCGAAAAGAACCGTGCGTGCCCGCCGGATGGTTGTGCGGACATGCAGGTGCCGCAGGAGTTCCTGAACATCGGCTACAGCCTCAAGGACGGTCCGCCGTATCAGCCGTGGGCTTTGGACGCCAGGAAGTCGAGAGCCGAACAGAACGGGAAGGACGATCCGGTTTCGCGATGTCTGCCGGGAGGAATCGTCAAATTGCACACGACACCGCAGCTGCGAAAATTCATTCAGATTCCAGGCCTGATCGTCACGCTGAATGAGATGGACGCCACGTACCGGCAGATCTTCACGGACGGCCGTCCGCTGCCGCCAATCGGAACGCCCGCTTTCAAGGGTTACTCCGTCGGCAAATGGGAAGGGGACACACTGGTCGTCGAGTCAACGGGATTTCCGGATGGCGAGTGGCTCGACCGAAACGGCAGTCCTCTGACGGATGCCGCCAGGATCACGGAACGCATCCGGCGCGTGAATTTCGGCAGGATGGAAATCGACCTCACAATCGACGATGCGAAGGCGTACACCAAACCCTGGACGATCACTCTCATTCACAACATCGTGCTCGATACGGAGCTGATGGACTATATATGCACGGAAAACGAAAAGGACGTCGGGCACATGGTGGGCAAATAGTTTCTTGTATACGTAGGGGCCGCCTTCAGGCGGACCGCAACAACATGCGCCGATTCGCTTGCATCGTGGCCTTCATCGTCGGGTCGGCCCTGGTCTCTGGCCAATCGCGTCCCGGCAAGACTCTGAACATCTACGTCGTCGATGTAGAAGGTGGAAACGCCACGCTGCTCGTGTCGCCTTCCGGACAGTCATTGCTCATTGACACCGGAAACCTGGTCGGCGCGGCGCGCGACGCCGATCGCATCATGGCCGCTGCGCGCGATGCAGGTGTCACTCAGATCGATCATCTCGTCACGACCCACTGGCACGGCGATCACTACGGCGGCATGAGCGAGCTCGCGGCGCGCATTCCGATCCGGCACTTCATCGACCACGGGCCGAACGTCCAACCCAATCCCGCGGTCGATGAATTCCTGAAGACCGCGTACCCGCAGCTCTATGCTCGCGCGACGCACACCGTTGCCAAAGCGGGCGACCAGATTGCGATGACCGGGCTCGACGTCAGGGTCGTGAGCTCCGCGGGCCAGGTCATCACGGCGCCGCGGCCGGGAGCGGGCCAGTCAAATCCGTATTGCGCCACTTTCAAGCCTGGTGACAACAACGCCGAAGATCCACAGTCGGTCGTTCTCGACATCACCTTCGGCCGCTTCCGCGCGTTTCATCCGGGCGATCTGACAAAGAACAAGGAATTCGAAATGATGTGCCCGCGCACTCGCGTGGCTCCCATCGACGTGTTCCTCGGGATGCATCACGGGCAGGACACCTCGAATTCCGAAGTACTCGTGCACGCGCTCCACCCGCGCGTCGCCATCATGAACAACGGCACCCGCAAAGGCGGCGGACCGGAGGTGATGAAGATCATTCACTCGTCACCGGGTCTCGAAGATCTGTGGCAGATACACTTCTCTGTGTTGAGCGGGCAGGAATACACGATGCCTGGTCTCTTCATCGCCAACGGCTTCGACGACCAGCCGAGCACGATGCCGATTGCACCGATCCCCTTGCCACAGCCGGCTGACAAAGCCCCGCCGCCGCCAGTTCATAACGGCCAGGCCTATTGGATCAAAGTGTCGGCTCAGGATGATGGGACCTTTGCTGTGACCAACGCTCGCAATGCGTTCTCGAAAACCTATCGGAGGCGATCCCCCTGAATCGCGCAGCGTCAACGCAGGGCCGATGAAAAACTGCTGACGATAAAGTCTGAAGTTCGCGGTTCTGACCTCAACCTGACCGCGAAATCGCCTGCAGGAATTCGGGATCGTCTTGCACGTCCTCGAACGCCGACGTCCGAAAATAGTCCGTAAGATCGCGCGGGTCGTGATCGCGAGCCTCGCGCAGCAGGGCGAGCGTACGCGGACGATCGCGGGTGACCTTCCAGACCGCGGCCGCGTGCATCATCCAGGCGTAGCAGTGGTCGCCATGACTGCCGTCTCCCGCCGCCAGTTTCGCGTCCAGCACCGGGAGCGCCAGATCGTAGCTGCGGCGCTGGATCAGAAGGTGAGCCAGCTCGTGTCGATAGCCGCGTAGCCAGTCGGCAGGGCCCGTGCGTTCCACTTCTTCGAGGAGTGACAACGCCTGCCGCAGCTTCTCCGATCGACGTCCCTCGTCATTCCTCCATCGCGCCACGTCGATCTCCGCCAGCAGCGCCGTTGCCTGGAGGCTCGCGACGAGCTCGGGGGCGCCAGCTTCATCCGCGATCGCGTGCATCGCACGAAGATATCGCTCCGCGCCCTCGAAATCGCCCGCGATCAGCGCCGCAGTCATGTAGATCCGCACCGCATAGAACCGGCCGCTCGCGTTCTCTGGTGCCGGAGTCACACCCGCCAGGGCTGCGTCCGCTTTCGAGACGAAGTCGCGGTATCGTCCGATAGCGCCATACGCGGTGGCGAACTGAACCGACTGCCCGAGAAAGTGCACGCGGATCTCGTCCGCGCCGATCGTCGCGTGAGGTGATGCGTCCGTCGCCGGATAGTGAGGAAACTTCGCCGACAGCCGTGGAGAGTTGCCGGGAAGCCAGCGCTCGAAGGCTTCGTATACGTCCACGGCCTCTGCCGCATGCTCGCTACAGGCGAGCACGTTTGCGAGAGTCTGATAGGCCCAAGCGGTCTCGGAATCAGACAGCGGCTGCGTGAGGTACCGCCTCAGTAAGTCCGCGTAATCCGTCAGCAACGAGTTGTCATCCCATTGGCGGGAGAACAGTTCGAACTGCTCGCGTACCGTTGCGGAGTCGATCATCAACTTAGAATCTCTCCAGCAGGAGGCTGAAAACGACGTCTAACCGGATCGACAGGCCGGCATCCTGCTAGGGACGTCCGGCGGCGCGCTCCTCGGCACGGGCTCCAGCCAGGATGCCGGCCATGCCGTAGTTGCCTTCGTGGCAGCCGTACTCGTACATCGGGTGATTCGCGCGCCTCAATGGGATCATCAGAGTCCATGGCTTGGTCCACGTGCCAGGGTCATTGATCGTCATCTCGTATTTCAGAGTATCTGGCCCGGTCCGGGAAAAGCGCTCGACGACGTGCAGCTGCTCGCTGGACCTGCTCATGAAGCTGCGGGGTTTGTAGTTGTCCGTGTCGACTACCAGGGTGTCGCCCTCCCAATGCCCACGCGAGTCTCCAAGCCACTGCCGCACGGCAGGCGCGAGATGTGGACGCTGATCCAGGGGAATCACACGAGTGTCGTGAATCATTTCCAGGGTGAGGGCCACCGTGTCCGGCGTTTGTACAATCTCGTAGGCGCTCTGGTATCCGGCCACCAGGCTTGGAGATCCGTAGGTGATACAGCGTTCCTGCAATGCCCGATCGGCGGGGCCGGCGGGCACCCGTTTCGTCGCCGCCAGATTGGCGTCGCGCCTTTTCATCCCCTCGGGGGTCATCGGCGGCAACCGACCGTCGGGGGGATCGGTGATCAGGGAGGTCCGATTCTCCCAGTCTCTGTCGACCGTCCAGACCGAGCTGTAGTCCCCGGTCTCACCGTCGATACTCGTGAACCCCGATCGGGCCCCGGTGATATTGGCCCACACAGCGTTGAAGACGGAGTCGCCGAACGCGGCATCTCCCTGTCCGCTGAACAGTTCATGAGCCTTCTTCTTCATCGCCGCCAGTTCTTTCTCGGTCAGCGTCGCACGCCCTGCGAGCGCCTCCGGCCGTTCGAGCGGCGTTGCGATGTTATTGACCCAGACGCCCTGAAAGTCTGGTCGTCCTTCGGGAGTTCGTGGCTGTGTCCACGCCTGCCGTCCGGCTATGGATTGCGCAGCTACCGACGAGGGGGCGAGTTGTCCCGGCGCTACGAACACGAGGGCGATGAGCCCGACTATGAGACAGAGGCGACTGTGGTTCATGTGTCTCTCCCTCCGTGCGCGTCAAGTGTATCCCCATTCCGATCGGCTATGATGCGCGCCGGAGGGGCCCATGAGACGCATTCGAATCGCCGTGCTCGCCAGTGTGATGGTGATCGCCGTTTCGGCCAGCGAGGCAAGAGCGGAATGCACCCGGGTCTGCCTCACGGGTTTCGTGGACACCTACTTCCAGGCGCTGACGGACAATGCTCCGGCCAAGGTTCCGCTCGTCCCCAATGCGAAAGTCACCCTCAACGGCCGCGCCGTCTCGCTGGCGCAGGCGTTCTGGGACGGTGCCGAGCGCACGGTGTACCGCTTCGACATCGTCAACGAGCGTCGTGGCGACACCGGCACTGAAGCGGTGGTGCTCAATGCCGACGGAAGCAAGACGATGTACATGGTTCGCCTCAAAGTGGCTGACGGCAGGATCACGGAGGTTGAGACGATCCGCGCGAACAAGGGCGACGCAGACCGGTTGTGGGATCCGGACAGCCTCAAGGAGGTATCGCCGGCGCTGCAGCTCACGATGCGCGAGGCGGATCAGGACTCCTACTACGGGCTCATCGCCGCCGCTGAGAGCTACTGGCGCGCGTTCCAGACCAACGGGACGCCGGAGTATCACCGCGCGGCCCTGATGCCCGACGCCAAGCGGTTCGAGAACGGCCTTCAGACGACGGGGATGGTGCGCGACGGGGCCTACGTCTCGGCGGCCGCCGGCTTCGATCAGGGGCGCTTCATCGGCCGCAACCTGTGGGACCGCCGCTATCCGGTCGTCGATACCGAACGCGGCATCGTGCTGTCCATCGTGCGTTTCGGTTTGAAGGATGGTGCGAAGAGCCAGAGCACGGCCACCACGAACGACCGGCTCGTGGCGGAGTTCTTCGCCGTGAAGAACGGCCAGATCCAGGAAGTCCACGCCGTGCTGTTCAACCTTCCAGACGCGCAGCCCACCGGGTGGGAATCGCAATACGGGCCTCACCGCGGCGGTCAGTAGACACTGGTGACTGATCGACAACTCGCTGTCGCCGCTCCTCGCTGATCTCGAGCGTCACAGGCGCCAAGACTGCCTCACCGTCGGGTTTCGGTGAAACGTAAGCTCGAGAAGTCATTCTCGTGGCCGAGTTCCCGGCCACGCCAATCGCGCTAGACTCCCTTCTTGCCGCTGCGATGAAACTCTTCGAAGGTGAGGTCCGTTGCAGCCAATGGAGGTGCCGCCATGCGTAAGCAATTTCTTGCTGTCGTTGCGTCGACGGCTGCGCTGGTGTTGGTGACCGGGTCGTCGCACGCTCAATCGTCGGCCCCCTGGGTTGGCACATGGAAGGTCAATCTGGAGAAGTCGACCTTCAGCCCTGGTCCGAAGCCAACGGTTGCGGCGGAGGTGAAGATCGAGCCGGCGCCGAACGGCATGAAGACGACGATCGATGCTGTGAACCCGCAGGGTGAGAAGACACACACGGAAACCCTCGCCGCCTTTGACGGCAAGGACTACCCGGTGAAGGGAGGGCCCAATCCCAACGCCACTTCGACCCTCAAGCGGATCGATGACCGATCCTTCGAGAGCCAGGGCAAAGTGAGCGGCAAGCCGACCGTGACGACACGAATCGTGATCTCGAAGGATGGTAAGACGCTTACAGCCACTCAAACCGGCACGAATGTACAGGGTCAGGCGGTGAAGAACGTGATAGTGGCGGAGAGACAGTAGGTCTCCGAGATCCTGGCCGTCGAGGCCATCGACGACGACGCGCCTGCGCTGACGCTGAGGAAGAAGCGGGCATCGAAGCCGCTCGAATCGTACCGGCAAGGTCGCGTCGGTGATTCCAAGCGCGCCCGCGAGATCATCGACGCAGCCTTCTCTCGCTGAAGGTCGCGTACACCGAAGAGGCGATCGCCGACATCGTCGAGGCGATTGCCAATCTCAACGAACGTAATCCAAGTAGCTCATAATGCATCTCCCACACGCGAGGGAGAGACGCATGCCTGTTTACGCATTCGACGGCACCTGGAACGAAGCGAAGGACGGCGACGATCCGGCCTACACGAACACGAACGTGGTCCGCTTCTATAACGCTTACAAGCGGCACTCGAAGCGCCCGGACCTCGATTTCTATGTCGAGGGAGTCGGCACGCGCTTCGAAGCGATCGGCCGCGCACTTGGCGGCGTCTTCGGTCTCGGCGAGTTGGCGCGCATCAACGAAGCCTACGAGGCGCTCTGCAAGGCGTGGGACCAGGGCGAGCGCGACATCGACATCGTCGGCTTCAGCCGCGGCGCAGCGACCACGCTCGACTTCTGCCATTGCATTCAGGAGCGCGGCATCCGCAAACCCGGCAGCGACCAGGTCGTCGAGCCCTCACCGAAGATTCGGTTTCTCGGCGTGTGGGACGTGGTGGCGTCGTTCGGGCTCGCCAATCTCGGCAACACCGCGCTGAACATCGGGCATCATCTCTCGCTGCCGAAGTCGAACCTGCAGTACTGCTTCCACGCGCTGGCGCTCGACGAGCGCCGGCCGTCGTTCCTCCCGACCCGGCTCGAAGGCGCGTGCGAGGTCTGGTTCCGGGGTGTCCACTCCGACATCGGCGGCGGCAACCAGAATCAGGGTCTCAATGATGTGACGCTCCGCTGGATGATGCACAAGGCGATGGGCGCTCGGCTGCCGATCCTTCAGGAAGAGATCGACGCGCTGAAACCCAACCCCGCGGCCCTGCCCTCTGCTGCCGGCGGGCACAAGCTTCCGGTGGCCATTCGGACGGTCTCATCAACCGATCGCGGTCATTACACGGTGAAGCCGCTGCAAGGATGGGCGAGCCTGCCGGCCACGTGCGTGGTCGAGAGCCCCTTCGACGAGTGTGCGGCAGCGGAGGTTGGCAGTGCGGGCATCGAGGTCCTGCCGCTCGATGTGCGCCGGCGGGTGCTGGCCATGTGGGAGGCCGCGCAGCAGATCGCCACGCGGGAGGATATGCCCCTCGACGATTCCAAGGATCTGCTGTTGACGCTGTTTCAGGGTCGCGTGCCGCTCGTCACTAATGACGATGACTTGAAGCGGGCGCAGATCGGCGCGGCGCAGCTCGTCGCGAACGCGATCCGCGGCGCACGCAATCGCGGGGAACATCGGCTCGCGCCGTTCTATGTCAACGAGGCGCTGTTCAATACACCACACCTCTACCCGGTGACCGATTGAGCGACCTCGAAGACCCGGGCGCGCAACGCCGGCATAGTCACCGCTGATGACGACTGGCAGCTATTCTCGGAGCCGAGTCAGCCAGTCCTCCCACGTGAATCCCGCTCGGATTCGTGCTCTCTGGCTGGTGCCTGACAGACCTGCCAGGTCGCCGCGGACAACCATCTCTTTCTTGTTCGTACTCCAGCGCTTGATCTGCCGTTCGCGCTTCAGCGCATCTAGTCTCGAATTGAACTGCTCGGCATAGACGATCTGTACGGGCCGCCTCTTAGCTGTGTAGCTGCCGCCGCGTCCTTCGTTGTGATCGCGCTCGCGCGTCGGAAGGTCAGAAGTTTCGCCGACGTATAGGCTGTGGTCCCCGCAGCGAAGCAAATAGACGTAGTGCGACGCCATTCGACGACGATGCCATCGTCGCCCCTTGACTCGCAATGGGGGCTTTTGCGTTCGGCCGGTCCTTCGACTCGCAATCGGCCAGCCTTCGGCCGGCCAATTGCTCGCTCAGGACATTCGACCCAATGGAGGGCTCGCCATGAGCGAGCCTTTCGGCTCGCCGGAGGCGAGCTGAAAGGAGAGTCGAATGGTGCGGAAGGGGGGACTCGAACCCCCACGGTATTGCTACCGCCAGCCCCTCAAGCTGGTGCGTCTGCCAATTCCGCCACTTCCGCGTGGTGGGAAAGGTAGATTGTATCAGCGCCGGTGCGACGGAGTTCAACTCGTCTCAGCATCGGAGGCCGTCGGTTCCGCTCGAGCCGACAGTCACGCGGCGACTTGCCAGCCGACTCCCGGATTCGGGATCGTGCGTCGGCAAATACACGGTCCGATGATCCCTCACGTAGCACCGTATCGCCCTGAGCGTTCTCTCGGCTACTTCGTCGTCGGCACTCACGCCGTCTACTTTCCCGGCCAGCATGAGTCGCTCGTTGTACGACGCATCTCCAGCGAGAAAGTACGTGATCTCCCCCTCGACCACGGCAACGGAGATGTGATCGGCCGTGTGACCAGGAGTCCCCACTGCGACAACGTCACCGGCCTGCGTCAACCGCGTGCTGGCCACGAAGGGCCCGAAGGCGTGGGCGGCGAGGTCGAGCGGGACCGGATCGAACCAGGATGGCCACCGCTGTGGCAGGTATCCGCGTGCGCGTCCCATCCACCCGCGGGCGGCACGCAGTTCACCCGGCGACACGAGAATCTCGCTGTCAGGGAAATGCGAAAGGCCACCGTCATGGTCGCAGTGGAGGTGAGTGAGCACCACTCGTTTCACGTCTCGCGGCCCCACGCCAAGCGCGCGCAGTTGCGGGCCGATTTCTTCCTCGAGCTCAATCCGGAAGGCCACTTCCCATCGGTGGTACGGATGGAAGGCCCGGCTGCTTTCGAGCAGGTGCCTCCCCTGGCCGGTATCGACGACGATCACGCCTTCGGGATGATCGATTACCCATGTGTACGTGGGGAGCCAGTCGCTCCAGTGTCGGTCGACGAATGGCCCAAGACGTCGGCGCAAACCGCGCCCCCGGCCCTCGATCTGCGCAGTCTTGATCCGGACGGAACCGGTGTGGATGGCGTGAATGTTCATACACGCTCAGCGATCGATCGCACGATGTCCGGCCGATCGAAATGCAACATATGACCGGCATTGGCCACGCGGACGACCGTGCTGCCAGGTGCTGCAATCGCTGCGGGCAACCGGTCCGGAACTGAGGCGGGGGTCAGGACATCCTGCTCGCCGAATACGTAGTGAACCGGGACCATCACCTGTGGAGGATCGGCGAACAGATCGAGTGGAAGGATCTGCGGGAGCAGGCGACGCAGGACCAGATTCATGTTGCGCAGCGCTCTCCCGGTGCCGACGACGCCGTATGCGGCGATCATCCCGAGCAGCGTCTCTCGCATCAGTGCGATGAACGTCTTCCCGTATTCGATCGTGCCGAGATCGGCAAGCAACCGTGCGCGCTGCTGGAACGTCGTGGGATCTACGTACGGCGGCCGCGCCAGTTTCGCCAGTCGTTTGGCCAGCCGGCGATCTTCCGTACGAAGCGCTCGGTTGTGAAGAAAGGCGTCAGCAGCCGTGTCGCTGTCGCGCGTGTGCGCATCAGGAGAAACAGCGATGACGGCCTTCACCTGATCGCAGTCGCGCTCGACGGCTCGCAGGGCGAGCGTGGCGCCGATCGAAATGCCCAGCATCGTGACGCGTTGCTTGGTCTCGCCGTGGAACCACGCCAGCACAGTCCGCAGATCTTCTATCTGCTGCAACCACGAGACGCCGTCCGCTTGTTCTCGAGGCACGTTGCCACATCCGCGTTGCTCCCAGTAGCCGACGAGGAAATGCTGTTCCAGATTCAGCAGGCGCTGAAATCTTGCCACCTCGTGCAGCACCGGCAGCGCAGGGCCGCCCTGGACGACGAGCAATGGAGGGAGTCCAGCATGTGCGGCGCAGATGCGCAGACGCTGAGTGGAGCCGTTCACATCCAATGCAACGGTTCTGTCGATCGCGAGTGAGCCCATGGGTTACTTCCCTTCTGTGGTTAGCATGTGCTAACCGGTGCGGCAAAAATTTTTAGGCGGACGCTTGTCTGAACAACGCGACGAGATCCGCTTTCCATCGGCTGGCAGGACCTGGGATGACGCCCACCTGCAGCATCCGGGCGAGTTCGGCCAACGTCCCTTGCATGCACGCCGCCGCGACCTGAGGGTTGATGACGCGCCCACTGTGACGCGATCGCGGCGCGAGACTCATGAGATCGCGCGCGAGACCAATCATCGTACGGCGACGGACCGTCGCTCCCGCTTTCGGCCAGAGCACGCGAGCGCTCTCAGAGAGAAACGCCATTGCCTCGGGGTGCTCGTCGACGAGCTCGAGGATTTGACCGACATACCCGTCCAGTTTGGCGTCGAAGGTCGTCGCGGCCTCGATGGCGGCGCTGCACCGGGTCCACAGACGCTGGTGACAGGTCTCGAACAGATGCACAGCCAGTTCTTCCTTACTCGCAAAGTGTTTGTAGAGGGCGGGATTCGTGTAGCCGCTCTCCCTGGCGATGTCACGAATACTCGTGCCGGCGAGCCCGTGTTCGCTGAACAGCTTCATCGCCGCGCGAAGAATGTGGCGCTTGGCCGGCGGATCGTCGTCGCTGATGTAGAAGGGCGGCATCGAGCCCATGATGGCGGCTAAGTTAGCATACGCTAACCAGCCGGTCAAGTTGACGCCGTTTGCATCTGATCCGTCGCAACCACCCGCTCTCGGTATCATTCCCTCGTGCGTGCCCTGCTGGTCGAAGACGACGCCACGATCGCCGACTTCGTCACGCGCGGTCTGCGCGAGGCGGGCTTCGTCGTCGATCGCGCGGCCGACGGCGACGAGGGTCTGAACGCCGCGCTCGCCAGACCCTACGACGTCGCCATCGTCGACGTGATGCTGCCCAGGCGCGACGGGCTCTCGCTCATCGAGGAAGTGCGGCGCCGCGGCGTCTCCACCCCGGTGCTGATCCTGAGCGCGCGGCGCGCGGTGGACGATCGCGTGCGCGGTCTGCAGACCGGCGGCGACGACTACCTCACCAAGCCATTCGCGTTCACCGAACTGCTCGCCCGCGTCCAGGCGCTCGTCCGCCGCGCCACCCGCGCCACCGAGCCGACGTCGCTCACCGTGGAGAATCTGACGCTCGACCTGCTCTCGCGCCAGGTCACACGCGACGGCGAACCGATCGATCTCCGCCCTCGCGAATTCGCGCTGCTCGAATACCTGATGCGCAACGCCGGACGCGTCGTCTCGAAGACGATGATCCTGTCGCACGTCTGGAACTACAGCTTCGATCCACAGACCAACGTCGTCGACGTGCTGGTGAGCCGGTTGCGTGACAAGATCGACGAGCCGTTCGCGACCAAGTTGCTGCACACCGTCCGCGGCGTCGGTTATGTCCTCCGAGCCTGAGCCGATCCGCCAGCCGTTCCTGGCGCGGGTCTTCGGACTCCGCCTGGCGCTGTGGTACTCCGCGCTGTTCGTCATCGGCGCCATCGCCATCGCACTGGTGACCTACTCGCTCACCGCGATCTCGATCACCCAGCGCGATCGACAGATCCTGCACAGCAAGCTCGGTGATTACGCCGCCGCGTACCGGCGCGGCGGGCTCAGGGTCCTCGCCGCCACGGTGAACGCCGAGCAGCAGGTGGCGCCCGAGCGCCTGTTCATACGCGTCGTCGATCGCGGGCTCGACGCCATCGTCCTGAGCAGCCCCGAGGGCTGGGACCTGTCGAAGCTGGACACGGCGACCGCCCAGCTCGAGGACGGGACGATCGTCCAGGTGGGCAAGAGCACCGAGAGCCGCGACGATCTGCTCGCGCGCTTTCGAACCGCACTCGGGTTCGTCACGTTGCTGATCGTGGCGATCGCGCTGACGGGTGGCTGGCTCGTCACGCAGTCGGCGCTCTATCCGATCCGGAGACTGGCGAGCGCCGTCCGCCGGATCATCCGCACCGGACGGACCGACGAGCGAGTCGAGATCGAGAACAGCGGCGACGCAGTCGACGACCTGACGCGATTGTTCAACGCGATGCTGGACCGGATCGAGGGGCTGGTCACCGCCATGCGCGGATCGCTCGACAACGTGTCGCACGATCTTCGTACGCCGCTCACGCGCCTGCGGGGTTCGGCGGAGATGGCGCTCGCCGGTCCGCCCGATTCACAGCGCGACCGCGAGGCGCTCGCCGATTGCGTCGAAGAGGCCGATCGCGTGATGGTGATGCTCGACGCCCTGATGGACATCTCGGAGGCCGAGAGCGGCGCGCTGCAACTGCGTCGCGAACCGATACGGCTCACCGAGGTCGTCGAGCGCGCGGTCGATCTCTATCGGGATGTCGCCGAGGCGAAGGGCGTGACGCTCGTTGCGACGGAGCAGACAGCGCCGGCCGCCGATCCGGCCGGCGACGTCATCGTCGATGGCGACCGCCCGCGTCTGGAACAGGTGGCGGCAAACCTGATCGACAACGCGGTCAAGTACACCCCGGCGGGCGGGCGCGTCGAAGTGACCCTGAGCCGCGATGATGGACGCGCGGTCGTGCGCGTGAGCGACACGGGGGCGGGCATTCCACCCGAGGAGATTCCGCGAATCTGGGAGCGGCTGTTTCGCGGCGACGCGAGCCGCGCCGAGCGCGGTCTGGGCCTCGGCCTCAGCCTCGTCAAAGCGATCGTCGAGGCGCATGGCGGATCGGTCGAGGTCTCGAGCACGGCCGGCGCAGGGTCGACGTTCACCATCTCGCTGCCCGCGGGAAACGACAACCTTTCACGACTGTAATGTTCGTGTAATCGTCGCGACAGGCGGTGCTTCGTCATAAGGAATAGGCAGGTTCCTACAGGGAGGCACACAGTACATGCAAGAACGTTTTTCACTCAGCCAACGGGCCACCCGTGCCGGCATCGCGGCCGTTGCAGGACTTGGGTTGATGGCCGGCGCCGCGCGATTCGTCACTGCCGCCGACAGCACGACGCTCGCTCCGGCCACGGTGACGACCCCGATCACTCATGCGGTCGACGGCAGCCGCGATTCCTATGCGGACGTCGTCAACGTGGTCGCACCGGCGGTGGTGACCATCCGCACCGAGGGCAAGGCGAAAGCGTCACCGGCCCAGTTCCAGGGTCCGGACGACGATTTCCTGCGCCGCTTCTTCGGAGATCGATTCGGAGAAGAGACGGTGCCGCAGGGCCGTCAGCCGCGAACGTTCAAACAGCGCGCGCTGGGATCGGGCGTGATCGTGACGACTGATGGCTACATCCTCACCAACCATCACGTCATCGACGGCGCCGATCAGATCACGGTCGAACTCAACAACGGGAAATCGTATTCGGCGAAGTTGATCGGGAAGGACAAGCCGAGCGATCTCGCACTGCTCAAGATCGACGGGAAATTCACCGCGCTTGCGCTTGGCAACTCGGACTCGGTGAAAGTCGGTGACGTCGCGCTCGCTGTCGGGAATCCGCTCGGCATCGGCCAGACCGTCACGATGGGCATCATCAGCGCGAAGGGCCGCTCGACCGGTGTCGGCAGCGGCAGCTACGAGGACTTCCTTCAGACCGACGCGCCAATCAATCACGGCAACTCGGGTGGCGCGCTCGTGAACACCAAGGGCGAGCTGGTTGGCATCAACTCGCAGATCGTCTCGACCTCGGACGGCAACATCGGCATCGGCTTCGCGATCCCGGTGAACATGGCGAACAACGTGATGCAACAGCTGCGGACGTCGGGGACCGTGCGGCGCGCGCAGTTGGGCGTTACTGTTCAACAGGTGACCTCCGACATGGCCAAGAGTCTTGGCCTCGAGGACAACGGCGGCGCGATCGTCAGCTCGGTCGCTGCCGGCAGCGCGGCTGACAAGGCGGGCCTGAAGCAGGGCGACGTGATCGTCTCGTTCGAGGGCCAGCCGGTACACGACTCCAACACGCTGCGCAACCGCATCGCAGCGACACGACCGGGCAGCGACGCGCAACTCGTCATCGTTCGCGACGGCGCCAAGAAGAACGTCAGCGTGAAGCTCGATGAGCTGAACGCGGATCGCGCAGCCGGCCGCGGTGTCCCGGATGCCGAGGGCGAGGATCACGCAGCGCTCGGTGTATCGGTGGCGCCACTCACGCCCGAGCTGGCGTCGAAGCTCGGCGTATCCAAGGACGCGCACGGGGTCGTGGTCCAGGCCGTCGACCCGAACGGCCGGGCTGCGGATGCCGGCATCCAGGCAGGCGACGTCATCGAATCGGTGAATCGCCAACCCGTAAAAGGGATCGAGGATCTGCGCGCAGCGCTGAAGGGCGACAGTGACAAGCCAACGCTGCTGCTGATCAATCGTCAGGACGCCAAGCTGTTCGTGACGGTCCGCCCCGCCAACGGGTAATCGCTCACACGGTACGTGATGACGATGGCGCGTGTCCGGGCACGCGCCATCGTTTTTTTTTCTCTCACCACACCAAGGTGCTCGCGGCTACCCGGCACGGCACACCTACAGCTGAGGCAGCGAGCCCGCATTTTCTGGATAATATCGAGCACTCCCCTTCGACGGAATTCACGTCAGTCGGAGGAGCATCTATGAAAGCCCTGAAAGCAGCTGCAGTCGCATGTTGTGTGGTTGGTCTGATGGCGAGTTCCGCCATGGCCATGCAGGCTCCGGCTCCGACGCCGGACGCAAAGGCACCGGCGCCGAAGGCCGATGCAAAGGCACCGGCGCAGAAGGCCGAGGCAAAGGGGAAGGAGGCGACCTTTACGGGATGTGTCGCGCCCGGCAAGGACCCCGCCACGTTCATACTGACCGACGTCACGGCAGGCGCCGCGGCGAGCAAGAAGGAAGCACCACCGAAGGCTGTCACTCTATCGAGCACATCTGTGAAGATCGATGCTCACAGCGGACACAAAGTCACGGTGGTCGGACCGATCACGACAGACAAAGGCGAGGCGACGATGACGGTCACCTCGCTCAAGATGGTGTCACCTACCTGTCCCTAGCACCGCAGTGATCACGGGGCCGCCTGGCTTGTCCGCCGCAGCTTCATGCGAAGGCGGACAGGCGGCCCCACTCACGAAAATTCAGTCGACGGGCTTTACGACGCGGGCCGGCGGCAGCGGAACAATCTGAGACCCGACAAACACGTCTCCACTGACGATCCCACTGACCACCCCCTGCCCGCCTCCGGCCTTCACAAGGGGACGCCGCTCGAGCGCTGCGCGGAAGTTGTCGCCCTCTTCGGCGCTCAGGATGCCCTTCATCTCCTTCAGCAGCGCAGCCCGATCGTCATCGCCGGGACGGAGCCGATCCTTGAAACGATCGACAGCGGCATGTGCCTCACGCAGCGGCTCCGGGGGCAGGCCATAGATCTCGACGCGGCGCCCGAGATCGCCGCCTGAGAGGACCAACGGGACCGCCACCTGATTCGGCGCCTTCATCGAGAAGAAGCGCCTGGGAGCACGAGGATCAAGTCCGGTCTTGAAATCGCTCAACTGCTCCGGCGTGAGCAGCTTCTCCATGTCGTGCAAAAGATCGGCTGATGCATCCGCATCGAGCGCCTCGACGAACGCGCTGACGACGGAGCGCGCTCGATCGCTGGTCGCGTCGTTCAGCCGGAGATCCGCGAGCGCACCCTCGATGTGGGATCGCGACGAGATCTCGCCTTGATCGCCGAACGTGTAGCCACCCGGGTGTCCGAATCCGCGCTCCGTTGCGCTGACCGGACGCGCGCTGAGCGCGAGCGTTCGGATCTCCGCGGCGTTGAGCGTCCCGTCGAGGCCGGCGTCGCCTCGCATCAATAGCGGCTGCATCCGTTCGGGCAGCTCGCCCTTCGAGATCACCCCGTCGTGATCGCGATCGAACGACATCATGCGGGCCACGACGTCATCCGGGTTGGCACGCCCGAACGCCGCTGTCGCGACGTCGAATATGAACCTGTCCCCCACCACAGGGTTCTGCGCCGAGGCCGTCGTGGCGCAGCAGATTACCGTGACCAGGAGAATGAGTCCGCGCCGCATGGTGCACTCCCTTCTCGACGCGGGGGTTGAAGCCCCCGCTCTACGTGAAGCCTACTCGAACGGATCCGAGAACTTCGGATCCTCGAGGAACTTCCGATCGGTCAGTGTTTTCAGAAACGCAATCAGCGCGGCCTTCTCCGAGTCGGTGAAGTGCATCGGCTGTATGCGCACGTCCTTGTTCGGATGATTCTTTCCCCCGCTGCTGTAGTGATCGATGACCGCCTCCAGCGACGAAAACCGGCCGTCGTGCATGTACGGCGTCGTCACTTCGACGTTGCGCAGCGACGGCGATTTGAAGTGTCCCATGTCGCGCGGGTTGAGCGTGATGTCGCCCACGCCGCCGTCGGTGTGCGCGGTGTCATCGTCGAGTCCGGTGTTCACCGGCTCGACCATGATGAAGTGGGCCTCCTGATCGGGGAGATGGCACAGGGAACAATTGCGGAGAAACAGCGCCTTGCCGCGGTTCTCCTGCGCCGTGAAGTTCGGGAAGTCATCTGACACGGCATTCACGGTCTGGCGCCCATCGTCATACTTCGACTGGTACGACACCATCGAGCGCAGGAACTGCGCGAGCGCCCGCGAGACGCGCTCGTTCGTGATCGACCGATCGCCGAACGCCTTGCGAAAGAGCTCGGGGTAGTGCGGATCGTGCTCGAGGATCGACGGCAGCCTGGCGAGATCCAGCCCCATCTCGAGGTGGTTCGCGACCGGCAGCAACACCATGTCCTCGAGATTCCCTCCGCGCTCATCCCAGAAGAAGCGCGCCCGGGGATGGAAGCGGACGTTGACGAGGCTCATGCCATGGCGATCGGTCTGTCCGCCCTGAAACCCGCGACTGAATCGATTCGGATCGGCAAACCCATGCGACTGCACGTGACACGATCCGCATGAGATTGTGTCGTTGGCCGAGAGGCGCCGGTCGTAGAACAGGACACGGCCGAGCGCGGCCCCCTCGTCTGTGACCGGATTGTCAGCCGGCGTGTTGTCGAAACGCATCGCCGCCGGCGTCAGGAAATGCGCTGGGAGATTGAGAACGGAATAGCGGTACGGAGAGCCGGGCAGTCGTAACGTTCGCGCAGATGGCGCGACGACCGCGCCCTGCGCATTCAGCTTCGACGTGTGTTCGCGATCCGACCCGGCAAGCGCCAGCAGAGAGCCTGCCCACAGGACGAGACCGGCGGAGACGCAGACGTTCATGCGCCGCTACTCTGACCCGTTTAGACACCGCTACGCGGGAATTGGCCGGAGGAAACTAGCGAGGCTCCGCCTCAGACCGGCGAGCATGTCGAAGCCGGCCGGCTCCGCCTCGCTAGTCCCAGTGTTTGGCTTTGCCGTCTTGACCGCGGAAGACTTGACTCTTTTGTCAGCAATCCATGCGGTCAGAACGGCTAGCAAAGGCTCGTCAGTCGTTTCAATCGTCTACACTGGAAAACGATGAAACGTCTCTTTCCGATCCTGGCTTTATTCCTGGTCGCCGGATGCGGCGGCAACGACACTCCCACGGGACCCACGAGCACGACGACTGCCCCGTACTCTCAAACCGATCTGGTCGTCGGCACAGGCGCCATAGCGGCTAACGGCAACACTGTAACTGTCGCGTATACCGGGTGGCTCCATGATTCGAGCAAACCCGACGCGAAAGGCACGCAGTTCGAGACGAATCCCCTCTTCACCTTCCAACTGGGTACAGGCCGCGTCATACGCGGATGGGATATGGGCGTCGTTGGCATGGGTGTTGGCGGACAAAGGCGCCTCGTCATCCCGCCTGAGCTTGCGTACGGGAATCAGAGTCCGAGCGCCAGTATCCCGGCGAACGCGACGCTAGTCTTCGACATCACGTTGAACGCCGTCCAGTAGACCGTCCGGTTACAGCCGGATACTACGTACGAACGGCTCTCCGATCAGCAGCCGATTCTTCGGCGTGATGTCGACGGAGATCGACTGCGTCCAGATGCGATAGCCGCGCTGCTGCAACCGCAGGGCACGCACGATGTCGACGGCCAGCGGACCATCGACCCATCCGGTCAGGTTGGCCTCGTCGTTCATGTCGAGATCGTGGCAGCACGGAAGCACAGCCACACGTGCGCGCACAGTTGCTGCTCGATCGAGCACGACATCGGTGAGCGCTCCGCACGCATGCACGGAGACAACGACGTCATCGTCCGCGAGCGTGACGTCCTCGACCCGCGCGGAAACGAACGTGATGCGATCTGACAAGCGCGGCCACGCCTCGGCCAAGGACTGATGCAGCCTCGCACTGGATGACGGGATTGCCGCATCCACGACCAACGCTTCCGGCGACGAGTCATCGAGGAGCAGCATCGCGTGCGCGAGCAGACCGTGACCGCCTCCGAGATCGACGACGCGGCCGCCGCGGAACAGACGCCGAACCCGCCGCGCGGTTTCCCACGCTTCGTACAGTTCCTTCCGAGGCAGGCAGCCCGAACGGCACACGGCGCGGGCCAGCCGATGAAACAACGTGTCGTCGGGAAAGCGGTCGAGGTCGTAGTGCGTCAGTCGTCCACGTGACGACGGCGAGAAGGCCATTCGTCTAGTATCACGCGGCGCCGCGCAAAATTCCGGATCCCAGTCCGAGCCTCGAGCTGTTTATTGAGCACCGGTCGCCGATCCCAGGCCCGCCCGGTGAGCCGCAGCCACACCGCCGTCGCTTGGAGTCACGTGCGGCCACCCGTTCTGCCGGCACTACGGAGAGTACCGTGGCAGTCCATCACTATGATGCCGAGCGAACTGGAATCACACTGCCGACAGACACAGCGGTCGATGGGCTGAACGACTCTGCGCCCGGGACGGCTCCGTTGGCCTGCAGGATGCGCGCGACAATCGATGCGTACTGTTCCGCGCTGAGCGGCGCGCCGCCGGGCGGCATCGCCGCCGATATGTAGCCGAACAAGTCTTTGGTCGTGCGCGTGCGCCACGTGGACGCGAAGTTCGCGCCGGCAAGCGCCGGCGCGTCGCTGTTGCCGCTGAGATCGGGCATGTGGCACGACGCACAATGCTTCTCGAACGCGGCGCGGCCGGCGTCCGCTTGCCGGGCGGTGAACACCGACACAACCTGTGACTCGTCGTCCGCGAGCAGTACGCCTTGCTTCGCGATCGCTGACACGCACCCGACGAAACACGCGAGAAGAATCGTTCGCGTCATGTGCGGACACTCTATTTGCTGCTGCGCGCCGCCTGCACTTCCACTTCGAGCAGCGCCCCGGCGGCGACGAGCGCGGCCACCTGCACCGTGGATCTCGCCGGCTTGTTCGGCTGATCGGGTGTGCCGAAGTACTTCGCGTACGCCGCGTTCATGCCCGCGAAATCGAGCTTGTTCTCCATCGCGGGATCGGCCGCCATATACACACGCATCATCACGACATCACCCATGCCGAGGCCCTGCTCTTTCAGCAGGTTCTGGATCTTGGTGAACGTGCTCTCCGCCTGGGCCTGAGTGTTGCCGTACACCGCCGGCGTTCCTTTCGCACGATCGGCGGGCGTGACTGGCGTCGGCAGCTGTCCGCTCATGTAGAACACGTTATCCACCCACACTCCACTGGCGATCCCCGACTCCTTCGATTGAATATGTTTCACCGTCTGGGCCTGCGCCGGCGTCGCCGACACGGCCACGACAACGATCGCTGCAACAAGATGTCTCTTCATTCGCATCACGCTCCTGACTGCCGGGTCGTCTGCTGACTGCTCATCACGCGTTCGTGCAACGCCTTCACCTGCTTCCATGCGGCCGTGACCGCACCTTCCATCCAGCCGCCGTTTCCGCTCACCGCTCCGCATCCGAGATACATCCGGTTGTCCGGCTTGGCCAGCACGGCGAGTCGATCGGCGGCATTGCCTCCGCCTGCGGCGAAGGCACCCATGCTGTACGGAATCTTTTCCCAGAACACGCAGTACCCCGCTTCGTACTCGGCGCGAATCTGGGGATGCACCTTGCTTGCGTGCGTCAGCACATGCTCGATGCGGTCCTTGACCGGCATCTTGATGACGCCCGACATCTGGCCGTTGCCGTAGAAGCCGAGGAGCACGCCCTTGTCGCCGAAGTAGCCGTTCGATGGATACGAGAACTCGCCGAACGGCAGGTTCGAGTAGAGATGACCGCCGAAGATCCGGTCGTCCTCTTCCCAGAAGCGGCGCTTCATCTGCAATCCCATCTTCGCGCTCGGGCTGTACGGCGTCGCCTTCACCGCGCCCATCGTCTGAGGCGACAGATCGACGTCGAGTCCGCGCAGGATGGTGAACGGCATGCACGACACGCAATAGTCGGCGGTGATTTCCTTCATCGCCCCGTTCTTCACGTTCTTGTAGGCCACCTTGACGGTGTCGGCTGCCTGACGGATCGAGACGACCTCCGCGCCAAACGTGATCGTGTCGCCGAGCTTCTTCTGAAAGCCCTTGGGAAACTGATCGATGCCGCCGATCGGCTGGAACATCGGCGCCTGGCCGGTGCCCTCGAGTACCGATCGAATGCGGTTCGCGAACCCGGACTGCAGCAGCGCTGAAAAGTCGTTGGGATCGCCTGGTCCTCGGGCACTGTTCTTCTTGTAGGCGCGATCCGCCGAGTCGAGATATCCCTCGCTGACGAGGAAGGTGACGAACTTTTCCTTGTCCTGCGCCGTGAGCGGCAGATCGAGCTTCTCCTGATTCACCGCCTTCGCCATCAGCTCGCAGGTGTAGCCGATCATGTCGGCCTTCACCTCGCGCAGGCGGACGCGCTTGCTGGCGAGCGGTCCGATCTGATCGCCCTCGTAGTAGAAGTAGGACGCCTCGGCTTCGTTGATGAAGACCTCGAGCGGCACGCCGAGCTCCTTGCAGTAGCCGAGGACGCCGGTGTGCCAGTGCGGAATGCGCCAGGGTCCTCCATTCACATAGAGGCCCTCGTCGAAGTTGCAGACCTGCGTCTCGCCGCCCGGACCGACCTCGGTGTGCGTCGCTCCTCGCCTGACAGTCCAATTGACGCCGCCAACGCGATCGCGCGCCTCGAGGAGGCTTACGTGGTATCCGAGCTTGCGGAGCTCGTACGCGACGGTCAGCCCTGACACGCCGGCGCCGAGCACCACCACGCGCGTGCCGTTCGGGTTCCCCGTCAGAATGGGACGCGGCCCGGCCTGCGCTGCCATCAACTCCCACGATTGCATCGCGCTCATCACGAGCGCTGAACCGCCGGTCAAACCGAGTTGTTCGAGGAAACGCCGGCGCGTGAGCGGCCAGGCGCCGTCAGAGTGAGTGGTTGTCATGGACATCTCCCGATGTGGGCCGCCTGCCGCCTTCGCGCGTTGCGCTTCGGCGAGCCAGGGAAGAGCCCCCTACGTCTGCGTTCACCAACCAAAGCGGGCCTGGAACTGCACGGACCGCGCGTATCCGCCGACCGCTGTGAGCTGTCCGAACGTCGGCGTGCCGAACTGCGACTGCAACGTCGTGAAGAGGGGGTTGTCGAACAGGTTCATCACGTCTGCCCGGACCGAGATCGATCGCGTTCCGAAGGTGTGGACTTTCTGGATGCTCAGGTCGACGTTGCGCTGTCCCGGCGTTCGCACGTCGGGGAACGTTCGCGGCGCGTTGCCGAAGGTGAACGCGGGCGCCGCGGTGAATGCCGCCGCGTTGATCCAGTTGGTCAGCCGATCGTCGAGCGACCCGCTGGTCGCGAGGTCGACGCCGGGGACGACGTTCGGCCGCTGGGTGCTGCCAAGCAGACCCGAGTTGTTGTTCGACTGCCAGACGCTCACCGGGAAGCCGTTCTGGAAACGCGCGCCGACGGTCAACGACCAGCCGCCCAGCACCGCGTTGCCCAGTCCCTTGGTCAGCCACTTGTGCCCGGACCCGATCGGGAGGATCACCGTGCCATTGAGATTGAGGCGATGCGGCACGTCGAGCAGCGAATATCCCCACTCGCCATCGAGGTCGTAGTTGTCGAGCGCGCTGCCGTTGCGATTCGAGTAGGTGTTCGATTCGCCGAACTGGTTGTCCATGAGACGGCTGAAGGTGTAGTTCGCGTTCACGCCCCAGTTGTTCCGAACCCGTTTGTCGAAACGCAGCGTCATCGCGTTGTATCGAGCACGCGCGTCGGTGACGCGATGCGCGAGCACGTTGTCGAACTGCGGGAACGGCCTGAGCAGCTGACCGCGCGTGATGGTCGCCGAATTCGCGAGGTTCCCGAACGCCGCGTTTCCAAAGAACGGGTTCGGCACCAGATCGAGCAACGCGGACCCGAGCGAGAGGTACTGCGGATCGATCTGGTTGATATTGACCGTCGCATCGACCGTGCCGCCGACGGGCATATGCTCGGATCGGCTGCCGGAGTATCCAATCGACACGGCGATACCGCCACGCAGTTCGCGGGTGTAGTCGACCGAGTACTGCTGGACTTGCCCGGGCTGTGAGTCGGGATCCACGAAGTCGATCACTCCGCCGGCGCCGGTTGCCAGCCCTTTCGAATTGCCCTGCGGCGGCGTGATGCCGGCGGGAAACGGATTGTTCAGCGTGTTCGCGGGCGTTCGATTGCCATCGGTGCTCGCGAGATACGTGGTCGTCGCGGTGTAGCCAAGACGCCCCATCGCGGTCTCGCCGATGCCCGAGAACTGAATCGGCGCCCAGTAGAATCCGTATCCGCCGCGGATGACATCCTTGTCCGACAGCGACCACGCGAAGCCGCCGCGCGGCGCCGCGCCCTTGAGCGGCTTGCCCTGGGTCGTCGGATACCCGCTCTGACCCGCATACATCAGCCCGCCCTTCAGCGTCAGCCCTGGCACCTGCACCGGAAACTCCGCGTTCGGGTCGAAGCCGACGGTGAAGTGGCCGTCAGCCTCGCGGACACCGGGCTCGTACTCGTAACGCAGCCCGTAGTTCAGCGTGAGCTTGGAACTGACCCTGAACTCGTCCTGCGCGAAGCCGGCGTAGTAGTCGATCACATAGGTCGCCGGCGTGGCGTAGACGATGCTGCCGCTCGCCGGATACCCGAGCAGGAAACTTGCGAACGCATCACCGCCCGACGCGGTCGGCGTCGACGAGGTGAACGCCTGCGAGAAGCTGAATGTGCCTGCTGACGAGCTGTAGGCCATCACATCGGCGCCCATGCGGCGGTACTCCGCGCCGAACTTGATCGTGTGGCTGCCCATGAATTTCGAGACCGACACGCTGGCCGTCTGTGTCTCGTGGGTCGCCTGCGTCGGACCGTTGTTCCCCAGCCCGTTGTAGCCGGTGATGCTCACGTTCGGGAACGTGTTGAACGTCATCGCGTTCACCAGGCTCGACGGAAGTGCGAGTGTGGCTGCGTCGAACGCCGGGTAGTTGCCGCCGAAGTCCTGGAAGCGGTTGTAGCCGTACCGCACCGCGATCGCCGTGTTGGGACTCGGCACGAAGATGTTGTTCAGCGCGAAGAAGTCGATGGTGCGGAACAGCAGGCTTGCGCCTGGATCACCGGGCACCGTCCCGAACGTCCCGTAGAAAGCAGACCCCGGCTCTCTCGTGTGCTGGTGCGCATACATGCCGGTTGTCGTCCATCGGTCCGTCCAGCGCTGATCGAGCTTGATCGTCTCCTGATCCTGCGGACCGTCATCGAGCGTGGCCTGTCCGTTGAAGGACTTTCCGGTCGATGGCGTCGGCATCGCCGCGAGCATGGCGCGCGCGACCGGACTGATCCGATCGGCCGGGATCACGTTGCCCGGAAACGGGTCGCGCACGATGACGCCGTTGGCGGTTCGCGTGGTCAGCGGGTCGTAGATCGTGATCAGCTGGCCGGTGGCGCTGAGCGTCTGGGAGAAGTCGCCAGCACGCTCTGCCGCGGTCGGCAGCGTCAGGACGTTGTTGCGCGTGCTGCGTTGCTTGTAGTCGTCGGTGCTGAACCAGAAGAACGTTTTGTCCTTGACGATCGGCCCGCCGAGCGAGCCCGCCCAGTTGTAGTAGAACTGCGGCGGATTCTCGAGGCCGGCGCGCTTGGCGAAGAAGAGTGTTCCTGTCGTTGCGCCCGGTTTGCTCACGAGCAGCGCGCTCCCGTGCCACGCGTTCGACCCGGAGCGTGCCGTCGTGTTGAACACACCGCCGGCCGCGTGCCCCATGTCGGCCTCATAGGTCTTGGTCTGCACCTTCAGCTCTTCGACCGCTTCCATCGACGGCACGATCGTCGGGCGATTGGTGAAGTCGGTGATCGACACGCCTTCGATCAGGTAGCCATTGCCGCGGCGTGGACCACCGCCGAGCGACAGCAGCGACGCCCCTGACTGATCCTGGTAGCGGACGAACTGCGGATCGCCCGATTGAATGACACCGGGTGTCGAGATCGCGGCGAAGAACGTGTTGCGTCCGAAGATCGCGAGGTTCTTCAGCGCATCCTTGTCGAGCGAGGCCGACTGCGTCGAACTCGCGCGCTCGACGAGCGGCGTTTCACCGATCACTGTGATCTGCTCGGAGATGGTGCCGATCTCGAGCATGAAATCGAGCACCGCCGACTGCTGCGTTCCGATGCGGAAACCTTTTCGCTCTTCTGTTTTGAAGCCGGGGAGCGAGACGCGAACCGTGTACGTGCCAGGCAGCACGCTGGGGAATGCGTACTCGCCCACCGCGTTCGTCATCGCCGAGCGAACGGCGTTGTTGTCTTCGTTGACCAGCGCGACCTCCGCGCCGGGGATCAGACCCTGTGCGTCGCGCACGGCGCCTCGCAGCGATCCCTGGTAGGTCTGTGCGTGAACACTGGCGACGCTGCCAAGCGCGAGCACGGCGCCGACGATGACCGCCTTCAGTCGTACGCTCTTGATCATGTGTAGAGACCTCCCCTGCGCGAACCCGCCTTCGCGAAACGTTTCGGCGAAACCGCCGTAGCCTTGACGCAGGCGGCCGTGCGGACCGTTGACGCGCGAATCAGCAAGCTGCGCGCCACGTGCATTCGATCGCGCGCGCACGCGTCACATCGGCGGATTTCCGCAGCAATTCGCGCGACATCGGCGCGCATCGCGCGCATCTGCGACGCGCGCCGCCGCAGAACATTTCTGTGTGGAGGTCTCGATCGCGCCTTCAGAGATGAAGGTGTCTCATGTCGGCAGACGCGCGCGACGCGACCGAATCACGCGTGCGCGAGCCGCGTCACGCGCGAACGCGCAACGAACTTGTCAGCGTAGCCGGATGAGGGTTCGTTTCTGTCAGAAGCGGATGGCGGGAGGCGCGATCGCGGAGGTGTGACGCGTCATCGACGCGAGGACGTGCTGCAGCCTCACGGCTTCGATCATCGAGAAGCGCCACTCATCGTCCCTGCGGCTGAGCATCGAGTCGGTCCACTCGGCGCGCATCAGCCCGGACACGCCGTGGTAGCCGTTCCCGAGCAGCAGATGACCAATCTCATGAGCCATCACGCGACCGAGCAGCGTGCCTGGCTCGACGCCGACGCGAGCGGCTGCCTCGTTGATTCGATCCGAAAACACGGTGGCCAGCCAGCCGCGATCGGTGTCACGGATGATGTACGTCACTCCATACGCCTCGGGGTGGAGCGTCGCGTTGAAAACGGGCGCGTCGATCACGCGCACGACGACTTCCGATGGCTGCAGGGACTCTTCACACCGGTCGATTGCCGCGTTTGGCAGAACCGGACTCGCGCAGTGCCGGAACACGACGTCCACGCCGGTGTCGCGGAGGATCAGCTCGGCGGCACGACGAGCGGCCAGCAACTCGGAAGTCTGGATGTGCGACGTGTTGTACACGCGGACCGTCAGCGCGGCCGGCGATTCGGCGGCCGCCTGCACCACCAACACCAGCAGCATCACCGTCGCTGCGTTGATCGCGAACGCCCTCATTCGACTGCTCGCCATTCTGTCGGCTCGTGGAGCACAGAAGCGTATCACCGCGCGTGAAACGAGCACATGGCTGTACCGTTTTCCAACCAATTCAAAACGAAGCGACAGGGTTGTCGGCATCGCAGCGCGTCGGCATCGGAGCGCCGCCAGCTCGAGCACGGCCGCGTGAAGAGCGCCGGTGCACATCCGTTCGGCGCTATAGTCCGTATCAGAGATATGGAGACGGCCCGCACGCACGTGCTGCCACCAGGTCCGCGAGGGGTTCCTTTCCTCGGCATGCTGCCGGCGGTCAAGCGCGATCCGACCGGCGTTTTCGTCAGTGCCGCGGAGCGCTTCGGCGAGGTCGTCTATTTCAAGATCGCCAATCGCCAGGGCTTTCTGATCACCAACCCTGCCGACGTCCGGCACGTCCTGCAGGACAACGCCCGGAACTATCACAAGAGCCCGCTCTACCAGAAGCTCAAGACCACACTGGGCAACGGCCTGCTGACGAGCGAAGACGACTTCTGGCTGCGACAGCGACGCATCGCACAGCCGGCGTTCCATCGGCAGCGCGTCGCCGGGCTTGCGAATGTGATGGCGACAGCCGCGCGAGAGGCGGCAGCCGGGTGGGGCATGCATGCCGCGAGCGGGCAACCCTTTGACGTCGAGGAAGAGATGATGCGGCTGACGCGCACCGTCGTCCTGCGCGCGCTGCTCGGCGCCGACCTGGGTCCGTACTCCGCTGAGATTGACGACGCGTGGACGGTCATCAACGAATACATCGGCGAGAGCTTCTGGTCGCTTGGCTTCACCGACATGTTGCCCACGCGGAAGAATCGACGTTTCAAGGCCGCGCAGGCGGTGCTTCGAGGCGCCGTCAATCACGTCATCACCGAGCGACGCCGTCGTCCGTCCGAGAGTGATGCGGACCTGCTCTCGATGCTGCTCGCCGCCCGAGACGAGGAGACCGGCGAGGGGATGACCGATGAACAACTGCGAGTCGAGGTCACCACGTTTCTCCTGGCCGGTCAGGAGACGACGTCACTGGCGTTGACGTGGACGTGGTATCTGCTCTCACAGCATCCGCGCGCACAACAGCGACTCGAGGACGAGCTCGATGCGGTGCTGCAAGGTCGTCCGCCTGAGTACGCCGATCTCGTCAATCTGCCATACACGCGAATGGTGATCGACGAAGCGATGCGTCTGTACCCACCCGCGTGGGGATTCTCACGGCAGGCGTTGGCCGACGATCAGCTCGGTGGATTTCATCTCCCGCGCGGCTGGCTGGCATTCGTCATTCCTTACGTCCTGCATCGGCTTCCCGCGTACTGGCAGAACCCGGACGAGTTCGATCCGGATCGCTTCTTACCAGAACGCAGCGTCGACCGACCCAAGTTCGTGTTCATCCCGTTCGGCGCGGGACCGAGGCAGTGCATCGGCAATCAGTTCGCGTTAATCGAAGCGCAATTGAGCGTGGCGACGTTCGCGCAGGCGTATCGTCTGCACCTCGTGCCTAATCACAAGGTCGAGGCGTGGCCGCTCATCACGCTGCGGCCACGATTCGGTATGCCGATGATCGTCGAGCGGCGTCATGGGGTCGGGAGTCATGTGGGGTCGGGAGTCATTTTCGATCGAGCCTCAGGAAAATGACTCCCGACCCCACATGACTCCAGACCCCATTTTGATCAGGGCTCTTCGGCCGGCGCGGCGGGGCGATTCGGTACTGGCACTTGGATCGGACGCCGGGCGCGAACGATCCCTTTCTTGGCATCCTCTTCCACAGCTTTGTCTTCGGCCCGCTCGGCGCTCAACGCATGCGGCAGCGCGTAGTTCCCCTCATGACAGTCGTACGGCAGCAGCACGCCGCCATCGAGCGGCGTGAGCGGCATCGACATGGTGAACGGACGCGCGTAGGTGACGGGGTCGTCGACGGTGAACTGATACTGCAGGATGTCGTTCGCCACGCGCTTCACGCGCTCGGTGATGACCATCTTGTCGCTGTGGCGCAGCCCGTTGCCGTTGCCGCCGATGCTCGTCTTGTCGGTCAGGTTCGTCGTCACGACGACGAGCTCGTCGCCGTCCCAGTGCGCGCGCGAATCACCGAGATACTGACGGATCGCAGAATTGATGTGCGGCCGCCCATCGGTGTAGATGATGCGAGTGTCGTGGATCATCTCGTAGCTGAACGCCACGAGACCCGGCGCCTGCACGATCCGATTACCGTTGCCGTACACCACTCGAAGCACCGAGCCGACGATGCCGCGGGTAATGCAGCGGTCGTACAGCGTGAAGTCTTCGGTCGTGTTGAACGGACCGTCGCCAAATGTCCCGCGGTCGCGTGTGGCGCGGCGCTTCTGGGCTTCAGCCGTCACCGCAGGCATGCTGCCATCCGGCGGATCGACGATGAGCGAGGTCTGGCGGAACGCGCGGCGCGCGAAGTCGTTGCGGAATGAACCGATGTCGTTTTCACCGCGCTTGATGCCGGCTTCAACCTGCTTCACGCGCGCGGCAAACGCCTCTTCGCTCTGATAGAGGTTGCTGCCCAGTTCCTTCGGACGCTCGCGTGGGATGCCGCTCGTGTCGTCGCTGCTCCACACGCCCTGCAGATCGGGATCGCCCCACGGCGTTTTCGGCACCGTGTACTTGATCGGCGCTCCACCGTTGTAGGCGGTGATGACGAGCGGCGGTGCGCTCTGTCCCTGCCCCGATGTGATCGAGGTGGTCAGCACGATCGCCGGGATCGCCACTGCAATACCCGCCAGCACGCGCTTGATCATGCGGTGACTCCCTTCGCTGTGTACCGGACGCAATTATATCGACGGACTGTCGACGACGAAGCCTTTGAAACGGCGCATGGACTCGGCGAACCTGCGACTCAACCCGCTCTCGCACAACGACTCGACCGTCACCGGCGGGCGGCGCGGCTCCCACTGCGGATCGATCGCACGGCGCGGCCAGTCGGCGTTCGCGATCGCCGAACGCCCGAGCACGACGGCGTCTGCGCCCAGTGTCATCAGCTGCTCGGCCTCGGCGCGGGTCCAGATCGCGCCGGCCGCGAGCACGCGCACATCGCCCGGCAGCACGGCACGAAAGAGGGGGATCGCGTTGGTGTCGGGCCGCTTGGCTGTGCCGTTCAACGCGTGCCACAGCGACAGGTGGATGAAGTCGGCGCTGTCGTCGGCGAGCCACCGGGCGGTCTGAATGCTCTCGTCGAGATCCAGTCCGCGGGCGTTGCCGAAGTTCTCCGGCGACAATCGCACGCCGACCGTGAACGAGGCGCCCACGCGGTTCCGAATCGCGCGCATCGTCTCACGCAGCAGACGGGCACGATTCTCGAGCGATCCGCCCCATCGATCAGCGCGACGATTCTGCGTGGCGCTGAGGAATTGCGTGAACAGATACCCGTGCGCGCCATGAATCTCTACGCCGTCGAAGCCCGCGGCTCGTGCGCGCACGGCGGCATCGACGAACTGTCCGATGACACGTTGAATGTCTTCGTCGGTCGCAGCCCGCGCGCCCTCGCCTTCGCTCGCGCTCCACGGTTCGAGTCCGGTCACGCCGCGATCGGCCCGCACGCCGCCGTGAAAGATCTGTACGATCGACACGGTGCCGCGATCGCGAAGCGCTGTCGCCAGCCTGGTCAGGCCTGGCATCAGCGCATCGTCGAAAACACCGAGCTCGCCCGCCCATCCCTGACCATCTTTCGCCACATGCGCGGCGCAGGTCATGACGATGCCGTACCCGCCGTCCGCGCGCGACGTGAGCCAGCGGAATTCGTCCTCGCCAAGCGAGCCGTCCGTGTTGCTCTGCATGTTGGTGAGCGGTGCGAGAACGATGCGGTTGTGAGCGGTCAGACCGGTACGGAATTCGAGCGGCTCGAAAAGCGAAGTCATCATCTGTCCACTGACGATAGTCGGTGCGACGTGGGGCCGGTCCTGGACCGGCCTGTCGGTGCGATCGGGATGCGTGTCGGTGCGATCCCACTCTCGGTTGTCGGTGCCAAATCTATGATTCAGGGCGTGGTCGGCCCGCGGAGAGCGACCCGTTTCAGCGTGTCGCGGACGCCGCCGAATCCGGAACGAGCATCCGAATCATCCCATCCTGCCTCGAGGTGATGAACAACTCGCCGTCACGGCTCTGGCTGATGTGGAGATCCGCGCGCGTGAGCGGCGCGCCGCCCATTGTCTTCTCGACGAGGCCCTTGAACGAGATGTCGGTGCGCACGCCGCTCGCATCGCGCGCGTAGAGCTGAATCTCTTCGATCGGCGCCACCGTCTGCGGGATCCCGTCGTCGGCCTTTTTCATCGCCGCGAGGTCCGCGGCGAACAGACGTCCGCGGTTGACGTCGCCGAACACGAACTTGCCCCGAAGCGCGGGAATTCTTCCGTGGTAGGCGAACCCGCCGGACACGGCGACGCCTTCGTCGTGGTCGTAGATCGCGACGGGATAGATGAACTCGTCTTTCTTGCGGCCGTCGAGGATCTCGGCCGGCAGCGTGAACAGCTGATCGAGCGCGCCGCCCGGCCTCGTGATGCCGTTCTCGAAATAGCCTTCACGCTTCATCCAGCCGTAGTTCCCGCCGTTGCGGACGATGTTGATCTCTTCGATGTTGTTCATCCCGATGTCAGAGGCGAACATCGTGCCGTCGGCGGTGTCCCACGAGAGCCGGTGCGCGTTCCGGAAGCCGTAGGCGTAAATCTCCCCGAGCGTCTTCGGATCGCCATCGGCTGCGAACCTGTTGGCAGGTGGAATCGTGTAGTCGCCAAGCCCCTTCGTCCCCTTCGACACCGATGGACTCCGCGGATCGATGCGAAGGATCGCCGTGATCACCGAATCGAGACGCTGCGTCTGGCCCGGATTGTTCGCGTTCGGTCCGCCGCCGTTGCTGAAGCCGGTATCGCTGCCGCTGGTGTAGAGCAGACCGTAGTCGGGACTTCCCGGCTTCGCCGTCGGATTGAAGCCGACGTAACCGAACGGATGCGTGAGGTTCATCACGACGTGCGCCACGCGAAGCAGCTCGCGCCGCGTTCCCTGGAATGTATTGGCGGCAGGGTTGGTCGCATGCCACTCGGTGATCACGTTGTGATAGGTGACATCTGCCTGCGTGTATCCCGGCGGGATGAAATCCAGCTTTGCCGGATTCCCCATCGCGCGCTCGCCGTGCACGGTGTAGAAGAGACCGTTCTTGGCGAACTCGGGGTGGAAATCGAAGCCGATGAAGCCGCTCTCGAGGCGGTTGTAGATCGCGAACGGGAACGCGGCGGCGACGTTGGCGTAGACCGATGGTTTGTTGTCGCGATCGAGCAGATACAGAAAGCCGCGGGAGTCGTTGGCGAAGCGCCGGCCGTCAGGCAAATCGCGGACGAAGCTCACGCGCGCCCAGCCAGCCGGGTTCACATCCTGTCCCGCGGGAATCGTCGCGCGCGTGTCGGGCAGCCGCGTCAAGTCGCGGATCTCCACTGCAAGCCCACGTTTCTCGATCGGCGCGGGCAGCGGATTGGTCGTGATCTGCGCGCTCACCACCGCAGTCCCGATCGCCAGCAGCGAGACGATGACGAGTCGACCACTCGTGTGCGTCATGATCGCCCTCAGCGTTTGACCGGCTTGCCGTAGACCTCGATGCGGCCGACGTTGACATAGCCGCCGGGACCATGACCGCTGCCCGGCATGAGATCGGCGAAGCCGACCTCATCGACCTTGCCCAAGTCGGGATGCTCGATCCAGCTGCCGACCGCCACCATCCGCGCGGCATCCAGCTTCATCCACCGCACATCGGCAATCGACACGTCGTCGACGTTGAAGTCCGCTGATGGTCCGGTGGTGTGATCGCCCACGAGCCACGTCCCATCGGCGAGCTTCACAATCGGCCGAACCTGGTGAAAGCCGGAGGTGCGCACCGTCCATCGGATCTTCGCGAACGGGTCGGTGAGATCGACGTAGTTGTTGCGATCGCGCAGCGAGGCGCCGCTCGGTGATGTCGTCGTGCCGGTCCACAGGTTGACCGGATAGACATCCGCCGATCCGCGCACCGCCACGAGCTGAATCTCCTTGCCTGACGTGCCGAGGAGCGTCAGTTGCAGATTCGTGCTCGCGACGCCCTCCTGTGAGGCCGGCCAGGCGCCGTGATCGTCAGGCGGCGTCGAGAGGCCCTTCCATGATTCGCCGAGGAAGAGTGGAGGGCGCGCGGGGGCCGGCCGGGCCGCACCGCCGCGGCCCGACGCGCCGTTCTGCGCGAACGCGGAATAGGCCACCCCTAACAGAATCAGCGTCGTCGCGAGAGTCAGTCGTCGCATGCGTTGCTCCGCGGAAGCTGAAGCCTCCGCACTACTCCGCGGGGGCTGAAGCCCCCCGCTCTACTTCGGGCCACCTGAAGGTGGCCCCTACGTACTACTTGCTGGATCCGGCTTCCCGCTCGGCCGCGCGCGCCGCACTCAGGATTCCGCGCAGGCCCTCGTTGCCTTCGTGACAGGCGTATTCGAACAGGTGGCCGCCTTCATCCCGCGAGAGCCGCATACCGAACGTCCACGGCTTCACCCAGGTCGTGGGATCGTCGAAGGAGATCGACCACTCGATCGTGTTGGCCGACGTCGGCCGCCAGCGCTCGATGATCTTGATCTTGTCGGACGCTCCGCCATAGGCCGACTTCTCGAGCACGTTCGTCGTCTCGACGACGAGCGTGTCGCCTTCGAAATGGCCGCGCGCGTCGCCCATGTAGGACTCGAGCGCACGACTGAGATGCGGACGACTGTCCCCCCTCGACTCCGCTCGGGGCGACCCTGAGCCCGTCGCCCCTCGACCTTGCTCGGGACGACCCTGAGGCTCTCGAAGGGTCGAAGGGTCGAGCGGGATGATGCGGGTCTCATGCACCATCTCGTAGCGGATCGCGACGACGCCAGGGCCCTGTGTGATGTCGTAGGTGTTGCCGTAGATTGCCGGCATCATCGAGCCGGGCAGGCCGCGAGTGATGCAGCGCACGTACAGCGTCAGATCCTGAGGACCATCGAACGGACCGGTGTTGTAGCCGTCACCGCCACGTCGTGCCGCCCGCACGGCGGCGGCGCGCTTCTTCGCCTCGTCGGTCGTCGCCGGGATCTTGCCGTCTTCAGGTTCGGAGACCATCCACGCGCGGCTGTTCTTCGCGTTGTAGTTCTCATACCAGTGCGGAGGACCGGCACCGGTGTCGTTCTCGGTGGATCCACCGATGGTCTGCGCCGTCTTCTCCTGTCGCGCCGCGCGCTGCTTGATCAGCCGATCGAGATCGGCCGGCGTCACGTCCTCCTGGCGTTTGCCGGCGAACTCGGCCGGCTTCTCCATCGGGATGCCGCTCTCGTTGCTGTTCGTATACGTGCCCTGGAGATCAGGATCGCCCCACGGCGTGCGCGGAATGCCCGCCGTCTTCGACGCCGCCGGTGTCGATGATTGCGCCTGCGCCCACACGCACGGCGCGGTCGCCACCGCCAGCGCGATCGCAACGCTGCCAATCAATTGCCTTTGACGAATGGAAGAATTCATCCTTCAATCCTACTCCTCAGCGGCGCGGCTTGACCGAGACGACCCAGAGTTCGAGACCAGAGTCCGCGACATATCGTGCGGGTGATTATATAGGGCGACACTGCGCGCCTACGATCGAGACAGATGCTTCCGGATCCGACTCAACGTCTCCGGTGTCATGCCGAGATATGAGGCCAGCATCAGTTGCGGCACGCGTTGGGCGATCGACGGGTAGGTCGCGAGGAAATCCAGATAGCGCTCTTCCGCTGACGCGCTGAGTGCCGTCGCAATGCGCTGATCTTTGGCGGCGGCGTGACGCTGCAGGCCGGCGCGCATCGCTTCACCATATCCGGGCACGTTGTCGATCACCTTCTGGTGTGACGGGCCGTCGATCAGCATCACGTCCGAGTCCTCGATGGCGTCGATGAAGTACTGCGAGGGCGTGCGCATCGTGAGACTCGTCGCATCGGCGAGCCACCAGGTCGCCGGTGCAAACTGAACGATGTGCTCTTTCCCCTTCGCGTCGATCACGTAGCTGCGCAGGCAGCCGGCCGCGACGAACGCCGCGTACCGCGCCACCTCGCCGGCACGCTGGAGGAACTCACCGGCGGCCAGGGACCTCGGCACGAAGACCTTCCGCATGAACTCGATGTCTTCCGCGGTGAGGGTCGCTCGCGCTTCGAGATACGACTGGAGAACGTCGAAAGCCGCCATCGCTCGCGCCTCAGCCGACTATTATCGTCCGGTGACAACGCCCCGCAGCGTCGCTGGCTTCGCTGCGTTCACCGCGTGACGCAGCTCGGCATCTGACGAAAACGGCTGCCGTCGAATCTCTCGTGCGGCAATGGCAATCGGGATCTCGACTCCGCCGAAGATGTCCGGCCTCACCACGACGTGCGTGTCGGACAGTTGAACGATCCGCTCGCCCGTGCGCTGCTCGTCGGTCCACCCGGTGCAGAAGGTCAGCGAGAGCACGTCGGCGAGCCGCACGAACTGGTAGTCGGCCACGAGGTCCTCGAACGGCTGAGCGCTCGCGCGCAGCATCGCGCTGCGCGCGGTTTCGATCGTGTCGAAGAACGGAGCCCACTCTGCCTCGGTTCGAAATCGCTCGTAGATGTTGAGCGCATGCTGCGCCACGAGCGCGGCCGCCCATGGGTCGTGACTTAGACGTTCGATCCCCCGGGGCCACACGCCCTGACGCACGTCGTTCGGTGCGGTGATGAAGTCGAAGACCTGACCGGTGACGGGATTCACCCGTGGTGCCGCGTCCTCCTCGGCCCACCCGTTGTCGTGCTCGGCGATGGCGTGCAGGATCGTCTCTCTCCGCGCGTGCGACGCGAGCGGCACGCACTGCTCCATGATCGTCCGCGACAGGTGGGCGTGATCGGGCTGAGTGATCAGCTGAAGGCAGTCACGAGCGGGGCGGACGATCACGGGACGTCACGGCTTTCGTTGGGCGTCGAGGAAGTCGAAGATCTGCGACGCGTACGTCAGATACGCGGCCAGGTGCGTGCCTCCCGGCACCGTCGCGTACACCGTATTGACGCCGGCCGCCTTGGCGGCCTCTGCCATCCGCTTCGACGCCTCCATCGGATTGGTCGTGTCCTGATCGCCGTGGATCACCAGCATCGCGACTTTGCCCTTGAGGCGATCGAACGGATAGGTGTCGTACACGATCGGCCCCGAGCTGATCACGAGTGCCGCGAAGCGATCAGGATACTTGGCGCCGAGATGAAGCGCACCGGATCCCGATGGGTTCTGGCCATGAAGATAGATGCGAGCAGTATCGACGCCGTACTCCTTGGTCACGAGATCGATCACGTTGAGCACGTCCTGCTCGGCTCGCTCGTCCTCCTGCGGCGTCCACCCCTCAGCCGGTGTGGAGGGCGTTGGCCTCGCGATCGGATACCTGCTGCCGTAGTACGGCTGGCGCAGCGGCCGGTATCCCATCGGCGTCACCACGAGGTAGCCGCGACGCTCGGCCTCCGACACGAGCGTGTTGGGATCACGATAGGGATTGTCGACGCTCTGGCCGGCGCGCAGCGTCACCAGCAGCGGGAGCTTCGCGCCCGGCTTCCATCGCGAGGGCACGAACAGCCGATACGGGATCGACTCGCCTGTTCCGGGAAACTCGTAGACCCGGTACTGCTCGCCGGTGTGCTGGTAGAGCGGTCCGCGCGGATTGGGTTGGAGTGGTGGCGGCGCGCCGCCAGCGGCCTGTGGTGGCGACTGACCGTACGCCGCCGAGCTGGCGATGACGATCACGAGCACAGATGCGGCGAATCTCATGCCGCAGATGTTAATAGGAATCGGCAAGCAGGAATCAGGAATCAGGGCTGGGCCAGGAAGCAGGATTCAGGGTTGAGGAAACAGGCGGGTCTCGAGAACAAGACCCGCCTGCGTTCGCGTGTCAGTTTCCGGTGCGGCGAAGCAGCGACTCGAACGGGGCGTTGCGGGCCCAGAGCGGCGTGCTGCCGGGGTACGGTGTGTCGAATCCTCTCACCGAGTGCCAGATCGCGCGATTCAACAGCTCGGCGTCGGCTGAATCCGGCTCGGAGCTGTTGATGGTCATCGAGAACTCGGCGAGCTGGCGCTGCAGACCGGTGAGACCGGCCAGCGACGGGTTCATCTCGTCGAGCGGAATCTGATTCGGACGCGCGTGATACGGCGTGAGGTCGGGCTTGTCCGCGAACAGCGTGAACATCGGCTCGGCCGCGACATCGTACTGGTTCATGGGCTCCAGGCCCAGAATCTGCTCGATCGTCCTGAACATGTTGACGATCGAGTAGAAGGTGCTGTCGACGTGGCCGTGCTTCGTGTACGGACTGATCACCATGCCGACGGTGCGGTGCCCGTCGACGTGATCCACGCCGTCCTGCGAATCGTCCTCGGTCACGAAAATCGCCGACTCCTTCCAGTACTTGCTGCGCGAGATCGCTTCGACGATTCTGCCGAGCGCGAGGTCGTTGTCGGCGACCGCCGCCCGAGGCGTCGGGAAGCCCGGGCTCGTGCCCTCTGTGTGATCGTCGTACAGGAGCAGGAGATTCAATGCCGGCAGGTTGTCGTTCTTCTCGAACTCCGCGAACTCCTTGAGGAAGATGTCGGCGCGGTACTGATCGGGCACACGGCTCTCGGCGGCCGGGTACCGCGGGTGATAGACATCGCGAAGCCCGACGATGATCGCGCGCGCGGCGATGTCGACGTTGTGCGTTCCGTTCTTCCAGTCGTTGTAGATCTGGGTCCACGTCGCGTTCGACGGCGTGATCGTGTTGGCGCCGCGTTCGCCGTACGCCCGCACGGTCAGACCCTGCGCTTTGGCCTTGTCGTAGATCGCATCGGTCGGCCCGAGCAACATTGGACTCTGGTTGTTGCGACCGTTGCCGTACTTGTGCACCCATGTGCTCGGATAGGACTGAAGCACCCAGCGGTGGCCGAGCGCCGACTGATCGCCAGGGCCGTAGTAGTTGTCGAGCAGCGCGAACTGCTCGACGAGCGCATGGTGATTCGGCGACACATCGCGACCGAATTCAACGAGGTTCGGATCACCGTTGCCCTGCGAAAGATCCCCGAACACCTGATCGTAGGTGCGGTTCTCTTTGATGATGTAGAAGACGTGCTTGATCGGAGACTTCTGACCCAGTTGCATCGGGATTGGATTGGCGCCGCCGGCGTGATCGACGCCGCCGGCGGGCAGCACGCTGTTGTTCTTTCTCACCTGCTCGGTGAATTTCCCGAGCGCGCCAGGGCCGGGCACATCGATCACCGAGACGACGCCCACGCGGTCCTGATAGCTGCGCCCTTCGCCAGCGGGGGCGATCGAGCCGAATCCGTATCCGCTTGCGATGAACAACTGATCACCCGTGGCGTCCAGTGCGACGGCGGTGGGGTACCAACCCGTCGGGATCAGGCCGCGCACGGCGTTGGCAGAATCCGCATCGGGATCGACAACGGCAATAGCGTTTTCCGATGCGTTCGCTACGTAGAGGGTGCGTCCGTCCGGACTCACAGTGACCGCATTCGGTGAGCTGCCAAGAATGGGCACCCGCCCGGGTCCCAGATGGCCCACGTGTATCGTCTTGGCCACTGAGTCGGTGGCGGTGTCGATCACGGAGACGGTATCGCTATTCGCGTTGGTGACGTAGAGGCGGCTGCCGTCGGGACTGAGCGCCATGCCGGTCGGATGCAACCCGACATCGATGCTCGTCATGACCGTGTTGGTCGCGGTGCTGATGACTGACACCGTGCCGCTGATCGGAATACCTGTTCGAGGATCGACTGCCACCGGGAACATTCCGTCGGTGGTGTCGGTGGGGCCTGGAACCCTGCCGCCCCAATTGCTCACGTAGACCTTCGTGCCGTCGGCAGACATGACCGTGGTGTACGGATACGTGCCGACCGGAATGCGCGTCAGGATCGCCCGTGTCGCAGTGTCGATCACCGCGACCAGATTGGTCTGGTTCAGCGCGATGTACACCCGGCTGCCGTTCGCGTTCAGCGAGAGACCGCTCGGCGCGGAGCCGCCGCTGATCGGAATGGTGCCGTCGGCGGTGTACGACCCATCGGGCAGTTGCCTGAAGATCCTCGCGTCGTTGCCGGCGCCACCACCAACCCAGATCCGATCACCGCTCGGGCTGAAGCCGACTCCCACGAAGCTGTTGCCGATGCTGATCGTCTGCTTCAGCGTGTGCCTGGCGACATCGATGATGTGCAGCGCTCGTGGATTGAAGTTGCTGCCGGTCACGACGGCCATCAGCGCACCGTTCGGGCTGAGCACCATGCCGAGCGGCCGATCGTTCACCTCGATGTAATCGCCGCCCGGCGTCAGCGCCTGGCCGTTCGGCACCAGAATGGTTCCATCTGGCTGAAGACCAACGCTGATCAGCTTGCTCTTGGCCGTAACCGCGGTCGCGACGAGAGCCACTGCCACCAACGGAACCAGCCACCACAGCTGACGTGAGAGGACGCGAAAACGCATGTGTGATTCCTCCGCGCGATTGTTGGGGGATACGCGGAGGATAAGGCGCGCACATGACGGACCGCTGATCGCGGATGAACGATGGCGTAACAGTTTGATGACGTGGGAACGGAAGACAGGGAGGAATCGGAGAAAACGATCACACGGAGGTAACGGGGGAAACGGAGATCATCTTGTCTTTCTGATCTCCGTTATCCCCGTTACCTCCGTGTGTTTTTCTCCGTTTCCTCCGTGTGAGTAGTTCGAAGCTTCAGCGCGCGCCGACCAACTCCGAGCGCACCAACTTCGCGCCCTCCGCCAGTGCGTTGAGCTTCAGCTTGGCGACCATGCGTGCCAGCGGCTTCATCCCGCAGTCGGTGCTGAGGACGACGCGCTCGGGCGGCACGGCGGCGATGACTTTCTTGATGCGCGCGGCGATTGTCTGCGGCGATTCGATCGCGTTGGACCGCACATCGAGCACGCCCACCTGCACCGTCTTGTCCTTCGGCAGGTTCTTCAGGAACTCGACGCCCGCCATGTTGCGGTTCGCGTAGTCGAGGACGAATTCGTTGATGCCTGGCGTGTCGAAGAAGTTCGGCAGCACCGTCTGATACCCCTCCGGAAACGCACCGCTGATCAGATCGTTGCCCCACGCGTTGCCGAAGCAGAAGTGCCAGCCGATCTTCGCCTTGACGCCGTCGCAGCACTGCGCGATGACGTCTTTGATCCAGGTGTAGTACGCCTTGTCCCCGGTAAACAGCGGCATCCATGCACCCAGGTCTTCGATCTGCAGGTACTTCGCACCGGCCGCCACCAGCTCCTTCATCTCGGCGTTGAAGATGGGGGCCAGCGCGTAGCTCAGCTCCTTGGCGTCCTTGTAGTGGTTGAAGTATGCGTGCCACGCCAGGTTGACGGGGCCCGCGCCGACCGACACCTTGACCGGTACCTTCGCGTGCTTCGAGGCGACCTTGTAGAGGTCGGCCCAGCGAATCGGACCGCGCTTCACGGGGCCGCTGTTGACCACACCACCCCAGTCGTCGAACATCACCTTGCCGAAGCTCGCCTCCTGGTTGACGAACGACGGGTGCGCTTCACGCGCCGGCTCGAATCCCGGAATGCGCTCGTAGAGATACCAGCAGAACGCGCCGATCGAGCCCACGTAGTCGTCGTACCACATGTTGCCGTCGGTCACGATGTCGAGGCCGGCCTCTTCCTGATCGCGGATGACGGTCGCGACCGCATCTTCGTAGGCCTCCTCGTGCTGCACTTCCTTGAAGGCGACCCGCACGTCCCGTCCGAGGAGCTGGTGCGTGAACCAATGCGGACGGGGATAGGAACCGACCATCGTGGTCGGAAGAATCTTGTCGACGACGTGCATCGTCATGTGTCGCGTCCTCGTGTTTCTTGAAGTCGTGTTGCGGTATGCGAAAAACCGTTCGTGTAAGAGCGTGTGGATTCTAGTCCGTCGACCGACAGCGTGAAAAGCCTAGTAGGCCGCCTGCAGCACCGCGGCGATCTCCGCCCGGGAAATCGGCTGCGTGACTGCAGCCGCCTCTTCCATGGCGTCGCGAACCACGCCGGCGATGTCGTCGATCTCATCGCGCGGCACACCGACGTCGCGCAGCCGGCGCGGCACGTCGAACTGCGACAGGAACGCCTCGACGCGATCGACGCACGCCAACGCCGAACTGTAGGCGGCGTCGCTGTAGAGCGGAAGGCCAAGGCCCAGTGTGATCGGAGCGAATCGTTCAGGGACGCGCTCTGCCATGAAACGCATCGCGTGCGGCAGCGTGATGCACGACGTGACGCCGTGCGGCACGTTCCACCGCGGACCGATCTGATGCCCGAGGGCATGAGAAAGCCCGAACCCGGCGTTGGTCATCCCGAACACCGCGCACCACGCCGCGAGCTGGCAGCGAAGTCGATGTTCGACCTGGTCGTCCCTGCTGCCTTGAATCGAGCGCGGCAGATGGTGCCGCAGGAGTGTCAGCCCTCGTGAAGCCATCGCCTCGCCGATCACGTGGTGCCGCGTCGAGTAGCTCGCCTCGACGGCGTGATCGAGCGAACGCATCGCAGTCGATACCCACAGCCAATCCGGCGTCTCGAACGTCACGAGCGGATCGACGATGACGATGCGTGGGGCAATGCGAGCATCGTGAACAGGCCGCTTGATGCGCGTCTGCTCGTCGGTGACGCCGGCGACCGACGTGAACTCGCCCGCCGACAACGTGGTCGGGATCGCGAGGTGAGGCGGGCCGTCCGCCGTCTCGTAGGCCGCAGCCTTCACGGTATCGATCGGACTGCCACCGCCGAAGCTGATGACGGCATCGGCTTTCTGCTGCTCGATCACGCAAACCAGATCGCTCACGGTGGAAGACGGAACATGCTGGCGCGCGCCGGTGAAGACGAACACCGAGCGATCGCCGATCGAGCGCTTCACGGATTCGAGGAGAGGCGAGGCGCCAAGAGTGCGCCCGGTGACGACGACAACCCGCGCGGCGCCGAGGCGATCGAGCTCAGCGCCGAGGCGCGCGGTCGTCCCGGCCCCGGAAATCACCCGCTCGAGACGAGGAAGATTGAACTCGCCGGAAAAGCCTGTGGAAATGGGGTCCACCAACCGCCTTACTTCGTGGCGCCGTCTGCTTTCCGCGCCGCGCTGAGTATGTTCCGCATCGCGAGGTTGCCTTCGTGGCAGGCGTACTCGAACATCTGCTGCGACCGATCGACCTTTGTCAGCGGCATCTCGTACGTCCACGGGCGCGTCCAGACGTTCGGATCCTCGAAGGTCACACGCCAGTCGACTTCGGTCTGTGACACAGGGATGAACCGCTCGGTCATCATCACCTGGTCGCTGCCACCTTGTGGCGCCGTCTCGGGTCGGAAGTTCGTGGTTTCGACAACAAGCGTGTCGCCCTCCCACCAGCCGCGCGGATCGCCGAGGTACTTGCGCGTGCCAGGCGTCGCGCGCGACCGCGCCTCTCTCGACTCTGTTCGGGACGAGTCGAGCGGGATCACGCGCGCTTCGTGAATCATTTCGTACCGGATGACGACACTGTCGGGACTCTGCGTGATGTCGTAGCGGCTGCCGTACCCCGCCGGCATCATCGACGCGGGGATACCACGTGTGATGCACCGATCGTACAGACCCATGTCGAGCCAGCTGTTGAACGGCCCTCGCGGGTTGGCGTTGGTGCTGACGCCGCCGCGCGGCCGCGTGACGCGCGCATCCGTGCGCCGCGGAATCCGACCGTCGGGCGGATCGATGACGAGCCAGGCGCGCTTGTTCTTGCGATCGAAGGTATCGAAGATGAGGTGCGCCGGCGGACGAAGGCCGCCCGCGAACTCTTCGCCGCTCACGCCTTCGACGAAGCGATCGTTGCGTTCCTTGACGATCTTCTGAAGCTCCGCCGGCGTGATATCACCCAGCGTCTTCCCCTCGAGCTCGCGTGGACGCTCCATCGGCGTACCGGTCTCGTCGTCGTTGGAGTAGGTGCCCTGCAGATCGGGATGTCCCCACGGTGTGCGCGGCGCCGACCACGATCGTCCTTGTCCATCGGCCGTGACGTGACCGAGACACAGCGCCAACGCGAGCGAGACAAGAGCGATCGAGCGACGCATGAGCCCTACTTGTTCTTCGAGGCGAACGCCGCCCTGGTCCGGGAGAGCGGAATAGCCGATGGGCGCGCGCTACCGGACGATGCGGCCACGGGACGCGTGGCGACGACACTGGACCGCGGTCGGAACTCCATTGGCACGTCGAGCGGCTCGAGCCTCTCGATGATGTCGGCACGCTGCTCTTCGTACCACGGGGGCAGATGCAGCTTCGTGCCCAGTTCGTCAGGCGCTTCGTCCTGGAAAAACCCACCAGGCGCGTTGGCCGTGCACTCGACCAGAATGCCTCCCGGCGATCGGACGTACATCGAGTGGAAGTAATACCGATCCTTGATTTCCGACGCGTCGGTGTACCCCAGCTCTTCGTACAGCGCCTTCTGATGCACCAGCTCCGCGTCAGTTTCGACGTGAAACGCGATGTGATGAAACGTACCGGCACCAAACACCCAGCTTCCCGGCGCGCGATCGGGTTCGTGATGCAGATCGATGGTGTGGTCGAACGCGCCGCCCGCAAGCTCGAACCGATGATAGGCGCCGTCCACACCGACCTTGCGAAACCCGAGCGCATCGATCAGGAAGCGCTCCTGCTCGACGACATCGCGCACCGACATCACCGCGCCGAAGAAGCCGCGGCTGGCAACATCTGCTGTGATGCACGAGGTCGTCCAGGGCCGTCTCGTGTCGCTGACGGTCTCCATCAGCTCGAACGACAGGCCGGCCGGATGCCGGAGCCGGATTACTTGCTGGCCGAAACGCTCCTGAATGCCCTCGTGTACGACGCCGTACCGATCGAGATGCGCGCGCCAGAACGCAGCCGCACCTGAAGGCACGGCGTAGCAGGTGGCTTCTATCTGCCCGGAGCCAGGGCGTCCAGCCCTTCGGCTATATGGAAACGACGTGGTGATCGACCCGATGTCCGCGTCAGCGTTCCCGTAGTAGAGATGGTGAATCGGGATGCTTCCATCCATCAGCACGGTCTGCTTGACGAGTCGCTGTCCCAGGACTGTCGTGACGAAGTCGACGTCCTCCTGCGCCCGCCCAGGGCAGTAAGTGATGTGATGGGTGCCTTTGACCAGTGTGCTGCTCATCGCTTCCCCCCGGGCCCCAACTCCTGAATCGACATCCAAGTCGACACAAGGGTTGGCATCGCGGGCCCAATCCAGGAAGGCGGACACCTCGGGTGGCACGGCCGTCCCGAGGGGCGTGAACCGGATCATACGACGAAACCTGAGGGGGGCGGGGACCGTGAAAGTGCCAGAGCCGCGCAAAAACCGGTCAAGAACCGGTCAAATCACACCGGGTCGCACCCGCCTCTCGACGACAAGCCTCGTCGAGGGGCGGGCCACTTCCGGACTTACCAGGCGAATTCCGCGTTGAGGCGGTAGATGCGCGGGTTCATGTACGACGTCGGTGCATTCCACCCTGGCGTGTTCGGGACGAACGTCGGGTTGAACGCCAGCGTCACGTTGTTGTTCAGCAGATTGTAGAAATCGACACCGACGGTGAGCCGCTGGGCGCCGAATCGGATGATCTTCTTCGTCGACAGATCGAGCTGGCGGATGCGATCGCCGTACTCCTGACCAGGGGAGAGCAGGTTGACCTGCGGCGCGGTGCCCGTGAAGGGCCATCCCAGCTGCGCCGACGCCGACGCGATATCGGCCGGAGTCAGCGTGTAGGTGGCGACCAGCGAGACGATCTGGTCGGTGCCGACGTTCGGCTTGTCCTGATACACGCCGCTGACGAGCACGTCGATACGCGGAACGGTGTACGTAGCCAGACCTCTGAACGCCGTCAGCCAGGGCGATGCCGTATTGCAGTACGGGTTCAGCAAGTAGTTCTCCGGCACGGCGGCGCGAATCGCACACCAGTCGTTGGACACCTTGCCCGTGCTCGTTCCGCCGCGGAACGTGAATCCGTGGGCCCCGCGCACACTCAGGACGACGTCCACGCCGTCGAACGTGCGGGTATCGTCTCCGACCTTCTTGGTGGATTCGATCAACAGGTTCGACTGGCCGAAGACGGTCGGGTTGATGTTGTAGAGCGGGCCGATCGGGTAGCCGCCGCCACCCGGCAGACGCGGGTCGAGCGGCGCCGTGAGCGTGAACGTGCCGATGTCGGCCGGGTTGACCGACAGGTTGTCGGTGACCGTGCCGCCAGTGAAGTACTGCGTGAACGTGCGGCGGTAGTACCCGACTTCGACGGCTGCACGCGGGAAGATCTGCTGCTGAATCGACGCGCCGTACGACCAGTCCGATGGACGGATGCCCCATCCATGGAGCAGGTCCGGATCGAACTGCGCGCCGACAAGCTGGTTCGAACCGAACAGCAGGTTGTCGATCTGGCCGCAGATGTCACCGCCGATCGCGGAGTTGTCCTGCGCCAGAGGATTCTGCAGGTTGCAGTCCGGATTCAGGTTGCCATTGAGATCCGTCCAGTTCCGGGCGACGCACGGATTTGAGAACCCGAGCGCGCCAAACGAACAGAGTCCGGTGGTCGAGAGGCCGGTTCCGAACGGGATCCTTAGCGCCGGGTTCGCGTTGTACGCCAGGTTGCTGACGCTGGCGCCCTGCAGGTACTTTCCGACGTTCACTTTCAACGCCGTCTTCCCGTTGCCGAACACGTCATACGCCGCTCCGATTCGCGGTGTGATGTCGTTGTAGCCGGTCACGCCGTCAGCACGCCCAAACGTGGCGCCGGGGAAGAACCGCGACGACGGCACGGTCTGATCGGGGAACCAGCTCCACGGATGGTCCCAGCGGACCGCACCCTGCAGCGTCAGGCGGTTGATCGTCCACTGATCCTGGGCGAAGAACGACGTCTGCATGGCGCGCGCATTCGCGATGAACGGGTTGATGTACTCGTTGATCGAAATCGGGATGAACAACGACGTACCTGGGGGCGAGATTCCTACGTACCCCAGGCTCTGGTTGTTGACATGCTGCTCGCGGTCGTCGCGCCAGTAGTTGCCCTGGTACCCGAACTTCAAGCTGTGCGAACCGGTCACGTATGACGCGGCCGCGTTCCACGTCGATCCCCGCGTGCGATTGTTCAACCAGAACTGCGAGCGGTAACGCATCGCGCTGGTCACGCCTGGAGCGATCGGCTGTGTCAGGTTCACCATCTGCACCAGGTCCGCGTTCGGATTGGGGTCGAGCTCCTTTCCACCCCACTCGTAATACGTCGTGCCAAAGCCGGCCTCGAGCAGCAGCTTGTTGGTCCGGGGAGAGGTCCAACGCGCCGTCTGCACGCGCTGCGGGCTGAACTCGCCGTGGCCGTCCGCTTCAGGCGAGGTCGGGAAGAAGAAGTTTGGAGAGCCGGTGAGCGACGTCGTGCCCGTGCACTTGCGGCAGACGGGCTGTTCATCCCACGAACCGGTGAACTTGTTGCGCTGATTGATCTGCCACGTGATGCGGGGCGTGTAGTTCTCCCACGTGCGATCCGATAAGGCTGGTTTGCCGAGATCGGGCGCGTAGGTAAACGCGGCCGGGTTGCCCGCGTTCTGGTTGTAGTAGACGTTCAACGTGTTCTGCCTCGACCCCTGCTGGCGGACGCTCATGTAGTACCAGAGCCGGTCCTTGACGATCGGCCCGCCGACCGCCACGTTGACGTCGTACACGTGGTACACCGGAGTCGGTTGCGTGGCACCACGCGCCTGCAACTCGGCGGTGAAGTTGTCCGCCTGCATCCCTTCAGAGAAGCCGGAGACGAAGGCCAGGCCCGACAGTTGATTGCCGCCCTGCTTCGGAACGATGTTCATGGTGAGGCCGGCAGTCTCGATCTCGCCGAGCCCACCCGACGTGGTCATCGTCACTTCCTGCGCGTTGCCGATATCGGCCGTGAAATTCGGCGGCTGATTGCCGCCAGGCGGGTTGCTGATGTTGAGCCCGTCGACGGTGAGACGCGACTCCACACCACGGCCGCCATGGATCGGAAAGATCGCGAACCCCGGACCGGTGGCGACGTTATTGAGGTTGGTTTGTATGCCGGGAGCCATGCCAAGGAGATAGCTGTAGCTGCGGACGCTCGGCATGTTGCGCATCGTCTCGTTGTCGAGCGTGATCTCGCGCTTCGTGCTCTGCACGTCGACGACAGGTGATTCGCCGGTGACGGTGATCGTCTCCTGCACGCCGCCGACGCGCATGTCGCCATCGACGGTGATCACCGCCGACCCGCTGACGATGACGCCGTCACGTTTGACGGTAGCGAAGCCCGGCAACGTGAACGTCAAGGTGTAGGTGCCTGGACGAAGATCCTCAATGCGGTATCGCCCGGAGCCGTCGGTCACGGTGGTCCGGACCTTCTCGATCAGTGCTGGGCTCGAGGCTTCGACGGTGACACCGGGCAGGACGGCGCCCGACGAATCCTTCACGGCGCCGGCGATGGTCGCCTGCGCCCATGCGGCCGAGGGAGTGGCGGCCAGGCATGCGAGAACGAAAAGCGTTCGTATGAGTACACGCATCGGGCTTCCTCTCTTTGAGTCTTGGATGAATGTTGGTTCTTCGTGGAATCCTGTTGCTCGTGAGGTTGGTGTTCCTCTTGGAACCCAGGCCGCCCCGGCTCGCTCGACCTAGAGATGTGATGTTCCCAGCTTTCGCATGGCGAAACTGAGTTCTGCCTTCGAAACTTCCGTTTTATGCTGGCGTTACAGGAGTGTCAATCGGGGGAAAACGGCGGGCCGCCTCCGCCGAGGCGACGGCGGGAAAAGGCGGAAGAGTGTACAAAAAAGTGGGCGCGCCGTCCGCGCGGGTGAGTGGACAGCGCGCCCTGCCGGACGAGTCAGTTCAACCCGGGCGTGCACCAGGTATCACGAGTCGCCACAGCATGTTGCTCGGCGCGACACTCGTCGTCGTGTCGGCGCCGAATTCGGTCGACATTCGATTAGACGTCGCAGGGCCCTGCGGAAGCCGGACCCTACGACTCTGAAACGCTGAAGCCGGACACTACGTACTAACGCTCGAGCCCGGCACTACGCACACCTCAGAAATCCCAGCGTGCCCCGAACTTCACGAAGCGCGGCTGGATGACCGACGTTGCGTTCCGCCAGGCCACACCATAATTCTGGACTTCCTGCAGAATCGCGTCCGAGTTGAACGCGTTGTAGAAGTCGACGTTCAGATCGAGGCGGCCGTTGCCGACCTTGAAAATTTTCGTGAAACGGAAGTCGATCTGGTTCAGGCGATCGCCAAAGGCGGTGCCCATCGGGAGACCTCTAAACCCGAACGCATCGACCCATCCTGGAATCAGGTTGACAGTCGACGAGCCGGACGAGAAGGGCCGTCCCAGCCCAGGCGCCGTGCCAGCGTACGTGTTGTAGGCGTTGATAATCGGGCCGATCACGCTCTGGTATGTCCCGCTCACTCTGACGTCATACCAAGGTAGCACGTACGAGGCGTACGCCTTGATGTTGTTCTGCATCGGCTCGCTGACGCGGCAGAACGGGAAGATGACCGCCGTCGCCTGCCCCGTGATCGTGAGAAACGCCGATTCCGGCACCTGCGCGCGGATTGCACAGACATCGGTCAGTCTGCGCCCGGTGCTGATGCCCCCTTGCAGGAACAAGTTGCTGAACCGGCCGTTTGCCGTCACGTCGAAGCCGTCGAAGTGCTCGATGTGTTTGCCGAACTGCGAGTCGTCCTTCACGACGTTGCGGCTCAGACCGAGCTTGTCGGGATTCAGATCGGGGATGCCGCTGATCGTCTGGCCCGAGTTCGGCAGGCGAGGATCGGTCGGCACGGTCGCCGTGTAGAACGTGTAGTCGGACGCGCTCACGAGCTCGTTGTCTGTCACCCAGAAGTTACCGAGCGCTCGGTGAAAGAAGCTCGCGGTGACCGAGACCCGCGGGATCACTTCCTGCTGAACGCCGACCGAGTACTCCCAGTTGTACGGCCGCACGCCCCAACCGTTGAGAATCTTGGGGTCCCACGTGGTGGCGAGGGCGGGATTTCCGAAATTCGCGTTGTTCCAGGGTCCGCACAGGTCCCTTGTGGGATCGAAAGTAGGCCCGAAGAAATTCTGTGGAGCCGGATTGGACAGGTCGCAATCGGGCGTCCGGTTGCCGTTGTTGTCGAACCACAACCGGTCGGTCGACGTCACAAGGGCGTTGGCAGCCGGATCGTTCGCACGCGCGACGCCAATCGAGTCCTGCAGGATGCTGCGGCTCACGCTCGCTTTGAGAGCCGTCTTCCCGGTGCCGAACAGATCGTAGGAGGCGTTGATCCGCGGATTCACGTCCTTCCAGTTGGGCACGTTCTTGATTTCCGGGTAATTGACATTCCGGCTCGGCAGCCAGGGACCTGGCCCGTAGTGGTACGCGTCGACCGATTCGTTCTGGAAGTCGAGGCGGACGCCCCCGCTCAGCGTCAGGCGTTTCGTCGTCCACGAGTCCTGGGCGTAGATCCCGAAGTTGTAGTTCAGCCGGTCCACCCAACCCGCCAGCGGCGAGGTAATCGTCGCGAGCAACGGCGCCCCGTTGAGCGAGACGATGTAGTAGTCACCTTGCGCGTGATTGGTGTCGCGCCGTTCGAAGTGTCCCCGCTGCAGCTGCGAGCCGACTTTGAAGTTATGGCTGCCGGTGACGTAGCTCAGCGAGCCCTTGTAGGTCTGCGACGGGAGACGATCGTCGAAATCGTTGAACCATGAAGCGCGATGCGCAAAGTTGAACGGAACGTCCGCTCCGCCCAGCTCGAAGATCGGAACGCCCGTGATGTTCTGCGGCGGCTGCGTAATCGTGTCCGGACTCTCACCGGGCGCGACCCCTGCTTCGATCAGCACTCGGTTGGTGGCGGTGTACGTCCACGTGATCGTGCTCAACTGCGTCGGCCAGCGAACGAGCTGCGCCGCTTCCGGCGACATGAAGAGAATCTGCTGCAGCCAGTGCGGATCGTCCTTGCGCTGGTACGCGTACCACCCGGAGACCTTCTGCTTCGCTGTGGGTGCCCACGTCAGGCGGATGTTGTTGTCCGCGGTCCACGTGCCGGCGAACGCCTGTCGCGACAGGTCGGGAGTACGAATGAAGGCCGCGGGATCGACGGCGAAGTACTGTCCGGCCATGTAGTACTCGTTCGTGAAGTAACGCGACGTGAAGTAGAACCAGAGCTTGTCGCGTTTGATCGGACCGCCGATCGCGCCATTGATGTCGTACAACTTCTTCAACGAGTCGGTATCTGAGGCGCCTCTGGCTCGAAGCCGATCGTTCACGTTGCTGCCCTGCAGCGACGGCGCGGATCCGTTGGCCAGCATCGAGCCGTGAAACTCGTTGCCGCCCGACTTCGGGATCGCGTTCATGATCACGCCGTTGGTCCCTGATTCCGGCGTCTGTCCCGAGAACGAGATATTGACCTCGTCGTAGATGAGCGCCGAGAGGCTCATGTTGGTCAGGTTCGAGCTGAGATACATGTTGCCGATGCGCATGCCGTCGATCATCGACACACCGTCGCCGGGGATCCCGCCGTGCACAGAGACCTGTGTTCCGGTCTGATCGCCTTGAAGCCCGCCGACGTCACGGTTGCCGAAAAAGGCGGAGTTGATCGCGGGGATCAGCTGCGCGATATTCACCCACGATCCGCCTGACGGGAGCTCCTTGAATGTCCGTGCGTCGGCCACGGTGGTGCGTGCAGTCGACTGAACGTCGACGACCGGCGACTCGCCGGATACCGTCACCGTCTCTTTCAGATCGCCGACGCGCAGGTCGGCGTCGATGCTGGTCGTGACGTTGATCGACACGACGACGCCTTCTCGCCTGAGGGTGCTGAACCCGGGAAGGCTGAAGGTCACGGTGTACGTGCCGGGTGGCAGATTGACGATTCGGTACTGGCCGCTCCCGTCCGACACCGCGCTTCGGACCTTCTCGATCAGAGCGGGACTCGACGCTTCAACAGTCACGCCGGGCAGCACGGCGCCGGACGTGTCCTTGACGGCCCCGGCGATGGTTCCCAGTACCTGGGCAGCACTCGCCGATGGCAGCGCCAGTATTCCCACGAGTAGCAGCAGGGCTCTTGCTAGCAGTCGCATACGCTCTCCTCCGTGGACAACGGCCCGCATGGACGCGCCCCCACGACGTACGCGTGCGCCGCGGGGGAACCCTGGAATTTTCGCTATGCGAATCTATTTTCTTTTGGCGGAGGGACATTACGCCCCGCATGTCGGAGTGTCAAGACGTCAGCGAGTACGTGGGAGGGGAAAGGGTAGAAAGTGAGTGGGCGCGCCGTCCGCGCGGGTGAGCGGACAGCGCGCCCTGCCGGACGAGTCAGTTCAACCCGGGCGTGCACCAGGTATCACGAATCGCCACAGCATGTGCTCGGCGCCCCGATCGAGCTCGAGCGCCGAATCTCGTACGCAGGATGGGCCGGCTTCACCCGGCCCATCCTTCGATCAGAAGTCCCAGCGCGCCCCGAACTTCACGAAGCGAGGCTGGATGACCGTCAGCGGCAGACGCCACGCCGCTGCGGAGAACGCTGCGTTCTCGAGCGTCACCGCATCCGAGTTGAACGCGTTGAAGAAGTCGACGTTCAGATCGACGCGTCCACGTCCGACGTTGACGATCTTGGTCAACCGCAGATCAATCTGGTTCAGCCGGTCGCCCCACAATGACCCAGGCTCGATCAAGTTAACGGTGGCCTGACCGAGAGTGAACGGCCGGTTCAGCGTCGTCAACGTCGTGCGGTTGGTGTTGTTGTAGATGTTGTTCGCCACGATCTGCGGACCGGGGATGCTCTGCAGAGTGCCGCTGACACGAATGGCGTACCAGGGCAGCGTGTACGACGCCAGCGCCTTGTATTGTGCAATGAACCCCGTGTCCTGATGGCAGAACCCGGCCGGCGTCGTCGTCGCCAGTGGGGCAACCGGGCCGGTCACGGCGGCCGGCAGGGCTCCCCAAGTCAGCGCTTCCGGCACATCATCGATGATGTCGCAGTAGTCGAACATCGTTTTCCCGGTGCTGACCCCGCCCTGAAGGAACAGCCCGTTCCGAAGCCGCGCGTCCACATTCACGTCAATGCCGTTCCAGTGTGACTGCTCCTTCCCGAACACGGCAGCGTCCTTGACGACATTCCGAGGAGCCGGATTGATGTTCGGATCGAACAAGCCACCAAGCGTCGAACCGGCATCCGGCAACGTGCCGACTTTCGTCGTTGTGGTCGGGATCGTGACCGAGTACTGGGTGAAGTCGCCCGGACCGAGGGCCTCGTTGTCGACGACGTTGAAGTTCCCATAGACACGACGGAAGTAGCCAACGGACACTGACAGGCGCGGCATGACTTCCTGCTGCACACCTGCTGAGAACTCCCAGTTGTACGGCCGCACGCCCCAGCCTTGCATGATCGCAGGGTCGTATCGCGTGCCGGGCACGGCGCTCCCGAAATCGGCGAAGGTCCACGCGAGACATTCACCATTCGCCGCGCCGTTGGTGAGATCGCACTGCGGCACGAAGTCGCCGTTGGAGTCGGTCCAGACTCGCTGCGTCTGCGTGCGCACCGTGGCCGCGGGATTGTTGGCCGCCGCCAGGCTGATCGAATTCTGCAGGACGCTGCGGCTCGCGCTGGCCTTGATAGCGGTTCTGCCAGTGCCGAAGACGTCATAGGCAGCGGAGACACGCGGGTTGATGTCCTTCCAGTTCGGGACGTTCTTCACCGCGTCGTAGTGCACGTTGCGGTTCGGCAGCCACCGATGCGGGCCGAGCGTGAACGGCTCGGTCGACTCGTTGAGGAAGTCGAAGCGGAGTCCGCCGCTCAACGTCATGCGGCTGATCGTCCAGCGATCCTGCGCGTAGATGCCGAGGTTGTAGTTCAGGTTGTTCTGATACCCGTAGGGCGGCGCCTGAATGAACACGAACGCCGGCTGATTGTTGGTCGTGGCGTACCAGATGCCACCGGTCGAATCGTTGTTGTCACCGCGCCAGAAATGGCCGCGCTGCAAATCGAAGCCGAGCTTCATGTTGTGCGATCCGGTCACATAGCTCGACGACCCGATGAACGACTGGCTCGGCAGCCGGTCGTCGAAGTCGAATCCGGTCGGCGCCCTATACGTGAAGCCGGCGGTCTGATCGACGATGGCGATGCAGCGTGGGGCAAGTGAGCCCTGCGACGGGCAGGTTCCCACCTGTTCGGGATCCAGCTTGATTGTGTCAGGGCTCGCACCCGCCATGATGCCGGCTTCGAACAGCAGGTGGTTCGTCGCCGTGTACGTCCACTTCGTCGTCGAGAGCTGCGTGTGCCAGGTCGTGATGCGCGACGATTCGGGCGACTGGTTGAACAGCTGCAACAGCCAGTGAGGATCGACTTTGTACTGATACGCGTACCAGCCGGAGAGCTTCTGCTTGTTGTTGATCGACCAGGTCACACGTCCGTTGTTGTCGTAGGTGTACGTGCCGGCAAACCCCTGACGCGCGGTGTCGTTGGTACGCGCAATTGCGCTCACGTCTGTCGGATAGAAGCGTCCAGCGAGGAAGTACTCGTTGGTGAAGTAGCGCGAGGTGGCGTAGAACCACACCTTGTCGCGCGCCAGCGGTCCGCCCACGGCGCCGTTGATGTCGTACAGCTTCTTCAGCGTCGTCGACGCGTTAAGCAGACCGCGACTCTGCAAGTCTGGTGTGACGTTGCCCCCTTGCAGGCCCGGTCCCGAACCGTTCGCGAGCAGCGACCCGCTGAACATGTTGCCGCCGGCTTTCGGGATCGCATTCATGATCACGCCGTTGGTCCCGGTCTCCGCCATCTGGCCGGACAACGACACCTCGACCTGATCGAACAACAGCGGCGAAAGGCTCATGTTCGTCAGGTTGGAGTCGATGTACATGTTGCCGATGCGCATGCCGTCGATCAACGACACGCCGTCACCCGGACGGCTCCCGTGCGCATCCACCTGCGCACCGGTCTGATCGCCGAGGACGCCGCCCACGTCGGTGTTCCCGGCGCGCACCGCCGGAACCAGCGCCGCCATCTGAATCCACGATCCGCCGGACGGCAGCTCTTTGAACGCCGTGTCGGTCATCGTCCGGGTCTGTGCCGACGACTGAATGTCGACGATCGGACTCTCGCCGGTGACGGTAATCGTTTCCTGAACCGCGCCTACCTTCAGCTCGCCGTCGATGTTGGCGGTGACGTTGGGCGACACCTCGACGCCCTCGCGTTTCACCGAGCTGAAGCCGGTGAGCGAGAAGGTCACGCTATACGTGCCGGGAGGCAGGTTGACGATTCGATACTGGCCGGATCCGTCAGTCACGGCCGAACGAACTTTTTCGATCAGCGCAGGACTGGCGGCTTCGACGGTCACACCCGGTAGCACCGCGCCGGAGCCATCCTTCACGTTGCCCGCGATCGTGCCCAGCACCTGGGCGCCGCTCGCCGCCGGCAGGGCCAGCAGTCCTGCAAGCAGCAGTAAAGCTCTTGTCAGTTGTCGCATTGCTCTCCTCCGCGGACGCCGCGGCGCACGCATGGACGCACCCCACGGCGCGAGCGCACGACGCGGGGAAGCCGGAATTTCGCTACGCGAACCTATTTTCTTTTGGCGGAGGAAGATATACGCTCCGCCTGACAGAGTGTCAAGACCGGCGGCCGCACACGGTGCCTCCGACGCGTTCGTCGACGCCACGGCCGCCATTATGGGTGATTCATGTCCGATATAATCGGCTTTCGCGTGGCGAAAACTCCGAAGACCGAGTTCGTGGCGTCTCTCGAACGGGGGCTGCGCGTCCTTCAGACGTTCTCACGAGAACATGCCCAGCTCACGTTGAGCGAGGTGGCCGTCCTGACCGAACTGAGTCCGGCCACGGCTCGCCGATCGCTGCACACGCTCGAGATGCTGGGATACGTCGGCCGCGCCGGGCGGCGCTTCCTGCTGCGCCCCAAGGTCCTGGCGATCAGCTCCGGATACCTCAGCGCGATCAACGCCGAAGTGGTGCTGCAGCCGTTTCTGCAGGAAGTGGTCAACGAGCTCGGTGGCAGCTCCTCGGTCACCGTGCTCGACGATCTCGACATCGTGTACATCGCGCATGCCTCGCTGAATCGAGCGATCCGCCTCACCGCAGGCGCCGGATCCCGTTATCCCGTATATCCAACCTCGATGGGACGCGTGCTGCTCGCCTTTCAGCCCGAAGCCACGATCGACGCGTACTTCAAGCGCGCGACGTTTCGGAAACTGACAGAGCACACTGACACGGATCAGGCGTCGCTGCGCAAGATTCTCAAAGAGGTGCGATCGAAAGGCTACGCCGCGATCCAGGACGAGCTCGACTACGGGATCGTGTCGGTGGCCATACCAATCTTCGGACCGCACGGCCGCATCGTCGCGGCCGCCAATTGCTCGGACGTCACCAACCGGCTGGACCGCGAGACGATGATCAAGAAGCGGCTGCCGGTGCTGCGACAGGCCGTGCGCCGCATCGAGGGCATGCTCACGCAGCATCCCGAGCTGACGCATTCGGTCGAATCAGTCGCCTCCGATTACAGTCGCGGCCGAGCCGTCGCGCGCGTTGGACAGCCGGCGCCGGGAACGAAGGCGCCGCGCCGCACGGCCTCGCGTGGAAACGGACGGAGCGCGTAAGGCACCGGTAGAGCGGGGGCTTCAGGCCCCGCGTGCGACGAACGCGCAGGCTAAAGCCTGCGCTCTACGAATTTCGGACGAACGGCACGCGCTTCGTGATGCCCTGACCTTCGTCGATCGTAATCACGTGATTGATCGGCGGATTGTCGATGCGTTCGACGCGTCCGCTGGGCCACCTGATCTCCAATCGATCGACACGCGTCGCCTGTCCCAGCCCGACGTGCGCTCTGAGATCGTTCTGACCGAGATAACTCGAACCTGATTTCACCTCGCGCGTCATCGTCTGCCCGTTCGCGGTGACGATGATGCGCGCCCCGATCGCGTCACGCCCTCCGCGCGCGAGGGCGCGGACTTCGATCGCGTTGAGACGGTTGCCGCCGTCGTTGCGCAGCAACTCGGGCGCGGCACCGTTGTTGGTGACCAGCAGATCGAGATCGCCGTCGTTGTCGATGTCGCCCGCGATCAGCGTGCGGCCGACGCCGTCCTTTGCGAATCCCGGACCCGCCTGGCGGCCGACGTCGACGAACCGCCTGCCGGTGCTGTTGCGCAGCAGCAGTTTCCGCTGCGCGTGCGTCGATCCCGATCGGAACAACGCGGTGTTGTCGATGACGTGGCCGTTCACGATCGCGAGATCCATCCGGCTGTCGTTGTCGACGTCGACGAACGCGACGCCGAAGCCGACGTATGGCAGCGTCGGCGGCCCGATGCCGCTTTCGATCGTGGCGTCGGTGAAGAGACCGCGACCGTCGTTGCGAAAGAGACTGTGCGTCTCGAACTCGTGGTTCGTCACCACCAGATCGAGGCGGCCGTCGCCGTTGAAGTCGGCGAACTCGGTGCCCATACCCGCTCTTGGTTTCCCGTCTCTCGCGACCGAGACGCCGGCGGCCAACCCCACCTCGGTGAAGCGTCCGTTGCCCTCGTTGTGAAAGAGGAAGTTGGGCACCGCATCGTTGGCGACGAAGACATCCGGCCGCCCGTCATCGTCGTAGTCGCCGACCGCGACGCCGAGACCGTTGCCGACGTACTTGGCGATGCCGATCTCGGCGCTGACGTCGGTGAACTTCCCCATCCCGTCGTTGCGGTACAACACACTCGGCAGACCCTTGTAGTTGAGCGGATGGCAGTACACGCGGATGCGACGCTGAGGGTCTCCGCAGAACGGGTTGTTGCTCTTGGGTGCGTCGAGATAGTTCGCGACGAAGAGGTCGAGGTCGCCATCGTGATCGACGTCGAGGAACGCGCAGCTCGTGCTCCAGCCGTCGAGACCCACGCCGGCCGCGCGCGTGATGTCCGTGAACGCGCCGTTGCCCGTGTTTCTGAATAGCGTGTTCGGACCCGCATTCGTTACGTACAGATCGATGCGACCGTCGTTGTCGACATCGCCCGCGCAGGCGCCCATGCCGTACGCGGTGTGGGTGAGACCGGACGCGGCGGTCACATCGCTGAATTTCCCGTTCCCGAGGTTGCGATAAAGACGATGACGCGCGCTCGCGGCAACTTTCGCATCTGCGTACGAACCACCATCGACGATGAAGAGATCGATCCATCCGTCGTTGTCGTAGTCGAAAAAGAGCGCGCCGGAGCCCATTGTCTCGACGAGGTACTTCTCGGCGCTGGCGCCGTTGATGTGTGTGAACGCGATGCCAGCCGACTGAGTGATGTTCTCAAAGCTGGCCAGCGCGGGCACGCGCGATGCGTCTGATTGCTCTGCCCGCGCAGGGAGCATGGTCAGCGCACATGCCGCGGCGATGAGCACGAGAGCATTGCTAAAAGGCCTCAGGGCCCAGGCCTCAGGCCTCAGGGCTGGGCCAGGCACCAGGCCTGGGGCCTTGGACGGCCCTGAGGCCTGAGGCCTGAGCCCTGGGGCCTTCTGATGCGGTCTCAACGTGGGGGGCCCTTCGGATCGATAGCCTCGAGCGTCCCCTGGATCTTGCGCTGATTGTCCTGGAAGCGTTGACGCTCTTCTGCCATCGCCTTCGCCTGCAGCCGCTCGAAGATCTGAAGCTCTTCGCGCGCCTCGTCGGCTCTGTTCAACCGCGAGAGCGCACGGCTGAGGGCGTAGTGCGCCTCGAGATGCGCTGGATCGAGCGCCACGGCTTTCCGCAGTGCGATCACCGCCTCCTCGTCGTGACCGGTCGCCGCTCGAATCTGTCCGACCGTCGCGTAGCCTCGAGCCTGCGCCGGATCGAGCAGCACGCCGACGAGCGACTCGACCAGAGCCGCATCCTGCATGTCCTCCGCGCGATACACGTCAGCGAGATCGAGGTGCGCCGGCGCGTCATTCGGGGTCAGCGCAATCCGCCGGGTATACGCGGCGCTCGCAGCCGCGAGATCGAGCTGCGTGTGATGGAGCTGCCCGATCGATGCCTGCAGGCGGCCGGCTCCGGCGATCGGAAAGAGCCCGGCGGCAGCCTCGAACGATCGCACCGCATTCGCGTCATCGCCGAAACTCTGATGCAGGCGACCCAGCTTCCAGTGTGCCTGGCCCGATTTGGGGATCGCCTGCGCCGTTTCCGACAGCATCACGCGCGCGGCGGCGGAATCACCTTGGGCGATGAGCACTTCGGCCAGCGCGAGGCGTGCGCGCTCGTTGGCCGGACTCTCGCGGACGGCGGCCCGAAGTTCCTCGAGCGCCTGGTCAGGTTGCGACGCTGCGGCGTACGCAGTCCCGAGCACGCGGCGCACCTCGGGCGACCCATTGTGACGACGAGACGCGTCGACCAGACCGGCAAGCGTCTGTGGGTTCGCGCCCTGCTTCAGCGCTGCGATCGCCGACGTCATCTCCGGTGAGGTCAACGACGCATCCGAAACGAGTGGATCACTGGCGACCGCGTCGTGCAGTCGTGCCACGGCATCGTCGTAGTTCCCTTGCCGCAGCAGGGCGAACGCATCGGCGTACCGTGCCGGGGCAAAAAGAGGATCGGCGACGGATGTATCGTCGAGCAGCGCGAGCGTGGCGAATGCGAGTCGATCGCGCGATGAGCCGTTCATCGCGTCGAGCAGTACTTTCTCGGCGGCGGCCGTCTCGGCGGAATCCGTCTGTCCCCGCGACGATCGAAGGTATCGATAGGCGTGCGGGACTGTCGTGCGGTCCTGCTGCCACGCCTTGCGATACGCGTCAGCGGCCTCGCGTGGCCGGTTCAACGCCTCGAGCGCGAGCCCGCGCAGCGCATGCGCTTCGGCCAGCGACGGATCGCGCGCGAGCGCCATGTCGAACTGCGCCACGGCGGCTTCGTATCGTCCACGGTCCAGATACGCGGTGCCGAGCGTGGCTCGCATGCGCGCTGCCGCCGCAGGCGGCGCGGCGCCGATCTCAGACGCGAGGCCCGCTTCGACACGCCCGACGGCAGCGTCCCATTGCGCCAACCCATCGGTCATCGTCTGGATCGCAGCGACGACGGCCGGCCCCTCATCCCCGTGCGTGCCCTGAACGGCGTTGATGAAATCGGTGAGTCCCTGAACGAACTGATCCTTGGCTTGAGCCTGAAGCGAGGCTCCCGCGCACACCGCGACGAAAAGCACCGCGAGAAGGTGCGATCGAGCGAAGCGGAAATGAGAGGAAAAGATGCTCACCTGCTAACAGTGAACATCGAGGCGGGGCCGCCAGACAAGCGACCCCGCTTTGATGAGAGAGTTCAGCCTCGCCGTGTCCCGGCTGACGGCGGCAACGGATTGGGGAGGAAACGGAGAAAAGCATCAACACGGGGGAAACGGAGAAGAACTATTCACACTCCGTTTGCTCCGTTACCCCCGTGTAAGAATCCTCCGTTCCCTCCGTTCGACTCCGTTGTCTCCGTGTTTAGAAATCGAACTGCGCGCTCAGGCGGAACAACCGCGCCGCGATGACGCTCGTCGGCACCGGCCACGTCTGTACGAAGGTCGGGCTGTAAGCCAGATTGTCGTTCGAATTCAACGCGTTCACGATATCGACGTTGAGGTTCGTTCTCGTCTTGCCGAATCGGAGGATCTTGCCGATGCGGAGATCGAGCTGGTCGATGCGATCGCCGAACACCGTGTTCGGTTCGAGCACGTTGACCGTGATAGTCCCCGCCGCGTTGAGTGCACGGCCGAGCGTCGACCTCGCAGAGTTCAACATGTCGGCACTCGTGTAGGTCACGTTTGCCGAGAGCGACACGCCAGGACGGCTCGAGAACGTGCCGGCGACATTCACATCCACGCGTGGAATCACATAGCTTGCGATCCCCTTGAACGTGGTCAGGAATGGTTCCACCGTTCGGCAGTACGGGTTGGTCAGGCCACCGGTGAGGCCCTCAGGAACGACGGCGCGGGTTTCGCACGCATCCTGAACGGCGCGCCCGGTGCTCGTGCCGCCTTGTAACGTGAGACCATTGTGAAGACGGGCCTGCGCCGTGATGTCGAACCCGTCCCAATAGCGGTTGAAGCTGCCATACGCGTTCGCCGCTTTCTGGACGTTGTCCGGAGCAATCAGCGATGCCGCCGCCGTGATGTTGTAGATGCCGGGAACGGCGTAGCCACCGCCATTCGGCAGTTTGGGATCAGCCGGCGCGTACACGCTGAACTGCGTGTAGTCGGCAGCTGTCGTATTGATGTTGTCGGTGACATCCGCGGTCGTGAAGATCGGCCACCACCGGCGGTAGTACCCGGCTTCGACCGACACGCGTGGTAACAATTCCTGCTGCACCGAGACGCCGAACTGCCAGTCGTACGGACGCGCGCCCCAGCCACCGAGAATCGAGTCGTCGAGCCGGGTGCCAGGCCTGGATCGTCCGAAGTTCAGGTCGCTGAAGACGCCACAGGTGTCGATCGATCCAGTGGTCGCCGGGCTTTGCGGCTGCCCGTTCAGGACATCGCAATCGACTACGAAGTTGCCGTTGTTATCCGTCCACGGTCGTGTGGTGATGGTCGACACCAATTCGGACGGATTCGCGTTGATGTAGCGGCCCTGATTCGAGGCGGGATGCAGATAGCGCCCGATGTTGCCCTTGACCGAGGTCTTTCCGTTGCCGAACAGATCGTAGGCGACACCCACTCGCGGACTGAGATCGTTGTAGCCCTTGATGCCGATCTGCGCCGGCAGGACGATCGCGGTCGGGATTGTGACCGACGGACCGATCGTCTGCTCGGGAAAGTGACTCCACGCGTGGTCGAACCGCAGCGCGGCCTGTACTGTCAGGCGATCCTTGGTCCATTGCTCTTGTCCGTAGAACGCGTAGTACTCGGTCCGCACCTTTCGCGTGAACACACCAGACTGCAATGTGATGCCGGTGGCGATAGGTGTCGTCGGACAGGGGTTCGCTGCGCACGGCGTGTTGAACTGGAACTGCATCAAGGAGGTGTTGCTGATCGTCGGGAACAGGTTGTCGTCGTCGCGATGGAACGCGCCCTGATACCCGAGCTTGATGTTGTGCGCGCCGGTCACGTAGCTCGCCGCGGCATTCCAGGTATGGGCGAAGATGTAACCGGTCGGCCAGTTCGACGAGCGGTATTTGAGGTTGCCGTTCACCGTCAGGCAGTCGTTGCACCCTGCCGCTGACGCGATCCTGTTGCCGTTGTGGTCGAAGATCTGCGCCTGCGCCTCCTGAGCGCGGACGAGATTCTTGGTCAAATTACCTGGCCGCTCCTGGTATCCCCACTGTGAGATGTAGGTCCCGAACCCGGCTTCGAGCAGAAGCCTGTTCGTCATCGGCGCGGTGTATTTCACCTGCTGCACTTTCTGGTGCGTATCGGCGTAGTCGCCGGTCTCGGGCGAGTTCGGACCAGGGCCGAAGAAGCCGTTCACCTGGCTCCCGCCGTAGATCCAGCCGTCCTTGTTCGACATGCACCCGTCGTTGCCGGTCCATGCCGCGCCGCTGCACTGCGGCTGCTCGTCCCAGAACAGTGACAGCTTCTGTTTGGCGGTCAGCTGCGTGGTGAGTCGCAGCGCGTAGATACGCCGCTTCTGATCGATGCGCCCCTGCCGGCTGGTGTCCGGCACATACGTCCACTTCGATGGATCGCCGGCGTTCTGGTTCGCATAGATACCCGCTTGCGCGTCGGCCGCGTCGACACCGCGATGGTTGAAGAAGAACCACATCCGGTCCTTCTTGATCGGGCCGCCGACCGACACCTGATAATCGCGCAGGAGGAGCGACTTCGCCGGCGACGGACCAAACACGTTGCGCTGCGTGTCGTCGAAGTTGTTCCCCTGCATCGAGTCGTTCAGGCCGGACAGGAAGAACGAACCAGACAGGTTGTTGCTGCCCGATTTCGGAACCACCGCCATCGACGGACCACCGGTTTCGGCTTCACCCAGGTTGCCGGAAATCGTGAAGGTGATTTCAGCCGTGTTCTGCATGTCCGGGATGTATCCCGACACGCCCGCGCCGCCGCGCGACGCACCGGTGTTGATGCCATCAACGGTCAATCGACCATCTTCGGCGTTGCCGCCGTGCGCGGTGAAGAGCAGCATCGCCGGGCGCAGCTGCACCTGGCCGTCACCCGCGACGACGCCGGGCACGAGTTGCAGCACGTTGTTATACGAACGCGAAGTCGGAATCGACTGGAGTACTTCGCCGTCGATGACCTGCTGGCGCCGCGCGCTCTGCGTATCGACAATCGGCGATTCACCAGTGACCGTGACGGTTTCCTGAAGCGATCCGACGCGTAGCTCGACGTCGATGGTCGCGGTCAGCGCGCCGCTCAACTCGATGCCTTCGCGCTTGACCGTGTTGAATCCCTGCAGCGTCACCGTCACCGCGTACGTGCCGGGTGGCAACGCCACAATGCGGTACTGCCCCGTCCCGTCGGTCACAACCGAGCGGACCTTCTCCGTCAGCACGGGACTCGACGCCTCCACTGACACACCCGGCAGGACGGCACCAGACGCATCTTTGACCACCCCCGCAATCGTGGCCTGCGCCTGTTGTGCGTACAGTACTGCCGGTACCAGGAGAACCGAGGTGACCATCACCAGGGCTCTCATCACGCGTTGCATGCCGACCTCCCTGTTGTGCCCCGCCGTTCTGCAATGACAAAATGCGCGACACGCCCGCATCGCCAGGCCTGACGCGCCACTGAGATGCCATCAGAGTTCGCATAGCGAAAATGACTTCTCAGGACGGAACACGTATACGCTGGCGCCATTGGACTGTCAAGAATCTGTAATAGATTGTTGGTATGAATCTCAGGCGACACACGCTCTTCTCTCTCATGGCCGCGCTTCTCTTCGCGGCAACGCTCATCGCACAACAACAACCCCAGGGTGGCGCTCCCCCGGAAGGTGGAGGCGGCGGCCGAGGTCGCGGCGCAGGACGCGGCGACGGTCAAGGCGGAACGCAGGATGTGGTCGGGGGTGTCAATACCGGACAAGGACAAGGACGCGGACGCGGTCGAAATGCCGGGCCGCCGCCGGGACCAGCGCCGCGCAACGCCGACGGCCGGGCGCTTCTCGGAGGCGCAAATCCCAAGGACAAAGGCGTTTGGCTGCCGGTCTTCGGCATCCTCGATCCGATCAAGCCGGCGAAAGACGTGCCCTTCCAGCCGTGGGCGAAGGCGGTCTACGACGATCGGCAGAAGAACGAGCTCGAACCGCACACCCGCTGCAAGCCGTCAGGCGTCGCGCGCCAGTTCCTCACGCCGTACGGTGTCGAGTTCGTCGAGCTGCCCGAGCTCGACCGTCTCTTCATCTTCGACATCGGCGGTCCGCATACCTATCGCACGGTCTACATGGACGGACGGACCCATCCGGCAAACCTGACGCCGAGCTACTACGGCCACTCGGTCGGCTGGTGGGAGGGCGACACCCTCAACATCGATACGACCGGATACAACGAAGGCTTCTGGCTCGATCGCCGCGGCCTGCCGCACACAGAGGCGATGCACACGCTCGAGAAGTTCACCCGGACCGACGCCGCCACGATCAAGTACGAAGTGACGGTGAACGATCCCGGTGCGTATACCGCGCCGTGGACGACCACCTTCAACCTGCGTCGCGAGAACGGCACCGAGCTCTTCGAGTACGTGTGCCAGCAGGCGAACTATGCGAGCGAGCTGATGGTTGGAGAGAAGACGTCAGTAGACAGAACTAGCTCGATTGTTCCCTAGAGTTGATAGGAATCAGGAATCAGGACTGGGCCAGGCCTCAGCCTGCTTCCCGGTTCCTGCTTCCTGGCCCAGAGCTGATTCCCGATTCCTGAATCCTGATTCCTTATCTCATCGACCTTAACGCCTCAACCGCCTGTGGAATATCCGGTTTGAGCCGCAGCGCCGCCTCGAGCTCCGCGCGCGCCTGATCGGCGCGACCCTGTTGCAGCAACACGAGCCCGAGATTGGTGTGGGCGCCGGCGTTGTCGGGATCGTTCTGAACGAGCGTTCCCAATTCCGCCACCGCGCGATCGAGCTTTCCCTGCCGCACCAGCGCGATCGCGAGATTGCCGCGCGCATCTCCATGACTGGGATCCCGTTCGAGCGCGCGTTCGTACTCCTGCACGGCGTCGTCCAGGCGGCCGGTCACCGCCAGCAGCAGGCCCATGTTGTAATGCGTCACCGGATCGTCGAGCGACACCAGCGCCTGGCGGAAATAGGTTTCAGCCTCCCCGTAACGACCCATCGCGCTCAGGCAGCTCCCGATATGCGCCAGCACCTGCATGTCGCCAGGGACCATGGTCTGGTACTTCTTGAAGAGCGCGAGCGCTTCATCGTTGCGATCGACCGTCCGCAGCACGCGTGCGAGCTTGAGCGTCGCTTCGGGATTGTCGGGATCGAACTCGACGGCGCGGCGCGTCAGGTACTCGCTCCAGGGCGCGTTGACCGAGAGCGTTGCCTCCGATGCCAACCGCAGCAGCAGCGTGCTGTTGCGCGATTCGCGCGCCAGGACATCCATCATCGGATCGGAGTACGGTGAGTACGCGAGCAGACGGCCGGCGCGATAGACCGCGCGGTCGGCCTCGGCCTCGCGACCGAGCGCACGGTAGCTGTCGCCCAGCAGTCGAAAGCCCGGACCGAAGTTCGGGGACGCCATGGTGAGACGCTCGAGGATCTCGCGGGCGCGATTCGTGTCGCCTTTGACGAGTGCGACCCGCGCCAGACCAAGCGAGACGTACGCCGCCATCGGGTACTCGATCGTGTGCCTCGGCCCGTCACCCGGCTCCGGAGATGGATCGGACAGTTGCTGCGCACGGCGCCACGCGTCCGACGCTGCGTCGTAATTGGCTTCCTTGAACTCTGCGTCCCCGAGGCGGAGCCACGCCGGCCCGAACTCGGGTGCACGCGCGACGAGTTGTCGCAGCATCGTGACGAGCGCCGCGCCGCCGCCGCGCTCGGTCAGGATCAGCGCGCGGAAGTACGTCCATCGCCAGTTGCTCGAATCGATCTCGCTGGCGCGCGCGTAACACCGCTCCGCGAGATCGAACAGCATGTCCGCGTGATACGCGACGCACAACGCGCCGAGCGCCACTTGCGAGCCCGGGCTCTGGCGCGCGGCGCCGTAACGCTCGCGAAGGTGATCCGCGACCGCGGCGCTCAGCCCGGTCGCAGGCGGCGCAGGCAGTTCGCCCGTGCGATCGGTTCCGGTCAGATACCACACACCACCGCCGAGCGCGAGTACGATTCCGCCGCCCAGCAAAAAGCGGCTCCAGCTTTGTTGCAGGGCAGGTCCCTTCGCACGCGCCGGTACATCCACTGGCTCGTCAGGCGCAGGCATCTGTCGGACGACACGCTTCGAGGACCTCGGTCGACGTGCCATCTATTGGCCCGGTCGCGTGGCAAACCACGCCGTGATTCGCCCGATCCGATCGTAGGGACGGCTGATGTGCATGCCCCCGGTTACCGCATCGGGCGTGCCGTTGCCATCGAGGTCGCCGATGGCGACCGTCAGCAGATGCGTTGGCGAGGACGCGATCGAGTGCGCCGTGAATTTCTCGTGTCCATCGTTCTCGAGCCAGAGCAGGCTCGGCGCCCCCGGGTCGTCCCAGTCGTTGTTCGCCGTGACGATCAGGACATCGAGATCGCCGTCACCATCGAGATCGGCGGCCTGCGGGCTGGTGGCGCCTTGCAGATCGATGACGCGATGGAACACGAATTTCAGGTTGTTCGCGTTCTCCAGCCACTGAATGCCCTGCCATGGTCGGCTGTTCGGCGGCGCGTACTCGAAGGCGTCGCCGTTGGCATACAGGATGTCAGGATCTCCATCGCGATCGAGATCGACGATCGTGATCCAGCTCGATCCGTAGTCCGGGTTGGTTGACCCCCACAGCATCCGCGGTGTGAACCCACCGCGTCCGTTGTTCACGAACGCCCAGATCTCCTCCCACTCCTGGCTGATGAGCGCCACGATGTCGGGCGCCTTGTCCGCGTTCAGGTCGACCGGGAGCGCGTTGATGCCGCCCGACAAGCGCTGCAGCACGTGCTGTTCGAACTTCCAGCCGCCCTTGTTCTCCAACCAGCTGGTCTCGCCATCGTCGTACCCGAATCCGGCGACGCTCACGTCGAGGTCCCCGTCGCCATCGAGGTCTGCCGCGCGCGCGTCGGCTACACGGGCAACTCGATCCGCGATGTAATGCGATTTGAACTGTTGCTGGCCGTCGTTTTCGAACACGATCACCGAGCCGACACGGTTGTTGTTGGGAAACAGGAACCCAAGTGCCGCGACGACGAGATCGAGGTCGCCGTCGCCATCGAAGTCGATCGCCTCGACGTGCGCCGGCGCAGCCACGCCGGCGACCGTCTGCTCGGTGAACGTCCCCTTCGGCGACTGCCGAATCCAGACCAGGATGTTGCGCAGCGCGTCACAGGCGAGCACGTCCATCAAGCCGTCGCGATCGAGGTCGACCATCGTCACGTGCGAAATCTGCGGTCGTTCATCCTTGCGCGGACGATCGCCGATCGGCTGCGATCGGAACAACGCGGCTGTGGCTGTCGCTGCGGCAGCAGATTTGGTCTCGGTCGGCGGGCTCGGCGCCGAGCAAGCGAGCACACTGAATCCGATCGCAAATGTCGCGACAGGAAGGAATGCGGGTCGCGAGAAGAACGAATGCACCGTAGCGGGAGTCGAGGCGGGTCCGCCTTCGCCGGCTACGGCGAGACCCGCCTCAATCACTATGGAATGAGTTGCGCGCTGCTCTTCTTCGCAGCAGAGTCTTGTATCAGCTGCTCCAGCAGCTTCACCGTGCTCTCGCGAACGACGCCACCTCCTCGCCCGCCGCCGCGGCCGCCGCGTGCGCCGGTACCGCGTGCGAGATCGAGCGGCGTCAGCCCGGCCTTGTTCTTGAGCGTCAACGTCGCGCCGCGCGAGGCCAGAAGCGCGACCACCGGATCACCCCGAGTCACGGCCGCATGCAGCGCCGTGTTGCCCGCGTTGTTGAAGGCATCGACGTCGACGCCGCGATCGAGCAGCAGTTTGCACGCGTCGACGGCACCCTCCGCCGTCGGCACGACGATCCGAATGCCATCGCCTCGCACGCCGCCGTATCCCGATCCTGCCGCGATCATGAGCGGGGTCGTCCGATCCGGGAGATTGAGAAACGGATTCGCGCCGGCGTCGAGCAGCAGCTTCATCACGGCGACGTCGTTGGTGCGCGCGGCACGAATCAGCGGCGTGGTGCCCTCGCCGAAGTTCATCGTCGAGCCGGCATCGTGGTGACGCTTCAGCGGCTTGCTCTTGAGACGCGCGTTGGGGTTCGCGCCTTTCTCGAGCAGCAGCTTGACCAGGTCGGAGCCGTCGAGGCGATCGGTGAGAATCGGCGCGGGCCGGCCCTGCACCCACTGCAGGCTGTTCATGTCGACGGCGGCGTAGAGCGCGCCCATCCCGGAGCCGTCGACGATGTTCGGGTCGGCGCCCTTCTCGAGCAGCATCGCCGCGAGGTCGTAGTGCACGTTGATGATCGCTTCGACGATCGGCGTGGTGCCGACGCCGTTGGCGTTGGCCTTGATCTCCTCGGGCTTGAGCGGGACGTCGGTCTGGGGCAGCGCCGCGACGTTGAGATCGGCGCGTAGATCCGCAAGCGCGCGGGCGGCGTCGATCGCGCCCTGACGCGCCGCGAACATCAAGGGCGTCCACCCACCGCGCGGGAACGGTGAGTTCGGACCCCCGCTGCGCGGGAACTCGAGCACCGGCGCGTCGAGCACGGTCGACCTCGCGTTGACGTCGGCACCGGCTTCGACCAGCACACGGATCGCGTCGACGTGGTTCTCGTTCGACGCCCACATCAGCGCAGTCTCGCCAAACCAGTCTTCACGCGCGTTGACGTTGGCGCCGTATCGAATCAGGACCTTGAGGGTCTCGGCATTGCCGGTCCGCGCCGCGGTCATGATCACCGGCTCGCCCGCGGCCGTCCGTGACTGGGCATCGGCGCCCGCTTTGAGCAGCGCCTCGACGACCGCGCCGCTTCCGTTGGTCGCCGCCAGCGTCAGCGGCTGGATGCCGTAGCGATTCACCGCCTTCACGTTCGCGCCCGCGCGAATGAGCGTGTTCACGTTCTCGATATCGTTCGCCTGCACCGCCCAATGCAAGGCGGTCGTGCCGTCAGGCTCAGGCACATTGACCGTCGCCTTGTCCCGCGCGAGCGTGCGAACCCCTTGATGATCACCACGCTTGACGGCATCGACTAGCGGTGACGTGCCTGCGGCCCCGAGACTGGTTGCCAGCAGTAAAACCACCGCGATCGCGTAACGAACGGCTCGGTTCACTCGATCCTCTTCATTGAGTGACGGAAGCTATCGAAGAAACGGTTTTCGCACGGAGACACGGAGTCACGGAGGTCGGACGGAGACAAACAGGTATCGACTGATTCGTCGCGGGTGGGGGCGCCGGCCGCCGGCCGGCGCGTGGGGTGAGAGATGCTCACGAAAACAAGCGCGCTCAGTGATCATCCGCGCGTTTGTTTTGGTGAGCACCTCTCATCCCACTGCGCGCGTAGCGCGCAGCCCACCCGCGTCAGAGTGGCTCGATGGTTTGTGCCTCCGTCCGACCTCCGTTGCTCCGTGTCTCCGTGCGAGACTGTGTCTCCGTAGTCTTCGTTTCTCAGGTCCGGCTGAAGCCGGACTCTACTAGAGTTCCAAAGCCCCGGTGCTCACGCCGAACTTATCGATCTCGGCCCCGTACCTCTGCGCGACAGTCAACATCACGTTGGCCAGCTGCGTCCCCTTGGGCGCGACGATGTGACGGTTGCCCTTGAACGCGCCGGCGGCGCTGCCGACCATCAGATACGGTACGTCGAGCGGCGAGTGGGTATTGCTGTCGCTCATGCCGCTGCCCCACAGGATGGCGGAGTGATCGAGCAGCGTGCCATCGCCGTCCGGTGTGTTGCGCAGCCGCTCGAGGAACTTGCCGAAGATGCCGATCTGATAGGTGTTCAGCTTCACCAGCAGCGCCAGCTTCTCGGCCTCGTTGCCGTGATGCGACACGTGGTGCCACGGCTCGTTGAACCCGAGATTCGGGAAGACGAGCTGACTCGCTTCGCGGTTCAGCATGAACGTGAACACACGTGTGAGATCGGCCTCGTAGGCGAGCGCCATCAGATCGAACATGACGGTCGCGTGCTCTTCCCACGAATCGGGCACACCGACCGGGGCGACCGGCACGTTGATCTCGGTCGTGGCCTGCTTCTCCGCCCGCTGAATGCGGCCTTCGATCTCGCGCACGTGATCGAGATACTGATCGAGCCTCACGCGGTCGCGTGCGCCGAGGCCGCGTTCGAGCTGGGCGACATCGCCGGTCACGGAATCGAGGATGCTGCGGTTCTGACGCATGCGCGTCACCCGTTCGGCGGTCGATCCCGGCCGGCCGAACATCCGCTCGAAGACGACGCGCGGGTTCGTTTCCATCGGCATCGGCGTGGTCGGCGTCTTCCACGCGATGGTGTTCATGTACGCACAGCTATAGCCGACGTCGCACGCGCCAACGTACCCCGTGAAATCCTCCGTGCCGATTTCGAGCGACGGGAACACGGAGTCGCCACCGATCCTGCCGGCGACGATCTGATCGAGCGATGTGCCGGCGACGAAGTCCTCGGCTTCGGTTCGCTTCGGCGCGCTGCCAGTCAACCAGGTGCCGGTGCTGACGGCATGCGTGCCCGCCAGCGGCCGGTCCATGTTCGACACGACGATGACCTGATCGCGGAACGACTCGATCGGCTTGAGGATGGCACTGAACTCGAAGCCGACACCCGAAGTCGACGGAGTCCAATGGCTCGGCCGCTCACCCATCGGTACGAACACGGCGCCGAAGCGTCGCGTAGGCGCGGCCGCAGTGCTGACGCTGGCCGTCATCGCCGGCACCATCGCATCGAGCAGCGGCAACGCGAGCGTCGCGCCCATGCCTCGAAGCACCGCGCGGCGAGAGAGAGACGTCTTGGTGATGAACATCACTGTCTCCAACGAATCCAGAATGCAGAATTCAGAATGCAGACGCTACCGGGCGTCCGCGACTCTGTGTGCCGGCCCCTCTCCGGCGGGCGCTTTCACCCTCATTTGAAACGGCACGCTGCGAACGATACCAAGCACGATCGATGAAAAACGATAGTCATCTCGCTGCGCGTCGCGCACGATCGTTCTGAGCGCCGGCATATCGGCGGCCGTCAGCCCCCGACCAAGCGCGTAGGTCAGCAATTTCTCCGTCGTCGTGCGCACGAACGTTTCTGGCTCGCGCACGAGCGCCTTCCGCAACTCGACGACGCCGTTGATCGACGTCCCGTCCACGAGCTGCCCGGACGCATCGACCGGCGTTCCGCGCGTCCCGCCATCGCGGGTCCGCCAGGCACCGGTCGCATCGAAGTTCTCGAGTGCGAGCCCGGCCGGATCGATCATGCGATGGCAGCTCGCACACGCCGGATTGCGGCGGTGCTGCTCCATCCGCTCGCGGACCGATTGCGGTTTGCGCGCCTCTGTGTCTTCGGGGAACGGCGGCACGACATCGGGCGGCGGCGGCGGCGGCGAGCCCAGCACGTTTTCGAGTATCCACTTGCCGCGCTGCACCGGCGACGTGCGATTGGGGTGCGACGTCACCATCAGCAGCGCGCCCTTGCCGAGCAGCCCGAAGCGCGCCTCGTCCTGCAGCGTCACGCGCCGGAAATGCGTGCCGTAGACGTTCGAGATGCCGTAATGCCTGGCCAGCCGCTCGTTCAGGAACGTGTAGTTGGCCGTCATCAGATCGACGACGCTGCGATCCTCGCGAACGATCGAGTTGAAGAACATCTCGATCTCGGTCTGCAGCGAGGTGCGAAGGTTGTCGTCGAAGTCGGGGAACTCGTGCGAGTTGGGCTGCTTGTTCTTCAGGTTGCGCAGCTGCAGCCACTGACCGAGGAAGTTGTCGACGAGCGCCTGCGACTTCGGATCGGCGAGCATCCGCCGCACCTGCTGTTCGAGAACGGCAGGCGTCGACAGGCTTCCCTTTTCCGCGAGCTCGAGCAGGCGATCGTCGGGAATCGTGCTCCACAAGAAGAACGAGAGCCGCGACGCGATTTCGAGATCGGGCAGCCGGTAGGCCGCACCGCTCGCGACGTTCGAGGGATCGCGCTCGACGCGGAAGACGAACTTGGGGCTCGACAGGATACGTCGCAGCGCGAGATCGATCCCCGCGTTGAAACTGCCTGTCGCGCCGGAGCCGTCCTTCGGCGAAGGCGGACCCCCTTCTTCGCGACCGCGCTCGTAGAACTCCTGCAGCACCGTCAGGTCTTCAGGAGTCACGTCGGCGCGATACGCGCGCCGCGCGAGCGTCGAAAGGATCTTCTTTGCACACAGGTCGTCCGCAGAACTGGAAGGGCCTTGCCCCGAGCGAGGCCCTTGACTCGGCTCGGGCCGCGTCGAGGGGGCGCACACGAAGATGCGTCGTCGACTCGGCGTGTCGCCGACGCCGGTGGGATCGAAGGGACCGGTCAGCAGGACTTCGTCGATGTGCGGCTGTCCGGAGAAATCGATTGTGTCGGCGGAGCTGCGCACATACGGCTGCAGCCGCCGGGTATTGAGCGCGTGCGTCTTCTCGAGAAACGCGACCGTGATCACGTGCGGTCCCGCCTTGAGCGGCACGCGGGCGGTAAAACGTCCGTCGACCGCGTCGCCGGTGGTCGTCGGGTTGTCGCTCGACGCTGCGATCTCGGCGTTCCCGCCGAACGAGGCGAGGTGCACGCGTTCACCGTCGACCGCGATCTCGAGTTGATGCGGGTACTCGAGACCGCGCATCGTCCCGAGATTCGTGCGGAACAATCGCACCTGGAACTGATACACGCCATCGAGCGGGAGCGTCCGGTGGATCACAATTCCACCGACCGTGCCAAGCGGCAGCCCCTCGATATGGCGATCCTGCGACGCGTCCTGCCGTACCCGGAACAACTCGCCCATCGGCGGCGTGTGTGGATCGCCGATGGCCAGCGCGCTGATGCGCTCGGCTGCATCCAGATAGCTTTCGAGCAGCACCGGCGAGACGCCGAGGACGTCGGCGTTGTTGTCGAACCCGCCGCTCGAATCATCGGGCGGCAGCAGCGAGTTGACGTCGACGTCGACCGAGAGCAGATCGCGAATCGCATTCGCGTATTCCGCGCGGTTCAACCGGTGTGCGAGCGGACGGCCGGGATTCGGCTTTTCACGTGCAGCCCGATCCAGGGTGGCCTCGAGCGACGACACGAACGCGACCCGCGTCGCCGCATCGGGACGCGGCATCGCCGCCGGCGGCATCATCCCGGCGCGGACCTTGCGAATGACCTTTTCCCACACGTCGGCGTGGACGGGAACATCGGCCGCGACAATTTGATCGAGCGCCAACCCGCCGGTCTTCAGCCGCTCGTTGTGGCAGGTGATGCAGTAAGTGGTGACCGTCTGACGATAGTCAACGGCCGTCGTGGACACCTTCTTGACCGCCGTAGCTTGAGCGGAGGCGGCCCTGACCGCCGTAGCTTTAGCGGAGGCGGTTGGGCGGACCTCCGTCTGACGAGGCTCTGCCGCACGCAGGCTCCACGCGTAGCCTGCGATGGCGATCGCAACGAGAACTGTTCCCAGCCGACGGCTCATCACACGTGAACCCTCGCCGAAGCCGCGGAGCGGCGGAGGCGGGTCACCTGCCCCCGCCGAGGCAATCGACCATTTCGCTCTGCGAACGCCTCCGCTCAGCGGTCGAGAACGACACTTCGCGAGACTACGCGAAGTGTACCGCAATAAGGACACGCGGGGCGTAGCGATCAGGCCCGGCCTGCACCGCGCGTACCTGCTCAGCGGCTGTGTAGGCCGGGCCTGTCTTCCAGGCCCGGCGTTCCGCATCTCGTTACTTCTTTCCGTCGGCCCCGACGTAATGCTGCGCGCTCTTGTCGATGCACACGAATTCAATCAACTGCGTGTCGGGCAGGAGCCGGTTGTTCACCGTCGCGGTGAACGGCTTCGTGTACGCCTTCGGGTCGTCGACCGTGACTTCGATCACGAGTGAGCCGTAGTTGGGCCGGCGGAACCGCTCGATCAACTTGCCCGCGCTCGTCAGCGGACTGCCTCGCACGTCGAGCCACCCATCGTCCATGAAGCCAACCGTTTCGACGACGAGCGTGTCGCCTTCCCATCGGCCTGTGGAGTAGCCGTTCCACCACGGTTCCGCGTCTTTCGCTGGCGTCCGCCCGTCGAGGAAGATCTCGCGCACGGTCGTGCCCGAGCCTTCGTAGATGACGATCACCTCCGAGGGCGTCTGGATGATCTTCTTCGGATAGGGGTGCGAGGTCATCTGCATCACACCCATCGGCAGGCAGTGCGCGTCGGGATTGTCCTTGCTGTTATCGGCCATCCGCTTCTTCACGAGCTCTGCGGCCCAGGGTTGGTAGGGCGTGCCGCCCGGCGTCTGATCGCCGACGTTCCCGAACACCGATCCCGACGGCGGCAGTTCACCCGTGCCTTCGGCCGCGACCGGCGCCGGCCCTCGACCTCGCCGCCCCTGGATGGTTTCCCAGACGCCGGAGAGATCGGGCTTGCCGTCCGCGGTGCGCGGCGTGGGACCCTTGAGATCAACTTGGCCATCAGCGGTTTTCGGGCCTTGCGTCGGATACTTCGGCCACTGCGCCCCCAGTGGCACCGAGGCGGTCAGCGTGAACAGGATTGCAGCGGTCACGAGATGCTTCATAGGGGTCTTCTGCGAAGCATATACGCCCGCGCCGGAGATTCATTTCCCACCTTCGCAGCTGTGGCGCTACGGCGGGCAAGCCCTTTTTCGCGCCTCTGGCCCTACGGCGGGCAAGCGCTCGTCGCAACGGTCGAGGCTGCCGGACGCGAATGGCCCTCACGCCGCTTCGATCTCGAAGAGGCCCAGCTCACGCGCGCTCTGTTCGCGCAACAGATACTTTGCGACCTTGCCCGTTGCAGTCATCGGGAAACTGGTCACCGAACGCACGTACCTCGGGATCTTGTAGCGAGCGAGACTCCCCTCGCAGAAATCGCGAATCTCCTCCTCGGTGAGCTGCTCGCCCTCGCGCACGATCACACACGCGCACAGCTCTTCCCCATATGTGGCGTCGGGAACGCCGACGCACTGGACATCCAGCACGTTCGGGTGCCGGTGCAGAAACTCCTCGACCTCGCGAGGATAGATGTTCTCGCCGCCGCGAATGACGACGTCCTTCACTCGTCCGACGATGTTGCAGTAGCCCTCGTCGTCGATCGAAGCGAGATCGCCCGTGTGCATCCACCCGGCGGCGTCGACGGCGTCGCGGGTGCGCACGTCGTCACCCCAGTACCCGAGCATCACCGAGTAGCCTCGCGTCAGGAGTTCGCCGGTGTCTCCGCGCGGCACGATGCGCCCGTGAGCGTCGACGATCTTGACCTCGAGATGAGGGTGCACTTTCCCCACCGTCGTCACCCGGCGTTCGACGGGGTCATCAATCGAACTCTGAAAACTGACAGGAGAGGTTTCGGTCATGCCGTACGCGATCGTCACCTCCGGCATGTGCATTCGGTCGACCACTCGGCGCATGACCGCGATCGGACACGGCGCGCCTCCCATGATCCCGGTGCGAAGGCTGGCGACATCGTGTTCCGCAAATCGCGGATGATCGAGCATCGCAATGAACATGGTCGGCACACCGTACAGCGCCGTGCAACGTTCTTTCTGAACGGTGCGCAGGACCCTCGCGGCGTCGAACCCTTCCCCAGGCAACACCATGGCCGCACCGTGCGCGAGGCAGCCCAGCGTACCGATCACCATGCCGAAGCAGTGGTAGAGCGGAACCGGTATGCAGACGCGATCGTGCGAATCGAGGTTGATCGAGGCACCGACGAGGAAGGCGTTGTTGAGGACGTTGTGATGAGAGAGCGTCGCCCCCTTCGGGGCGCCGGTGGTACCCGACGTGAACAGGATGTTGATCGCATCGTCGAACTGGAGCCGCGAGCCACGCTGATGCAGACGATCACGATCCGCGGCGTCGGCCGGCTGCGACACGTCGTCGAAATTGACCATGCCCGGCGTGCGTTGCGGGCCGAGCCGAATCACGGTCCGCAAGCTCGGAAGCGAGGGACATCGCCACCCGGCGTCGCCCGCGCCGATTGCCGGTGACAGTTCGCGCAGGACCGCGATGTAGTCGGTCCCCCTGAAGCCAGGCGCCAGAATCAGTGCCTTGCATCCCACCGTGTTGAGCGCGTGTTCGAGCTCGTGTCGCAGGTAGGCGGGATTGATCGTCACGAGCACGAGGCCCGCCTTGGCGGTTGCGAACTGCGTCAGCACCCATTCGGCACAGTTCGGCGACCAGATGCCCACTCGATCGCCAGGCTCCAGCCCGAGCCGCATCAGGCCGAGCGCCAACTCGTCGACACGGCGTTTCAATTCGGCATACGTCCAGCGCACCTGCTGGTGCTCGACAACGAGCGCCGTCCGGTCCGCGTGCGCCATCGCCATGGCATCGAACGTTTCACCGATGGTGGCGCCGATCAGCGGCCGGTCCGTTGCGCCTTGCACGTGACTAAGCCGGGTACTCATCGTCGTGCTCCGGCCGGTAGTACGCGACTCGCTTGATATTCAGCAGGTCGCGATAGGTCACGCTGTTGGTGGTGGACGTACCGCCCCATGTGCCGCATCCCAACGTCAACGACGGCGTCAGGCCGGTGGTGAGCCCCATGAGGCCCTGCGTCGCCGGCGAATTCACGAGGATGCGGCTGGCCGGAATACCCGCAGCGAAGCGATCGATGAGCCGGCCGTTGCGCGTATGGACGACGGCCGTGTGGCCGGCTCCATCGATCTCGAGCAGTGCGCGGCACACGGTCATGCCTTCATCCATGTCCGCGACGGTGAAGAGGCTCATCACCGGAGCGAGCTTCTCGAAGGCAAGGTAGCCGGCGTCGGCGACCGACTGGACCGGAACCACGAGCAGGGCGATGCGATACGGCCGCTCGATCCGCGCGAGCGACGCCAACGTTGCGGCGTCACGACCGGCGAACGCTGGTGTGAAGCGCAAGGTGTCGACATTCACGACCACCTCGTGCAGACGCGCGCGTTCCGATTGGGTCAGCACCGCCACCCGGTGGCGCATCAACTCGTCGAGCAACTGCGCGCGAACGGCGGAGTGAACGACGAGATGGTTTTCGGCACCGCAGATCAGACCGTTGTCGAATGACTTGCTGATCACGACGCTGTGAGCCACGTGCCGGAGATCGGCATCCGCGCCGATCAAGACGGGAGCGTTCCCCGGGCCCACACCAATCGCTGGCCTGCCGGATCGATATGCGGCCTGAACCATCGCCCGGCCGCCGGTCGCCAGTACCACCCCGATGTGTTCGTCGCTCATCAAAGTCGCGACCGTTTGCCGGGTGCTGCCGGCCCCCAGCCACTGCACGAGATCGACGGGAGCGCCCATCTCGCGAAGCTTCTCTCGAATCATCTGACCCACGTGCTCCGATACCCGCTGCGCCCGCCGGCTCGGACTCAGGATGATCGCGTTGCGACCCTTGAGCGCGATCAGCACCTTGAAGATGAACGTCGCTACCGGGTGAGTCGCGGGCACGAGCCCGGCGACCACACCGACAGGGCTCGCAATCTCAGCCACCCCACACTCGCTGTCGAAGCCGATCTCCCCCTGGCCGATGTGCCCGGCCAGGAACGCGGAGACCCCGACGCTGGCGATGGAGTTCTTGAACGTCTTGTCGTGCACGTTCCCCATTCCTGTTTCGACCACGGTGTCGACTGCGAGCCGGTGCGCGTGATCGGCGACGACGTTGGCGAGCGCGTGAAGGAGACCGTTGATTCGAGCCTCGCTCCAGCTCTCAATCTGACGCTGAGCGGTCAACGCGTTCGCAACCAACGTATCCACGTCCAGGCCGGCCATCGTGGACATGGCGATGACGCGAGCGGCCGGACTCGTCCCGTCGGGTTCGTGTGTCTCTGAAGGCGTCGGCATGTATGAGTCCTCTGCATCAATGCGTACGTAGAACGCACCGCGCCGCCTTCAACCCTGGGCGCGATGGCTCGCGAACTCGCGCCGCAGTTCGTCTTCGGCGTGCAGCGCATGAAGCCAGTCGCCGGCTGCAATGCGCGCGGTGTCGGCCATGTTCGGCGGTTGAATCACCTGGACGCCGAGCGCATGAAACCGCTGATACAGCCACGAGTAGTGCGACGAGCCGCTCACCACGATTCGAGCGCGTCGAACCGCGGGCCAGCGGTCGGACTCGTGGTCGAGCACGTCGAGCACCTCGAGCCACACCGGCAGCGACGCGCTCGTCAACGTAACGCGATGCGCCGTGACCAGATCGAGAAGACGCTCGGGCTGGAGAAGTGATCCCGGCAGCACGAGCCGGCTGCCCTGCATCACGGCGGCGTACGGCAGGCCCCATGCGCTCGCATGACACATCGCCATGGCCTGCAGCACCGTGTCCGAGCGCTCGATTGAGAACTGTCCGGGAGACGAGATCGAGTACGCGTACAGCGCGATCGCGCGGTGCGTGAAGACCACACCAGGCAACCGTCGCGCCGTACTCGACGGGTCACAGATCACCGCCGGCATGTCCTCGTCGAGGTTCGCGTCCTCCGGCTCGCCGCTGCTCTCCTCGAGCAGATCCTCATACGCCTCGTAGCGGTGGCACAACGAGCCGCCCTTCGACGGTGCCACGATCACGAGCTCGGGGTTGATCAACCTTCGCAACCGCTCGAAGAGCGGCAGCAGCACGTCGTCGACGATGAGAACCCGATCCTCGATATCGTTGACGCTGCGCGCGAGTTGTTCGACCGGCAGTCGCATGTTCAGCGCGTGCACGACGCCGCCGACAAGAGGCACGCCGAAGCACGCCTCGAGATGAACGTGGTGATTCCACATCAACGTGGCAACCCGGTCGCCGCGGCGGAGTCCGCACTCCTGCAGCGCCGCGCCGAGGGCGCGTACGCGAGCGTGAAAGGTCTTGTAGGTGGCGTAATGGGTTCTGCCGTCGGGTAGCTGCGAGACGATCTCCGCCGTCGGAAACAGCGAGACCGCCCTCTCGAGCAGCGACGCGAGCGTCAATGGCGAGGCACTCATCGCACGCCTCCGTCTGTCTTGGGATCAACCGCCGCAAAGCCCGAGGCGTCGTCGCGCGTCTCGATCGGGAGCAGTCGATCGATCGTCCAGCCGATCATCGCGACGGTCTCGATGACCATCGACACGACGAGCAGCCGGGCGCGCGGCCAGCGCCGATGCGAGGCGTGTCGCCGCTCGCAGGCCCAGCCAACCACCCCCAGCAGCAGGAGGCCGAACCAGCCCAACACACGTTCCCCGAATACCAGCGGGCTATTCCCGTGAGTCATGACCACTCCTGTGTTCGACCTCGGCTCGCATGCATAGCCAGAAACGCCCGAGCATGTCCAGAAGCTCGCCGGTCGATGTGAAATGAGCCGTCAGACCGGACGCGATGTGTTCGACTCGCCCTTCGACCCGGCCGCACTCGAAATCGGTCGAGGGACGGAACTGCACGACGAACGCGCCTCCATGCTCAAAGTCGTTCATCGCCATACTCCTCATCGTTCGACCAGCAGCGCGTTCTCCACGGCACGGCCGCCGGCGCTCTCCCGGGCCATGAGCTCCGCTCTCGCTCTGTCGATCGCGCTCTCGACAAGGCCGACGAGCGAGATGCATCCGTCGCGGACGACGATGTGAATGCGGTAGCCGTGTGGCTGCGCGCCGGGGAACCCGCCGAACTGAAACAGATCGAAGCGTGCCCCCGTGGCGCCCCCGGGCGCGTAGCGGGCGAGCACCTCGTCGGTGTAGATGACGTAAAAGGCGAGCCAGCCGACGCGCTCGTCGGCCGCCGACCGAGGTTGAGAAACGGTTTCGATCCCGTCGACGCCTTCGAACACGCCGCGCGACGACAGCCGCTCCAGCGCCTCATCGTTCGCGGCCGGGCCCGACTGCGCTGCGAGCGGCGCCACGGCCAGGATGGACAGCAGCACGACACGCGCGATCGGCTCTCCCCACGACGGTTGCAATGCGTTCTTCACGAGTCGAGAATAGCCAGCGGTCCGAAGGCCGGTCATAACGGAGCGGTCTTGTTGCAGTGATGTTTCAGTAATGCAGCCCGACAAGCCGGTGACATTCGCCGGGTTCCGACTCGACGCGTACAACGAGCAGCTCTGGCGAGGGACCCAGGCTATCGCTCTGAGGCCGAAGGCTTTCGCCGTCCTCAGGCATCTCGTCGAGCATGCCGGTCAGCTGGTCACCAAACAGCAGCTGCTCGAGGCAGTCTGGCCCGGCACGTTCGTCACCGACGCCGTGCTGAAGGACAGCATCAGACAGCTTCGCGACGCGCTCGGGGATGACGCCGCGACACCGCACTTCATCGAGACGGCCCATCGGCGCGGCTACCGCTTCATCGGTCGGATCTCGGACGAACACGCCTCGACTACTCGTCCAACTTCACATTCGGAACGCCCGCCCGCCGCCACCGCACGGCCGTCGAACGTGCTCGGACGAGAAGCGGAACTCGGAACGTTGATCGCGTCTCTCGAGCGGGCGCTCGAGGGCGAACGACAACTCCTGTTCGTCACAGGCGAACCTGGCATCGGCAAGACCACGCTGACCAAGGCGCTGCGCGATGAAGCGGCGGCGCGAGGCATTCGAGTGGCGTCGGGGCAGTGTCTCGAGCACTACGGCGCCGGCGAGGCGTTCCTCCCCGTGCTGGAGATCCTGTCTCGTTTGTGCCGCCCGCCCGAGGGCGATCGCGTGATCGGGCTGCTGCGCCGCTACGCGCCGACGTGGCTGCTCGAGCTCCCCTCGGTGCTGTCCGAGGATGATCGCGCGACGCTGCGACAGCACGCCGGCGGCGTCACCCGCGAGCGGATGCTGCGTGAGCTGGCTGAAGCCGTCGAGGCGATCTCCGCCGAATCGCCGCTGTTGATTGTGCTCGAGGATCTTCACTGGAGCGACTTCTCGACACTCGATGTGATCAGCTATCTCGCGCGGCACCGCGATCCGGCGCGACTCCTCGTGATCGGAACGTACCGGCCGGTGGACGTGATCCTCGGGGATCACCCGTTGAAGGCCGTGAAGCGCGAGCTGCAGGCGCACGGCCTCTGTCGCGAGGTTCCGCTCGAGCTCCTTCCCGAAGCTGCGGTCGCCGAGTATCTCGCCGTGACCTTTGCGCCCAATCAGCTGCCAGCGTGGCTGGTCCGCCTGATTCATCGCCGCACCGAAGGCAATCCGCTCTTCATGGTGAACCTCGTGGAGTACTTACTGGCGGAGCACATCATCGTCGAGCGCAGCGGGCAGTGGCAGCTGCAAGGCGAGTACGCGCAGATCGACTCGGGTATTCCGGAAAACGTCCGTCAACTGATCGAGCGACAGATCGATCGTCTGAGTGCGGACGAGCGACGCGTGCTCGAAGGCGCCAGCGTGGTCGGCATGGAGTGTTCGTCGGCGGCGATCGCGGCCGGACTGGAAGAGACCTCCGACTGGGTGGACCAGCAGTGCGAAGCGCTCGTGCGGCGGCATCAGTTCTTGTCGCCCGCGCGCATCGTCGAATTGCCGGACGGCACAATCACGGCCCGCTACAAGTTCACTCACATCCTGTATCTCGAAGTGCCCTACCGGCTGCTGCCGGCGATGCGTCGTTCGCAGATTCACCGCCGGATCGGCCACAGCGGCGAAGCGATCTACGGCACCCGCGTCGGCGAGATCGCCGCGGAGCTCGCGATGCACTTCGAGCAGGGCAAGGACGCGCCTCGCGCCGTTCGGTATCTGCTGCTCGCCGCCGAAATCGCGAGGCATCGATCGGCCCATCATGAAGCCGAGGCGCTCGCCCGACGCGGATTGTCGGCGCTCGGATCGCTCCCCGAGTCACCCGAGCGCGACCAGCAGGAGCTGAGCCTCCGCATCGTGCTGGGCGTCTCGGTGATGGCGCTCAAGGGATTTGCTGCCGACGAGGTGCGCGACATCTATCAGCGCGCGATCGATATCGGCGGGCGCGAGGACAGCTCTCCACAGTCGTTCATGGCGCATTGGCTGCTCGGTCTGTTTCACTACTTTCGAGCCGAGATGCACCGCTCTCACGTGATCGCCACGCAGCTCGTCGACCGTGCGCGCCGAATGGACAATTCCCTCCTGTCGAGCGAAGCGACACTGGCGCTCGGCGTCGTGCTCGTGGATATGGGCGAGTTCAACGACGCACTCGACCACCTCGAGACCGTCCCGATGCTGGGTGAAGGACAACGCGATCGCGCCGCCACAGCGTTCGCAGGACAGGATCCGGTCGTCACGAGCGAATGCTATGCGGCAAAGGCCTTGTGGGCGCTCGGGTACCCCGATCGAGCGGTCGTTCATCTCGAGCGCGCGTTCGCGCTCGCCGGTCCGGCTGCGCCTGCCGAGACTCGTGTGATCGCGAGCTACTTCGCCGCCCACCTCTATCAACTGCGAGGCGATGCCCGCACCGCGCAGCATCACGCGGAGAGCGCCATCCTCCTCGCCGACGACTACGGCCTCTCGACCTGGCTGGCACTCGCACGGGTCATACGGGGATGGGCGCGGGTCGAACAGGGAGCGATCGAAACCGGGATCGCCGAGCTGCAGCGCGGTCTGGACACGTATCTGGCGACGGGAGCCCGGCTCTGGCGCGCGCAGTCGGTGGGATTGCTCGCACAGGCGTTGACGCGAGCCGGACGTCACGAAGATGCCATGGGCGCGATCGCGGAGGCGCTGGACCTGATTCGAGAGACCGGCGAAGACGGCTCGGCCGCCGACCTTCATCGAACACAGGGTGATCTCCTGCTGGCGCTCGCCGCCGAAGTCGGCTCACCGCGCGGCGGCGCCAGCGCGCCACGCTCGCCGGTTGCCTCGCGAATCGAAGCGCAGGCGGAGGAGTGTCTCACGCGGGCGCGCACGGTGGCTCGTGCGCAGCAGGCCAAGGCGTGGGAGCTCAGAGCGGTCACGAGCCTGGCCCGTCTCTACATCCATCAGGGACGAGAGACCGATGCCGCGCAAGTGGTCACGCCGGTGCTCGAATGGTTCAGCGAAGGACACGACACCGCAGATCTGCACGCGGCGCGGGTCATGGCTTCCGGACGGCTCTCTGATCTCCGGCCTGGCCACGCACGATGAGTTGCGTCACCTTGCCTTGCGCATCTTTGACGAACTCGAATCCGGCCGGCGTCGCGGTCGACATGAACTTCGTCTCCGACGTCGGAATCAACGGGAGCTTCGGCTCGTTGAGACCGCGCACGAACAGCAGATCGTCCACCGCCGTGACGATGACCTGTCGTCCTGGTGCCAGCTCGTAGACGCCTGCGTAGGTCGCCGCGACCTTCGGGCTCAGAGCGAACGACGTCTCTACCTGAAAATGCGCGCGCGAGCGTTCGTTCTCGCAGACGTCTTCGAGGAGCTCCGTATCGGGCTGCAGCGTCCGCTGCGTCTTGATCGTGAACGGCTTCGTGAACACCTTGGGATCGTCGATCGTGATGTCGAAGTCGAGGTGGCCGAAGTCACGCCGATGGTAGCGTTCGGTGATGCGCAGTGATTCGGTCTGCGGATGCCCGGCGCTGTCGAGCCAGCCCTTGTCGTTGAATCCCGCGGTCGTCACGACCAGCGTGTCGCCTTCCCATTTGCCGACCGAGTACCCCATGTAGGTCGGGTTTGGATCTTTCGGAAGGTCGCGTCCGTCGATGAACACAGTTCGATTCGGGCTGTTGGGAGACTCGTGCAGGATGATCATCAGATTCGGCGTCTGCACGAGCCGCGTCAGATTGAAGAACTGGTGGTACGGCAGGCTGACCGGCATGCACTTGGCGAGCGGGCTGTCCTTCCGCGATTCGCGCACGCGCTGGAGGAACAGCTTCTCCGCCCACGGCTGCACGTCGTTCGTCTCGAGGTCCTGCGCGATGTTGAAGCGGTACATCGGACCCGCACCTGACCAGATGCCCGAGAGATCGGGCTTGCCGTCAGCAGTCTTCGGCGCGGGCGCAGCGAGGTTCGCCTTGCCATCCGGCAGTCGCGGCACGCCTGGCGTGGGGTAGTTCAACCACTGTGCAGACAGCGCAGTCGGCATGAGCAGTGCGATCGCGGCGACGACGACCAGACGATGAGATCTCATGGGAACTCCTCGCGGGGCATTGATTGTTCACGCACGCTGCAGCAACGGCCGCAGCGATCGGATGTCTTTCACGCGCTCGATTGACAGCAGCGTGTCGATGAGCGTTTGCGTCGTTGCCGCCCCGAGCACCGGCGCCGTCAGGTCGCGTGCCTTGTCGACGACCTCGATCCGCGACATCGGGTTGCGCGGCGTCCCTCGCACGGCTTCAACGCGATCGGAGAGCTGGGTGCCGTCGTTCAGAGTCACCTCGACGATCGCGACGCGCGCCGGCAACAGCCGCGCCAGCGCTTCGTCCGGCACGTATGTCACTTTGGCCCGTTGACGCAGCACCCCGGCGTCTTTCATACGCGCCTTGTCGTGCGCGGCCTGAAACAACGCAGTCTTGTCGATCAGCATCACCGCGACCATGTGCTGCAGGCAGATGTCGGGCATCTCGCGATTGTCGACCACGCTGCCCACGCTCGGTGCGAGGCGCACCGCGACGCTCTTCACGTCGTTCGCGTCAAACGATCGTTTCTTCCGGATGTTGTCGACGGCATCGAGCGGTGCCTGGATCGGCGAGCCGACGGTCCACTTCTTGATGTCCGTGCTGGTCACCTCGTAGCGTTCGCCGAGCTTCTCCGCGAGCACCGCCGGATTTCCCCTGGGTGCGTTCACCTGGAAGAAGTTGTCGTCACCAGCGAACACATCGTCGACGCCGTTCCATCCCGACCGGACGATCAGCGCGGCAGTCACGCCGTTGCGCGCCGGCATCCCGCCGAAGACGAAGCCTTTCTCCATGTGATCGGTGTCGCGGCCCCAGATCGCGTAGCCGCTGGCCTGCTGCGATGCGTAGTCGAGCAGCCATCGCATCTGCTGCACGCTCAGCCCCGCGATGCACCCCGCTGCCGCAGCCGACCCGAAGTTTCCGGAGAACGCATGCGTACTGCGACGGGTGTCGTCTCTGAAGCTCTGGGCACCGAGCGCCATGGTGAGCCGCGGCCCGACGTCGTAGCCGAGCACCACGGCCCTGAGGAAACGCTCCCCGCTCGCCGCCAGTTCTTCTCCGAGCGCGAGCGACGCGGGCACGATCGACGCGCCGGGATGCGACTGCGATGGACCGTGCGAATCGTCGGTTTCATCGGAGTGCGCGAGCACACCGTTGACGAGCGCCGCATCGATCGATCCGGTCGTGATGTTCGAGCCGACGATCGTCGCGGTCGATCGACCTGCCTGTGTCCGCGCGAGCGCGATCGCGGCCTGGCCGGGCGGCAGCGTCGATCCGGACACCATTGCCGCGAACGTGTCGAGAATGTGATGCCTGGCCTTCTCGATCACCTCCGCCGGCAGCGGACGATCCTTCGCAGCAGCCATATAGGCGCTCAACGTCGTCATGACGGAGCTGACGATCGGCGCTGATGCCTGGCCCGCCAATGCAGGGGCCGCCATCGTAGGGGCCGCCTTGCCTGGCCTGAGCGCAGTCGAAGGCAGGCGGCCCACCGACGCGGACAAGGCAGCCGCGCGCAGCAGATCCCGTCGAGACATTTGCGTGCGCATATCAGTACGCGATCGCGTAGCAGTCTCGTCGCGGATCGGCCGCCGCGAAGCGATTGCCGCTTGCCGGATCGATCATCACCGCCGTCGCACACCCCGACATCCCGAATGCCGGCAACCGGGTCACATCGTGGCCGCGCGCCTTGAGCTCGTCGTAGACGGCGTTCGGCACATCCTGCTCGACCGCGAGCTTGTTGAATCCCGCGGTGTGCGGCCAGAACGATCCGTAGAAATGCGACGTCTGCACGCGCGGGCGCTCGAGCGCCTTGTGCAGGTTGGGATACCAGTCGCCCCAGAACTCGACGATGCTCAGGAACGCCTGGAGGATCGTCTGGTCCTGGTTGTCGCCGCCCGGAGTGCCGAGCGCCATCATCGGCGTGTCGCCCTTGAAAACGAGACTCGGCGTCAGCGTGTAGCGCGGCCGCGCCCGCGGACGAATCTGATTCGCCCGCGTCTTGTCGAGCCAGAACTGCTCGCCCCGCACGCTCATGCCGATGCCGGTCTCGCCGAGGATGACCGCGCCCGTGATCCAGCCGCCGCTCGGCGTCGCGTCGAAGATATTGCCATCCCGATCGATGATCGCCATGTGCGTGGTGTCCTTCGACACGCCGCCTGAATCGCGGCCGAGCGAGGCCAGCAGATCGGCTTCACCCGGTTCGATCGAGGTCGTCCGATCGCGGACGTTGGCCTTCCAGTATGGCCACGCTTTGACCGTCGGGTCGTACTTCGTCGGATCGCCGGCAATGAACGATCTCGACGCGTGCCGCGGATCGATGAGCGCCGCGCGCTCTCTGGCGTACGCCTTCGACAGCAGCCCTTCGGCTGGCGATTTCACGAACGCCTGGTCCGCGTAATAGGTGTCGCGATCGGCGTAGGCGAGCTTCATCGCTTCGGTGATCGTGTGGAGATAGTCCGCGCTGCCGTAGCCCATGGCGTGGAGATCGAATGTCTCGAGGATGTTGAGCGCCTCGAGCAGCGCCGGGCCCTGACTGCCGAACCCATGCTTGTAGACCGTGTAGCCGCGATAGGTCGTCTTCGCCGGCTCCTCGATGCGCGCGAAGTACTCGGAGAAGTCGCTCGCGTCAAAGGGCGCACCGTGCGCTTGAAGGAACGCCACCATCTCCCGCGCGATGTCGCCGGCGTAGAACCGATCGCGGGCCGCGGCGATGCCCGCGGCGCGGCTACGTCCCTTGGCGTCGCGCTCGGCTTCGACCATGCGGCGCAGCGTACGGGCGAGTGTCGGCAGCGTGATCGTTTCACCAGGCTGGTACTGGGAGCCGTCTGCCTTCAACCAGTACGCCTTGTTCGTCGGCCACTGCGAGATGAATTTCATCTGCTCGCGAATGGCGCGAGCCGTGAGCGGCCGCATCGGAAAGCCGCGCTCTGCATAGCCGATCGCCGGAGCCGCGACTTCTTCGAGGCTCATCGTGCCCCACCGTTCGAGCACGGTGAGCGCCGCATGAACTGCGCCCGGTACGACGGCCGGATCGAGCCCGGCGCCATCGAGCGTCTTCTTCCGTGAGAGATACCAGTCGACGTCGACGGCCTTGGGAGCCCATCCCTGCCCGACGATCGACGTGACCTTTCGCTCGCTGCGCGGGTAGACGAGCACGAGCGCCTCGCCGCCAAGGCTGTAGAGATCCTGTTCGAGGACGCCGCCCGCAAGAAGCGCCGCCACGCCGGCATCGAACGCGTTGCCGCCCTTGAGCAGGATGCTGAACGCCGCCGCAGTCGTGAGCGGATGCCCGGTGGACACGCCGCCGGACGGGCCCATCACAGGTGGCCGAAGCGCCGCGTCCGTCGCCCTACGATCCTGGGCGGGGACCTGCGAGCGATCCTGTGCCGCAATCGCCGTGCAGAACAGGACAGTGATCAGCGCGATTGCGATGCGTCCTGGCATCGGCTTCTCCTTGCTGCGAAGTGTAGCGCGCGGAGGGGGCGGAGAACGCCGAGAAAAACATTCTCGCAGAGATCGCCGAGGGGCAGGGATCGCAGGGGCCGCCGCGGAGCGTGCCACAGGTGAAGCCGGCCGTTCCGGCCGGCCGATGGATCGAACGTGCCGGTGATCGCAAGCCTCGAGGCATTCCATAGATAGGCTTGCGATCGCCGACACGTTCGATCCGTCGCCGCGCGAAGCGCGGCTCACCTGTGGCAAGCTCCGCGACGCCTCTGCGATCTCCGCGCCTCGGCGATCTCTGCGATGAACGCTTTCCCTGCGCCCTCCGCACCCTCCGCGATCCACCGGCGCGGCTTATGCACCACGTTCCGCCATGCCGGGCGTTCGAAAAACGAAAAACACATCGGCGCACAAAGCGGGATCAGTCGAAGGCTCAGCCGCGCCGTTCGTTCCCAACTCGACCAGCCTGACGACGTTGAAGACCGCCGCCGAAGAGTGCCGAGGCTGTGATCTCTACAAACACGCGACGCAGACCGTCTTCGGTGCCGGGTCGCGCAGCGCTGGCGTGATGTTCATCGGAGAGCAGCTGGGCGATCAGGAAGATCGACAGGGACTGCCGTTCGTCGGGCCGGCTGGTGCGCTCCTCGACAAGGCGCTCGCGGAAGCAGGCATCCCACGCGCCGGCGTGTATCTCACCAATGCGGTGAAACACTTCAAGTGGGAACCACGTGGAAAGCGCCGTATCCACAAGAAGCCGCGCTGGTCGGAGATCAAGGCCTGCCGTCCGTGGCTCGATGTGGAGCTGCGCGCCGTCAAGCCGGCGATCGTGGTCTGTCTGGGAAGCACCGCAGCGCAATCGGTGTTCGGCTCGTCGTTCAAGCTGACGCAGCATCGCGGGCAGGTCTTGTCGAGCGCGACCGCCGAACGAGTGGTCGTGACGATCCATCCGTCGGCAGTACTACGGGCACCCGATTCCGAAGGACGACGCGCCGCATTCGAGGACCTGGTCGCGGATCTCACGCTGGTCGCGAAGCTGCTGAAAGAGGCGTGACGCCTTGCACTTCTACATATGAGTGTGCTTAATATGTAGAAGTACGAGGTGTACTGATGAAGACCGACCTCCCGCAGGGAACGCTGGACCTGCTGATCCTGAAAATCGTCGCTCTGGGTCCGGTCCACGGCTACGCCATCGCCCAGCGGCTGCAACAGGTCTCGCGCGACGTCGTGCAGGTGCCGCAGGGTTCTCTCTATCCGGCGCTGCACCGACTCGAGAACCGCGGGCTGCTTGCCGCCGATTGGAAAGACACCGACCGCGGCCGCGAAGCCAAGTTCTACCGGCTGACGCGAAAAGGGCGCGCACAGCTCGAGACCGAATCCGCCAGCTGGCAGCGTCTGAGCCAGGCGGTTGGTCTCATCCTCAAGCTGTCGGAAGAAGGTGTGGAATGAGCTGGTGGTCTCGCATCTGGCATCGCCGCCGGCTCGAGCAGCAGCTCCACAAAGAGCTGCAGTTCCACGTCGACCAGTACACCGCCGACCTGATCGACCATGGTCTCGACCCGACCGAGGCGGAACGAAGGGCGCGTCTCGAATTGGGCGGCGTCGAACAGATCAAGGAACTGTGCCGCGACGCGCGCGGCACCCGCTGGTTCGACGATCTGGTGCTCGATGTCCGATACACCCTTCGTTCCTTGCGCAAACGAGCGGGCTTTGCCGCTGTCGCTATCGGAACGCTCGCCCTCGGCGTCGGCGCGGCCACTGTCATGTTCACGGTCGTCAACGGCGTCCTTCTAAAGCCGCTGGCCTACCCGGATCCGTCGCGGCTGGTCGCGCTCCAGGAGCAGACCACGTTCAGCACGCAGTTCGGCAACATATGGGCGTTTGCGTACCCGAACTATCTCGATTGCCGCCGCGACGTCCGAGCGCTCGCGCTGACCGCGTGGCGCTTCGGCGGCGGCATCGTCAGCGGTACTGGCGATCCTGAATACGCGCCCGGATTTCAGATCTCGTCGAATCTGTTTGCGGTACTCGGGGTCCGCCTCGATCGCGGGCGCGCGTTTCTGGACGAGGAAGACCGTCCCGGCGGCGCGCCGGTGGCGATCATCAGCCATCGGCTCTGGCAACGGCGGTACGGCGCCCACGCTGGAATCATCGGCGAGCGCCTCGTGCTCGACGGCACCTCCTACTCCATCGTGGGAGTGACCCCTGATGGTTTCCAGTTGTCCGGCGATGGCGACGTGTTCACGCCGCTCGGGCAGGCACCACCCGCGCAGCTTCGCAATCGCGGCCTGCATCCCGGCATTCGGGTGTGGGGCCGCCTGCAGCCTGACGCCTCCCTGAGCGACGCGCAGGCCCAGCTGACGGTCGTGGGGCGGCGTCTCGCCGAGCAATACCGCGACTCGAACGAGAGCCGGACGTTCGTCGCGTCAGCGCTGCGACCCAACGTCGGCAACGTGAGGTCCACGCTGTGGCTGCTGTTCGGCGCCGTCTTTCTGGTGTTGCTCATCGCATGCGCCAACGTGGCGAGCCTGCTTCTTGCGCGCGCCGTCGCACGACACCGCGAGCTGACCCTGCGCGCCGCGCTCGGCGCGGGACGCGGCCGGCTCTTCCGACAGTGCCTCACCGAGAGCGCCGTGCTGGCCGTGATCGGCGGCGCCCTCGGCGTCGTGCTGGCGGCGGTCGGCCTCCAGCCGTTCATCGCCTTGTGGCCCGGCGAGCTGCCGCGTGTCGAGCAGGTGCAACTCGATTGGTACGTGCTGCTCTTCGCATTGGTGCTCTCGCTTGCAAGCAGCGTGCTCTTCGGATTGGCGCCGGCGCTGCGCGCGCCCGCGCGCGAGCTCGAGCACGTCCTCCGATCGTCAGGCCGTACGGTTCGCGGGAGCTCGCGCGCGCTGCACAACACGTTCGTGATGTCCGAGGTCGCTCTGGCCATCGTCCTGCTGGTCTGCGCGGGCGCGCTCGGCCGCACGCTCATCCGGCTCTCGTCGCTCGACCCGGGCGTCGACCGACAGAACGTGCTCGTCACGCGCATGGCACTCTCACCGGCGACGTTGACCAATCCAGCACGGACCCGCGCCACATGGAACGAGGTGCTGGAGCAGGCCCGTCATGTGCCCGGTGTCCAGGCCGCCACGATCGTCGATACCGTGCCGATGAGGGAAGGCAACAACCAGCTCGAATACTCGACGAGCGAAGACCTTCCTCCGCCGACGCAGCGACCAATCGCCCTGGCCACCTCCGTCTCCGCGGACTACGCGACGGTCATGGGACTCTCGCTGCGTTCGGGTCGATTTTTCGAAGAGCGCGACGGTCCGGCCAGCGTCCCTGTCGTCGTCATCGACGACGTGCTGGCGCGAACGGCGTTTGCCGGTGCGAACCCCGTCGGCAGGAAGCTGTGGATTCGCAACCTCGGTGACGGCCCGTTTGAAATCATCGGGATCGTCGGACATGTGCGGCATTGGGGCCTGGCGAGCGACGATCAGTCGACCGTGCGCGCGCAGATCTACTACCCGTTTGCGCAGCTGCCCGATCGATTCGTTCGACGCTGGTCGGAGCTGATGTCGATCGCCGTTCGCACGTCGTTGCCGCCTCTGAGCGTCGTCGACACGTTGCGACACGAGCTGCGCGGGAGCACGGGCGATCAGGTGCTCTACGAGGTGCGCACGCTGGATCAACTTGCGAGCAACTCGCTCGCCCGCGCGCGATTCCTGCTGATGCTCTTCGGCGTCTTCGCCGGGGTGGCGCTCGTGCTCGCATGCATCGGGATCTACGGCGTGCTGTCGTTCCTGACGAACGAACGTGTGCCGGAGATCGGCGCACGCATGGCAATGGGCGCGAACGCGGGCCAGGTCTTGCGACTGGTCGTCGGTCAGGGTCTTCGTGTCATCGCTGCCGGACTTGCAGCCGGAACACTTGCAGCGCTGGCAGCCGGCCGTCTGCTCGAGCAACAGGTCGACGGCGTGCGCGCGACCGAGCCGTCGACGTTGGGCGCCATGATCGCGGTGCTCGTGGGCGCGGCCGCATTGGCGACGTACATTCCCGCGCGCCGCGCCAGCCGGCTGGATGTGATGACCGCGCTTCGCCAGGATTAGCGTGCATTTCGTATCGGCGTCGCGCGCTCCTTGGTCCTTGGTGCTTTCACAAGGACGGCTAAGAAACAAGTCCCAAGGACGAAGGACGGCGACCAGTCCACGAGAATCAGTTCGGCGCGATCTCTCCGGTGACCGGCACCCGCAACCGCGGAAACTCCGCGTCGTTCGTCTCGATCACGACCGACCCATTCACCGGACCTGCCTTCAGCAGTCCCCGGTTTCAGAGCGACCGTCACCTGCCAGCGATCGCCCATCGGGCCGCGCTCGGCGCGAAGATCGCGCATTTCCAGATCAGATGGGTTTGCGCCAGTGGCGGGCAGTCACGGCGATCAGTCGTAGTACGCGGGCGATTTTTTCAGCTTCGCGTTCGCGCCGAAGTCGTGCTCGATCCAGATCGTCGTCTTGGTCTTCGTGAGGTACTCCTCGATTTTCGCGCGTGACGCCGCCGACTGCTGGACGCTGAACTCGTTGTCGGGCGGCGCCCGATGGAACGTGCGTTCCGGCGGATAGTGATACAGGTCTCCGGCGATCATGATTCGTCCCGTTGACGCGAGCTGCAGCACCAGCACCTGGTGACCGGGTGTGTGGCCGGGCGCGGCTTTGATGATCGCCTTGCCGTCGCCGAACACGTCGTACTCATCCTTGTCGATCGTGATCGACTTGCTGTGCTCGAGCGCCGTGTAGAAGGCTGGCTCGACGCGCTCGTTCCCCGGCTTCCACATGAACTCGCGCTCCACCATCGGCGTCAGCCACGTCGACGCCGCAAACAGGTTCAAGTTTGCGGAGTGATCTTTGTGCGCGTGAGAGATCGCGATGTAGGTGATGTCGGCGGGGAGGTAGCCGATCGCCGCGAGCTGGCTTTTGAGCGTGCGCGTCACCACCGCCTTTGCGACGGCGTTGAGATCGTAGTGCGCGCCGCCGGTTCCGGCCTTTTCGACGGTGGCATCCGGAATGACCCCGACATCCCACATCAGCGTGCCCTTGGGATGCGCGACGAGAAAGCAGGGCACCGGCATCCGCGTCTCTCCGGCTTCGGCGGTCGTCACGTGATACCGCTCGACGCCCTCTTTCGAGATGTTCAGCAGCCCACAGTCGAACACATAGAGCCGCATCGTCTTCGGGGGTGATGCCTTCGTTGGAGAGGGAGCCTGAGCGGCGACCAGGGTGCTCACGCCCAATACCGCAACCGCTATCGCGCTGCTTCGCATCGCTGACCTCGGGCGCAGATTATAGGCAGAGTGCGGAGAAAAGCGTTCACGCAGAGATCGCAGAGGAGCAGAGATCGCGGAGGCGACTGGTGGTCGCCGGCCTGCGGCCGGGCGGATGGAGGAAGGTTCACAAACGAGCGCCACAGGTATCCATCAAGCGCTCGTTTGCGAGCCTTCCTCTCGATCCACCCGCGCGAAGCGCGGGCCACCAGTCGCTGCAGCCGCTCTGCGCGCTCCGCTCCCCTGCGATCTCTGCGTGAACCCATTCAGAGAAAGAGAGACAGAACGCGATGACTTTCGCAGGGTTTACTCCTGTCGATCCTGGAGACACCGGCCGGTTCAACTTTGATGAGAACCTCGGTAAACGTCTGCACCTCGCGGTCACTATTCGATTCCTATCCGAAGTCTTTTTCGACGTTCGCTGGAACTGGGCCACAATGCGCACGCGTACCCGCGTGAACGCACTCACCTGGAGGCACGTATGCTCAGAACCCTACCGGTTGCCGCAGTCCTGGCGGGCTTGCTCTCGTCAGGCGTGGCCGCACAGAACGCCAGTCCGGTCATCGCCGCGGCGTCAAAGGCGATGGGCACCGACAGTCTGACCTCGATCACCTACTCGGGAAGTGCCCGGAACGGCGCGTTCGGGCAGAGCAAGAGCATCGGCGATCCCATGGGGCCGGTGAACACGACCCGAATCACCATGTACACCCGCACGATCAATTTCGGGCAGAGCGACCCATCGGCTCTCGTCTCACGTGCGACCGGCACGACGAAGCCGCCGGTCGTGCCCGGTACGCCGGCGCCCACGCCCGGCGTGTTCAATCAGAACATCAGCGGGATGCAGGCATCGACCAACTGGAATCAGGCGCTGAACATCTGGATGACGCCATGGGGTTTCGTCAAAGGCGCAGAGGCCAACAAAGCCACGGTGCGACAGGAGGGTGCCCAGCAGGTCGTCTCGTTCTCACCGTCCAATCTCAAGTCGCCGTCCGGTCGGACCTATTCCGTGACTGGATACCTCGACAGTCAGAATCGCGTGACCAAGGTGGAAACGCGGGTCGACCACGCCGTGGTCGGAGACCTGCTCGTTGAATTCGAATACTCGAACTACCGGAGCATGAACGGCGTGCAAGTCCCTGGGCGCATCGTTCAGAAGCAGGCCGGCATGCCGACCTTCGATGCGACGATCACGTCCGCGACGCCGAACCCGCCGAACCTCACCGCGCTGCTGACGCCACCGCCTCCTCCGACGCCCGGTCCCGGTGGGCCGCCGCCCGCTGCGCCCCAGGCCGCCGCCGGCCCACCTCCGGTCGAGAAGATTGGCGACGGCGTGTTCAAGATCGGCGGCAATTACACCTCGCTCGCCGTCGATATGGGCGATCACATCCTCGTCGTCGAAAGCGGACAGAGCGACGCGCGTGGCTTGGCAGTCATGGCGGCAGCCAAGCAGGCGATTCCGAACAAGCCGATCCGCTTCGTCGTGAACTCGCATCCGCACTTCGATCACGCGAGCGGTCTCGCCGCGGCAGTGGCCGAAGGCGCAACGATCCTCACGCACAACAACAACGAGGCAGTGCTCGAGCGTCTGCTTGCAGGCTCGCGCTCGCTGACCGGCGACAGCCTGTCGAAGCGCTCCGGCCGCCCCGCCGACGTCGTCACCGGCGTCGGCGATCGCGACGTACGGAAGGGAGCCAACGGCAAAATCGTCGAGCTGTATCGCATCCCGAACGAGCACAGTAATGGGTTGCTCGCGGTGTATCTGCCGGCGGAGAAGGTGCTCTGGTCCGCGGACATCACCGTCGTGAACCCCAATCCAAATCAGCTCGGAGTGGTGAAGTCTGCTGTCTCGACGTTCGATCGGCTGAAGCTCGATTACAACAGCTGGATTCCGGCGCATCCGCCCAATCCGGACAAGCCGCTGACGAAAGCGGATGTCATGGCGGCTGTCAAATAACCTTCGTCTTGGTGCTCGATCCTGTTGGCGGCGGCGCGCTTGCTCGAGGCAAGCGCGCCGTGATCTCTCCTTCCGACTCCGATTGCGCCGACCAGGTTGACGCAACACTCCACGATGAGGTCTTGGTCCGCGCTCGGGAACCGACGGGGTCATTAGCGCGAGGTCACATGTACTGTCACAAGACAGCAGCACTCGACTGGCCGATGCGTTCCGGAGTGCCGCGTGGAGCGAGCCGCGTACGCGAGAGTCGCCAACGGACTCGCAGGCGACGCGAGCGGCGGAGAGAGGAGTAACAGCGTAAGTCCCTTGCGACGGGGGAGCCGCGAAGACTCGTAAGGCACGCGCCGGAGAGTCAGTTGGCCGGCGAGCGGATCGCGGCGCGGAGGAATGCGTCAGCCAGTCGGGTGCTGGTCGGTCTCACAGGCGGCAGGCGCGCCGCGATCTCTTTCGTCCGACTCCGATTGCGCCAACCAGGTTGACGCATCCTTCCGCGCGGCGATCCGCTCGCCGGCCAACAGCATCTCCGGCGCGTGCCTGACAGTTCCTCGCGGCTCCCCCGTCGCAAGAGGCTGACGCTGTTGCTCCTTCTCCGCCGCTCGCGACGCCTACGATGCCGTTGGCGGCATTACTGTGCGGCTCGCTCCACGCCGCGCTCGAGGATGCATCAACCTGGCTGACGCAACTGTCCGCGATACTGGGCGCCGAAGCTACAAGAACTGTCACGAGTCAGCGGTAGATGACAACTACTTGGCGCGACCGGCGCCAAGTTCATCCTTCACCACCCACCCGCCCTTCATCACGAAGCGCACGTGCTGCAGTTCGCTGATGTCGGTCAGCGGGTTGCCGGACACCGCGATCACGTCGGCGAACTTGCCTTTCTCGAGGCTGCCGATGCGCTCCACCCAGTTGTAGTTCAGCATCCGCGCGGTCGGCAGGAACGGCATCTTCAGCGCGTCGACCGGTGTCATGCCCCACTTGAGGAAGTAGCCGAACTGGTCGGCCTGTCTGCCATGGGGCACATCGGCTGACGTGGCGCCGCTTCCGAAGACGAACGTCACACCCGCAGCCTTGGCTTTCTTGAAGGCTTGTTCCGCCATCTTCAGGCGGCTGTTCCTCCCGCCCGTGATCTTCAAGTCGCCTGCTTCGAGCGCGATGAGATCGTCGATGGTCAGCTCGAACGGCAGCTTCTTGTCGACCAGGAGCTTCAACGACGCGTCGTCGAGGTCGGTGAGGTGGTTCGGGGCGTCGACGCCGGCCTTGAGACAACTGAGCTGCCCCTCCCCTCCGTAGGTGTGGCAGGCGACCTTCAATCCGAGGCGATGCGCTTCGTCAACCACCGCCATCACCTCTTCTTCGGTGAGCGACGGGCTGTTGACGAGCGTGCCGTCCGGCTTGAACACGTTGTACTCGTCGCCGACGTAATCCTGCGTCGTGTAGATCTTCACCCAGTCGACGCCGTGCAGTTTCGCCTCGCGCACCGCGGCGCGCGCAAGCCAGGGCGAGTTCGGGTTCTTGCTCTCGGTGAAGCGATCCTGGAAGCGCTCGAAGAACGAGGGATACGGACGCGCGGCACGTTGATTCAGCGACTGCCCCACGACCTGCATCCTCGGGCCGAGCAGCACGCCGCGATTGATCGCATTGCGCAGATCGACCGTGCCATATCCGCCGCGTGAATCCATGTCGAGCACGGTGGTGAAGCCGGCCTCGAGATCAGCTTGCGCATTGGCGACAGCGACGATCGTTCGCGTCGCTTCCGAGAGCTCGTCTGCTGGATACACGTGAACGTGCGCGTCGATCATGCCGGGCAGCACCGTCGCGTTGGTCAGATCGATCACGCGCGCATCGGAGGGGATCGAGATCGATGGCCCGACGTCTGCAATGCGATCGCCGCGTATGAGGACGATCTGATTTGCCGCCATCGTGCCGGCGCGGCTGTCGAAGAGTCGACCGGCACGAATGGCGATCGTCTGCGTCGCGGGCGCGAGGAACTTTGCCGGGGCGCTTGCAATGCCGCCCTGACCCAAGAGGACAGTCGACAAGCCGAGGCCTCCGAGCAATGTCACCGCAAGCAGCGCACGACGCATACGCCCTCCGTTGTACGTAGTGTCCGGCTTCAGCCGGACCGTGTACGTAGAGTCCCGCCTTCAGGCGGACCGGCGAACCGGACTATAGCCTGTTACTCGCGAAGTGCAATGCCAGGATCGAGACGCAGCGCGCCTAGGCGGGAATGGAATCCCGAAACCACGCCGTTGGAGGGATAATTCGCTGCTATGGCAACAGTTGGTGTGACCAGAGGTACGGATCTCGTGGAGCGGGCGAAGGCGGTGGCGCGCATCGCTGACGAACACGCGGCATTCGGCGACAAGGAAGGACGGCTGGCCGAACCGGTCGTCGAAGCCCTCCATCGCGAAGGCATCTTCGGCATGTGGGTGCCTGCACCCGTGCACGGCGGCGCCGAGCTCGATCCCGTGTCGTCGATCGGCGTGATTGAAAACCTCGCGTACGGCGATCCCTCGACCGGATGGGTGCTCATGGCCGCGGCGCTCGCGATCGGAACGGGAGCCGCCTATCTCGATGACGCAGCGGTCAGCGAGCTGTTCGGCAAACCGCGACTGCCTGTGATCGCCGGCCAGGGCACCCGCCCGGGCAAGGCGGTGCCGACCAAGGGCGGCTTCCAGCTCAGTGGCTCGTGGAGCTTCGCGTCGGGCATCAAGCACGGCACTCACATCCATACGCTTGGCGTCATCGAGGGCACCGGCGAACCGCGGATCTTCGTGCTGCCGGTTGAAAAAGCCACGCTCATCGACAACTGGGACGTCCTCGGCCTGCGTGGGACCGGCAGCATCGACTACCGCATCGACGACGTCTTCGTGCCCGAGGGGTACACGCACTTCGCGCTCACCGAAACACCGAAACGCGGTGGCAGTCTCTACAGCATCGGTGTGATCGGTTTCGCGATCATGTGCCATTCCGGTTGGGCATGCGGCATCGGCCGGCGTGCGCTCGACGAGATCGCGGCGGGCGCGAAGAGCAAGATCGGGCGATCGGGCACACTGGCACAAAGCGAGTCGTTCCATCAGAACTTCGCGAGGATCGAAGGCACCTATCGCGCCGCCCGGGCACTCGTGTACGAAGCATGGAATGATGCGAAGAGCTCGCTCGATCGCGGCGATCGGCTGTCGGTCCGGCAACACACGCTGATCCGTCTGGCCATGGCGCACGTGACCTGGTCGGCGCATGAGGCCGCGCTCTTCGCGTACAAGTCGGCGGGCACGATCGCGTTGAGGTCCGGGACCCTGCAGCGATTGTTCCGTGACATGCACGCCGGCACGCAGCACGTGGTCGCATCGCCGCCGGTGTTTCAAGCGCTCGGACGCGAGCTGGCCGGGCTCGCCGACGGACATCGATGGCAGTTCCTCGATCTCGTCCCGGGTACGTGAGTACGTGGGGTCCGCCTTCAGGCGGACCGTACCCGTCTGATGCCATCAACGCTCACACATCTCGAATGCTCACGGCCGGCGTGTCGAGCGATCGCCGACCACGCGCGCCGGCAGAACCTCTGCGCGAAGTGTCAGGCGCCTCTCCTCGCGCGATATGACCTCGCGGCTGCGCGTCGAACCCTGACTCGCCAGGCGCTCGCTTCGCGCGTGCATTCGATGTGGCGCTATGAGGAGGTGCTGCCCGGCGGCGCTCCAGTCACGCTCGGCGAGGGCATGACGCCGCTCATTCATGCTCGTCGTCTCGGCGACGAGCTCGGTCTCGAGCGGCTGTACATCAAGGAAGAAGGGCAGAACCCGACGAACTCGTTCAAAGCCCGCGGGCTGTCGGCAGCGGTGACGATGGCGAAGGCGCTCGGCATCGAAACGATCGCGCTTCCCACTGCCGGCAATGCCGGCGGCGCTGCGGCGGCGTACGCGGCACGAGCGGGCCTGCGCTGCGTGGTCGCGATGCCGGCGGACACCCCCGCAGCGATCGTGCTCGAGACACGCGCCTGCGGAGCGGACGTTCGATTGATCGACGGACTCATCTCCGACTGCGGCGCGTTCATCGCGGAGCACGCGCCGACGCACGGTTGGTACGAAGTGTCGACGTTGAAGGAGCCCTATCGCATCGAAGGCAAGAAGACGATGGGGTACGAACTGTGGGAGGAGTTCGACGGCGGGTTGCCAGACGTGATCGTCTATCCCACCGGCGGAGGCGTCGGCCTCATCGGCATGTGGAAGGCGTTCGAAGAACTCGAGACGATGGGCCGGATCGGCAGCCATCGTCCGCGCATGATCGCGGCGCAAGCCGATGGCTGTGCGCCGATCGTGACGGCGTTCGAACAGCACGCCGCTTCGTCGATCAAATGGGAGAACGCAGCTACGGTTGCGGCCGGCCTCCGTGTGCCGAAAGCACTCGGCGATTTCATCATCCTTGCGAACATCTACGAGAGCCACGGCGAGGCGGTCGCAGTCAGCGACGAGGCGCTGATGTCGGCGTGCCGAGAGATGGCGCGGCTCGAAGGCATCTTCGCGGCGCCCGAAGGCGGCGCCGGGCTGGCCGCAATTCACAAACTCGTGAGTGAAGGAAAAATCGGGCGCCAGGAATCGATCGTGCTCTTCAACACGGGCAGCGGCTACAAGTATCTCGAAGCTTGGCAGGACGCTGTTCGTACGTAGCGTCAGGCGTCAGAGGGAGCAGAGCAAACCGTTCACGCAGAGATCGCTCTTCCCGGCATCCTCTGCATCCTCCCCGACCGACCTACAATGGGGGCAAGGGCCATGAGTACTGCCCCTACTCTCCCGCGCATCGGGCTCACGGTGAACGGACAGCAGGTCGCCGTCGAGTCGGCGGCGTCTCACATCACACTGCTCGACTTCCTCCGCGCCCGCGGCCTCACCGGCGCGAAGGAAGGATGCGCCGAGGGCGAATGTGGTGCGTGCACGGTGGTGATGGTCGCCGACGAAGGCGGCCGCACCACGTACCGCGCGGTGAACAGTTGCCTGGTCCTGCTTCCGACTGCCGCAGATCACGAGTTCTACACCGTCGAGTCGCTCGCCTCATCCGGGGCGCTCGCCGACGTACAGAAGGCAATGGCCGCCGGCGGAGGATCACAGTGCGGCTACTGCACGCCCGGCTTCGTGATGAGCCTGTTCGCCGAGCACTATCGACCCGACCGCACCGGCCCATGCGATCCGCATGCGATGGCGGGCAACTTGTGCCGCTGCACCGGGTATCGACCGATTCGCGAGGCGGCGCTCGTCCTTGGACCCGCACCAGCCGACGCTTTTCACGATCGCCTCCATCGTCGGGCGCCTGTTCTCGAGGAAGTCACCTCAGACTCCTACTCACGTCCGACCACAATCGCGGCGTGCATCGCGATCCTCGCGTCTCACCCGCAGGCAACGTTGATCGCCGGCGGATCGGATCTCGGCGTCGAATCGAACCTGCGCGCGCGGCGCTTCTCTCACCTGGTGAGCGTGGATGCGATCGACGAACTCCGCGAGTTCTCCTCGACAGAGACATGCGTTCGCATCGGCGCGGCGGTGCCGCTCACCGACATCGCGCGACTCTGGCACGATGCGCCGCCAGCCCTCAGCGAATGGATCACGCTGTTTGCGTCGCCCCCCATCCGCAATCGTGCGACGCTCGGCGGGAACCTCGCGACCGCGTCTCCGATCGGCGACGCCGCACCATTGCTGATGGCGCTCGACGCACACGTCGTGATCGCGGGACCGAACGGCCGGCGGGCGCTCGACCTCGCGTCTTTCTTCACCGGCTACCGGAAGACCGCGCTGCGATCGGGCGAGCTGATCACGGCGATCGAGATTCCGAGGCCATGGCCGCGGCAGGTGTGCTTCTACAAAGTGTCCAAGCGACGCCTCGACGACATCAGCACGGTCGCCGCGGCGTTCTCGATGGAGTGGGACGGTGCCGGCGGCGTGCGCCGTGCACGATTCGTCTTCGGAGGAGTGGCGGCCACCCCGCTGCGCCTGACAGACGCCGAAGACGTGGTGTCGGGTCAGGCGTGGAACGAGTCCGCCGTCGAGCGTGCGCAGCGTGTCATCGGACGCACGCTGACCCCGCTCTCCGACGTTCGCGGCTCGAAGGAGTACAGGCTCGACGTCGCGAAGAGCCTGGTCGAGAAGTTCTATTGGGAGACGCGATCGTGAGCGTGCCGCACGAGAGCGCGCGCGGGCACGTCACGGGCGAGGCACTCTACACCGACGACGCGATCGCACGTCATCCGGGTCTGCTCCACGCATGGCCGGTGCTCGCGCCTCACGCCCACGCGATGGTCACATCGCTCGATGCCACGCCGGCACTCGCGGAACCCGGCGTGGTCGCGGTGCTCACGCGCACCGATGTGCCAGGCGAGGGCGACACCGGCGCGAACCGGCGCGACGAGCCGATGTTTCCGACCGAGGTGATGTTCTTCAGCCAGCCGGTCGCGTGGGTACTCGCCACGACCCTCGAAGCGGCGCGCCAGGGCGCGGCGCGCATGAACGTGACCTACAGCGCGCTGCCGGCGGTCCTGACGATCGAGCAGGCCATTGCCGCGAACAGCTATCTCGCCGAGCCTCTTCGAATCGCCAGCGGCGACATGTCCGTGCTGGCCTCGAGCGCTGTCCGCATCGACGATGAGCTCGACATCGGCGGTCAGGAGCATTTCTATCTCGAAACGCAGTCGGCGATCGCCTGGATCGACGAGAGCGGCGGCGTGGCCGTTCAGTCCTCGACACAGCATCCAGCCGAGACACAGGAAGTCGTCGCGCGGGTGCTGGGTCTCCCGAAGCATCAGATCACCGTCGAATGCCTTCGCCTGGGCGGCGCCTTCGGCGGCAAGGAAGTCCAGGCCAATGCATGGGCCGCTGTCGCTGCACTTGGCGCATGGAACACTCGACGGCCCGTGCGCGTTCGGCTGACGCGCGCGCTCGACATCGCGCTCACCGGCAAGCGTCATCCGTATCTCGCCCGGTATTCGGCGGGCCTGGCATCCGACGGACGACTCGAAGCGCTTCGGCTGGATCTCTTCTCGGACGGCGGCTGGAGTCTGGATCTCTCGGAGCCGGTCATGTGGCGGTCGTTGTTCCATTGCGACAACGCCTATCGCATCCCGGCAATCGAGGTGACCGGCCGCGTCTGCCGGACGCACAAGACCTCGCAGACCGCCTTCCGGGGTTTCGGCGGACCGCAGGCAATGCTCGTCATCGAAGACATTCTGTCGCGAGCCGCCCGGCGGCTCTCGATCCCAGCCGACGTGATCCGCGAACGCAACTTCTATCGCGACGGCGACGTGACGCACTACGGCCAGCCGGTCGATGAGGCCAACCGGATGAGCGTGATCTGGACCGAGCTGCAGGAGACCGGTGCCTTCGACGCGCGGCGCGCCGAGATCGATCGGCTCAACACGACGACTCCGCATCGCAAGCGGGGCCTTGCGATCACGCCCGTGAAGTTCGGCATCTCGTTCACCGCAACCTTTTTCAACCAGGGCGGCGCGCTGGTGCTCGTGTACCGGGACGGCAGCGTGCAGGTCAATCACGGCGGCACCGAGATGGGCCAGGGACTCGTCACGAAGGTCCGGCAGATCGCCGCGCGGTCGCTGGGCGTCTCGCCCGATCGCATTCGCATGATGGCGACGCGCACCGACAAGGTGCCGAATACATCGGCGACTGCGGCCTCGGCCGGGACGGATCTCAACGGCGCGGCCGTCGCCGATGCCTGCGCTCAGATCCGGGCCCGGCTTCTTCCGGTCGCGGCATCACTGCTCGAATGCGACCCGACCGCGGTTCGATTCGACCATGACATGGTTGTGGGCGTCGATCGCGCGATCCCGTTTGCGGCGGTCTGCGAAGCGGCGTATCGCCAGCGCATTCCACTGTTCGCGCAGGGCTACTACCGCACGCCGAACATCCACTTCGATCCAGCGACCGGGCGCGGCCGGCCGTTCCACTACTTCGTCTACGCTGCCGCCGTCTCGGAGGTGGAGGTCGACGGATTCACGGGCGCCTGTCGTCTGCTTCGCACCGACATTCTGGAAGACGTCGGCGATTCGATTTCGGAGATCGTCGATCGCGGTCAGATCGAAGGCGGATTCGTCCAGGGAGTCGGGTGGTTGACGATCGAGGAATTACTGTGGGACGCACAAGGCCGCGTGGCGAGCGCGGGAGCGTCGACCTACAAGCTGCCCTCGTGGTCCGAGATGCCCGAGGTCTTCAACGTCAGCTTCCTCGAGCGCGCGTCACAGCCTGGCGTCGTCTTCGGCAGCAAAGCCGTCGGTGAGCCGCCGCTGATGCTGGCCATCTCAGTGCGCGAAGCCATTCGCGATGCGATCGCGGCGTTCGGGGATGGGGAGGACGTGAGATTAGATAGCCCTGCGACTCCCGAGCGGGTCTTCTTTGCTGTGCGGCGCGCGCGCGCCGAGGCGGTACATCGCTTGAAGGAAACGGAGGTGACGGAGGTAACGGATTAACAGGAGAAACGGAGGAACGGAAAAAATAGATCTCTCCGTTTCTCCGTTCCTCCTGTTAATCCGTTTCCTCCGACACCCTCCGTTTCCTCACTCCGTCACAGTCATCGGCGCGTCGATCCCCTGCCACAGATTCATCGTGTTGAGCTCGTCGCGGCCGCACGACTTCAGGTAGCAGAACAGCTGGGTGCGATAGGCGGCGTGGCCGTTGAGCACGAGTTCCAGCAGCAGCGATCCGCGAGTCGCTTTGCGGCCGAACATTTCGATCTCGCCGCGGAAGTCGGCGTCGGACCAGGGGCCCAGCAGGTCGGCGTACTCCGCGCTCTGTTTTTCGATCATCGTGAGGATCTGGTCGAACCCCGCTGCGTTCGCGGCGGCGGCATCCGTCTGCCATCGCGCGACGTCGAACGCGCCGGCTTTGATCGAGCGCGTGAGCGACGGCCCCATCACGACGAGATACCGGAGCAGCTCGATCGTGCTCCGCTGTTTGGGAGTGGGTCGGTAATCGAGCGTGGCGCGATCGATCTTGCCGGCGAGGTGACGCAGAATGCGGACTTCCTTCTGGAGCTGCGCGATCACTTCTTCTTTGGTCAGTGCTGCCATGGTTGGTGTAGCCCTTCCCGCGTCGAACAAGCCGACGAACAAAGCGACGATTGTAATTCGGACCCTCACATTTCGGCACGCGACGGACGGGATCGGTGCCGCTCTGCACTGGAATGCACTCTTCGACTCAGGTACCTGAATTGCGATCGGGCCACCTCATGGGTTCCACAGATTGGCGAGGGACGTCATTCGTGTGCGCGGCGTTTCTTCTTGGCGGCCTGGCCGCTGGGGGCCCTCTTCGCGATGCGTGGGCACCGATCGCGCGCGCGATCGGCCTCGAGAGGACGCCGGCATCGGCCAATGTCGTCTCGGGACACGAGTTCGACGACCTCGATGAGATGACGCCGCAGGACCAGGCCGAGCTCCTGCTCGAACGCTCGATCAATCACTATCACGGCGCGAACGAAGCCATCGCGGCGCGTGTGAAGAGCTGGCGCGGCAAAATCGAATTGGATCACCGGCTGAACAACTTGTTCGTGACCGCGATCAACTCCGACGACCTCGCGGTGCGAATGGCCGGAATCGAAGTCGATATCGCGGCACGCAATCTGGAGAAGGATGCGTCAACCGTCGACCGCCTGGAAGCGACGGCGCTCGAGGACGAGCAGGGTGCACGCGTCAAGGCCATGTGGGATCTCGCGCTGCTTGGCAACCGCGGCGTCGAGCGCGAGCGCGTCTTCGACATCCTCATGGCCGCGGTCCACGACCACAACGAGAACATCCGCTACTGGGCGGTCGAGGGCCTCGCCTACCTCGCCACCGACTCCGCGATCGAGCCGCTGCTCGACATGTTCCACGACGATCCGCTGCCGACGATCCGCGAACGAGCCGCACGCGGTCTCGCGCAGTCCGGCATGTTCAGCGCCGAGCAGCGCCGGAAGGCGATCCCTCGACTCCTCGATTTCGCAGCAGACCGCGCGCTCGACGAGCAGACGCACTCGTGGGTGTTCCAGGCGCTCCGCGACATCACGGGCCAGGCGCTGCAACACAATGCGCAGGCGTGGCGCGACTGGTACGCCGCTTCGCGGTAGATAGGGCCGGCCCTTCGGGCCGGGTGGGGCGCACCTTCGGCGCGGCGTAGGGCCGGCCCTTCGGGCCGGTAGGGGCGCGCCTTCGGCGCGTAGGGCCGGCGCTTCGCGCCGGTGGGGCCGCTTCGCGGGTAGGGCGATCGCGGCGGGCCTGATTTCCTAGGCCCGTCATGGACTAGAACGCGCCCACCTACTGCCGCCGCATTCCTTCCGTCACGACGCCGACTCGCTGCACTCCCGCGCCTTTCGCAGCGTCGATCACCGTCACGATCTCGCCGTAGCGCAGGCTCCCGGCCGCCATGATGAAGAGCGTCTTGTCGCTGCGGGTGTCGAACACTTCCCGCAGGCGTGATTCGAGATCGGCGTGGGCGACATCCTGCTTGTTGATCGACAGGCGTTTGTCGCTGGTGTACTCGAGCACGATCTGCGCTGGCGGCCGACCCGACGACGGAGGCTCTGGCGCCGGCAGGTCGACGTCGATACCACGCTGATTCAGGGGCAGCGTCACCATGAAGATCACGAGCAGGACGAGCAGCACGTCGATCATCGGCGTGATGTTCATCGCCGCAGTCGCGCGCGGCATCTTGCCGGTCACGACCACTTCAGCTCCATGATGCTGGTGCGTGCTCATCACCGACTCCTTTCCCATCCCTCGCGTCATACAGATAGACACCGAAAAGAGAACTTGGGTCCCACTCGCCCCACCGCGCAGCGGCCTTACCGGACGCGAAGCGTCCCGCCCCATCGATGCGCCGCAGGCGTGCCCGGCAGTTCCACCGCGAAGCGGTTATGATCGGGCGTCTTTCGCATTGTCTGGAGGTCACCGTGCGTTATCGTGTTCACGTCGTCATCGTCAGTGCGTCGATCGCCCTGTGTGCTGCCTGCAGCGGCGCCTCGACGACGGCGCCCACCGCCGCTGACGCGAAGAAATTCCTCGACGAAGTCGACCGCACGTTCACGAAGCTCAGTCTCGACGCCAATCGCGCCGGCTGGGTGGGCCAGAACTTCATCACGACCGACACCGAAGCGCTCGACGCGCGCGCCACACAGGCACTGGCCGACGCCTCTTCACGCTTCGCCAAGGAAGCGGTCCGCTTCGACACCATCGAGGTTCCCGCCGACCAGCGTCGTCAGCTGAACCTGCTCAAGGTGTCGCTGGTGCTGGCCACGCCGTCCGATCCGAAGGAAGCCGAGGAGTTGACCACGCTCGTCTCGGCGATGCGCGGCGAATACGGCCGCGGCAAGTGGTGCCGCGATGCGGCGAAGCCCGACTCCTGCATGAACATCGACGACGTCACGAAGACGTTGGCGACGTCGCGCAACGAGAAGGAGATCCGGCAGGCGTGGGAGGGGTGGCACACGATCTCGCCGCCGATGAAGAAGGAGTACCAGCGTTTCGCGGAGCTCTCGAACAAGGGCGCGAAACAGCTCGGCTTCGCCGACACCGGCGCGATGTGGCGCGCGAAGTACGACATGGCGCCCGATGCCTTTGCCAAAGAGCTCGATCGCCTGTACGAACAGCTGCGGCCGCTCTATCTGCAGCTGCACACCTACGTGCGCGCCCGGCTCCACAAGAAGTACGGCGACGTCGTTCCGGAGAAGGGGCCGCTGCCGGCACATCTGCTCGGCAACATCTGGGCGCAGGACTGGTCGAACATCTACGACCTGGTGGCGCCGGCCAACGCCGACATCGGCTACTCGCTCACCGACATCCTGAAACGGCGCAAGACGAATGCGATCGACATGGTGAAGACCGGCGAGCACTTCTTCACCTCGCTCGGCTTCGAGCCGCTCCCGAAGACGTTCTGGGACCGCTCGCTGTTCGTACGCCCCCGCGATCGCGAGGTCGTCTGCCACGCGAGCGCGTGGGACATCGACAACCTGAGCGACCTCCGCATCAAGATGTGCATCGACCAGACGGCCGAAGATTTCACGACCATCCATCACGAGCTGGGGCACAACTTCTACGCCCGCGCCTACTCGAAGCAGCCGATGGTGTTCCGTGACAGCGCGAACGACGGCTTCCACGAGGCGACCGGCGACACGATCGCTCTGTCGGTCACGCCCGAGTATCTGGTCAAGATCGGGCTCCTCGACAAAGCGCCCGACGCGTCCCACGACATCGGCCTGCTGCTGTCGAAGGCGCTCGAGAAGGTGGCCTTCATTCCGTTCGGCCTCGTGATCGATCAATGGCGATGGAAGGTCTTCTCCGGCGAAGTGACGCCCGATCACTACAACAGCGCGTGGTGGGATCTCCGGTTGAAGTATCAGGGCATCGCGCCGCCGTCGCCCCGCGGCGAACAGTTCTTCGATCCCGGCGCCAAGTATCACGTGCCGGACAACACGCCGTACATGCGCTACTTTCTCGCGAACGTCCTGGAATTCCAGTTCCACCGCGCGCTCGCGAAAACAGCGGGCTGCACCGCGCCACTGCACCGCTGCTCGATTTACGAGAACAAAGCCGCGGGCGAAAAGCTGAACGCGATGCTCTCGATGGGGATGTCGAAGCCCTGGCCCGATGCGCTCGAAGCGATGACCGGTCAGCGACAGATGGATGCGACGGCGATCCTCGATTACTTCAAGCCGCTGCAGACATGGCTCGAAGAACAGAACAAGGGACAGGCAATCGGTTGGTGAGGCCCGGCTGAAGGCCGGATGCTACATGGGCCGCCTGAAGGCGGCCCCTACGTCACCGTCAGCGCCCGTGTGACCGCCGTTGATCCGGCGGTCTCGAACCACGTGATTCCCTCAGCGACGAGATCGAATTTCAATCCGTACTGACCTGATTTGCGCGGCATCGGGCAATCGAAGGTCAGCGTCAACGAGCCGCCTGGATCGACGACGCGCGGCAGCGGGACGCGGTGGTAGTCGCGATCGATGAGACGCATCGATCCGTCGAGCAGCTGTACGCCGCACGTCACGTGACCGATTCCGGATCGACTCAGTGGCCGCCACGCACCGAATCCAGTGTTCCTCGCATGCATCGTCACCTTCAGCGCCGTGCCTGCGACCGCGTGGTCGCCGATGTCGACGCGCACATCGGCCCCCCAGCGCGCGCCGTCGCGACGGATCGCGGCGGATTTCGACGCAACGATGACGGGATGATGCTCGACGAGCGGACGCAGGGTGCGGACGAGCGAGATCGCGAAGGTGTCCTCGAACGCTGGTCCCTGCTTTCCGAATCCCACCAGTTCCGCAAACGCGAGCCCGATCTTGGCGAGCGCCCGGCGCGGCCGCTTCGACGACGCCAGTCGCGTCCATGCCTCCCACGCTTCGAGCGTCAGATCGAAGCCAGGAACCGTGTAGGCCAGCGGCTTGACCCGCACGTCGGCGAAGCCGGCGTCACGGCACGCGCGCACGAAATCGTCGACCAGAATGTCCTGCTCGAGCACGCCGAAATCGCGCATCGCCGCCGTCGCCACCGGCGCTTCTGCGTGACCACGCCCCGGCTCCGAGAAGAGTGCGACGCCTCCAGAATCGAGCACCCGCGCGATCTCACGCACGGCGGCCGGAATGTCGGGCACGTGATGGATCGCGCTGAGACAGATCGCGTGCTGAAAGACTCCGGATCTGAATGGGAGCGCTTCCATGTCTCCGGCCACCGCGCGCACGGATGTGCCCGGTCTCGAGCGGCCTGCTGCCAGCATGTCGTGCGAGATATCGACCGCGATCGACGATCGGTTCAGCCGCCCGAGGAGATCGGAACACCAGCAGGCGCCCGCACCAAGATCGAGAATCAAATCATCGGGTGACGGTTTCAGCGTCAGCATCGCTGCCGCGAAATCGTGCAGCATGTGCGCGCTGTCGTCGAGCGTATCGGAGCCAGGCGGTGAAAACGGCTTCGTGCGCTCCCAGGCCGTCGAGCCCGTGCGCTTCAGATATTCCTTCTCGGCGTGCTTCGTATCAGAGGACATCCGCGCCCGATTATCCTCGATGCGCGCACGCGCACGCAGAGGGGGCAGAGAACGCAGAGACGACGATCAACGCAGAGAGCGCTGAGGGGCGGAGATCGCCGAGAACGCGTGTGAGGGGTGACCCGCATTGTGAAACACTGCCGTGCGGGTCAGCCCTCGCACGCGCGCGTCGCGGATCTCTGCGCCTCTGCGGTCCCTGCGATGATCGTCGACTCCGCGCCCTACGCTTCCTCGCGCGCTCAGGGTCCGAGCGGCTGGTTGCCCCTCCAATCCGGGACAGCCCGCGCACGCAGATTGGTGCTCGCGGGAAGACGATTGGCCAGCAGCTTGAGCGACACGCCAATCGTGCTGCTGTTGAAATCGCGTGTGTTGTTCGCGCCGCCGAACACGCCCAGGTGCCAGTGCGGCGCGATCCGATACTCCACCTTCGCGAAGACGTTGTAGTTGGCGCCCTTGCCCTGTTCTTGGTCGTAGACGAGCGCATCGAACGGGTCGCGAACGCCGGGGACGATGCCGAGCGGGTAGATGGGTGCCGAGTCGGCGTTGAAGTATTGGAACCCTGGGCTCGCCTGAAGATCGAACGACAGGCGAGCGTGCCTCACCGTCCATGACAACGGAACTGCGCCCATGATGTACCGCTGCGGGCTGAAGTATCCGCCGTTGCCGAGCGAGAACGAGCTCAGGTTCTTGTTGTAGTGCATCGCGCTCCCGGCGACGCCGAGCGTCAGCGAGGTGGGACCGCCGGTGCTGACTGTCCAATACGCTCCGGCGTTGGCCTCGGCGTTCCAGTTGTCTTCGACGTTCTGCCCTTGCAGGATCGCACCGCCCACCGAGAGATACATTCCGTTCCCGCGCGAATCGTGGCTCATCTGCAGCGACGCGGCGTTGGAGACCACGCCGCCCCACACGGTTCCGGTGCCAGGGTCGCGCTGACCCGCGTAGGAAAGCAGGCTGTCTTTGACACGGTCGCGCACGACCAGCAGCCGCACTGCCCCGGTGTTGGGTCCGATGCGCAGGCCGCCAGTCCACGTCTTCACGAGGAAGTCGGTCGGCGTCGTCCCGAACGTGAGACCGACCAGAGTGGTCGCGAACTGCAGGTCCGCGGTGAGGCCCTCGGCACGCTGCTCGGCGAACGTTGCCCCGAGCGGGAGCGTTCCGAATCGATAGCCCGACCGGCCGTCGGGCGTACCGCTCGTCAACGTGAGCGAATGCACGTCGACGCCGAAGCGTGCCGTGTCTCCGATCGTCGCCGACCCGCCCGGTGCAACGTCGCGAACGATCAGCCGGCTCAATCCTGGATCGCCGGCACGGCCGCCAAACGCGACGCCCATCGAGGCAAACGGCGTATTGCGGTTCTTCACGGCATCGATGTCATCTGCGATCGCTTCGGTCTGCACTTCCTGGGCTGGAGCGGCATCAGGAGGCGGACTGCTTTGCGGGTTCGCTGGCGGACTTTGCTGATCGACCGGCGGCGGCGGCTGAGGATTGGGGGTCGACGTCTGCGGCGCTGCGACTGGCGAATCGACCGAACGTTGCAGGCTCGCAAAGATGACGCGCGGGCCGAAGTTGACTCGCGGGCTGCCTGAAGGCGTTGTGCGAGGCGCATCCTGCGTGCAGGCGCGCTCGGACGATTCGAGCCGGGGCGCGGCACGGCGTGGCGCCGCTGCAGCTGCGCTCGGCGGAGCGGGCTTTGCGGCGAGGGCGGCCTTCAAGAGCTTCTCGGCCTCGCGGTAGTCGCCGTGAGACACCGCCTGTCTGCCGGTCATGCGCAGGAGGTCGCGGTCGTCCGGCCATTTCTGCAAGCCCTCGCGCAGCAGCCGATCGGCCGTAATCGAGTCGTGCGCGGCGAGCGCCGCGCCGGCGGCGGCGCGGTAGTCCCCGGCCTCGGCGCCTTGGAGTCCCCACGTCTGATACACCTCCATCGCCCGCCCGTGATCGCCGCGCTTCAAATAGAGGGCGGCCAGAGCCGATGGAATCTTGGGATTCTTTGGCGCCTCGCGCCACGCCTCGGTGAGGATCATGGCAGCGTTCGACGCATCGCCCCGATTGATGGCGGCATCGACGCGCGAGAAGAGCGACGAGAGCCACAGATCATCGACCGCGGCTCGCTGCTCGGGTGTGAGATCCGGGCGCGCGCGTGTCCGTGCGATGAAGTCGCCCAGCGCAGACGATTGCGACGACTTGAGCATCGCCCATCCGAGCTGCAGATCGACGTCGGCCGGCGGCGTGCGCCCGTTGGTCTGATAGACTGCGCGCGCATTCTCGAGGAGCGCGACCGCATTGTCGTACTGACCCGCCTGCGACTCTGCGCCCGCCAGCAGCGACAGCACGCCAGCGTCTTTCGCGAGCTCGTCGCGTGTCGGCTTCGGGAGGCGACGTGACTCCGTGAGCATCGTGCGATCGTCGCCGCGATTGTGAAGCGCCACGATGTAACCTCGCCACGCCTCGACCGAACGATCGTTGGCCGCAATCACCGTGCGATACGCCTCGGCCGCTCTGTCGTACTGGGCCTGCCGCATCCAGATGTCCGCGAGCTGCAGCTGGGTCTCGGCCGACTGCGTGCGCCCAGCGGTCCGATCCAGATTCAGCGATCGCGTCAGCAGCTGCTCAGCCTCATTGCATCGTCCGCCGGCGGCGTAGCTTGCCGCCACGGCATTGAGGAAGCCCGTGTTCTTCGACGCCTCGTCCCACGTTGCGCGTGGCATCGTGCGCACCACCGACGATGCACGGTCGAAGTCGCGTTTCTCGGCATACGCACCCACCAGGCCCTGCCACGCCATCACGTTGGTGGGGTGCAGCTCGGTCGCGTTCGAGTAGATCGCGATCGCGCGATCGATCTGACGCTGCTCGACGAGGATGTTTGCAATCTGCAGACGAATGCCGAGCGACTCGTCGGAGTCTCCCTTCGCGGCGGCCTCCAGTGCCTGCCCCAACACCGTATCGCCTTCGGTCTCACGATGCGTGGCGAACAACACCATCGACAGCTGCGCCAGGTAGTCAGGCCGCTGTTCGAGCTTTCGCCGCAACGGATCCGGTATCACGCGGAACGTGCGGGCTGCGGCCTCGACTTGACCCGATGCGATCTGCGTGCGCAGCAGCCCGAGCCAGACGCGTGAATCGTTCGGGGCCGCGGCGGTCAGCCGCTCGTACGACTTCAGCGCGACGTCGGTTTTCCGAAGACGCTCGGCGGCGCCGGCCAGACCGAGCAGCGCGTCTCCTGATGCCGGATCGATCGTGAGCGCCTGCTCGAACCCCTTCATCGCCGCTTCGGCGTTGCCTTTGTCGAACGCCGCTGACGCGTCGGTCATGACGCCCCAGAAGCGCGCGGTCGTATAGCCCTCCTCGACGTCAGTCCGCTTTGGAGCGAGCGAGCGCGCTTTCCCCAGCAGGGTGACCGCGTCGGCAAAGTTCTTCTCTTTGAGTCGCACGAACCCGAGGCCGATCATGGCATCGACATTCGACGGCGATCGCTTCAGCACCTGATCGAACCGCGCTGCCGCTTCGGGCAGACGCTCCCGGCGCAGCATGATCTGCGCGATCCCGAGAACCGGCTGCTCCTCCTGCGGGCGACGCGCGAGCGCTTCCTCATACGCGGCGATCGCGCGGTCGGGATCGCGCTGCTCGAGCGCCTGACCCCGCTCGATGGCCGACCAGTACTGAGCGTTCTCGTAGCCCTCGCGAATGTCCGCTCGCGACGGTGCGAGGACACGAGCCTTGTCGAAGAGCGTCAGCGCTTCGGCGAAATCCTTCTGATCGAGACGGACGAAGCCGAGGCCGGCCAGCGCATTCACGTCCTTCGGCGATCGTCGCAGGACGTCTTCGAACTCGCGCGCGGCGGTCGACATGTCCTTTCGCTGCAGGGCGCGGAAGCCCCGCTGCTTGTCCGCATCCTGGTCGGCCTTTTCCCGGTTCTCCCGAACACGGGTCGCGACCGCTGAGAGCTCGGCGTCGGGATACCGTTTGAGGTAGGCCTCGAGCGACGCCTGCACCGCGGGATTGTCTTTCTCCCACACGATCGCCTGCCGCCACACCGGGCGCGCCTGTTCCGCGGTGCCCGAGTCACGGACCGACTCGAGCAGCCGCATCGCCTCGAGGCGCGTGTTCTCGTCGTAGCTCAAGATCCGTGCGAGCCACAGCCGGTACACTTCGTTGCCGGGATCGTTTTTCGACAGCGCGCGAAGCCTGTTGATCGCCTCGGCGCGTCCGCCGGTGGAGACCGCCAGCGTCTGGTAGTAGGTCTCAGCCCATTTGCCCCACGGCGCCTCGGTGCCGAAGACTTCACGGTAGATTTTCATCGCGTCGTCCGGGCGCTTGTCGGTGGCGAGACGAACGGCCTGATCGAGACGCGCGCGATCCTGTGGTGTGAGCACGCGCATCCGCTCGATCGCCGCGATCGCCGGATCCCGCGGGTTCACCTTCCGTAATCGTTCCAGGTAGAGACGCACGCCTTCGGCATTGCCGCTCTGCTTCGCCTCGCGCGCCAGGCCCGCGAGCGCCTCACGTTGATTCGGATCGACGAGCAGGACCTGATTCCAGTTCTGCGCCGCGAGATCCATCCGGCCGCGCGCTTCGAGCGAGCGCGCCTTGCCCAGCAGAATGTCTACACCCTCACTACCCTGGCCGGCAACGAACGTCGTGGCGACGAGCGCCAGTACGAGTGACACACCAAGGCGTTTCAGTGATGACATGCCTTTCACCCCCCGAGAGAAGGTTTACGATCTGCGTGCGAGGAGCCGTCGTGCGGCGATGCGATCGGTGCTGACCCGCACGCTGCCGCCGATGACCAGCGCGGCCATCAGCACGACCGGCGGGATGAGCCAGTAGTGCTCGAGCAGCAGCACGAGCGCGCGCTGATAGTCGGTGGCCAGACCCGAGTGATAGGCCGTGACGCCGAGGAGAAACGATTCGAACCGTCCGTTGCGCGCGACCGCGATGCCGCCGTAGACAGGGCCGGTGCGCCCGGTCGTGAACGCGGCGGCCGCGGTCTCACCACCGTCGTCGCCCGGCACGATTGCCACGACGGATCGGTCGCGATGGTACGGTGAGACGAACTGCTCGAGCACGGCGTCGAAGGTGTATCCGGCGCCGACGAGCCTCGCGAGGCGCGGACGATCTTCGAGCCGGAACGGCCACTGCGGGTGCAGCCAGAGCGTCGACTCGGTCGCGCTGTTGATCACCGATCCGTCTCTCATCAGACCGAGCGGCATGGCCTCTGCCCAATCCGTCAGCAGCGGCTGCGTCATCGGTGTGCCCAGCACCACCAGGTCTTTGTCTCGAACCGCATCCACGCGCGCCGCGTCGACGATGGTCACGCCGGTGACCGCCGCCCCGGTCTGCGCGCCGAAGAACCCGAGCATGTTCAGCACCGACTCGTATTCACGGGCCGACGGTCGATTCGACAGCACGACCGCGGTCCGCGAGAGATCGGGCCACGCGGTAAACGGGTAGCCGGCATCGACCACGAGCTCGAGCCTGGGTAGCACCACCGAGTGCGGCAGGCCTCGCAGATCGATCGTCGACAGGCGATCGATTGCGGCGTACTGCGACACGCCGGGCCTGGCGCCGGTACGGCCGAAGTCGACGTCGAACGTGAGGGTGTTCGTGTACGCGCGCAGGCGGCCGGTTGGCAACCGGACGATTTCCTCGCGCTTGGCCAGTTTCAACGACGGCTCGAGCCGAATGCTATCGACGTCCTGGGCGTTGAGCCGTACGTGCACCGCGGCCTTCGCGTCCTCACCCACACCCGCGTAACTGAACTTCAGCAGCAGCGGTACCGACTGTTGTGCGGACAGAAACAGATCCGGCGGCAACCGGAAGTACACGTTGATCGATCCGGAGCCGGCGAGCTTCAGCCGATCGGCGCTCGTGTAGAGACCGATCGGCGCCGGCTTGCCGCTCGCGAGCCATCGTGGCGCCTCGTAGTCCGCACGCGGTCGCTCCGGGCTGCTCACCACCGGAACCACGTCGGCATGGACTCGCGTCAGGTTCTCGTTGTTGACGAGCGCACGCGCCGCCGCAAGCAGATCTCCCGGCCCGTCGCCCGCGATGACGAGCAGCTTGCCGTAGACATCGCGCGGGTTGTCGCGCATCGCGATCAGCGTGCGTGGCGTCGCCGGCAGCGACAACATCTCTTCGAGCGGTGACCCGCGCCGCACGAGCACGACCGCATGCCCCTGCGGCAGTTCGCCGATCGAGACCGGAAACCGCACGCTCCGGACGTCGGACGCCACCCCAAACCAGGACGACACCATCGCCGCCGTTTTCACTTCATCGAAATCAGGCGCGCTCGAGAACACGATCGGCAGCTGCCACGCGCGCCTCGACTCGGCGTCGAAGAACGGCAGCGGGAGGAGCGCCAGATCATTGGCCAGCGGCAGCCTCGTGCCGGCGACTTCGAGCCGGCTGCGGCTGTCGATGACCAGCCATGGCACGCCGGCACGGACGCACGCAGCGCACCGGCCAATGAGCCGGATCGTGAGCGTGTTGTCGGTGGTGAGCAAATCGGCGGGAAGCGGAACCTCGACCTGCTCGTCTCTGCCAGGAAGCACCGCCAGCGTTCCGATGCGCGAGCCGTTCAGCAGCAGCTCCAGCCGCACCTCGTCTGGCTCCACGAGGCGCGCCGCATACCGCAGACTCAGCGTCGCCTCGCTGATGATCTTCGTGACCGGCACGCCGAAGAAGAAGTTGAGCAACGCGCCGTCGCGCTGCAGGACGGTCGTCGACCCTTGCCCCGAGATCTCACGCAGCTCGTAGCCGTCGTGAAACATCACAGGTGCGACCTGCGCGTCCACACCGCTCGCCGGCAACAGGACCATGACGGCCAGCATCGATGCGGTCGCGGTCTGCGCCCGCTTGCGTCGGCGAGCCCGCCCATCGGTATGTCCGTGGCGGGGCGGCGTGAACATGCCGCACACGACCACGACCAGTCCGCGAAGCGACAGCCACACGACCCGCCAGAGACTGACGAGCGGCGAATCATGACGGCGGCCGGTATCCCACCGGAGCCACGCCTCGGGCCTCGAGTAGATGGCGTCGACGAGGAATCGTTCCTGCGCCGTCGTCAACCGCGGGAACATCAGATGGAGATGGCGCCGGCCCTTCACCGCGACCACGCGCGCGTCGATCTCGCATCGCGCCCCCCGTCCACCGAGCGCGATCGTGACGAGTTCATGGCGCTGCGGTTTCACCGGTGTGTCGAACCATGCCGTGGTTCCGTGTCGCGACAGCTGAGACGACACCCCGGCCACGCGTCGTCCGTCGGGCATCACCAGCGTCAGCGGCACGCGCACGTCGACGCGAACGTCGCCGCGCCGTTGCCGCCGCTCGCGCGCCACAGACGCACCCACGGACAGGATCACGATGTTGTAGACCGTCCAGACGGCGTTCATGATCAGGGTGTCGTGGTGGGCGGGATCGCTCACGAACCGCTGATGGGCGACCACGAGCCCCGCGACGTTCAACCCCAGGAGCAGCACGAATGGGAACGCCACGCGGTGATCGAAATACGAGCGCTCGACGATGCCCCCTTTGGCGGTGACGTTGAACTTGCCAAGCCTGGGGCTGATGAGCGCGAGCAGCGTCGGGAACAGGATGTAGGGGGCAAGAACCGCTTCGTAGATTTCGTTCCAGAAGGCGGATCGGAATCCGCGCTGGACGCGGGCGTTGGTCAGGTGCGCGAGCACGAGGTGCGGCAGCGCGTACGCAAACACCGCGAGCGAGTACCCGTAGATATTCACCATTCCCAGCAGCAGGTAGGTCAGCGGAATGGTGAGGAAGATGAGACGTGGCACCGCGAACAGGAAGTGCGTGGTCGCGTTGAAGTAGCACAGCCGCTGTGACAGCGAGAGGCCCCGGCAGAAGAGCGGATTCTCGAGGCGGAGGATCTGCACCATGCCCCGCGCCCATCTGATCCGCTGGCCGATGTGCGCCGACAGGCTCTCGGTGGCCAGACCGGCGGCCTGCGGCACGTTGATGTAGGCGGTGTTCCACCCGCGGCACTGCATGCGGAGCGCGGTGTGCGCGTCTTCGGTCACGGTCTCGACCGCGATCCCGCCGATCTCATTGAGCGCTTCACGCCGCAGCACGGCGCACGAGCCGCAGAAGAAGGCTGCGTTCCACAAGTCGTTGCCGTCCTGCACGAGACGATGAAAGAGCGCCCCCTCATTGGGCACCTTGCGGAACTGTCCGAGATTGCGTTCGAAGGGATCGGGCGAGTAGAAGTGGTGCGGCGTCTGCACCAGGCCCAGTCGCCGATCGCGTGCAAACCAGCCGAGCGTCATCTGCAGGAACGACCGCGTCGGCACGTGGTCGGAGTCGAAGATCGCGATGAGCTCGCCGTCGGTCCGCGCCAGCGCCTCGTTGATGTTGCCGGCCTTCGCGTGCGCGTTGTTGGTGCGCGTCATGTACCCGGCGCCGACGCGGGCGGACCATTCGCGGAATTCGTCGCGCCGGCCATCGTCGAGGACGAAGACCTTGATCTTGTCTGCGGGGTAGTCGAGCGCGAGCGCGCCCAGCACGGTGGCTCGCACGACGTCGAGCGGTTCGTTGTAGGTCGGAATCAGGACGTCGACCGTCGGCCACCGCGCGGGCGGATCGGTCAGCGGGATGGCCGGCCGTCGAAGTGGGCGCAACGTCTGGAAGTATCCGAGTGCGAGCGTTGCGAAGGCGTAGAACTCGGCGCCGAGCAGCAGCAACACGAATACGGTGTCCCACTGATGGAGATGCCCGGCGCTCGTCATACCCTCATACGTCTGAACGGCGCGCCAATAGCCGTACCGAAGCGTCGCGAACAGCGAGACCGCCATCAGCGCAAGCGTCACTGTCGGCGATCGCGAGAGCTTCGCGAGCACGATCGCACCTGCGATCAGCACCGAGCCCGCGATCGCCTGCTCGCGCCATCCGAGAGGAACGATGATCAATACGGCGAGCCCGCACGCAAACACGACTGCGAGCAGTGCGAGCGCGATGGCCGCCAGCCTCCCGCGCGGTCGGCGCAACCGTGGACGCACGGAGCGAAGCTCATCGTCCAGCGCACCGCGGCCGCTGGTCGGACGTCCGCGATCCAGGATGAGTTCGCCCACATCTACACGGTCGTGTGCGTGCGACGGCGGTATGAAGTCGTTGCTGGCGTTCATCGCGCTCACGGATCCCATCCAAGCAATATCGATGCTCGTCTGGCCGTCGAGGTTGGTTCAGGGTGTGCAGAGGACTTGCATCAGGACTTCTCCCGACGAGAGGCGCGCCCAAGGAGTACACAGCCGTGTGGAAGCTGAACGTCGTCCTGGTTTTCTTTCTCTCGAACTCGATGGCGATGAGCTGCACATCTCGCGAGTGGCCACGTCTATGGACGGCCTACACGATGTCCTTCATGGACGGACAGATTCGGGTGATCGATCGGGACTCTGGTGATCGCACGACCTCAGAAGGACAGGCCTACGCGATGTTCTTCTCGTTGGTGGCCAACGACCGCGAGCGCTTCGACAAGCTCCTCAGATGGACAGAACTGAACCTGACAGCTGGCGCCCTCTCCTCTCAACTGCCTGCATGGCTGTGGGGGCGCGGCGCCGACAATCGATGGGCCATCCTGGACGACAACTCCGCGTCGGATGCCGACGTATGGATGGCGTATACGCTGTTCGAAGCGGGCAGCGCGTGGAGCGTTCCGCGTTATACACAGATCGCCGAGTCGCTGGCGACCCGCATCGCCAATGAAGAGACGGCGCAGCTTCCGAACGTCGGGACCATGCTTATTCCTGGCGCGCGCGGATTTCGCGCTGAAGGATCGGTTCGATTGAACGCGAGCTATCTGCCCCTGCAACTGTTCGTCGGACTGCGGACGCTGCATCAAAGCGGACCGTGGGATCAGATCGCGAAACAGATCCCCGCGCTCGTGCGCGCATCCTCGCCGCGTGGCTTCGCCACCGACTGGATCGAGATTACCGACGAAGGCCGATTCACTCCCTCGTCACAGGGCAGTTACGATGCGATCCGCACCTATCTGTGGGCCGGCATGCTCGATCCGGCGACGCCCGGGCGCGACGAGATGTTGAACGCACTCGCGGGCATGGCGCGTCTCGTCCGCGACACCCGCATCCCTCCAGCGACGATCACCGCCGACGGCGTGACGCGCGATCCAAAGGGTCCGGTCGGATTCTCCGCGGCACTGCTGCCGTATCTCGATGCGCTCGGCGAGACGCGACTTTCCCGCGAACAGTTCGCCCGCGTGCAGTCGTCGCGCGATGCCGGCACGGGACTGCTCGGACGTCCGGCGAAGTATTACGACCAGAACCTCGCGCTGTTTGCGCTCGGCGCCCGCGAAGGCGTGTTCTGGTTCGACGCTCGAGGTCGATTGAAGACCAAATGGATGTTGCGATGATTGGTTTCAAGACGCCTAAGGTTGTGTTCGACGACGATACGCCACCCCTCCCGTTTCTACCCAGGCCATGAAGCCCGACCGGAAGGCCGGTGGTGACGCCGCTCTGTTTCCGGTCTTCACTTTCAGTCAGAGATCGCGTCGCCGACAGACGGAGCCTGTTGGTACGTTGGTTGCCACATCCCACACAGGAGGCAACCATGCAACGTACCCAGGGTGTATTTCTCGGACTCGCTTCTTTGGCGCTCGTCTTCGCGGTGAGCGCACAGCCACTGCACGCCCAGCAGGATGGCCCCGCGGCACAGAGTCCCGCGGGTCAGAGGCCGCCATCTCCCGGCGCGCCTTCTGCTCCATCTCCGTCATCGGGGGCTCTCGGCCAGGCGCAGGCGTCGACCACAGCGACGGGCGAACTCACCGATGTCGACACCAAGACCAAGACGATCACGGTGAAGATGCTCACCGGCCCGGACATGAAGTTCAAGTACGACGACTCGACCAAGATCGGCGGCGCCGAGAAGGGCGCTGCTGGCCTGGCGACGATGACCGGCAAGCAGGTCACCATTCAGTACAAGAAGGATGGACAGTCGAACATCGCGAGCAACATCGAGGTTCGCTCGGAGTCGTCACCAACTTCACCGCGTTCACCGGAGCCGACTTCACCTCGCACGCCAGGATCACCTGACCCGACTTCGCCGCGCAGCCCCGGATCGCCGGATCCGACCTCGCCGCGTTCACCCGGCCAGCCTGACGCGCCACGTCCTTGACGATCAGACAACACGCTGCGCGGGATCTCACCAGGGTCACAGACTCTCGTGGGATCTCGCCGGCGACTCGCTCGTTGCCAGGAATCACACTCGTTCGGACCACGATCGCGGCGCTTGCGCTCGCGATCGTGAGCACGTCGCTCGCCTTCGCCAATTCCAGCGACCCGTTCCTGTTCCCGTACAACCAGACGACGACGGTGACGTTCGATCCGGCGCAGCTGTCGCAAGCCTGGCAGGAATGGAAGTCGGCGCAGATCACCGCGACGAACGCGGGTGGCAACGGTCGGCTGCGTGTGATGGGCGGCGTGGACAGTGGCTCGACCGTGTCGGAAGGTCAGGGCTACGGGATTCTGCTCGCCTCGGTCTTCGACGACCAAGCCACGCTCGACGGGCTGTGGCTGTTCACCTCCGATCACCTGAACGCCCGCGGGTTGATGGACTGGCACATCGGCAGCCCCGGACAACGACTCGGCACCGGGGCGGCGACCGACGCCGACGAAGACATTGCGCTCGGGCTGCTGAACGCCTGCATCAAGCTGCAGCGTGGCTCGTGGCCCTCGAGCCGCTGGGGCATCAACTACTGCAACCAGGCCACGCTCATGATCGGCGCGATCTATCAATACGAGATCGACAAGGCGGGCGGGAGCCCGTCGGCTGGTCTCCCCGCCAATCCGGGGAACGAGCTGCTGCCGGGTGATTCGTGGACGCTCTCGTCCGACTACCCGCAAGGCATCGTCAACCTGTCGTACTTCTCGCCCGGGTATTACGCGGCCTTTGGCAGATTTACCAACGAACGCGCGGCGTGGGCCGACGTCATCACGCGCAACTACGCGATCGTGAACCTCGCACAAGGCAAACCAGGCAATTGTTCGAAGCTCGTCCCGAACTGGGTGAGGTACGACGGCGAGCCGCAGCTCGTGCCGTGGCAGCCCAACAACTTCTCGTGGTGGAGCTACGACGCGGCGCGCCTCGCCTGGCGCGCGGCCGTGGACAAAGCGTGGTATGGCACGCAAGACGCGCGCGCAACCGTCAACGAGATCGGCAGCTTCTTCAGCAGTGTCGGGCTCGACAACATCGGCGAGCACAGCATGAACGGACAGCGGACCGGAAGTGGTCCGTGGCCGTTTTTCGTGGCGAACGCCGCGGCCGCAATCTGGGCAGCCGACACGCGCACACCGGTCAACTGCGGCGCGGCGACCGGTACGCTGAGAGAGACACCGCAGTCGGCGTACGACCGCGTGCGCAACACGAAGGACACGCCGAATAGTTACTACGGAAATGCGTGGCGACTCTTCGCGATGCTGTTGATGACGGGCAACTTCCCGAACTTCTACGAGATGTCCGTCGGCTCCGCGCCCCCTTCGCCGTCGCCATCCCCGTCGCCACCACCTCCGCCGCCCCCGCCGCCTCCGCCACCCCCGCCCACGCCGCCGCCGTCATCGAGCAGCGGATGTCAGGTGAACTACACGATCGTCACGCAGTGGAACAGCGGATTCCACGCGGACCTGACCGTCGTCAATAAATCGGCGACGCCGATCACGGGATACACGCTGCAGTGGGCGTTCACATCAGGCGAACGTTTCAGCAGCGGGTGGAACGCCAACTACACGCAGAACGGCAGCGTCGTGACGGCGAGCAATCCCGCGACGTACTGGAACGGCACGATAGGACCGAATGCGAGCATCACGTTCGGATTCATCGGAACAGGGACGCCGGGACGGCCGAACGGGTTCACGCTGAACGGGGTGGGCTGTCAGAGCTAGCTCGCTGAGGGGGCAGAGGGGCGCAGGGAAGAGCGTTCACGCAGAGCACGCAGAGGAGCAGAGATCGCAGAGGCGACCGGTGGACGCCGGCCACAGGCCGGCGTATGGATCGAGAGAAAGCTGCGAACACGAGCGCCGTGGGATAAGGGTGGCGTTCGTGTTCGCAGCTTTCTCTCGATCCATCCCGCGCGGAGCGCGGCCACCGGTCGCGCAGCCTCCGCGTTCCCTGCTCCTCAGCGATCTCTGCGTGAACGCTCTTCTCGGGAGCGCGCCGCGGTTCACTCAATCCACGAGCGTGTGATCGGCTCATTCACGCGCGCAACCGTTGTTCGGGCCGTGCTGAGAATCGCGAGACGCACGGCCAGAAACGTGACCAGTCCCCACGCGAGCAAACCGGCGACCGCGACGAGCAGCAGCATCAGCGGCCGATTGAGCACCCCGGTAAGCGCCGACATCGGCCCCGTGAGCGAACCCACCTGTTCAAGCGGCGCGCGCAGCGCGCTCAGCTGCTGCAGCGGCCCGCCGAGATCGGCCACCGCGCGAAGACGAGGCTCGAGCTCCGAGACCTGATCGAGCGACCCGCGCAGCGACGCCACTGATTCCAGACTCGTGCGCATCCCGGCGACGTCTGTCAACGGACCGCCCAACGCCGCGGCGCGATCGAGCCCCGGACCGATCGCCAGCAGTTCCGTCATCGGCTGCTGCAGTTCTGCGAGCGCACGCATGCTCGGGTCGAGGGCGGCCACACGCCCCATCGGTTCACTCAGCGAGGCCACGCTTTTCATGGCTGGGTCCAGCCCCGCGACCGCCTGCAGCGGAGCGACCAGACGCTGGCTGCCCTCCAGCGCGGGCACGAGCGTCGTCGTTTCCTTGGTCGATGCCTGAATCGCCTGCGTGTTGGTGGCGATCGTGTCCGTACTCCTTCCGATCGCATCGGTGTTCAGTCGGATTCCGGTCGCAAGCGAACAGCCCGCATTCACGAATACGGCGGCGAGCGCGACCGCTCGAAGGCTCTTGATCATGTGGCGTCTCCGTTGATCGTTGTCGGGCGTCGGCCGGTCAGAAAGTGGCGATCGGATTGAGCGGCGATCCGGTTCCGCCCCGGATCGGAAGCGGCGCGGCGGTCAGCAGGAACTCCCACCGCTTCCGCGCCGCGGCCGCGTCGGCGAGCGCCTCCAGATCGCAGTTGTCGAACAGGTGCACCCCAAGATAGACGAGCGCGAAATCGTGGACGGCGCCGCGCGGCGCGCCGGGCGTCCCCGGTGCGACGTACTGCGGGTGGTCGCTTCCCAGCAGCGCGATGTCGCGCGCCTTCAGCCACGGAAGGACCGATGGATGAAGTCCCGCCGACTGCCCGCCCTCGGCGCGTCCTCGCAGCCACGGGCCCACCGCCTTGCGGCGCGCCCACACGCCGGTGCGTACGAAGAGCGCATCGCCCGCTGACACCTTGATGCCGGCCCGCTTCTCCCACGCCTCCAGATCCTCGACGTAGATCGGCGTGCCCGGCTCGAGATACGGCACGCCCTTGAGGCGCGGGATGTCGATGAGAATCCCGCGCGTGAAGACGCCGTTCTTCACGTTGTGAATCGAGTTCCGGGCATGACCCTCTTTGACGACGACATCCGGTTGCGGCGTGTAGCCGTTGTAGAAGACACCGCGCTCGTTGATGTGCGCGAGCGAGTCGAGATGGGTGTGCGCGATGCCGTGATACTCGACCGCGATCCGATCCGACTGGATGCCGATGTGCGTCACGTCGTACGGATTGGGGTTGTCGACCGCCTTCACCGTATCGGCATCGGCCGCGAGTGACACCGACACGCCCTCTTTCACCAGCGCCGCCGCCTGCTTCCGCTTGGCCGGCGTGATCAGATTCAGCGCGCCGATCTCATCGTCCTTGCCCCAGCGTCCCCAGTTGGAGAGCTCTTTCTTCCACTTCTCGTACTGTTCCGCGGTCACGGCATGCGGATCGCCCGCCTGCGCCCGCATGACGACGACCGTTCCGGCCAGCACGAGACACATCGCACACGCAGCGATTCCTACTCGTCGTGTCATGACAGTGACCTCTCTGGAAGTGAACTTCACTTTACATCCACGGCGATCGAACGACAGAGATGAATTCTGGGCGGCGTCGACTGCCTTTTCACGCAGAGATCTCTGCGTGATTCTTTGTGGTTCTTCGAAATCGGATATACATATCCGATGCAAAACGGGGCCGGCCCCTGCATCATCACCGTGGCGATCACCGGATCGGTGCCGCGCAAGGAGAACAATCCTGCCGTGCCGATCACGGTGAACGAGCAGGTCGAGTCGACGCACGCCGCGTACGAGGCTGGCGCGGCGATGGTGCACGTGCACGTGCGCAACGACGATCAGACGACGACCTCGAACCCTGACAAGTTCGCGGACTTCAAGGAGCGCATCCGCCGACACTGCCCCGACATCATCCTGCAGTTTTCGACCGGCGGCCGATCGGGCGTCGGGTCCGAACGCGGAGGGATGCTGCATCACTGCCCCGAGATGGCATCGCTCTCGACCGGCTCGGTGAACTTCCCGACGCGCGTGTACGAGAACCCGCCCGATCTGATCCGCGAGCTGGCCGAGAAGATGACCCACTATCGCGTGAAGCCGGAGATCGAAGTCTTCGATCTGGCGATGCTCTACAACGCAATCGACTACGCGCGCGAGGGCCTGCTGAAGGGGCCGCTGCATGTGCAGTTCGTACTCGGTGTGAAGCACGCGCTCCCGGCGGCGCGCGACATCCTGGAATTCGAGGTGGCGAAGCTGAGAGAGCTGATGCCAGACGCCACCTGGGTCGCTGCGGGCATCGGCCGTCATCAACTCGACGTCAACCGGTGGTGCCTCGAGATGGGCGGGCACTGTCGTACTGGTCTGGAGGACAACGTCCGATGGGACAAGACGCGGCTCGCGGCGTCGAACGCGGAGCTCGTCGCCCGCGTGAAAGATCTGTGCGGCGAGTACGACCGGGAGGTCGCATCACCAGCGGTTGCGAGGGAGATCCTGGGGTTGATGTAGGGCGAGGGCCGCCTGAAGGCGGCCCCTACTTTTTCGCTTTCAGCTCATCGTAGGCGATCTGCAGATTGGCCGCAGCGCCGAACATCGGGGTCACGCTCGCGACGTAGCCCTTGAACTTCGGGTCGACTTCGTATTCCTTGGCGGCCTGCTCCGCCGATTTGCCGGCCTTCATCGAGGCCCTGGCGTAGTCGACGAACTCCTTGGTGAACTGTGCGTACTCCTTCAGGTCGTTCCAGGTGCCCACCGGAATGTGGCCGTTGATGATCGTGTCCACGTTCTTCACCGTTGCGACGGCTTTCGCGAGCGTCTCCGGCTGTTCGACGACGCTGCCGCCGTTGCCGGTGTCGACATAGGGCAGCGCCTTCCACGCGAAGATGTCGCCCACGTGCATCGTCCGCAGCGCCTTGAACACGACGAAGGCGTCGCCGTTGGTGTGGCCGCGGCCGAAGTAGTACAGATCGATCTCGTCCTTCCCCGAACCGATCGTCAGGGTGTCCTTGTAGGTTCTGGTGGGAAGGAACTTGGCATTCGCGCCGACGTACGAGGGATCTCTCGTCAGATTCGCCTTCGTGTTCTCCTGCACGACGATCTCGACCGTGCCGCGGCCGAGCGCCATGTTGCCGCCAGTGTGATCGCCGTGCGTGTGCGTGTTGATGATGCGGGTGACCGGCTTGTCGGTGACGGTCTTGATCCTCTCGAGGATCGTCGGTCCCCATCCGGGCAGCTTGGTGTCGACCAGCGTCACCCCGCTGGCGGTGATGAAGACGGCGGTGTTGCCGCCGCTGAACGCGTCCTGGTTCTCTGCGCCTGAACCGGTGATCACATACAGGTTGTCCTTGACCTTCTCGATCTTGGTCGCGGCCAACGCCGCCGCGGTCGGCCCTGCAGGAGGGCCCTGGCCGGACACGACCAGCGTCAACACGCCAACCCCGATCAACGTTCCCAGTACAAGCCGTCGCCTCATCAAGTCCCCCCGGACCGGTAGCCTATCCTAAGAGTCGAGTTGCATAAAGGAGCGCGGCGCGTGTCGTCTCTTCGCCTCGTCCATGTCGGCGCGATCGCTCTGATGATCCCGGCCTTCGCGATCGCCCGGTCGACTCCACCGCAGGCAGTTCCTCCGGAACCGGTCCTTCGATGTCTGGAACCCGTGGCCGGCGTCACGTGGTTGCGGTGGAAGGGGAACGGCGACGCCACCCTGAACGCCTGGTGCGAAAGTGTCGGCAGGCCGGTGTTGCGCGCGCCGGTGTTCACAGAATCGGCGGACATCACACAGCTGACGATCCTCAGCTGGAACGTCCACGTCGGCGGCGGCCGGGCCGAAGAGTTGATACCGGAGCTGATGAAAGAGACCGCCTCGAAGAGCGGCGGCCTCGTCGTGCTCCTCCAGGAGACCTTTCGAACCGGGTGGGATGTCCCTGACTCCTATCCGCCAACGCTCCATCCCCCGGGCGCAATCCGTCCCCGCAGACCGGCGCCGGACGTCACCGCGCTCGCCAACGAGCTCGATCTTTCGCTCGCCTACGTTCCGTCGATGCGCAACGGTTCGGCGACGAATGTGTCGCAGCGCGAGGACCGCGGCAACGCCGTGCTCTCGACCGAAGCGCTCAGCGATGTGACGGCCATCGAACTGCCATTCGGCAAACAGCGCCGCGTGGCGATCGCCGCGACGGTGACACCGCGGGGCTCACGCGGCAAGCCGATACGCGTCATCGTCGCGCGTCTCGACCCCGACGATCATCGCGTCATGCAGGCGGATGCGCTCGCAGCCACCATCAAGGCGTTCGTGGCCACGAACGCGATGCCGCTCGTGGTGGCCGGCGATCTGAATGCACGGAAGGGACTCAGCGACAAGGCAGTCACGACGCTGAGCGGGCAGATCCACAGAGCGGACGAATGCGGAACGGGTCGAACATCTCGACTGCCGCTCCGCATCGACACGCTGATTGGCGACCGGCTGGACTACATGTTCAGCACACTCGACGACTTCGGGTTGATGCGCACGTGTCGGACCCTGAGCGATGGTTTCGGATCCGATCACGTCCCTCTGCAGATGACGATTCAATTCTGACCGCGCGGGCTGATCCGCGCGGGCTAAAGCCCGCGCTCTACAGGTCCGGCTGAAGCCGGACCCTACGTACTACTTTGTTTCGTCGAACACGATCTGCACGTTGTTCTTCAGACGGGCGGTGTTCTGCGGTGTGGCCCTCGGATCCGCGTATCCCTTGTATTTCTCCGGCATCTTCCACGCGCCCGCGATGTCGTCGACGCTCTTGCCCGCTTTCTTCCCGTCATGCACGGCGGCCGCGAAGTCGTCGTTGAACTGCGCGTACTCACGAAGGTCTGCCATCGTCATCGTCGTGCTGTGGCCGGTGATGATCGTGTCGACGTTCTTGATCGAGCTGGCCGCCTTGGCGAGCGTCTTGCCGATCTCCACGCCGCTGCCGCCGTTGTTGGTGTCGAGCAGCGGGATGTTCTTGCCCGAGAAGATGTCGCCGGCGTGCATGATGCGCAGCGCCGGGAAGACGACCCACGCGTCGCCGTTGGTGTGGCCGCGGCCGAAGTAGAACAGATCGACTTCGTCGTTGCCCTTTCCCAGCGTCAACTTGTCCTTGAAGGTCTTCTTCGGCAGGCCCTTGCCGCCGTGCTCCTGGAAGATGTTCTTGGGGGCGTCGGCCGCGGGCGTCACGCCGAAGGCAGGACGCATCGCCTGCATGTTCTTCGCGGTGTTCTCGTGCGTGACGACTTCGACCGTCGCCGGGAACTCGACGTTGCCGCTCACGTGATCACCGTGCGTATGCGTGTTGATGATCATCGTCACCGGCTTGTCGGTCACGCTCTTGATCTTGTCGAGGAGCGGCTGACCCCAGCCCGGGTTCTTCGTGTCTACGACGACCACGCCGGTGGTCGTCACGAAGACCGCGCTGTTGCCGCCTCCGCCGGTCATCATGAACAGGTTGTCCTTCAGCTTGTTCACTTCGACCACGCGCGGTGCAGGTTGCGCCGTCGCACCGCCGCCGCCCGGCGCCTGTTGCAACGCGGTCACAGAAATGGACAACAGGCCCATTGTGATCAGTGTGCCTAGTACGACTGGCCTCTTCATTCTGCCTCCTTGCCTGGGGAAACACGGAGAGAACGGAGTTCAAACTACACGGAGGCAACAGAGGTAACGGAGATTGACAATATCGATCTCCGTTATCCCCGTTGCTTCCGTGTGATCCAATTTCTCCGTTTCCTCCGTTTCCAACGATTACTGCTTCGCGAACGGCCCGACTTCGGGCTTCCCCTGCGTATTCGCGAGCGGCCCCAATTCGGCTGCCACACCGCGTGCGATCGCGGCGGTCTCGCTGCCCGCCTGGAAGCAGGTGAAGTCCGGACGGTCGCGCCACGCAATCGGTCCGCACAAACGAATGCCCGCTTTGAGCGTCGCGTCATGGACGATGTTGATCGCACGCTCGTAGTCGGGTGTGCCCTGCCTGAACCCGGAGAAGTTCCCGAGATCGCCGCTCGCGGCAAACAGCGCTGATACGCCAGGCACCTTCGCGATCTCGTCGGCGTTCTTCAGCCCTTCGAGCGTCTCGATCATCAGGACGAGCACGATGTTGTCGTTGATGGTGTTGCGGTAACCACCCGGCACGTTCCCCCACATGCTGGGGTCGAACGCCTGCCCGCCGCCGTTGCTGCGACGGCCGAGCGGCGGGAAGTACGTCCAGTTGCGTGCCTCGATCGCCTCCTGCACCGTATCGACCGTGGGCACCACCACGACGAGCGCGCCAGCATCGAGCGCGTGCTGGATCTCACGTTCGTCGGTGTAGGCGACGCGAACGCCGGGCACGGCCTTCGCGTACGGGCAGGTGTGCCACATCTTCGACGCGGTCTCCCAGTCGCGCTGATCGTGCTGCATCTCGGTCCAGATGAAGTCGTAGCCGGCGTTGGCCATCGCGCAGTACGTCGCTGGATCGCTTGCGCTGAACAGCGTGCCGCCAGTGACCTTTCCACCGGCCATCAGCTTCAACTTCACCGGATTCCAGATCTTCGAGCCCGGAGGCGCATTGAACGCGGTCCCGTATTTCCAGGTCGCCGGATCGAACGGACCCTGATTGGTCGCGCCCATCGGCGCGACGTTGCGGGCGTTACTGTCCTTGCCCGCGGGTGCCGCAAGCGGGAAGGTCAGCGTACCGGGGGCGGCGTTATTGGCGTACGGATCCGCGCCTGCCCGTCCTCGGCCCTGCGCGTTTCCCTGATCCGCGGCTTGCCCGCGCCCCGGCGCCTGCGGCGCGTTCGCCTGTCCAGCCGGAGGCGCGTTCTGCGCGTGGGCCGCGAACACCGCAATCGCGATCACAGCCGTCAGCACAATCGCTAAGGGCAACTTGCTCATGTCGATCTCCACCAGGGCGGTCTCACCAGCCTGCGCTCCGAGCTACGGCTGGTCCGCCGTAGCCTTGGCGAGGGTGAAGACCTACCCCTACGTTCCGAGCCACTGAGGCCTAGGCCTGGGCCCTGAGGCCTGTCGTGGTGCAGACTATGCCACATCGAAACGGGAGGTCACAACGCTATGCGTCGCCTCATCGCCGCTGCCGCAGCCGTTCTGTGCGTGACCTGCGTGGCACTTGCGCAGGGGCCACCGCCAGGCCGCAAGTCGTGTCGCCTGAGGTCGGCATCGACAGGCGGATTACATTTCGCATCCTCGCACCACAGGCACAGGCCGTTCGTCTGAACGCCACCGATATTCCAGGGAATGGTCCGGCATCGCCGCTCACGAAAGGCGAGAACGGCGTGTGGGAGATGACGTCTGGCGCAGTGCCGCCAGGGGCGTATCGCTACTCGTTCACGATTGACGGCGTGGCGACCATCGATCCGCGCAACCCATCGACGAGCGAGTCGAACAACAACTCGTGGAGCATGGTCTATGTTCCAGGATCCGAACTCGGCGACACGAAGCATGTGCCGCACGGCGGCGTGACCGAGGTGACCTACTACTCGGCGACGCTGCGCGCGTTCCGGCGCATGCACATCTACACGCCGCCTGGCTACGAGACCGGCTCGAAAAAGTATCCGGTCTTCTATCTGCTGCACGGTGCCGGAGACAGCGACGACTCGTGGAGCACGGTGGGACGCGCGGGCTTCATTCTCGACAACCTGATCTCCGCGAAGACCGCCCGGCCGATGATCGTCGTCATGCCAGCCGGGCATACGCGCGGACCGGCGGTCAACACGCTGCCGGCGACCGGAACCGATCCGTTCATCGCCGATTTCGTCGACGACGTGATGCCCTACGTACAGAACAACTATCGCGTGCTGACCGATCGCAACCACACGGCGATTGCCGGCCTCTCGATGGGCGGCAGCCAGACGTTGAACGTGGCGATCCCTCATCTCGAGAAGTTCGCCTACATCGGCGTCTACAGCTCGGGCCTGCTCGGCGCCTTCCCGATCCCCGGGCGCGGAGGCGCACCGGCAGCGCCGGTCGCCGGGCCGGGTGAATGGGAAACGCGAAACGCGAAGCAACTCGACGACGCCAGCCTGAAGAAAGGTCTTCGAGTCCTCTGGTTCGCGACCGGGAAGGACGACTTCCTGCTCAACACCACGACGGCGACCGTCGATCTCTTCAAGAAGCACGGCTTCTCGCCGGTCTTCAAAGAGAGCGCGGGTGGGCACACGTGGCTCAACTGGCGCGACTATTTGAGCGAGTTCGCGCCGATGCTGTTCCAGTGACGGATCGCGGGAGGAGCCGAGCGTCTCACGCAGGTCGCGCCAAGTACCAGGTGATCCCCATCGCGTCCTCTACCGACCCGACACGATCGCCGTAGAACATGTCGGCAGGAGGCGCGAGCGGCTTCGCACCGGCGGCGACCGCCTGCGCGTAGAGCGCATCGCAATCCGCGACGTAGAGATAGAACACGGCCTGCCGCGTCGTGGCATCCGAGCCTTCGCCCATCTCGACGATTGCATTGCCGATGCGCACCTGCGCGTGCATGACCACACCGTTCGACTCGGCACGGAACTCCTCGACCGCACTGAAGGCGCGTGTGAGGAAGTCGATGTACGACGGCACGCCGCGCGGGTGCAGATACGGCGTCACGGTCCTCAGTCCCCCGGGCACCGGTGTCGGCCCGAGACTGGTCGCGATGTACCAGTGATTGCCGAACGCATCTTTGACGAATCCCGAGCGCTCGCCGTAATGCCGATCTTCGGGCGCGCCCAGCGACGTCGCGCCGGCGGCAATCGCGCGCTCGTACGCGGCGTCGACGTCGGGCACGAAGACGTGGAAGGAGGCAGGCGGATGGACGGCGTCTTCAGGGCCGCCTTCTCCGATCATCACCATCGAATTCCCGACACGCACCTCCCGATGAACGCCGCGCGGTGTCGTCGTCGTTTCGGTTTCCACGGCTCCGAACGCTCGTGTCAGGAAGTCGAGGAGACCGGGCTTCGTCGCGTGCAAGTAAGGCGTCACCGTCGTGAACCCTTCGCGAATCTTCAGGTCTTCGAGCACTACCGACATGGTCTTCATCCTTTCCAGTTTGGCCCGGAGCCGCGCCTTGAATGCGGCGCTCGGACACGATCGCAGATCGCCGGCCAGCCGCGCGAGCGGAGCGAGCTCCGCATCTGTGAGCGCTGCCGTTGCATCGCCCCCCGCGAGCATCACGTCAATCGTCCGATCCAGCCGCGCGATGAGAGCCTCAGCCATGTCGGCCCTCCATGTGCTTGCGCAGGTTCTCGAGCGCGCGCAGCTGCAGCTGCTTCACGGCGCCCTCTGATCGATCGAGTGCGACCGCGATCTCGCGGATGCTCTTCTCCTCGACGAATCGCATCTCGATCACTCGACGCTGTACGTCCGGCAGGCGCGCGATGAGATCGAAGATCATCGCGCGCCGCTCGATCTCTTCCGACTCGCGGTCGTCCGGCACATCAGGTGGCGGATCGGGCGAGTCACGCTCGGTCTGCTTCCGCCGATCGGCGATCGCGTTGGCGGCAATGCGGTAGAGCCACGCCACGAACGGCACGCCGCGCCACTCGAACCGTGGCAGGTGCGTCAGCGCCCGCTCGAAGACCGCCGAGGTGATATCCTCCGCCTCGGCCCGGCTGCCCGTTCGACGGATCACGTAGCCGTAGACGCGGTGGAAATGGCGATCGTAGAGGTCGACAAAACGAGCCGGATCGGCCTGCGCCGCTTCGATCAGCGTCCGCTCGTCGTAATCGTCAGCGATTGTCACCACCGTGCGCCAATCAGAGTAACTGGCGGCAAGGACAAAAAGTTACGGGAGGCTTCGATGTCTGCGCGAATGGCCGGTCTGGTCGTGGACCGCGTTGCGGCTGGTTGCGTGAGCCGTTTTCCCGTTATGACCCGCCTAGCGGTCCCAGCCGCGCGAAGCGCGGCAAGGGATACTGGCAACCAGCCAAGGGGCTCCGCGGGGATATCAACCGCCGGAGTCCTTTGGCTGGTTCTGCTGGCGGTCTGTTCTCTGCCGCGGCTGGCGCATGCAGCCGATGACAACTGCGACCGCAGCTGCCTGAAAACCACGCTCGACCGCTACCTCACCGCTGTGACCTCGCACGATCCTGCAGCGGCGCCGTTGGCCGTCGGCTTCCGGCAGACCGAAAACGCGGTCGTAGTGAAGCTGGGCACCGGCGCCTGGAAGTCGGTCACCGGACTCGGATCACTGCAGCGCCGCTATCTCGATCCGATCAGCGGGCAGGCCGCGTACTTCGGCGTGGTCCACGAGGGCACCACGTCGGCCATCGTCACGGTCCGCGTAAAAGTCGAGCGCCGACAGATCAGCGAAGCCGAATGGTATCTGGCGCGGCAGGGCGACCCCGGGTTGAATGGTCCGCAGCAGCCAGGACAGCCAGCGGGCAACTTCTTCGATCCGGAGAACCTCACGAAGAATCCGCCGCCGGAGCGCACTCTTCCCAAGTCTGAACGACTCTCACGCGAATCGCTGATTGGCATCACCAACAGCTATTTCGACGGCATCACGACGCACGACGGATCGATCATCCAGGCGCATCAGGGATGCGCGCGCACCGAGAACGGGACGACCGTGACCGGCCGTGCCGCACGCGGAGGCGGCGCACCCGGTGGGGCCGCGCCCGGCGGCCGCGGAGGCACCAGCGACTGCACGTCTGGACTGGAAACGATCAACATCCAGATGGTCGCCGCACGTCGATACCCGGTCGTCGACGACGAAGCCGGCGTCGTCCTGGCGATGGCGGTCTTCATCCGAAAGCCCGGGACCACCACACGACGCAACGTATTCAGCGAGTGGTTCGTGATCGAGAGCCAGAAGATCCGCAGCATCTACTCTGCGATGTTCTATCCCAGCCCTGAAGTCCCCGTCCCGAATTGGGCTCCCTACGATGGCAACTGGCCGCTCTCACCGACGCTTGCACCACCCCAGGCTTCAAAGTGACGGAGATTTCGGAGACACGGTTTCGCACGGAGTCGCCCATGAGCGCGGCTCACCCCGTTCCATGAAAGTCGGCGAGCGACTTTGAGAGCAGACAACGGGGGAGACGGGGGGAACGGGATGGTCACACGGGGATAGCGGTGGCAACGGCGGCAACGGGAATTGTCGATCTCGATCACGTCGACGTCATGTCCCGTTTCCCCTGTTTTCTCCGGTGTCCCCGTGTTGATGCCTTTCTTCGTTTCCTCCGCAGGCTCCGTTTCCGGTGGCAATGGCGGAGCACATTTTCTGAGCAGATACGGAGTAACGGAGGCCGGACGGAGGCACCACTAGCGCAAACATCGCGTGCGGGTGGGCGCCGGCCTCCGGCAGACGCATGAGATGAGAGTCGCTCGCGAAAAACGAGCGGCGCTCGTCATGGTGGCGCGTTCGTTTTCGTGTGCGACTCTCGTCTCATCCGCGCGCGTCGCGCGCGGCCCGTTCCGGCAGACCAATATCGTGTTCAATCCCAATGTCACGGCGACTTCGATCGATCCGCACAACGTGCAGGCCAATCCGACCAACGAGGATATCGCCAGCTACAACTTCAACTCGCAGCTGCGCGCGGTCAACTTCGCCAAGGATCGTGACGTCGTGGCATCGGGCAACGCGCGGATGCTGCTCTCATCTTCGAGCAGCGCGTCCTCGTTCCTCAAGTTCGGCATGAAGTTTCGCGACAAGCGCAAGGGACGCACGCGCACGGAGAACACGTTCACCGCGACTTCACCAACGTCCATCAAGCTCACCAGCTACGTCGAGACCGGCTTCGACCTGCGGCCATTCGTCGACGGTCTCTATGACCTGACACCCTACACGAGCCAGAGCTTGGTCGAGCCGATCCCATCGCAGTTCCCTGGTACGACGACGCGCAACCACGCGCGTGACGCGGAGGAATTCGATGGCACCGAGCGTGTGACCGCGGGCTATGCCCTGGCTGAGATCTACGCGGGCCAGAAGCTGTATCTCATGCCCGGCGTTCGCTGGCCCCACCCGCTTCACAATCGATCGAAACAGGAGTGTCTCCGTCTGACCTCCGTTTCTCCGTGTCTCCGTGCAAGACCGTTTCTCCCTCTCCTCCGATGTCTTCTCCAATGACTAGCGCTATAGTCGCGTCTTCATCGTGACGCGTCTTGAACAGCTGCTCGGCACACTCAAGAAGCATTACGGCGCGTTGTCTGAACCGCCGTCGGATGCGTTTGCGCTGTTCGTGTGGGAAGTGCTGTCGTGGCACTCGACACCGAAGAAGCGTGACTCGGCGCTCGCGGCGCTCGCGCGTTTCAAGCTCCTGACCCCGGCAGCGATGGCAAGGGCGCCGCGTGCGAAGCTCGATCCCATCGTCACGGCGGCCGGTCCTTACGCGGAGCGACGGCTGATGGCGTTACGCCGCGCCGTCGATGTATTTCGGGAGCACTCTGATGTCTCAGCGGCGGTCAAAGGCCCGATGCCGGCTGCACTCAAGGCGCTCAAGAGTCTCACGGCCATGGGGGGCGACGCGGGTGCGTATCGCATGCTGCTCTTTGCAGGCGATCACCCCGTCCTGCCCGTGAACGCGGGGGTCGAACGCACAGCGCGTCGATTGGGGTATGGAAGCTCGGGCAACGATTTCAAGCAAGCAGCGAAGAGCGTGCGCGACGCGGTTGCGCCTGAATTACCTCACACGCCTGCCGTGTATCGCGCAGCGTACGTCTATCTCGCGCATCACGGGGTGACGATCTGCAAACAGGCCGACCCCGATTGCCCGATCTGTCCAGTCAAGACAGATTGTCCCGGGCGTAAGGCGATCGCGGCTGGAATCCCGCACTCTTAGAGAAGCTTCTTCCAACCCCAGACCCGCATCACGTCCTCGCTGCGGAACTCGTGGCCGAGATTCTTTGCCAGCATGAAGATCTGCCCTCGATGATGCGCGTCGTGCTGCACCAGATACATCAGCATGTTGACGGCGCGTCGCGGCATCCCTTTGACCCGAGCCTGGCGCGCGGCGAACGCGCCCTCGAACAGCGCGACGAGGTCGGTCGTCGACTGTCGCAGCGCCCGCTGCGCCTGGGCCCGCGTGCCCGCCGTGCGGTCGAGGGACGGAGGGCCCGGTCGTGCGCCGCCCATCCGGGCAAACGTGCGCCGCACGCTCTGCATGTGCGCGACGATCGCGGCAATGGTGCGCCCGCGATCGCCGGGCGGCGGCATGCGCCAGATCGCATCCGGCAGCACGCCGACCAGATACTCGTTTACATGCCCGTTATGCGCGAACTCTTCGAGGAGCTCGCGTTCGATCTCCAGCGGACGGCGTGTCGCCATATGGTATTTTCGCGGCTCCGAGACCCGCCGCCATCCCTCGCCGGCCCTGATCGCTTGCCCGACTCGATTGCGCCAACCAGGTTGACGCATCCTTCCCCTTCGACTCGTTTCGCTCGCTCAGGGCAGGCGCGCGCCTCGCTCCACGCCGCGCTCCAGAACGCATCAACTGGCTCGCGGAACTGTCCGCGATATTTGCCCGAAGAATTCGACTCGCGTCCTACTGACGATGGAAGCGCGCGACGAGCACCGCCTTACCGAGCACGTGGCCGTCCATCGCATTGACCACCGCGTTGCGCGTGTCGGCGGCCTGCTGCGGGGTCGGCTGCGCGATGTCGAGCTTCGTGTCGAGCGCATACAGCTCGAACGTGTAGTGATGGTACGGTCCCGCAGGCGCGCCTGGGCCCATGTAGCCGTTCGACCGCAGGCTGACCTGACGCGTCCCGTCGGGCAGCTCACCCTGCATCACGCCTTCGGGCAATCCGGTCGACGTCCCCGGGATGTTCCACACCAGCCAGTGCGTGATGTCCATCTTCGATCCCTTGTTCAACACCGGCTCGGGATCGTGCATCAGCAGCACGAAGCTCTGCGTGCCCATCGGCACCTGCGACCACTTGAGCTCGGGGGAGGGCGCGTTCGCCCCGCCAGCCTGCGTGTACTTGTCCGGAATCACGCCGCCGTCTTCCCACGCTGTCGACGTCATGATCAACGGCGGTGTCTGAGGACCGCGGCCGCCGCCTCGCCCCTGTCCGCCCGCCGCAGGTGCGCCCTGACGGTCCTGCGCCAGCGCCAAGCCGGCTGTCAGCACCGCTCCTGCCACCAGCACACCGATCGATCGACCAATCTGTTTTCTCATTCCCCCACTCCTCGAATCTGAAGAAGCCGCCAGGCTCAGCAGCGTCACCTGCCATCAATCCGATAGCCAATACGACGCAGATACTAGCTCGATTTCACAGAGGCACCGGGACGTGGAACTCCTTGAATCCTGAACCGAGGTTCAGGAGTTCCACGTTCCAGTTCCAGTTCTTGGGAACTCAGGACGCTCCTGTCCTGGCCAGGACAGGAGCAACAATGCGGGAAGGGGGTAACTATTCGTCGACGCGCCGCGATCGATCGCGGCGCATGGCATACCGAACACGACCGAAGTTGCTCCGACTCCCGCCGCCCCTACGCCTCCGATGACGGCTCGTTGGATGTCGTGTTCACGTCCTGCCGGAACTCCTCGGACTCGAATTCGTCCGTGCCGTGAACCCGCGGCAGGAAGATGTTGAAGGTGAGCGACGTGCCCGGCACGCCGGCGACCGACACCTCTCCACTCATGCGGCTGACGCTCCTGCGCGCGACGGCGAGTCCTTGGCTGACATCCTTCGCTGCAGCTCCAGTGACCGTACCCGACGCGCGGTCCTGAACTTCCGCGTCGATACCCCACCCGGATGCCGTGATCGAGAGGAGCGCGTAGAGTCCGGGTCGGAGCGAATCGGGGGCATCGCCTTGCGGCGACCCGACCTCGCGCAACGCCGTCGCGATGTCGATACGGCCACCAGCCGGCAGTGCGCTCGTTGCGGCAACGGTGAGATGGACCACTGCCTCCTCGAGTGCGGGCTCGGATGCCTCGATGGTCCCGAGTGAAGGCGCCAACGCGATCGCAATCTCGATGTGCTCGTCGATGAGACGGCGCAGCACACCTTCGAACCGGCGCACGGCATCGTTCAGATCGAGGGCTCTCGGGTCGCGCGCTTCCTTGCGGCCGAAAGCCACGAGCTGACGGCTCAACGCGGCCGCGCGAGAGACCGCCTGTCCAATTGCGTCCACATGCTGCCGCGCGGTCTCGTCCTGCGACGACACCTGCAGACGTTCCGAGGCGTCCTTGATCGACTCGACCACATGCGTCAGATCGGCAGCGATCCCGCTGGTCACGCGAGCAGCCTGCTCCCACCGGCGCGCGCGCCGAAGCTGCGTCTCGAGCCCGCGCTGTGCGCCGAGATCGTCAGCCACGACCTCGACGTAGTCGGCCTCGCCGCTCGCGTTCGATACGACACGTCCGTGAAGACGGAGGCTGGCCAGCCCTCCATCCTTGCGCCGCCAGGGACTCTCGGCCGGATCGGTCTCGCCGGCGCGCCAGCGCTCCACGGCAGATCGCCACCGCACGTCATCCGTCAGATGGCTGATGGGCGGGTGCATCTCGGTGAGAAGTTCGGGCGAGTCGTAGCCAAGCATCTTCGCGAACGCGTGGTTGGCCATCTGCATTCGATCGTCGAGCGACACGCGGAACACACCGCTCGCGGCCGTCTGTACGAACGCTTCGTATGATCGCCAGTGCTCCAGCTGCTCGGCTTTCACGCGCGTGTACGCCTCGACCTGTCGGGTGAAAATGGCGTCATGCTGCGACGCCGCGTCGTGCAGGAGCGTTCCGAGCTCGCTGAGGGTCGCGCGGGCGCGATCGGCGAGACGATTCAGGTCGGTCTCGAGATCGCGAAGCACGCGGACATCAGGCACCGCAACAGGTGCGGCATCGGAGGAGGCCACCACCGGGACAGCGCGCCTGTTGGCCTCTTCGAGCGCACGTTCGAGTCGCTTGCGATCACTGATGTCGCGCAACACGATCAGGCCGGACGCGCCGCTGCCTCCTTCCGAGGGAGAGGACACGCCGATCGCCTCGATGGTGCGGCTCACACCGTCGAGCGCGGTGATCGGGACCTCACACGACTGCTGTTCGCCGTCGCAGACACGGGTGACGAAGTCGTTCCATGTGCTGCGCGCGTCCTCGTCGACCAGCGCGTCGAACGACTTGCGGAGCAGTTGATTGGGCTGCGTCGCGCCGAGCAGCGATTGCGCCAGCGTGTTGGTGGCGAGCACTTGACCGTCGGGCGCCACGCGCACGACACACGTGGGCAGCTTGTCGACCAGCGCTCTCAGCCGCGCCTCCTTCTGGCGGAGGGCGGCCAGCTCTTGCGTCAGCGAGGCGACTTGTCCAGGTGGCGGTTCGTCGGCGGAGTGCTTGAACGGATCGATCGTGGTGGTATCGGCGCTCGTGGCTTGGTTCTTCACGGCTTCCTCGATGGCCCCTGGCAGCCGCGCCAGCAGCGAATGGCCCTTTTGTAGGCATTGATCCGCGCCGGCCTCGCGCAGCCTATCGAGCGAGTGCTCGGCGATGGCGACAATTGCGATCGGATAACCCTTGGCGCGAACCTGGGAAACGAAGGCGGCGGCATCGGACTCGGACACGCTCCATCCGACGACGAGCGCCTCATAGCGCCCCGGGTCGGCGATGCGGGCACTTGCCTCGGTTAGATCGCCGGAAATATCGACCGCCAGATGCGGATGGTCATGGCTGAATGCGCCCGTCATCAGGCGTGTTTCGCGCGCATCGCCGAGGTACAAGACGGAAGTGGTTCGGCCACTCGAGACCCGCACCGAGGAGGGCGCACGCATGCTTCCGAAGAGCGAGCGGTCGGAATCGCGATCCTTCTGGTCGCCGCGCGACCCTTTCAACAGCTGCTTGAACGACATCGATGGAGTACCTGCGGTAATCATGTCGGCCGCTTGCCTACCGGGCAATAGCGCGTATCGCCGTTACTTCATGACGAATTTTGATAGGGGAGTCAGTTCTGCACAGTTCCTGCGAACCGATGCTCCTGGGTCCAAGGCGACGATGTGGCTCTCGGACGATCGCAGCAACGCGGTGCTGCGCCGGAAGATGTGGAGGTCACGTCCCGACACGATGGGGACCGACCCGAAAGATGCGATGTGGTGGTTGGAGCTCAGCAGGGCCGCATGTCAAACGGCCCGGAACAAACTAGTCGCCCACAAGACGCGCAAGATCTCCAGTCGTCCCCTGCCGCTGCCAGACCTTTTCGTACACGTGCACCAGGTTGTCACGAGCAACCAATCGACGTGCGATCTCGTTGGCGAGCCCTTCGGTCTGCAGGTACGGGTGATGGGTGAAGATCCACACGTGTCCAAGCTCGTGCGCGACGACCGCCTTCACCTCGTCGTCGGTGAGCCCGGCGAGGAAGGATTCCTCGAACGACAGCGTGAACGCCTTGATCTGATCGTCGACCGGCTCCACCGATACGATCAACGGGTTCTTTTCGACAATCATGACGTCGACCCGATGCGGCACGCCCAGCTGTCTGCGGAAGTCGTCAACAATCCGCTGAATCCACTTCGAGTCGCGCTCGGGCGCCGCCGTATCGTCGAGGTCTCGCGCCCGAACCGAGCGGCCCGGTACGGAAAAGGACAGCACGAGAACCAACCACATCATCAACGCAGGCTTGCGTACCCGACTCTGCTTGGACACACGGACATCGGCGAGCTGTCGAAAGACCATGGAGGACCCTGAAGGAGCGGTGAAAAGCACAGCTGTTACTGGAGTGCACGCACTCGGCAACGGCAGTGCACGCGGCAAGCATAGCACGTATCGGGGAAAAACCTGATGGCCTACTCAGGTAAGGATTACGTGCATTTCCGGTAAGGAATACGCAGCGGCGCTCAGCACGGCCGCTGAAACTCGACCGCGATTGGAGCCGGATTCATGCGGACTGTTTGGGACCGGCTCGCTGGTACGTCGGTTGCCATGACCTGCGCGAGGCTCCCTGGGAGGTATTTCCTATGCACCGCATACTCATCCTGCTCGCGGCCTTCGTGCTCGTGGTTGCCGCGTCTGCTCAGGCGCAGGACAAGCCCTCGCCGCCGAGTTCCCCGGGCGTTGGTGGCGCGACTCCAGGCGGCTCGCAGGCCAGCGCGACGGCTTCAGGAGAACTGACGGATGTCGACGCCAAGGGCGGCACGTTCACCGTCAAGACGGCAACCGACGAGATGAAATTCCGTTACGACGATCAGACCAAAGTCACCGGCGCACAGAAGAGCACCGCTGGCCTGGCCACCATGAAGGGATCGGAGGTAACAGTTCAGTACAAGAAAGAAGGAGCGAACAACATCGCGACCAGCATCGACATTCACGCGAAGTAGCGAAGTCGATCGACTGGTCGAACTGCCCTCCGAACCGGCGTCGCACCGGATGGGTTTCGCGTCAAAGCCCGCAGGCGCGCGCCTGCTCTCGTGCGAGCACAGCCTGATCGCGATCGCCGTCGCCATGAGCGACGGCACCGAGCAAGCGATCGCGATAGACGTTGTGACTCGGCATCGGCACGCGCGCGAGGTCCGCGGCAGCTGCGATCAGGTTGGCATCCTTCAGGCCGACGTGAATCGGTGATCCCACCTGATCGTAGCTTTCGTCCACCATCTTCTGTCCGTACACCTTGTACGCAGGCGCCGAGAACAGTCCTTCGGTCATCACGTCGTAGAAGACCTGCGGCGCCACCTCATACTTGCGCACGAGCGAGAAGCCCTCGGCCATCGCCACCATCGCGCAGCCAAGCACGGCGTTGTTCGCGAGCTTGATGGCAGTCGCGGACTCGGGTTTCGGTCCAGCCAGAAACGTGCGCCGGCCCATCACACCGAGCAGCGGTTCACAGCGGCGCACCGCGTCCTCGGGACCGCCGACGACAATGCCGAGCTGTCCTGACGCCGCGAGATCGGGACGACCGAGCACCGGCGCCGCAACCAGCTGCTGACCCGACTCGGCGTGGCGTGCGGCCAGCGTGCGAATCATCGCGACTCCGTGCGTGCCCATCACGAGATGGATCGCGCCGCGAGGCAACGACGCACACAAGCCGCCCGCGCCCAGCGCCACGTCACCGACGGCGCCATCCTCGACCAGCATCGTGACGACCACGTCGCGCGCGTCGCAGACCTCGCGAATCGAACCGGCCGCCCGCGCCCCCGCAGCCCCAAGCGCCGTCGTCTGCGAAAGTACCGCGTCGAAGACGAGGAGATCATGCCCCGCCTCGAGGATGCGCCGCGCCATTCCCTGGCCCATGCGACCGAGCCCGATGAAGCCGACGTTCATGACTGTTCCACTTCTCTAGTTGCCACGGTTCTACTTTTACGTGAGCTGCCCCTTGACCCACTGCAGCTCGCGCGTGACGTAGTCGACGATGTCACCGGTCTTGAGGTGATCGGGCAGCACATCCCACGTATAGGTTTCGATCTCGAGGTGCGTCGAGAGCGGCGTCTTCTTGTGGAACGCCAGCGCCTGCTCGAGGGCGAACCGCGTGGTGCCGAACGCACCGCCGAGATCGTCGAGGAACACCGGCACGTGGAAGTGCGTCCGCCACTCGCGCGGGCCGGGATCCTTGTAGAACGCCTCGAACGCATCCTCGAGATTGAGAAACCACGTCGTCGTGCCGTTCTTCTTCTGACAGGTCTGCGAGAGGTAGATCGTCTTGGCAAACGACTGCAACGCATCGACCGTCTTCTGGGTCACGTCCGGCATGTAAACGGCTGCCGCTTCCTGCAGCTTGACGATCTGCACGCCGTGGTCGACGAGCTTCTGCAGCGAGAGGGGGATGTCCTCGTAGCCGACGGACTGATGGCCGATGTCGAACACCACGCCGGTGTGCTTCTTCATCGCGGCGGCGGCATCGGCCGCGTTCATGCCGGCCGCCTTCGCCAGGCGCTCCGCGGTCCGCCCCGAGAACAGGTGCCGCGTGAAGTACTCCACCGTTTCATCGGTGGTCTCGAGATAACACCGTGGCTCGGGCTCGAGGCCGAGCGTGACGACTTTCCCGGTCTTCTTCTCCAACTCGACGAGGTGCCTGACGACGTCGATGACGTTGGCCGTGTAGGCCTCGACGACATCATCGCCCGTGACCCTCGGCTTGAAGCCGAGCGGCGCGCTCTGGATCGACGGATTCACACCTTCGGGCGCAAGCTCGGCGAGCAGATCGGCGACCTGTTTCGTGTAGTCGCGGCGCTCCGGCGTCCGCCAGTCGGGCTCGTAGACGTCCTCCTTGATGACCTGCTTCTTGAAGACGCCATAAACGAACGCGTTGGAGGTGTAAAGATACAGATCGTTGTCGGCAAAGAAGGTCTTGAGGTCGCCGCGTTTCGAAGGGTCGGCGGCAAGCACTGCCGCCGAGGGCGCCGACGTCCGCAGACACACGCCGAACTTCTGGTTCGGCGCGATGCGCGCCTTCACCGCCGGCAGATACGTATTGACGCTCTTCCAGAGCTGATCCCAGTTGTCGGTCTGGTGCACCAGCGTCGAATACGTGAGATGCCCGAGGCCCTTACCTAAATCCATCGATGCTTGTCCTCTGATTCATTGCACTGATCCCATGGCGCGCGGGCTCGAGCCCGCGCGCTACGCCGGCTGAGCCCGCGCGCTACGACACTTTTTCGGTGTGCTTCGTGGCCGCCGATCGCACCACCGCCTCTGTCACTGCGGCGCCGTGGATCATTTCCGCGGTGGTAATCGGGTAGGGCGCGCCGCCGGACGCAGCGATCGCAAACGCCTCGAGACACGCGCGCGTGACGTCGAGGCGCGCGGCTTCCCATGTTTCTGCGGGTCCCTTGATCGGTTGAAACTTGCACGCGCCGAAGAGCCGCGTGCGCCGCTCTTCCGAGGACGCGCCGGCAACGTGCGTCATCCCTTCCAGGCGCACCCAGCCCTTCGACCCGAAGACCTGAAAGCTGAAGCCCGGACCGGTGGCAGTGATCGTACCGAGATAGCCCGACGCGCCGCTCTTCATCCGGAACAGCATCGAAGTCGTGTCGTCGCTGTCGATCGGCACGACGCGATGGAAGCTCTGACAATAGACCTGATCGATCTCGCCGCAGAGATCGATCATCCCGTCGATCGCGTGCACGCCCATCGGCGTGAGGCCGCCGCACGGGGTTTCGTCCTTGTGCGCGCGCCACGCCTCCGGCTTCAACGCCAGCGCATTCGGGAACGTCATCGTCGCTTCCACGTGCAGGACCGTGCCGAGATCGCCGTTGCGGATCTGATTCCGCAGCCTGGTCATCTCGGGATGGAAACGCCGGTTGTAGCCGAGGCCGATCGTCACGCCTGCTGTCGTCGTTGCCGCCACCGCGGCTTCGGCGTCCGCTTTGGTCAGCGCAAACGGCTTCTCGCAGAAGACGTGCTTGCCCGCTTTCGCTGCGGCAACCACCTGCGTCGCGTGCATCGAGTGCGGCGTCGCGAGGACCACCGCGTTGACCGCCGGATCGGCAAGCAGAGCTTCATAGGATTCGGCGAGCTTCAGCTTCTGCGCATCCGCGAACGTCTTCAGCTCCGGTGACACCGTCCGCGTACTGCCCGCGACGAATCGGATCTTGTCGCTGTCGCTTTGAACAGATTCGACCAGCGTGCGACCCCACCAGCCCATGCCAACGATTGCGGCCTTAATCAATGCAATCTCCTGCAGGAATCGGGAATCAGGATTCAGTTCTGGGCTAGGGATCGGGTGCAGGCCGCAGGATTCAGTTCGCACTGCTGCCTGCAGCCTGACGCCTTGAGCCTGGCCCAGGCTGCTTCCTGATTCCTGATTCCTTTCGTTCTTTCTTTATGCCGTTCGAATCAACGAGAACTTCGGATCGGCCCCGAGGCTTTCCGTGAGTGGCAGCCCGAGCTCTTTCTTCACGATGTTGGTGCCCTGCACCAGCGCCACCATCTTGTAGAACGCGTGCCGCCGGCTCATGCCCTCGCGGCCCATGCCGCAGTCCGAGCTGAGAATGAGGCGCTCGGCCGGGATCAGTTTCAACGCCTGGCGAATCAGATCCGCGACCTCGGTCGGCGATTCCACCTGCAGCGTGTGATGGTCAATTGCGCCGATGCACACCTTCATGCCGGTAATGGCCTTGCCGACCGCCTCAAGATCTTGCGCGTTCGAGCTCTTCATCTCGAACGTGATCACATCGGCATCGACCTGATTGAGCAGGTCGAGCGCGGGCTTGTACGATTGGACGCTGCCGAACATCCGCTGCTGCGACGGGTTGCCCCAGCAGGTGTGGCACCACACTTCGGTTTTCGCGCGCAGCCCTTTGACCGTGTTGTTGAACACCTTCAGCATGAACTCGGGGTTGATCACCTTGTCCACGTAGTTGCGCGCCGCCAGCAGATGGATCTGCGGCTCTTCCATCTGAATCACCTGGCAGCCGGCGTCCGCCAGATCGTGCAGTTCCTCGTTGAACGCATCGCTCAGCGCCATGATGCGTTCAGGCAGGCTCTTGTAGTGCTCGTCCTGCACCGCAAACGCCACCAGCTCGGGCGTCACCGTCCCGAACTTCACGGGTCTGGTCGTCATCCGCTGTGCGGCCTTGAACAGCTCCGCGTACTGCATCTCGCCGCGCCCCACCGCACCAACCAGCTTGGGCATCACCCGGGCTTCCAGGTAGTCGTGCAGGATGTGCCCACGGGGAAACGCAATCCCGCCGGCGCCGACCTTGGCCAGCTTCGGATGCTGGGTCTCGAACCCGCTCATGTGATGCGGCGGATAGCTCGTCCAGCTCTGGCCGCCGATGTCCTGATCGAATCGGCAGTCCCCGTCCGTGACGATGTCCAGGCCGGCAACTTCCTGCTCGCGCAGATACACCGACAGCGCGTCCACGTACTGCTCGCGAAAGCGCGACGTCACCATCGCGTCCAGAAAGGAGCGCGTCCCCAGGTTCTCCGTATACCAACTCGGACGCGGCAGCGAGCCGGTGATCGTCGTCGGGAGCATCAGCCCCGCAGTCGCTTTCAGCATTCGTGTGTCTCCAACGGTTGATACAACCTTTCGACAGTACTACGAAAAAGCAGGAATCCGGAAGCAGGAATCAGAAAGCAGCTCCGGCCCAGCGCTGAGCCCTGCCCCAGCGGCTGCATCACGATTCCTGATTCCTTCGTGTGATGCCGATAATTGGATCGATGGTGAGACTCGGCTCGGATCTTCTCTTCTCCTCGTCACGTCTCAAAGGCGCGCGGATCGGGGTCGTTTGCAATCACGCGTCGGTCGATCGGGGATTCGTCCACGTGCTCGATCGCATCGGGTCGTCGCCCGGGGTGACGCTCGCGGCGATCTTCGGACCGCAGCACGGGTTCCGGTCCGACGTGCAGGACAACATGGTCGAGACGCCGCACGTCGACGACCCGGGACGACGAGTCCCGATCTACTCGCTTTACAGTGAGACGCGCGAACCGAGCGCCGGGATGCTGAAGGGCATCGATGCGCTCGTCATCGACCTTCAGGACATCGGCGCGCGCATCTACACCTATATCTATACGATGGCCAACTGCCTGCGGGCCGGACAGCGGCACGGCGTGCCGGTCCTCATCTGCGACCGGCCGAACCCGATTGGCGGCGTGGACGTCGAGGGCGCGGCGCTCGTGCCTGGATTCGAGTCGTTTGTCGGCCAGTTCCCGATTCCGATGCGCCACGGGATGACGATCGGTGAGCTCGCCCGCCTGTTCAACGAACACTTCGCGATCGGTGCACAACTCGAGGTCGTCACGATGGAAGGATGGCAGCGCGACATGTACGCCGACGCGACCGGTCTTCCCTGGGTGATGCCATCGCCCAACATGCCGACGCTCGACACGGCAATCGTGTATCCGGGCACGGTCCTCTTCGAAGGGATCATGCTCTCCGAGGGACGCGGCACGACCAGACCCTTCGAACTGGTCGGCGCGCCCTGGATCGAGGCCGAGCGTTTCGCGCGCGACATGAACGGGCTGCAACTGCCTGGCGCCTACTTCCGCCCGGCAGTGTTCGAGCCGACATTCCAGAAGCATGCGAAGCAGGCGTGCGGCGGCTGCCAGATCCATGTCACCGACCGCGCCGCGTTCCGACCCGTCCTCACCGGCGTCGCACTCGCTGCGATGTTTCACACGACCAACCCGTCGAAGTTCGCCTGGCGCCAGCCGCCGTACGAGTACGAGCACGAAAAAATGCCGATTGACATACTGGCGGGATCAGCTGTTCTGAGGCAGCAGATCGAAGGGGGAGTGCCGGCTTCTGAGATCGCCTCGGGTTGGGGCGGGGACGAAGCTGCTTTTCGGAAGCTGCGAGAGAAGTACCTGCTCTACTAGGAATCAGGAAACAGGAATCAGGATGCAGGCCTGATCTAGGTGTCAGGGCGCAAGGAATCAGCCCTGCGAGTGATCGTAAGAACTGCGTACTTGCAACGCCCGCGCAGTTGCAGAAACCGCAGTCTGGCGGGCGGAGTCAACGGATTCCCCAGGAAAGTGAAGCGGCACTGCTCGTGCCTTTCTCGAGGCATGACTAACATCCCATCCTTCCGTGATCTTGTCGTGTGGCAGAAGTCAATGGACCTGGCGGTTCGGTGCTACAAGACCGCCCGCAGGCTGCCGATGCAGGACCAAATGGTCCTTGGCTATCAGATCCGCAAGTCGTCGGTGTCGATGCCATCGAACATTGCCGAAGGCAAGAGCCGTCACTCGACGGCTCACTATATCCAACATCTCTGGACTGCGCATGGCTCTGGCGCGGAACTCGAAACGCAACTCGAACTCGGCGCCCGAGTGAGATCATTCCAGCAGATCAGGCCGACGTACTGATCAGAGACGCCCAGGAAGTCGGGCGAATGCTGAACGGCTTGATTCGATCGCTCGAACCGGAGCAGAAAACGAGACAGGAACCAGCAAGGAGTCAGGATGCAGGCCCGCATCCTGATTCCTGATTCCTGGCAGCTCTCAGGATCTCGTCTTGGCAATCCCCGGCATCGGGTGTTCTTCCGTCAGCGCCTCGAGATGATGCGTCGTCAAGTGCAGCTTCAAGTACTCGAACGCCTGCTCCGGTGAATCGGCGCGCGTCACCAGATTCATATCTGCCGGACTGATCGCACCCCATTCGGCCATCGGCTCCAGGTTCAGGATCGCATCCCAGTACTGGGTGCCGTACAGAATGATCTGGATCTGCTTCGCCAGCTTCTCCGTCTGCATCAAGGTCAGGATCTCGAACATCTCATCGAGCGTGCCGAACCCACCCGGGAAGATCACGAGCGCCTTGGCGAGGTACGCGAACCAGAACTTGCGCATGAAGAAGTAGTGGAACTCGAAGTGCAGCCCGTCGGTGATGAAACGGTTTGCCCCCTGCTCGAACGGCAGCCGGATGTTGAGGCCGATCGTCTTGCCGCCGGCTTCGTAGGCGCCGCGGTTTGCCGCTTCCATGATCCCCGGGCCGCCGCCCGATGTGACGACGAAGCGGTGATGCAGGTCGCCGAGCGTGCGCGTCCACTGGGTCAGCAGATAGGCGAGCTTCCGTGCGTCCTCGTAGTACTTCGACCACTCCACGGCCTTGCGCCCGCGCGCCAGGTGCTCGTTGACGGCGCTCTCCGATACGCCGAAGCGACGCTCGAGACGTTCGAGCGCCTGCTCCGCGTACTCGCGGCTGTGGATGCGGGCCGATCCGAAGAAGACGACGGTGTCCTGAATCTTCTGATCCTGGAAACGGCGCAGCGGCTCGATGTACTCGGCAAGGATCCGGAGCGGCCGGGCTTCTTCGCTCTCGAGGAACTCGTGGTCTCGATACGCAAGGGGTTGAGGATGCATGTCGGCGTGTCTCAGTCCTTCCGGTGGGACTCGGCGTACTGTTTCAGATCCTCGAGCGCCAGCGTGAAGCCGGTGGCGATGAGCTCGTAGTAGCGCGACCAGCGCGCGCTCGACTCCCAGCCGGACTGCCGGACCTTCAGCACCGTGCGGTGGCCAACGAGCGCGCAGGTCGCTTCGAGCGCCATCGGCCCGACGGGATCGCCGTCAGGTGGCAGCCAGTGCGCATCGGCGACGAAGAACTCGCGGCCGGCCTTGAACTCGACGACCGTGCCACGGAACGCGCCACCCAGTCGGCCGAGGACGTCGTCCCTCCATTCGGTCGGCTCCCACTCGAGGGCATACACGCCAAGCGGACGGGGCACGCACAACGATCGCGTCACGTGCCACCACGTGGACAACGCATCGTGATCGAAGAAGGCATCGAGCACCGCCGCCGGCGGTGCCTGGATAGTGAGGCTGTGGGCAAACTCTCGCATCGTGTCTGGATACCGGATTAGACCCGTTGAATCTTGACGATATTCGTCGGCCCCGCGGTCAGGTCGGGGGTGATGTTGACCAGGACAATGAGCGCACCCGCCTCGATCAGGCCGCGCGAAACGAGGTCGGCGCCAACCCGGCTTGCCGCATCGGCCACGTCGCCAGACAGATCGCTCAGCACCGGCACGACGCCCCACGCGAGCGTCAGGCGGCGCGCGACGCGTTCGTCTTCGGTCGCGGCGAATATCGTACCGTGTGGACGCAGGGCGGAGAGCACACGTGCCGTCTGCCCGCCGCGCGTCATCGCCACGATCCCCGCCGCATCACTCCGCTCGGCCAGCGTGACCGCCGCTTCACACACGGCATGCGAGTGGCCGCTCCACTTACGCGGCGTGTCGGGCTCACGCAATCGGATGGCGGGGACCGTCTCCGCATCACGAATGACGAGATCCAGCGTGTGCACCGCCTTGACCGGATACGAGCCGGCCGCAGTTTCTCCCGCCAGCATGATCGCATCCACGCTGTCATCGACGGCGTTGGCCGCGTCGCTGACCTCGGCGCGCGTCGGTCGCGGCTCCGTCCGCATCGACTCGAGGACCTGCGTCGCCAGGATCACCGGGACCTCGAGCGACCGTCCCCAATGCGTGATCGCCTTCTGCACGCGCGGCACGGTCTCGAGCGGCAGCTCGAGCCCGAGATCGCCGCGCGCGACCATCACCGCGTCGCTTTCCTGGACGATCTCTTCGAGACGCGCGATCGCTTCAGGGCGCTCGAGCTTCGCGACGAGTGGAATCTCTGGTGCGCCGGCCTCTCGCAGCAGCGATCGCGCCTGGCGCAGCACCGCTGCGCTCTGCACGAAGCTGAGCGCAACGAAGTCGACGCCCGCTTTCGCGCCGAAGCGGAGATCCTGGACGTCCTTATCGGTCATCCCGGTGGTGGGCAGCTCGACTCCGGGCGCGTTGATCCCCTTGTGCTCGCCAAGCGTACCGCCGTCCACGACCGTGGTTCGCACCTCGTTCGCACTCACGTCGTCCACGCGAAGTTGAATGCGGCCATCATCGAGCAGCAGCATGCCACCAGGCTTGACCGCGTTGGGAAGCCCGGCATAGGTCGTCGACACACGACCCGGCTCGCCCGGAAAGTCGCCGACGACGATCCGCAGCGCGTCGCCGGGTGAGAGCGTGAGCGCGGCACCATGCATCAACGTGCCCGTCCGGATCTTGGGGCCGCTCAGATCCTGGAGGAGCGCGACGATGCGGCCGCTGTCGCGCGCAACGGCACGAACCCGTGCGATCACCTCGCCATGACGCTCCCTCGTACCGTGCGAGAAATTGAGACGGAACACGTCCACACCGGCCGCAATGAGTGCCTTGATCGAGGATTCGCTGTCGGAGGCTGGCCCCAGCGTCGCGATGATCTTCGTCTTGCGCATCGAGGGTTATAGGGTACTGTAAAGGTATGTGGTGCATTCGATGACGGTGACCGCGTGGCTGGAATACGCCATACTCGACGCGGAACGCCGGGAACTGCCCGCATTGCGCCCGTTGTTGGAAGGGCTCGCCCGGTCGACGGCAGCGCTGCGTGCCGCCGACTGGAACCGCGATCTCTCGGGCACGGCCGATGCTCGCCTCAGGCCGAATGTCCGCTGAACCCCGAACGATTGGTGATCTCTCGCGTCGCCTCCAGGCCCGAACGCTCAGTGCCGCGGAGGTGACTGAACGTTGTCTCGGCAGCATCGCCGAACGCGATACCTCCATCAACGCCTACATCACCGTACTGGCAGACGCTGCCCGGGCTCAGGCACGAGACGCCGACGAGGAGATCAAAGCCGGGCGGTATCGTGGGCCGCTTCACGGCGTTCCAATCTCGCTGAAGGACCTGATCGATGTCTGCGGGGTTCCGACGACCGCGGCGTCACGAGTTCGCGCAGGACATGTCGCTTCGGACGACGCACTGGTGACGGCGAGGCTCCGTGAGGCCGGTGCGATCTTCGTCGGCAAGACCAACCTGCATGAGTTCGCGTTTGGCACCACGAATGAAGACTCCGCGTACGGACCGGTTCATCACCCACTCGATCTCACTCGATCACCGGGCGGGTCATCCGGCGGTTCGGCCGCCTCGGTGCTCGCCGACATGGCGTACGGCTCGATCGGCACCGACACGGGTGGATCGATTCGGATTCCGTCCTCGGTGTGCGGTCTGGTGGGTTTGAAACCTACTCTCGGGGAAGTCCCGATCGACGGCATCGTGCCGCTCAGCATCCTGCTCGATCACGTGGGGCCGATTTGCCGATCGGTCGAGGACGCCGGCCTGCTTCATCACACCCTCGCCGGCACGAAGCCGTTGCCTGCAATCGTCCGGAGGACACTGCGCGGGCTTCGACTCGGCATTCCGAGAGGTCACTTTTTTGCCGTGATGGATCCTCAGGTAGGCGCCGCGTTCGACGACGCGTGCCGGCGGCTGACGCGCGCCGGCGCCGTGCTCGAAGACGTCGAAATCCCGCACGCCGGCGATGCGGCGACGATCTACGTGCATCTGGTGCTGCCGGAAGCGGCGTCCTACCACGCGGCGACGCTCGACAGCCGGCCCGACGACTACACACCGAACGTCCGCCTCCGGATTGAAATGGGCCGCTACATCCTGGCTGAGGACTACGTCCGGGCGCTGCGAGGACGCGATGCGCTGGTGGCCGAGGTCGACGCCGCACTCCACGGCCGCGATGCGCTCTTCCTGCCGACGATGCCGACAGCGGCAACGAGGCTGGGCGCCACGACGGTCTCGATCGGCGGCACCGAGGAGCCCATGCGCAACGTGATGCTCCGCCTCACGCAGATGTTCAACATCACCGGCCACGCCGCGATCTCGATGCCGTGCGGACACAACACCGAGGGCCTGCCCATCGGCGTGCAGACCGTCTGCGGACGCACGAGCGATCTGCTGGAGATTGCATCGGCGATTGAGCCGGTTCTCGAACAATGAACCGTGAACTGTGATTTCCAATTTCTTCCATAACTGGGAACGCCGCCTCGCCGACGTGACAAAGGACCGGGTCGTCCGTCCGTTCGAGTGGGGCGAGGACTGGATCCCCACCAACGGAAACGGCGCGAGCGATCCCGCCGTGCACATCGAACGCTGGATCGACGACGTGATGTCCGACACGCAGGCGTTCTTCACGCCGGCTCCCACCTCGGACTTCACGTTCAGCGAGGCCGACCGGGACACGCGTCGCCAGAGCGGCGAGGCGGGAACGCTGCATTTCCCAAGCGCGCTCGTGACACCTCACACGGTGAACAATACCGTGGCGGCACGCTGGTTTCCCGCCAAGGATGAAAAGCCTGTGGGGCCTGCGTCCGGGCGCGGACGCGCGGTGGTGGTGCTGCCGCAGTGGAACTCCGACGCGGGGGGCCACATCGGGCTCTCGAAGTTGCTCGCGCGCTTCGGCATCTCGGCTCTGCGACTGAGCCTGCCATATCACGACTCGCGCATGCCGTCCGAGCTCACACGAGCCGACTACATCGTCAGCTCGAACATCGCGCGAACGGTGCAGGTGTGCCGTCAGGCGGTGCTCGACACGCGTCGCGCGATCGACTGGCTCTGGTCGCAGGGATTCGAGCGCATCGGCGTGCTCGGCACGAGCCTGGGGTCGTGCCTCGCGATGCTCGCGTCGGCGCACGAACCGCGAATCCGCGCGCAGGCGCTCAACCACGTCTCACCGTGGTTCGCCGACGTCGTGTGGCGTGGGCTGTCGACGAGACACGTGCGCGAGGGACTGGACGGCCACATCGATCTCGAGCGCCTGCGAACACTCTGGCGGCCGATCAGCCCTTTCTCGTACCTCGATCGTGTCGGCGACACCCGGACACTGCTGATCTACGCACGCTACGATCTGACGTTTCCCGTCGACCTCTCCGAACAGCTCGTCGCCGAGTTCACGCGCCGCGGAATCGCCCACGACGTGACCGCGCTTCCCTGCGGGCACTACAGCAGCGGCGTCGCGCCGTTCAAGTTCATCGATGGATATGTGCTGACGAAGTTCCTTCGGAAGAACCTTTGACGTCCTGGGAAGGCTGAAGCGCACGCCCTACCGGCGCGTGAAAGCGCGCCGGCCCCGCAAACCGCGAGGCGCGTTGGCCCCACTTGCCCTACCTGCCTCAATCCCCTACCTGCCACTACAGATAAGCAAGCAGCCCAGCAAGCGCGTTGTAGATGATGTCGGCGAGCTGACGGACGAGCGGCGAGACCTCGCCCTCGTTCACCGCGTTGGCCACCGTGACCGGATCGGTGAGCACCAGCCAGATCGTCGCGCTGGCGACGACGGCTGCGACGATCCCGATGAGCACAGCCACGCTCGTGACGCGATTCGCGCCGCGCTCCGGATCCAGACTTTCAGCGAGATCTTCAGTCACGTTCAACAGGGAACGATCGAGGGTGGAGTCCGTGACGATCGTCTAGCGTAGCACGACCATCATGACGGCCCCGTCACGACCAATCCAGGTCCAAGAAGCCGGACACTACGTCTCTTACGTCAGAGTTCGTGCGCCAGCACACGCGGCTCGCCGAGTGCGAGCGCATCGAGCGAGTCTGCAATAGCAGAGCGATCGCCAACGATGAGCGTCGTCAGCGCCGCCGGGTCCAGATACTTCGACGCGGCTCGAGTCACGTCATCGACGCTGACGGCGTTGATCGACGGCACGAAGTCGGCGAAATACCGGTCGGGGAGATCGTACAGCGCGAGCTGAGCCACCGATCGGGCCACCTGCTGCACGGTCTCGAAATTACGTGGGTAGCCCCGCGTCAGCGAGGCCTTCGACAATGCCAGCTCAGCCTCACTGGGAGGGCGCGCACTACGAATCCCCTCGATCTCGGCAAGTGAATCCGCAATCGACTCTGCGGTCGCTGCGGTGTGCACGCTCGCCTGCAGGACGAACGGCGAGAGCCCCCGACGCCAATCGAAGCCGGTCCTGGCGCCGTAGGTGAACGCCTTCTCCTCGCGAAGCTTCATGTTGATGCGGCTCACGAACTGTCCGCCGAGGACCGCGTTCATCACAACCAGCGAGTGATAGTCGGGCGTCGTCCGGCGTGCCGTGAGATGACCGACCCTCAGCTCCGACTGTGCCGCTCCGTCGCGCGGGACGATCGCCAGCCGCGATGACGGGTGCCGCGGCGGCTGGATGTCGGAGGCCGCCGGCTCGGACGGTGTCGCGTGCGAACCATCTGCAGTCCATTCGCCGAAGCGCTCCGCTGCCTCGAGCAGCTCCTGATGCGATAACGCCCCGGCCGCGACGAGCGTCGCCCGTGACGGGTGGAAGCGCCCCTCGTGAAATACGCGCACATCCGCGAGCGACATCGCGCGCAGCGCGGCGTCGGCCCCGATCGCAAGATGGCCGTACGGATGCGGTCCGTAGACGAGACGCAGGAACGCGCGTTCGGCAGTTGCTGGTGCCGAGTCCTTCAGCTGTCTCAGACGGTCGAGCCGCAACTGACGAATGCGATCGAAATCATCCGGACGCAGGCTCGGCCGGGTGATCAGATCGGCCAGCAGCGACGCGCCCCTCGCCGCAAAGCGGGACAGCGTCGTCAGCGTGAACACGGTGGCATCGGCGCCGACATCGACGTCGTAGTCGCCGCCGATCCGCGCGAGCGCGTCCGAGACGTCGATCGCGCTCATCGCACCGGTGCCTTCGTCCATCATGTCGGCGACGACCGCCGCAAGACCTTCCTGGTTCCCCGGGTCGGCGCCGGAACCGCCCTCGACCTGGAGCGCAAAGGTCACGACCGGGACGCTGTGGTGCTCGACTGTGCGCACGGCGAGTCCGTTCGCGAGCACGTGCCTGGCGATCGTCGGAAACGTGAACGACGGATCGGGACCGACGTCAGGCAGCCGGGATCGATCGGCGCCCATCAGGACACCGACACCGGCCCGGCGCCGGCAATCGCCAGCTCGGTGCGGCCCCGGGGGACCACGCTGAGCACGACGCGCGCGCCATCGCGGAGATATCGGGCCGCCGCCGACGTGACCGACTCGCGCGTGGCCGAGCGATAGCGATCCAGATCCGTGCTGAAGAAACCGGGAGTACCGACCAGCACGTTGTAGGCGTTCAGCTGATCCGACTTGCCGCCGAATCCACCAATCGTCTGGAGCCGGTACATGAAATGCGCTTCGGCCTGTGCAAGCCCGCGTTCCATTTCGTTCGCCGTCGGTCCACTGCGCGCGACCTCACGTATCGCCTCGTCGACCCGCGGGGCGATCTCGCTCAACGCCTGTCCGGGCGCGGCTGTCACCGCGAGCAGAAAGAAGCTCCCGAGCTCGCGCGAGTTCTGAAACGCGGACACATCGAGCGCAATGCGCATTTCGTAGACGAGCGATTGATACAGTCTCGACGTCTTGCCGTTCGCAAGGAGATCCGCGACCAGATCCAACTCCGCATCGTCGCGAGCAAACATCGGCGGCGAGTGCCACGCGAGGTAGAGACGGGGCAGCTCGACGCGGTCCTCGAGGACCAGATTGATCTCGCTCGAGAGCGACGCCTGCAGCGACAGGCGGCCGGGACGGACTCCCGCCTGCAGCTCGCCAAAGTAATGTTCGGCCAGCTCGAAGGCGCGCTCGGCTTCGATGTCGCCGGCGAGCACCAGCGATGCATTCGATGGGTGGTAGTAGGTCCGGAAGAACGTCTGGACGTCTTCGAGCTGCATCGCGCGGATGTCGTCGGCGGACCCGATGGTCGTCCAGTTGTACGGGTGGTCCGGCGGATACAGCGCCGCCGACAGCGCCATCGACGCCATCCCGTACGGACGGTTCTCGTAGTTCTGTCGTCGTTCGTTCAGGACGACATCGCGCTGGGTCTCGAACCGCTCGCGTGTCAACGCCGGCAGCAGAAAGCCCATGCGATCGGATTCCATCCAGAGCGCGCGATCGATCGCGCTGGTCGGGACCACCTCCCAGTAATTGGTCCGATCCGTGTTCGTCGAGCCGTTCAACAGCGCGCCAGCCTGCTGGAGCGGAACGAAGTAGCCGCTGTTGTGATGCTTCGACCCTTCGAACATCAGATGCTCGAACAGGTGCGCGAAACCGGTTCGTCCGGGCCGCTCGTTCTTGGACCCGACGTGATACCAGATGTTCACCGCGATGATCGGCACGTGACGATCTTCGTGGACGATTACGTCGAGACCGTTCGCGAGCGTGCGCTTCGTGTACGGCAGGTCGATGTCGCTCGTCATCATGAGTGGCGCTGAAGACCAGATGTACTAGCGGACGGGAATCAGCGGGATCTTTCCTTTGTTGGCTTCGGCCGTCTTGTGCGCGACGATCGAGATCTGCGCGGCCGTGCGCTCCGCCACGGTCAGGAACGCGCCGGCAGCCGATGACGCCGGTTCGGCCACGATGAGCGGAATGCCGGCATCGCTGCCCTCCCGGATCGGCTGGTAGATCGGCAGACGGCCCAGGAAGGGAACGCCCATGTTGGTGGCCAGCCCTTCACCGCCGCCATGTCCGAACAGGTCGGTTTCGAAATGGCAGTTGGGACAGCTGTAGTAGCTCATATTCTCGACAATGCCGAGCGTGGCGATGTTCAGCTTCTGATACATTCGCACCGCGCGCCGGCTGTCAGCCAACGACACCTGCTGCGGTGTCGTGACGACGATGGAGCCGGCAACGGGAATGGTCTGGCTCAGGCTCAACGCGATGTCACCCGTGCCGGGCGGCATGTCGATGATCAGGTAGTCGAGATCGTTCCACGCCACCTCACGGACGAACTGCTGCACGACCTGATGCAGCATCGGCCCACGCCAGATGATCGGCGCATCGTCGCTGGTGAGGAACCCGATCGACACGACCTGCAAGCCGTACTTCTCGGCAGGCACGATCCGATTGCCGTCGGTGCCCAGCTGCGTGTTGATGCCCATCATGATCGGAACATTGGGCCCATAGACGTCACCATCGAGCAGGCCGACACGGCTTCCGCAACGCGCTAGCGACAACGCCAGGTTGACAGCGACTGTCGTCTTTCCAACACCGCCCTTGCCTGCACCGACGGCGATGATGTTTCTCACACCGGGCACCGGAGGCTTGTTCGATTCCGGAGCCGCTGCCGAGCGCACCTTTGCACTGAGCTGAACCTGGACGTCTGCGATGCCGAGCGCCCGCACTGCGGCGGCGGCCTGATCGCGCATCTGATCCTTGACCGGACAGGCCGGAGTCGTCAGCTCGATGGTGAAGGAAGCGCGTCCGGCGGCGACCGTCAGGTCCTTCACGAAGCCGAGCGACACGATGTCTTTGCGGAGGTCGGGGTCGACGACGACGCGCAGCGCGTTGAGCACCGCATCGCGGTCGGGAGTTGAGGACATATTCTTGCGATCTTAACCCTTGGACCTTGGTACTTGTGGTCCTTGGTGCTTGGTACTTAGTGCCTGGTCCGTCCCTGGTCCTTGGTCCCAGTGCGTCGTCCCATCGCCGCTCGACTGGATTCCAGCAGGACCATGACCAAGGACCAAGGACGGACCAAGGACCAACTACCGCGCAGGCTCGAAGAGCCGACGCCCCTCATTGGTCAGCAGGGTCCAGCACGCGTAGATGCCGAAGGCGGTGCCGAACGGCAAGACAACGAGGTTGACCAGGGCCAGCCCGAGCGTCAGCACACGGCCAAACGGCTGTCGACGATCCAGCAGCACGGCCGCCCAGACGTGCGCCGCGCCCCAGATCAGCGCGAAGACACCGACGACCGCAAACACCACTGTGGTCATGCCCGCAGCAAAGTCGCGCGACTCCATCAACGCTGTCAGGGCGCCGGCCGCCAGCAGCAGCATCGACACACCCATCAGCATGGCGAGCTTGCCACCCAGACTGGACAGGATCCCGAGTAGACGGACGTGCCGTTCCACGCTCAGGTGATGAGGACGTGAAGCTCGATGCGGGTCGAGAAATTGTGTCGGGGGGTCACAGTGAACTGAAACCGCGCGCCATCGGGGACGCCGGCCGGAAGCGTGACATGCACCGGGTGACGCAGCCACTCTTCTCCGATGCCGTCGCACCGCACGCACGGCTCGGTCCACGACTCGCCACGCCCGCCACACTCGGGGCAGAGTCGTCGAAGCGGCACATCGAGCGGGACGGTCGCGCCTGCGAGCGCCTGCTCTCCTGAGAGCCGGATCGTCGTACTCAGCTTGGTCGGACGCTCGTCGGCGAGAAACGGCTGTCGCATGCGATCGAGCGCGGACGCCATCGACGGGAAGTCGATGATCACATCGTCGGCAAAGCAGCTCACGTCGTGACGGCCGTCATCGGCCGCCCGAATCGCGATCTGATCGCCGCCGTCGTAGTGGAACGCGTGCCGTCGCATCGAAGCTTGCTGGTACCATAGGGGCCGTCCCAGGAGAAGTCAATGGCTCTCAAGGATTGCCCGATGTGCGGTGAATCGATGCACGTGCGGCAAGGCGACCTCACTGATCGCGTGCCAGGCACAGCACAAACCAAGACGCGGAGGTTCCGCGAATGGGTCTGCCCGGAATGCGACTATTTCGAGGAGGTAGAACCCGGGGATACTGAAGAAGAATAGTCGTCGAACGCGCTCAGCGGGCGCCGAGCGTCAACAGCAGCTCCTTCCGCACGGCTTCATCAACTTCATCGAAATTCAGCGCCGTCTCACATTCGTCGCACAGCACTTCGAGCAGGGCCGGACGTCCTTCCTCTGAAACCTCGATTCTCGAGTCATCGAGATGAACAACGTGCATCTGCAACGTCTTCACGAGGAAATTCTGGTCGTTCCCACAGCTGGGACAGGTCAGCGCCACTCGCGTCTCCTGTTTCGTCGTCAATACACCACTCCCAAACTCGATTCTATGGGACGGGTCAGGCGGGCGCAATGCAGAAGTGAGGATTGCCTGCGATTTTTCGGGAAAAGTGCGCATTCGAGACCTCAGGAATGGGTGCGACGGGCATAGACAAGCCGCGCCGTGACCTCAACCCCTGGGAACAAGGCTGAAGCGGCCCGGCGATAGAGTCCGGCTTGGATCTCATGCTCGGGCCGGGGCGCCCCGGTCTTGAACTCCAGCACCGTGACCGCCTGCACGGTTCGTACGAGGCAGTCGATGGCCCCATGAACGATTCGACCGTCGACGGCAAGTGAGAACGGCACTTCGTGCAGCGGCTCACCCGATCGATAAATGGCGCGAACATCCGGGTCGGCGGCAAAGGCCCGATAGGCGGCGGCCGCGCGCGTGTGGAGGTCGTCGATCACGATCGGCTCCGACAGATCGAGGGATCGCACCAGCAGGGCGATGTGGTCGGCCACCCAGTCATCCGTCACATCGTCGCGGAGCCCTTCACGCTGAAGCAGCCGATGCACGAGCGTTCCAATCAGTCGATGCGACTCGACCTCATGGCGAAACTCGTCGCGGAGGGACTCGAGACCCGCTGATGGACGTGTCGGATCAACGGCCGCGATCGCGTCGGCCACCGATGACCGCGCGACCTCTTCGTCGGACAGCGGCGCGAAGTCGCTGACGATCTCGACCGGCGCGGGTGTGGTCACGGTGGCACGGGTCGCGGCACGGGCCGAATCAGATCCCCTGCAGACACGAATCGAGTGGACTGTCCGGGACGTGGCCGTCCAAGGCACCGTCGTCGTACCGCACGCTGCCTGCGCAAAGCACGCTTGCAGCGCGATCGGCAACACCTCGGCGAGGCTGCCCCGGCCCGGCTTGATCTGACCATCCTTGAGCACGGTGCTCAGATAGAGACGATCGCGCGCGCGCGTGAGCGCGACGTACAACAGCCGTTTCGTTTCCTCGCGTTCGCGTGCAGACGAATCCTCGTCCCCGCTCGACTGATAGTCGCCGACAGCAACCGACGGGTCTTCTCCTGCTTCGCCAGTTGCGACGCGAATCGGCGGACGCCGTGTGCCGGTTCCGCGTGCAAGATTCACGATGAACGCGACGGGAAACTCCAGCCCCTTCGCGGCGTGAACAGTCATCAGGCTCACCGCATCGGAGGCGTCGATGACGGCGTTGGCCTCGTCGCCCAAGGCGAGCCGATCCAGGTGCGACACGATCCGGTCGAGCGTCAGGTACCCGCGATTCTGCAGGCGGCGGATGATGGCGCGGATCTTCTTGAGATTCTCGCGGGCCTGGCGCGCGCGCGGCCCGCGGGTTTCTGTCACGTACGCCGACTCGCCGAGCACGATATCGAGCAGTTCGGCCGGCGGCACGCGATCGACCAGCGCGCGCCAGCGCCGTGACGCATGTCGTCCGGCTGTCAGCGCGTCCCTGTCCTCCTCGTTGAGCGAGGCCGCACTGTGCGGCTCCTGCTCGGACAAGAGCGCGTCGGCCAGCGACGGCGCCAGGCGGCGCAATCCCTCATCGGAAATCCGGATGAACCGCGATCGCAGCCACGCTGTGGCGTGCAGGCTCGACAAGGGATCCGCCAGGTAGGACAGCAGCGCCCGCACGTCCTTGATCTCGTCGGTGTCGAAGAATCCGAGCCCTTTGTAGACGTACGACGGCAGCCCCCGTCGCTCGAGCGCGTCCTCGAAGTCACGGTGGCTGTCGCGCGCCCGGAAGAGCACGGCAACATCGGATGCGCGAACCGCGCGCGATACGCCGGTTTCCCGATCGCGGACCGCCGTACCGCTGTCGATGAGTCGAGCGATCTCGAGGGACGTCGCCTCGGCGCATTCCTGGGGGGTCGTCCCGACAATCAGCGACACCGCATCCGAGTCCGGAGTGGCAGCGCCGTCCAGCGGAAAGCGGTCCGCTTCGTCGTATACGAAGGCGTCCCGTCGCGCCGGTGCCTTCTCGACGTCCTGACAGACATCGTTGACGAACGCCAGGAGAGGCGTCGTCGATCTGAAGCTCCGTGAGATTGACCGCCGCACCTCGCCATCAGGCCTGAGCATGTCGAGATGACGCGACGCTTCACGCAGGATCGAGACATCCGCGTCACGAAAGGCATAGATCGACTGCTTCCGATCACCGACGATGAAGATCGACGGTTGGAGCGCGCCGGTATGCGCCAGACCGGAGCCCTCGCCCCACGAGTCGGTGAGGAGCGAGATCAGATCCCATTGCGCCCGACTGGTGTCCTGAAACTCGTCGACCAGCACGTGGTGATATCGCGATTCGAGCCGATAGCGGCTTCGCGCGAACTCCTCCATCTGCCCGAGCAGGTCGCGCGCCCGCAGCAGCAGATCGGGAAAATCGAGCAGCGCGTGCGCGTCGAGCGTTCGCCGATACTCGCTCTCGGCGACTCGATACATGCGCCAGACGCCACGCGAGACGAGCACGTTGAGATCGCGACGATAGGCGGTGTGCGCCTCGAGGATGGCGGCGCCATGTCCGACCACGAAATCGCGATGGGTCTGCCAGTCGATCACCGAAGCAAAATCCTCGCGTGTGCAGGCCATCCGCGTGCGCGGCTGACCCTCCTGGGTGAGGAAATGTTCCCGCACACCGACGAACGCCGCGTGCACGCCGACCGGATCGAGCGCGCCGCCGCCGGCAACGCCGTGTTGCACCGCTGCGAGACGATCGGCGAGCACGTGAAATGCGGGCTCGAGCGGTCCGGTCTCGACGAAGCGCTCCATGCCGCCACGCATCACCCCGAACACATCGAGCAGTCGCGCCGCCCCCCGCCGTGCGGCGACGTCGATCGTGAGGTCGCGAGGGCCTCGATCGAGATAGCGGGCGAGGATCGCCGGCGCGGCGATCCGGTGATGCAACAGCGTCGCGAGGCCGCGCCGCGCACGGCGATCTCCCAATTGCGCAAACACGAGCGCGACGTGCTCATCGTCGCGGGCAAGCCCGCGACAGATCCGGAGCGCGCGATCGAGCGACTCATCGACCAGACGCGGGACCTCGGTTTCATCGGCCACCGAGAAGCCGGGATCCAGATCGGCTTCGAGCGGGAACTCGCGAAGCAGCGAGAGACAGAAAGCGTCGATCGTGCTGATCGCGACGTCGCCGGCGCGATCGCGCAGCTCCCGCCAGCGCCGTGGCGCGAGTTCGCCGATCGATGCGGCCTCGCGGAGGCGTGCCAGTATCCGATCGCGCATCTCGGTCGCGGCCTTGCGCGTGAACGTCAGGGCCAGGATCTCGGCGGGATCGACGCCGGCCTTCAGCAGATTGACGTAGCGCTCGACGAGGATGCGTGTCTTCCCGGTGCCGGCCGAGGCTTCGAGCGCCACGTTGAAGCGAGGATCGACGGCGCGCGCTCGGCCGGCGCGGTCGCGCGCATCGATACGCGACTCGACCGTCTCGGGCTCGGCGTCGAACGGGAGCCAGACGTCAGTCGGCATCGATGTCGTCCTTGCGACAGACCGACGGATAGGCACACCAGGTGCAGATGATCGGCTCGTACGGACGCGGCGGAAACGCCCCCTTCGCGATGCCGTCGGTCACATCGAACAGGCGCTGTCGCGCCCCGTCGAGCGCGGCCTCGCTCCCCGTTCCGCCCGCGCCGACGATCGGGACGTACGACTTCTTCCCGGTGAACGCGAGGTAGGCGGCCTCGTCGATCGTCCACGGCCGGCCGTCGCGCGAGGCGAGTCGCTCCTGCGCGCTCAGCGCGTAGATCGGCACCTGCAGCGCGCGTCGAGGATTCGGCGCCGAGCCCGATTTGTAGTCGAACACGCGTAGACGATGGCCGTCGAGCAGATCGATGCGATCGGCGACCCCCTTCAAGCTGACCCGGCGTCCCTCGAACGAGCCCAACGCGAAGTCGCCTTCGAGGCGATATTCGAGCCATCGTTCTTTCACGTCGGCCGGGTGCTCCACTTCGTGCTCGAGGACGACATCGGCCATGCCTCGCGAGATGGCCGATCCGAAAAGCCGGGTCCGCTCGAGGGCGGCGTCTGCATCGGGCAGCTGTGCGAGGTGCGCCTCCGCCACTTCGCGCATCAGCGCGCGCGCCTCGTCCAGACGACGATGAGTGATGGCGCCGACGCCGCGCGCATCCCAGGCTTCGAAGAATCGTTCGAAGACTTCATGAATGAATCGGCCGCGGGCGCGCGGCGACAGCATCGATTCGTCTTCAGGGGCTTCTTCGAGCCGAAGCACGTCCGAAGCAAAGAACTTGAACGGGCAGTCCTGATAGCGTTCGAGCGCGCTCAAGGAAAGGGCGCGCGCTGCAGGGGAATCGGTCCGGCCGTAGAAACGCTCATCGATCGGTCGGGCCCGTGTCACCCGCCGCGCCGCCCACTCGCGCGCCGCCGGCTCGAGCGCGGAGTGGTCGAGAGGATCGCAGGTGAGCGCTTCGTAGTCGAAGATCTGATGTAACTGCGAAGCGTCGTGAATGACCTCGAGCCCGGCGCGAGGCACTTCGTCGACGAGGGACGACGCGCTCACGAGCGCATCTGCTTCGAGCGTGAACACGGAGACGGCGAGCTGTGAGGTCGGCAGCTGCAGGAGATCGGCGAATGCGGCGCGCTCGCCGTCGAGACGATCCGATTCGGCAGGCCAGCCCAGCTCGCGAAGGACGCCGGCCGAATAGAAGATGCTGCGGCGCGGGCGCTCGGGCCACTCGCCATCCATCACGCCGGCGAGCTGCACGTGCTCGAACTGTCCGAGCAGCGCGCTCGAGGCATCGACCACGTGCACACCCGTTCGTCCGGCGCGAGGGGCGAATGTCTGCGCATCGATCCATCGACGCACGAGGACCGCAACCGTGTCCGTGTCGACAGGCTCGGTGTCGAACTTTGCATACGCATTGCCGAGCGCCCGCAGCGTGTCGTGGATCGCGCCTCTGGCACGCAGCCGCCGGATGGCGTGCGGATCGTCGACGGGGATCGGCCGATCGTGGCGGCGCAGAAAGTCGATGAGCACTGACAGGTGCCTCGAGACCGGCGCAGGCGTCGCCAGGGGAGACAGCTCGCGAAGCAGTGCTTCGAGGGTTCGCCCCGCCCGAACGTAGGTAGCGTCCGGCTTCAGCCAGACCTCCGCGTCCTCCGTTCCTTCCGCGCCTCCCTCCCACAAAACGAGGAGTCGCTGAAGCGCATCGAGCTCACCCAGGTACCCCGCTTCAGCCAGTGCGCGATCGAGCGCCATCACGTCGCGCGCGTGACGCTCATCGTCGGGAGCAAATTGAAAATGCGGCGAGCGAAGCAGCGCGATCGCCGGCACGCGAGCACCGCTCGCGCTGACGCACGAGAAGACGAGATCGAGCGCGGCGGCATACGGTTCGGCGGCGAGCGGCAGCGCGTCGAACATCTGGCACGGGATGCCCGCCGATCGAAGCACGTCGCGTGCGACATACACGTACGGGAGCGGCTGCCTCACGACGAGTGCCACACGATCGAGCGACGAGATCCCGCCCGACCGCGCCGCAGCCTTGACGCGACGCGCGAATCCGGCAATCTCGTCCTCCCGATCGCGCGCCCGATTCACGAGATCAGACGTAGCGTCCGCGGACAGGCGGACCGTATCCGACAACGTATCCGCCTTCTTGTCCGCTGTAGCCGTGGCAGAGGCGGACAGGCGAACCTCCGGGACGATTAATCGTGGCTTTGACCCTTGCTCGCGTCCTTCAAGGCGCACTTCTTCAATGCCGGGCAGCATCTGATGAAGGCGCTCGTGCAAGGCCCCCGCCAGCATCCTGTCGGTGATCACGACGTCGAGGCGCTCGAGTCCGGGCACACGTGCGAGCAGATCCCACTCCGCTGCAAACAGCCCATGCGCATCAAACGCCGAATCGGAGACCGTCAGCACCACGTGCCGGTACGGACGCTGCGCCGCGGTCGCGATCAGAAGGTCGCGCAGCTGATGATCGTCGAGGCCTTCCTCCGCCGACCGCCGCTCGAACTCCCGAAAGGCGGCTGCAAGAAAGCGGGTCTGTCGTACGAGTCGCTCCGCTCCTCGATCCCCGGCGGCGCCCGGCTCGAGCTGCGATAACGCGCGCCGTTCGAAATCGCCGACAAGGTTCTGTCGTCGTCGAAGCTCGTCGTAGAAGGTCAGGATCTCGGCGATGAGCGCAGGGCGAAGCCGAAATGGCGGCTCGGCGCCGGCCTCTTTCGCGGCGCGGCACGCAACGCCCAGCAGCACTTCGCGTTCGGCGCTGGTGAGCATCCGCCGCGGCGCACCGAGCCGTTCACCGAGTCGCATCGTGAGCTCACGCGAGGTAGCCACGTCGGGAAACACCGCGACGCCGCGCGATGGAAGCACGCGGTCCTCGATGCTGCGCGTCAGATGCGCGGCCGCTGCTCGCGTGGCGACGACGATCAGGCGATGGCGGGCGTCGAGCGGAGACCCCTCACAGGCGAGCGTGACGACCGCTTCACGAAACGACTGGATATTCGAGACGCGTACGAGGCGGGTCGATCGGGGGGTGGTCAATGCTCAATAGTAAACGGAGCTCCAGGCTTTGAGCGGCAGGCTTTGGGCTTTAGGCTCTCGGCCCAAAGCACTACTTACCGAGTCGCGGCGGTTCGATCAGATCGCGGATCTCGGACTGCACGCGCGCGAGCATCATCAGCGCACCGGCCGCCGCCGAAGACGCCTCCCACGCCGCGGCGGGGTCGCCGCCTTCGATGGCTTTCACGCGCGCTCTGGCCGCGTTGTCGGCAAAACGCCAGGATCCGATCAGCAAATCGTGGATGCCGCGCAGGTAGTCCGGCGTGCGGACGCGCTCGAGCCGCTCGGCCCCGCCACTGAGCTGCGTCCGCAGCGCGATCAGTCGATCCGGTGGAGGGCCGTCGAGACGACGGATCGAATCGAGCATCGGCTGCGACTTCACCAGGAGCAGAATCTGGGATGCCACTGAGCGTTGATACGAGCGATACGACGCCTGACGGAGCTGCCACTGATCGCGGAGGAGACGCAACCGCCTGGCTGCCAGCAGCTGCGTCTGCACGGCGCTATTGATCGATTCCACGACTTCCGGCCGCTTCTGTCCGAGCTTGGCGTCCTCTTTCGGAATGCGGGCGACGAGCCGCTCGATGTCTGCGATCGCCGCGCGGCTCGCGTACTCGGCCGCCTGACTCACGTACTTCTGCGACAGCGACGAGTACTTACGATCGAGCGCGAGCTCCTGACGCAGCTGTCCTTCGGCCTGCTTCTTGAGGGCGGCGCCCTCTTTCGCGCCAATCGTCGACGTCGGTGTGTTCACGAGCGAGACGGCCGCCTGCAGCAGCGCCTCGCGATCGCTCGACGTGCTCAATCCCGCCAGGTGCATGATCTGATCGAACTGCTGGCGCTGCGTCGGCATCGCCAGCACCGGTTCGAGCGGCGGTGTGTCGGCCAGGGCCACGAGCGACAGCTCGAACGCCGCGCCGCCCGTCGCTGCGCGCAACGACGAAATCGCTTCATCGAGCACCGAGACGATTTCGCGTACATCGTTGCTGCGATATCCGTAGTGCGACTGCGGCCATTCGGCGACATTGCGCCGCACCTTCTCGGCCAACGCGAGCGCCTGCTGACGGTTGCTGCTCAACGCGACATCGTTCAGCGCGAGCGCCACCTCGTTGCTCAGGATTCGAAAATCTTCTTCGCCGCGCGTCTTCGCATAGCGCTGGTAGCGGGCCGACTCCGAATAGCGATCGGTGCGTGGCCAATCAATCAGCGCCGCGCGAACGCTGGCCACTTGCAGGCGAGGCTCTTCGGGCCCTCCACCAACCGGCATCGAGAAGACGACGCGGTCGTCGACGCGAGCAAATTCCCCGTAGCTCACGAGCACCGAGCCGTCGAGCAGAAACAGACGGAAGAGTGTCGCCTCGGCCGCGTACGCCCGACTTGCCATACCCAGGCAGAGGCACAAAACCAACAAGCTCAACACTCTGGCCATGTCCGTACGTAAACCCGATTCTACCCTCCAGCCGCCCCCTCCGACGCGGTCGCCAGCGGGGCCTTGTGGAAAACCTGTGGATGGGACGTGAAAATCCTGTGGACATCCTGACAGCGCATATTTTTCTTTGTCGCGATCCTCCGATGATCGTCTTCCCCACTCGTGTGGGCGATGCCCTTCGCGATCCGTTTCGCTTGATCAGCTGTGACGCCTGCGTAAAATCACTGACTCGTTCGACAACAGGAACCCCAGCGCCTGTGACCATCCATCACTTCGAAGAAACCATCGCCGGGCGTGCGTTCCAGATCGAGGTCACGCTCGTCAACGACCGCTGGCGCGCCCAGCTTCGTCGATTACCGGGCATGCCCACCGCGATGATGCCCTTCTACGGCCCCACCCCGGAAGAGGCAGCCCGGCAACTCGCGGCCTGGCTGACACTTGCCCATCGTCGGCAGACGTCGCTGGCCGCGAACTGATGGCCTGGCTCTTTTGACCGTTTACACGCCTGCTCGGTCTTTCGGTAGCTCAGGCATGGCACGATAGGTGGCCGGCGCGTCGTTCGGAGGCCAGGTTTCAGGGGTTCCGGTGCGAGTTCCGGTCCAGGTTCGCGATTCAGGCTTCGGCGTCAGGGTTCGGGCGTGCTCTGGACCGGTGACGGTTCAGGCGTTTTCATGAGCCGCTTCCCGTTGCCGCACAATGAGCGTCGAAATCTCCCGCCGCTCCTGCGTGATCACCAGCCCCGCTTCGTCGCGCAACAACCGTATGAGGGCTTCCGGCGTCTTCACACGCTCTTTCAGCTCAAAGCCGTAGATCCCAATTGAGCCCGTTTCGTCGATCACCTGTCCGCCCAGAATCTCCTCGAACCAATTCACCAGGAGCATGAACGGCACTGAGTGCACAGCGAAGGCGTCGAGTGGGAACATCGGCGCGTCCTTCGAACGACCCATGAAAACCGAAAACGCGATGCTCGAGAAGGCAGTGCCGCGCTCCGGATCGGGATACCGCCGCAGCATGTGCCCGCGGGCATCGGTTTTCGTCAAAACGAAAACATCGCGCATCCCTCTCTCAGGCTTCACGTGCACGGCGAAGTGCTGCTCGATGGCAGATTGGAGCAAGCCGAGGCATGTCGCCCAGGTCTCATGCTGTGGCAGCACCATGAGGAAGTCGAACCGCGCATCGTCGCGGAGCGCGGGTGCAATGTCGACGTGCCAGCGATTCCCCTTCCACGCCCGAACGATGATGTCCTCCAGCGTGAAGCCGTACGCGCTGAAAACAGTGTCCGCATGGTTGTTGATGACTGGCCCGTTGATGACTGGCCCTTCTGGCCACTGCATACCTGAATAGAGGATGTGCACCGTTCGCGATGGGACGAATGGGATCTGCGGCCATTGGTAGGTGCTTGCCGGCGTCGGCGGCGGACCTGGCGGTTCCGGTTCCTCGCCGCTAATGAGCCGCTCGACGATCGCCTCACGGACCGCTTCGAGGCTGAGTCCTCTTGCTGTCAGCACTTCGGCCGCGATGCTGCGTTCCTCGCGCAGCAGGCCGAGCAACAGGTGTTCGGTGCCTATGCCCTTGTGCAACAGCCGGTCGGCTTCTTCGCCCGCATACTGCAGCGCGCGGACGGTGGAAGCGCTGAACGGGATCTCCTGCGACTCAGGGACTTTCTCGCCGCTCGTGAGGCGACGGATGATGTCGCTGCGCAAGTCGTCGAGGGTGTCACCGATTCGCGCGAGGATCTTGCTGCCAAATCCCGTGCTTTCGTCCAGCACTCCGAGGAGGAGGTGCTCAGGCTCAACGGCGCTGGACCCGAGCTGGCTGACCTCGGAGCGAGCGTAGAAGAGAACCTGGAGCGCTTGTAAGGTGAACCGATCGAACATGCGGTTCTCGAGGTCGATCCTCTCGTGGTTCGTGTCCAATGACGTTCTCTGGCGTCAGGCACAAGCTTTCGGCACCGATCGCACCTTCAGTGGGCGAGCGATGGAGCCAGGGCGGACGATTCGTCTGTCTTCGGCTTCGGCACTGAGGCGGTGCTCACCGCGTTCGTCCTGACCAGAGGACGCGGCACTGGCATCGCCATCGCGGCAGCCTCTGGATCGTCGTCATCATCGGGCGCGGCCTGGTAGTAAGCCTCCGCGATAGCGGCGAGCCTGTCGGCCTTGGTGATCCGGCCTCTTAGACGGTGGTGCTCAGCGAGATCGGAACACCGGTCGTAGAAGAAGAGATGCGAGTCGAGGATCCCGCCGTTCGAATCAACGGCCCAAGTAAACAGTTGCCCGAGCACCCACACGAACACCTTCATCGACGCTATGTCGAAAACGATGAGTGCGTGCGAGAGCATGGCCGACATCGTCCTTCGAGCAGTATGGCACCGACGGAATCGCGTTCGATGGTTCCGCGTTTATTGGAACCGGCGCAACCGCACCGGCCTTCAGCTACTTGCGGGAAATCGAGACCGAAAGTGCAAGGTCTGTGCTTGCCAACCGTAGCTCCCGGGAACAGACAGCCAGCGCTTACCCGCTAGTCCCGCCGTTCCTGGCGCTTCGGAAGAATGTGAGTGGGAACTTCCGTCACGTCCCGCCATTCGACATTGAAGCTACCGCGATAGCCGAACAACGGTCCCCAAACGCAGTTGTGTACATCGACGACGATCCGGAAACATCCAGCCGCATCGTCGTACCATTCCCGGACGTCGGCGATCCCGCTGAACAGCATCGGGAAGCTGAACCCAATCACACCCTCGTAGAACCGCTGCGCACCGGATCGCAGCCTCAGGCCGCCAGCTTCGTCCACCGACAGGTCGATATCAACTGCCAGGTGCTCGTGTGACCCCAGGTAGTCGACAATTCGACGACGAGAGTCGCTTAGACCATGTACGCATCGAATCGACGCGTTCGCCGAGATTCGAACGTTCGAACCCACGAGACGGTCTCTCGCCCGAATTGATCGACGAAAGCATAGTTCTCGATCGTGAACGGGATGTTTCGTCCCGTCTCAGGAAACATGATGCGCCGCCAGCTGCCCACGCGAAGGAACGGCTCCGTATAAAGCCTGCCCTTCCAGATCTCGTCCATTACGCCAGTGCCGATCGAGGCGATCCCGTCGGAGCTCGAGAAGCCGAACCGGCGTTGAATCTGCGGGTGGAGCCGGTGAAAGTCGGATCCGAGCACGTGTTCGTAAATCGATTTCATGCCTTCTCCGGTCCAAAACGCCGCAGGCAACGCGCGGCGGATGGAATGCTCCCTACAACGAGAAGGTCGATGCTCGCGAGGCAGGCGACCGCGAGATTCAGAGTGAACGGGTTGAACGCCGCACCGAAGTATCGTGGTGAATTCACTCCGACCGCCCCGGTGGCGAGGAGCATCAACGCGAGTCAAACGAACTGCGGCCAGCGGCGGTGCCAAACAGTGAGCAGCGCCACCGCGAACGACAGTTCAAGAATGCCGAGGGCGGTAACTACGGAGCCGCAACGCCAGCGGCGAGGCCGGTATCGCGGATCATCGCGATTTCATCGACGTTTCGGGTGAGTAGCTTGGGAATGAGCCCGTGATAGATGAAGATGGCAGCAAGTGCGACACGCGAGATCGTGTGAATCAGCGACTGCCGGACGGCCTGCTCCGGGGCCACATCCTGCTCGAGCCACAAACGCAGTCGATCGAAGCTCCATGCTGTCGCCCAGCCGATCAGTGGACGGAAGATAAATTGGTCGAAAAGCGCACCTGCCACACCAAAACGCGTTCGGTAGTCATACCAGGTCAAGAATCGAACTCCGCTCTCTGTCGGGATGTACTTCCAATAACCACTGCCTTCCCTGATGATCGAGAGTGATTCATCCGAACCGAATTTCAGGGCGGACGTGGAGCTGCCGTCCGTTGAGTCCCGCCGCCCCACAGTCTCGCCTTCGCCGCTGACCTCAAGACCGAAACCGATCCGTGTCGTGTACTGGAATCGTTGCGGTTCCGACTCATCGTGTCTCGGGAGGTATTCGATTCGCGAGAAGCGCAGATCCCACCGCTCGTGCAGTGCCGGCGTCTGCGTATGTGACCAGAGCGCATCCATCGGCGCCCGAACAAAGATTTCGACATAGATGCTCATGCTCGTGCACCGATCGCACGGCGCATCGCGATCGCGGAATCGTGGCGGAAGCGCGCCTGAAGAACCCGTACGATTGGCTGGCCGATCCATGTCAGAGGACTCTGCGGCCGCGAGACGGCGCGGATCCGATACATGACGTCGCCGGTTTGCCGATCGATGAACACCTCGAACAACTCTTCTCCACTCTCGGCGTGGTTCGTGAGCGTTCCGTACGCGAATCCAAATGCATCCTGGCCGTCGCACCCGCCGACCTGGTAGAGGACTCGAGCGCCATTCAATGACCAGAACCCGAGGTGTCGAATCAGCACGGCGACATCGGTACCGGGCTCGACAGATAAGTGCGCGGGAAAGGCCTCGACCCAACCGAGATCAAAGTGCTTCCAGGCTGCGAGAGCGAGGCGCGCGCGTTCGAATTCCGATTCGCCGTGGCCGATCGTGACGACATGTTCGCCGACTCCATCTGCAGCCGACCGATGTCTGCCGATTCCGGTCGGGCGATATGACAACGGCAGGCCGTGAGAGCGAACGATGAATCGTTCAATCTCGCGCCGAGTCGGACGTTTCAGCAGAAACACCGTTCCTGTCCTCTCACACCGCGGTCGGGGTGCCAAACAGCCCTTGACGGATCAATTCATCGAACGCGATCACAAACCGCCGAATCGGCGGGAGCCGAAGCGTCAGAGCCGCCGAGGGAAGGAGTTGATCGGTCAGGGCCACAAGCGCGTCTGTCGCGCGCTGCTTTGGGGTCTTGTCGAGGAGCCACCACAGGAGCACCGCGAGGTGGACGAGATAGAGAAGACGGCCCAAAGCGCCCGCGATCGGCGCCTGCGGCGCATCCGTCGCACCTGTAACCGCATCTTCGAAGACCTGCTGCACGCGCACTCTCGAGAACGCCGTGCCTTCCGCGAATACGCCATCATCGGGGTCGCCGATCAGGACGGGGATGAGTGCGCGTAGCGTCGTGCGATGCGGTTGTAGAGCGCGCACACTCGTTTCAAGGGCGAACAGGAACCGATCACGCCACTTGCCGGGTTTCATCGACGTGGCCTGGCGAGAGAAGTCTCTGGAGAGCTCCTCATACAAGGCGATGATGACCGCCTGCTTGCTCGGGAAATATCGATACAACAGACCCACGCTGACATGTGCGTCTTTGGCGATCTCGCGCAGCGTCGTGGCCTCGTAGCCCCGCTCGCTGATCATCCGAATCGCAGTCTCGTACAGGCGGTCTCGGGCTGCCGCGCCCTGCGGCGATTGACCTGGCGGGCGGCCACGCTTTTGACGCTTGACATTTTTGGTGAACATGTTCATTAATATTTAATCATGGTTCATTCAGACGCACAACTGTCGGTCGACGCCCACTCCTGAGTTCCGCCGTCGGTTCATCAATATCCAGCGAGGCGAGAGATGCGATTGCCCAGGATTCACGGAACGATCAAACGCCGTTTGTTGATCAACTACCGTGTCGATCCATCGGTGATGAGTCGTCTGCTGCCGGCCCCGTTTCGGCCGAAACTGCATGACAACAGCGCCATAGCCGGCATCTGTCTCATTCGTCTCGAAGACATCCGTCCTCGGCGATTTCCGATCGCCCTCGGTCTGTCAAGCGAGAATGCGGCTCATCGGATCGCGGTGGTGTGGAGCGACAACACCGGTTCACATGAAGGCGTTTACATTCCCCGGCGCGACACCGGTTCTCTCGTGAATCATCTTGCAGGCGGACGACTCTTTCCTGGCGAACATCGGAGAGCAACATTCCATGTGACAGAGGAGGAGCAGCGCATCGCGCTCCACATGCGAGCCGCCGACGGAGAGGTCGAACTCGACGTTGTGGCGCGCACTGCCGACCAACTGCCTGCGACCTCGCACTTCGCGACCATGAGCGAAGCCTCCGCTTTCTTCGAACACGGCTGCGTCGGCTACTCAGTCACGTCGTGCGGAAACCGACTCGACGGTGTCGTCCTCAACACGCATTCATGGCAGGTGGAACCGCTGACGGTCGAGCGGTCGTACTCAAGCTACTTTGACGATCGAACAAGGTTTCCCGCCGGGTCAATCTCTTTCGACTGCGGTCTCATGATGCGGAACATCCCGCACGAGTGGACGACAGCCGAGGACATGTACGTGACAGGCAGGTGAGTGTGCGAGTCGTCATTCCAGGTGGCTCAGGACAGGTTGGAACCATCTTGGCGCGCGAATTTCACCGCAACGGCCACGATGTCGTCGTCCTCAGCCGCGGGCCGGAAACACGCCCGTGGAGGGTCATCAAGTGGGATGGCGCGACGGTCGGCGCGTGGCAGCGCGAGATTGACGGTGCGGACGTCGTCATCAACCTCGCGGGACGCAGCGTCAACTGCCGCTACGACGCAGCCAATCGAAACGAAATCCTGCAGTCGCGAATCGCATCGACACGCGCCGTCGGCGAGGCGATCGGCCGCGCTTCGCAGCCACCGCGTGTCTGGCTACAAGCCAGCACCGCCACGATCTACGCGCATCGATACCAGGGTGCGAACGACGAACGCTCTGGGGTTATCGGCGGAGCGGAGCCCGACGCGCCGGACACGTGGCGGTTCAGCATCGAGGTCGCGCGCGCGTGGGAGCGGGCCTGCAACGAGGCCGTCACGCCGGCGACGCGAAAGGTCCTGCTCCGATCCGCGATGACGATGAGCCCGGATGAAGGGGGCGTGTTCGACGCGCTGATCGGGCTCGTACGATTCGGGCTCGGCGGGAGCGCCGGCACCGGCGGGCAATTCGTCTCGTGGATTCACTACGAGGACCTCGTCGAAGCGGTGCGGTGGCTGATCGAGCGGCGTGACATCGACGGCGCGGTGAACCTCGCGTCACCGCACCCGTTGCCCAACGCGGAGTTCATGCGGGTGCTGCGAGAAGCGTACGGTGTGCCGTTCGGCCTGCCGGCCTGTGACTGGATGCTCGAGATCGGTGCGGCATTCATGCGGACTGAAACGGAGCTCATTCTCAAGAGCCGCCACGTCGTCCCGCAGAGACTGCTCGAAGGCGGGTTCACGTTCAAGTTTCCGAGCTGGAGTGACGCCGCAGCGAACCTGTGCGACAAGTGGAAAGCTGCACGGAAAATCACCCGTTCGGTGGCTTGAACCGATCGTCGTGTTCAGCGCTAAGTCATGACAGCGTGGCGCGGGATGCACGTTCGACGGAGGGACGACCTTCGCCTGAATCGAGAGCGAAGGTTGGTGGACCTGACGGGAGTCGAACCCGTGACCTCCTGAATGCCATTCAGGCGCGCTCCCAACTGCGCTACAGGCCCACGAAGGTGTGAACACTCCATCCTAACCCGATGTAGTTCCGGGTTCAATGTTCGGTGTGCTTGTGCCGGCCAACCTATCGGAGACGGCGCTCCACTTCTCGGCTGTTCTGGTGATCGTCACATCGCCAGAATCCGGTTGGGTCGATATCAGATGGACATCCCGCAGGCCGCGGCGGCTTCAGCCCCGCGTCGCTCGAGATGCGCTTCGCAACGAACGTGATGTCAGGCAGCAAGGCGCCAGAGTCGTTGCAGTTCCACGTCGCGCGATCGCTCGCGATCGGCGTGGATGGCGGCTACAACTGGATGGCCAACGTTCCCCAGCCCGCTGGCCTGAGGAAGAACTACAGCGGGTTCGGTGCGGGCCTGGGGCTTGGATGGTTGTTCGGTCGCGGAACCACCACGCGGCCCTAGCGACGTTCGGACTCAGACGCAGACACCGAACGAGAGGCTCTTCTCGCTCGCAATGGCGAGCCGCAACGCATCCCATTGCTGCAGCACGATGACGCAGGTCGACAGGTTGCATGGAGGCCAGCCGTGGACATAGATCCCGCTGCGGAGAGTCCCCACGTAGAGAGCCGAACCGGAATGTGAATGGAACGGGGCGCGCCGGCTGGTGTCCGTGGCTCCTGGCGTCGCGGCAAGCCGGTAGATCACGGTGGCGCCGCTGTCACCGTCGGTACCAGGCAGCTCGAAGGTGTAGTCCCATAGCGTGTGCTTGCCGGGACGCAGTTCGAATGCGTGCTCCCACGCCGTGATCCTGGTGTGGTCCTGAGGGGTCGGCAGCCTGAACATCCGTCCGGCGGCCGTTGCCTCGAGCAGCCCGCGCCGGGGATGAAACGTGAGCATCGCAGCCATAGTTTCCTCCTGTCGTTTTCTGCAGCGACTCAACGCGCGCGCAGGATATGAATTTGATGTTCGCCTTTCTGGACCCATCTGCGACGCTGACTCCATCCGTATAAGGCGTGAGGGCCTGTGGTTGACCTTCAGGACACGACCGTCGCTCCGCGTCAACCCGCGCTGGGCCACGATGCATCGCGGCTGTCGTTCGGCCGGGCGGCGGCTCGAGACGTCGCCATGGTCGAGCATCGACAACTTCTCGCAACCGAAGCGCAGGTACGAAATGTGCCATCTTAGTAGGAGTTCGCGCTCGCTCCCGAAGGAGGGCGGTCATGGCCATCAACATCCCTTCAGCGCGCGCCGCGGCGCTTGTGATTGCGGCGTGCGTGTCGGTGACGATCTTCGCGCAGCCAACCGTCATCAAGCTGCCGAAGAACAAATTCACGCCGCAGCAGGACGTGGAGCTCGGTCTGAAGGCCGCCGCCGAAGTGCGGAAGGAGTACCCCCTCATCAAGGATGAGCAGATCTCGGCCTACCTCACGAAACTCGGCGATCGTTTGGTCGCGGTCGCCCCGCCCGAACTCAATCAGCCCGTGTATCAGTACTCGTTCACGCCCGTGAACCTGAAGGAGATCAATGCCTTTGCGCTCCCGGGCGGGCCGATGTTCGTGCAGCGCGGCATGTTCGAGGCGGCAGCCTCGGAAGCCGAGGTCGTCGGCGTGATGGCGCACGAGCTGTCGCATGTGCTGCTTCGACATGGAACGGCGAACGCCACCAAGGCGCAGAACCCCTGGCTGCAACTCGGTCAGGTCGCGGGGGCGCTCGGCGGCGCCGTCGTCGGCGGAGCGGCGGGATCGGCGATCGCGCAAGGGAGCCAGCTCGGACTCGGGAGCATTCTCTTGAGATACAGCCGCGACTTCGAGAAGCAGGCGGACATTCTGGGCTCGCAGATCATGGCGAAGGCCGGCTACGACCCGCGAGCGCTTGCGCACATGTTCGAAACGATCGAGCGTGAGGCCAAGGAAAGCGGTGGTAGCGGTACCCCACAGTGGTTGAGCAGCCATCCGAATCCCGGGAATCGAACCGCGTATATCAACAAGGAAGCCGAGTCGCTGACGATCGCCAGTGCGGCCGACGACAGCCAGTTCAAACCGGTCAAGGCGGCCTTCGCCGCTCTCCCGCCCGCCAAGTCCGCAGCGGATCTCGCCAAAGGGGGTGGAGGAAACGGGGGCGAGACGATTCAATCTGTCGGTACTCCGGGACAGCCGGTCCCGCCGCCGTCCGCACAATTTCGTGACATCAATGGAGGCAAGGTGTTCCAGGCCTCCGTCCCCGACAACTGGACCAGCCTCTCTTCAAAAACCTCGATCAGAGTCGTCCCGGAAAACGGCTACGGTCAACTGAATGGACAGACGGTGTTCACCCACGGCGTCGAGTTCGGAGTGGCGGACGCGGCATCGCGCGATCTGAAGGAAGCGACGAAGGCCTGGTTGCAGGCTACCGCGAAGAACAATCCCGAGCTCCGGGTTGCCGGTACGCAGCAGCCGACCAAGATCTCCCAACGCTCAGGGCTTGCGACGTCGCTCGTGAACCCATCGCCACTGGGTGGCCAGGAGCGCATCGTCGTCTACACGACGTTTCTCAACGATCGAGTCCTTTTCTATTACCTGACGCTCGCGCCGGAGAGTGATGCAGCGGCCCTCCAGGACACCTTCCGGCGCGTGGGTGAGTCGATTCGGTTGATCGAAGCACGCTGAGCTCAGAACCCGACTACGACGTACACCTGCGGACCGTTGAACGAATACACGATGCGTCCGTCGGTCCGTGAACCATCGCGCTCGGCCTTGACGCGGTTGTAATAGTAGCCACCGCCGACACCGACCGGGCCGGCAAGCCTGACGTCAACGCCGCCCTTCGCTTCCACGAGGCTCGCCGAGATGTTGTTGACGGTGGCCTTGAGGCCACGAGTCGATCCGATGATCGTCACGCGCGGATGCGGCCGGATGTTCACGAAGAAACCGGGAAGCGGGACCGGCACGTCGAATCGCGCGTCTTCGGTCAGATCTCGCGACACCTCCTCGGAGCCGCTCACTCCGGCCGACAGGCCGATGCCCGAATGGAGACGAACCACCGTCACGCCGATTGATGCGCCGACCTCGACGTGCGGGGTCGCCACGAACGCGAATCCGTAGTAGGCGGATAAATAGTACGAATCGAAGAACGCGTCGACCGACGCGTTGACGTTGAACGTCGTATCGTGAAACGTGATCGGCGCGCTGAGGAACTGCCGCGACACGTCCCGGTTGATGTACTCGAACTCGAACTGGACCTGGTTGCGACGCGAGATGCGCCACGTGCCGTCGACGAAATAGGTCGTCGAGTTGGTGTCGAAGCCGAGGGCGTTCTCCAGATCGATGCTCGTGCCGATGTTCCCGATCGTCGTATCGATACGTATATCCGACGACAAGTCCGCGACCAGCGCTCCTCCGCGAACGACGATCGACGGCCAGGGCTGCTGAGCGAGCGCGACAGGTGTAAGCAGATGAAGCCCGACGAGTGTCCCGACTGTAACGACGAGCCGGACGCATCGACGTCGTGTCGTCACCGCGGCATGTCGTGGCTGTTGGCAAGGAAAGACGTATTTCGGCATAAATCCTCGGGGAAACGGGTGAGACGGGGAACGGCTCCACTGACGGAGCATGTCGCGTACCTAGATCGATGCAGTCCTGCAGGTTCTTGCAACCCCGCGCGGTCGTGAGGCGCGTGCGCCAGGATGAGCCGGCGTGGGCGGTCGATGAGATGAATGCTCGGTCGCCAGAAGCCGATAGACGATCGAACAACTTTCAACGGAGAAAGCGTGACCAATCCCTACGCGCCGCCGCGGGCTGTGGTCCGGGACGTGGACCTCTCCCAAGGACAGCTCGTACTAGCCGCACGTTCGAGGAGGCTCGGCGCGGCAATCCTCGATGCCGTGATCTTCCTTGCGATGGTCTACGGATCGGCTCTGATCGCGGGGTTCAGCGTGATGGGCGTGACGAGCATGCAGCGAGACAAGACCTCCGCTATCGTCACTGTTGGCTCGTTTGTTGGCCTCGGCGTCTGGCTCTGGCTGACGATCAGCCATATGGGTCACAATGGACAATCGATCGCCAAGAAGCTGCTCGGCATCAGGGTCGTGCGTACCGACGGCAGCGAGGCGTCGCTCGGGCGTCTGATCTGGCGACGTAACGTCCTCAACCAACTCCTCGGCATCATTCCCCCGTACGGCATTGTCGATGCGCTCTTCATCTTTGGTGAAACGCGTCAGTGCCTGCACGATAAGATTGCCGACACCATCGTCATCAAAGCATGAGGAGTACTCCTGGGCTCAAGGGACGTACTGGATACCGTCGTATCTGCAGAAACGCCTGAAGGCATCCTGCTCGAGCTGCGCCCGGCCGGTCTGACGTCGCGCCTCTACGCGTTTGCCCTCGACTGGCTGATCCGGCTGGCGATCATGTGGGCGGCGGCCATCGTCATCGCGACTCTGGGCGGGATCGGCATGGCTTTCTGGATCGTCCTGTTCTTCCTGCTCGAATGGTTCTACCCAGTCGTCTTCGAGCTCTCGCCTTTGGGCTCGACGCCGGGCAAGCGTGCACTCGGCCTCAAAGTCGTGATGGACAACGGGCTGCCGATTACGCCGGCGGCCTCCATGACCCGCAATCTCCTGCGGGTCGCGGATTTCCTTCCCTTCGCATACGGCTTCGCGATCGTGAGCCTGCTCGTGCGCAGCGATTCGAAGCGCCTGGGCGACATCGCCGCCGCGACACTGGTGGTGCACGAGGCGCGTGTCGTGCGGCGTATCGCGCTCGTCGATGTGGAGCCACTGGCGCCGGCATGTCCACTGGCTCCTGAGGATCAAGCGGCGGTGGTGGCGCTCGCCGCTCGCGCCCACAGCCTCACCGTCGAACGTCTGGACGAACTCGCGGCACTTGCCGCGTCAGTGTCGGGCGATCGCGGTCGTGGCGGACCTGACGTCACCCGGCGCGTGCTGGGCGTCGCACAGTGGGTGCTGGGGCGGCGCGCATGACCCCATTGCGATTCGAGCAGATGTACCAGGACGAGTGGTCCGAGCTCGAAGCGCTGCTCGATGGCATCGGCGGACGCAAAGGCGGATCTCGGAGCGACACGATCTCGGGAGCTCGCGCCGCCGCGCTGTACCGTCGTGCGTGCGAACAGCTCGCGTTGGCGCGCGCCCGCTCATATCCGGCGTACATCGTCGATCGTCTCGAGCGCATCACCGCGACCGCCCATCAGCTGATCTATCACCGCCGCGAGTTCGGGCTCGCGCGCATCCGGGATCTGATCGCGGTCGACTTTCCATCCGCGGTCAGAAGCCATCGTCGATATGTCGCCGTCGCCGCGGCGCTCTTCGTGCTGCCGACGATCGTGATCGCGTGGCTGGTGTACGCGCGCCCGGAGCTGATTCTTTCGGTCGTCAACTCGGAGACCGCCGCGGAGTTCGAGCAGATGTATTCGCCGACCGCGCGCTCGATCGGCCGCATGCGGGCGGCGAGCACCGACTGGATCATGTTCGGCTACTACATCCGCAACAACATCAGTGTGGCGTTCCAGTGTTTCGCCGGCGGATTCTTCGCCGGCGTGGGGAGCATCTTCTTTCTCACGGTCAACGGCGCGTTTGGCGGAGCAATCGCGGGATATCTGATCGAGCGCGGGTTGGCGTCCACGTTCTTCTCGTTCATCGCCACCCATTCGGCGTTCGAGCTGACCGCCATCGTGCTGGCGGGCGCCGCGGGGCTACGCCTCGGACACGCGTTCGTCGCGCCCGGGCGGCTGACGCGCCTTCACGCGCTCGTCGTCGCATCGCGCGAATCGGTGGTCATCGTCTACGGCGTGATCGCGATGCTGGTGGTGGCTGCGGCGATCGAAGCCTTCTGGTCATCGGCAAGCTGGCTTCCACCTCTGGTCAAGTACGGCGTCGCATCGCTCTGCTGGGCGTCGGTCTTCGCCTACTTCCTCTTCCAGGGTCGCCATGCAGATTGACGCGCTGGCCGTCCGGCTTCGACCGAGGGCGCCGCTCGAAGCGGCCGACCTCGGGGTGCGACTGTGTCAGAGCGCCGCGCGATCGGTCTACCTTGGATACGCGATCGTGGCGATACCGGTGATCGTGCTGGCGCTGGCATCGCGCGAGATCGCGGCGTGGCTGCCCTCGCTCGTCCTCTGGTGGGTGAAGCCGTGGCTCGACCGCACCATCCTGTTCATCCTGTCGCGTGCGGCATTCGGACAGCAGACCAGTCCGTGGGATCTCTGGAAGGCACAGCGACAGGTGTGGTGGGGCCAGTTCATCTTCACGTGGACGATACGGCGATTCTCGTTGTGGCGCTCGCTCACCCAACCGGTGTATCAGCTCGAAGGGCTCTCGATCTGGCGCGCGCGCGCACGCGTTCGTCAGATTCGAAGTCGATACATCACGTCGGCGTTGATGATGACGGCCGCATTCTCGATCGCCGAAATGGGTCTCTCGTTCGCACTGGCGTCGCTGGTCTTCTGGTTCGCGCCGAAAGGGCACGCGCCGGAGGTCACGGCCCTGCTCTCCGGCGAGGTCCCCGGCCTGCTGTCATGGACTCCGCCTGTAGCCTACGCCGCGACCGTACTTTTCCTCGAGCCGTTCTTCGTGGCCGCAGGCTTCGGTATGTATTTGAACCGACGGGCCGAGCTCGAAGCCTGGGATATCGAACAGGAGTTCCGACGTGCGTTTGCCAGCTGAAAGGCGCGCGGCCACACTGGTGCTCGCAGTCACGGCAGCGTTCCTCGTGATCGCGACGGCGTCGGCTCAGGATCGATCCGGCCCCGCATCGATCGACGCTCCCCAGGCGCTCGAGATCCAGCGGGCGATCGCACAGGTCAAGGCCGACCCGAATCTGGCGACCGAGCAAACGATCAAGACACTGAAGTGGCGAACCTCGCCCGACCCGAAGCCGCCACGTGTGCCGGCATGGGTCACCTGGATCGTCAATCTCATCCGATGGGTGGAGCAGTCGGCGCGCGTGCTGGTCTGGTGTGCGGCTGCGGTGCTCGCGGGCATGCTGGCGGTGTATATCAGCCGTCTCGTGCACGCGGGTCGTGGTCCGATCAGCGACGATGGATTCGTGGCGCCGACGCACGTCCGTGATCTCGACATCCGTCCTGAAACGCTGCCCAGCGACATCGGTGGCGCCGCACGCACGCTCTGGGATCGGGGCGAACACCGCGCGGCGCTCGCACTCCTCTATCGCGGCATGTTGTCGCGACTCGCTCACGTGCACCGCATACCGATTCGCGACTCGACGACCGAAGGCGATTGCCTGACGCTGACGGCGAGCCACTTGTCGCACGACAGCCACGCCTACACCTCGCGTCTCGTGCGTGTGTGGCAGCGATCGGTGTACGGACGCGAGGCCCTCGTTCCAGCGACGGTCTACGCGTTGTGCGATGAATTCGCGATGACGCTCGACGCGGGTGTGACCGTCGACTCCTCTCGAGACGGAAGCGGGCTATGAAGCGCGTCGGCCTGTGGCTGCTCGTCGCGATTCCTGTGGTGCTGCTGTTCGTATGGGTGGCCAACAACACCTACTGGGCGGATACCCCGATCCCGATGCCGCCCAAAGGCGAGGCGCTCACCAACCCGTTCTACGCCACGCAGCGATTCGCGGAGGCGCTCGGGTCACGGAGCTCGTGGGATCGCGCTTTCACCGCCCCACCGCACGACTCGGTCATCGTGCTGTCGTCGTGGCACTGGAGCCTCAGCCGGGGTCGCCGCGATGCACTCGAGCAGTGGGTCGAAGCCGGAGGCCGTCTCGTCGTGGACTCGACCGTCGTCGACGGGCAAGACGATTTCGAACACTGGTCCGGCATCGTCACGGACTATCACGAAGGGACCATCGGTCCCGGCCTCGATATCTCTGACAACAAGACCGTCGAGCGCAATGAGGTCTGCGGCACCTTCGAGGAAGTGCAGGAAGGTTCACCCGCGGATCAGAACGGTTCGAGACCGCGATACTCGTTGTGCGACTTCGATACCTTCGCGTTTCTCACCACCAGGCGACACACGCTGTGGATCTTGCGTGACACCCATGGCGTCCAGGCGATGCGCGTCGCCGTGGGTCGCGGGCGCGTGACGGTGATCAACGGATCGCCGTTTCGATACCGGAGCCTGTTCGACGGCGATCACGCACGGCTTTTCGTCGCCGCCACCGAATTGCGGCGTCACGACGACGTCCATCTGCTGTCGGAGGACGATCACCCGTCGCTGCTCGCATTGACGTGGCAGTACGGCGGCGCGGTCGTCGTGTTGATGCTGGCACTCGCCGGGCTCGCGCTGTGGCGAAGCGGCGTCCGGTTCGGCCCGTTCGCGGCACCACTCGGGACGGCTCGCCGATCGCTCGCCGAGCAGATTCGCGGCACCGGGCAATTCGCGCTGCGTCACGGCGGCGGGGCCGCGCTTCATGCCGCATCGGTCCGCGCGCTCGAAGAGGCCGCCGCGCGTCGGGTACCCGGGTACGCGGGGCTGCCTCCCAACGCACGCGGAGCCGCGATCGCGACGCTCACGGGGTTCGACCGACAGGCGCTGCTGACTGCGATTCACCACGAACGGGCCCGACAGCCGGGCGAACTGCGGAACACGATTGCGCTGCTCGAGGCCGCGCGTCGCGTCACGCTCGACGATCAGAAAAGGCAGATCCATGGAACTGACTGAATCCGCATCGATCGCACAGGCGGCCGAGATGCTGGCCACGCTCCGCAACTCGATCGGCCGGGCCATGGTCGGCCAGCCGGTCGTGGTCGAGCAGGTGCTCGTCGCACTGGCGGCATCCGGCCACGTGCTCATCGAAGGCGTGCCCGGTCTCGGGAAGACTCTGCTCGTGCGCGCGCTCTCGCAGGCGCTCTCTCTTCCCCACTCACGCGTGCAGTTCACGCCCGACATGATGCCGTCGGACATCACCGGCCACGCGGTGCTCGATCCCTCGACCCGCGAGCTGCGCATCGTCCGCGGGCCGGTGTTCACGCACGTGCTCCTCGCCGACGAGATCAATCGCGCACCAGCCAAGACGCAGAGCGCCTTGCTCGAAGTGATGCAGGAATATCAGGTGACGCTCGAAGGCCAGTCGCTGGCGCTCCCGAAACCGTTCATGGTGCTGGCGACGCAGAACCCGGTCGAAACCGAGGGCACCTATCCGCTGCCGGAGGCACAGCTCGATCGCTTTCTGTTCAAGATCGAGATCGGCTACCCATCGAGTGCCGAAGAAGTCGCCGTCGTGCTGCGCGTGACGACGGATCAGACCGGCGATGAGCTGCCGCTCCAAGACGTCACGCCGTGCCTCGATGGTCGAGGCGTCATGATGCTTCAGCAGCTCGCGGCGCGACAGCGCGTCGACGAGCAGGTGATCGACTACGCGGTTCGCATCGTTCGCGCGACGCGGGAGTATGCGGGACTTGCGATCGGCAGCAGCTCGCGAGGTGCGCTCGCGCTCGTGCGCGGCGCCCGCGCAGTGGCGCTGATCGAGGGCCGGACGTACGTCACACCAGACGACATCAAGGCGGTGGCACTGCCCGCGCTCCGTCATCGCGTGGCACTCGCTCCCGACGCGCTGCTCGAAGGACGCACGACCAATGAGCTGCTGCGCGAAGTGATCGAGACGGTCGCGGCGCCACGAGTCTGAGTAGCCAATTACAGTGAGGCTGCCGCTCATTCCCGGCCGCATCGCGCTGCTCGCGCTCGCAATCTGCACGGGCGTCGTTTTGTTCACCCTCGCCACGGGTATGTCGCCAGCCACGGCCATGCGCGCGGCGATCGCGATCCTCGTCGGCTTGATGGCGGCAGCCACGTGGGACTACGCGGCCACGCGTCGCGCCTGGCGCCGCTCGACGCCGACGATGACGCGCCGTCTTCCGGCCGCATTCGCGATCGGAATCAAACGGCAGATTGGCCTCACGATCGAGAACAAAGGATCTGATGCCTGGACCTGCCTGCTCCACGATCACGTCGATTCCAGTCTGGCGACCGGCGACCTTCCGACTCGCCTGACCATCCCGCAGAACGGACGGCTCGAGACGGCCTATACGGTCATTCCGACCACCCGGGGCGAGGTCAGGTTTGCAGAAGCGGAGGTTCGCGTCCGTTCGCGCTGGGGACTCTGCGAACTGCTCGAACGGGTCGGCACGATCGAGCGCCGCCGGGTGTACCCCGACTTCGCGCAAGTCGCGCGCTACGCGTGGCTCGCCGGCGATCATCGTCTGCAGGAGATTGGCATCAAGACCTATCAGCTGCGGGGACAGGGCACCGATTTCAAGCAGCTCTCCGAGTATCGGGTCGGCGATTCCGTGCGACACATCGATTGGCGCGCGACGCTGCGGCTCGACAAGCCGATTGTCCGTGAGTTCCAGGACGAACGCGACCAATGCGTGGTGCTGCTCGTCGACTGCGGTCGACGGATGCGTGCCGACGACCGTGCGAGCGCGATTGGCACGACCCATTTCGATCAGGTCCTGAACGCCGTGATGCTGCTGTCGTACGTCGCGCTCAAACAGGGAGACGCGGTCGGCGCGATGACATTCGGCACCCCGATCGGTGCAGAACGGTCGTTCGCGCCACGTAAAGGCGCACGCGCGCTCAACGCGCTCATGGGTCAGCTGTACGGCGTGCAGCCGACGCCGACACACTCCGACTACGTCGCCGCCGCCCAGGCAGTGCTCCGCCGTCATCGCAAGCGATCGCTCGTCATCGTGATCACCAACTTCCGCGACGAAGACAGCGCGGAGCTTCGCCAGGCGCTTCGGCTGCTGCGCCCGCGTCACCTCGTGCTGCTTGCGAGCCTGCGAGAGCGCATCGTCCGGGAGCTGCAGTCGCAGCCGCTCGTGGACGCCGATGCGCCCATCGAGGTCGCCAGCGCACATCTCTATGAACAGGCGCGGCGCGACGCCTTCAACCGGCTCTCAGCCGGACCGAATCTGATGGTCGATGCCGAACCCGAACGACTCGGCGTGGAACTCGTCAATCGGTACCACGCACTCAAGCGCGCCGGCATGATCTGAGCGGTCAGCCATCTCGAGCCGGCTCAGCTGCGTCGGGTCACGTCGAGTCGTTATCCTCGCAATCGCCGCGCTCGTGCTGTTGATGCGCTTCGCCTGACGAACCGATCGTCTTGCTTGACCGGCGGGCCGCCGATCGTCGATACTCGCGGTCGGCGCGAGACGACGTGCCGCAAGAGCCGCGTAACCCGCGGCTCTTCGTGTTTGTGGAGAGCCGCGTGACCCGCGGCTTTTTTTGTCGCGCAGGCTGAAGCCTGCGCTCGACGCGCAGTTTCTCGAGGGCCGCGAGCATCGCGGCCCTTTGTGTTTTCAGGAGGCCGCCCGCATGAAGACCATCGACGGCTATGTGACGACTGACGAAGGCCTGAGGCTGTTCGTTCGACGGATGGGAAATGGTGGAGACATCGTGCTGTTTCTCAACGGGGCTCCGCTCGTCGAGGATTTCGCACCCCTCGCGGAACGACACACGATTGTGTTCTTCGATACCCGGAATCGAGGGCGCTCGGACGCTGTGCGCGATCGGACGCAGATCGAGCGCGGCATCCATCACGACATCGACGATCTGGAAACACTCCGGCGCCACTTCGGCGTCGCGCAGGTGGATGTGATCGGTCACTCCTACGCCGGCTTCACGGCAGCGATGTACGCGATCACGCATCCATCGGCCGCGCGACGCATCATCCAGATTGGACCGATGGGGCCCGACCAAAGCCGCCAATACCCTGCTCATCTGAGCAACGTCGACGCGACGATGCAGAAGGCGATGGTGGGACTTGGCGAGTTGATGAACGAGCAGGCTGCGCTGGATCCAGTCGAGTTCTGCAGGCGGTTCTGGGCGGTCATGGGTGCCGTCTATGTGATGAACCCCGCCGATGTCACCAAGCTCAGATGGGCGCAGTGCGACTCGGCCAACGAGCGAGACTTCATGCGTCCTTGGATGCAGTACATCCAGCCATCAATTCAGCAGCTGCAGTTGACCGAGCAAGCCGTCGCAACGGCAACGGCACCCGTGCTCGTGGTTCACGGAACGAAGGACCGCAACGCGCCATTCGGAGCGGGCCGCGACTGGGCGAGGATTCTGCCGAACGCCCGTCTGCTCGCGGTCGAAAACGCCGCGCATGTACCCTGGATCGAAGCGCCCGAATTGGTGCTCGGCGCGATGCGCACGTTCCTCGATGGCGCGTGGCCGCCGGGCGCCGAACAGATCGTTAGTTGAGGGACATCACAGAAAAAGCCCTACAGGAGCAACGGAGAAACGGAGGACGGACGGAGGCTTTCCTGTCACGATCGACTCTGGAGCGGTTGGGGCCGCGCGCTCCGCGCGTGGATGGGATGAGAGTCGCTGATGAAAACAAACGCGTTACAAACTCTGATCGCGCTTGTTTTCATCAGCGGCTCTCATCCCATGCGCCGGCCGCAGGCCGGCCCCCCAACCGCTCGATGCCGTGGCGCAAGTGGATCAGCCTCCGTTCGTTCTCCGGTACTCCGTGTCTCCTGTGAATCCGGTATCTCCGTGATCTCCGTGTCTTGATCAACTGAGAGGATCAGGCCGCGCGAGACGCACGAGACTTGGGGCACTGAGGCGAGGACCGTGATAGGCGACGACGTCGCCGAAGTGGCGGTGCGCTTCCCACGCGGCGCGTGCGTCGGCGATCTCCTCCGGTGTGCGTGCCACGAAGTTCCACCACATGAGGATCGTTTCGGGGAACGGCGGTCCGCCGATCAGCAGCAGACGGCCGCCGTCGCGGCTCGAGAAGCTGGCCTCCGATCGCCTGATGCCGAGGTAGTAGAGCATGCGTTCGTCCAGCCGCTCGCCTTCGAGCGCGCAGTCACCGCGGATCACGAGCACTGCGTGCTCGAACGACGGATCGAGCGGGAGGTCGACCGTTGCTCGCGGCTGAAGGTCCAGATCGGCGCCTACAATCGGCGAGTAGTGCGACGCAGAGGACGTGGCTCCGCCAAGCGAACCGGCGAAGACGTGCGCGATGCCGCCCGGCAGCGGCAGCCCGGGCACATCCTTCACGTGCTGGAACGCCGCCGCCCTGTGGCGATGCGCGCTCGTCAGCGCCACCCACAACTGCACGCCGTTCAATCGCCCGGTGTGATCGCGCGGTGTCTGCTCGGCATGCGTGATGCCGCTGCCGGCGGTCATCACGTTGACGCCGCCGGGACGCAGCACCGCTTCGCTGCCGAGGCTGTCGTCGTGCACGACCTCGCCGTCGAACAGCCACGTGACCGTCTGCAGCCCGATGTGAGGATGCGGCGCGACATCCATCGGCTTGCCGTCGGTGAACGAGAGCGGACCGAAGCGATCGAGAAAGCACCACGGTCCGACCAGCCGTTTGTCTTTGACCGGAAGGGCCCGCGACACGGTCAGCGAGCCGAGACTCAATTCGCGGTTGGGATACGATTGCAGCGCGTGTCCGGTGGCGCCCAGCGCCACGCACGCTTCGGCTGATACGGATTCTGCGCGCCTCGACATCGCCGCTCACGCACTCAGGGAACACAAGTACACTAGTTGCGCCCCCATATCGAGTCAACCATTTGAATCGTCTGCGCAGCTTCGAGCGGCATCGTCGATCCCTGTGCGCGGCTGTGGCGATCGCCATCCTTGTCGAGTCGTCATCGATCGAGACCGTCCCACAACGCCCCACCGCCTCTCTGCCGGCGCGTCTCGACGCGTATCTGAACATGGTCGTTCATCCGACCAAGGACGAGCGGACGCGCCTCATGAACGGTGAGGCGCTCACGAGGCTGCTCGACGCGGATGTCACGAAAGAGCTGGCCGTGTTCGGCGCGATCTGGATCAACGTACCGATCCGGCAGTACATCGACGCGGTCAACGACATCGAGCGCTTCGAGCGCAGCCCACGCTTCAAGATCACGCGTCGAATCAGCACGCCGCCCCAGCTCGAAGACTTCCGCGACCTGCACCTCTCCGCCGAGGACGTTGCCGATCTCCGTACGTGTCGAGTCGGCGACTGCGAATTGAAGCTCAGTCAACAGGCGCTTCAGGCCTTTCGCACCGAGGTCGACTGGAAAGCGGCGAATGTGCAAGCCGCCGCGGACGCGGTGATGCGACGTCTCGCGCGCGAATATGTCACCGGCTACATCGAGAAGGGCAACGCGCAGCTCGCCGTCTATCGCGACAACGCGCGTCCGACGTTCGTCGCCCAGGAGCTCCGCCAGCTCGTCGATCAGATGCCGGCGCTGAGCGCATCGATTCCCCAGGTGCGCCGATACCTCCTCGAATATCCGGCCGCGACGATGCCAGGTGCGACCTCATTGTTCTACTGGCAGGAAACACAATTCGGCCTGAAGCCGGTGATCCGGATCAGTCACCTCGTGATTGTGGAAGGCCAGGAAGACACAGTGGTGGCGTCGAAGATGCTGTACGCCAGCCACTATTTCTGGACGGCGCTCGAACTCCGCACGCTCGTCCCTGATCCCGCTCGCGGGCGCGGGTTCTGGCTCGTGACGATCAACCGGAGCCGTTCGGACGGCTTGAGCGGCTTCATGGGATTCTTCATCCGACGCCGCGCCCGCAGCGAAATCCAGTCGGGCACGCTCGCGGTGCTCGAAGGCACGAAGGAGATGCTCGAAAAAAGGAAATAGAGAGTATGCTCCGCGCATGACGCGCACGCTCATCGCCACGCTGCTGTTTGCGACGGCCGTCGCAGCTCAACAACCCGATGCTCCGCGCAACGATCTCCCGCAGCGCTATCGCACCAGTCGCGATTGGGGACAACTGCCGCCCGGTGTCGTGTGGGCTGCTGTCACCGCCGTCGAGCCCGCGCCTGATGGATCGATCTACGTCATTCACCGCTGCTTCGAGAACTCCTGCGCGGGACGGTCCGAAGCGCCGATTCTGAAATACGACAAGACCGGCAAGCTGCTCGCGAGCTGGGGCGCGGGGATGTTCATCTTCCCGCACGGCGCGACCGTCGATCGCGACGGCAACCTCTGGGTGACTGACGCGCGCGGTGAGAACGGCAAAGGTCATCAGGTCTTCAAATTCAGTCCCGACGGCAAGGTACTGATGACGCTCGGGAAGGCCGGCGTGAGCGGATCGGGACCGGATCTCTTCGATCAACCCACCGACGTCGTCGTGACGCCGGGCGGCGACATCTTCGTCACCGACAGTCATCGCAACGGGAAGAACAATCGCGTCGTCCACTTCTCGAAGGACGGAAAATTCATCAAGGAATGGGGCAAGAAGGGATCGGGGCCTGGTGAGATCAGCGAGCCGCACACAATCGCGATCGACTCGCGCGGCCGGCTCTTCGTCGGCGACCGCGAGAACAATCGCATTCAGATCTTCGATCAGGACGGGACGTTCATCGCGCAGTGGCATCAATTCGGCAGGCCGAGCGGCATCTCGATCACCAAGGACGACACGATCTATGTGACCGATTCCGAATCGGGCCCCGACACCGGGGCGCACGAGCTGATGGGGATCAAGAAAGGCATCCGTATCGGCAGCGCGAAGACCGGAGTGGTCACGACCTTCATCGAAGACATGGAGTCGACGGTCGCCGATCACTCGGGCGCCGAAGGGATCGGCGTCGACGCCCAGGGCAACGTCTACGGTGCGGTCGTGCGTCGGCGGATGCTCGAGCGCCACGTGCTCGTCAAGAAATAGAGCCAGGGAGACAACATCATGCGTCGAACAATCGCGTTCTGGTCCCTCGTCATCGGCCTGATCGGTACTATGGGCGTCATGAGTGCACAGAACCCAGGGCCTGCGGCAACACGCCCCGACCCGAACACCGTGAAGCTGATCGGCAATCGCTTCGCGCCGCTCACCTATCAGTCGATGACTCCCCCGCAGAAGAAGATGTTCGAGGACCTCATCTCGGGTGAACGGCGCGGCGCCGCAGGTCCGTTCAACGTGCTCCTGCGCAGCCCGGAGATGGGCAATCTCGCGCAGCAGTTCGGCGCGTCGATGCGCTTCCACTCGTCGATGCCGCCCAAGCTGAACGAGATGGCGATCATCATCACGGCGCGTCACTGGACCTCGCACTATGAGTGGTACGCCCATCGTCGCGCGGCGGCCAACGCCGGCCTGAGTGAAGCGATCATCCAGGCGATCGCGACCGGCAAACGGCCGACCGGCATGCAGCCCGATGAGGAAGCGGTCTACAACTTCTGCACGGAGCTGCTGACGACCAAGCAGGTGAGCGACAAGACGTTCGAGGCCACGAAGGCGAAGTTCGGGGAGCGTGGTGTGGTCGACCTGATCGGCGTAACCGGCTATTACCAGCTGGTGTCGATGCTGCTCAACGCCGACAAGTATCCGCTTCCGGACGGCGTCGCGCCCGAGTTGAAGCCACTGTCCTGACCCGGGTGTTGGGCTCCGGGCTCTAGTCTCCGTCGAATCAGCGTAGGGCGGGGGCTTCAGCCCGCGGGCGACGCACAGGCTTCCGCCTCCGCCGAGGCTACGGCGAGACTGCGCTCTACGACGAAACGAAAATCGCGCAGAGCACAGAGCCGGCGGATCGGCGAGTGATCGGCCGATAAAACGGCAGATCACGATGATCAGCTTTCTCGATCCGCTGCACGTTCTTGCCCGGTGGATCGCAATCCCGCTCGCGCTCGTTCCCGCGGCTCTGAACTGGTGGTGGAGGCGGACGCTCCTCAGCGGTGACGCGACCATACGGCCCGAACGCCACTTCGCCGTGACGCAGCGCGTCTCGAGCGTCACGATCCTGTGCTCGCTGATGATCATCGTGCTCGCCGGGTGGCAGGCGCTCTGGATGCTGCCCTCCCAACTGCTCGCGCTCATGTGCACGGCCTATCGCACCAGACGCGCGTTGTTCGGCGAGACGTGGTCGCTCCGTCGATATCTCGGATGGCGCTTGCAGTGGATCGTCGGCGTGTCCGGACTGTGGTGGGCTCTCGCGTTGGCTCCAGCGCTTGCCGCGAGTATCTCATCGAGTCGATGGTGGCTTGCCGGTGTGCTGCTCCTCGTCGCGCTCGCGTGGTATCACTGGCACAGTCGAGTGCTCCTCAGCGTGCTTGGCGCGTCACGTTTGACGCGACCTGATCTCGATGGCCCCTTCAACGAGGTGATGCGTCGGGCACGCGTCGCGCCGCCGACGCTCTGGCGCGCCGGCGCACGCGGAGGCGTGTTTGCCAATGCGTTGGCGCTGCCTTCGATCCGCGGTTCAGGCGTGCTCTTCTTCGACACGCTGCTCGAGCGCTTGAACCCGCGCGAGCTCACGGCGATCTTCGCGCACGAGATTGCGCATCTCGAGTACTTCAGCGGCCGGCGCCTGGTCGCCATCTACGCGATCACCGTGGGGCTGATGGCCACCTTGATCCTCGGTGGCGCGGCGATGACCCCTCTCGTTCCAGGATTTGAGTCGTGGGTGCCGGCGATCTCGTTCTGCATCGTGTTCATGGGCTTGTTTCTCCGTGCGCGCGCCATGCAGCCGAAAGAGACCGAAGCCGACCTTCGCGCCGTCGAGTTGTGCGGCGACGCGGACGGGCTGGTGAACGGGCTGATTCGCGTCTACGAGATCAACCACATCCCGCGGCGCTGGTCCGCCCAGATGGAGGAACGTGCGACGCATCCCAGCCTCGCGCGCCGCATCCATGCGATCCGGCAGCACACGGCCGCTCCCGATCCGCTCCCACCGATCGAGCGTCTCCTGATCGCGTCACCGGCATCCGGGCAACTTGCCGTCGTCGATCGCGAGCGCGTCGGCTTCCTTTGGTACGACGGTCACGCCCCTGAGACTGATCGCGACATGCGTCGTCCACGGCGCGCCGAGACCTTCCGTTACGCGGACCTCAAAGAACTGCGAATCGCCGCGACGTCCGGAGGCGCGCTCACCCTGACCGCCGTGAGTCATCACGAGCGACGGCTCTCGATGCCCGTCGCCGAGCGCGACGCCGCGCGCCTGCAGGGCGCACTCGATCGCGTCGACCATCTGATCGTGCCGAGGCCGCCCCAACCCGGCAACGCACTGCTGCGTGCGATGGTCATGGCCGTGATCATCGTCGCCTCGATCTCGAGCGCGTCGTTTCCCGTGGTCACGCCGGCGCTCCTCGCACTCAGGCGACCGAATCGTCGGCTGATGATCACGCTCGCGGCGGCACTCACGGTGGCCGCGCTGCTCAAATCGGCGGAGCCAGTCGTCAGCTGGACACAGATGCTGGTGCTCGCGATGTTGGCCGGCGCCGCATTGTGGACCGCACGCCGGACGCGGCAATTCGACGAAGGGTCGCGCGTGTGGTTCTGGCTGGAGCGCTTCGCGTTGATCCTCCCGATGGCAATCGGGCTGTTGCTCCTCGCCGCGACAGCGCGCGACCTCTTCGAGCTCCACGCGACGGTACGTGACTATCCATGGCTGATCACGGCCGGGACAGCCCTCGCCGTCTTCCTGTCGCTCTCCACCCGTCGCGCATCGCGTCGGCTGGGGCCGCTCGTGGGCGCATTCGCCATGCTCGCCATGTGGATCGGCTCACCCGTGTTCCTGAGGGCAGTCGTGCGCGATCCGCTGGCAGCGGCCATGCCCACGCTCTCAGATGTTGGGATGTCGCTCACGCCCGCCTTGCGACAGTCGGTTGAGGGACTGTTCACCTCGTTGAGCACCGCGCCAGGCGGACAGACCTTTCTTCTCGCCACCGACGCTGACGAGGACGCGATCGACGACGAAGCCGGCGCACCGTCGCTTCCCCGACGGTACATGGCGGGGGCGTTCACGGGGTGGTCGCGTCCCTTCGAGGCATCGGAGGCTGCCCTCATCGACGATGAGCGGGTGCTCGTACTCGACCGCGGCCACGGCACCAGCCGGCTGCACGCCGACGATGCGCGCACCGGTCGCGTGTTGTGGACGCGATCGCTTGCCGACCACGCGTCACTGCTGCAGACCGATTCGTCCGGACGATGGCGCGTGCTCGCCCGACATGGGAATGGGTTCACGCGGATCGAGGGACACGTGGCCAGCGACGATGTCGCCGAAACGCGCTGGACGATCGCCGCCGATCGCCGCGCGTATGTCGCGCCCCCACGCGTCGCGGACGGAGATGTCGCACTTGGCCTGGCGACGATGTGGGACACTCCGCCGCCGGGCCCCCTGCTCGGAATGGGTTCGCGGCAGACGACGACCCTGTTGCGGGCGAGCGCCGAGGGTTCCTCTGAAATCGCGACGTCGAGACTGACCCTCGACTGTCTGTCCCCACCGTTGGGCATCGACAGCTTCGTCTGCCTCTCGTTCGACGGAAGATGGTCGCGCATCTGGCGCCTCGACTCGGCGATCAGCGGCCTGCGTCCCGTGGGTCAGACAGGAGGCAGGTCCTGGCACCTCCGTCAGTACACACGCAGTCTGTTGAGCGCCAGGGTCGACGGCAACCTGTCCCTCATCGATCTCGATTCCGCCACGATACGGATGCTCGCTCCAATGGGGGAGGGTTGCTGGATCAGTGATGTCTCGATCGCCGGCAATCTGATGATCACGGCGTGCACGCAACGAGGCACGACCAGGGTCACCCAATACCCTGTGCCTACCGACCATGGCAGACACGCGTCCTAGAGTGCGATTTGCGTTTCGCCGTAGCGCGCAGGCTTCAGCCTGCGCGTCGATTCGCCCGCGGGGGCTCAAGCCCCCGCTCGACACCGAATCGCAAACCGCACCAGCAGCGGCCGCGGAGTCAGCTGCGCGTGCGAGAATGATCTCTGTTCGCCGAACCGGGTCATGACCGTGCGAGCCTTCCGCTACTCGGCATCATTCGCGCTGATCGGCCTCGTGCTGTCGGTCGAGGCATCGGCGCAGGACGCCGCACCGCCATCGACGGGAGCGCAGGCGGTTACCGCGGAGTCCACCGACCTGCGAGCGCTTCAGCGTGAATTCCGCCGATTGCTCGACGGCAGTCGATGGGCCGACGCCCTTCCGATCGCCAGGCGCCTGGTGGAGTTGTCGGAGGGCTATTCGCTGGCTCAACGCATCGGCGCGCATTTCGATCTCGCCTCGCTGATGCGTCAGCTCGACGATCTGGACGGCGCGGTGCTCGAATACAACGTGGTCATCTCGCTCGCCGGTGAATCCAGCGACCCCGGCGCGTACCTCGGTATCGTCTACGACAACGTCGCGATGATCAGGCGCGCACAAGAACAGTGGGCAGCGGCCGAAGCCGCCAGCGATCGGGCGCTCGAGATCTTCGAGAAGACGGTCGGGACCCGCGACATACACTACGGCGCGGCGCTGAACAACCGGGCCATCATCCTCTCGGAGCAGGGCAAAACGGTCCTCGCGCTCGATTACTCCGAGCGCGCGCTCGCGGTGCTGCGCGAGTCGTTTGCCAAAGACCCGAAAGCGCTCGAGCCGTTTCTCGAGGACAACCGGCGGATCAGAGCGGCGCTTCCTCGTTGACGACGCGGTCCGGTTGACCCCCTCGGCTGAGGCTACGGCGGTCACGAGGCCGGACACTCCGTACGATGCGCTACGCCGCGCCGCACTGGCGCGTGCGAATCGTGTATCCCTCCTCGATCGGTATCACGAGCACACGGCCGTCGCCGAATTCGCCCGTGCGTGCGCGATCGATCACGAGGCGGACCACGTCGTCGACGAGACCGTCGGCGACGATGACGTCGATCATGCTCATTGGCACGTACGTTTTCCGAACAAAACAGTCGATCGCGACGGATGGGTCGATCGTGGTCAGGCTACGTTATTGAAGGAGTCTCATAAGAACATCGCAAAGTCGTCTGACTTGCGGAGCCTGACTCACGGTGCGAACGCACCGCGGGCGGAGCGATGGAGGTTCGATCGTCACCGCGGGGGTGAGCGATCGGCGAGGACGCCACAACATTGTCGACACTCAGGATCGACTCGACGAAGTTGTAGGACTGTAGAGAGCTACTGCCTCAGCGCGTACACGAACATCGCGTTGCCGGCTGCAAATGCGACGTACTGGCGCCCGCCGACGGCGTAGGTCATCGGCCCGTTCGACGCCGGTCCGCCGACGTTGGCCTTCCACAGCATCGCGCCGGTGCGCGCATCCAGCGCGAACACGTAGCCCTCGCGTCCGCCCGAGAACACGACGTCTGACGCTGTGGTGAGCACGCCGGCGTCGACCACGTCGTTCATCGCGTACTCCCACTTCTTGAGGCCTGTCTTGGGATCGATCGCTTGAATGGCGCCAGAGCCTTCTTCCGGGCGGCGACGATTGATGGCCGGGCCGGGCGTGAGCAGGCGGATTGGCATCGCTGGAAGCGCCCCGGTGTATCGCTGCCCTTCCTTGTATTCGACCGGACGCTTGGTGAACGTCGAATAGGTGTTGACCCAGGTGGGGACGTAGAACAACCCCGTTCGTGGACTGAACGAAGGCGAATACCAGTTCGTGGCCCCTTGGACCCCTGGATACACGAGCACTCCGTCCTCGGTGAGCGGGACCATGTTCTGCGGCCTTCCCTTGTCGTCGAGGCCGCTGTTCCACGTCACCTTGGTGAACGGATTCCCGAGGAGGAAGTGACCCGTCGTGCGATCCAGCACGTAGAAGAGGCCGTTGCGATTGGCGAACAGCACGACCTTGCGCATCGAGCCCTGCCAGGTGATGTCTGCGAGGACCGGCACCTGTACCGAGTCGTAGTCGTACACGTCGTGAGGCGTGAACTGGAAGTGCCACTTCAACTGGCCGGTGTCGGCATCGAGCGCCACGACCGAATCGCTGTACAGGTTGTCGCCAGCGCGCACGTCGCCGTTCCAGTCAGGCCCGGGATTGCCGACGCCCCAGTAGGTGAGATTCAAATCGCGGTCGTACGTCCCGGTCACCCAGATCGATCCGCCGCCGATCTTCCAGGACTCGCCTGCCCACGTCTCGGTGCCCTTCTCTCCAGGCCCCGCGATCGTGTGGAAGCGCCAGGCCTCACGACCGGTCTTTGCGTCGAAGGCCGCGAGGAACCCGCGAATCCCGTACTCGCCGCCCGCGGTGCCGATGATGACTTTGTCCTTCACGATCAAGGGCGCGGTGGTGAACGAGTAGCCGGCTTCGGCTCTTGCGCCGCCGACCGCGACATTCCACACGAGGCCGCCGGTCCTGGCATCGATGGCGAGCAGATGTCCATCGATCGTCGCCATGTAGAGCGTGTTCTCGAGAATCGCCAGCCCGCGATTGACTCTCCCGCAGCACAGACGCGAGAGCGGCGACGGTATATACGGGTACACCCAGAACACACGGCCGGTCGCCGCATCGAGCGCAATCACATCATTGGGAGCTTGAACGGTGTACATCACACCGTCGACGACGAGCGGCGTGGCCTCGAACTTCTCGAGCGAGCGCACCTGGAACACCCACTGGAGCTCGAGGTTCTTGACGTTGTCCGGCGTGATCTGTGTGAGCGGGCTGTGCCGCTGGCCGGTGAGGCCTCCCGAATAGGTGAGCCAGTCCTGCTTCGCAGTGTCGCCCTTCTCAGTGTCGCCGCGAAGAATGCGATCGAACGTCACCTGCGCACGCAGGGCCGTGGTTCCGGCGACCACCAAAACGCCACACGCAACGATCACGTGCAGAAGCCTGCCTCGCCGTAGCCACAGCGGTTTCGTCACGTGGCGAAGGCGGGTCATGGCCGGCCCCGCAGCGATCGAAGATACGCAACCATGTCGGCCAGTTCCTGCGCGTCGAGCGTGCCCTTGTACGACGGCATCGGCGACTCCTTGAGAATGGTGATCTCTTTCAACGTGGCCTTGTCGAGAAGGCGCAGGCGTCCGCTCGATTCCATCAACTGGAGCGTATAGGTGTCCTGATTCAACAGACGCCCGGTGATGGTCGCTCCCTCGCGCGTGACAGCGCGGACCTGCCGACTGTCGGATCGGATGTCTGCGCTCGGGTCCAGCAGCGCACGCTGCAGCTCGCCGGCGCGTCGTGATGAGCCGATCTCGGTCAGCGACGGGCCCGCGCGCCCGCCGATGCCGGCGACGCTGTGGCACGACACGCATTGTCCTTTGCCCTCGAACAGCGTCCGCCCGCGACCAACATCGCCAGGGATCGTCGGCCCGCCCGCAGGAGAGGTTGCGAGCGAACGGAGGTAGGCCACGATCGTTCCTGCCTGACTCTCGGAAAAGCTGTTCGGCGGCATCGCGGTTCCCGGAATGCCTCCGAGAATGATCTTCGCGATCTCGTCGTCGGTGCTCCCGCGCCTGAACTTGCCGCTGCCGAGGTTGATGCCGGGCACGCCATCCCCATCGGGACCGTGGCATGCGGTGCAATTGGCTTGATACAACAGCCCGCCGTTTTCGATGTCGGCGGGCGTATAGCCGTGGCCTTGCGCCCGGACGGGTGCGGCCAGCGTGAGCGCGACGAGCGTCAGGACTGATATGCGCATACGCATGATATGGGTGCGCGTGAATCGTATCCTATTGATGCCGTCCTGTACTGCGTCATGAATCACCCGTTCTCGTTCGAAATCCGTCGCGCGGAGGCGCCCGATTCTGAGGCAATTGCCGCAGCGCACCTCGATTCCATTCGCTCGATCGGTCCCGGGTATTACGACGACGCAATCGTGCGCGACTGGGGCGCACGCGTTCAGGCCGGGTTGTACCTTCGGGCGATGAAGCGGGGCGAGGTCTTTTTCATCGCGATCGACGGACGCGATTCCGGGCGTACGGTGCTCGGCTTCTCGTCGCACTACGTCGAGGGAACGCAGCACGGGGTGGGTGTGTACGTCCGCGGCTCGGTCACTCGCCGCGGCGTCGGATCGGCGCTCTTCCGCGCGGCGGAGGATCATGCGATCGCGAGCGGCGCGGCGAGCTTGCAGATCGACGCCTCGCTGGCGGCCGTGGACTTCTACATACGCCACGGCTTCGACGACGTCGGCCGCGGGGTTCATCGTCTGTGGTCGGGACGACCGATGCCGTGCGTGTTCATGGCGAAATCGCTGTCGAGCCGGGTGCAGCGCGGAACGATCGCCCTGCCTCGTCACACCAGCCGGTTGACGCTGCGCGACATGTGCGCCGCCGACTTCGATGCGATTCACGCGTACGCGTCCGATCCCGAGGTGACCCGATACATGTTCTACGGGCCTCGTTCCGAGGAAGACACCCGCGCCTATCTCGAGCGCGTGCTCGCCACCCAGGTGGGCACGCCCCGTCGAGTCTGGGAGCTGGCGATTGTCGAAACTGGCGACGATCGGCTCGTCGGTGCATGCGATCTCACACGAGAACACGCGGATGAGGCTGACCTCGGCTTCATGTTGTCGCGGGAGGTCTGGGGACGCGGCTTCGCCACAGAGGCTGCGCGCGCGCTGGTGCGCGCCGGGTTCGATGAGCTCGGCGTCAAGCGCATCTTTGCGACCTGCGACGTCGCAAACCATGCATCGGCGCGCGTCCTCGAGAAGGCCGGGCTGCGCCGTGAGGCCACACTCGACCGGCACAAGTTCGCGAAAGAGATGTGGTTCACGTCGTTTCTATACGCGATCACATACGAACAGTGGCTCGAGACCCGGTATGATTGAGATCAACTTCGAGACGTCACGATGGCCGCTGTAGATTGTCTGTCGTCCCACCAAGTCGTCCCGCTCTACACACGTGTGATCGAGGCATGGAACCGACGCGACGCCGATGGCCTCGCGGATCTGTTCACCGAGACATGCCATGTGATCGGCTTCGACGGGTCTCAGATGAACGGCCGCACGCAGACCGCCTCGGAGTTGCGCACGGTCTTCGCGAACCATCCCACGGCTTCGTACGTGGCGAAGATCCGCGCGGTCACACCGCTCGATGCACGCGTCGCGCTGCTCCGAGCTGTCGTCGGCATGATCCCGCCGGGACAGCACGAGTTGAACCCCGCAGTCAACGCGGTGCAGAGCGTGGTCGTCGTGCTCGATGAGGGTGTACCCAAGGTCGCGCTCCTGCACAACACGCCGGCTGCGTTCCACGGCCGGCCTCAACTCTCCGAGCAGCTCACCGGCGAGTTGAGAGCGGTGATGCAGGCAGGCCACACGGTCGATCCTGGCTGACGGCAGCCGCAAACCAATCCCCCGGTCGTCCGCGTCGTCACGGTACGGTAGGAAACACGTGGTTTCTTGTTGATTCTGTGAAGCTATGCATCGCTACTCCGTTTCGAGGAATTCGATCATGAATTCACGTTTGTGCATCCGCAGCCTGCTCTACGCAGGCTTCGTTGCGTTCGTGTGTTCGGCGCTGGCCACGACAGCGTCGGCACAACAGCCATCCCCGAAGGTGCAGTCGCTGCGGACCCTCGGAGGCCCGACCCGATTCACCCCTCGGGTCAACACCATCGACGCGTTGAAGAAGACGATGTCGGCACCGCGCATTCAGACCGACATCGGGACCGTGCTCGAGAAAGCGGGGCTCAGCTCGACGCGAGGTGAAGTCCTCAAGGCGCTCACCGACGGCACGGTGATGGAAACGTCACTGCCCTCCGGTACTGAGATGCAGTGGATGGCGCTCCGCCGTGATGGAAAACAACCTGACATCACTGGCCCGGTGCGATGGGACGGGAAGATGCCGCTCGAAGGATTCCAGTTCGTCGTCGACGATCTCGTCGGCACCTATACGTTCTTCGTGCCGAAGATCTGCGGCAACCTCTCGCTGCTCTCACGCGAGCCGAGCCGTGAAGCCGCCCGTCGCGCCGAGGAAGCCAAGAAGGCGGCGGCAGCAGCCGAGGCGGCGAAGAAGGCTCAAGAGGACGCCGCGCGCAGAGCCGAAGAAGCCAAACGAGCGGCAGCGGCCAAGGCGGATGAGGAGCGGAGGGCTGAAGAAGCGCGCAAGGCCGAGGAAGCGGCCAGGGCCGAAGCGGAACGCAAGGCTGAAGAAGCGCGCAAGGCTGCCGAAGCAAAGGCCGAAGCGGATCGACTGGCCGCTGAAGAAGCGGCGCTTCGCATCCGTCCCTTCATCGGCGGGTATTTCGGCAAGCAGCAGCGGCAGTACGACACCAACGATCCGGCCGGACTCGGTCGCATCAATCCGGACAACTGGGTACCATCGTTCGGCAACAAGCTGGTCGGGATCAAGGGAGGCGTCCAGTTCGGGAATCAGGGCCTGTACTTCGCGCCCGCGATCGGCTGGGCGTTCAACGTCGATGAAAGCGATCGTTCAAGCGGTTTCGTCGACGGTGAGGTTGGATACCGGTTCATGCGCGCCCGGGGGATGCAGCTCGGGACCGGCGTGTCGCTGTGGGACTTCAACCACTCGAATCACGACACCGTTACGCTGGCGTGGTTGGGGACTGCCCACTTCCCGATCGTGGGCACTGCCAGGGAGCCCCAACTGCAGTTCAGCATCGAGTGGCGTCAGTTCTTCGATCGCATGAGCGATCCCGACGTCAACTATCAGTTCTGGGGCGGAGTGAGGTTCCTCTTCAGATAGCGTTCGTAGTCGAGGGGTGTGTCGATATCGACGACACACCCCTCGTCCGACACCTGCACGTTAACAATCTCATGCTCGTGCGCGCGGACGACGGCCTTTGCGCCGGCGTTCGCGGGCGCGTGCCGCAATTCCTCGAACACTGCGCGATCGAACAGCACGGGGTGTCCGTGACGATCGCCGATCGCGGGGCGGACGATCGGCGCGCGCGATCGACGCCACGCCTCGATCACCGCACGCACCGTCTCATCACGAGCGAGCGGAACATCGACGAGCGTCATCAATACGCCAGTGGTCGAATCGCGTACGACGGCATCGAGGCCGACGAGCAGCGACGACAGCTGGCCGCGCGACGGATCCACGTTCTGTACGATCAGAGGAAGCGGTGCCGGAGCGTCGCGGGCAAGCCCGGCCGCAATCGCATCGTGATCTCGACCGGTCACGACGACGATGTCGCGTACATCAACCGCGTGCCATGTCCGGACAATGCGCGCGACGAAGATGCGATCATCCGATGCGGTGAGTAGTGCTTTCGGACTACCCATTCGGGTCGAGTCGCCGGCGGCAAGAATGATTCCCGTGAGCACGCTCGATCGTAACGTGGACCACCCAAGCCGCCGCGACGAGCGATCCAGGGTGGCCCCGAGCGCCGTCGAGCAGGCCGCAAACCACGGCGGCGCAAAGGGTTTGGGGTGCTTGACTTCCGAGTTGGGACTTCCCTACACTGGCGCAGCTTCGTTCGCGCCATCGGAGGGCACGGCTATGCCGACCGGGACAATCGCACGCCTCCTCATCGACAAGGGTTTCGGGTTCATCCGGGATGAGGGGGGCATCGAGCACTTCTTCCATCGCAGCGCAGTCCGCCAGGCGGTCTTTGAATTGCTGCGCGAAGGACAGCGAGTGGAGTTCTCGTCCGAGGAATCGACGAAGGGTCCACGCGCTGGGGAAGTCCGACTAATCGAAAACTGAGTCGAGTCCGTCGGCCGGCCCCCGGTGGGGCCGGAGTCTACTCGTTCGCCGCGGCCCCCCAAACCCTCCCGAGTTTTCCCGAGTTTACGTGAACCAGCGGCGCCATCCCGAGGACGGCGTTAGTACGCCCGTCGCCGGCTGAAGTATAAACACGTCGTCTGCGACCGCCCGGGCAAATGTGCGACTGGCGGTCAACACCACACCGGCTGCTCCCCGTGTTTTGGCAATGCGCGAGAAGTCGGCCGCAAAAGCGGTCTGCTCCGCGTCGGTCAACGTGGCATTCGGGTGCTCGGCCAAAAGAACGCGCGGGCCCAGAGCCAATGCCCGTCCGAGGCGCACGCGGAGCCGTGAGGCCGCCGACAAACTCGCGGTCCGAGCCGTGAGGCTCTGCTCGAGACCGATCTCCACGGCCAGTTTCTGTACCCGCTCGCGCACGTCGGTCGACAGCTCATCGAGCGCGAGCGAGAAGGGTAGAGCGAGGTTCTGCTCGACCGTAAGCTGCTCGAGCAGCACGGCACGCTCGGTGAGGAGGCCGAACTGATCCAGCGCCGTGAGCCATCCGTCGCGGTCGCTGATCTCCTTCGTGGACTGTCCGAAAACGATCACGTCTCCCGTATCGGGAGCGATGGCCGCGGTGATCAGATCGACGAGGACCTCCGCCATCATTTGATCGACGCCGACGAGTGCGATGACCTGTCCCTCGTGCACGTCGAGCGCGTCGACGCGGAGCGGTCTCAGGCCGCGGTAGTCCTTGACGACCTGTCGCAGAGACACGAGGACATCACGTGACGGCATGTCGACGCCGCGCGGCACTCAGTCGCTTCCACTCGTCGTGAGGAAGCGTCGCGTCCCCGGGACGAACGCCGTGAGCGGGCTCGCCGTGATAGTCGGACCCTCCCGTCGCCAGAAGCGCGAGATCCTGCGCCACGAGGCGATAGCGTTCGATTGCAGCGACATCGTGATCCGAGTGGTAGACCTCGATCGCATCGAGGCCTGCTCGCGCGAGCGCCGGGATGCGCGCGTCGATCTGCGTGCGGCCCGGATGCGCGAGCGACGCGAGACCGCCCGCCCGATGAATCGCGTCGACGACGTGCTCAGGGGAAGGGCCCGATCTCGGAACGAACGCGGGACGATCGCGAGCCAGCCATTTATCGAAGGCCTCCTGGGTATTGGCGACGTGGCCGGCGTCGACCATGGCTCGCGCGATCTGAGGCCGTCCGATCGAGCGGTTCGCGCGATCCGGTCCCGCGGCGAGCAACAGCTGAAGATCCGTTGGCACACCGAGCGCGGCGAGGCGTTCGGCGATGGCGAAGACGCGCGCCACCCGCGCGGCACGTTGCGACGTGAGAAACGCGCCGAATGCCTGATCCGTCGGATCGAGAAAGTATCCAAGGACGTGAACATCGCGACCGTCTTCGACCGCTGTCACTTCAATGCCCGGGACCGCTTCGATCCCGTGCGCGCCGGCGAGCCGGCGCACCTCGTCCACTGCTGCGACGGTGTCGTGATCGGTCGCGGCGATGACCGTGAGGCCGGCGCGTACGGCCTCGTCGACCAGCTCGGATGGACTCGAGCGCCCGTCGGAGGCGGTGGTGTGGAGGTGGAGATCGGTCAGGGCTGTGGCGTCCGGCGTGAGCCGGACCTCAGCGTGCGTTGGCGCGCGCCGCGGCCGGGGTAGACGCCGCGCGCGATCGTCGACGCGGACGACCCTGGCGCTTGACGAGCGCCTGGTATTCGCGAATCAACAGATCGAGGTGATCGCGCTCTTCGTCGGCGAACTCGAGGAAAATCTGCTTGCCTTCCGAGTCCTCGAATTTCTCGCCGTATTTCTTGAAGAAGCGATGAGAGCCGCGCTCACAGCGGATGCCGATCATGAGCGCCTGCTGATCGTCGACGCCGCGTGCGAGCCGCTCGGCGCCTTCGGCGAAGAGTCCGTTGGCCGCCCCCTTGAAGAAGAGGAATGTCGGACGCGACTCGAGCTGCGGATCACGCTGCAGTAGTTCCGCGTATCTCGCCTCGAGCTTGCCGAGATGCTCCTTCTCTTCGAGCGCGAGATCCTGAAAGACCTTGCGGCCGCGCGCATCGCGCGTCAGACGCGCGGCGCGCGTGTAGAACTCGAGTCCGCTGCGCTCGGTCGCGATGGCGATGCGCAGCGCGTCGCGCGCAAAGACCAGATCGGTATGGCCGCCCTCGAGCGCCGAGCTGCGCCCGGTTCGGCACGCTTCACAGGTGCCGTAGATCTGCACCACGCTCTGCGAGGCGGTGAAATTGCGCGCCGCCGCTACCTCCTCGACAAGCCCCTCGATGTCAGAGCTGAGAAACTCGAACGAGCGGTGACAGGTCTTGCAGATCAGATGAAAGTGGCGGGGCTGACGGTATGAGTGCTCGAAGCGGAAGCGCCCCTCGCCGAAGTCGACCTTGCGCGCGATGCCGGCGTCGACCATCCACTGCAAGGTGCGGTAGACGGTCGCGCGGCTGATGCGGTGATCCTCGTGTCGAATCAGATCGACGAGATCGTCGGCACTGAGGTGTCCTTCTTGTCGAAGGAAGACGTTGACGATCTGCTCCCGTTTGTTCGAGCGCTTGCTGCCGACCGGCTTGAGCCTGCTCAGATCGGGTAGAGTCGTCACGATCACCCTGAACGGGGAGAACGGTTACACACTAAACGAGGAACCGCATCCGCACGTCGAAGTCGCGTTCGGGTTCTTGATCGTGAACCCACCGCCGGTGACGGTGTCGACGAAGTCGACTTCCGCACCCTTCAGATAGCTGATGCTGACCGGATCTACGAACAACCGGACACCGTTCGACTCGTAGACCTGATCGCCGGTCCCGCCGCCTTCTTCGATCATCAGTCCGTACTGGAAGCCCGAGCAGCCGCCGCCCTGCACGAACACGCGAAGCCCGCTTCCGGTCTTGCCCTCTTCTGCCAGCAGCTCGTTGATCTTGGTGGCTGCCAGTGGGGACACATTGATCATGATGATTTCGGCTCCTGAAACCTTCGTTGATTATACGATCCGCCGCGAGCAACGGGCAAGCTGGGCTTGCGCCGCTCGCAAAGCGTATCCCACTGTCCGGCCGCTACTTACCGAGGACTGCCAGCTCCTGGGCCGAGGCTTCCTCCACATCCTTGTGCAGGCTGCGGCCGTGCGAATCCATGGTGACGATGGCCGGGAAATTGTCCACGGTCAGGTGCCACATCGCTTCGGGGGTTCCGAACTCCAGAAGCGAGACGCCATCCACGCTCGTGATAGTGCGCGCATAGAACTGAGCCGCGCCTCCGATAGCGTTGAGGTAGACGGCGCCCGCGTCACGAAGCGCAGCCAGGGTCTTGCCTCCCATGCCGCCCTTCCCGATCACCGCGCGCACACCATACCGCTTGATCACGTCGGCCTGATACGGCTCCTCGCGAATGCTCGTCGTCGGCCCCGCCGCGGTCACGCGCCAGCCACTGCCCTCTTTCACGACGACCGGACCGCAGTGATAGATCACGCCGCCGCGCAGATCGACCGGGGGCTCGTGCTTCATCAAGTGATGATGCACCGCGTCGCGGCCGGTGAACGCGCGTCCCGAGATCAGCACCACGTCGCCGACTTTGAGTGACCGCACCTGCTCCTCGGTGATCGGCGCACGAAGAACAACTTCGCGGCCGGTGCGCGGGAACCCTGACTGGTCGGCCATGTGCACGACCGGACTCGACGCGTCGCGGTACAACCAGCGCGAGATCGTTCCGGTCTTCGCGTCGAGGATCACGCCGAGACGCCGGTAGGCCCAGCAGTCGTACGCGACGGAGACGAAGAAGCTCGCGGGCAGTCTGTTCTGGGCGCCGACCTTGCAGCCGATGAGCGACACGCGTCCTCCGAAACCCATCGCGCCGACCCCGAGCTCGTTGACCTCGCCCATGATCGACGCTTCGAGCTCCGCCAGCCGCGCATCCGGATTCACATCGTCCAATGTCCGGAACAGCTGCTCTTTGGCGTGGACGTAGCCCGACGTGCGATCGCCGCCGATGCACACGCCGATCGCGCCTGGCGCGCACCCTTTGCCCTGCGCGTGCCACACCGCGTGCAGAATGCACTTGCGTACGCCCTCGAGCGAACGATCGGCGCGCCCGAGGTTGGGGAGCTCCATGGGCAGCGAATACTGCGCGTTCATGTTCTCGCAGCCGCCGCCCTTCAGAATCAGCTTCACCTCGATCTCGTCGCGGTCCCACTGCTCGAAGTGGACGATCGGTGTGCCGGGACCGAGATTGTTTCCGGAGTTTTCACCGGTCAGCGAGTCGACCGAGTTCGGGCGCAGTTTGCCGCGTCGTGTCGCTTCGGCGATTGCGTCGCGGATCTGCTGCTTCATCACGATCTGGTTCGCGCCGACGGGGGTCTTCACCTCGAAGGTCGGCATCCCGGTGTCCTGACAGATCGCGCCTTCGCAGTCGGCCGCGAGGTCGATGTTCTGCGCGATGATCGAGAGCGCCTGCGACGACTGCGTGCCCTCCTGCTCCAGCTGCATCGCGACGTTCATCGCGGCGCGGACGTCGGGAGGCAGGTCGGTCGAGGTCCGGACAATTAGATCCAACACGCTGTCAAAGAAGGCTTGCGGCATCTGTCCAGTATATGAAAATGTCCTACCAAGGACGTCTCTCTCTATGCGCATCGAACGCGATCCGTTAGGCGAGCACGCGGTACCGTCGGATGCGTACTACGGCATCCAGACGGCCCGGGCGGTCGAGAACTTTCCGATCAGCGGGCTGCGTGCGTCGGCCGACCTCATTGCGGCGACGATTCTGGTCAAGAAAGCGGCCGCCCAGGCCAACATGTCGCTCAGCCGGCTCGACTCCCGGATCGGCGGCGCGATCACGCGTGCCGCCGACGAAATCCTCGGGGGCGCGCTGCGCGAGCACTTCGTGGTCGACGTCTATCAGGCGGGCGCCGGCACGTCGCACAACATGAACGCCAACGAGGTGCTGGCCAACCGCGCATCGGAGCTCCTTGGCGGCTCTCGCGGCGAGTACCGTCTCGTGCACCCGAACGACCACGTCAACATGGGACAGTCCACCAACGACGTGTTCCCCACTGCGACCCGAGTCGCGCTGCTGTTGACCAACCGGGCCCTGGTCGATTCGGCGCGCGCGCTCGCCGTGTCGTTCACCAGCAAAGCGGACGTCTTCAAATCGGTCCTGAAAGTCGGTCGCACGCATCTCCAGGATGCCGTGCCGATCACGCTGGGGCAGGAGTTCAGCGGCTACGCAGCGTGTCTCGAGCGTGGCGCCGATGACGTGATGCACGCGGCCGATCAGTTGAAGGAGCTCAATCTCGGCGCGACCGCCGTCGGCACCGGCCTCAACGCCGGCGATGACTACACGTCCCGGGCGATCAAGAACCTCAGGACGCTCACCGGCCTGGACGTGGTGCCCGCTGCCAACCGGTTCCGTGTGACGCAAAGCATGGGCGACGTGCTCGCCTACTCGGGAGCGATGCGTCGACTTGCCGTGGAGCTGTCGAAGATCTCCAGCGACCTGCGCCTGTTGAGCATGGGACCGCGAGCGGGACTCGGCGAGATCACGCTTCCCGCGGTCCAGCCCGGATCGTCGATCATGCCGGGCAAGGTCAATCCCTCGATTCCCGAGATGGTCAACCAGGTCTGCTTCCAGGTGCTCGGGTGCGACGCGACGATCTCAGCGGCGACCGAAGCCGGCCAGCTCGAACTCAATGTGATGATGCCGGTGATCGCCTGGAACGCGCTGCACGCGTCGACGATCCTCAAGAACGCAATGGACACGCTTCGCACCCGGACCGTCGATGGCATCCAGGCCGATATCGGGCGCAGTCGTGAACTGCTCGACCGCAGCACGGCAATGGCCACGGCACTCAGCCCGTATATCGGATACGCGAAGACTGCGGAGCTCGCCAAGGAGTCAGTACGAACGGGTCGATCGATTCGGGATCTCGTGCTCGAGCAGAGACTGCTCGGCCCGCGCCAGCTCGATGCCATACTCTCGGTCGACGCCATGACCCGTCCGGGCATCGTTGGAAAACCATGACTGCTCGTGCGGCGTTCATTGCGCTCGTTCTCGTCCTGCTGTATCCGGGCACGCGCGTACCGCTCGCACAAGCTCAGGGGCAGCCGGTCGCACCTCAGCGGCACAGCCGGCTGTACTCGCCTCTCGATCTCGGACTCCTCGAGGCACCGGACCGCGCGGCCTGGCAGAAGCCCGATCAAATCATGGACGCGTTGCACGTCGCCGAAGGGTCGAAGGTCGCTGACATCGGTGCCGGTGCCGGATGGTTCACGATCCGGCTCGCACGCCGCGTCGGACCGAACGGCATCGTCTACGCGCAGGATCTGGAGCGGCTCATGATCGAGGCGATCACTCGTCGCGTGAGCCGCGAGGGTCTGCGCAACGTTGAAACGAGGCTCGGGTCCGGCAGCGACCCCAAATTGACGCCAGCCTCGCTCGACGCAGCCCTGGTCGTAGACTCCTATCAGGAAGTGGAGGTCGACGATCGTGTGCCGTTCCTCAAGAACCTCACCAAGGCGCTCAAGCCAAATGGGCTGATCGGCATCGTCAATTGGAAGCCGGGCCAAGGTGGACCGGGTCCCGATCCCCGGCCGGATCGAGACGGAGCTGAGGACGTGCGGGTCCCTCGCGAATCGGTCGAAGCTGATGCGCGCGCGGCGAACCTTCGGGTGATCGCGCAGGAGAACCTGCCGTATCAGTACTTGCTGGTGTTGGCTCCGTACACGCGGAAGGAATCAGGAATCGGGAATCAGGAATCAGCAGGAACCGGGAATCAGGAATCAGGCCGCAGGGCAGGCAGTAGGAATCAGGGTCCAGCTCGGTAGTACAATCTGCGCGCGATGTCAGCGACGAACTCGACCACACTGCTCAACGTTCTCACGTCGGCGACGTCACGCCGCGACACTGCTGGTGTTTCGTATCTGGTGCCTGCCGCGTCGGTGCTGTTGTTCACAGTGCTGACGGCCGCCGCCGCGCAGATCAGCGTGCCCCTTCCGTTCACCGACGTGCCGCTGACGCTGCAGCCGATGGTCGTGTTGATCGGCGGCCTGGCGCTCGGGTCGCGGCTCGGACCCGCGAGTCAGATTCTCTATCTCACCGCAGGAATCGCGGGACTGCCGGTATTTGCGGCGTCGGCGACGCTGCCGCCCGGCCCGCTCCGACTGCTCGGACCGACCGGCGGATATCTGATGGCGTATCCGTTCGCGGCATTCGTCGCCGGCTGGCTCGCCGAGCGCGGTCTCGATCGCCGGTATATCGGATCGTTCCTCGCGATGCTCGCAGGCCTTGCGATCATCTTCGCGTCCGGCATCGCGTGGCTTGCTCTCTTCGCCCGCACGGTCAGCGGTGGTTCTCCGATCGGCATCAGTGCGGCGCTCTCGACCGGGCTCTATCCGTTCCTTGTCGCCGACATCATCAAGCTCGCGATCGCGGCTGGGCTCGTCCCGGCGGTGTGGCTCGCGATCGGACGTCCTCGACGCTAGTCCGATCGCCATGCGTACGGCGCTGACCATCGCGGGCAGCGATTCGGGCGCGGGTGCCGGCATTCAGGCCGATCTCAAGACCTTTGCCGCGCACGGCGTGTACGGCACGTGTGCGATCACAGCAGTCACGGCGCAGAACACGCTGGGCGTCACGATGGTTGAGGCCATGCCCGCCGATCTGGTGACCGCGCAAATCGAGGCCGTTGCCGCTGATATCGGCGTGCACGCCGTCAAAACCGGGATGCTCGCTACATCTGCGATCGTCGAAGCGGTCGCGGCCGCCGTCCGCGATCTCGAGCTGCCGCTGCTCGTGGTCGATCCCGTGATGATCGCCAAGAGTGGCGACAGCCTCGTCGTCGACGACGTCGCGGCGACGATCAGGACGGAACTGCTGAAGGGTGCGTTTCTGGTGACGCCGAACATTCCGGAGGCGGAGACCCTGAGCGGCGTCACGATTCGTACAGAGCACGATCGTCATCACGCGGCCAAACGTATCGCGGCCCTCGGTGCCAAGAACGTCGTGATCAAAGGCGGCCATCTGCCCGTCGACGACATCGTCGACTTGTGGTACGGCCACGGCGAGTTCATGGAGTTCCGACACGCGCGTGTGCCTGGCCGTCACACCCATGGCACGGGATGCACGTTCGCGTCAGCGATCACCGCGACGCTTGCCCTCGGAGGATCGCTGCGGGAGGCGATTCCGCGCGCGCAGGAGTATGTCGCCGGCGCGATTCGGGCTGGTCTCGAGCTGGGACAGGGGCACGGTCCGATGAACCACTTTTTCGAAGTGGAAAAGTGGAGAACTGGAAAAGTGGGAAAGTAGGGGAAGGAGAAATAGGGGAAGTAGGGTGTCTGGCTATACTGGATCGGATGGGCGTAGCCCTCGTCGCCATCGGTGCTGGTGAGCTGGACCTGCAGGCGCTGACCGCCGCAGTGTGCGCCTCGGGGTCTGGCGATGGAGCGATCACGGCGTTCAGCGGGCTCGTGCGCGACCACAATCAGGGACGGCGCGTGGAGTTCCTCGTGTATGAGGCGTATGAAGCGCTCGCCCTTCGCACGCTCGCACGCATCGTCGACGAGGCACGTCAGGCGTGGCCGGATACGCGGCTGGGCGTGCACCACCGCATCGGACGTCTCGAGATCGGCGAAGCCAGTATCATCATCGCGGCCGCATCGGCACACCGCTCGAATGCGTTCGCCGCGTGCCGCTATACCATCGAGCGCGTGAAGCAGATCGTGCCGATCTGGAAACACGAGCATTTTGCCGGTGGCGACGTCTGGCTCGAGGGGGCAACCGCCGACCCCGAGGACGAGGCCGCACGCCAGACGGCGTACAAGATCGCATGCGCGTAACCATCCGCCTGTTCGCGCGATTGCGGGATCTCGCCGGCTCGGGCGAGCTCGTTCGGGACGTGCCAGGCCCTGCCACCGTCCAATCAGTATGGCGGGTGCTGGTAGATGAAATGCCGGTACTCAGCGAGTACGAGCGGACGATGTCGGTGGCGGTAAACGCCGATTATGCAAGGATGTCGGCGGCGGTCGCCGAGGGCGACGAAGTCGCATTCCTCCCCCCGGTCTCCGGAGGGTAAAGTACATACGTAGGGGCCGCCTTCAGGCGGTCCGATAAGACGTAGTGTCCGGCTTTAGCCGGACCAAATAGCATGTTCGACAAACTCTCTTCCGTCCAGGCGCGCTACGACGAGCTGAGTGCCAGACTCGGCACGGCGGAGCTCCAGTCAGATCCGACCGAATACAGGAAAGCGGCGAAGACGCTGGCGGAACTCGAGCCGCTGGTCGACAAGTTTCGCGAATACAAAGGCGTGGACCGGGATATCGCCGGCGCAGAGGAGCTCGCCAGGGGCGCTGATGCGGACATGCGCGAGCTCGCCGAAGAAGAGCTGAAATCGCTGACAACCCGGCGCGAGCTGCTGCTGCAGGAGCTCAAGATGCTCCTCATCCCGAAGGATCCGAACGACGAGAAGAACGTCATCCTCGAAATCCGCGCCGGCACCGGCGGCGACGAGGCGGCGTTGTTCGCCGCGGATCTGTTCCGGATGTACACGCGATACGCCGAGCGTCAGCGCTGGAAGCTGGATGTGATGTCGACGAGCGAGAGCGGCGCCGGCGGGCTGAAGGAAGCGATCGTCTCGATCGAAGGCAAGGGTGTCTACAGTCGTTTGAAGTACGAAAGCGGCGTGCACCGCGTGCAGCGGGTGCCGGCGACAGAAGCCAGCGGACGCATTCACACCTCGACTGCCACCGTCGCGGTGTTGCCCGAGGCTGAAGATGTCGACATCCAGATTCAGGAAAAAGATCTGCGCATCGATACGTTCTGCTCGAGCGGTCCGGGGGGTCAGAGCGTGAACACGACCTACTCCGCCGTCCGTCTCACACATCTGCCGACCGGCCTCGTCGTTTCGCAGCAGGACGAGAAGTCGCAGATCAAGAACCGCGCGAAGGCGATGAAGGTGCTGCGGGCACGTCTCTACGAAATCGAGATGCAGAAGCAGCAGGACGCGATCGCGAAGGAACGTCGCGGACAGGTCGGCTCGGGCGATCGGTCTGAGAAGATCCGGACCTACAATTTTCCGCAGAGCCGGATCACCGATCATCGCATCGGCTTCACCACCCATCGCCTGCATGACGTGCTCGACGGCGACATCGTCGAGATCCTCGACCAGGTGAACTCCTTCTACAACGCCGAGAAGCTGAAAGAGGCCACCGAAGTCGAACCGGACGAAGCCGCACCCGCCAAGCATTGACACTGTTCGAGGTGTTGGCGGCGGCACGGCTGCGGCTGATCGCTGCGGGCATCCCCGCGGATGACGCGACAGTCGACGTGCCGCTCTTCGCGTCCACGATCCTCGGATGGGACCGCGCGCGCCTGATCGCCGAACACGCCCGAGCCGCGCCCTCGTCGCTCGAGCCACGGTTCTCACAATGGATCGCGCGCCGGGTTTCGCACGAACCGACGGCCTACATCGTGGGCCATCGCGAGTTCTGGGGACTCGACTTCCACGTCACGCCCGCAGTACTCATTCCCAGACCTGAGACCGAGTTGATCGTCGAGGAGGCGCTGGCGATCGTTCGCGCCGCTGCGCTCGACGCGCCTCGCATCGCGGACATCGGCACCGGCAGCGGCAACCTCGCGGTCAGCCTCGCTCACAGCATTGCCGGCGCACGTGTGACCGCGACGGATATCTCGGCTGCCGCGCTGGCGGTGGCGCGGCAGAACGCGAAGACACATGCCGTCGACACCCGCATCACGTTTGTCGAAACCGCGCATCTCGCGGGCATCGGCGATCGATTCGATCTGATCGTCGCGAACCCGCCCTACATCAGAGAGGGAGACCGGTCGACGCTCTCGCGAGGTGTGCTTCAGGAGCCGGCGGCAGCGCTGTTCGGCGGACCTGAAGGCCTGGGGGCCATCGAAGGCGTGCTCGACGCCGCCACACGCTCGTTGAAGACGGGAGGTTGGCTCGCGATGGAGTTCGGCTTCGGGCAGGAAGGGGATCTTCGCGATCGCGTGGCTGCGCGACCGACGCTTCGGCTCGATCACATCCGCGCCGACCTCCAAGGCATACCGCGTACGGCTATCATTCAGCGCGCAGCCTAACGCTCGAGATCGTAGCGCGGGCTTCAGCCCGCGCGAGCGAGCGCGAGAACATCATGGACGACTGTCTGTTCTGCAAAATCATCGCGGGTCAGATCCCTGGCAAATTCCTGCATCAGGACGATCAGCTCGTCGCCATCGCCGACATCGACCCGCAGGCCCCGCTGCACGCGCTGATCATCCCGCGCAAACACATCGCCACGCTCAATGATCTCGCCCCGGGTGACGACGCGCTCATCGGTGCCATGCACCGCGCCGCCGCGGCGCTCGCCAGGCAGCACGGCCACGACCAGCGTGGGTACCGGACAGTGTTCAACACCAACCGCGGAGCGGGACAGACGGTTTTTCACATCCATCTTCATTTGCTGGCAGGCCGCAGGCTGACATGGCCGCCGGGGTAACACCTTCTCCTTCAGCCAACCGGTCTCTTACACCGACGAGCACCCGACTGGGTGACGCATTCCTCCGCGCCGCGATCCGCTCGCCGGCCAACGGACTCTCCGGCGTGTGCCTTACGGTTCCTCGCGACTCCCCCGTCGCAAGAGTGACGACGTTGCTCCTCCTCCGCAGCTCGCGGCGCCTGCGAGTCCGTTGGCATCGTAGGCGAGGCGAGCCGCGGGGGAGAAACAACAGCGTGAGTCCCTTGCGACGGAGGAGCGGCGACACGTCGTAAGGCAAGCGCCGAAGATGTCGTTGGCCGGCGAGCGGATCGCCGCGCGGAAGGATGCGTCAACCTGGTTGGCGCAATTTGAATCGGGTGATGAGATCTGGGTCAGCGACTCTGATTGAGGCAACCATGCTGAGGCATCCGCACGCCGCGGTCCCGGACCTACAGAAGTCCCATCAGCTCACTCATCGACCGAATGACGGGTACCTCGGTCCGAGGCGGCGGATTGTCGGAACGATGCACCAGAATCCCTCGCATCCCAACGCGGCGGGCACCGTCGATGTCGTGCGGGAGACTGTCTCCTACCATCACCGATTCAGAAGCCGTCACCCCCGCCAGCGTCAGCGCGGCTTCGAAAATACTCGGGTGCGGCTTCATATAGCCGTGCTCGGACGACGACACCGCAGCGGCAATGAGACCGTCCAGCTCGAAGTGCTGCTGGAATGATGAAAGGCAGCGGTGCGAGTTCGAGATCAGTCCGAGCTTGAGCCCCTGCGCCGCGAGCGCGTTCAGCACCGGCGCCACGTCGTCGTACAGAAAGAAGTGCTGGTTGCCCGCCCACTCGCGATAGATCTCCTCGGCGCAATCGTCAAGCCGATTGCCCGTGCCACCCATCGCTTCGATGATGCGGCGGGTGTATCGCACGAACACACCCGCGTCGTAGACGTGCTCCTGGGCCTCGTCCAGAATCGACGACGCTGCACGAACAGCCTGCGGGAATCGTGCCCGATCAATATCGATCCCGTACTGCGCCGCGAAGCGGGTGTATCCCTCGCCCTGAAATGTCGGTCCCGGATAGATCAGCGTGAAATCGACGTCGAAGAAAACCGCCCTGGCGCGCGTCACGGTCCGGCTGCCCTCGACGTCGCTCGGGCCAGGAAGCCGGACACGACATCGTTCACGTCAGCGGGCCATCGTAGGGGCCCGCGACGACGACGGTCGCCTTCGATGGATCGATGGCGCGGCGAGCCGCGGCGTGGACCTCGTCGCGTGTCACCTGCTGCACCAAGCCGGGCATGCGGACGTCGTAGTCGAGTCCCAACTCGAATCGCTCGATCGTCTGCAGGAAGCTTGCGATCCCGGCGTTGGTCTCGAGGGCACGCGGCAGCGACCCGATGAGATACCGCTTCGACTCGGCGACCTCCTGTTCGGTCGGACCGTCACCCTTGAGCGACGCCAGTTCGCGGTCGATCGACTGCACCGCGCGCTCGACATTCGATGGGTTGACACCCGCTCGAATCATCAGCGGGCCCGCAACGACGTTCGCATCGAGCGAGCTGGTCACGTAATACGCCATCCCCTGACGCTCACGGATGCTCTCACCGAGCCGACCGCCGATCGAGTACTGACCGAGAATGTTGTTCATCAGCGAGTACGCATAGAAGTCGGGATCCGATCGGGAGATAGCCGTAAAGCCATATCCGATGTCGGTCTGCGACTTGTTCATCATCGGAATCGTTCGCGTGCGCCGGGCGGACGCGGTGGGCACGGGCGGCCACGCCATTGCGTCCACACTAGTCGCACTCCACCGGCCGAACGCAGCCGCAGCAGCATCGCGGGCACGGCCAGGCTCGACGTCCCCGACGATCGCCATCGTCAATGCCTCCGGAGAGACGTGTTCCCGATGAAAGCGCTGCAGGACATCGCGATCGATCTGTTCGGCGGTTGCAGCGGTGCCGCGGATGGGACGTCCATACGGATGCGTGTCGCCGTAGAGCATCTCCATCAGGGCATCGGTCGCAACCGCGGCCGGGCTGTCTTCATCCTGGCGGATCAGCGTCACGATCTCACCGCGCCGTCTGACGACTTCCTCTGACGGAAACGTGGGGGACGTGATGATGTCCGCCATCAGCGAGAGGACGATATCGAAGTCCTCGGCGAGACAGGTGCTGACCAGCGACAACGCATGACGTCCGACGGATACGGACAGGGAGACGCCGCGTGTGTCGAGTTCCTCCGCGATCTGATCGGCCGAATGACGGCTGGTGCCGCGGTCGATCGTGCGTGACATGAAGTGAGCGACGCCGGCGAGCGCCGACGGATCCGACGCGCTCCCTGCCGCAAGGCTCGCGTGGAGCGTCACCGCCGGCGTCGTTCTCGTCTGCTTCGTCAGGATGGTGACGCCATTGACGAGCACATCGCGAGTCGGCGAGAGACCACGAGTCTCCGGCCCTGCTTCGAGTGGACCGGAACGGGGAGGCGTCATCGGGGCGTCACTGGCTCGAACCAGCCGATGGTTCGATTCGCAGCCATCAGCCGTCTGGACGCAACCGAGGCCACCTGCTCGAGCGTCACGTCCGCGATCTGCCGGCTGATTGCGGGATAGCGGCGCCAGCTCGCGATGGTTTCAAAGTATCCGAGCTGATGCGCGATGTTGGTGATGCTGTCGTTCTCGAAGACCAGCCGCGCGCGCAGCTGGTTCTTGGCCTTCTGCAACTCCCCGGCGGTCACGCCCTGCGTGCGCACACGGTCGATGGCCTGGAGTGATGCCTGCTCGAGGCGCGCCAGCTCGACCCCTTCGGTCGCGGTGATCGAGATCGTGTACAGGAACGGCTGCTGGGTCGGGAGGACGCCGCCGTTCACAGCCGACGCCAGGCCGCTGTTCACGAGCGCCTGATAGAGTCGCGTGCTGCGCTGCGGCGGCGGCGTTCGGAAGCTCGCCCAGAGATTGATCCCTTTCGCACCGGTCAGCACAGCATCGAGCACCAGCATCGGGAAGAAATCGGCGTCGGTGACGGACGGTCCGTGAAAACCGATCTTGAGATACGCCGTGGTGCCTTCCTTCGAGATCGTCACCCGGCGCTCGCCCTGCTGCTCCGGCTCAACGGGGTGAAGACGTTCGCCAACGTCGCGCGACTCGAGGCGACCGAAGTGCATGTCGACAGCGCGCAGGACGTCGTCACTGGCGAAGTCTCCAACGATGACCAGCGTGGCATTGTTCGGAACGTAATAGCGGCGGTAGTGCCCGTACAGATCGTCGCGGGTCATCGTCTTGAGATCCGAAATCCAGCCGATCGTCGGATGGCGATAGGGATGCAGGCGGAACGCCGTCGCCGTGAGTTCCTGATCGAGCAACTGATCGGGATCGTTTTCGCCGCCCTGCAGCTCGGAGATGATGACCGTCCGCTCCGATTCGCAATCGGCAGGATCGAAGAGGCTGCTTGCCATCCGCTCGGCTTCGATGAACAGCATCCGATCGAGCGCATCGCGGGTCGCGGTTTCGGTGTATGTGGTCTGGTCGATCCAGGTGTAGCCGTTCCAGTACCCGCCGTACTGCTCGATGATCCCTTTCACCTTGTCCCGGGGGATGTTGGTCGAACCCTTGAAATTCATGTGCTCGACCCAGTGGGAGACGCCGGTGAGCCCGGGCCGCTCGTCCTTCGACCCGACGCGATACCAGCACCACACCGTCGCAAGCGGGGCGGTGTGTACTTCCTGCGTCAGCACGCGCAATCCGTTATCGAGCACGTGCTCGCGAACCGTCGAGGTCTCAGACAACTCCGGTTCCAGCGTGACCATCGCCGAATTATAGGGCCGGGCTACAATCAGTAGATGCCCGAGTGGAAAGACACCGTGAACCTCCCCCGGACGGACTTTCCCATGAAGGCCAGCCTGCAAACAGCGGAGCCTGAGGCGCTTGCACGGTGGGCCGCCATGGATCTCTACGGGCAGATCCGGCAGGCGCGACACCGCGCCCCGAAGTTCGTCTTCCACGACGGCCCTCCCTACGCCAACGGGCAGATTCACCTTGGCACGGCGCTCAACAAGATCCTGAAGGACTTCGTGATCAAGTCACGGACGATGGCGGGGTTCGATACGCCGTATACCCCGGGCTACGACTGCCACGGTCTCCCGATCGAGCTCAAGGTCGACCGCGAGCTCGGCCCGAAGAAACGGGACATGTCGATCGCCGAGATCCGTCGTGCCTGCCGCGAGTATGCGGGCCGCTTCATCGACGTGATGACGGGCGAGTTCAAGCGGCTCATGGTCTTCGGCGACTGGGACCACTACTACCTGACGATGAATCCGCGGTACCAGGCCGACATCGCACGTGCGCTGGGCAAGTTCGTGGAACGCGGGCTCGTCTACAAAGGAAAGAAACCGGTCCACTGGTGTATCCACTGCCGCACGGCGCTGGCCGAGGCCGAGGTCGAATACGAGGACCACGTGTCACCGTCCATCTATGTCGAGTTCCCGCTGAACCCCGACGCGGCAGACGAGCTCGCTGCGCGCGTGCCGTCCCTTCGTGGACGGGGCGTGTCGGTTCTCATCTGGACGACGACCCCGTGGACGATCCCGTCGAACCTCGCGATCGCGTTTCACCCGGAGTTGGACTACGCCGCCTATGACGTGGGCGGCCGCGCGGTCATCATGGCGGAGGGGCTGGCCGAACGGGTTTCGCAAGCCGTCGGACGTCCATTCGTTGGCGCGATCGCACGCATGAAGGGCGAGCAGCTCGAAGGAATCCGCTTCCGTCATCCGCTCTACGATCGCGATTCGGTTGGCGTGCTCGCCGACTATGTGACGCTCGAGCAGGGCACCGGCGCCGTACATACCGCACCGGGGCATGGTGCCGACGACTTCCTGACCGGCCGCAAGTATGGTCTGGAGATCTACGCTCCGGTCGGTCCGGGCGGGCATTTCCTCGAGACGGTTCAGCTCTTCGGAGGCCAGCGCGTCTTCGACGCGAACCCGAACGTCGAGAAGGCGCTCGAAGAACGAGGGCGCCTGTGGCATCGCGAGGCGCTGTCACATCAATACCCGCACTGCTGGCGGTGCCACAACCCGGTGATCTTCCTGGCAACGTCGCAGTGGTTCGTCCGGATGGACGGCGAGCCGGCGATCACCGGTGCCGACGGGCAGACACGCACACTCCGCGAAGCGGCTCGCCATGCCATCGATCACGAAGTGAAGTGGATCCCCACGTGGGGACGCGACCGGATCTTCAACATGGTCTCGAACCGCCCCGACTGGTGTATCTCCAGGCAGCGGGCGTGGGGCGTGCCGATTCCGGCGCTCGACTGCACGTCGTGCGGCGCAGCGACCCTGACGACAGCGATCATCGAGAAAGCGGCGGGCGTGTTCGAGCGGTACAACGCCGATGCCTGGTACGAGCGGCCGATCGACGAGTTCATCCCCGCGGGCCTCACGTGTCCATCGTGCGGGGGCACGTCGTTCGAGCGCGAGCGCGACATCCTCGACGTCTGGTTCGATTCAGGGTCGAGCCATGAAGCGGTGCTCGCGCGCTCGCCGGAGCTCGGATGGCCCGCCGATATGTATCTCGAAGGCAGCGATCAACATCGCGGCTGGTTTCAAAGCTCGCTCCTGGTCGCGCTCGCCACACGCGGACGACCGCCGTTTCGCGAAGTGTTGACGCATGGCTTCCTCATCGACCTCGAGGGTCGGAAGATGTCGAAGTCGCTCGGCAACACAATCGTGCCGCAGGAGGTCATCAAGGAGAGCGGTGCCGAGATCATCCGACTCTGGGTGTCGATGACGGAGTTCACCGAGGAGCTGCGCGTCAGCCGCGAGATCCTCACGCGGGTGGTCGACGTGTATCGCAAGATCCGCAACACGTGCCGGATCCTCGTCGCGAATCTGTACGATTTCGACCCGGCCATGGATCTCGTGCCGGTCAATCAGCTGACGGCGGTCGACCGTTTTGCGTTGGCTCGCTACGGGGATGCTGCGCAACGGATGCTTCGCGCCTACAGCGAGTACGACTTCTCCACGGTGTCGCAGCTGCTCAACACGATCGCGACCGTGGACCTGAGCGCGTTCTACGTCGACGTGACCAAGGATCGGATGTACACACTCGGCGTGAAGTCGCACGAACGTCGATCGACCCAGACCGTGATGTACGTGATTTGCGATGGTCTCGCCCGGCTGCTCGCGCCGATCCTGCCGGTCACGGCAGATGATCTCTGGCGTCGCTTGCCCGGCTCGCGTGAGGCGTCAGTACATCTCGCCGAGTTCCCCCGGGTCGAGGCGTATGTCGATGCCGCGCTCGTCAGGGAATGGCAGCGCCTGCTCGACGTGCGTGAAGTCGTCAACGCCGCGCTGGAGCAGAAGCGCAAGGACAAGGTGATCGGCACCGCGCTCGGCGCACGCGTGCAGATCGCGGCCGGTGGCGAATTGGGAAGCCTGCTCCAGCGGCATCGGGCCGACCTGCCGATGTTGTTCAATGTGTCCGAAGTGGCGCTGAGCGCCGACGGGCAGGGAGCCGATGAGCTTCGAGTGGCCGTCGAGCGGGCGCGAGGCGTGAAGTGTGCGCGCTGCTGGCGGTACGTGCCCAGTGTCAGGACCGAACCAGAGTGGGAAGGGATCTGCGACCGGTGCGTTGAGGCGCTCGGCGGAACGGCGGCTGCGTAAGGTGGCTCTGACACACCGTCTTCCGCTGTCGGTCGCCACGGCCGTGCTCCTGCTCGATCAGATCGTGAAGATGCTCGTCCGGCCCAAGCTCGGCTTGTATGAAAGCGTGGCGGTGATTCCTGGCTTCTTCAGTCTGACGCGGATCCACAATACGGGGGCGGCGTTCGGCCTGCTCGACGCGCTCGACTTTCCGTTCAAGGCAGCCGTGCTCGCGCTCGTGCAGACGACCGCGCTCGTCGGTCTCGCGGCCTACATCTCGGCGATTGCACCCGATCAGCGGCTCACGCGCACGGGACTCGCGCTGGTGATCGGAGGCGCCGCCGGCAACCTGATCGACCGCATCCGGTTCGGATATGTGTTGGACTTCTTCGACTTCTATTGGAAAGGCTGGCACTTCTGGGCCTTCAACGTCGCCGATGCCGCCATTTCGATTGGTGTCGCGCTGATGGTCCTCGAGATGCTTGGGATGGGGCGGTACTATCGTGTATCCAGAACTGTTTAGCCTCGGTCCGGTCACCGTCTACACCTACGGCGTGCTGCTGGCCGCCTCGTATCTGCTTGGCCTGCGGCTGGCCATGTCGAGAGCCAAGCGCTGGGGGCTCGATGCCAATCGCGTGCTCGATCTCGGCATCTACATCATCATCGCCGCGCTGATCGGGGCCAAGGCCCTGCTCCTCATCGTCGACCGCAATCAGTATCAGTTCCTCCGCAATCCGATGGAACTGCTGTCGGTCGCCCGATCGGGCGGCGTGTTCTACGGCGGGTTGATCCTCGCGATTGCGGTGGCCTTCTGGTACATCGCGAAGCACCGGATGCCGTTCTGGACCACGTGCGATGTGTTTGCGCCTGGCATTGCTCTGGGACATGTCACGGGACGGCTGGGCTGTCTGGCTGCCGGGTGCTGCTTCGGCAAGCCCACCGATCTGCCGTGGGGCATCACGTTTACGAACCCGCTCGCCGCGTCGCTCGTCGGAACGCCGCTCAACGTCCGTCTGCATCCGACGCAACTGTACGAGGCTGGCGCGGAGCTCCTGATTCTGCTCGTCCTGCTGGCGACCGAGAAACGCTGGCGCCCATTTGCCGGACGGACCTTCTGGGTCTATATGCTCCTCTATGCGATCTCGCGCTACGTCATCGAGTTCTATCGCAACGATCCGCGCGGCATGATGTTCGGCATGTCGACCTCGCAGGTGATCTCTCTCGTCCTGGCACCGCTCAGCCTCGCGATGCTCGCGTGGCTCGCGCGCGGCAGTCCCGAGACGCCGCAGACGCAGGGACAGCGGCGCCGCGTCGCAGCGTAGGAAGGGCCGCATGCCCAAGGCCCGAGGCACAGTGCCCACTGCTGACTGCTCAGCGCTCAAAGAGCTTCGGGCTCCGGAACCGGGCTGTCAGCATTGGGCATCACGCATTGAGCATTGAGCCTTGGGCATTGAGCTCGCCGTTCCCGCCGAATTCGACGGTCAACGGATCGATCGCTTCCTCGTTTCGGTTCTGGCGGACTACTCGCGATCGCAGATCCAGAAACTGATCGCAGGCGGCCACGTCGAAGTGCGACGAGGCGCATCAGGCCGGCTGCTTCCGGCACCGAAGCCGAATCTCCTCGTCCACGAGTCCGACCAGATCACCGTCGCGACGCCCGAGGTGATCGCGTCGCCGGTCGCGGCTGAAGCGCTGCCGCTCGACATCGTGTATCAGGACGCGGATCTCGCGGTGCTGAACAAGCCCGCCGGGATGGTGATTCACCCTGGCGCAGGACACGCCTCGGGCACGCTGGTCAACGCGCTCCTGCACCACCTTCCAGATCTGAGTGGCATCGGCGGCGAGAAGCGGCCGGGGATCGTCCATCGGCTCGATCGAGGCACATCGGGCCTGATGGTGATCGCGAAGCACGATGCCGCGCATCACGAGTTGGCACGGCAGTTCCACGACCGCGAAGTCGAGAAGGAATACATCGCGCTCGTCTGGGGCGTCGTCCAGGCGGGACGACGAATCGATGCCGCGATCGGCCGGGACCCGGCGAACCGTCAGAAGATGTCGGCGCGCGCCAGGCATGCACGCGAAGCGGTGACGCGCATCACCAGGGCGCATCACATGCCCGGACTCACGCTGTGCCAGGTGGCGATCCACACCGGGCGCACGCATCAGATTCGCGTGCACCTGAGCGCAATCGGCCACCCGATCGTCGGCGATGCGCTGTACGGCGGCGTGCATCGCCGCGTCGCCGGAGACATTCGCGCGGTGCAGCGCCTGAATCGGCCGTTCCTGCACGCCGCACGGCTGGCGTTCACGCATCCGGGCGATCAACGGCGCATGCAGTTCGTCGCGCCGCTGCCGGATGATCTCGAGGACGTGCTCGACGATCTGCCGGGCTGGCCGCCAGAAACACAGGCAGAGACACTATGACGATGAACGAACCGATCGTGCCGCGCGAGATCCGCATCGTCTTCAAAGGCCGCGTGTTCACAGTGCAGGTGGAAACGATCACGCTCCGGAACGGCGGCGAGCTCGCAGTCGAGATCGTGCGCCATCCTGGCTCGGTCGTGATCGTTGCGGTGACCGACAATGGCGACGTGATCCTGGTGCGTCAGTATCGTCATCCGATCGGGCGCTGGGTCTGGGAGCTGCCCGCAGGAACGTTGAAGCCCGGCGAGCACCCCGAACACGCGGCGATCAGAGAGTGCCACGAAGAGACCGGTTTGATTCCGTCTCGAATCGAACCGATCGGCTCGTACTATCCGTCGCCAGGTTTCTGTGACGAGGTGATGCACTTCTTCAGAGCGACGGGACTGCGCACGCCAGGCGCCGGCGATGAAGCCGCGCATCAGGATGAAGACGAAGACATCGAATCGCGCGCGTTCTCGCGAGCGGACATCGAGGCAATGATCAAGGCCGGAGCGATCGTCGATATGAAGACGCTCTCAGGGGTGGCGCTGACGGGGAAGGGTGGATAGGGCGAGTGGGGTGGATAGGGCTGGTGGGGTGGATAGGGCTGGTGAGGTGACTCGTCTACCCCATCTACCCCATCTACCCCATCTACCCCATCACGAGCCCCATCTACCCCACCGGCCCGAAGGGACCGGCCCGTTACTGTAGATGCGCCGGCACTCGTCTCGTCGTCTTGCGTTCGGTGCGCGTCTTGGCGACCGGCATCAGCGCGAGCAACAGCACTTCGTCCACACTGTGGACGTAGTGAATGGTCATCTCGTGCCTGAGATCCTCGTTGAGGTCCTCGAGCACGTTCTTCTCGTTCTGACGCGGGAGGATCACCTCGCGAATGCCGACGCGCCGGGCGGCGAGCACCTTCTCTTTGATGCCGCCCACCGGAAGCACCCGGCCCGAGAGGGTGATTTCGCCAGTCATGGCGATATCACCGCGCACTGGACGCTGCGTCAACTCTGAAGCGAGCGCCGCAGCGATCGTGACGCCAGCAGACGGGCCGTCCTTCGGAATCGCCCCCGACGGCACGTGCAGGTGAATCTCGGCGTTCTTGAAGAAATCCGGATCGGCGCCATACGCGCCTGCATGCGCGCGGAACCATGAGAGCGCGGCACGCGCCGACTCCTTCATCACGTCGCCGAGCTGGCCGGTGAGCGTGAGCTGGCCTCCACCAGCCATCCGCGATGCCTCGACGAAGAGCACATCGCCACCCGCGGGCGTCCAGGCGAGACCGATCGCCACGCCCGGATCCTTCGTCCGCTCCTCCATCTCCTCATCGAGAAACACCGGCGCGCCGAGCATCTGCGCGACGATGGCAGACGTGATCGTGAGCGGTGCCTCATCGCCCTCTGCGCGGCGTCTCGCGGCCTTGCGGCACAGCGCACCGATCTCACGTTCGAGATTGCGCACGCCCGCCTCGCGTGTATACCCGTTGATCACGGCGCGAATGGCGTCTTCGGTGATGGTGAGCTGCTCGGGAGTCAGGCCGTGATTGGCGATCTGTTTCTGCACGAGGTGATCGCGGGCAATGGCCAGCTTCTCATCCTCGGTGTAGCCGGGGATCTCGAGCACTTCCATGCGGTCCCGCAGTGCGGGCGGAATCGTATGGAGCACGTTGGCGGTGGTGATGAACAGCACTTCTGACAGATCGAAGGGCACGTCCAGATAGTGATCGCGAAACGAGCTGTTCTGCTCGGGATCGAGCACCTCGAGCAACGCCGATGCGGGGTCGCCGCGGAAATCGGAACCGAGCTTGTCGATCTCATCCAGGATGAACACCGGGTTTCGCGTTTCGGCGCGGCGCAGCCCCTGGACGATCTGTCCCGGCAGCGCACCGATGTAGGTGCGCCGATGTCCGCGGATTTCCGCCTCGTCACGCATGCCGCCCAGCGAGACGCGTACGAACTTCCGTCCGAGGGACGAAGCGATTCCGCGCGCGAGCGACGTCTTGCCCACGCCTGGAGGTCCGGCGAAGCACAGAATCGGGCCCTTCACGTCGGGATTGAGCTTTCGGACGGCCAGATACTCGAGAATGCGATCCTTGGCTTTGTCGAGGCCCGAGTGGTCCGCATCGAGCACCTCCTTGGTCTTCGCGAGATCGATGACCTCGTCGGTGCGCGTCTGCCAGGGCAGCATGATCAGCCAGTCGAGATACGTCCGCGACACGGTGTATTCGGCCGCCGCCACCGGCATCCGCGCGAGACGATCGAGCTCGCGAAGCGCTTCCTTCTTCACCGCCTCGGGCATGCCCGCCGCCTCGATCTTCTCGCCGAGCTCCTCGATCTCCTTGGTCTGGTCGTCGCCTTCGCCGAGCTCCTTCTGAATGGCTTTGAGCTGCTCGCGAAGGAAGTATTCACGCTGATTGCGGCCGACTTCGGACTGGACCTGCGACTGAATCCTCGACCCGAGCTCGAGCACCTCGAGCTCCTTGACGAGGATCCGATTGAGCGTATCCATCCGCGCGCGCACGTCGAGCGTCTCGAGCGCTTCCTGCTTGGTTGGCGTCGCGATCGTCGACAGCTGCGACGCGATGAAATCCGAGAGGCGCCCGGGTTCGGTGATGTTCGCCGCCAGCGCCTGCAGATCCTCCGACAGCAGCGGCGAGAGGGACACGACCTTCTGGAAACTGGTCTTGATGTTGCGCAGCAGCGCGTCGATTTCGAGACGGTCGGTCTCGTCGAGCGTCTCGATCGCCGGCGAGACACGCGCGCGCAGGTAGGGTCGCGTCTCCGTGACCTCCTCGAGCCTGAGGCGCGTGAGCCCCTGAACGATCAAACGCAGGCTGCCATCGGGCAGCTTGAACATCTTGTGAATATGACTCGCCGTGCCGATGTCGTACAAGTCGGACTGCTGCGGATCGTCGACCGCGGCATCTCGCTGTGTGAATACGCCAATGAGCTTGCCTCCCGAGATCGCTTCGTCGATCAGCCTCACGGACGATTCCCGCGCCACTGCCAGCGGCATGAATGAATTCGGGAACAACACCGTGTCACGGAGGGGCAGAATCGGCAGCTCGTCGGGAATGTTCAGCGGGCGGTCGCTTGCCGACACCTCTTCGAGCTCAGGCGCGTCGTCTCGTTCGCTCATGGGCGGATGCTCTCCTACTTTGTTGAGACGCGCAAGGACGGTGCGCGATTCGGAGAACGGATGTTTGCGGGGATCCGCGCTGCCAGAGCCCGAGAGCCCTGGCAGCGGGCTGCTTTTGATCTCGCGCGTCGACGCGCGGTTTAGTTTGCGGAGTCGAAGAAGAGGGCCGACGTCCCGCGCCGCTGCGCCATCATCCGCTCGCGCCGTTCGGCGGTTTCCTTTGCCTCTTCGCAGTCCTTGCACCGGGCCGCAAACGGCAGGGCGCGCAACCGCGCCTCTGCGATCTCTTCGCCGCACTCGAAGCAGTTGCCGTAAGTGCCTTCGTCAAGCCGCCGGAGCGCCGCGTCAACCTTGTTGAGCGTTTCCGACTTCATCTGGATAAGGGCGAACTCGATGTCTTCCTGAATGTCGACCTCCGAGCTCTCGCCCTGGTCCAACACATCGCGATCCTTGTTGCCCTCGGCCCTGACGTCGCGCATCTTCTCCTGCACTGCGCTCAACAACTCGCGGCGGCGGTCTTCGAGCATCTTCTTCAGCTCGGTATAGCGGCTCGTCTTCGCCGCTGTTTTCGTCCTTGTCGTCGTCGCCATGATGACTGCCGCTCCCTTCGCTCCGGCCTTTCCAGAGGCCGGGCCACTTCATGATGTCGGCGGCTATGCAACTTAGGTGCCTCTCTCGCCCTGGCCTGCCGCCGGACCCAATGGGCGAGCTATGAATTGCAAACCAAGAACCGACGCCTCAACGATCTATTGCAGCAAGTGTCGACATCTCTATGATTTACGCCTATGACTCTGCCGACGTCGGCCTTGCTGCACGTTTAGACGCCAGTAACCCTGCACAGGTTTTGGCTACAAGCGTCCCCTGTAAATGACAGTAGTCGGGGACGGAACTGTCGTTTCCCTGATCAAAGGCGGGGCTCGGAGGCCGCGTTGCTAGTCGGACACCAGTTCTGGCCCTCAGCTCAATTCAGGTAATAAACGCCTATTCTTCAACGGCTTAATGGAATAGCCTCTCTCCGAACTATCGAATTCTGCCGTTGTGTTGGAGGTGGAACGGCAAAAGATGAAAAAGTTGCCCTGTCTGCGGATATATCTACATAATGATGGTTTTAAGGCAACGTGGTCGATTTGCTCAGCTTAAAATTTTCTGCGCCATATCAGGAGGCAGTGTCCGGAAAGACACGTCAACGGCGAACGGCCTCCCGCCGTTGCTCGTGGACAGTCGCTGTGCGAAGCTTCTGGGTCGATGACCTGCCCTCTATGCAGACAGCGCCGAGCCAAGCGCTCGTGTCCCGCGTTGCGCCAGACCATCTGTCCGGTGTGCTGCGGCACCAAGCGACTCAAAGAAATCGACTGTCCGGACAGTTGTCCGCATCTGGCCAGCGCCCGCGAGCACCCCGCCGCAGTAGTGATGCGACAGCAGGAAGAGGACGTCGCGGTGCTGTTCCCCGGGATTCGTCACCTCACGGAGCGGCAGTATCAGCTGTTCTTTCTGTTACACACCGCGATCGCCCGGCACACGCCGGAAGGTTTCAACCGACTTCTCGACGACGATGTCGAACAGGCGGCGGGGGCAGTGGCCGCGACGCTTGAAACGTCAACGCGCGGTGTCATCTACGAGCACAGGGCGCAGTCGGTGACGGCACAGCGTCTCGCGTCGGAGCTGACGACGCTCCTGGCGGAAATCCGGAAGCAGGGCGCGACCGTGCACGACGGGGAAGCCGCCATCGTGCTGCGAGCGATCGAAGAAGGCGCTCGCGAAACGCAGCGTGCGACATCGGGCGGCGAGACCGCGTATCTGGCGCTCGTCGGCAGGCTGCTTCAGGTCCGAAAAACGGCGCGCTCCCCCGAGGCGGCGGCCGCGCCGGCCAGCTCGCTGATACTCCCCTGAACCTGCTACAATGTAATGTTTGCGCCCTTGAGGTGCGACGAGAAGAGGATCATGGCAAAGCGTTGCGAGGTGTGCCACAAGGGCCCGGCATTTGGACGGACGATTTCTCACGCCCACAATGTGGGTCCCAGGCGGTTTGAACCGAACCTGCAGACAGTCCGCGCGAATATCGGCGGAACGACGAAGAAGATTCGCGTGTGCACGCGGTGCCTGCGTGACGGCAAGGTGACCAAGGCGGCCTGACGTGGGCGCCGAAGCTCAGAACACGAAGGCGGCCGCGAGGCAGGCGGTCTCCGCACCTGACGCGCCCAAAGCCATGGGCGCCTACTCACCTGCCATCAAAGCCGGCAACCTGCTGTTCGTCTCGGGGCAGATTCCGATCGATCCGGCGACCGGCGATCTCGTTCAGGGCGACATCACGGCCCAGACCGACCGCGTCATGCGCAACGTTCAGGCGCTCTTGCGGGCTGCCGGTGTCGGTTTCGGCCACGTCGTCCGCACCACGGTTTTTCTGGCCGACATGAACGAGTTCGCCGCGATGAACGAGGTCTACCGTCAGTACATCGTGGACCCGCCGCCGGCCCGCGCGACGGTGCAGGTCGCCCGCCTGCCTCGGGATATCAAGATCGAGATCGACGCGATTGCAGTGCTCGAGTAATTACGCCCGCGCGCTTCTCTCCACCCCAATCACGCCCTGGACGCCCTTGATCGACTTGATCACCTTCTCGAGGTGCTTCACGTCTCTGATCTCGACCGTCATGTCGATGCGCGCCTGCTGATCCTCCCCGGTGCGCGCTTCCATGTTGGTGATGTTGGTGTTGATGTCGGAGACCTTCGCGCTGATCTCGGCGAGCATTCCCTTGCGATCTTCGACCTGCATCGTGAGGCGCACGACGTACGGGGCCTGATCGGTGCCCGCGCTGTCCCACTCGACTTCGATGCGGCGCTCGGGATCGAACATCAGGTTCACGACGTTCGGGCAGGCCCACGAGTGCACCGACACGCCTTTGCCGCGGGTGATGTAGCCGACGATGCGCTCGCCTCGTATGGGATTGCAGCACTTGGCCCGGAACACCATCACATCATCGGCGCCCCGCACCTTGATCTTGTCGGCGCTCGTCCCGGGCCGCAGCACGCGACGCACGATCGAGACGACCGGCGACGCTTCGCGCAGCTGCGTCGGCGGCACCGACTTCTGGAGCACGGTCCGGGGGGACAGCTTGCCGTAGCCGATGTGGGCCATCAGCTCCTCTGATGATTTCGCGCCGTACTCGGTCGCGAACTTCATCAGCTCGGGGCTTTCGAGCAGCGTGGTCGGATTGATGCCGTAACGGCGCACTTCTTTTTCGAACAGCCGACGGCCCAGCTCGATGCTTCGCGTGCGCTCCTCGCTCAGGAGAACGTGCTTGATCTTGCTTCGAGCACGCGAGGTGACGACGAAGGTGAGCCAGTCGCGGCTCGGCTTGTGCCCTGACTGCGTCACGATCTCGATGATGTCGCCGTTCTGCAGGCGGGTGCGCAGCGGCACCATCTTGCCGTTGATTCGCGCGCCGACGCATTGATTGCCGACGTCGGTGTGCACCGTGTAGGCGAAGTCGACTGCGGTGGCGCCGCGCGGCAGCGCTCGCACCTCGCCCTTGGGCGTGAAGATGTAGACCTCTTCCGGGTAGAGATCGATCTTCAGGCTCTGCAGGAATTCCTGCGGGTCGCGCACCTCCTGCTGCACTTCCAGCAGCTGCCGCATCCACTGGAAGTAGCGCTCGTCGCGGTGATCGCCGACCCGCCCTTCCTTGTATTTCCAGTGGGCGGCGATCCCCTCCTCGGCCCGCCGGTGCATTTCATCGGTCCGGATCTGCAGCTCGAACGGGAAGCCGTGCTCGCTGATGACCGACGTATGCAGCGACTGGTATCCGTTGGGCCGCGGCATCGCGATGAAGTCCTTGATGCGGCCGGGAACGGGAGACCAGGTCTGATGGATGATGCCGAGCGCCCCGTAGCAATCCTTGACCGATTGGGTGATCACGCGCAGCGCAACGAAGTCGTAGACGCGCTCGAGATCGATTTTCTGCCGCTTCAACTTGAGATGGATGCTGTACAGACGCTTGATGCGTCCATCGAGCGCGATCACCGGTATCTGCGCTTCTTCGAGCTTGGCGCGCAACGCCCGCGTCAACTCGTCGATGACCGCTTCTGCGCTCTTGCGGCGGGCTTCGACCTTGGCGCGCAAGGCCTCGTACGCCTTCGGCTCGAGGTACTTGAACGAAAGCTCCTCGAGCTCGTTCTTGACCTTGCTCATGCCCAGGCGGTTGGCGATCGGCGCGTAGATGTCGAGCGTCTCCTGCGCGATCTTGATGCGGCGCTCCTCCGGCAGGTGATGGAGCGTCCGCATGTTGTGCAGGCGGTCGGCGAGCTTCACCAGAATGACTCTGATGTCGTCGACCATCGCCAGCAGCATCTTGCGGAAGTTCTCCGCCTGCCGCTCTTCGCTCGACGAAAACGGGATCGCGCCGATCTTGGTGACCCCTTCGACGACGTGTGCGATCTCCTTGCCGAAGAGCTCCTCGATGCGTTCCGGTGTCGTGAGTGTGTCTTCGACGACGTCATGCAGCAGCCCGGCGGAGACCGCGACCACGTCGAGCTTCATGTCGGCGAGAGAATCGGCCACTTCGAGCGGGTGCACCAGATAGGGCTCGCCCGAGTGGCGGACCTGGCCCTTGTGCTCGAGCGCGGAGAACACGTACGCCCGCCTCAACAGCTCGAGGTCAGCCTCCGGGCTGTAGCTCCGGACCTTTTCGAGGAGCGTCTCGAATCGAATCATGGAAAGCGGTGTCTAACCCGTTGAGACGCGTGTCTGGCCCGGCACGTGTCTGGGCCGGTCCGCGACAGTACGTTTGCGTTGCCGACATCTTCATGATAGCCGGACCCTTGACTGGCCAGAAAACGGATCACTATACTGGCGCGTTTTCAGGCTTCGGGCGCGGTTCACCGGGGTGCAGCATGGGGGATATGATGCGAAGGGTTTCATCACGGGCGACGCTGGGCGCCCTGATCGCGGCGTTCGGGCTGCTGGCCGTCGGCTGCAGCCAGGTTGGACTGCTCAAAGGCAAGATGGCGTTCAAGGACGCCAACACGTTCTACCAGCAGCAGGACTATAAAGCCGCCGCGGAGAAATACGAAGAAACCCTCAAGGCGTGCCGCGGATCGGACGAGACCTGCACAGAGCCACGACTGGTGGCTGCCTATTTCTTCCTGGGCAACAGCTACGACAACCAGTACCGTTCGGCGCGCAAAGGTGAGGAGGGCAACGACGCCATGCTCACCAAGGCGATCGACAACTACAAGAAGTCCGCCGAGGTCGAGCAGGATCCGAAGATCAAGAAGCTGGCGATGGAGTATCTCGTGGCGGCCTACGGTCCCGACAAGCTGAATGACCCGTCGCAGGCCGAGCCCATCCTCCGCCGCATGATCGAACTCGAGCCGACCGAACCGAGCAACTACACCTACCTCTCGCGGATCTACGAGGAGAACGGCGAGTACGCGCAGGCGGAGCAGCTGCTGCAGAAGGCGCGTGAGATGAAGCCGAACGATGCGAGCGTATACGTGACGCTGGCGGCCTTCTACAACCGGCAGGGCGAGTTCGACAAGACGATGGAAGCGCTCCACTCGCGGGCCGAGAAGGAGCCGACCAACCCGGAGGCGTTCTACACGATCGCCACCTACTACTGGGAGAAGGCGTACCGCGATTTCACGACGCCCGAGGCCGACAAGGTGAAGTTCGTGAATGCCGGGCTGCAAGCCATCGACAAGGCGATCCAGCTCAAACCCGACTACTTCGAAGCACTGACCTACAAGAATCTGCTGCTGCGCGCCCAGGCGCTCCTCGAGAAGAACCCGCAGAAGCAGCAGGCGATCATCAAGGAAGCGGACCAGTATCGCGACCGCGCCGTCGCCATCCAGGCCAAGCAGCGGGCAGCCGGCGCCAGCTCGACGAAGTAGACGTCCGTCCGTTTCGATCTTTCAGTTTGGAGGCCGTTCACTCTGATCGGCCTCCTTTTTTATCCCTGCGGCTCGTATCGCCGGTCACAGATATTTACCCATCCGTAACTTGCGCTTAGTATGTTGAGGCTCCGCGGGGCGTCGTCCGGGGCTCATCCGACAAATTTGGCCAGTTTCTGGAGTTGAATTCATGAAGCGCTTGCTGAACGTGCATCCGTCCGTCTGTCTGCGAACGTTCGCCCTCCTCGCGGGAGCCCTTCTACTCTGGCCGGCACACCAGACACTCGCTCAAGGCGTCACGACCGGCGCGCTCAATGGCCTCGTCACCAACGAACAGCAGACGCCGGTCGCGGGCGCCAGCGTCATCGCCATCCACTTACCGTCGGGCACGAACTACGAGGCTACGACTCGAGCCGACGGCCGATTCACCATCCCGGGCATGCGCGTGGGCGGTCCGTACAGCGTGACAGTGACGTTTGCTGGCGGCGGAGGAACGGCTTTCGAGCCGCAGACGCAGGAAGACATCACGGTCACGCTCGGCGTTGCGGTCGACCTCACCTTCCGCGTCAAGGCAATCGCGGTTCAAGAGACAGTGACCGTGTCTGCGACGGTCGATCCGGTATTCAGCTCGAGTCGAACCGGTGCCGCGACATCAGTGGGACGGGCCGAGATTGCGACGATTCCGACGCTGTCGGGCCGCATCGGCGACGTCACGCGACTTTCGCCGCAGGCGAGCGGCAACAACTTCGTCGGTCAGGACAACCGGATGAACAACATCACGGTTGACGGCTCCTCGTTCAACAACTCGTTCGGCCTTGCCGGCCAGCCCGGCGATCGTACGGGCGTCGCGCCGATCTCGCTCGAAGCGATCGAGCAGATTCAAGTGAACGTAGCCCCGTTCGATGTGCGTCAGGGCAGCTTCGTCGGTGCGGGAGTGAACACCGTGACCCGGAGCGGAACGAATCGCATCAGTGGGGCGTTCTACCATCGCTCGCGCGGCAATGACTGGGTCGGCACAGACGCGGCTGGTCAGGTGGTGAACCCCGGCACGTTCACGTTCCGCAACACCGGCGGCTTTGCCGGCGGCCCTATCGTCAAGAGCAAGTGGTTTGCGTTCGGCAACTATGAAAATGAGAAAGACGCGCGTCCGCTGACGACGTTCCGCGCCCGGCAGCCTGGAGAAACCGTCGCAGGCAACGTGTCGCGCGTGCTCGCGTCCGACCTCAGTGGCCTCAGCTCGTTTCTGAGTTCGAACTTCAACTACGACACCGGGCCGTTCGAGAACATTCCGAAGGACACACCCGCCAAGCGCTTCCTGCTGCGCAGCGATTACAACATCAACAACAGCAACAAGGTCAGCTTCCGCTACAACTACCTGGATTCGTTCACCGACGTCGGCGTGTCCAGTTCCGCGTCGGCCCTCCGGGGCCGGAGCGCGATCGGCAGCACGTACCTCAGCTTCGAGAACACCGATTACAGGATTCTCGAGAACATCCGGTCGGGCATCGGCGAGTGGAACACCGTCATCGCGAACACGATGGCCAACTCGTTCCAGAGCGGATACACGACGCAGGATGAGAGCCGCGGCTACCGCAGTACATTGTTTCCATTCGTCGACATCTTCGAGGCGAACTCGGCATATACCTCGTTCGGCTTCGAGCCGTTCACCGTCAACAACGAGCTGCGCTACCAGACCTTCCAGCTGCAGGACAACTTCACCAAGTTCACGTCGTCGCATTCGCTGACGTTCGGCGCCTACACGGAGAAGTACCACTCGGACAACGTCTTCTTCGGCTGCTGCCCGCAGAGCGCGTACGCCTACAACTCGCTGGCCGACTTCTACACCGATGCCAACGGATATCTGGCAAACCCGAGCCGTACCGTCTCGCCGGTCCAGCTCCGCACCTTCCACGTTCGCTGGAGCAACCTCCCGAACCTCGACAAGCCGCTGCAGCCGCTCGACGTGTGGTACAGCGCCGGCTACGCGCAGGATGAATGGCGGCCTCGCGGCAACGTGACCGTGACAGGCGGGTTCCGCTTCGACGTGTCGATGTTCAAGAACACCGCGTATGACAACCCGGCTGCCGATGCGTTGACGTTCCGGGACGAGACCGGTGCTCCCGTCAAATACGACACCGGCCGCATGCCCGATACGAAGGTCCTGTGGTCGCCGCGTCTCGGCATCAACTGGGATGTGAACAGCGATCAGAAAATGCAGGTCCGCGGCGGCACCGGACTGTTCAGCGGCCGCCCTGCCTATGTCTGGATCTCGAATCAGATCGGCAATACCGGCGTGCTGATCGGTGAGCGCCTCGTCGATGGACCGACGACGGCCTTCCCGTTCAATCCGAATCCGGACACGTACAAGCTCGCTCCGACCGGCACGGGTGCCGCCAGCTACGCGCTCAACGTCACCGATCCCGACTTCAAGTTCCCGCAGGTCTGGCGCAGCAACGTCGCGTTCGATTACAGGCTTCCGCTCGGCCTGGTGAGTACGACCGAGTACCTGTTCGCGAAGGACGTGAACGGCATCTACTACATCAACGCGAATCTGCCCGCCGCCCAATCGGCGTTCACCGGCGTCGATGCGCGACCGCGCTGGGTTGGAACGCCGTGCGCCGCGACGGGGCAAATCGGCGGCTGCGTCAGCCGTATCAACAACGATCCCGGCAATCAGGTGACCGTCAATTACGTCCTCAAGAACGGCAGTGAAGGGCGGGCATGGAACTTCGCCGAGACGCTCACGAAAAACACCCGCTTCGGCCTGTCACTTCGTGGCGCGTACAGCTATGGCGAGTCGAAGACGCTGGTCGATCCCGAATCGACTGCCGCCACCAGCTACTCGCGCATTTCGACCCACGGCGATCCGAACAACGCCGGCCTCGGCATTTCGATGTGGTCGCCCGGGCATCGCGTGTTCGCGTTGGCGACCTACAGCCACAATTACTTCAACTTCGGCGGCACGACGGTCTCGATGTTCTGGGAGGCCAAAGCGAATACGCTGAGCGCCTCGCCGCGATTGAGCTACGTCTTCGCGGGCGACATGAACGGCGACAGCATCTCCGGGAACGACTTGATCTACATCCCGCGCGACGCGTCGGAGATGAACTTCGTCCCGCTCACGGTCGGAACTCGGGTGTTCTCACCTGAGGAGCAGGCTGCGGCCTTCGAGCAGTACATCCGCCAGGACTCCTACTTGAGCGCGCACCGCGGGGAGTACGCCGCACGCAACGGCGCGGTGCTGCCGATCGTCAACCGTGTCGATCTGAGCATCCTGCAGGACATCTTCCACAATCTCGGCGGGCAGCGGAACGCCTTCCAGCTCCGGTTCGACTTCTACAACTTCGGCAACCTGCTGAATCACGGCTGGGGGGTCGGCCAGCGGCCGATCGCAGCGATCAACACCAACGCCCAGGTGTCGCTCCTCAGCTTCGTCGGCGTCGACGCCCAAGGCCGTCCCACTTACCGGATGGCCACGGCGAACAACGAGCTGGTGACCAAGAGCTTCCAGACGTCGGCGACAACAGGCGACGTCTATCAGTTCATGATCAGTGTGAGGTACTCGTTCAACTGAGTGGAAGAGCGGAAGAAGCGGAACGAGTGGAATTGGAGAACGTGAGGAAGTAAACAACTTTCCACTTACAATCGGGTCGTGACTCGTCGAGCCGTGTTGCTCCTGCTGCTCTGGCTCCTGTTTGGAGGCGGGCAGAGCCATGTCCTCCGCGGGGACGAGTCCAAGCCCACCGTAGTCCTGGTCTCCTTCGATGGTTGGCGATGGGACTACGAGTCTCTGTACTCTGCGCCGAATCTTCATCGTCTCATCGCGAGGGGCGTCGGCGCAGAGCTCATACCGAGTTACCCCTCGAAGACGTTTCCCAACCACTACACGATCGTCACCGGACTCTATCCAGGACATCACGGGATCGTCGCGAACTCGGTCAAGGATCCGCCGACCGGTCGTCGCATGACGATGTCCAACTCGCGAGAAGTGCAGGACCCGATGTGGTGGGGCGGTGAGCCGATCTGGGTGACGCTGCAGCATGCGGATCAACGCACCGCCTCGATGTTCTGGCCTGGCACCGAGGCACCCATCGAAGGCGTCAGGCCAAACTTCTGGGCACCATTCGACGACCGCCTGCCCGTGAACATCCGCGTCGATCGCGTGCTGTCGTGGCTCGATCTCCCGCCCGAGAGGCGGCCCACGCTGATCACGCTCTACATCGGCGACGTGGATGGCGCGGGGCACGAGAACGGCCCGAACTCGATGGAAGTTCGCAACGCGGTGCGTCGCGCCGACGGGTACCTCGGTCGCCTGGTGAAAGGACTCGAACGGCGTCGTCTCTCCGACCGTGTCAACATCGTCGCGGTGTCCGATCACGGCATGGCGGAGACGTCGCTCGATCGCGTGGTCATCCTAGACGACTACATCTCACTCAGCGACGTCGAGGTGATCGATATCAATCCCACGCTGGGACTGTTTCCACGGCCAGGGCGCGAGGACGCCGTGTACGCAGCCCTCGTCAAGGCGCACCCCCGCCTGAAGGTGTACCGCCGCGCTGAAACGCCGGAGCACTGGCACTACCGCGATCACCCTCGCATTCCACCGATCGTTGGAGTCGTCGACGAAGGCTGGCAGATCATGGTGCGCGACACGTTCAACCAACGTCGCTCGCGGGGGAACACGGGACCGCGAGGCGAGCACGGCTACGATCCGATCGTTGCCCGCTCGATGCACGGCATTTTCGTTGCCGCCGGCCCCGCCTTCAAGACAGAGGTTACCGTGCCAGCGTTCGAAAACGTCAACATTTACGACGTGCTGTGCGATGTGCTCGGCGTGATGCCTGCCCGCAACGATGGGGATCCGGCGTTCGCGAAGAGCGTGCTGCGCTAGAAGGCACGGAGCGTACCCTCCGTTCCTTCGTACAAAGAAAAAGGCCGCCTCGTGAGAGACGGCCTTCAGGAATCCCGCGGCTTCGATCGCTACTCGCTACCCCCGGAGGCCGCCTTGCGCATGCCCTCGGTGACGATGCCGACTTTTTCGACGCCGGCGCCTTTCGCAGCATCGATGACCTCGACGATCTCGCCGTAGCGCAGCGTACCCGCGCCCATGATGAACATCGTCTTCTCCTTGCGTTCCTCGAACGTCGTTCGGAGGAACTCCTGGAGATCGCGGATCGGAATGTCCTTGTTGTTGACCGAGATCTTCTTGTCAGCCGTGTAGTTCAGCACGATCTGGCTGATGTCGGGCGTCGCCTGCTTCGGCTGCTGCGTTTCGGCTGGCAGGTTGACGTCGAGGCCGCGCTGGTTCAGCGGCAGGGTCACCATGAAGATCACGAGCAGCACGAGCAGCACGTCGATCATCGGCGTGATGTTCATGTCCGCCGTCTCCTTCAGGGTCTTGCCCTTGAAGACGCGCTCTGCGCCGTGGTGCTGATGCGCAGCCATTACTCGCCCCCCCGGCCCTGCGCCTGGCCCGCGCGCGGATCGGTAATGAGGCCCATGTCCTCGATGCCGCTCGCTCGCAGCTGATCCATCGCATCCATCACGGCGCTGTACTCGACGTCCTGATCTGCCTTGATGATGACGATCTTGTCCTTCTTGTTCTCGAGGACTTCCTCGACGCGGCGGCGAAGGTCGTCCTTCTGAATCGGCACGGCGTTCAGATACAGGCGTTTGTTCGCATCGATGGCGAGCACCGTCTGATCCTGAGTGTCAGGCTTTTCTTTCGTGTTGGTGGCCTGCGGAAGCTTGACGCTCACGCCCTGCTGCAGCAGCGGTGCCACGATCATCATGATGATGAGCAGCACCAGCATGACGTCGACAAGGGGGGTGACGTTGATGTCGGATTTGACGCCACCGCCGCCGCCCACATTCATTGCCATAACTGAACTCCAGTCGCGAACTGTGGCGACCAGCGACGCTGTCTACCGAATTACGTTGCTTCCGGTCAGCAGCCGCCGATCACCACTCGATACTTTGCGCTAGGCGGTCTTCTTGATGAAGTAGTCGACGAGCTCCGACGAAGAGTTGTCCATCTCCACGTTGAAGTACTCGAGTCGGTTGGTCAGATAGTTGTAGAACCAGACCGCGGGGATCGCGACGAACAAGCCGAGCGCCGTTTCGACCAGGGCTTCCGCGATACCGGCCGACACGCCAGCGATCCCACCAGAGCCCGTGGACGCGATACCGACGAACGCGTTGATGACGCCGACGACCGTGCCGAGCAGTCCGACGAACGGTGCGGTCGATCCGATCGTGGCGAGCGTGTTGACGCCCTTCTTCAGGTCGTTGGTGGTCAGGGCCGACGCGCGCTGAATCGAACGGCGGACCGTATCGAGAACGTCATCGCGGTTCAAGTTCGTGCCGCTCTCCTGCTGGAACTGGTATTCCTGGAGACCCGCGAGCACTACCTTGGCGAGGTGGCTATAGCGATAGTCCTTCGAGGCCGACATCGCGATGGCTTCCTTCAGGCGGCCGTCCCTGAGATGCTTTGCCACCTGCGGCGCGAAGAGCTTTGACTGCTTGCGGGCCTGGCTGAATGTATAGATACGCTCGATCGCAATGCCGACCGACAGGAACGACATGCCGAACAGGATGATCGCCACGCCCCAGGCGAGCGGCCCCATCTGCGAGAACATGTCGACGAGATCCAGCCCGCCGCCGCTCGGCGCGGCAGCAGGAGCAGCCTGCTGTGCAAACGCCGGCGCACTGAGCGCCACGACACCGACCATTCCACACGCGACCTGTCGCATCTTCCGAACGTCCATTACTGCATCCTCCGCATCCCCGTAGGGTCTGCCTGTATTGACTACGCGCCGGTGTCTAACTGAGCGTGAACTGTACGGTCACCGTCATGATGACCGGCACGGGAACGTTGTTGAGCAGCGTGGGACTGAACTCCCACTGTTTGACGGCGTCGAGCGCCGCCTGGTCGAGCAACGGGATGGAACGCAGGACGCGGGCGTCCTGCACCTTGCCATTGGGACCGATCACCGCTTCGATGATCACGACGCCCTGCACACGCGCCGACTGTGCGATCGGCGGATACGTCGGATTGACGTGCTTCAGCTTGGTGGGCTGCTTGATCTGACCGCCCACGCGGACCGGCTGCGTCGGCGGCGGCGGAGGAGGCGGCGCCTCGGGCAGACCTCCAACGACTCCCCCCACGACTCCACCCGGCACACCACCCTCGACACCCTGCGTCTTGTCGAAGTTCGTGTCGACGGGCTCCGGCTTGATCTCCTTCGGCGGCTCCGTCGGCGCTGCATTCGGGTTCACGACTTCCACCGGTTTGACGATTTCTTTCGGCGGGGGCGGGGGCGGTGGGGGCGGCGGCGGCGGTGGTGGCGCCGCGACGAACGCCATCATCGACGGCGGCGTCGGCAGGACGTCAGTCGCCATCAACGGAATGATGATGACGAGCGCGATCGCGAGCGCCTCGAGGAAAACCGTCATACCAATCGATTTTCCCTGGTTGCTCCCGAGTTTGATGGAAGGATCGACGATATCGCCGAACATGCGTTCATCGCGTGGCAAGAGTCTTTTCCTCCCCTAAATCAACGTCTCCGGTCCCGCAGAGCGGCCGATTATAGCTACCCGAAAAAAATGGTGTCAACGAAACCTTCTGTCACTTACCGGAAGCGACCCGTGATGGCTTAGACACCGGTTATCCCAAAGTGCTCCGGCCGGCACCTCCTGCCACGCTCCCGGCAAGACCGGGCATTCTATCGCGGATCCGAACACATGCAAGAGCTCAAAAAACCCGAGTTCTGGGGCCAGTGCACGATTTTCGTCACAGGTCGGCCACCGGTGAAGCGTCGCTGCACAGGCGGCTCCCTCCTCTGCCAGGCGAGCTCATCCCGCATCGGGCAGACGTCATCCATTGGGCGTCATCGATTGGCCACGTGGACAGCTTGAGGAGACGTCTTCTCTTGGGCCAACCCGATGCGCATGCCGTAGAACGAGCGATACGCGAACACGATGGAGACCGCCAGGAACAGCCCGGCCAGCAGGTGGCTGGTCGCGCTGCCAGTCTGTTCAGTGAGCCGGACCGCCAGCGAGACGGCGAGCAAGCCGAACAGCGTCGTGAATTTGATGACCGGGTTGAGCGCCACCGACGAGGTGTCCTTGAACGGGTCGCCGACTGTATCGCCGACGACGGTCGCCGCATGCAGCGGCGTATTCTTCATTTTCAGCTCGGTCTCGACGATCTTCTTGGCGTTGTCCCACGCGCCGCCGGCGTTGGCCATGAAGACCGCCTGATACAGCCCGAACAGGGCGATCGAAATCAGATAGCCGATGAAGAAGTACGGCTCGACGAACGCAAACGCCAGCGTGGCGAAGAACACCGTCAGGAAGATGTTGAACATCCCGCGCTGCGCGTACTGCGTGCAGATCTGCACGACCTTCTTGCTGTCTTCGACCGAGGCCTTGGTCACGCCTTCGAGCCTGATGTTCGCTTTGATGAACTCGACCGCGCGATACGCGCCGGTCGTGACCGCCTGTGTCGACGCGCCGGTGAACCAGTAGATCACCGAACCGCCGGTGACGAGCCCGAGCAGGAACGGTGCGTGCAGCAGCGACAATTGATCGGTGTTCTGCGTCAGCCCGTGCGTCAGCTCCACGATGATCGAGAAGATCATCGTCGTTGCCCCGACCACCGCGGTGCCGATGAGCACCGGCTTGGCCGTCGCCTTGAAGGTGTTGCCCGCGCCGTCGTTTTCCTCGAGCAGCGCTTTGGCATGCTCGAACTGCACGTTCAACCCGAAGTCCTTCTTCAGCTCCTGGTGAATGCCGGGGATCGATTCGATCACCGAGAGCTCGAACACCGACTGCGCGTTGTCGGTCACCGGGCCGTACGAGTCGACCGCAATCGTGACCGGGCCCATGCCGAGGAAGCCGAATGCGACGAGACCGAACGCAAACACGGCGGGGGCGAGCATGAGGGAGGACATCGATGTGTCCCAGGTGCTCACGAAGTAGGCGATCGACATCAGCGAGACGATGCTGAGGCCGAGCCAGTAGGCGCTGAAGTTGCCGGCGACGAATCCGGCCAGGATGTTCAGCGACGGTCCGCCTTCCTTCGATGCGGTGACGACCTCGCGCACGTGGCTCGACTCGACCGAGGTGAACACCTTCACGAGCTCCGGGATGATCGCGCCGGCCAGCGTGCCGCACGTGATGATCGCCGAGAGCTTCCACCAGAGCGTGCCGTCGCCGAGATCGGCGATCAACAGGTGGGACACGATGAAGGTCAGAATGACCGAGACGATCGAGGTCAACCAGACGAGCTGTGTCAGCGGCGCCTCGAAGTTCATCTTCGACGCCGAGCCGTAGCGCGCCTTCGCGATCGCCTCGTTGAGCAGATACGACCCGACGCTCGCGATGATCATCATGACGCGCATCACGAAGATCCACACCAGCAGCTGCACCTGCGTCGCTGCCTGCGGAACGGCGAGAATGATGAACGTGATGAGCGCGACGCCGGTCACGCCGTAGGTCTCGAACCCGTCGGCGCTCGGCCCGACCGAATCGCCCGCGTTGTCGCCGGTGCAGTCGGCGATCACGCCCGGATTCCTGGCATCGTCTTCCTTGATGTTGAAGACGATCTTCATCAGGTCGGAACCGATGTCAGCGATCTTTGTGAAGATGCCGCCGGCGATTCGCAGCGCCGCCGCGCCGAGCGATTCACCGATCGCGAAGCCGATGAAGCAGGCGCCGGCGTAGTCGCCGGGGATGAAGAGCAGGATCAGCAGCATGATCAGCAGCTCGACGCTGATGAGGAGCGTGCCGATGCTCATGCCCGCCTTCAACGGGATGGCATACACGGGGAAGGGCCTGCCCTCGAGGCTGGCGAACGCCGTGCGGGAGTTCGCGTAGGTGTTCACGCGGATGCCGAACCACGCCACGCTGTAGCTGCCCAGGATGCCGATCACGCTGAAGACGAGGATGATCAGCACGCGCTCGACGCCGTACCCCTCGAGTACGCCGAAATACAGCACGATGATCGCGGCGATGAAGATCTCGAGAATCGCGAGGAACCGCCCCTGGGTGACCAGGTAGGTCTTGCAGGTCTCGTAGATCAACTCCGAGATTTCCCGCATCGAGCGGTGGACCGGCAGGTTCTTGAGCTGATTGAGCACGACGAGGCCGAAGAGCAGTCCGAGCACCGATACGCCCAGGCCGATCATGAGCAGCGCCCGGCCGTTGAAGCCGCCCACCGGCACCTGCGCCAGATCGGGCAGGACCAGGTTGGCCTCGCCGCCGCCACCGGGCGCCGCTTGCGCAGCCGCCTGCGACGCCGCGTCGGGTTGTTGCGCGCTTGCCAGCGTTGGTACCGCCAGCGCCAGTACCATCGCCATCGCTACCACGATCGCACCACTCACGCGGCCGAATCCTCGAATCGACTCGGTCATCACTGTGTCCGCTCCTCTCAATGAGGCCCGTCGGGGCCTAGTTCTTCCTGCCATCGATGCGACCGGGCAGTGACATCCCGCCGGTCAACATGATTCGAATCCCTTCCTCAACGCTGATGTCGGGGAAGATCGCGCGTTCACGCGGATACATCCGGATGTCGCCCAGATACAGATGGTTCGTCGGCACGTACACCGCGACCAGAATCTCGGGGCCTTGGTCTCGCTCGACGCGGAACTCCTTCGTCAGAAATCCGAGAATCCACCCGCGGCTCGGATCCTCCACCATCACCACGCGCTTGAAGCCGCCCTCGGTCTCCGGCGAGAACGCCGCGACCAGTTGCTTCACCGGCGTGTAGATGGTCCGGAACACCGGGATCTTCATCAGCACGCTCTCACCGCGCGCGAACAGCCGGCGTCCGAGGACGTTGGTGGCGACGACGCCGACACCCAATATCACCAGCGCAGTGATGAGCGGCCCGAGCCCGCGCGGCACAGTGCCCACTCCGAACCGCTCGGCCAGCCATCCTGTGAAACCATCAATGATACCGAAGATCCACACCAGCGCGGCGATGGTGATGAAGAGCGGCACTGTCACCAGCAGCCCCGCGATGAACCTGCGGCGCAGCCACTGGATCACAGCCAGCCGGCCCCCATCGCGGCCAGGATCGCCAGTCCAGCCACAATCCGGTACCACGCAAACGGCGTGAACCCCGACCGTCCCACGAACCGCAGAAACGGTTTCACCACGAGGAGCGAGGCGACAAAGGCCATGAGGAAGCCGATCGCAATCTCCGTCGCCTGCCCCCGCGCCAGATGGTGCCGCACTTCCAGCAGCTTGTAGGCGAACGCGGCGGCCATCGTCGGCATCGCCAGGAAAAACGAGAACTCAGCGGCCGCCTGTCGCGAGAGACCGAGGATGCGGCCGCCGACGATCGTGGCACCCGACCTCGACACGCCTGGAATGAGCGCCAGCGTCTGACACAGGCCGATGCCGAATGCCCGCCCAATCGGCGTCGTCCGCGCATCGTCGACCGCGACCTTCAGCGACAGCTGCTCGACCACGAGGATGACCAGACCGCCGATGATGAAGGTGCTGGCGATGACAAGCGGGCTGTCTTCGTACAGTACCTGCGAGATGAATTTCCCGAGTACGGCGCCGGCGAACGCCGCGGGCACGAAGGCCACGATCAGCATCAAGGTGAAGCGTCGTGCCGACATGCTCGAGAGGAGCCCGAGGACGACCTCCAGGATGGTCGCGCGGTAGAGCCACACGATCGCCAGGATCGAGCCGAGCTGGATCATCACCGTGAAGACACCACCGGGATCGTCGAAGTGGAGGAGGCGTCCTCCGATCAACAGGTGCGCCGTCGAGGAAATAGGCAGAAATTCAGTCAGGCCCTGGATGATCCCGAGCACTGCGGCGGTGAAATAGATCACAAAGAATCGGCGGCCGTCTACTGAGTGCGGTCCACTGCGGAGTGCTTGGCGCGCACGACTACGACGCCTTGGCGCGCTTCTGCTTGCGCCCTCGCTGACCGGCGGCGGCATCGCCGGACGGCGCCGCTGCAGCAATGCGCCGAGTCTTGCGATTCCAGAACGTGACGATCGCCGCAGCGACGAACACGCTCGAGTACGTGCCGGTGACGATCCCGACGATCATCGTGAACGCAAATCCTCTCAGTACTTCGCCGCCGAAGAGGAACAAGGCGATCGCCGAGAGCAGCGCCGTGCCAGCCGTGATGACCGTCCGGCCGAGGGTCTGATTGAGCGAGAGGTTGACGACCTCGTTCAGCGACTTGCTGCGCATCGACCGCAGGTTCTCGCGCACCCGGTCGAAGATGACGATCGTGTCATTGGTCGAGTAGCCGGTGACCGTCAGCAGGGCCGCGATGACGTTCAGCGTGAGGTCGTACTGGAAGAACGCCAAGAACGCGAACGTCACGAAGATGTCGTGAATCGTCGCGATGACGGCGCCAACGGCAAACGAGAGCTCGAAGCGGAAGGCGATGTACGCCAGGATGCCGGCCAGTGAGAGAAAGAAGGCCGACAGCCCCTTCTGCGACAGATCGCGGCCGACCGTAGGGCTGACGATCTCGGTCCCGACGATGGAGAAGTTGCCGAGGCCGCCAGCCTGAAGGGCCCTGTCGACGGCCGTTCGGGTCGCACTCAACGCCGTACCGCCTTCACCGCCGACCTGCGGCACGCGAATCATCACCTGCCGCTGTGCCGGATCGCCATAGGCCTGGACGACGACGTTTTCACCACCGGCGGGATAGTTGCGATCCAGCGCCTGGCGGACCATTTCAATCGAAGGCGTCTTGTCGAACTGGGCGATGACCTGGGTGCCGCCCGCGAACTCGAGCCCGAGGGGCACGCCCCTGGTCATCCCGATGACGATGCCGGCAATGATGACGACCCACGACAGGATGATCGCGTGCCAGCGCCACCGGAGGAAGTCGAACGTGGTGTTGTGAAAGATGTGCATCTGAGGCGCCCTAAATTGAAAGCGTCGCGGCCTGCTGCTTCCGGCCCAACACCATCTCGAACAACGTCCTGGACACGAAGGTCGACGTGAACAGATTGGAGCCGAGCCCGATGAGCAGCGTGTATGCGAAACCGCGGATCGGGCCGGTGCCGAACTGCAACAGGAAGAGCGCGGCAATCGCTGCCGAGATGTGCGTGTCGAGCAGCGTCAGGAAGACGCGGCTGAACCCGGCATTCAACGCGATCCGCACCGGACGGCCGTGCTCGAGCTCCTCCTTGATGCGTTCGAAGATGAGCACGTTCGAGTCGACGCCGATACCCATCGTGAGGACGAAACCGGCGATGCCGGGCAGCGTCATGACCGCCCCGATGTACGCCATGAGTCCCAGCAGGATCACCAGGTTGAAAATCAGCGCGATCACCGCGTTCACGCCCGACAGCTTGTAGTAGACGAGCATGAACGCGACGACGAGGAAGAGGCCCACGATCGAGGCCAGCACGCCGGCGCGAATCGCGTCAGCGCCGAGGCTCGGGCCGATCGTCTGCTCCTGGATGTATTCCATCGAGGCTGGCAGCGCGCCCGACTTGAGCGTGATGACGGTGTCCTGCATCTCCTGGCGGCTGACCCCGGTGATCTCCCCGCTGTCGGTAATGCGTCCTTGAATGGTGGCCACCGACATCACGCGGTTGTCGAGGACGATCGCGAGCGGCCGTCCGAGGTTCGACTGCGTGAAGTTTCCGAAGCGCTGCGCCGCGTCCTGCTTGAGGGTGAAGCGCACGGCAGGGCGATTGTATTGGTCGATGCCTTCCTGCGCGCTACGAAGGTCACGACCTGTCACCGCAGCGGCTCTCTTGACGGCGTAGTACACGGTGGCGCCGCCACTCTCCTGCCGACCGGGAAGGATCTCGATATCCGGCGGCACGTTGTTGTTGAACGCCTGGAGCGCCTGCTCACGCGTCGAGAACGGCCCTTGCTCGACGATCGTCAGCTTGAGCAGCCCGGTCGACGAGATGATTCCCTTCGCGCGATCGACGTCAGTCACCCCCGGGAGCTGGACGAGGATCTGATCACCATTCCCCTGCTGCGCGATGCTCGGCTCGGACACGCCGAGCTCGTTGACACGCCGCTCGATCGTCGTCCGCGCCTGCCGTACCGACTCATCGCGAAACTGCTTCTGCAGGTTCGGCTTCATCGTGAAGGTGTAGCTGCCGCCGGTGCCAGAGCTCCGATCGAAGGTGCCCTCGGCATCGGCGACCGCCGATATAAATGCCTGGCTCTGCGTCGGCTGCACGCCGTCGACGCGGAACTGCACGTCGTTCACGACCGTGACGGCGGTGACGTTGACCCCTGCGCCCGCAAGCGCCTCTCGCGTGCGCTCACTCTGGGCCTCGGTTTCAGCCCTGAGCGCCGTGTCGGTGATCACGCGCAGCACGAGGTGAACACCGCCTTTGAGGTCGAGGCCGAGCTTCAACTGTTTCTGCGCCAGCCACTCCGGCATCGGCAGCCTGGAGTAGGTCGCCAACAGGGGATAGACGCCAACCAGTCCAAAAATCACAAGGACCGCGATGGTCGTGAGAATGCGCCAACTCAAGTTCTTCAGCATGGTGATGACGTTGACAGACGTATTTCGCCGCCCCGATCGTCAGGACGACGTGCTTCCGCCGTCGGAAGCGACGGGCTCCTGGCCCTGATAGCCGACGATCGCCGCGCGCGAGACTTCTACGCGCACGTTGTTCGCGATCTGAAGTTGCAAAGACTGATCGTTGACCTTCGTGATCGACCCGTAAATCCCGCCGGAGGTGACGACGCGATCTCCGACCTTGAGCGCCTGGAGAAACGCCTGAACCTTCTGCTGGCGCTTCCTCATCGGGAGCACCATCACGAAATAGAAGATGCCGAGCACGAGCGCGATGGGCACGAGCTGCAGCCACGGGCTCGGCGCCCCCTGCTGGGGCGAGGCCATGGCAAGCACGAACGAAAATGCCGCGTTCGACACTTCAGATCCCACGGTGTTATGACGTCATGAATCGAGCGACAGGCGGGAAACCGAGCGAAGGAACTCCTGCCTGAACATATCGAAGGCCCCGAACATAATAGCGTGCCTAATCCGACGCATGGTGTCAAGGTAAAAGGCCAAGTTATGCAACGTGTTAAGGGCTCCACCCGTCATTTCGCCGGAGAGGTGGAGATGCCGCAGATAGGCGCGCGAGTGGTGGCGGCAGGTGTAGCACGAGCAGGCCGGATCGGGGGGCTGCTCGTCCTCGGCGTACTTCGCATTCTTGATATTGATGCGACCCTGGCTCGTGAACAGCTGACCATTCCGCGCGTTCCGCGTCGGCAGCACACAGTCGAAGAGATCGATGCCGCGCGCCACGCATTCGACCAGATCTTCCGGCGTCCCAGTCCCCATCAGATAGCGCGGCTGATTCTCCGGAAGGCCGCGCGCCGTAGCGCCCACGACTCCGTACATCACCTCCACCGGCTCGCCCACACTGAGACCCCCGATCGCGTAGCCCTCGAAGCCAAGGGCGACCGTCGCGTCGACGCTCTCCGCGCGGAGATCCTCGAACACACCACCCTGGACGATCCCGAACTGCGCCTGGCCTGGATTGGTCACGATCACTGCACCCGGCGACGATCGAAGCTCCTGCAGGCGGCTCCGGCACCGGGCGGCCCAGCGAACCGAACGCCGCATCGATTCGGCAGCGTCCTCATGGGTAGCCGGATATCCCAGACACTGATCGAAGACCATTGCGATATCGGACCCGAGACGGGCCTGCACGTCGACGGTGTGCTCCGGCGTGAATCGGTGGCGCGATCCATCGATGTGCGATTGAAACGCCGCCCCCTCTTCGGTCACGACGCATCGCGAGGCGAGGCTGAAGACCTGAAAGCCGCCGCTGTCGGTCAGAATCGGCCGCTCCCATCCGATGAAGCGATGCAGCCCCCCACGGCGCGCGATCAGCTCGTCGCCGGGACGGAGATACAAATGATAGGTGTTGCCCAGGATGATCTCGGCGCCCGCCTCGGCCACGTCCCTGTGCAACGCCGCCTTGACCGCGCCCTGCGTCCCGACCGGCATGAACGCCGGCGTCTGCACCGCCCCATGCGGCGTCTCGCACTGCCCGAGCCGCGCGGCTCCATCGGTCGCGTGCACGCTGAAACGAAACGGACTGCTCAACCCGCTTATTATTAGTTGAAGGTGAAGACGCTTCGTGTCGGTGTGATCTACGGCGGGCGCTCGGGTGAGCACGAAGTCTCGATCGTCTCGGCGAGCTCGATCTTCAAGCACCTCGATCGCAGCCGCTACGACCCGGTCCCGATTCGTATCGAGAAGGACGGTCGATGGGTGCAGCCGCAGGCCGAACCCGCCTTCGCCTCCGCGGCGGACGTGACCGCACTCGGCCCACCGGGATCGGGGGAGGCCCGACCGGTCGAACCAACAGCCATCATCGCTTCGGTCGACGTCATCTTTCCCGTTTTGCACGGACCCTACGGCGAAGACGGCACCGTACAGGGCCTTCTCGAGCTCGCAAACGTGCCGTATGTCGGCGCTGGAGTGCTCGGGTCAGCAGTCGGTATGGACAAGGCGGTGATGAAGACGCTCTTCAGCGCCCACGGTCTCCCGATCGTGCCGCATATCACTCTCGTGAGACGCGACTGGGAGCGCGATGCGCGCGCGATCACCGAGCACGTTTCCACTGCGCTGCGCTATCCGGTGTTCGTCAAACCGGCCAATCTCGGATCGAGCGTGGGCATCTCACGCGCCAGGAGCGATGCGGAGTTCATCGAAGCAATGGCGCTGGCCCTGCAATTCGACAGGAAGATCGTGGTCGAAGCCGGTGTCCCCAATGCACGCGAGATCGAATGCGCCGTTCTGGGCAATGACGATCCGGAGGCCTCGGTGCCTGGCGAGATCATCGTGACCCACCGCGACGGGTTCTACTCGTACGTGGCGAAGTACATCGACGCCGACGGGGCGCGCACGGCGATTCCGGCGGACCTGCCGGCGGCGATCATCGAGCGGGTACGGAAGTTGAGCATCGACGCGTTCCGCGCGCTCGAACTCGCCGGCATGGCGCGCGTCGACTTCTTCGTCGACGGCAAGAGCGATGCGCTGTATCTGAACGAAGTCAACACCATCCCGGGATTCACGTCGATCTCGATGTACCCGAAGATGTGGGAGGCCACGGGACTGCCCTATCCGCGGCTGATCGATCGGCTGCTCCAGCTGGCGCTCGAACGGCACGCCGACAAGCAGCGGCTTCACACCAGCATCACGTGACGCACTACGTCAGGAGGACGGGGTGCGTGACACGGCGCCACCATGCATCCAGGATCGTGATGTTCGGGATCGTATTCGGCCTGGCGGCATTCGCACTCGCCTCCGCCTCCCCTCAATCGTCCCAGCTCACGGGCGGACCGCTGCTCGTGAACACCTACGATGCGATCTTCGACGCGCAGTTCGACCGCGTCCCGGTGCTGTTGACACGCGCATGCGGCCCGCCGCCCACACAGGGGACCAGCCGATCGGATCTCGCGCCGCCCGAAGCCTGCGAACTCCTCGAGGTCGTGTCGACCTGGTGGCAGATCCAGCTCGACCCGAACAACCGGAGCCGTGATGAGGCATTTCTCACTAAGGCCGACGCGTCCATTGCCGCGATCGAAGCGTGGATCGTGCGCGAGCCGTCACGTGCCGAGGCCTGGTTCTATCTGGGCGGCGCGTACGGGGCTCGTGCGCAGTGGAAGGTGCTGCGCGGTGAGCGACTGTCGGCCGCGCGCGACGGCAAACGCATCAAAGACGCGCTCGAGCGCGCGCTGACGCTGGACCCGTCCTTACAGGACGCCTATTTCGGCATCGGCTTGTATCACTACTACGCTGCCGTTGCCCCCACCGCGGCCAGAGTCCTCCGGTGGCTGCTTCTCCTCCCAGGCGGCGATCGGGTGCAGGGCCTTCAAGAGATGCTTCGCGCGAGAGACGGAGGGCAGCTCCTCAGGAGCGAAGCGGACTATCAGATCCATCTGATCTACCTCTGGTACGAAAAGGAGCCGGGACGGGCGCTCGATCTGCTTCAGGGGCTTCACGCCCGCCATCCCCACAACCCGCATTTCCTTGAACGCATCGCCGAGATCGAAGACATCTACCTCCACGACACAGAGGCGAGCCTTCGTTCGTGGCGGCAGCTGCTGGCCGATGCCCAGGCGGCGAAGGTCGCCGAGCCCAGCCTGGCCGAAGTCGCGGCTCGCCTCGGGCTCGCGCGCCAACTGGACAAGCGCCTCGAGAACGAAGCCGCGATCACTCAACTCCGCAAGGTGATCGCACTCAAACCGACAGCGCCCCTCGGAGCACTAGCCCGCGCTCAGCTTCAACTCGGGGAGGCACTCGATCGTCAAGGCCGACGACGCGACGCGATCGACGCCTATCGCGCGGCACTCGACAACGTGCCGGCAGGCGATCCCGATCGCATCGCTCCCGCCGCGCGCGATCGGTTGCGATCATCGTCGAGATGATGATCGCCAACTCAAAACTCAGAGCTCAATACTCGAGAAGGAGGACGCGGAGTCGCGTCGCAGCGTCTCGAACGATCGTGTCTCGAGTCTCGAGCGTCGACTTCCGCGTCTCGATCGGCGCGTCACGCTGTAGACCGCGTGCGATCGAGCCGACACTTGACATCGTGGGTGGATTTGAACGCGGTGGCCGGGCATCTCGGCGGCGCGATCTTTGACAAGCAGATCGATTTTGTGCTTGACAGTGAGAAAATCTCACCCATAATCTACATCTGGTATGAGGGTGGATGGCTCAGCCCACCCGTTGTGACGGCCAAGCGGACCGTCGGAGGCTGAGCTGCTAATCCTAATGGAGAACACAATGGCGAAGAAAGCCAAGGCCTCGAAGAAGAAGGCCGCGAAGAAGCGGTAGTTCTTCCGCACGGCTTCACGGGGTGCTCGAGGAGCACCCCATTTTTTTTGCCCTGCGATTTTCAGATCTCCCGGCGCGCGAGCACGCGCGCAACGGGATCGAGCCCGCGAAGCCGCGTTGCCGACGCTCGGGCCGACGTGCCAGGCGGCAGAGTGCGCCGGGTTTTCCGCAGACGCGTTCGCGTATCCACACCACGGGCGAAGGGGGGGATTCACATGGCGAAGAAAGCGAAGGGCGGAAAGAAGAAGGCGGCGAAGAAGAGATAGCGGCCTGATTTACCGACTCCCAATGTCCGTGCGAGCCGCGCCGGAATTGGGAGTCGGCTTCATGACTCCCACTCCCGATTCCCTGCTCCCAATCGAGAACCTCTATTGCGGCGTGACGCCGTCCCAGATGCGCACGCTCTTGATCACATCCCACGGCACGAGCCGATCGACGACGTCCAAGCCGGCGACGACGTGGCCGAACACGGTGTAGCGCGCATCGAGGTGCGGCTGCGGAGAGTGCGTGATGAAGAACTGGCTTCCGCCGGTATCCTTCCAATCGAGCGCCATGCCGACGGTACCGCGAAGATACGGCTGTTCGTTGAGCTCATCGCGAATCGTGTAGCCGGGACCGCCTTCTCCGTCGCCTCGCGGATCGCCATCCTGCACCACGAAGTCGGGCACGATCCGATGGAAGGCGACGCCGTTGTAGAACCCCTTCCGCGCCAGCGTCATGAAATTGGCCACCGTGAGCGGGGCATCGAGTACGGCGAGCTCGATTTCAATCGTGCCCTTCTCGGTCTCGATATACGCATGCGGTGAGAAGCGCGGCACGACGACCGCCTGAAACTCGGGACTGTCGGTCCGCGCCGGCGCGGCGGGCCGTACGGCCTGATCGTCGGCGTTCTGCGCCTTGAGGAGCTCCGCGGCGCGAATGCGCACCGGCCAGTCGCGATCCTTCAGCGCTTCGACGAGTACTGGACGCGCCGCCGCGACATCGATCTTCGCCAGCGCCGCGAGCGCGCTCGCGCGAGCCCCGTACTCTCGATCGGCGGCAGCCGCGTGGTAGGCATCGATCAGCGGCTGAATCGCGGACGGGGCCTTCAGCTCACCAAGCGCGCTCGCTGCGGCCGCCCGCACCACGACGTCACCGCTCTTCAACCGGTCGGTGAGCACGCGCTCGGCGCCCGGCGCCTTGACCGCGGCGAGCGCGGTGAGGACCGCAGGAATCACGCGTTGATCCTCGTCCTGCAGCATGAGTGTCAATCTCGGAACACTGCGCTCCGCCGGCTGCGTCCCGAGCGCATTGGCCAGCGCCACACGTACGGTCCAATCTCGATCGGCATCGAGGGCTGCCACCGCCGAGAAGAAGGCATCCGGATCGGCTCGCGCGAGCGCACCCAGCGCCGCGCCGCGAATGGCAGGCGCGGGGTTCGAGACGAGATCGAGCAGGAGCTCCAGCGATGAACTGTTCGCCAGCGCTCCCAACGCTGTCATCGCCTCCAGACGCAGCGTGGCATCTGCCGACGCGTTGGTCACGATCGGGCGCAGAACGGCCAGCGCTGCGGTATCGTGCATCGCCGCCAGTGCGCGGATCGCTTGAATGACAACGGCCTGCGGCGCTTTCCGATCGCTGACGATCTGCCGCAGCGCGGACGCGGGTCCGGTCGCCTTCGCACCGCCCAGGCCTTTCGCTGCAAAGGCCGCGGTGAAGCGGCCCGGCGTGTCGAGCAGCGCGGTCAGCGCCGGTGCGGCGCGCGGGTCGCCGATGCGCTGCAGCGCGTAGGCCACCGGCCACCAGGTCGAAACAGGTTTCCCGTTTGCGAGCGCAACGGCCGCGAGCGCGTCGTAGTCACCGAGCCGTGCCAGCGCAAACAGGCCAAGCCGTGTCGCTTCGATCGCCGGCGACAGCGGATAGCTCATGTCGTCGGGCATCAGACCGTTGAGCGCGCCGGCGCGGATGTGCGCCTGCACCATCGCGGAGACCGCGCTGGCGTCCGCTTTGTTGCCGATCAGCCCCAGCGCTTCGGCCGAGCGTCCCTGCACGATCGGCTGTGGATCCTTGAGCGCGTTGGTCAGCGCGGGGCGCGCCGACCCATCTCCGATCAAGCCGAGTGCAAACGCCGCCATCTGTCTCACCTCGACTTCACTGTCAGTGAGCAGGTTCGTGAGCGGCTCGATGCCCTCGGCCAGGCCAACGCGACCGATCGCGAGCGCAGCGCGCCGACGGACGCGCCCTTCATCGTCACGCAGCAGCCGAATCAGATCAGTCGGGGCCGGCGGCCCCACGATCGCCGGCCGGTCTTTGGTCGCAGGGCGAAGAACGACCGGTGCCGGTGTATTGGGCTCGCGCAGAATGCGCTGATCCTCCAGACGGATCATCGCGCCGAGCTTCCGCTCCCACGTGACGACAGGAACCGTCGGAGCAACGGGAACTGACGCGCAACTGGAACAGGTGACTGCGGTGACGAGGGCGACGAGAGCGCTGCGACTCAGCGTCCGCATCGGTCGCGATGATAGCATGCAGGCTCCGAGCTCGAGCGCACCGAGGACATGCCCTTTCAGTACATCGCGATTGAAGGACCGATCGGCGTCGGCAAGACTGCGCTCGCAGAGCGGCTCGCCGCGCGACTGGATGCGACGACGATCCTCGAGGACGGGGACAATCCGTTCCTCACCGATTTCTACAACGCCAGGCCAGGTTCGGCACTGCAGGCGCAGCTGTTCTATCTGTTGAATCGGCATCGACAGCAGATCGCACTGCGGCAAGGCGATCTGTTCACGCAGGCCACCGTTGCCGACTACCTGTTCGACAAGGACAAGATCTTCGCGTATCTCAACCTCGACGACAACGAGCTGTTCATCTACCAGCGGTTGTACGACCTGCTCGCCAGGGACGTCCCCGCACCGGATCTCGTCATTTACCTTCAAGCGCCCACCGATGTTTTGGTTCGTCGTCTGCGCGATCGTGCCCGCGAGATGGAGGTCGAGTCACTCGATCCTGACGACGGCTACGTCAGAGAGGTGAACGAGGCCTATCAGCACTTCTTCTTTCATTACAGCGCCACGCCGCTGCTCGTCGTCGAAACCTCACAACTCGACCTGGCGGGGAGCGACGCCGCGCTCGACGATCTGCTCAAGCGGGTGCAAGGCATGGGCCGGGGGACGCAGTACTACGTGCCCCGCGCGTAACTCAAACCGAAAACTCGAAATCCACCGAGAGAGGCGCCAGAAACCTGCGCCGGATCGGCTATTTTTGGGCGGTGAGTTTTCATTTTTGAATTCCCGCCGGCCTTTCGCAGTATTTGGCCGTTTACGAGTTTTGAGTTTTGACTTTTGCGTTTGTCCCTGACTAAATACCCCCAGATGGCCTGGTTCAAGAAGACCCGGAAGCCAATCGCCTCGTCGACTGCCGAAAAGCCAAGTCGGGTGCCGGAGGGACTCTGGGTCAAATGTCCTGGCTGCACCCAGCTCATCTACAACAAGGATCTCGAAGCCAGCCTGAACGTCTGTCCCAAGTGTGGTCATCATTTCCGGATCAGCGCTGCCGAACGGCTCAAAGCGCTGTTCGACGGGGGCTGCTACCAGGAACATTTTTCCGATCTCACCTCGAACGATCCGCTTCAGTTCACCGACACCAAACCCTATCGCGATCGCCTCAAAGCCTCACGAGAAAGTTCGGGCCTCAAGGATTCGGTGATCGTCGCCACCGGCACGCTCGATGCGATCGAGATCGTCGTGGCCGCGATGGAATACTCGTTCATCGGCGGCAGCCTGGGTGTGGTTGCCGGCGAAAAGATCACGCGCGCGGTCGAAATGGCGGTCGAGCGTCGGCAGCCGGTGATCGTGATCTCGTGCTCGGGCGGTGCGCGCATGATGGAAGGCGCGCTCTCGCTCATGCAGATGGCCAAGGTCTCCGCGGCACTGGCGCGCCTCGATCGCGCGAAGCTCCCGTTCATCTCGGTGTTGACCGACCCGACGACCGGGGGCGTCACCGCCAGCTTCGCGATGCTGGGCGATCTCAACATCGCGGAGCCGAAGGCGCTGATTGGATTCGCCGGGCCTCGCGTCATCGAACAGACCATCCGACAGAAGCTGCCGGAAGGATTCCAGCGGAGTGAATTCCTCGTCGACCGTGGGATGCTCGATCTGATCGTCGATCGGCGTGACATGAAAGCCACGCTCTCGCGCGCGCTCCGGTTCATGCGAGCGGAACGGACAACACCTGCGGAGCCGGAGCCGGTCGGCGTTGCCGCCACCACACTCGAGACACGACGCTAGCCGATCACGGCCGTGACTAGTTTGTTCGAGCGGCTGTTTGCGCTCGAGACCTTCGGCATCAAGCTCGGTCTCGACAACATCACCCGCCTCTGCGAGGCGCTCGATCATCCCGAGCGCGCGTTCCACGCGCTCCACATCGCCGGAACCAACGGCAAGGGATCGGTCACCGCGATGGCGCATGCCGCCCTTCGAGCGGGAGGCCTCCACGCTGCCCGATACACCTCGCCCCATCTGAGCGATCTGGCGGAGCGTTTCGTCATCGACGATGGGCCGGTCGCGACCGCCGCGCTCGAGGCCGCGGTCGAAGACGTCCTGGCGTGTGCGGATCGACTGCAGCAGACCGGTGTGCTGCCCGTGCCACCGACATTCTTCGAAGCGACGACCGCGGCTGCGTTCGAGCTGTTTCGTCGCGCCCGGGTCGATGTCGCGGTGATCGAGGTCGGCCTCGGCGGACGATTCGACGCGACCAACGTCATCTCGCCGATCGCTGGCGCCATCACGACGATCGACTTCGATCACCAGCAGCATCTGGGCCAGTCGCTCGACGCGATCGCCTTCGAGAAGGCGGGCATCATCAAGGGCGGCATGACGGTCGTCGCCGGCGATCTGCCGCCGGATGCCCGCGCAGTGGTGCGGCGTGCGGCGGACGAGCGCGGTGCCACGCTCATCGAAACGTCGCGTGACGCGAGCTGTGAGTTCGAGCTCATCGAGGGTCGCGCGCGCGTGACGATCACGACGCCGCACGATTCGTACGGTCCGGTGCTCCTCGGCCTGCGCGGCGAACATCAAGTCGCCAACGCGCTCGTCGCCGTGCGGCTGATCGAGGCCGCCGCGCATGCCGGTATCAGGGTGGGGCGGACCGCGATCGAACAGGGCCTCAGTTCAGCCGAGTGGCCCGCACGATTGGAGATCCTCACGCTCGACGGAGGCCGACGGGTGCTCCTCGACGCGGCGCACAACCCGGAAGGGGCGCGGGCGCTCGCCGCGTATCTGAGCCGCTGGCATCCCGAGCCTCCGCCACTGGTCCTCGGCGTCATGCGCGACAAGAACGTCTCGGAGATCGTGCGGGCCCTGCTGCCACGGGTTTCACAGGTGATTGCAACGGCGGCGCCGACGCCGCGCGCGCGAACGCCGGAAGATCTGGCAGCCCACCTGCGCGAGGCAGGCGCATCGAACGTGCTCGTCGAGGCCGACCCGGCACGCGCGATCGACCGGGCGCTCGAACTCGCGCCGTTCGTCTGTGTCGCGGGCTCGATCTTCCTGGTCGGCGCCGTCCGGGACGGCCTGATACACCGTGCTATTCTGCGGTGACTCCACAATGCCCGATGCGCAAGGCACAATGCCCACTGATCAAAGCCCGGTTCCGTCGACCGGGCATCGAACCTTCGGCATTGAGCGTTGAGCACTGGGGCATTGATCCCCCAGCGGTGATGTGATGCGCTGGCTCGCAACCGTGTCCCTCGTGTGCCTGTTCTTGTCGCGCGCGGCGATCGTGTGCGCGCAGCAGGAGCAGGAGGGCAAGCCTCGAGAGGGCAACCCTCATGAGGCGAAACCTCATGAGGCCAAGCCCCAAGAGTCCAAGCCCCAGGAGCCGAAGGCACAAGGGACGCAGCCGGCCGAGACGCCCGCACCTGCGCCCACGCGATTCGATCGCCTGCAGACTGCCTGCGACCGAACGGTGCTGGTGTCGAAGGATCAGATGCGATGCATCGGGAGCGTGGAGCTGCCGATCGATGACCAGACCAAGATCTTCGCGGATCAGATCGATCTGTTCTTCAACGACAAGCATCTGGTGGCCGTGGGCAATGTGGTGTTCGCGGGAACCGAGGGCCGTATCACCGCCGAACGGGTCGAGTACAAAGTCGAGAGCAACGTCGGGACCTTCACCGACGCGTTCGGCATCATGTCGCTCGGTGCCAAGGCCGATCGCAGGCAGTTCGGGAACCAGGAGGCCGACGTGTACTTCTTCGGCCAGACCATCGAGAAGCTGGGACCGCGCAAGTACCGCATCACGCGCGGGGGCTTCAGCACCTGCGTGCAGCCGACGCCGCGATGGGAGATGACGAGCCGAAGCCTGACGTTGAATCTCGACGACTACGCGTTCGCGCGCGACACGGTACTTCGCGTCAAGGGCGTGCCGATCATGTACCTGCCGGTCGTCTACTATCCGATTCAGGACAGCGGGCGCGCCACCGGGTTCCTGCTCCCGACCTATGGCGCATCCACGGTTCGCGGGCACAGTCTCAGCAACGCGTTCTTCTGGGCGATCGGACGCAGCCAGGACGCGACGTTCATGCACGACTGGTTCTCGCGCGCCGGCCAGGGCGAGGGTGCGGAATATCGCTACATGCTCTCGCCGCAGTCAGCGGGCGATGTCCGCTTCTACCGCTTGGATCAGAGTGATGCCAGCTACACGAACGACGGCGTGACGACCACCATCCCCGCGGGCACCAGCTACCAGGTCACCGCGAACGCCAGCCAGGCGATCGGGCGCGCGCTGCGCGCGCGCGCACGCGTCGAGTACTTCACCGATCTGCTCACCCAGCAGCTGTACCACCAGAACATCTATCAAGCGACGCAGAATCGCCGCACGGTCGAGGGCGGACTGACGGGCAACCTGGGACCACTCGCCACGAGCGCGACCTATCAGCGCAGCGAAATATTCAGCGATGCCACCAACTCGACGTTGTACGGCAGCACGCCGCGCGTGACTGCGAGCTTGTCGCCGCAACGTCTGTTCAGTGCGCCGATCTACGCCTCGGTGAACAGCGAATACGCGTATCTACCGAATGAAGTCATCTCGTCGGGCGTCGTCACGAGCGACACCAGCTTCGGGCGCCTCGATGTCACGCCGACCATCCGGGTGCCGCTGTCGCGTCTGTCGTTTCTTTCTGTCAACACGAGCGCGGCCTATCGGACGACGCGCTATTCGAGGACCTTCGACCCCGGGACCTCGACGTACAGCAACGAGCCGTTTTCGCGTCAATACTCGTCGCTGCGTTCGGATATCGTCGGGCCGGTGTTCACGCGTATCTGGGATTTGAAGAGCGGATTCGCGGAGCGGCTCAAACACGTGATCGAGCCGGCGTTCACGTTCGACTTCACGAGCCAGTTCGCGGACTACACGAGCACCCCGATCAACGGCAGCGATACCTCCGACCTCGTCGTCAGCGGCAATAGCAAGGTGACCTACGGGCTGACGAACCGGTTCTTCTACAGGGGACGCAGCGTCAACGACGTTCGCGGACAGACCCGCGAATTCATCACCGTCGGCATTCAGCAGAGCCACTACTCCAACCCACTGGCGTTTAGGTCGGACTCGGCGTATCAAACGGGTCTGCTGACCCAACGACCGTCGGATCTGTCGCCGATTCTATTCACCACGCGGGTCTCGCCGACCAATCTCCTGGACGCCAACGCCAGGCTCGAATACGACGTGACGTCTGGGCAGGGGCTGACGACCGCGTCGATCGGAGGCACGCTCAATCTACCGGTGGCGTCGGCGAACGTGAACTACAGCCGCGTCAACGCCGGTCAGTCCCAGAGCAACTACGTGTACGGCGGCACGACGCTCCATTGGCTCGACGGGCGGGCCAACCTGACCTATTCGCTCGGGTTGGACATCCAACACTCCACGCTTCAGACTCAAAGCGTGATGATGTCGTATCTCGCCCAATGCTGCGGGCTGCAGATCGAATTCCAGAAATACACCTTCGCGCAGGGGATTCCAGTCTCATCCGATCGGCGGTTCAACTTCGGCTTCGTGCTGGCGGGGCTCGGCACCTTCTCGAACTTCTTCGGCGCCTTCGGCGGCGGGTTCCGATAAGGCAGGACTCAGAGGATGGGCAATCTCACGGCATACACCACGAGCGTCAGCAGACATCCGCGCATTCACGGCGTGAAGATGAAAGCACTGCGCGTGATTCCCGATGAACGCGGCTGGCTCATGGAGATCCTTCGCGCCGACGACGGCGAGCTGTTCGCAAAGTTCGGCCAGGTCTACGTGTCGGCCACGTATCCCGGCGTCGTCAAGGCATGGCACTACCATCAGCGCCAGATCGACAACTTCGCGTGCGTCGCCGGCATGGTCAAGCTCGTGCTCGTCGACACCCGCCCCGATTCTCCGACCAACGGCGCGATCAACGAGTTCTTCGTCGGCACGCAGAACCCGATGCTCGTGCAGGTTCCGAACCTCGTGTACCACGGTTGGAAATGCATCTCGACGGACGTGTCGCTGGTCGTCAACGTCCCGACCGAACCGTACGTCTACGCCGAGCCAGACGAGTACCGGCTGGCGCCTCACGACACGCTGCCGTACGATTGGACTCGCAAAGATGGTTGAGGTCCTCGTCACTGGCGGCGCCGGATTCATCGGCAGCAACTTCGTTCGTTACGCCCTCGATGCCCATCCCGACTGGCGGGTGACCACGCTCGACAAGCTCACGTACGCCGGCAGGCGCGAGAACCTGCACGACGTGATGGCCCAGCCTCGCCACGTCTTCGTGCACGGCGACATCGTCGATGCGCCCTTGAGCGGGCCGCTCGTCGAGCGATCGGAGATCGTCGTGCATTTCGCCGCAGAAACGCACGTCGATCGATCGATCCTCGCGGCGGCCGATTTCATCCGTACCGATGTAGAGGGCACCTGGGTGCTGCTCGAAGCGGCCAGGCGCGCGCCGCAGCTGCGGCGATTCGTGCAGATCTCGACCGATGAAGTGTATGGGAGCGTCCTTACGGGCGCGAGTTGCGAAACCGACGAGCTGAAGCCGCGGAACCCGTACGCGGCGAGCAAGGCGGGCGCGGATCGTCTCGCATACAGCTACTGGGCGACCCACGGCGTGCCCGTGATCGTGACGCGAGCGTCGAACAACTACGGTCCGTATCAGTTTCCCGAGAAAGTGATCCCGCTGTTTGCGACCAATGCCATCGACGACATCCCGGTGCCGCTCTACGGCGACGGGAAGAACGTCCGCGACTGGTTGCATGTCGCCGATCACTGTCGCGCGATCGATCTCCTGATCGAGCACGCGGTCAATGGCGAGGTCTACAACATCGGCGGCGGCAACGAGGTCATGAACGTGGATCTCACGCATCGAATCCTCGGAGCACTCGGGAAACCGGTGTCGCTCATCAAGCCGGTGGCCGATCGGCCGGGCCACGATCGCCGCTACTGTCTCGACACCACCAAGCTCCGGAACCTCGGGTGGACGCCGCAGGTCCCGTTCGAAGACGGGCTGCGCAGTACCGTCGACTGGTATCGGGCTCAGACGTGGTGGTGGCGTCCGATCAAAGAACAGGATCCTGCGTTCCGCGCCTACTACCACACGCAGTACGAACAGCGGCAGTGAGCAGCGTCGTTCTGGTCACGGGCGCCAGCGGCTTTGCTGGCGGCCATCTCCTGCAGCACCTCGCCTCGCCAGACACCGTCGTTGCATGGTCGCGATCGACGCCGCCACGCGAGCTGGCGCAGCTCGCGCGGTGGCGCCGCGTGGATCTTCTCGATCGAGACGATGTCCGCCACGCAATCGCGAGTCTGCGCCCGTCGCACATCTACCACTGTGCCGGAGTACCGCATGTGGCGGAGTCGTGGCTCGACACCTCGCGGGCACTCGAAGGGAACGTGCTCGCGACCGAGAACCTGCTCGATGCTCTGAGGCGAGCTGAAGTAGCGGGCCGGGTGCTGCTCCCGGGCTCGTCAGCGGTTTATGCAACGTCGAACGAATTGCTCGCCGAGGACCATCCACTCTCACCGGCAAGTCCCTATGCGTTGAGCAAGCTCGCGCAGGAGGAGCTTGCGCGACGAGCGTTTCGCGAGGACGGCATCGAGATCGTCATCACGAGATCGTTCAACCATACCGGCCCGCGTCAGAGCGGCGCGTTCGCGGCGCCGAGCATCGCCCGGCAGATCGCCATCATCGAGGCGGGGTTGGTGGAGCCAGTGATTCGTGTCGGCAACCTCGACGCTCGACGGGATCTCACGGACGTGCGCGACGTCGTCAGCGCGTACGTCGCTTTGATGAGGGCGGGTGTGGCGGGTTCCGTGTACAACGTCGCGTCCGGCGTCGCTCGGACAATCCGTTCCCTTCTGGAGGCGCTCGTCGCACGATCGAAGGTCGCGGTCCGAGTGGAGATGGATCCGTCGCGGATACGCCCCAACGATGTGCCGATGCTGGCCGGCGACTACACGCGGCTGACGCTCGCCACAGGCTGGCGCCCCTCAATTTCATTCGACCAAATGCTTGACGACCTGCTTGCGTACTGGCGAGAGCGTGTGGAGAAGTGGGACCGGGACCACGAGCAGAGAGAACGAGATTGATCAAGCTCCGGATGCCGTGATAATTTTCGAGGCGAACAAATGGCGAATCAGTCGCTATGGAAACTGCGCCTCTCCTCTTCGACCTCGGCCGGTCCAAACCCACGACCCGTCAAATCGCGGACGTGGTCAAACACGGCGGCGCCGACGCGCTGACCGACGCCATGAAGCGGGCCGACGCCGCCCGCTACCAGGAAGTCGTGTGCCGTTCAGCGCTCAATCCTGTGAAGGGGATGCCCTTCTCATGGACCCTCAACCCGTATCGCGGCTGCACCCATGGCTGCCATTACTGCTACGCGCGGCGATACCACAAGCAATTCGAGCTCGGCGCCGACGATGAGTTCGCGTCGGTCATCCTGGTGAAGACGAATTTCGTCGACGTGCTCAGAAAAGAGCTCGCGAAACCGTCGTGGGCAGGCGAGCTGGCGGCGATTGGTACTGCGACCGACTGCTATCAGCCGATCGAAGGGACGTACAAGATCACACGAGGCGTCCTCGAGGCCCTCTGCGAGTTCCGCAATCCCGCCAGCGTGGTCACGAAGGGACCGATGATCGTTCGCGACAAGGATGTGCTCGCGGACCTGTCGGCGCGAGCCGGATGTCACGTGGTTGTCAGCGTGCCCTGTGTCGATGAAGAGGTCTGGCGCTCGCTCGAACCCGGTACCGCACACCCGATGCAGCGGCTCCGCGCCGTGCGCGAGCTCGTCGATGCCGGCATCGACGCGGGCGTGCTGATGTCACCGATCGTACCGGGCATCTCGTCGAAGCCGTCGCTGATCGAGCGCACGATCAAAGCGGCAGCCGATCACGGCGCGCGAGTCGTCGGCTGCAATGTGATGCACCTCGAGGGCGGCACGCGCGATCACTTCATGCGATGGCTGGAGCAGGAGCATCCGAACCTCGTCGACGGTTACCATCAGTTGTATCGGGGCAGGTACGCGCCGGGCGCGTATAGAAACGAGATCAAGAAAGTGGTGGATGGGATCAGGGCACGGGTAATGCGGAATTAAGAATGCAGAATGCAGAATGCAGAATGCAGACTGCAGACTGCAGACTGCAGACAAAGCCGGTACAACAAAAAACGGGGTGAAGCGCATCGCTTACACCCCGTCGTCGCGAACCCACTTATTGTCTGAATTCTGAATTCTGCATTACAACGCTATACCGCAATCGCATCCGGATCCGCCGACGCCAGCAGCCGCGGACCGACGCTTTCGACGACGATCTGCTCGTCTTCGAGCGCCACCCGGAACGCGTTGGCTTCCTTCCACCGCTGGCTGAGCGGGAGCTTGATCCGATCGTCGATCACCCGTTTCAGGAAGCGCGCGCCGTAGGCCATGCTGTAGCCCTCGCTCACCAGCCGGTCGAGGGCGTCCGGCTCGATCGAGAGCGTCTTGTTCCATCGCTTCAGCGATGCCGTGACCTGGTCGATGTACTTCACCGCGATCTGCTCCACTTCATCCATGGTCAGCGGCTCGAACACCACCACTTGATCGATGCGGTTCCGGAACTCGGGCGGGAACCGCCGCTCGAGCTCTTTGTTGATGTCCGCGAGCACCTGATCGACCGCCTGCTGCCCGCCCGACCCGAATCCAAGCGGGTTTTGCAGCTTCCGGAAATGCTCCGACCCCGCATTCGACGTCATGATGACGATCGCGTCCGACAGATACACGCGCTTGCCGCGCCCGTCCGTCAACCAGCCTTCGTCGAACGCCTGCAGAAACAGGTTCAGCAGGCTCGGGCTCGCCTTCTCGATCTCGTCGAGCAGGATGACCGAGCACGGATTGTCCTTGAGCTGATTCGTCAGGATGCCGCCACGCTGGCTGCCGACGATCCCTCGAGGCATGCCGATCAACTTGTCGACCGCGACATGGCCGTCCTGGTATTCGGACATGTCGATCCGGATCATCTTCTTCTCGTCGCCGAACAGGAACTCCGCCGCCGCCTTCGCGAGCTCCGTCTTGCCGACACCGGTCGGACCAAGGAAGAGCAAGACGCCGTCCGGGCGATCGAAGCCGTCCTTCAGCGGCCCTTTGTTCATGACGAGGCGATGCGCGACCGCTTCGATCGCCTTCCGCTGGCCGATCACGCGCTTGCCGAGACGAGCCTTGATGTCCTTGAACCGTTCGCCGACGTCGCGGAAGACCATGTCCTTGGGAATCTGCGAGGCGTGCGAAATCACGTCGACCACGTCGCTCGATGTCACTTCCCATCGGCGATCGATCTCCACCCGCACCGCCGCGGTGTCGAGCCAGCCGATCACCTTGTCCGGCAGATGGAGATGGCGCTGATAGCGGGGCGACATCTCGAGCGCCGTCTCGATCGCCTCGTCCGCGAGACGGACCGAGTAGTTGCGTTCGAGCCGCGGCCGGACCTTGTAGAGGATGCGCCGTGTCTCCTCGACCGTCGGCTCCGCCACGTTCACCGTGCGGAAGCGACGCGACAGCGCCTCGTCTTCCTGAATGTATTCCTTGTACTCGCTGAGCGTCGTCGCACCGATGATGCGCACTTCGCCGCGCGCCAGCACCGACTTGAAGACGTTGGCGGCATCCGACGGCGCGCCCAGGGCGGAGCCGGCGCCCACCATCGTGTGCGCTTCGTCGATGAAGAGTATGAGGTTCGGGCGCTCCTTGATCTCGCGGATGACGTTCTGGATGCGATCTTCGAACATCCCCCGGAGCATCGTCCCGGCGACCATGCTGTTCATCTGCAGGTTGACCACCTGGCAGTCGCGAAGGCGCACGGGTACCGATTCAGGCTCGAACTCGATGCGCCGCGCGAGACCTTCGACGATCGCCGTCTTGCCGACGCCGGGCTCCCCGATCAGCATGACGGAGTTCGAACGTTCGCGGTGACACAGGATCTCGAGGACCTGCTGTATCTCGAGATCGCGCCCGTAGACCGGCGCAATCTTGTCCTGCCGCGCGAGCAGGTTCAGGTTCGTCGCAAAGTTCTTCAGGAACGGGGGCAACTCGAAGCGCTTGCGCAGGCGCTCCTCACGCAGTTCGTTGTCCCGCATCCGGCTGTTGATTCTCGACACGAGCACGTCTGGCTCCACGCCGTGGCGGCGAATGATCGAAGCGGAGATTCCCTGGCTTTCCTCGAAAATAGCGGAAAACAGATCGGATGATTCGATGGTCTGGCGGCCGGCGCGGCTCGCCTGATGAAACGCCAACTTGAATACCAGCTTGGTGGCGCCGGCGACGCGGAGATCACGTCCGGGCGCGCGACGCAGATCGCCGAGTTGATCCTCGAGCTCGCCGAGAATCTCGTGGGGATTCAGTTCCAGCTCGCACATGACCTGCGCGAACGTGTCCCATTCGACCTGCGTGAACGCGAGAAAGACGTGTTCGTTGGTCAGCTCAACGTGGTCGCGACGCCTGGATTCCTCAACGGCCCGGTCCACCACCCGTTGCGCAGACTCACCGATCTTGCTGGGTGCGATGTCGAAGTCGTCCACGGACGAACCCTCCTGGACCGGGTTACAGCAACCCGAGCCTTGTTGCCCTCGGAGGCAAGATACGATCCAGGGAGCGCATAGGGTCTTATCGGCTCAAAACAGAAGAATCGCACGAGCGGTGATGTCGAATTGGCGCACGAGAACGGCGCCCACGCGGACATGTGATCGCCCAATCATCGACATACGGTGAGTGCAGACTTGTGCGATGAGCGTATAAAAGATGCCCACGAGAATTCGTGGCTTGATGAGATTCAGGCCTGATTTTCGTGGTTGTCGCAACCTGATAGCGGCCAATCGCGCGCGGTGCGCCACGACGGGGCGCGGCAAGGGCCGGTTGTTCTTATAATGGTGTCATGCGCGTGTGGTCTGTACTCGCTCTCGCCATGGTGCTCGTGTCAACGGACAGCCACGGGCAGACGCCGCAGCCGTTCCCGAGACCGGGCCAGGCCTCGCAGCCGCAGAAGCCGGCCGCTCCCCCGCCTGCCCCTGTTGCGCAGCCCGCACCGCAACCCGGGGCCGCGAAGCCACCAGCCAGCGCCGATCCGACCATGCCCTCGGCGGCAACCCTCTATTTCCCGGTGTACCCCTCGGCGCAAATGGTCGGCTCCTACGACGCCGGGCGGGGCCAGCGCTATTACGTCTTTGGCTCGACAGCCCCCTTCGCCGACGTTGTCACCTATTACCGCACGCAGCTTGATGAACGGGGCACACTGGTCTTCAAGGAACCGCCCACGCACATGTTCGAGATTGGACGCTTCCGCGAAGAGACGATGGCGTTCCCGCCTGGTGTCACCGTGAAAGACTGGACATGGGGATCGCAGGGATATCCCAACCCGAAGCTCCGTACGCAGCCGGCACGTTTTCCCACGATCATCATGATCGTTCCGCCTCCGTCTCCCGCCGCTCAACCGAGCCGCTGAATTCTCTGTAAGGAAACGACGCGTCATCGGACTACCTCCATCAAGGAGGAGTTCGATGATCGAAGTCCGGGACCTGCACATGCGGTTCGGGGCAGTCAGGGCCCTGTCGGGTGTGTCGCTGTCGGCGGCCGACGGCACGATCACGGGTCTCGTCGGCCAGAACGGTGCAGGCAAGACGACGACGCTCAATATCGTGAGCGGCCTGCACGAGCCGAATCAGGGTGCCGTGTTGCTCGACGGAGTCAGCACCACTCCGCAGGACCGACGATCGAGAATCGGCGCACTCCTCGATCAGAAGGGCCTGTACTCGAGGCTGACGGCTCGCGAGAACGTCGAGTACTTCGGGGCGTTGAGAGGCTTCGAGGACGGGGAGCTCAATCGACGAACACAGCACGCGCTCGCGACCGTGGGGTTGGAATCGGTGGCCCACCGTCGAACCGAAGGGTTCTCACAAGGTGAACGGATGAAAGTCGCGCTCGCACGCGCGATCGTTCATTCGCCTCGACACCTCCTCCTGGATGAACCGACGAACGGACTCGACGTGCCCAGTGCGCGCGGCTTCAAGGCGGCGTTGCGGCGGATGCGCGATGACGGTGTGTGCGTCGTCGTGTCGAGTCACATGATCGAAGACTTGGGCACGCTTTGCGACGCCATCGTGATCATCGCGGGAGGCCGAGTGGTGGCGCAGGGGTCGGCCTCCGACCTGTGCCGGCAGACCCAATCCGCGACGCTCGAGGAGAGCTTTATGGTGTTCAATGGCCTTTAGGGGGAATGACATGTCCCCCTGCTTCACGATCGCCTTCAAGGAAATCAGAGACCACGTACGCGACACCCGCTCGCTTCTGTCCGCCGCGATGTACGCGTTGATGGGACCGGTTGTAATCCTGCTGGTCTCGCAATCCCCTCTCGTGGCAAGAGGCGGGACTCGTCTGTTGCTCAGCATGATGTCGGTCTTCACGCTCGTTTCCGCGTTTACCGGCGGCATGTTCATCGCACTCGATTCGACTGCAGGTGAGCGCGAGCGCGGATCGCTCGTTCCGCTCCTCCTCAACCCGGTGTCACGGATGCGCCTGATCGTCGGCAAGTGGATCGCGGTGGCCGGGTTCGCGCTCGCCGGGCTCGCGCTCAACCTCACGGCATTCACCGCCATCTTCGAATGGCGGGGCGTCAATCCGCCGGGTCAGGTCAGACTGGTGTTCCTGTTGTGGATAGTCGCCGGTCTCGTTCCGCTCACGCTGTTCGGAGCGGCGCTTGATTTGCTGACGGGAGCAGCGTCTCGAACGACGAAGGATGGACATACCCGGCTGTCGCTCGTCATGCTGGTGCCGATGATGGTCGGCATGTTCCTCGTGTTCTTCCCCTCGTGGATCGGTCGCTGGTGGTTTGCCGTTCCGGTCGTCGGGCAACAGGCGCTGATCGGGATCGGACTGCAAGGTGAGACCGTACCGCTGTGGCGGGCCGGCGCGCTGGCCCTGCTGACGACTGCAACTGCGTTTGCCGCGCTGTGGGCGGCTGCACGTGCTCTCGCCCGCGACGAAACCGTCGTCGCGTGATCTCGCGCGCGGGCTCGAGCCCGCGCGCTGCGTATGAACATGGAGGGCGCCGCCGAGTGGTCCGCGCTTTCCGCGGACGAAGTCGAGCGTCGGGTGACACGCCTTCTGGCGGCGCACGCTGCTTCGCTGTCGCGACTCGCCCGGGCGTACGCCAAGGACAAGGCCGATCGAGATGACCTCCTTCAGGAAATCGTCGTCGCGATCTGGCGCGCCCTGCCCCACTTTCGGGGCGAGTGTTCCGAGCGGACGTTCCTGTTCCGCATCGCACACAATCGCGCGATCGCGTATATCACTCGGCGACGACATCGTACGATCGAAGTCTCAGAGGAGATGGAGATCCAGGATGCCCGGCCCAACCCGGAGGAGGCGCTGTCAACCGAGCAGCAGGGACGGCAGCTGCTCGATGCCGTTCAGCGTCTGCCCCTCAATCACCGCCAGGCGGTCACACTGATGCTCGAAGGACTGAGCTACAGCGAGATCGCCGATGTCCTGGGCATTACGGAAACGAACGTGGGCGCTCGCTTGACGCGTGCGCGACAACTCTTGCGGAAGCTGCTGTAGAAAGCACGTATGCACGAACCCGATGTCGAGCTCGAAGGATGGCGGCGTCAGTGGCAGTCGCAGGATGCCCTTCCTCCCGACCTCGTGAGGGCCGTCGACAGAGGGACTCGCAGGATGCGCCAAGGCATCGTCTGGGAAGTCGCCGTCACAGTGGTGATGGGGGGCGGCGCGCTCGCGTGGGCCGCCAGGTTTCCCCGCTCGGATGTCTTCCTGCTGTCGACCGCGGTATGGGTGTTCATCGGAATCGCTTGGATCGCTTCAACCCTTCTGCGCCGTGGGGCCTGGCATCCATTGGCGACAACGACCGCCGCGTTCATCGAGATTTCGATACTGCGATGCGAGCGGAACCTGCAGGCGCTCTGGATTCAAGCGGTCCTGTATGCCGTGATCTCGACCTTCAATCTCGTGTGGATCTACGAGTACCAGGCGCGAACGAGCGTCATCGAGTTCCTGGTCGAGCCGATCGTGATCGGCTTCCTCACGGTCGTTACTCCCACGCTCGCCGGCATCTGGTGGTGGTATCGACGCCGACTGCTCCGCGAACTTGCCAACCTTGTCAGTCTCAGACGTAGTCAGGCTCAGTCGTAGTGTCCGCCTTTTTAGGCGGACCTCTCACGGTCCGGCTGAAGCCGGACACTACGTCTATGCGGTCGTCGACGTCGTCGTCGCTTCGCGAATCGCCTTGAGGGCGAGCCGCTCCTCTCGATTGGGATCGTTCACCACCTTACACTCGTTGCCGAACACCATCGTCGGATATGTGCGCGCGTTGAATGCCGGCCACACCGGGAGGTCGGCATGGTCCGGGTTGCCGCTCTTCGCGAATGCCGCGAACGCGGCGCTCATCTTGTGCGCGAGCGCATAACGGTCCTGCATCGCACCGGTCATCGAGGCTGCTTGATCGATGTTGTAGAGCGCGAACGGGATGTCGAGCGTGTGATACGCCTTCATCTGTCCCTTGTGGACGGGCGATCGCCAGTTGAAGAAATACAGGTACGCGGGCGCCTTGGCTTGTGCCGCTTTCAGCTCGCAGAGCAACTGGGCGTTGGCGCGGCGCGTGTTGTCGGCGTTCATGATCAGATATACGTCGGTGTTGCTGATCCCGGGGTGCGTCTTGCGATACAGCGCGATCATCTCGCGCGCTTTGGTCTCGTCGTTGCGGACGATGCGGCGCACGCGCGTGAGCATCTCGTCCTCGGGCATCTGTAGCGGCGGTGGCGGATCGTTCCACGCGTCCTCGGTTTCGACCGAGCTCATCATCAACGGCACGTCCGCCGAAACCGCGGGGGCATCAGGCGACCACTGATCGCGCGGCAGCGAGCGGCCGTCGACCACGGGACCGCCGGCGAGCCCCTGAATCCTCGGCTCGCTGTAGAACGCACCCTGCAGCTGCTGCCACGTGAAGTCCTGCAGCCGATCGAGATGATCGGGTCTGACTCCGAGCTTGGCGAGGAACTGTGTGGTTGCTCGCGCCGCGTTCTCGCGCGTCGTGCCTCGAATCGCCGAACCGCTCATCGCGATCGCGCGATGCATCAGTCCTTTCGCCGATGGCATCGCCATCAGCGTCGTCACCTTGCCTCCGCCGCCCGACTGGCCGAAGGTCGTGACGTTCGACGGGTTGCCACCAAAGGCTGCGATGTTCTCTTTGATCCACGCGAGCGCGGCGACGATGTCCTGCATGCCCATGTTGCTCGAGTTCGCCCAGCGCTCGCCGCCACCCAGATCGGAGAGGTGGAGAAATCCGAACAGGTTCAGCCGGTGCGTGACCGAGACGACGACAACGTTTTCTTTCCTCGCGAGGTTGGTGCCCTCGTAGAGAATCCAGTTGCCAGATCCACCTGCGAAGCCTCCGCCGTGAAGCCAGACCATCACCGGACGATTGCCTGATCCAACGCCGGGCGTGAACACATTCAGGTTGAGGCAGTCCTCCCCCATCGGCTCCTGTCGATCGAGCGCGAACACTTCCGAGATCGGACCGTCCGGATCCTGCGGCGCGCGGTGCCCGACCTGGACGCACTCGCGCAAGCCGGTCCACGGTGCGGTCTTCGCGGGCGGCATGAACCGATTGGCGCCTTCGGTCGACGCCGCGTAGGGAATGCCCCAGAACTGATTCACGCCGAACTTCACCACACCGAGTACGCGGCCGGCCGACGTCTGCACGATCGGCGTGCGCGGCAAGCCTCGCGTGTCCTGCGCCCATAGCGGCACGACGCGTCCGTGTGCAAGAAGACCCGTCGCCGCCGCGCTCATGCCGAGAAACCCGCGTCGATCGATGTACGTCATCGTCTGCTCCTGGTGGAGAGGAATGCGGGCGTATTTTGATATGGCAGACGAAGGAGATTCAAGCGAGACGCGCTGCTACTTGATGAACGTGCCGCGATTCAGCTCGTCGAAGGCCTGCTGCAGTTCCGCCCGCGTGTTCATCACGATCGGACCGTACCACGCGACCGGCTCTTCGATGGGCTTTCCGGAGACGAGCAGGAATCGGATGCCCTGATCGCCTGCCTGTACCGTGATCTCATCGCCATTGTCGAAGAGCACGAGCGAACGATTGCCGACGAAGTCGGGCCTCGTGACGCCTTCGCTGACCATGTCGGTCTGGACGGCTCGCGGCTCGGAGGCATCGCGGAACGTGCCCGAGCCCTCGAAGACGTACGCAAACGCATGCCGCGACGTTTCAACCGCAAGTCGCTTGCGCTGACCTGGCGGCACAAAAATGTCCAGATACCTCGGATCGGCTGCGACACCGTCGATCGGGCCGGTCTTGCCCCAGAACGATCCGCACACCACGCGCACGCGCGTCCCGTCATCGTCGACGACCTCGGGCACGTCTGTGCCGGACACGTCCTGATACCGAGGCGCAGTCATCTTCAGCGAGGACGGCAGATTCGCCCACAACTGGAAGCCGTGCATGCGTCCCTGCGGATCGCCCTGCGGCATCTCCTGATGAAGGATGCCACTGCCCGCGGTCATCCACTGAATATCACCAGCGCCAAGACTTCCCCGATTGCCGAGGCTGTCGCCGTGCTCGACGGTGCCGGTGAGCACGTAGGTGATCGTCTCGATGCCGCGATGCGGATGCCAGGGGAACCCCGCGAGGTAGTCGTTGGGACGATCGTTGCGGAAATCGTCGAAGAGCAGGAACGGATCGTAGTCGGTGGTGTCTCCGAACCCGAACGCACGGCGCAGCTTCACGCCGGCGCCCTCGAGCGTTGGCTTCGACTCGACAACTCGCTTCACAGGTCTGATTGACACGGCCTTCTCCCAAAGGAAAAGGCGGGCTCCACACCCGCCTCACCAACTAAGACGCCAACGGCCGGTCTGAAGACCCGCCTCTACGACGATTGCTCGCTACGTCTTGACGTAGAGCTCGCCTGACTTCCTGAACTCGACCGACTTCTCCTGCATCCCGGCGTCGCGAATCTGCTGGGTCAGCTCCATCGAGCAGAACTTCGGTCCGCACATCGAGCAGAAGTGCGCGACCTTCGCCCCCTCGGCCGGCAGGCTCTCGTCGTGATACGCGCGAGCGGTCACCGGATCCATCGCGAGGTTGAACTGATCCTGCCAGCGGAATTCGAAGCGCGCCTTCGACAACGCGTCGTCCCAGGCTTGTGCGCGCGGGTGTCCCTTCGCCAGATCTGCGGCGTGCGCCGCGATCTTGTAGGCGATCACGCCGGCCTTCACGTCGTCGCGGTTGGGAAGACCGAGGTGCTCCTTCGGCGTGACGTAGCAGAGCATCGCCGTACCGTACCACCCGATCATCGCGGCGCCGATCGCCGACGTGATGTGATCGTAGCCAGGCGCCACGTCGGTCGTGAGCGGCCCCAACGTATAGAAGGGAGCCTCGCCGCACCAGTCGAGCTGTTTCTCCATGTTCTCTTTGATCAGATGCATGGGGATATGGCCCGGGCCTTCGTTCATCACCTGCACGTCGTACTCCCAGGCGATACGATTCAGCTCTCCCTGTGTCTTGAGTTCGGCGAACTGTGCCTCGTCGTTCGCGTCGGCGATCGAGCCGGGCCTGAGCCCGTCGCCGAGCGAGAACGACACGTCGTAGGCGCGCATGATCTCGCAGATTTCGCGGAAGCGCGTGTACAGAAAACTCTCCTGATGATGCGCCAGGCACCACTTCGCCATGATCGATCCGCCGCGCGAGACGATCCCGGTCACGCGCCGCGCGGTCATCGGGATGTAGCGCAGCAGCACGCCCGCGTGCACGGTGAAGTAGTCCACGCCCTGCTCACACTGTTCGATGAGCGTGTCCCGGTAGATCTCCCACGTGAGCTCTTCCGGCCGCCCTCCAACCTTCTCGAGCGCCTGATAGATCGGCACCGTCCCGATCGGCACTGGCGCGTTGCGCAGGATCCACTCGCGGGTCGCGTGGATCTCTTTGCCGGTCGAGAGATCCATCACGGTGTCCGCACCCCACAGCGTCGCCCACTGCAGCTTCTCGACTTCGTCCTCGATCGAGGAGCGCACCGCGGAGTTGCCGATGTTCGCGTTGATCTTCACCAGGAAATTGCGGCCGATGATCATCGGCTCGAGCTCGGGATGGTTGATATTCGACGGGATGATCGCGCGGCAGCGCGCGACCTCCGCACGCACGAACTCGGCCGGCAGCCCTTCGCGGGCGGAGACGAACTCCATCTCGGGTGTGATCTCGCCGCGGCGCGCGTAGTACAGCTGCGTGCCGACGAACCCCGAGGCTCGTCGCGCCGCGATCCACGGGGCGCGAAGCTTGGGCAGTCCGTCGCGCACATCGTGCCCCTGCGGTCCGCTCGTGTCGTAGAGCGAGACCGGAGGCTCACCGCCACCGAGCGTGACCTGACGGGTCGGCACTCGCAGCGTGACTCGCTCGCCGTCCGGCACCAGCGACGCCGATCGCTCTTCATGAACCTTTCGCGAGTTCGGGTAGGCGGATGTGAAGTCGATCATCGTGGCTCCTCGCAGGCCGCGTGACGGCAGCCTCTACTGGCGCGGAGTCCGGCAGGCGAGCAGGACGGCAGTCGCCGCGCTCCCTACGCCGGTCTCAACCGGGGTCCACCGCGCCAAACGCGGCGGACTCGCCTAGCGCAATGCGCGTCGGCGGTCAGGTTCCAAGGGTTTCATCTCAATCCCGAAGGGATACCCCTGGCGGCCAAACGCGATTATAGCCCTCCGTCGCCGCTTCTGATGTAATGCACCCATGCGTACAATGTTGCTGCTCAGTTTGGTATTGGCGGTCCATCTGGCCGCTGCCCAGACGCCGACTACAAAGCCCGCGACAACTCCCCAGCAACAGACGGGCACGCCGCCGGCCAAGCCGCAGCCGCCGCCATCGGCTCCGAGCGCTCCGCCTCCTGCGACTCAGGGCGCTCCGCCTCCAGCGACTCCGAAAACAACGCCGCCGCCTTCGACGACCCCGCCGCGTCGACCAGCGACGACGACGGGACGAGGAGGATTGGCGATCACTGTGACCTCACCACAGGGGGCCACACTGTCGGACATTCGCGTACAACTCAGCGGCCCGACCGACCGCAGCGAACAGACCAACGCGAGCGGCCAGCTCTCGATGCCATCATTGCTGACGGGGACGTATCGCCTCCGCTTCGAAGGCGAGAAGGTGGTCACCTTCGAGAAAGAGGTCACCGTACAGACCGGCAAAGTCACCCAGGTCGACGTGATGCTCAATCCCGCTCCAGAGCCGAAGGTGGTGTCGGTCCCGGCCGGGCCCGTGTCGCCTCCCACACCAACCGCCGCCGGACCCAAGGGTGATCCGCGCACGCTCGAGATTCCTAATGTGCTGGATAAGGAATTCGTGGGCCGGCAGCCGCGTCGCGAATCGCTGCTCGCCTGCACGGGCAACATGCGAACGTCGATGATCCAGTTGAACGATCCGCTGCCCACGCGGCTCTACGATAGCGCCGATGCGATTTACTACGTCCTCGGCGGCGAAGGCACCATTCAGATGAACGGAAAGGACACCAAGCTCAACCTCAACGATTTCGCATCGGTGCCGCGCGGCACGTCGCATTCGTTCACGCGCCGCGGATCGCGTGCGCTCGTGCTGCTCGCGGTCCTCAGTGGTGCGCCATGTGAGGAGGCCAAGTAGAAGTGGAAAGGTGCTACTTCTTCACGGTCTCGGCTTCGAATCGAAGGGAAACCCCACGTAGTCCGGCGACTGCTCGGGGCGCAGCACCAGCGTCGTGAACATGAAGACCATCGTGTAGTGGCCGTCGCTGGCGCGCCCGACGCTCAGAGGATGCTGATGGACGACGTGCCAGTCGTAAAGATTGTCCCAGACATCGAGACCGATCTCGATGAAGTCGGGGTACTTCATCGTCGATTTGATCCACTGGCGCTGCTGCTGACGGATACGCGAGACGCCGTGCCAGAGTGCGCCGTACGTCTGATCGAACTGACCCTCGAACGATCTTCTCAGCTGATCGATCGAATTTGAGATCTGCTGGTTGTCATCCGGGGCCGCTGCAGACGCCGCCGACGACTCACCCATCAGCGCCGTCAAGCTGGCAACGAGTCCACCTCCCACGACTGCACGTCGATCGACCATCAGGACCTCGCCGCCTTACAGACGCGATGCGATGAACGTTGCTCGGTACTCGCCGGGTGCGATCGTCGTGTTGATGAACGGGTACGGCTGCAACTCCGCGAGCGCAATGCGCACCGATCCGTGGACGATGGCCGCACGATTCGAATCCCCGGTGTGAAGATCGTAGGAAGAGGACGCGGTGCCCTCGATCACGCGTATGTGCACGAGGGCGTCCCCGGCCTGTATGCAGAGTACGCCGGCCGGGCAGCGCGAGTCGGCGCCGACGTCGACGAACTCCACTCGAAGGCCGACATCGCTGATGACGGCAATCTCCGCCGGCGCGAGCGTGAACCGCTCATTCAGGCCGACCGTGGGGCCAACTGGACTGGCCTCATCACACCCTGCTGCCAGCAGGAGACACACAAGCACAATCGCAGCACGCATGCCGCCGCTCCGAGCAGAGAGCATGCCAGACCGCTACGGCTCGAATACGAAGGAAATGGCATCGTCGCCATCCCGCAGACCATGAGCGACATCGATTCGGAGAACACCTCCGAAGCCGGGCGCTGACAGCCGCATGCCGACGCCGAGGTCGACATCCGTCTTCGGATCCAGCTCCAGGCGTTGGTTCACCCTCACCGTGTCGACAAACGCAGCTGCGCCGATCTGTGCCTTCGTGCGATAGGACCACCACTGCTGCATTTCGCCCGACAGGTATTGGAGACGACGTCCGGTCTGCACAGTATCCAGGCGGCCGCCGTCGATGACCGGGTGCGCACGTAGAGGAATGCCCCGCGCGCGTCCCGTGTCGCCAGCGAACCAGATGTCGGGAGGTGTTGCGACAGTCGCCGCCGCCGCTCCGCTCCGCGCCACCCACACGCGGCCCCGATGCTCGATCGAGGATCGAAAAGTCGCAGCAGCTTCAACGGTCCCGAACGATTGTGCGGCGCTCGTTCCAATCCATCGTGAGAAATCCAGCCGGGCATCGACGCGATCGTCCTGCGTCATCACGCGGAGACCGCCTCCGCCGACCCCGAAGTCGCCGGAGCTCCTCCAATGCTCGATGCCGCCAATCGCCCCGAGCCGCATCCAGTGCGTCGGCCAGATCGACCCGCTCAGATGCGCGCCCTTGCGGTGCGCGATCGGCAGCACGTCGTCCTTGAACGGCTGCCGTTCGTTGAACACGTCCACTCCCCAGATGCCTCCCCACGGCGCAGGTGCGGTGAACGATGCGCTCACCCGCGGACGACCGGGCCAGAAGCGCCACCCGATCGTCAGTCGATCTCCGCCTCCAGTCAGCGTGCCGATCGAGACCTCCACCTGACGGCGGAACGCGGCATTCAGCCCGATCGTCGCGAAGTCGATTCGGTCGTCGGGAAGGATCGGTCGTTCGAAGACCCTGGCGCGCAGTTCCGCAAGGCCCGTGGTGACCGGCACGTACTCGAGTTGCGACGACGACGCCGACGGGAGATCGCGCATGCGACGGCGTGTTCTGGTGAAGAGGCCCGGTGTGAGGAGCACGTTGGAGGGCACGTCGATCAGATGTTCGACGACGCGCTGTCGTGTTTTCGCAAGACCCTCGACTCTGAATAGATCGACGCGCGGCTCGCCGACCTGATTCCACGCCTCGAGCGCCCCTCGCCGGTCGTCCTGCACGAACCGGCTCGTCGCCAGCAGTCGCCAGGCCTGCTCATCGCGCGGATCCTCGGCAAGCGCCGCGCTCGCGAGATCGGTCACCTCGGTCCACTGCTTCTGCAACAGCCGTACTCCCGCGAGCTCTCTCAACGCCGCGGGCCCCCGGCATGCCAGCGCGCCTGTCAATGTACGCGTCGCGGCATCGAGGTCGTTGGCCTGGGCCTGCAGAACGCCGCGTGCGACGATGCCGTCGCATGAATCGTCGGTGGCGGCGGCACGGGTCGGAGGCGCAGCGACGGGTTGGCGGGATGGATCCGGGACCACGATCCCCATCCAGCGATCGGCCGACGCCCATCGTCGATCGAACTCATCGCGGCTCATGACGCGAAACGGCGTACGCGCCGGATCGTGAAAGACGACGGCACGTGACGTCAGGCCGACGACGACGATGTAATGGAATGTGCCGGGACGATCTTCGATCAGGATGACCGGGGGACGGCCACCATCGACCTCGCGTGCGAGTGCCTCACTGCTGCCGGTGAGGCCGACCGCGCTCCACCCGCGCGAGCGCAGGTTGTCAATCAACGTGCCCGTGCGGATACCGCCGGCACGTCGATCGACGAGCGACTCGAAGGCGGTGGCGTCGATGCCGCGCTCGCCCCAGTAGCGCAGCACCATCGCGGCGGCTGCGCCGCCGCACAACAACTCGGACTGTGAGATGAAGGGAACGTCGAGGAGCGACAGCGGTGCCGCCGATTGAGCCCGACCATTGGCGGGCACGCACAACGCGGCCAGCAGCACCCACAACACTGCACGCGATCGTGCGCGCAGCATCGGTCCGGCCGCCGGCCGCGTTCGGACGGCTGACGTTTCCCCGTCAGTCGACAGCAACAATGATCAAGATAAGCACCAATAGCGCGATGATAATCATCGTCGTCGAGATGACGACCTTCGATTGACCACCCGCCAGCGATCGTTCGACCTGACGAGCTTGCGCGGCCACAGTGCTGAGGTCCTGACCTTCGAGCGAGGCGGCCACGCGGGTCGCCTTCCGCAGATCGAGGCCAGCCTGACCGGCCACAGCTTTCACCTGCGGCAGATTCAGCACACGGAGTACATCATCGCGATCGGACGCGACGGACGCGACGTGCTGCTGCACGGCGGCATCCATGGCCGACTGGGTCGCGGCGTGCGGAGTCTGTGCCTCTGCACGCGGAACGGCGATGAGGGTCGACAGCAAGAGTACGGACAGAATCGAAGACATTCGCATTCGTGCAAAGCCCTCCTTGTGGGAGATTGTAACGGGTCGTGCAGACAAATGTAACGGGTCGGGCAGACAAAGTGGGCCAAACTGTTGAACGACGGGAGCCGGACGAGACGCCGCGCGTCACCCGGGTCGAGCAGGTCCTCCCCTCCTGGATCGCCGCGCTCGAAGCGCGACACCTTGCAGACCTGAGAGTCTCCGAAGTCACGCGCGCCCTTCGAGCCCTGTCGTCGGCGTACGTCGAACGCAGGCGCGACGCACGATCGCGCGCGGAGGACGCACACCACAAGGTCCGCGGGGCGCTCGACACTGCCGGAAAGCGCGCGGCATTCGCGTTGTTCTATGCGCCGCTCCACTTCATCGCGACCGCGCGCGTCATCGCCGCGCTTGGCGCCGACCACCCCGGACCTGCCGCGATCGTCGATCTTGGATGCGGCACCGGCGTCGCCGGTGCCGCGTGGGCGCTGGCGTCGTCGTCGGCACCGGCGGTCCTCGGGATCGATCGGCATCGATGGGCCGTTGACGAGGCGCGGTGGACCTATGCTCACCTTGGTGTACGAGGCCGCTCGCGTGTCGCCGATGTGAGACATCTGCCGTCCGCGCGCGAAGGAAGTGCCTTCATCGCAGCCTACGTCCTCAACGAGCTGGGCGATGCCGCACGCAGGCGTGTCGAAGACGGTCTGCTCGCCGCCGTCGATCACGGCGCGCGCGTGCTCGTTGTCGAACCGATCTCGCGCGCCATCACGCCGTGGTGGGAGTCGACCGCCGAACGCGTCGTCGCGATCGGCGGGCGCGCGGACGAATGGCGCGTGCCGATCGATCTTCCGCCAGTTTTGAAGCTTCTCGACAGAGCGGCCGGGCTCAGACATCAGGATTTGCGATTCCGAACGTTATTCGTGTGACAATTTCATCCTCGGATGAGCGCACAGGGGGACCCCAGCCAACACAGCGCCCGCATCGCGTTGCTGCCGCTCACGCTGACCGCGGTCGGCGTCGTCTACGGAGACATCGGAACCAGCCCGCTCTACGCCCTGCACCAATGCTTCAACGGCCTGCACTCGGTAGCGCCGACACATGAAGCGGTGCTCGGCGTGTTGTCGCTGATCATCTACGCGCTGCTCCTGGTCATCTCATTCAAGTACATCGTGATCGTCATGCGCGCCGACAACCAGGGAGAAGGCGGCATCCTCGCGTTGACCGCGCTCATCCCCGGGCGGGACGGGTCGACACGAGGCGTCGCGATCGATCGGCCGCTGCTGATCGGTCTCGGGATCTTCGGCGCAGCGCTGCTCTACGGGGACGGCATGATCACGCCCGCGATCACCGTGCTCGGCGCCGTCGAGGGCCTCGAGGTCGCTACGCCCGTCTTCGCGGATTACATCGTGCTGCTGACCGTGGTCATTCTGGTCGGCATCTTTCTCATTCAAAAGTACGGGACACATCGCGTCGGCGGGTTGTTCGGACCCGTGATGGTGGTGTGGTTCCTCACGATCGCGCTGCTCGGCGTGATCTGGATCGTGCGGGTTCCGCAAGTGCTCGGCGCGATCAACCCGCTCCATGCGGTGACGTTTTTTCGCGAGCACGGCACTCAGGGTTTCGTCGTTCTGGGCGCAGTCTTTCTCGTCGTCACGGGTGGAGAGGCGCTCTACGCCGATATGGGGCATTTCGGGAAGAGGCCGATTCGTGTGGCCTGGTTCAGCCTCGTCCTGCCGGCGCTTGTCCTGAACTACCTCGGTCAGGGAGCGCTGATCCTTTCTGACACGCGCGCAGCGCAGCAGCCGTTCTTCCTGCTGGCCCCGTCGTGGGCGCAGTTACCGCTCGTGGTGCTCGCAACCATGGCGGCGATCATCGCGTCGCAGGCGCTCATCTCGGGCGCCTTCTCGCTGACGCGTCAGGCCATCCAGCTGGGCTACGCTCCGCGCCTCGACATCGAGCACACGTCGTCGCACGAAATCGGGCAGGTGTACGTGCCGCAGATCAACTGGTTTCTGGCGATCAGCACGATCCTCATCGTCATCGGCTTCAGGTCATCGAGCGCGCTCGCCGCCGCCTACGGCATCGCCGTCACCATGACGATGGTGATCACCGGGGTGCTTCTGCATGTGATCGCGACCGAGCGATGGAAGTGGCCGCTGCCAGCCATGTTGTGCCTGACCACTCTGTTCTTGACGGTCGACCTGTCTTTTTTCGGCGCCAACCTCATCAAGGTCGAGCAAGGCGGATGGGTCCCGCTCGTGATCGGCCTTACGATTTTTACGATGATGACGACGTGGAAGACCGGCCGGCGTCTGGTGGCCGAGCGGCTGACGGCGCGTGCCCTTCCGCTGGAAGATTTCATGAACGCGGTGGCGGCCACGCCGCCGGCGCGAGTATCGGGGACGGCTGTCTTCATGACCGCACAGCCACGAGGCACGCCGCCGGCGCTCGCACACAACCTGCGCTACAACAAGATCCTGCACGAGCACGTGATCGTGCTGACGGTGACGACGGCCCCCACGCCCTACGTGCTGCCGGAAGATCAGATCACGGTGCAATCATTCGGGCAGGGTGTGTTCAACGTTCGCGCCCAGTACGGCTTCATGCAGGACCCGAACGTGCCCGACGTGCTGCAGCAGGTGCGCTCAGCAGGCGTCGAGGTCGATCTGGACGATGTGATCTATTTCCTCGGACGCGAGACGATCATCGTCACCCGTCGCGAGGGCATGTCGACCTGGCGTGAGCGGCTCTTCGTCCTCATGGCCCGTAACGCCGTCCGCGCGACGGCATTCTTCCGACTCCCGCCCGAGCGGGTGGTGGAACTGGGCGTGCAGGTGGAGATGTAGTTCCCTGATGATTGTCGGTGCGATCCGGGTGACGGGGTCGGTGCGATCCCGCTGACGCGGGGTCGGTGCGATCCCGTTGACGCTCGTCGGTGCGGCGAGTCGTGGCGATCAGACTGTCATTTCAACCGCGCCGCCGCCACTTCCGAGCTGCGATGTGCAGCGCGGGCACCGTTTGGCTCTCACTGAAATCGACTCGAAGCAGAAGGGGCATTCCGTCGTCACCGGTGCCGCAGCTGCGGCCGGTTTTTCCAACGACGTCTTCAATCGATTCACCTGCTTCACCAGAATGAATACCGCGAGTGCCACGATCAGAAAGCTGACGATGTCGTTCAGGAACTGACCGAACGCAATGACAGGCACGCCCTTGGCTTTGGCGTCGGCGAGCGACACAGGCACGCCCTTGGTGCCGTCGAGCACGAGGAACAGACTCGAGAAGTCGATGCGACCGAGGACCAGACCGATCGGAGGCATGATCACGCCCTCGACGAGTGTGGTCACGATTCGTCCAAATGCCGCGCCGATGATCACGCCGACAGCCAGATCGACGACGTTGCCCCGCGAGATGAATTCTCGAAATTCCTTCAGCATGGGCCACTCCTTGGAGGAGCCCAGAGTGTAGCCGGAATCCGCACCCGCGAGCACCCATCGCACCGACAGGCCGGTCTGGAACCACTTCGCACCGACCCCGTCAGCGGGATCGCACCGACACGTTAGTAGGATCGCACCGACTATCGTGAGCAGGATCGCACCGACCGTCGTCAGTGAAATCGCACCGACAATCGTCAGACGGATCGCACCGACCGATGTCACTCAGGATCGCACCGACACGCGTTAGTAGGCTCGCACCGACTATCGTCAGCAGGATCTCACCGACCGTCGTCAGTGACTCAGCGTCCGAACCGCGAGGCAGCGAGCGTGACGTCCGCCCTCGCCCACGCCATCTTGAAGCGTGCCTCGGTGAGCGACGCATCAGCGATCTTGTCCTGTGCGCGCAGAGCCTGCATCAGGCCGAACAGGCCCCAGCCGTTCTCGCGGTGACGCCGCAGATGCTCCCAGTACACGGTTTCCGCTTCTGCCGCGCGCCCCGCCCGCAAGAGGATCGCGCCGAGCGCGAGCCGTGGAGGGAAGTGGAATTCCGAGGGCTCGGTGTAGACCAGACTGTCTTCGAGGCGCACGGCGCGATCGAGGTGCGCGATTGCGACCTCGTAGTTGCCGCGCGCCGCAGCAATCTCGGCGCTCAACACTTCGGGAGCGGGAGCCAGAATGGCGCGCGACTGATTCGGCGAGAACATCGGCTGGCTCATCGACGGATCAGCGGTCAGGGCGTTCAGCTTCTGGAGCTCCTGCTCGGCATCGGCAAGCCGATCAGTCGCGACCAACGACAATCCGCGGGCGTAGTGCCACACCGCGCGCAGCACCGGACTGAATGACGGCGGCTCGGGTTCCTTCAGCATTTCCTCCCACCGACCGAAGCGCGTGAGCGCGTAGAACGGGACCATGCGGAACCCGGCGGTCAGCGGCAGCGTCTTGAGCGTCTCGTCGTCGATTTTCGAGGCAAGCTGACGCGCCGCGTCGATCGCAAGACGGCTCTGTCCATCCTCGGTGGCCGCGAACCAGAGGAAATGAATGTTGTGCGGGTAGTACGCCATCGGATACAGACCCTGCGCGCGACACTGGCTGATGTAATCCTCGTCCGCCGCGACGGCGAGCTGATTGCTCTTGATTGCGTCGGCATAGCGCCCGATGCGCTGATAGATGTGCGCCGGCATGTGCACCATGTGGCCAGCCGCCGGCATCAGCGTCTGCAATGTGTCGGCGGCTTTCTCGGCCTTCTCCGGCGTCGCGGTGCCCTCCATCAGATGGATGTACATGTGCACCGCGCCGGGATGCTTGGGATTGCGAGCCATCACCTGCTCGGTCAGCTCGACGATGTCGTCGGTGCGCGCGTGCGGGGCGCCGTCGCGCTGCCAGTATCCCCACGGGCGCAGATCCATCACCGACTCGACGTACAACATCGCCGCGTCGAGATCGTTGGGAAACCGTTCGTGCACGGTCCGCATCGCGTCGGCGTATGCAGCATCGCGCGGCTGACGATCCTCCGCTTTGCCAGAATAGCGCTGGGCGAGCGCATCGATGTACGCCTGCTCGCGTGGCGTCGCTCGGCTTTTCAGTGAAACTGCTTTCTGTACCAGCTCGTAGGCCTGCGGCTCTTCGTTCGGCTCCATCAGCGCGTTGATGTTCGGACCGAGCACGAGCGCCTGACCCCAGTACGCCATCGCCAGATTCGGGTCGAGTCGCGCGGCCTCGTGAAACGCGCGGCGCGCCTCCGCGTGATTGAACGCGTAGGCCAGATTGAGCCCCTGATTCATGAAGATCTGCGCCTGACGATTCCGCGTCGACACCGGAAAGGTGTGATTCCCGAGACTCTGAAGTCGAGGAGCGAGCGCGCCCGCTGGCGAGGCCTGCGGTGCGTTCGGCTCGAGGTAATGCACGTGCCCGCCCGGACCGATGGCCTGCCCGAGTGCCGCGCGCGGATGAATCGACAGGATCGCAATTGCAAGAGCAACGGAACACACGCGCTTCATAGGCCTGCCTCGTGATCTCCCGGCAGGATAGCAGCATTACACTTGGCCTCGCCTGTGCCCGCCTATCGATTCGCCGAACCTGCCATTGCAGTCTTCTTCGTGATCCCCGTGTTCCTGTTCGCGATTCTGGTGTGGGGCGTCATCAACGTCTGGCGGCGCGCCGGAGCCTCAACAGCATCGGGGCGTCGAGCGGGATTCATCACAGCGATTGCTGCAGGCGGATGGATGGCGCTCACCTGGATCGCCGGCGCGAGTGGCATTCTGCGCGCGTGGGATCGCAGGCCGCCTCCGTTCGCGTTGCTCCTCGCCGGCATCGTCCTGGTGTCGTTCAGCCTCGCGTTCAGCCGCGCAGGACGTCACCTCGCCGCCAATGCCCCGTTGTGGGCGCTCGTCGCCGTTCAAAGCTTTCGGCTGCCGCTCGAACTCGCGATGCACGCGCTGTACGAGCGCGGCATCATGCCGCAGCAAATGAGCTACTCGGGACGGAACTTCGACATCGTGACCGGCGTGACGGCGATCGTCGTCGCAGTGCTCGTTGCCACAGGGTACGCGGGACGTGGACTCGTCGCCGCCTGGAACATTCTCGGGTTCGCGCTGCTCGTCAACATCGTCGTCGTGGCATTGCTCTCGACGCCGGTCTTCAGCTATTTCGGTCCCGATCACCTGAACACGTTCGTCACCTACGTCCCGTTCGTGTGGCTGCCAGCTGTGATGGTGTCCGCAGCGCTCGCGGGGCATCTCATCATCGCGAGGGCTATTCTCTGAGGACGGTCTGTGCGATCCCTCTCACGATGGTCGGTGCGATCCTGTCTGGCGATCGGTCGGTGCGATCCTGTCTGGCGATGGGTCGGTGCGATCCTGTCTGGCGATGGGTCGGTGCGATCCTGTCTGGCGATCGGTCGGTGCGATCCTGTCTGCGAGGGTCGGTGCGATCCTGTCTGCGAGGGTCGGTGCGATCGGGATCGCACCGGCATGCGTCAGCTGGATCGCACCGACACAGCTCGGGCTCGCACCGACAGCGCCAGTCTCCTCGCACGGACAGCGTCAGGAGAGAAGCGACCGGAGGCCCGCGCGGTATAATTCGGCTCCTTCTATATCCGAGGAGTGTGCCCGCCTCTATGAGTTACCAGAGCCTGGAAGACGTGCTTCGGACGGTCGGCAGTCCGGTTGATCTGCTGCGCAACTCGCAGATCGGACCATATGCCTTCCCGGTGGTGCGTCACGAGTTCACGAACTGGAGAGACGAGCAGCGAGCGTGGCGTGACGCCTGCGCGCTGTTCGACCAGTCGCACCACATGACGGACGTCTATCTGGAAGGACCGGACGCGCTCAGGGTGCTCTCGGATCTCGGCGTCAACAGCTTCAAGAATTTCAGAGTCGATCAAGCGAAGCAGTTCGTCGCCTGCAATCACGACGGCTTCGTGATCGGCGATGCGATCCTCTTCTATCTCGCGGAGAACCGGTTCAGCATCGTCGGACGTCCTCCCGCCGGCAACTGGGTGCAGTACCACGTCGAGACCGGCGGCTACAACGCGAAGGCCGAGCGCGACGAACGGTCGGCAGTGAATCAGGGACGACGACGGTACTTCAGATACCAGGTTCAAGGTCCCCACGCGCAGAAGTTGATGGAACGAATCACTGGAAAAGCCACGCCCGACATCCGCTTCTTCAACATCGGTGTCTTCAGCATTGCCGGCCACGACGTACGCGCGCTGCGTCACGGGATGGTGGGCCAGCCTGGATGGGAACTGTTCGGCCCGTGGGAACACGCCGAAGAAGTTCGTCAGGCGATCGTCGAGGCCGGACGCGAGTTCGGATTGCGGCAGGTGGGCGCAAGAACCTATCCGACCAGCTGTCTGGAATCAGGATGGATTCCGTCGCCGCTGCCGGCGATCTACACCGGCGATGCGATGAAGAACTATCGGCAGTGGTTGAGCGCGAAGAGCTACGAAGCGAATGCGTCGCTCGGCGGCAGCTTCTACTCGAACGACATCTCCGACTACTACCTCACGCCCTACGATCTCGGCTACGGACCGTTCGTCAAATTCGATCACGAGTTCATCGGAGGCGCGGCGCTCGAACGAATGGCGCAGCCACGGAAGAAAGTCACGCTCGTCTGGAAGGGCGACGATGTGCAGCGGGCAATGGGCACGCTATTCCGCGCGGGCGACATCGCGAAGTACATCGACCTGCCGCTGGCGAACTACTCGACGCTGCCGTTCGACAAGGTGATGAAGGGCGGGACGCGAATCGGTGTCTCGACCTACACGGGGTACATCTACAACGAGCGGGCGATGGTGTCACTGGCCGTCGTCAACAACGAATACAGCCAGCCCGGCACCGAGGTGACGCTCGTGTGGGGTGAAGAAGGTCGAGGATCCTCGAAGCCGACCGTCGAGCGACATGCGCAGGCCGAGATCCGCGCCACGGTCGCGCCCGCTCCAATCTCGGAAGTCGCGCGCGTCGCCTATCGCCCCAAGGCGCTCGCGTAACGGGAACGCGCATGATTACCGTGATCGAGATCCCGAGCAAGACGAACGCCCAGACATCAGAGGGGCACGTGCGACAAGTCCTCAGCCCATCGGAGGACGGGACGCGGGTTGCAGTCGCCGTCCTGGAGGTTGATTCCGGCAGGACTTTTCACCTCGCACGCAGCGACAGGACGCAGGTCGCCTACATCCTCGACGGCGCCGACGCCACCCTGACCCACACCATGAACGGCAAAGCATCCGAATACAGGACGCAGAAACGCGCCGGCGTCTATCTGGAACCTGGTGACGAAGCGACCGTGGTCGCGTCGGGCACGCCGCTGGTGCTCCTGCTCGTCACGGTGCCCAAGCACACAGGTCGATCGACCGGCAAGGAAGCCGCCGCAGGCTACTTCTTCGAGGAGTCGGCGCTGCGATCGCTCGTCGACGAACGACGCATCCGCGAGCGCACGTTCTGGGTCAACAAGGAAACGGGTCTCTCAGGCGCGTGGGATCTGCAGATCGGCCGCATGAAGTACGCCCCCCATGCGCATTCCCCGCGACACGTGCACCATGCGTCGAAGACCAGCACCATCACGCCGGAGCACTTCTATCTGATCGAGAACGGCCGCGGCGAAGTGAAACACGATACCGGCAGCCTCCCCGTTGGCCCGGGCAGCCTCGTGCTGATTCCCTCGGGCGAGTGGCATCAGCTGATCGCATCCGACACTGGTTTCGACTACATCGAGTTCCAGGCACCCTTCGACTTCGTGACCACGATGGATCACGACCCGCTCGGCAAGAACTGGTACATCAAGGGCACCGACGACGGGACGGGCAAGCCGAGGCTCTGGGTACAGAGCTGATCCCGCTACCGCGCACGCTGAAGCGCGCGCGCTACGGAGTGTTCAGAACCGCGCACGCTGAAGCGTGCGCGCTACGGAGTGTTCGGTAGAGCGGGGGCTTCAGCCCCCGCGATCCCTGGAGTCGCGACCCTGAACAGTTCATCGGCCGCGGTGAGGATCGTCCACTGCAGACGCTGCGGATACTGCGGCTGACTCGCCAGAAAATCGCGCACTGTCTTCGCCACTTCAGGCGAGCGATGACCCGACAACGTCGCTTCCATCCATCGCGTCGGGAAGAAGATGTCCCCCGTCTGCTGGACTTCGCGCAGCAGGTCGAGCGCAGGCTGCACGAACTGGCGCGCGTGGGCTTCACGCAGCGGATGATTGAGGTACTGCAACGACTCGAGCACCCACGGTTCCCGGCGCCGGTTCTCCACGAAACGGAAGCGCGCGAACGCGCGCTCGCGCACGGCAGGATCGGCCGAGAGCGCAGGCACCACGAACGCGAAGCGCGCCTTGCGATCGGGATTCAGCGTCCGTTCGAGCTGCACGCGAAGAATCTCTTCCCATCCGGGCGCCTCCCGCACGGCGAGCTCGAGCGCCAGCGTGATCTCGTCGGGCTCGGCGAGCGTCAGCCCCGGCACCTTCTCTTCGCGCCGCCACACGCGATCGAGCCACGCCACCCCTTCGCGCGACAGCACGACGTCGCGATAGGTGTTGAACCACGCCGCCTTCCCGCTCTGCGTCTTCGCACGCTCGAGGCCGGCGCGCAGCATCGCTTCCAGACCAGGTCCTCTCGCCGCGCGTTCGGCCGGCGTCATGAATCGCCAGAACAGGCGCGAGACATACGAGAGCACGCGCTGCGCGTTCTGCTCGTCGGTTTCCTGTGACAAGGCGCGTGCGGCCGCATCGGCAAATGCGGCGGGCGTAATCCGCGATTCGAGGACGTTGTCCCACAACGTCACCCACGCCGCGCCTCGTGTCAACGCCGCCGGCACGTCCTCGATGTGCGCGAGAAGGTAGTCGCGGCTGTCAGGATCCAACACGAACAGACCGTAGCCGAGGCCGGCTCCCGCCGGCAGCACGTACAACGGACGCGCGAGGCCCCGCGTCTTCGGCACGGTGGTCAGGTCACTCGCGACCGAGACCGGCAATTCGCGCACGGTCCCGGGATAGCCGAGCGCTACCCGCATCTGCTGCGGCCAGACCAGGTGCCGCCCGAGCGGATCGCGCTGGGTCAGATCGATCGAGACGAGACGATCGTGCGCATCGATCTTCACCTCGGTCGTGAACGCCGGACGGCCGCGCTCCTCGACCCACGCGCGACTCCACGCCGTCACGTCGATTGGTGTCCGCTCATCGAGCACACGCACGAGATCGAGCCACGTGGCGTTGCCGTAGGAGTACTGCTTGAGATACGTGCGCAGCCCGTCGCGAAAACGATCGGCACCGAGCATCAGCTCGAGCTGGCGCATCACGATCGGTGCCTTCTGATAGATGATCGGCCCGTACAACTGGCCGGCCTCATCGAGGTTGGCCAGCTCCTGACGAATCGGGTTCGTCCCGGCCGTTCGGTCCACCTGATAGGCCTGCGGGTAATACGCGAGCAGAAACCGCAGCTCGTGATTCACCTCTGGAAACGAGGGATTCACGATTTTCGCCGCCATGAAATTGGCGAAGACCTCTTTCATCCACACGTCGTTGAACCAGCGCATCGTCACGAGATCGCCAAACCACATGTGCGAGGTCTCGTGCGCGATGACGCTCGCGCGATCGAGCAGCTGATTCTGTGTGGCCGACTCGTCCAGCATCAGACCCGACGCGTTGTAGAAGATCGCGCCGGCGTGCTCCATGCCGCCGAACTGGAACGACGGAATGAGGACGAAGTCGAACTTGCCCCACGGATAGCGAATCGACGTGTAGTCCTCGAGCCAGGCGAGCGCCTTGGCATGCAGGTCGAAGATGGCGTCGCGGTTGCGCGCCACCTTTATTGCGTCCGTCTCGCGATGGAACATCCGGAACTGACGTCCCCCGCGCACCGCAGTCTCGACGGAGAATCGGCCGGCGGCAAACGCGAAGAGATAGGTCGAGAGCGGCGGCGTCTCGACGAACTCGATCACCGAGGCGTCGGGCTCGGCTCGCCGCGTGCGCTCGCTGCCGTTCGACACCGCCTGCCACCCGGCCGGGACTCGCAGCGACAGGGTGTAGCGCGCTTTCAGATTGGGCTGATCGACGCAGGGGAATGCCAGGCGGGCACGCGCCGGTACAAACAGCGTGTAAAGAAAATCGTCGTTCCGGTTGAGCGCTTCGTCGCCGGCCGTGAACTCGAACTCGACGCGGTTGACCCCCGCGGCGGTCAGCTCTTCGGGGATCACGATGTGACCGTCGCCCACGACGACGTTCACGTCGCGTCCCCCAATCCGAACGCGCTGCAGGCGTTCCGGGGGCTGGACGAAGTCGAAGACCAGCCGATGAGGGGCTTTCAGCCCGAATTCCGCGGCCGCGCGGCCTTCAACCGGTTGTCGCCGGTCGGCTGGAATCGTAAAGGTCAGCTCGTATCGCAGGTCTCGGAAGACCTCCGCCCGTTCCTGGGCGAGCACCGCCGATACGCCCGGACCGGGTGGACCCGGGGCCGCTGGCTGGGGTTCCACCGACAGGGCAGCCAGGGCCAGCGTCATAAAGCTCAACATGGAAAGAACGATATCAGGAGACAACAGGGAGAGGACGGGACGGACCTCCGGTTAGAATGCACCCGATGCACGTCCGCGGGGTCGGTATCTTGCTGGCGGTGTCTCTGACGGTTTGTGTGGCCGTGGGAAGCCGCACGACCGCCCAGCAAACCGGAGTTGTGCGCGGACGGGTGGAGATTGGCATTCCGGTCACCGTCCGACGGCCATCGGCGGTCTATTCGTCTCGCACGGTGGCGCAGCCGGTGCTCGCTCCATCCTCTGAGCTTCGGCACGTGGTCGTCTTCGTCAAAGATGCCCCCGCACACGCGACCGCGCCGATGAAGGCCGAGATCAGACAGCGCGATGAGAACTTCATTCCACGCGTGGTGGCGGTTCCGGTCGGATCGGATGTCGACTTCCCGAACGACGATCCGATCTATCACAACGTCTTCTCGCTCTCGCGCGCCAGGACGTTCAACCTCGGTCGCTACCCTCGCGGCGACTCACGCAGCGTTCACGTCAGCAAGCCCGGCATCATCAAAGTCTTCTGCGACATCCACTCGCACATGACCGCGACGATCATGGTGTTCAACCACCCCTGGTTCGCGATCGTCGGTGAGGATGGACGATTCGAACTCACTGGCGTCCCACCTGGCGAGCGCAAGATCATTGCATGGCACGAACGTCTCGGCGACTCGCCCGGACCCGGCGCCGTGCGAGTGGACGCAGGCGGCGTCACCGAAGCCAACTTCGTCCTCCCCGTCCCGGCGCAGTGAAGCAGCCCCCACGGCTTGTCGCGCGGACGATGGCCGTCATCTTCGCGACGGTGGCGGTCATCCTGCTCATCGTCTTCATCGTGCTCGTCGTCGACGCCCGCGATCGGGTGCGCGGGGCCGAGACGGCGAAGCTGGACGTGAGCGCCAGCATCTTCACCGAGTTCGAAACGCGCCACGAGCAGGATCAGAACGCGACGATCGCGACAGTTGCGGAAACGCCGGCGTTCAAGGCTGCCCTCAATACGTATTTCACTGAAGCGCGGCGCTCACCGTCGCGTGAGCAGGAGACGGCGCTGCGCCGCACGGTCTCCCGCGAGCTCGAGCGGCTGGCCGGGTTCACCGGTTTCCAGGCGCTCGCGGTGCTCGACTCCAACGCTCGCGTGTTCGCGAGCGCAGGCACCGCGCGGCAGCGCTGGCCGGTCGGCGAACACGTGCAGCTCTCGGCGCGCGGTCAGGGTTCATTTCAGAGCGTGGCCGTCCTGTCGTCCGGTGCATTCCGCGTCTCGGGTGCCGCGCTTCGCGTCGACGAGCGTGATGTCGGCACGCTCCTCCTCGCGACCACGCTCGACGAAGCGTATGCACGCGATCTGGCCAAGCTCTCGCAAGCCGGCATCGTCATCACCGTCAACGGCGCTGTGGTCGGACAAACCGTACCCGGGCAGGTGACGCGCGATCTGCTCGGCGCCGATGGCAATCCGGGTCCGACGCGCCGACTCGGTCCGGACGAGTACGCGATCCGGACGCTGTTCACGTCCGGCCCGGTGCGCATCTACTCGTTGACCTCGATCGATGCCGCGGCGAATACGGCCACGCGCGAGGCGCTGGTGGCGCTCGGCACGGTGGCGTTCGGCGGCGTGGTGCTCGCTGCGTTGGGCAGCCTCTGGCTCGCGCGCGCACTCACCGATCCGATCAAACGAGTAGTCAGGGACATCACGACGATGACCGCCGCGCGCGACTTCGGCCGTACGCTCGAAGCCACGGGCACGAGCCGGGAGCTCGATTCGCTCGCGGATGCGTTCAACCGGTTGATGCGAGGCCTCACAGCGGCGGAGTCCGAGACCCAGTCGGCGTATGTGGGCGCAATCCGCGCGCTCGCCGCAGCCCTCGACGCACGAGATCCCTACACCGCTGGCCACTCGGAGCGCGTCAGCGCGCTGTCAGTGCTCGTCGCGCGGCACATGGAGTTGACTGAAACCGAAGTGGACGTCATCCGCCTCGGCGCGCTGCTCCACGACATCGGCAAGATTGGCGTTTCAGATCATGTGCTGCGAAAACCCGGACCGCTCTCCGCGGACGAGTTCGAGCAGATTCGGCGACACCCCGGCTTGGGCGCCCGCATCCTGCGCAAGGTCCCCTTCCTCGAACCGCACCTCGCCATCGTCGAGCTGCATCACGAGCGCCCCGATGGCAAGGGATATCCGTTCGGTCTGCTGGGCACCAACATCCCGGTCGAGGCTCGCATCGTGCACGTGGCCGACGCGTTCGACGCCATGACGAGCGCACGCGCGTATCGCCCTGCCCGCGCCGCATCGGTTGCGCTCATCGAGCTGCAGCGATACTCTGGAACCCAGTTCGATCCCGCAACCGTCGACGCGCTCCGCACCGCGCTGGCCGCATCCCCGTCCGCACCGGAGCGACAGCTGCAGGAGCTGCTGGGACGAGAAGCCTCAGCGTAAGTGGAACAAGTCGAAGAAGTGGAAGAAGTGGAAGAAGTCAGGGCAAGTCGAGAAGTGGCCACCTTCCACTTCTTCAACTTCGTCCACGTGTCCATTTGTCTGCTTCTGGTTGGCGTCGTCCCGGTCAGCGCCGGCCAGTTGGCGCGTCCAGCGGTAGTCGCCGTCGACTCGTCGGTCGCGATCGATCGCACGCAAACGGTCAACGGCACCGACACGTCCGGCCTCACGATGGACGCGGTGATGTCGATGGGGCTGCCCGGCGGCTTCGAAGGCATCGTGCGACCGTGGGTCCAGCGCGCGCCCAACGGCGAGTGGAACCGTCAGATCTGGGTCGCGACGATGCGTTACGAGCGGCCGGGCGCGATCGGCCTTCGCGTCGACGCCGGACTGATTCCATCGCCCATTGGACTCGCGAACCTGATGCTGCGGCCGCAGCTCAATCCGACGGTCGCACTGCCGGCGTCGCTCTTTCAGCCGCTGCCGGCGGTTGAATTCGGCGCGCCGCGGACGACCCTCCTCGGCGCCGTGTACGCCTTCGGCGCCAACGCGAGCCTTTCGGGGCGCCACTGGGACACGCGAGCGGCATTTATCGACACGTCACCGCTGCGGACGCGTCGCATCTTCTCGGCAACCAACCCGCCGCGCTTCAACAATGTCGTCATCGGCGCGGGCCTCACCCCGTTTGTCGGTCTGCGCGTCGGAAGTTCAGTCACGCACGGCGGCTGGGAGCGCGCCGGCGAGAGCCCGACGATCACGCAGAACCGCGACGCGACGATCGTGACGATCGAATCCGAGCTTGCCTATCGATTCACGAAGGTGCAGGGCGAGTGGGTGCGCGACCTGATCGAAACCAACAACGGCACTGCCGTGGCGTCTGGATGGTTCGTGCAGGCGCAGCAGACCATCACACCGAGATGGTTTGCCGCCGCGCGCGTCGAGCGGATGACGGCACCCGCCTTTACGGCGTTCGACACCTATGTCGATCAGGAACTGAACGGCGTCGAGGAAACGATCGGCTTCAGGATTACGCCTGATCTGACGTTGCGCGGCGACCATCGAGCCAGACGCATCTTCGGCCGCACGACATTCGATCACCAGGTCGCAGTATCCGCGGTCTGGTGGAGGCGCTGGAGATGATGACGCGCGATCAGTCGTAGAGCGCAGCCTTCAGGCTGCGCGATCAGCGCTCAGACGAAGAACACGCGCTGCACGAACCAATACGTTCCCGCACAGATCACGACGACTGATCCCGCCACTGCGACACGCGCGCCGATGATATCGCTCCGGCGCCGAATCGCTTCGAGGATGCTGGCCACGAGCAGCACGACGGCGAGCTGACCGATTTCCACGCCGAAGTTGAACGAAAAGAGCGACCACCCCAGCGCTTCGCGCGGCAGCCCGAACTCGCGCAGCACGTTCGCGAACCCGAAGCCGTGCACGAGGCCGAAGGTGAGCGCCGCCCATGCGCGGAGGTCGCGGCCGTCACCCCTGACCAGGTTGTCCGCGCCGACGAACACGATGCTGAGCGCAATCGCCGGCTCGATGATGCTCGGCGGCGGCGTCACGAGATTGAGCGCGGCCAGCGACAGCGTGATGCTGTGACCGATCGTGAACGCGGTGACGATGCGGAGGAGCGCCATCCAGCTGCCGCCGAGGAGCAGGAGCCCGATGAGAAAGAGGATGTGGTCAGGGCCGATGAGGATGTGATGCGTCCCCGAGGGAATGAACGTCTTCATCACCGCGATCGCGCCCTGAGTCGTCCCGAGGTAATACGTGTGCTCCACAGTGCTCGCGTTGAAGATGACCTGCTGCCGGAGATCGCGATCCTCGTAGACGTTGATGAAGGTCTGGTGGAGCGGATCGTACGGGAACAGATTGGTGTCGATCGTCAGCGCACCGGGATGTTCGTTCGGAATTCGATATTTCAACCGGAGCGCGAGTTCGTCGCGCATCAGCTCGATGCTGGTCCACTGCAGCGCGAGCCGGCGATCGCTGCGCAGCATGATGCGCGGCGCGAGGATCTCGCCGATCCGGTGACGCTCGCTTTCAACCAGCGATTCGTCGAGCAGTCTTTCCGGCGGATTCACCCCGAGCTCGTGGGCGACGTCGATGATGTGGACGACGAGCGAGCCCTCGATGTTGCCGCCGCGAAACACGATGTCGAGGTAGCTGAAGGGGGCCGGGTGGGCGATCGCCGGCGGCACCCACACAAGCACAGCTATCGCCGCCACGAGCAATCGGACACGCATGGACGGCGAATTGTACCCCGGCGGCGAGGTCGCAGACGGAAGCCAGGAGTCAGCGGATTTGCGTCCCTCAGCACCATCGCCGATACTTGGCGCGGTGGCCCTCGACTTTCGCGACCTTTCCTTCGATGCAGCCATCCGGCAGGTGTCGCGCGGAGGCCGCGAGGTCAAGCTCACGCGCAAGGCGTTCGATCTGCTCGCGCTCCTCATCGAGCATCGGCCGAAGGCCGTCTCAAAGGACGATATTCACTCGCGGTTGTGGCCGGACACCTTCGTCGCGGAGATCACGTTGCACAGCCTGGTCTCTGAAATTCGGCGAAGCATCGGCGACCATTCGGGTGAGCCGCAGTTCATTCGCACGGTACATGGGTTCGGCTATGCGTTCATCGCACCCGGCGGCGAACGGATCGAAGCGCCAAGCCGGGGCCAGCGACGCGTGCGCGGCTGGTTGATTCGAGACACCGAGCGTCTTCACGTCTTCGACGGCGAGAACCTGTTCGGTCGTGGCGACGCGGAGGTCATCGAACTGCCGTCGACCACCGTTTCGCGCCGGCACGCGCGCATCAACGTTGACGAAGACGTCTGGCTCGAGGATCTCGGGAGCAAGAACGGCACGTTCATCGGCGATCGCCAGGTGACCGGACGGGTGCGGCTGTCTGACGGTGACCGCGTGCGATTCGGATCGCTGTTGATGACGTTCAGAGTGGTGCGCTCGGCCGATGCGACCCAGACCCAGTCGACGTCCTCCGGCAACCCGGTCGCATAGTCGCGTCGCCGTCCCGACGACGCGCGCCCGCCTTCTTGTCGTTGTCGCAAACGCGACGCACCAGGCTCTTTGCCGAACTCCGCCGGCGTAGCGCAATCGCGCGCGGCGCTCGTCACACCGTGACGACGGGAGACAATTCCAGCCAGGGGCCCGGCGCCGGTAGTCCCGGAAGCGAATCGATCGCCGCAATCAACGGAGCGGCCGGGAGGCGATCGAGCGAGACGCGCGACCCTTCGTCGCTGAGGAGCAACGCGCGCGCATAGCGATCCGCCGATTCGCCCGACCCGTTGTACGAGGCCCACGCCGCGAGCGCCAGGTGCTGCCACGTCATGTCGGGTGCGAGCTTACGCGCGAGCTTTCTCAAGAAGAGATTCGTGCCGAGCCGGATGTTCTCCCGCCAGTCCCACGCGAGCTCCGCGCTGACGTGCTGATCGCCGACGCGTGTGAACTGAGAGATGCCGACGCCGAAATCGAAGCTGGCGAGCGGAAAGCCCGGCGGATCGTCGGGCCAGTCGAAGCGGACGCGGCAGTCGGGCTGGGCGGCATCGAGATGATGGCGGCGCGAGAAGGTCATCGCCGCCGCGCGCTGCGGCTGGCCTGCGAACTGCGTGAAGGCGGATTCGTGCTGAAAGATCGCACGCACCATGTGCGAGACGTTCTCGTCGTACCCGGCCAGCCGCGCATCGAGATAGCTGAAGACGTCGGCCTGCGACGGGTTGGTCCCCGAGATGCGCAGGTGCACATGGTCGCAGAGCACGATGCCGTCGCGCGCGACGGCGACGATCAACAGTGCGTGGCCGCCGAGCACACGCCGATCGTCGTTGTAGGTGTACGTGCAGCCAGGACCGAACACCGTGAAGTCGGCCGATCGACTCTCCCCCCGCCATTCGCGTTCGAACGTCTCGCTCGTGCCGCGATAGCGATACCCCCCGACGTTCATGTGCCGGCAGAGGACGTGACGGCAGACCAAACGCCATTGAATCGGATGCAGCGCCGGATCGAAACCCTCGACTGCGCACGACACGCGAATCGCCGGCATGCGCGGCTGATTGGTCAGAAGAAACTGATTCGCGTTGAAGTCGACCAGACGCGGCACGCTGCCCGGCGCGTAGCCGGGCGGGTCGCTCCGATCGAGGTTGGCGATGACGAGACGCCGGGGTCCGCTGGTCACCTGACGAGGGGGTGGACGCAACCCAGTGTCGGCGGGAGCGAAGTCGCTATCCAGAATGTGCCAGTCGGGAGCGTGCGGCATGCGGCTTCTCGATGAATAACGATCGGGGCACCTTGAACCGAACCGTTAGGAGGTTCCGCGGGAGAATCTCATCGGATTCGACCTCATGCAATCGGGGTCATCCCGTAGACCCTTGGTTCTATGTGCACCATCCCTGAGCCCGTTGAACCCAATGTGAACCTGCTCGAACCCTTGAACTAACCCACTGAACCTTTGCACTTTTTGAACCCTCCGACCTGGTTCAACTCCTCACAAACCGATCCCCTCCGCCAGCGGATCGTCCTCATCGAGCAGAAACGTATGCTCGCCTGTAATCCACGCGGCGCCTTCGATCTGGGTGACGAGCGCAGAGAGATCACCCACGATGGTCCGCTGCAAGGCGCGTCCGCGCATCAGGGCACCGGTGATCCCTTCGTGCACGAACGTCTGGCCGTCGGGCAGCAGGCCCATCGCGTCGAGCACGGCCATCACCGCTGATGTCGGTGTCCCGCCCGGCGAGCGATCGATCGAGCCTCCGTTCTTGACCGTCACGCTGCGCAGATGCGCCTCCGGATCGTTGGCAGGTCCGGTGAACACCACGCCCGCCATCCCGCTCACGGAAGCATCGAAAGGATGCACCGGGCGCAGCGTGTCGCCGGCCGACTCGCAGATCTGCGACCCGAGCCGTCTCAACTCGGGCACGCGTGCGGTGGTGAGCGGGATGCCGACCGACTCGGTATCGACGATCGCGTAGAACCCGCCGCCGTACGCGACGTCAACCCGAACGTCACGAGCCCCGGCCTTCACCCCGACAGACGGGGCATAGACGAACGACGGCACGTTGGTCACCGCGACGGAATCGACCGCATGGCGGCCGCCGCGAGCCTCGATTCGTGCGAGCACGTGAACGGTTCCGGCAGGCGTGTCGAACACGACCACGCAGTCGCCTTCAGCCGTACCGGTGACGATCAACCCCCGCTCGAGGGCGATCGTGGCGATTGCGATCACACTGTGGCCGCTCATCGACGGGTAGCCGGCCGCGTCCATGAAAAGCAGGCCGGCATGCGCCTCTGGTGACGACGGGTGCGTCAGCAGCGCGGCGGTCATATCCTGATGTCCGCGCGGCTCGAAGATCAGGGCACGGCGATAGACGTCGGCGTGGCGTTTCCACCAGTCACGTTGCTGGGTGGGGGTCTTTCCCGTCGGGACAGGAACACCGTCGACGATGAGCCGAAGAGGCTGGCCGCCGACGTGGGCGTCGATGGTTTTGACGGCTCGAATCATGGTTCAGGCGTTCAGGTTCCGGTGCCGGTTCTCGTACCGTAGCGCATAATCTGTTTCGTCGCTGACGGGTGCGTATGACCAAGAATCAGAAAACAGTTCTCTTTGTCGTCATCGGCGTCATCGTGATGCTGATCGTCGTCGTCGTCGCCGTTGGTGTGTTTGCGGTCCGGTCGATGTTCGACAACCTCGCAACGGATCAGGCGACGGCATCGAAGACCATGGATGATGTACGAGCGCGGTTCGCACACGCGATGCCGCTGATGGAGTTGCAGCCGGGTGGCGTGACGCTCTCTCGACGGCCGCCTGATACACCGCCGTCGGGAAAGCTCAAAACGTTGCACGTTCTCCATTGGAACGTCCACGAGAACCGGCTCTCCAGAATCGAGGTCCCGTTCTGGCTGCTTCGCATGCGAGACAGCCCCATCGAGGTGATCTATCAAAGCGATGGCGACGCCGGCGGGCTGCGGGTGCGGACGCCGAGCAGGGTGCACCTTTCGGATCTCGAGCGCTTCGGCTCGACGCTCCTGGTCGACGGCGACATGCCCGATGGCGGGCATCTGCTGGTCTGGTCCGACTAGAGGACAGATCAGCTTCGCCCGATCGCGGCTGAAGCCGCACAAAATCAGGCGTTTTTGCGTGGCTCGTCGTTTGCACACATGAGAGTTGCCAGCTCCGGGAGAGAACGATCATGGGTGCACGACACTGGAAGATATTGCTCATTGCGTTGACCGCCAGCGTCGCGATGGCGGCGCCGGCGGGGGCTCAGAGCACTGGCAACCGCGCGTACGATCGCGGCTATCGCGAGGGTGTGGAGCAAGGTACGCAGGATGCGCGCGATGGCCACACCTACGCCATCGAGGGAAACCGGATCTATCGCGACGGCGATCGGGGGTGGGACAACCGCGACGGGGGCCGCGACTGGTATCGCAACGAATTCCGTCGAGGGTTCAGCTCCGGGTATCGCGAGGGGTTCGATCGCGTTCGCGTCAACGTGCAATACCGCGACGATCGATGGGATCGCGGGCCGCGCGGCTATCAGGAGCCAGCGTTCGCGCGAGGCTACAGCGACGGCCGGAAACAAGGCATCGATGACGGACACGATCGCGATCGATACGATCCGGTGCGACATGGCGACTATCGCAGCGCCGACCACGGCTACGAGCGCTCCTATGGCTCGAAGGACGCCTACAAGAACAACTACCGTTCGGGATTCCGTCAGGGATATGAGGATGGATACCGCGACGGTGTGCGACGAGGGCGATAGCGCGGGTTCAGGGTTCAAGGGTTCCGCGTTCCAGTTCCTCTCCCTAATCCCAAGGGGCCGGCCGGGCTTTACTCGGCCGGTCCTTGATCGGTAACATTAGAGGTTCCCACCGATACGTGCCGGTATCGTCTAGGGGTTAGGACGGGTGGTTCTCAGCCATCAAACCGGGGTTCGAATCCCCGTACCGGTACCAGAAAAATTCAAGGCGAGCGAGCGACCAACGTTCAGCCTTCTTCGCTCTTCACGATCACGACTGCGCCGACGGAACCTCCAGTCACCCGAATCGCGGAGATGCAGACGCCGAGGCCCTGATGCCGGGAAAATTCGAAGTGGCGTAACACTTCACAGCTGGAAGCGGTTAGAGATGCGCTTTGGTCTTCACCCACACGATCTCTCTCGGCCATCCGTTACCCAACAAGAACTTCTGGAATCGGCGGCGCGCCTCTTCGAAGGCCGGACACGGTCGATGCCTTCGAGAACGGACAGGACGTGTTGGCCTACATTCGGCAGATGACGGAGTTGCGCGGTACGGCCGGCACGATCACGAAGCCCGCAGGGACCGTTAACTTCCGATCAGTTCCGGCCGTGTGGGAGATCAGGAACGGGAAACCAGCACTACTTGGTTGGTGATTCAGCCGGTGTGCAAGCCGTCTGGTGTAGACGACGCGGACCACAGTGGTCGGCTGCGCCAGATCGTTTGGCAAACGACGAGGGAGCGAAAACCTCGAGGACCGAGGTCACGATCACATGGGCGCGGCGCCCTCCGCATCTGGAAATGGACAACTGACAAAACGACCGCGCGGACTCTTTCCCCGTCGCCCGGAAGATCCCGCGGACCCTTCCCGACGAACTTCTTCGTTGCGCTTAGATGTCATGTGGTTTCTCTGTCAACGCGTGGCACGCCTTCTGCCCTTGCTTAGATAGAGTCAATCCGTCGGAGGGGCTGTATGTCGAAGCTCTTCGGCGTCGTCCTCATCGCGATCGTGACGTGTCTCCTTGGCACCCCGAATCGGGCTGGCGCGCAGGAACAAGCCGCTCATGACTTCGCTCGCCTGCAAGAGCGCTTGAAAACCAATGATTCGGTCATCGTGACAACCCAAGACGGCTCCCGGATCAAGGGGCGACTTGTGAGCGTGTCGCCCGAGAGGATTGCGCTGCGCACCGACGGCACCACGCGGGATCTCCCCGCGGACCGGGTCAGCCGCGTGAAAGTTCGGCGGAACGGCGTTGTTCTCGGGGCGTTGATTGGACTCGGTGTGGGCATTCCGTTCGGGATCGCATTGCGTGAGTACGCCGTCAACGAGGGAGGCAGCCAGGCTGGCGCGATGGCATTTCCAATGGCGGTCGGACTGGGCGCGGGCATCGGGATCGACGCTCTGGTTGCGGTTCCGCGGACGGTGTTCGAGCGCAAGAGTCCGCCACAGGCGGCATTCTCGTTCGTCGTTGCACCCCAGCAAGCGGGCGTGAGAGTCACGATGGTCTTCTAATCGCAGCGTCCCTGGGGACGATCGCGGGACGTTCGTGGCCGGACCAGAACGGAGGCAGCCATGCTGAACAGGCTGCAGTCGAGTATTCGGCCCGTCTTCTTCATCGTCGCCTTGTTCACGGCGTCGAGTGCCGAGGGACAGACAGGGGTCCACGGCTATTACGGTGGTGGCGTCGGCGTCGCCGACTGCTTCAGTACGTGTCCGCCAATCGACCGGGGGGCTGGCCAGGTCGGCTTCTATGGCGGTGGCGTCGCCTATCCTTTGCTGAAAGGCCGTGTCTGGATCGCGGGAGACGGGAATCTTCCCGTTTCAAGCGAAAATGGCGAAGCCAGTTTTGGTGTCTCAGGCGTGGTGGCGCTGGGTCCGCGGGAGGGGGAGCGATTCGAGCCGTTTGTGCAAGGCGGTCCACGTTTGGGTGATGGCGGACGGGGATGGAATATCGGAGCCGGCGCCAACGTGTGGATGCACACGCGCTTCGGTGTGAGGCTCGAATATCAGTATCAGTGGGTAAACACGACATTCAGCAATCAGGAGTTCGGCCCCTCAGGTCCTGTGGGTCCGCCTGTGCTTTCTGAGGAACGATTGCAGGAGCACCTGGTCCGGGTCGGTATCGTGATCCGCTGAGCCGACCACAACGCAGAACGACACATCACGCCGCAATCCCTCTGAATTGATACATACAACCTTTCGCGAATCCCCGTACCGGTACCATCCGTCGCTCGCATGCATTCGTGAGCGAGCTTCGGATGGCAGGCCATCCTTCGCTCATGACTCATGCGAAGGTGGGTCTTCAACATCGGCGAGCTCACGCAAATCAACAGGCGAAGGATGTCCACCGTAGCTCGCGGTGAATCCAGCGCGAGCGAAGTTGGACTGCCCTAGCCGTTCGCTGACGACGGGGGTTTCCAAAAGCATAGCGCCCTTTCACCGGCGGAACGATCGCGCCGCAATCTCGCACGGCAGGACGCTTGCTCTGTGCGAGGCATGCCCCGATGGTTCGTGTACATCCTCAGGAACACCGAGAATCCACCGCGCTATTGGATTGGCGTCTGCTTGCGTTTGCCGGCGCGCTTTCAATCGCGACCGGGCTGTTGTTCAGCGCGGGGCCGGCGCTTCAATCGGCGCACGCCCCCACGGCGGACGTGCTTCAGCAACACGCCCGCGGGAATGCCGGCGGACGGAGCCCTTCGTTCCGTGACGGACTGGTCGTCCTGCAGGTGGCCGCCACATTGGTGCTGCTCGTCGCCGCCGGCCTGATGCTGCGCACGCTCGCCAATCTCAATGCCGTCGAGCGAGGGTTCGACGCAGACAACGTGCTGACGATGGTTGTGCCGCTGATGCCCAAGTACGCGGACCCGAGCAAACGGCCGGCGTTCTACGACGGCATCATCGCTGGCGTTCGCGCGCTGCCGGGTGTGCGAGCGGCAGCATTCGGCTCGTTGCTTCCATTTCAGGGCACGGGTAACACGAGACTGTTCTCTGTCGAGGGACGGCAGACCCGTCCTGGAGACGAGCCGGACGCGTTGTTCCGCATAGGCACGGCCGACTATCTGCAGACGCTGCGGGTGACGCCGGTCGAGGGCCGCCTACTTGATGCGCGCGATGGCGCCGATGCGCCTCGCGCCATTGTCGTCAACGAAACGCTCGCCCGGCAGTTCATGCCGGGACCATCGCCACTCGGCAGGCGAATCCGGTTCGACCCAAGGGAACCATGGTTCACGGTTGTCGGCGTCGTGAAGGACGTCCTCGAGCGTGGCTACGAGCGGGAGTCGAAGCCCGGTGTCTACGTGACGTCGTCACAGGGGCCACGCTTCTTTCCGACCGTCAATCTGATCGTGCGCGTCGACGGCGACCCGCTCCGTTATGCCCCGGCAGTCCAGCGGATCGTTCGTGCGGTCGATCCCGATCAGCCGATCCGTTTGATCCGGCCGATGACAGAGGTGATCGCTCTCACCGTCGGCGATCGCCGTCAGCAGACCACACTGCTGGTCGTGTTCGGCGCACTGGCGCTGATCATCGCATCGCTCGGCCTATATGGACTGCTCGCGCAAACGGTGTCGGCGCGAAGTCGGGAAATCGGGATTCGCATGGCGCTCGGCGCCACGTGGCGGAACGTGATGCGGATGGTGATGTCACGCGGCGTCGCGCTGATCGCCGCAGGTGTCGGCATCGGTGCCGTGCTGGCGTGGTCGGTCACACGCGCCATGGAGACGCTACTCTATGGCGTCGGCGCGGCGGACCCCCTGACATTTGCGCTGGTCGCCACCTTGCTCGCCGCCGTATCCGCGGTGGCCTGCGCGATTCCGGCCGTGCGCGCGGCTCGCGTCGATCCGATGCTCGTCCTGCGCGAGCAGTAGCGGACTCGGCTGGACCGGGAGACGGCCAACGATTACCATCCCGTTTCAAATCTCCATCCGAATCGAGGCTTCTCCGATGACTTCATCGCACCACGCCTCAGCGCCGCCGGGCGCCGGCATTTGGACCGGCTCCCTCTCGGATTTTCGTCATGCCTTCCGTTTGCTGTGGAAGTCCAAGCGGATCACTGCCACGACGCTCGTCACGCTGGCGCTGTGCATCGGTGCGACGACGGCGATCTTCTCGTCGGTCTATTCGCTGATGTTGAAGCCGCTGCCGTATCACGAGCCAGAGCGGATCGTGGAGTTGTATTCGTCCGCGGTGAAAGCCGGCCTGAATCACATGCCCGCCAACGTCCCGTTCTATCTCGACTACTCAAAGAACGCGACCTCCTACGAGAGCGTTGGGTTGTGGACGTTCTTTTTTGGTCTGGTCGGAGAAAAAGAGTCTGTCGTCCGTACACCCGGCATACGGATGACCGCCGAAATCTTCAGCATCCTGCGGCTGCAACCCGTGCTCGGCACTTTCTTCACCAAGGAGCAGAACAAACCTGGCGCGGACAAGGTCATCGTACTCACGCAGTCCTACTGGCAGACGCAGTACCAGGAAAGTCCAGAGGTCATCGGCAAGGAGGTGCGGATCGACGAAGAACCATACAGGGTGATAGGCGTCGCGCCGCGGGCGTTGGAAGCGTTCGATGCGCGTATGAAGTTCGTCGTGCCTTTGAGCTGGCCCGCGGCCGCCGAGAATCCACAGGGCCGATACGGCGTGGGCATCCAGTTGTTTGCACGTCTCAAGCCGGGGGTGACGGCAGGCCAGGCCGACGCCGAGGCCAAGGTCATTGAGAAGCGTTACGTCGACGCAGGACCACCACCTTTGAAGGCTTTCGTGGAGCGCTCCGGCATGACGATGAATGTCGGCGGGGTGCAGGAGCAACGCGTCCGGCCGGTCCGGCCGATCCTCCTGATGCTACAGGGCGGCGTCGCATTCGTGCTGCTGATCGGCTGCGTCAACGTGGCGAATCTCCTGCTCGTACGTTCCAACGCCCGCCAGTCCGAGCTGGCCATTCGATCCGCGCTCGGGGCCGCGCGCGCGACGATTGCCCGGCAGTTCCTCACCGAAAGCCTGCTCTTGACGTCTCTCGGCACTCTGTTCGGGCTGGGGGTTGGCTGGGGCGTGCTGCGGATGACGAATTACTACCTCGCGAAGATGCTGCCCCAATCGTTGCCGGCGTCGCTCGACTGGCGCGTACTCGGATTCGCTGTCGCGCTCACCGCCGTGGTCGGCTTGCTCATCGGTCTCATACCGGTGTTTCACATCCTCCGCATGAATCTGGCGGCCGTGATCCAGAGCAACTCGAGGGGCTCGTCGTCGAGTCGCGGCGTGCGCGCGCTGAGCAGCGCCCTCGTGGTGGCCCAGGTCGCAGTCGCGTTGATGCTGCTCACCGGCGCCGGTCTACTCATCCACAGCTTCGCCGAGGCTTTGAAAGTGGATACAGGACTCGAGGCGACGAACGTGGTCACCGCGCGCATCGCGCTGACGCGGGAACATCGCGCCAGCGACGAGGCCTCCAATTCGATTCGTGAACGCCTGTTGCAGGCGCTCAAAGAGATTCCCGGCGTGACGTCGGTGGCGCTGTCGTTTTCCACGCCCTTCCAGGGAGGACTGCCGATCAACGCGTTCACGCTGGAGAACGACACGCTGCCGGCGGGTTCGCCGCAACCGGGCGCCTTCCGCGTGATCGTGACAACGGGGTACGCCGAAACGCTGGGACTGAAGTTGGTGGAAGGCCGCTTTTACGAAGACGCGGACCTGTCGCCCGGCCGCCGCCAGTTCGTCGTCGATCAGAGCTTCGCGCGGAAGTTCTTCCCGAATGGTTCCGCCATTGGTGGGAGGTTCGCCTTTGGCGGCCGGCCGGCAAAACCCGACGAATGGCCCGTGATCATCGGGGTCGTGAGAGACGTGCCGCACAATGGAGTCGAGGAGAAAAGCGGCAACCCCTTCATCTACCAACTCCTGCAGCCGGGAGGACGACCGGGCGGATTGACGATGTTCCTGCGGACAAACCGGCCGACGGGTGACGCGGTGTCGGCCTTGAGAAATAAAGTGCGCGCGATCGATCCGGCGAGTCCACTGTTCGACGTCGGCGTGCTGCAGGAAGCGGTGGACTCGTCCTTCGACAACCGTCGTGCCGTGATGCTGCTGCTCGCCGCGTTCGCGGGACTGGCCGTGTTCCTGTCGGCACTCGGCATCTATGGCGTGCTGGCCTACGACGTATCGCAGCGGACGCGCGAGATCGGCGTGCGCAGCGCCATCGGTGCGTCACGGGGGCAGACCGCCGGCCTCATCCTGCGACAGGGGTTGTGGAAAGGGGGCATTGGCGTCGTGCTGGGTTTGATTGGCGCCGCGCTCCTGAGTCGGTCGATGACGGCGCTGCTCTTCAACGTCCGGCCGACAGATCCCGCAGTGTACGGGGCGGTGTCGGTCTTGCTGATCGGCGTGGCACTCCTCGCCAGCTATCTACCGGCCCGCCGCGCCTCGCGGATCGATCCGCTCGTTGCCTTGCGTAATGAGTGAGGCTTCTCTGCAACGCTCGCGTCGGCGCGTCGTCTCGCGGATATCCCTGAATTGATATGATCCCGGCACATCGTTGACTGGTCTTGGAGGCGAGTATGAAAGGCGCGCTGACTGTGACCGTCGCAATCGTTCTCTCGTCAGCCGCCGTTGCACTGCCGGCCAATGCGCAGTGGCTCAGCCATCCGACGCCGAACATACCCCGCACCGCCGACGGCAAACCGAATCTCGCGGCACCCGCGCCTCGCGCCGCGGACGGCCATATCGATCTGTCGGGTCCTTGGACGGCGCGACCGGGCGTCATTGGCGTGCTCGACGAGGCGCTCACACCAACGTCGAAGATTCTCGTGCGCGAGCGCGAAGAGAATTACTTCAAGGATCGGCCTGCGTTCAACTGTCAGCCCAGCGGGCCCGAGCCGACGGCCGGCTGGAGGCGCATCATCCAGACGCCTTCGCTCATCGCGATCGCCTTCGACACCCTCACATATCGCCTCATTTTCATGGACGGCCGAAAGCTCGAACCGAACCCCGAACGCACGTGGATGGGGTACTCCGTTGGCAGATGGGAAGGCGACACGCTGGTCGTTGAAAGTTTTGGATTCAACGATCGCACGTGGTTGGACGGTCGAGGCCTGCCTCACACAGAGGCACTTCGGACCACCGAACGCTACGTGCGGCGCAACCTCGGACAGTTGCAGGTCGAGCTCACCGTGACCGATCCCGGCGCGTTCGCCAAGCCGTGGACGATGACCTACACCTGGGAGTTCCAGGCGGACACCGAGATGATCGAAAGCGTCTGCGAGGAACGGAGCCGCTGGATCGGCCATCTTTCCGATGTGGAGCGGAGCGCGGTCACCGTTGCTCCACACACGTTGGCGAAGTACGTCGGCGTCTATAGCGGGCTGTGGGTCACGCGGCCGCGGACCGTTCGGATTCAGCTCGAAGGCGGAACCCTGTACGTCAATGGATTGCTCGGCGAGAAGGTCCGCCTTATTCCTCACTCCGAGACATCATTCAGCGGGACCGATGGTCTCTCCTTCGACTTTGATCCGGACGGAAATCCGGCCGCGTTCGTGGTGGAACGTCATGTCTCCGGCGATTGGCGGTACACACGGCAGCCGGAGAGGTGACGAAGGCGGTTGGTCGAAATTGATCAGTACGGCGCTTCGGCGTGGACTGTGCAAGCGCTGTCCGCACTGCGGCGAGGGGCCGCTGTTTTCCGGGTGGTCCCAGCTTGAACGCTGTTCAAATTGCGGCCTGGTCTTCGCACGCAATCCAGGTGATACGTGGGCCTTCACCATCATCGGCGATCGGCTGCCAATCGCCGCGATGATCGTCCTGATCTATTTTGGAGTGCTACGTTCGCAGCGTGTTCTGGGCCTGACGCTGCTGGTTGTGTTGGCGGCGCTTGTGATCTGGACGGCCCCCAATCGCTGGGGCGCGGGTATCGCGCTGCATTATTTGTCGCGAGTGTACTGGCCCGACCCGGCGGATCCTATCCCTCCGTCCCCTGCTATCCGCCAGGGACCGACACGTTTCACCCCCCCTCCGGGTGGTAACTCCTGACGATGCCCTTGTCGCCGCCTTGGTCTGAGGACAGTACGCCCGCCTTGACGTGCGGGCGTGCTGGCCGCCAAGGATACTCCGTCTCGCGCGCGAACATGAACGCGCATGCGACAAAGACGACGACGAAGGCCACTTACTGGGGTTTATGCCGGTGATGCGTCTTTTGTTCGAAGGCGTAAGCCAGACCAATGAGGGTGGCTTCGTCCCAGGCCCGACCGTAGATCGTCATGCCGATCGGGAGGGTGTTGTTGCGCGTGAAACCCATTGACACGTTGATCGCCGGGAAGCCTGAGCGCGGCGAGAACGTCTGGCTGTTGTCGCCGTCGCCGCCGCGCGTCGGTTCGCTGATGAGGCGTGGTACCTGACTCCACGTCGGATACACGAACGCCGTCAGTTTCAGCTCGTCCATCGTCTTGGTGACGGCCGCGCCGTACGCCGCACGGTTGGTTGCGTCGCTCTTGCAGGCGTCGCTCTCGGGACCTTGCGGATTCGCCGAACCCGACTGACGAAAACGCTGCTGAATCGACGGCGGAATCTGGGCGAAGACGGGTGAGTTCACGATCTCGTCATAGCTGTGGACCGGAGCATTCTGTCCACGCGTCGCGAGGTACTCGTTCAAGTCGTACTTGAAACCGCGGCACGGACCGCCGCCGCCACCGCCGCCCTGATTCTGCGGCGGCTGCGGCGTCGTCACCGTTGCGGGATCGACGATGATGGCGCCCGCGGCTTTCATGTCCTCGAGTGCCTTCGTGAATACCTGCACGATCTCGGGATCCACGGTCGCGTTCGTCCGCTCGTATGCCTGATGCAGCACACCGATCCGCGCGCCCTTGAGCGCGTTCTTGTTCAGCGCCTTCAGGTAATCGGGAATCGTGCGGCCGTGGCTGCGAGCGGTCACTGGGTCTTCCGGATCTTCACCGACAATCACCTGAAACACACGAGCGGCATCTTCGACCGTTCGGGTCATCGGGCCGGCGATGTCGGCCAGGGAGCTGAGTGGTATCACACCGGCCCGGCTCGTCAATCCCATCGTCGATCGAATGCCGACGAGCGACGCGTGCGATGAGGGACCACGGATGGAATTGCCCGTATCACTGCCAAGGCCGATGGCGCCGAAGTTCGACGCGACTGCGGCCGCGGTTCCGCCGCTCGAGCCTGCCGGCACCCGATTCAAGTCGTACGGATTGCGCGTCGTGCCCAGGATCGAGTTGACGGTCTCGATTGGCGAGAATGCCCATTCCGCCATGTTCGACTTGGCCAGGACGATGGCGCCGGCAGCTTTGATGCGCGCGACGAGAAACGCGTCCTTGCTGGATACGAACCCCTTGAGGGTGATTGAGCCGTTGGCGCTTTGCAGGCCGATCGTCTCGTAGTTGTCCTTCACGATCGCCGGGATGCAATGGAGTGATCCCGTGAGGCCCGACTTCTTGAACTTTGCGTCGAGCGCATCCGCCTCCGCGAGTGCATTGGGATTCGTCACGACGATCGCGTTGAGCGGCGGTTCCTTCTTGTCGTTGGCGGCGATTCGTTCGAGATATGCACTCACCAGATCGTGGCAGGCGAGCTGTCTGCTCTTCATCGCCGCATGGATCTTCGCGATGGTGGTTTCCTCGATCTCGAATGCCGGCGCCGCCTGGGTCGGCCAGCTTGCGAACGTACCGATCCAGACGACACTGAGGAGCGCGCCGGCAGCGAGAGCCCGCCTCACTTCTGCCCGGTTTGCTGATACTCCGGCGCCAGCTCCTTGCACGCCTCGACCTTGAACGGCGCATCCGCCGGCAGCACACTGTCCGTATCCACGTACTTGTCCACGAAGTATTCGGGATCTTCAGCGACGATGCCGCGGGTGAGCTCGAACGTCGTGGGATTCAGCGTGAAGCGCTCGACGACGTGCAGTTTGCTGCTGTGAGGGAGGTTGCCTGCCAGGCTGCCGGGCAGGAAGCCGACGGTGTCGACGACGAGCGTATCGCCGTCCCAGCGACCGATCGAATGACCGGCGCGGCTCGGCTTGATGTTCGCCGGGTGCGCGGTCATGTTCATCTGCACGTTCCGGGTCAAGCCGACGCCGTACTCCATCTTGATGACGTTCGCACTCTGCGTGATGCGGCCGATCGCGCCGTCGAACACCCAGTCGAACAGGATGCTCGTAGGCTGGCAGGAGAGCCGCGGGTTCTCCGACGTCGGCCGCTTGCGTAGCGCGGCTGCTGCCGCTTCTCCCGCCGGGGTCAACTTCACAGGTGGCGGGAACCAGCCGGCCGGTCCGGCCGGCATCGGCAGTTTGCCGGCCCTGATCGCGTCGGCCTGGCTGATCGGCACGAGCCCGGTACGCCCGCGTCCGGAAGGCGGCGTTGCCAGGACCTGTTGCTCCTGCGCCCAGTCACCGGCGAGGTTCGGCTTGCCGTTCGGCAGCCGGAACGGTCGTTTCGTTCGATTGACGGATTTCGCGTCGCTCAGTTGCTGGTAGCGCACGAGCGTCGGCTTATCGCCAAGCGTCAACGTCTCCACAGTGCACGCCGTCGGATCTTCGCGATGCGGGTGGCCCGTCACCTTGATGGAGGCGCCCGGTTTGAACATCTCCGGCGACCAGCCGGAGCGTCGCAGCACCGTGGCCGACCGCATCTCGCATTTCATCGCGACGACCTTACCGTCGCCGCCGACGACATCGAAATAGACATACGAATGCGGGTTGACGAAGTCGAGCCGTGTCAGCTTGCCCTCGAGCTCCACGTTCTTCCTTACATCGTAGAGGCCGGCGCCGTGGTGCGCGTCGGCGCGTTCGACGAGCACCGGTAGCGTGAGCAGGGTGGCGGCAAGTATCGCGTGTGTCACTCTTGTCATCTTTATCCCCTCGGCTTCCCTGAGACGGGTCCGGCTACGCGGCGAATTGTCTCACTCTTTCCATCCTTCGCTCGCCTGCATCTGGTGAGCGAGCTACGGATGGCAGGCCATCCTTCGCAACCTTCGCTCACCGCAGGTAGCGCGCCCTTCCCCTTGACGTTCGAAAGGAGCGCGGGATAGACTTCTTTAGTCCGTCGAAAGGAGTCACGTGGCAGACGACAAGAGCGATGTGCTGCAAGGCACGCTCGACATGCTGGTGCTCAGAGCCTTGCAACTCGAGCCGATGCACGGGTGGGGGATCGCCGAACGCATCGAGCAATGGTCGGAGCACGTACTCCAACTCGGGCAGGGGACGCTCTATCCGGGGCTCTATCGCCTCGAGCGACAGGGCTTCATTCGCTCCGAGTGGCGCATCACCGACAACAACCGGCGCGCGCGCTATTACTCGTTGACTGCACGCGGGCGGCGGTACCTGAACGAAACCCTGGAACAATGGCGGCGCGTGTCGCGCGCGATCAACCTCGTTCTCGACGTCACGACCGTAGGCTGAGAGACACCTGATGGGTCTGCTGGTTGACATGCTGCGTCGGCTGCGTTCGCTCGGGCGCCGAAGTGAACTCGAAGATCGCCTCGATGACGAGATCCGCTTCCATGTCGAGCAACAGGTCGAGAAGAACCGACTCGCCGGCATGACGCCTGACGAAGCGAGGCGGCAGGCGTTGATCAGATTCGGTGGCATGGAACAGACGCGAGAAGCGACGCGCGACGAGTTCCGTGCCGCGCGTATCGAGCACCTCTCACGCGACGTCCGCTACGGCCTGCGGTCGTTGCGCCGGCACCCGGCCTTCACCGCCATGGCCGTGCTGTCGCTCGCGATCGGCATCGGCGCGAACACGGTCATCTTTGGGATCATTCAGACGATCCTCTTCCGCGCCTCCCCCGTCGCACACCCCGAGACGCTCGTCAACATCTACGAAACGGAAGGCGGGCAGGGCTTCAATCCGATGTCGCACCCTGACATCGAAGACCTGCGCAAGGCAACGACCCAGACCTTCAGCGGCATCGCCGCGTCGACGTTCTTCCCGGTGCCGATCGATGGTAGCGGGACGACGCGGATCGTGATGGGCGAGGTGGTGACGGGAGGCGCGTTTGCGCTGCTCGGCATCGAGCCGCTGCTTGGCAGGGCCATTCTTCCCGATGACGACATCGCACCCGGCGGCCATCCGGTAGTGGTGCTCAGCTACGGATACTGGCAGCGTGCTTTTGGCGCCGACCCGCGCGTCGTCGGCCGCACGCTGCGAATGGGAGGGCGCGGCTACACCATCATCGGTGTGGCCCCGGCCCACTACCGCGGCGCGTTCCCGCCGCTGACGCCAGCCTTCTATGTGCCGATGGCGATGGCCAACGAGCTGATGGGCGTGGACATGCTGAATCAGCGCAGCGCCCACAGCCTTTTCGTCAAGGCACGGCTTGCACCGGGTGTCACGCGAGCGCAGGCCGAGCACGCCGCCTCGCTTGTGGCCGAGAGTCTCACGCGTGCGCGGCCCGAAGGGTGGGTCCCCGGAGAGCGTTTCTCTCTGGTGCCAACATCTGACGTGCAGATCTACCCGGGAGTCGACCCGCTGCTGCGCGCCGCGGCTGTGCTGCTCATCGCGGTGGTGGGGCTGGTGTTGCTCCTCGCTTGTACGAACCTCGCGAGCGTTCTGCTGGCGCGCGCCCTCGATCGCGGAAGAGAGATAGCGGTGCGGCGGGCGCTCGGCGCAACCAGAGCGACGCTCGTCCGCCAGTTGCTCGTCGAGAGCGCGCTGCTCGGGATCGGCGGCGCGACCGTAGGCCTCGTTGTGGCGCTCGTGCTCCTCAATGTTCTGGTGGCGATCGATCTGCCGCTGCCGTATGGCATGAAGCTCGATCTGAACTTTGGCATCGACTCCGCTGTGCTGCTCGACTGGCGAGTCCTGGCGTTCACGGCCGCTGCTGGCATCTTGACAGGGATCGCCCTCGGACTGATTCCCGCCGTGCAGGGAACACACGCGGATTTCGCGTCAGCACTCAAGACGGGCAGCAGAGGGAGCGATGCGCCAGGCCCTCTCAGGTGGCGCAATACACTGGTCGTCGCTCAGGTCTCGATCTCGCTCGTGATGCTCGTGGGGGCGGGCCTGTTCTTGAGAAGCTGGCAGCAGATGTTGTCGGTCGATCCCGGCTTCGGCCGCGCGCCAACATCGGTATTGTCGATCATGACGCCGATCGCGCGTTTGACTCCCGGCGAGTCGGTGCAGCGGACGGGTCGTCTGCTCGAGCGCTTCCGGACACTGCCCGGCGTCGAAGCTGCCGGGCTCGTGTGGCCGCTGCCACTCGAGTTCGCCTCCAGCTTCACGGACTTCACCGTCGACGGACGGGTCCCGCCCACCGGCCAGGAGACGTTTCGTGCCGATCGTGCCACCGTGAACGGGACGTTCTTCGACGCGGCCGGCATCGCGATCGTCGCCGGCCGCACGTTCAACGACAACGATCGGCGAGACACACAGCCGGTGGCCGTCATCAGCCAGGCCATGGCGCATCGTTACTGGCCAGACGGAGACGCGCTCGGCAGCATGCTCCGCAGGCCTGATCCGGCCGAGCCCGATCTGACCGTGGTCGGTGTGGCCCGCGATATCAACGTGCGATCGCTCGGTGAGGCGCCTCGCGATGTCGTCTACGAGAACTATGCGCAGAACAACGCCAGCCCGATGTTCAACTTCGTCATCCGCGCGTCCTCCGATCCGGTCGGGATCACGCCGGCGCTCATCGCCGCCACCCGCGAGATCGATCCTGACCTGCAGGTTGTCCAGTCCACGACGATGTCGCAGCATCTGGCGATGTCGCGTCTGCCGTCGCAGATGGGCGCATTCATGCTGTCGGCATTCGCCGCAATGGCCATGGCGCTGGCGGCGATCGGCGTGTACGGGCTGGTGCGCTATACCGTGGCGATGCGTACTCGCGAGGTCGGGATCCGCATGGCGCTCGGGGCCGATGCCGCCGGCGTCGCGCGGTTACTCGTAACCCACGGCCTGCGCCTGGTCCTGGCCGGCGGAGCAATCGGCATCGCCGCGTCGCTCGTCGCGGCGCGCTTCCTCGCGACGTTGCTCTTCGGTGTCGGCGCCTTCGAGCCTGTCGCTCTGATCGGCGCACCGATCGTTCTCGGCGTCGCGGCGTGGCTGGCCGCGTATCTGCCCGCACGGCGCGCCAGTCGCGCGGATCCGCTCGTCGCTCTGCGTGCCGACTGATCAACGCCCACCGGCAGTCACGCCGGCACAGCCCGGGCCGTCGCAATCTAGACGACCCTAGTGGGTCATGACCCAGACGGCCACGTTCACACCCAGCGAATAGCCTTTTCCACCATAGGTGTGGAAGTAGTCCGCGTTATCGCCTTCCCGCTCCCAGCTGTCCGAAACGTCCGAGTTCATGCTGACGAGGACCATCAGCCTGTTGTGATCGTCGAACACACCGTAGTAGTGGACGGTCGAAGGCCCGATCTCAGAGTCCTGACGCGTACGCTGCCACGAGCCGAGCGCCGGGATCTGCGGGAGCGGGTTGACGCGGTAGAGAACCGAGAACATCGGGTGCTCGACCGGCAGGTCGATTATCGTCGCGTCGGGGAGGATTCGCATGAGATTCGGGCGGATGTACTCGAAGTCTGGATCCCAGTTGTCGTCGATCCAGAGGAAGCCGCCCTTCAGCAGGTACTCGCGCATGCGCGCCGTCTCTTCAGGTGTGAAGTCGTAGTTGGCCGCATTCTGCATGCGCAAGTACGGACACAGAAAGAGATCGGGATCCATGGGGGTGACGTTCGCAAAGCCGGGGTCGCCGTTGTTCCACCGGCTGATGGTCGTCTTCGTCAGCTCGGAGAGACGCACCATGAAGTTGTAGTCCGCTTGCGGATAGTCGTCGCCCCAGCCGGACTTTCGCGCTCTGCGGATGTTCTGGTACCGCAGACGGCAGAACGTGAAACCGAGCAGCTTGTCGGGGAGTCCGTGATTGATCGGTATCTGGAGGTTCCGTCCATTGGTCAGGATCGTGGACCTCTGTGCGGCGCCGCTGATGACGGCCAGTCCCAGTGCCATCGCAAAGGCCAGTGCGAATCGCATCGATCGAGCCGATGCCCGCGTCCGCCGCATGTGAGCATCGTACAACGACTTCGTGTAAGGAGGCGCGATCGAGCGAGAACCGTGCGGCCGTTTGAAAACGGCCTATTCCGATCGACGAAAGCTCATCTCGATCTGCCCTTCGTTCCAGCTGCGTCCGCCATCAGTAGAGACATCGAGGCGATACAGGAAGTGGTCCTGATCCCGACGAGATAATGCTCTCGAACCGACGCACCCGGCGATTCCGAGCCAACCCAGAACACATGAAATCGCGTTGGTAACGCAGCGGGAGCGTAGCGCGCCCGCTGCGTCTGGTGTGCTAGTGAATCACGCCGGGCCTGAACAGTTCCGAGAGGTCGGCAGCGTTCGCCGCGTCGCCCAGCCACGGGTAGCCGGTCCGCGGATCGACGTGGAAGATCTCCTGCATCGTCCGCAGTGTCGACGAATGCGAGAGTTGAGTGGTGCTCGCGAACGGGACGCCGTTCACGTTCGGCTGTACGTCCTTCGAGATGACGATGAACGGGAGCGTGTGATCGGGCGTGTCGCCGCCTTCGCTTTCGTCCCACCACAGCACGATCATGCCGTGGTTCTTGTACGCGTCCGACGCCATGATCAGGGGCACGAGGCGCGCGAGGAAGTTGTCGGCCTGCGCGATGCGACCGCGATCGTCCTTGGCCGCCGCGCCCGACGGACCGCCGTAGCCGTTCGCGAGGGTCGTGTGCATGTCGTTGAACTGGTTCGGCGTGATCCAGTTGTAGTCGGCGACGGCGTTGTTCTGAAGGTCGAGGGTCAGCTGCTGCAGCGGGGCGTAGTGCGCGCGTATCGGATTCGCGACGCTCCTGTCGCAGCCGCCGCTGGTATCGGTGAAGAACACCATCGGGTTGTGCTTGGCCGCGTAGTTGAACTGATTCGAGTAGTTGTACGAGTTCAGTCCGCCAGTGAATGTGCCGCTCGAGTTGAAGAGCGGAACGGTCCACGCACTCGCAGGCAGCGCAAGGTTGGTGGTCAGATCGACGTCGGTGTCCTCCTGATACGACCGCCACGTGCGGCCGGCTTTCGTCAAGAACGCGCTGAGGTGCTGGTCCGTCGCCTGGACCGTGTCGGGCGAGCAGTCTGCGTGGTAAGGCGTGTCGTCGTTGAAGACGTTGAAATTCGTGCCGGCTTCAGCCCAGATGTAGTTGGGCTCCGACGGGTGCACGCCGACGCCCGAGTTGATGTAACTGTTCGCGTACGCGACCTGGCTGCTGATCCCGGAGCTGCCGTCGACCAGGCTGTTGATGAACGGTGCGTATGGGTTGATGAAGACCGGCTGCGGGGATGTCTGTGTCGTGGGCTGCGTCCAGTTGTGGTTCTCCATCGCGATCACGAACACCGTCTTCACGCGCCCGGCGCCTTCGATCTCAGAGCGGTTCTGGGCATGCGCGTTGACGCCACTCCACGCCAGCAAACCGGCAGCGGCGACTGCGCCCGCGGGCAATCCGTATTTCAGTTGGAACATTGAGACCTCCAAGGGGATGAAGTCCTGACGATGGCTGGGCGCGTTAACGACGCGATGTCCACACTGTAAGAAGCTTGCGACGGCCGGTGACAAGTCCGTGACGGCGTCGTGTCCAGGAGCCTTTCGCTCGATGAGATCCATCGAGGACGCGCGCGGAACTACGATTCGAGAACTCCTCTCCTCACGTCGGAGATGTCAGCGAGTTACTCTGTGACCGATGCGGGCGATAAAACCTGTCGATTTTGACGATGATCGGGTGAAGGCGCTGCTGGCCCGGCACCTCGAAGGCATGCACGCCAACTCGCCGCCAGGCCACGTGTTCGCACTCGACTGGTCGGGACTGCAGACGCCGGAGATCAGTTTCTATGGGTTGTGGGAAGACGAAGACATTCTCGGCTTCGGTGCGCTGAAGGAGCTCGGACCCCGAGCCGGCGAAATCAAGTCGATGCGCACTGCCGATGCGCATCTGCGGCGCGGTGTTGCTACGACGATTCTCGATCACATCATCGCCGAGGCCCGTCGACGAGGGTACGCGCGCCTCTCGTTGGAAACGGGCTCAGGCCCGGTGTTCGAGCCTGCACTCAGGCTGTATCGCAAGTACGGGTTCACGGAAGGCGGAGCGTTCAGCGACTACGAGAAGAGCCCGTTCAATCAATTCCTGCATCTTGACCTGAGAGGATAGGCGTCACCCCGAACATGCTCCGGTAGTGTCTGTACCAGTTGCTCTGGAACAGCTCGCCGGGATCGTAGCGCCGCTTCAGTGACAGGAACTCGGGCATCTGCGGATAGCACCGCTCGACCTGATCGCGCCGTGCCCAGCGGTGGTACGTCAGGTAGTAGCTGCCGCCGTGTTGAATGCCGAGATCGATGAGCGCGCGAAACGCCTCGGCCGCCGACGCAATCCCTTCCGGCGTGTGCACGACGTGCAGGTTGAAAATGACGCACGCATACGATTTGCGCGCCCACGCCAGAAACGTCTCGTCGTCCTGCTCGATGAGGCGCACCGTGCCATAAATGACGTTCGCCCTGTGATCGCGGAGCACCCGGCGCGCGTCCTCCATGAACGCGGAAAGCCTCGCTCGCTCGACGTAGATCTCGGTGATCATCTCGGTCGCCTTCGACTTCGCGCCCGTCGCCTCGTCGAGCGCGTCGTGGTAGTTGTCCACGTACGCGGCAGAGAGCTGGGAGTCGGCCCAGTAGATCTGTCCGGACGTCTTGAGATAGCGCTGCGAGTAGGCGTTGAACGCCAGCTTCTTGTGGGTATGTGAGTAGAACGTCAGCCGGGCCCAGTCTTCCGGGTTGAACCGCGTCGGGTTTGGCGTCAATGGTGTATCGGGATCGACCGGCTCGTAGCACGAGAACACGCCGCGGCGCAGGAAGCTGTCTCGCGTGCCGTCAGTGGCGAACTGATAGTCGCCGTACAGAAAGCCACTGCCGATCCGCTCGTTGAAGCGCTCGATGATGTTGCCGGTTTCGCCAATCGCGACGACCCGTCGTACTTTCACGCGCGGCCGTACCCTCAGGCGCACTCGTGTGACGATGCCGAACAGACCATAGCCGCCGATGACAGTGCGAAAGAAACTCGGATCCTGCGACCGCGAGCAGGTGCGAATCTCTCCACGCGCGTCGACCAGGTCGAACGACTCCACCTGCTGGACGATGGGCTTCAGCGTGAGACCGCGGCCATGCGCGTTGCACGCGAGCGCTCCGCCGATGCTGAGACGATCGGCGCCGGTCTGCTTCTGATAGATGCCCCACTGCTTTGGCTGTCCTTCCTGAGCAGCCGCGAGCTGCTGAATCAGCTCCGGCCACTGGATGCCCCCCTCGACATCGATCACGCCGTTCTCTGCATCAAGGGACAGAAAGCGATTCAACGCGCGCGTGTCGATGAGGACGGCCGCGTCGCCGAACTGCTGCCCGCCCATCGCGTGCCGGCCGCCCGCGACGCTGACGGATTCGCCCGCCGCACGCGCGCGCATGACGGTGGCCTGCAGCTCCTCGACGGTCCGTGGCTTGACGATCGCGTCGACGCGCGTCTCGTTGAGCTGCGAGTGCAGATCGTTGACGACGAGTCCGGTTTCGACTGTCGGGATAGCGGAGGCATACGGCGATCCGACGCGCATCCCGCTTGCGGTGGCACAGCCGGCGGCCGGCAGCATTGCCAGCGCGCCTGATGCCTTGAGAAAAGCCCTGCGATCCATAGCACCTCCGTCACAGGCGTATGGTCGCGGACCCGAGTCAGGATGTCCTGACGGATCTGCTGAAGAACCCTGAAAGCTGCCGCTTCAACGCGACGCGACTCCAGGAAGCCAGGTTTTACAGCGGACGAGGCCGGTGCGGACTGTTTCGCGCCGTTCTCTCACGCGGCCTTCTCAGCGAGATAGCAGTAGCGCGAAAGACGACGTTCGGCTGAGAGGCGATGCACGCATGCGAGAAACCGCTGCAGGCCAGCGAAGTTGTCTGCGCCTTCTCTCCCGACGAGCTCGTCTCGATACTGCTCCCGCGCGTCGTGCCACCGCTTCGCGATCGACTCCGCGGACGGGGTGAGGTCCTCGCTCGACAGCAGCCTGAACCCCGCTCCGGTGATCAAGCGTTCGTTCTCGCCGGGCGGCACGAAGAGATACCAGCCGATCGAACTGCGGACGGCCAGCTCCTCGTGTGACACCAGACCGGTGACGATCATCGCGTCGGTGAACAACATGCGGCCGCGCGGCCGCAGTACGCGATGCCAGTCGGCGAGGACCTCCGAGCGATTCGCGATGTGACACATCGCGTCGTTCGAGAGCACGGCGTCGAACGTCGCCGGCGGGAACGGCAGCGGCTTGCTCGCGTCGACCACGCGAAACGTCACGCGATCCGCGACCCCTTTCGCCTCGGCAAGGTGCGCCGCGTTGCGGACGCCATGTTGGTTGATATCGACGCCTGTGACGGAGCAGCCGCGAGCAGCGGCAAGGTACACGGCCGGACCACCGGAGCCGCTCCCCACTTCGAGCACGTGACCGCGCTCGCCGACGAGCGCCTGGTCGGCAAAGCGAAGCCACTCGGCTGCCGTGATCCAGCTGCTCTGCCCGATGTCCTCACCGAAGGCGGCTTGTCGAACGGCCGCCTCCGCGGTGGTCTCGAAATGTGCATAGACGTTGTTGTAGAGATCGACCTCGTCGGACATCCTCGCCCCTTCGTGCAGATCCTAGTGTCGCATCGGGGCCAAACGTGGGAAAGTAGCCGCGTGAAATCACTTGCGCTCGTCGTCGTTGTGCTCTCCGCGGCAGGTGGGTGGGTCGTCTTCGCCCAGGACGCGGCCACTGATGATGTGACGAAAGTGCTCCAAAAGCAGACGCAGGCACTGATGGATGCGGTGTCATCAGGAGATGCGCGCGTGTGGGATCGCTATCTCGATCCGGCCGTGCTGTACCTGAACGAGGATGGCGTACGTAAGAACAAAGCCGATGTGTTGAAGGGGATCGTGCCGCTCCCCAAAGGCATCTCGGGTTCCATCATGGTGTCGGCCTTAGACGTGCGTCTCCATGGTGATACGGCGATCGCGACCCACAACGATCTCGAAACTGAGAACTACTTCGGCCACAGGATCAACGCCGAGTACAGGACCACCGACACATGGATGCGCACGCCGCAGGGATGGAAGCTCGTGGCCAGCCAGGTGCACGCACAGCAAATCGACCCGACCGCCATCCGTCTGGCACCGGCGAAGCTCGATGAGTACGTCGGGGTCTACCGGCTGAACGACGAGATCACCTACACGATCCGCAGACAGGGGGACGGGCTGTCAGGCGTGCGAAGCGGCCGGCAACCGCAGACCCTGAGCATCGAGGCTGCCGACGTGATGTTCGTCGCAGGCCAACCGCGAAGCCGCAAGATCTTTCTGAGACTTGGCGACGGCCGGATCTCCGGATTCGTCGACCGCAGGGAAGGACGCGAGATTCCCTGGACGAAAGTTCGCCAGTAACGAAACTGGCGCTGCCTGCTTCCGCACGGCTCGAGGGCCACCGGCCGTTCGGGGGAGCGTCAGTCAGCGATCAGCGCCTCGATGCGATCGATGACCACGACGGGTACCGAGGCGCGTCGCGCCTCGAGCTTCAATCCAAGCTGATCCTCGAGCGCCGTCGACAGCGTCGGACCATTCGGATCGACGCCGTTCGCCGGTGCTGTCGCACCGCGTCGTGCGAGCGCTGCTGCCGAAAACGGTTCCGGCGTGTACGTCACATCGACATCGTACTGACCGTCGAGTCCCGTGCGGTCGATCACCGGCCGGCCCTGTGAGGGCGCAAGGATGGCAGCGAGCCGCCGCATGTCGATGCCGTTCGCGACGATCCGCCCCGGACGATCGGTCGGCATCATCCCACACCTCTCCTGCGGCGTGCCGCTCTGCGCGGGCCGGCTATTGAGCGCGAACGAATTGACCGTGCCAACCCCTTTGCATTCAAACGCGGTTGACGTCATCTTCGGGCCGAGCTTCCGCTCGTTGACCCGCACGAGCAACAGCGCGTCCATCTCGCGCATCTCGTGATGCACGGCGAGCTTGAATCGTTCCTCGAGCAGCGGCTGCAGCATCTGCTGCATCTCGGCGACAGTCGTCGGCGGCGTCGCTTTGGCCACGACATCGATCCGCTGTTTCAGTACCGAACTGCCATTGCCAACGAGCTCGAATGACTGGATGCCGTACGCGTATTGAATCGCTTCCGCCACCGTCACGCTCGTGAGCGTCAGCCGTCCGGTCTCGGGGACCACGGTCACTCGGAGACGTGGTCTGTCATCTGACGTGTTGATCCTCACCGACACCACTTCGAACCGGGGTGACGGTACTGGACCCGTATTCTGGGCCAGGGCGAGCGCAACGAGCACGACTCGCAGAATCGTCATCCCCGGAGCGTATCAGATCAGCGTGCGCTACCTCACCTTCTGCACGTTGCCGCCGTTCAACAGGCCTCCGGCTTGGAAGACGACGTCACCTTGCGGGCCGCGCACGATGATCAAGAACAGATCCATGCCTACGCCTGGCTCGCCGTTATCAGTCGCTTCCGCCACAAACGTGAAGCCGTCGACGCCGTTCCACGTTCCGCGTCCGGTGATTCTGACTGCGGTCCCGAGGAACACGACGTCATCGAGCACATCGGCGGCGAACTTGGACGACGACTCTCGAGGACGAGTCGCGATGATCTGGAGCCGTCCGCGCTCCGCACCGGTCGATGCTCGCCGCGCGCCAAAGTTGAATACGACTCGTGGGCCAGGGTTGATCTGCCCTCCGCCCACCATCGTGCCGGCATCATCGGGGAGATCCACGGTGACGATGAACGCGAGCGATGCGCTGTTCCCGGCCAGGTCCTTTGCCGTGCACGTAACTGTCGTGCGGCCCACAGGGAAGAACGCGCCCGACACGGGTGCGCACGAAACAGGCACACCCGGATCGAGATTGTCAGTTGCGGTTGGCATGGAGAAGCTCACGGTCGCACCGTCGAACGACGTTGCGGCCGCACTGACGTCGACAGCAGGATCGAACACCGGCGGGATCGTGTCCCGAGGGAACGAGAACCGGGCCACAGCGGGATCGTGATCGGACAACCGCTCGGGACGCATCGCATCGGCGCGCAGTGTCTCCGGGAAATCGGCGTCGATGCGCGCGTGATGAATGCCCGCGAGCGCCGCGAGCGCGGTCGACGACAACAGCACGTGATCGAGCGTCTGCGCGTTGCCATCGAAGCTGTACGAGTAGTCACCTGGCGTGAGCGCCTCGACGAAGTTGGGGTTCAAGCCAAGCGGCGACCAATCGACCACCTGCTCCGGCGGGGCTTGCGTGCCCTTGATGATCCCGAGCACGTCGACATAGCCATCGTTGACATCGAATGCGTTGTAGTCGCCGACCGAGACGATCGGCACGTCTGGATACTGAGCCTGCAGATCGATCAGCAGCTGCGCCACCGACTCACCTTGTGCCTTGCGTTTCGCGCGCACGCGAGGGCCATCTACCGGATCGTCGATACTATTCAACGAGCGCAGGTGGTTCACGACGACAATCACATGCGCGGGGAGTCGAGTCGCTGGCCCCTGCACGGTGGCATCGAGCACGAGAGACGGCCGATCGTTCAGCAGTTCGGTGGAACCGTTGAGTGGATTGACGTAGGTCTCTTGCGGCCTCCACTGCACGACGGAATGGAGCATCACGTTGGATCGCACCAGCAGCCCGACGTCGATTCCGCCGATGTCGTTGCCTTCGAGGAGAAGCGCCTGATAACCAGGCTGAGTCTGACCGGCGGCCGAGGCATCGGTATCGATCCTCGCGGCGAGGTCCTGGAGCACGGTCAGGTTCTCGGCTTCTTCGACACCAAGGATCTCTGGCGTTCGCAGATAGTCGCGAACGATGAGCGAGGCCTTCGCCAGACGATTGGCGTAGGCCGTCGAAGTCAGGACCACATCGTCCTTGCCCGGTGCGTCGCTCGTATCGAAGAAACGCTCCAGATTGAATGTCGCGATCAGATATTCGTTGCCGGTCGCTCGAGCCGGCACAGGCTGCGCTGTCATGCCTTCAGAGACGATCGTCAACGCATTGAGGTCAGGCAGGATCGTCCACGTGCGGAACGCGTAGTCGAGCACACCGGCCGTGACGTTCATCGTCGCCCCCGTGTGCACCTCGACGCCCGGAAACACACCGACTTGACCATCGCTATCAATCCGCAACCGTTCGGGATTCCCGTCGAACACCGGAATCGCGCATACCCCTGCCGCATGTTCGTCGCACGGCGGAGCGGGATCGATCACGTCGATGCCAGCCTCTCGGAACGGTCGTGGCCTCGAGCCAAATACCGCATAGAAGACGCCGTTACTGATTCCGGTCGCGTTTGGTTCGCTCACAATGCTCACCGAGCCGCCCGTCGGTGCCACAGCAGTCAGGCCCGCTGCGGCAACGCGCATCCCTTCGAACCGCTCGAGCTGCATCGGACCTCCGTCAGGAGTCAGGTCCGCTGCCGTCAACACCATCGCCGCAGGAAGCGCCTGGCGGATCGGACGCACAACGATCGACGGACCGACGATCTCGGTCACCGGCGGCTGATGAGGATCTGCGTTCGGCGAGAATTCAGAGACCGTTCCGGTCACGACCACGTCGTCACCGACTTCCACCATGGTGGGAGGGACGGACGTGAAGACGAACAGCCCTTCCGAACTCGCAGGGTCGCCTTCGAGCGCCGCCACATCGTCAGGCGTCTGAATGAAGAATCCGTTGTTGAATCGCTTGGCTGTGACGATGCCGCGCACCGCGACCTGCTGCTTGACGAGAGGCGACACGAGGCCGGAGCCCTGAACGTCGTGGGGCCAGATCTCGGGAAGAGGAGCGCAGTCGTTGATCGGTGACGCACTGTTGCGTGGCGTTGGCGTCAACGCGGCGAAATCGGATGCGTTGTCGTTGGTATCCGTGCATCCGGCGCGACCGCGGAGCGCCGCCAGACTCGCCGAAAGCGTCGGGGCGGTACTGCCCTCGGAGCAGTTGGCACCGTCGTAACCAACGAGATCGACGATGTCACCGCCGGTCGGACACGCCCCTGCAAGTGCCGTCACACTGCGAACGAGGGCGACCTTTCCCGCCCCCGCAGCCAGATTGATAGTCCCTACCGTGTCAGCAGGCGGAAGCGATGTCGATGGAGTCGTGCCCGCGGCTTCCTGCACGAGGTGATAGCGTCCCGGAGGAATGGTTCCCGAAAGGGCAGTTACCGACCAGGTCGTACCGCCCGTAGATCCATACTGAACCGACCACCCGGCGAGATTCACTGCATTCGGACCTGGGTTGAAGATCTCGATGAAATCGTTCGAGAAGACCGAACCGCTGTTGCCCCCACCACCGTAGATCTGGCTGATCACCGCTTTCCCCTGATCGACGGGTGGCGTGCCGCCGCACCCGGCAACCGATGCGAGGTTCTGCGGACCGCTCGGCGCGATCAAGGCGAAATCGGCGGCGTTATCGTCCGTGTCCGACCCGGGCGTTGGCGTCCGAGCGTACGCGTGATTCTCATTCGTCGTCGGAAAGCCGGCGAGCCGCACGCCTTCCCCGAACGCCGAACCGGTGCTCATCCCGACCTGGTCGACGATGGTGTTGTCACTGCGACTCAAGGCCACTCCGCCGGTGTCGGCGATACCGACCGAGTATGTGAGATTGCCCGGGCCGACGTAACCTCCCGTCGCGGTGTTGACTACGAGGAAGAAACATCCGGGGCCAAGCGTCGTGTTCGCTGCAACGGTCGCCCGGACGCTCGTTCCGGCGGTGTCGTTCGAACCCGATATTTTCCAGCCGCTGATGTCCACGGACGACGCGGAGGCGTTGAACAATTCCACGAATTCGTCGTTTCCCCCGTTTGGACCCCTCGTCCGGAATTCACTAATGACGACGCTCGATCCCGCCTGGGCATGGAGACGCGTCTGGTTCGAGGTCGGGAAGACGACGACAGCGCAGACACAGGCCAATGCCACACACAATTTCTTCATACTTCCTCACGTGACGCACGGATTGAATGGAGAATGCCGAACGGGTGGTGCGCCGCCGGCCGCAACCGTATCGCATGACAGCGGCGACGTTGTAAACAGCACGGCACATCGAGGCGCGCCGAGCGGGCGCGGCGCGCTATCATTCGAAGGATGAGTGGGTTCCTCAAATTCCTGTTTCGGCTCGCCGTCGTGGCCGCACTAGGCGTTGGTGCGGCCTGGTTCCTCGCCGGCCGATTCGCCGGACGACCCTCGGTCGAAATCAAACAGCCAGGGCGGTTCATCGGGCAGGGCGGGACCGCCGAAGTCGTGGCGCAGGCGCCGGGCGGGCTGTTCACGTCACTCGATGTCACCCTCGAACAGGGCGGCAAGACATTTCCGATCTACACGCAGGATCCTCGCGCGCGGACGACGACGGCTGATGCCGCCGGACGCCTGTACGTGAAGCGACCGATCGGCAAGAAGGCGATCCCGGATTTGCAGGCGGGTCCCGCTCGCCTCGTCGTTCGAGCCAAACGGCCGGTGCTCTACGGCCTCCGCCAGGTCGAAACGACTGTCACACGCGATGTGCAGGTGCGCCTCCAGCCGCCGCAGGCCGCGGTGCTCTCGACCTTCCACTACATCAATCTCGGTGGCAGCGAGTTCGTCGTGTATCGCGTCACACCGGAGGACGTCGAGTCGGGAGTACGCGTGGGTGACATCGAATATCCAGGGTTCCCGGCCAAAGGCGCCGGAATCACCAGCGATCCCGCCCTGCGCGTCGCTTTCTTCGCGCTGCTCTTCAATCAAGAGCCCGAAGTACCGATTCAAGCGTTCGCCAGAGATCAGGCCGGCAACGAGGTCGCGGTGCCCATCGACCATCGGGTGTTCCCGAAGCCATACGTGAAGAGCCGGATCGAGATCGACGACAAGTTCCTCGGTCGTGTCGTTCCGTCGATCGCCGGCAACTCGCCAAACGAGAAGATCGCGACCGACAACCTGCTCACGGGATTCCTCAAGATCAACGGCGACCTGAGGCGGAAGAACAATCAGTATCTGGTGGACCTGGCGAAGAAGACGTCGCCCGAGATGCTGTTCAAGGACGCATTCCAACAGCTCGGAAACTCACAGGTCGAAGCGCGGTTCGCCGACACGCGCACCTACGTCTATCAGGGCAAGGACGTCGACAAGCAGGTCCATCTCGGGTTCGATCTCGCCAAGACGGCCAACGTCTCGATCGTGGCCTCGCAGCGGGGCAAGATCCTGCACGCCTCCGACCTCGGCATTTACGGCAACTGCGTGGTGATCGACCACGGTCTCGGTGTGCAGTCGTTGTACGGCCACCTTTCATCGATCAAGGTCAAGGTGGGCGACATGGTCGAGAAAGGTCAGGAGATCGGACGCAGCGGCATGACCGGCCTGGCGGGCGGCGACCACCTGCACTTCACGATGCTCGTCAGCGGCCAGCAGGTCACCCCGATCGACTGGTGGAGCCCGCAGTGGTTCAAAGACCGCGTCCTGCGCAAGATCGAGGCGGCGGGAGGCGGCGTGAGATAATTCCTGGACCGGTATGCGACCGGTTGCGTGAGTCCTTCTCCCGATGAACGTCCTTATTCGCTCAACTTCATTGATTCTGGGTTTGACCCTCGCAGCGGCGGCTGCCGCCTGCGGCGGCGAGAGCGCAGCCCCGGGTACGACCGCTCCCGCGGCAACAGCGGTCACGAATCCAGTCGACCCGACGACCGCGGGGAGCATCACCGGCTCGGTCAAACTCGACGGCAAGCCGCCGGCTGCCAACACGATCAACCTCAGCTCTGACGACTACTGCGCAAAGCAAGGCCCGAAGACCACGCGCGCGTTCGTCGTTGACGGCGATGGGCTGCAGAACGTTTTCGTCTATGTCAAAGACGGGCTTGGCAACCTGAAATTCCCCGTGCCGACGACACCGGTCGTGCTCGATCAGAAAGGCTGCTGGTACGAGCCGCGCGTGTTCGGCATTCAAGTCGGCCAGCCGTTCAACATCGTCAACAGCGACGACACGCTGCACAACATCCACGCGCTCCCGATGAACAATCGCGAGTTCAACCGCGGACAGAAGCTGAAGGGCGAGAAGTACATGACGGTCTTCACGACGCCGGAAGTCATGGTGCCGTTCAAATGCGACGTGCACAAGTGGATGAACGCGTGGGTCGGCGTCCTCCCGCATCCGTTCTATGCGGTGAGCGGCGCCGGCGGTTCGTTTGAACTCAAGGGGCTGCCCCCGGGTACCTACACGGTCGAGGCGTGGCACGAGAAGCTGGGCACTCAGACGCAGATGGTGACGATCGGCGCCAAGGAATCCAAGCCCATCACGTTCACGTTCAAGCTCTGATGCGTTTGATGCACTTCTTTGCGTCCCTGGTTGCGGCCTCCACGGCCGTTCTGATCTTCGCCGGCGGCCTGGTCACGAGCACAGAGTCGGGGCTCTCCGTCCCCGACTGGCCGACCACCTACGGCTACTCGATGTTCACGTTCCCGCTGAGCAAGATGGTCGGTGGTATCCGCTACGAGCACACCCATCGACTGATCGCGAGCACAGTGGGTTTTCTTATCGTCGGGCTCGCCATTTGGTTGTGGCGCACCGAACCGCGCGCCTGGGTGCGACGGCTCGGCTACATCGCTCTGGGCGCGGTGATCACTCAGGGCGTGCTCGGAGGGATCACCGTCCTCTTCTTCCTGCCTGACCCGATTTCGATCGCACACGCCAGCCTCGCGCAGATCGTGTTCAGCCTGACGATGACGATCGCCGTGGTGACGTCACCGGGCTGGATGCAGGCCTATTCGACACACGGGCCCGCGCCCGATGATCGGCTCCTTCAGCGGATTGCCATCGTCACCGCCGCGGTCGTCTACGTCCAGATCATCGTCGGCGCGACGATGAGGCATACGGGGGCGGGCCTGGCGATTCCCGACTTTCCGCTCGCCTTCGGGCAGCTGATTCCGCCGCAGTGGGACGAGAAGATCGCGATCCACTTCGCGCACCGCGTCGGCGCGCTCATCGCGAGCGCGTGCGTGCTCGGAACGACGGCGCATGTCTTCTATCACCATCGCGCGCGGCGTGAGCTGGTTCGTCCGTCGATCCTGCTGCTCGTGCTCGTGACAACGCAGGTGACGCTCGGAGCGCTGACGGTACTCAGCCACAAGGACGTTCTCATCAACTCGCTTCACGTCGTCACGGGCGGATGTGTGCTCGCAACGACGGTAGTCCTCGCGCTGCGTGCACATCGCGCGCGGTTCGCGGGAGCAGCAGGCGTCGGACCGTCACGGTACCCGACCGCGTCTGAAGACCCGGCCTACGGCGTCAGAGTCCCGTCGCGAGGGCACGCATGAAAGCTCACGCCGCGAACGCGACGACCGTTCTAGCGCCGAAGGCGGTGAGTGAGCGGCGTGCGCTCGACTTCCTCACGCTGACCAAACCGCGGCTGAACATGCTGGTACTCCTCACCACGCTGGGCGGCCTCTACCTCGCGTCACCCTCCGGTGTCCCATTGCTCCTCGTTGCCCATACCTTGATCGGCACCGCGCTCGTCGCGGGAGGGGCGGCGGCGTTGAACCAGGTCTGGGAGCGCGAGACCGACGCACGGATGCGCCGGACGAGCAATCGGCCGCTCCCTCGCGGACGCCTGAGCGTCAGCGAAAGCACGTGGTTCGGCATCGGGTTATCGGGGGCAGGACTCGCCGATCTGGCGCTCGCTACCAATCCGGCGGCGGCGATCGTCGCAGCGGTGACATCAATCAGTTATGTGCTGATGTACACACCGCTCAAGACACGCACGTCGCTGGCCACGCTGGTTGGTGCCGTGCCTGGTGCCCTTCCGCCCGTCATCGGGTGGGCGGCGGCGAGCGGCGCCATCACGCTGCCCGCGCTGGTGCTGTTCGGCATCGTATTCTTCTGGCAGATGCCACACTTTCTGGCGATCGCATGGATGTATCGCGACGACTACGCACGTGCGAGCATCCCGATGCTCCCGGCGCTCGAACCCGATGGCCGGCGAACGGGCCATCAGGCGCTGCTCTACGCCGCGGTGCTCTGGCCGGTCAGTCTGTTGCCCGCGCTCGTCGGCCTCGCTGGCGCCGCATACAGCGTCGTGGCGACCTGTCTGGGCTTCGCGTTCATCGGGCTGGCCGCGCTCTTCGCGCGTGATCGATCACAGACCAACGCACGACGCCTCTTCTTGTTCTCGCTCGCCTACCTCACGCTGCTGTGGGGCGCGCTGGTGATCGATCGCGTGTTTCTCTGACGAAGTCAGGAATCCCTTGAAGTCCCTGAACCTTGAACCCTGATCTTCTGAGTCAACTCCCCGCCGTCAACGCCACACTGAACGGAATCTCGGCGGTGCTGCTGACCACCGGTTATGGATTCATTCGTCGAGGCCGCGTCACGCAACACAAGCGCTGCATGCTGGCCGCCCTCGCGTCGTCGACGCTCTTCCTGACAAGCTACGTCGTCTACCATTTGCACACTGGATCGCGTCCTTTCGCCGGACACGGTCCGGTTCGTGTCATATACTTCGCAATCCTTTTCACACATGTCGTGCTGGCGGCCGCCATCGTGCCGCTTGCACTGATCACGGCAACGCGAGGTCTGCGATCACAGTTCGCTCGACACGCGAGAATCGCGCGGTGGACCCTGCCACTCTGGCTGTACGTGTCGGTCACCGGCGTCGTCATTTACGTGATGTTGTATCAGCTCTACTAGCGTCGCGGACCTCAGCGCGTGCGACGGTCGCGCTGGCAGTGCTCGCCCCGTTCGTCTTTCCCGCCGTCACCCACGCGTTTTCCAGCCACGACGGCATCGTGTTCGCCGCGCTCGATACGCTTCGCAGCCTTCCCGGGTTGGCGCCGGTGGCCATCCGTCCGAGAGTGCTCTCGGCCTACGGGGCACTCGTGACGGCGGGCATGCTCAGCCTGCTGTATCTCTATCGCGGCCGATCGTTCATCGTGTACTGGATCGGCGCATGGCTGTTTGCGACCGCCGCGGTCGCGCTGGTATCGCGGACGTATGCGGACGCGACACTGGATCGTGTGCTCACCGGTCTTGCGGTGCTATTCACCGTAGGGGGATCCGGCCTCGTTCTCGTCGCCGCCGAAACCTATCCGCAGTACACCCTTCGATGGCGAACACAGCGACTGAATGCCATTGCGATCAGCACGCTGTGGTTCCTCGTCGCGCCCTTTGTCGTGCCCATCGGAACAGTGGTCATCAGCGGCTCGCTGTTGACGGCGGGCATGCTCGGGTGGTCGGCGCGCTTCTATCTCAAGCTCGCGCGGGATTCCCGATATGCGGGCGCCCTGCTCATCGGCACCGGGTTGGCGTTCGTCGCCGTGCTCACGTTGAGCAGCGCCGTAGCGTCGGTCGAAGTCGATCTCGCCAGCTGGGGGGGGCAGCTTGGCACGTTCACCATCCTCAGCTTGCTTCTCGTCGCGCTCGGGATGCACCTGCTGATCTTCGAGGACATGACGCAGGAACTCCGTCTTGCCAATCGCCAGCTTGCGGGCGCGAACGAGGAAATCCAGCGCCTGGCCATCACCGACCCGTTGACCGGATGTCACAACCGACGTTTCCTCGATGAGATCGAGCGCCGGGAGATCGAACGCCATCGCCGGTATCTGGCTCCCCTGACCATCGTGTTCCTCGACGTCAACCATTTCAAGCGCCTCAACGACACGCTCGGCCACGATCGCGGAGATGCCGTGCTCTGGATGATTGGCGCGCTGCTGCGAGCTCAGGTCCGGCATTCGGACTACGCCATCCGGTGGGGCGGCGACGAGTTCGTGTTGCTGCTGAATTGCTCGGAAAGGGAGGCCCTGGAGAAAGGCAGGCGCCTGAAGGAGGGCTTCGAACGCGAACGGGTCGCTGGAGGCCTGCCTCCGTACCTCGGTCTGAGCGCCGGGGTCGCAGAAGTCGAGTTCAATGCCACGACTTTGCGCGACGCGATCCGCGAAGCGGATAGCCGGATGTATGGGGATAAGCTCGCGGCACCCCGAGTCAAGAACGCTAGAGTTCAGGGTTCAGGAGTTCAAGGTTCCGGTGCCGGGGTCCGCCGCGTTCGGCAGTCAGCGGTTCGAGAGTCCGTCCGACGAACCGCCGACCGGAAACCCTGAACGCAGAAGCAGAACTGAGAACTGGGAACCTGGAACCGAACCGTGAACTCAGAACGGCAGCAAGGTCCCCGGTTCCTTGCTATAAAATCAAGCGTCCGCCGGACGCGGGGAAAACCCCGGCTGGGAGGATCCTGTATGCGACCCCTTGCGATCGCTGCTGTCGTTTTCGTGTCGTTCTGTCTGGCCGCGCCGACGCTCGCGCAGTCGGCACGCGCGACGGGTACGGTGCGTGACACCGGCGGCAAACCGTTGAAGGGCGCCACCGTCCGCGCCATCAACAAGGATGCCTACCCGCCTGAAATCGCCTCATCAACTGACGACAAAGGGCGATGGGCCATGATCGGGCTGCGTACAGGGACGTGGACCTTCGTGGCCGAAGCTCCTGGTTTCACCGCGGCGCAGACCCCATGGCCAGTGCGGGTTGGTGGCACGCAGCCGATTCCGTTCGTGCTCGCCCGCGATCTCGGGCCGATTCCCAATGCGCTGACCAAGACGGTCCAGCAGCAGATCACGACGGCCAACGGGTTGCGCGACAAAGGCCAGCTCGATCAGGCGATTTCCGCGTACGAACAAGTGCGCGACCAGAATCCCAAACTCACCGCCGTGAATCTCGTGGTCGCGAGCGCGTACCGCCAGAAAGCGGCGCAGGAGACCAACCCTTCGACGCGCCGCACGCTGCTCGAGCATGCGATCACGTCATACACGACGTTCCTCTCGAGTGAGCCCGACAACGAACAGGCCAAGACGGAGTTGGCCGCGGTCAGAGCCGACGCGGCGGCGCTCAAATAGCTCATGGCGACTCGTGCGCACGCGAGAACGCGGCCCTGGCTCGCTTCGCTCATCATCGGGCTCTTCTTCATTGCGGTTGCGGCCTCTGCAGCCGTCGGCTGGTGGTACGCTCGCGAGTCGCCTGCGCACCAGGGGCCGATCGTGCTCATCTCGATCGACGGCATTCCGGCCACTGAGCTGCGCGCGTACGGGGCCGAACGAAGCAACACGCCCGCGATCGACGAGCTGGCTGCGGAATCGGTGATCTTCGACCGCGCCTACGCGCATTCGCCGCAGACGCTGCCCTCCCACGTGTCGATGCTGACAGGCCAGCTCCCGATCGAGCATGGCGTCCGGGACGAAGCGGGCTTCGTCCTGAACGAGCGCGCCAAGACGCTCGCGGGGCTGCTGCGGAACCGGGGCTTTTCAACCGGCGGAGCGGTCTCGTCGTTTCTCCTGCGCCCGCAAGCCGGCATCGCGCAGGGCTTTTCGTTCTTCGATGCCGACATTCCGGTGCCGGCCGCAGGCGAAGCGCCCGCGCTCGAGCGTCAGGGGTCGCTGACGATCGATGCGGCGGAGAAATGGCTTCAGCTCCAGGGGGGCCAGCGATTCTTCCTCTTCGTACAGGTCGACCGCGAGGATGCCGACTCGGCCGTCGCGCGGATCGCTGCGGCGCTGAACCAACGCCGCCTGTACGCCGACGCGACGATCGTCGTCGCCGGCGATCACGGTGAAGCCGGCGCGGCGACGTCGCTCGATGACAGGGCCTTGCGCGTGCCGCTCATGGTGAAGCAGCCCAGGGGCGAAGGCGCAGGACGGCGCGTCCTCACTCCGGTGCAGCTCATCGATCTCGTTCCCACGATTCTCGATTTGGTACGGGCGCCGATTCCAGGAGAGTTGCGGGGACGATCGCTCCGGGCGGTCCTCGACAAAGAGCGAGGCGTCATTCCGGCTCGACCGATCTATTCGGAAACATTTGCCGCCTACTATCGATTCGGCGGACATCCGCTCTTTGCGCTCACCGGCGAGCATTACCGCTTCATTCGCGGAGCCGATGAAGATCTGGTGGCACTCGCGCCGTCAGGCGACGAGACCGGGGGTGGAGAATCCACCGAAGCCGGCCGACTGCGCACGGCGCTCGACGAGATGCTGGCGTCGACCACAATCGCCCTGCCTGCATCGCTCCCTCCCAGTGATGAGGAGCGCTACGCGCTGCTCGGCTATCTGAGTCCATTTCGCGTCGCGCCGGCGGGCGACATGGGGCTCGACGAGGCAGCCGAGCGCGAGACCGTTGGCGCGCATCGCGCAGCCGCGATGTTGATCGGCCAGAAGAAGTACTCGGCCGGGATCAGAGCGCTGCAGGCGATCGTGCGCGCGCATCCCTCGCTCGCAACCGTGCAGTTCCAGCTCGGCGAGCTGCTCGTGCGCATGGGCCGGTTCGACGAGGCGATTCGAGCGTTTGGCACCGTGCGCGAACTGCGACCCGACGCTACGGCGGGCGCGCTGGCACTTGCCGATTCGCTCATGCGGACGGGAAAGACGAGCGCCGCACGCGAGCAGGCGCAGATCGCGATCGCGCTCGCCGAACACGAAGACGGACACGCGCTGGCCGCGGCGCACGAAATGGCGGCCCGCGTGGCCCTTGCCGACAAGGATCCTGACACCGCCACACAGCACGCCGACGCCGCGCATGCTGCCGATCCCGCCTCGCCGTTTCCACAATTCGTTCGGGGACGGCTGCTCTACGACAAAGGGAAGTACGAGGACGCGGTCGCCAGCTTCACTGAAGCGGCTGATGCAATCAAGGACCATGGCGCATCGCTCGCGGATCTCCATTTCTATCTCGGTGAATCGCTCGCGCACCTCGATCGATACAGCGACGCGGAAGCGCAGTTCCGCGAGGAGTTGCGAATCTACCCGCGCAACGTGCAGGCGTACACGAGCCTGGCGATGCTGTACCGGGCGAGCAATCGCGACGCTGCCGTCGAAGATGTGTTGAACGAGCTCGTCGCCGCGACGCCCACGCCGGAGGGCTACGCGGTCGCGGCACGGCTGTGGACCATCCTTGGCGAACGATCGCGAGCCGAAGCGCTCAAGTCCGACGCGCGGGCTCGCTTCCCCGGTGATCCGACGCTTGCCCAGTTCGAGCTGGCGCCCCGGCGATAAGCAGCAGCCCGACGCCAGTCCAGGCCAGGTTTCTCAGCTTCCGCACCACGGCGAGCGTCACGCCAGCCACCGGTTGCACCGCCATCACGGGGGCGAGCGCACCGGTCAACGCTTCGTCGATGCCCACGCGAAACGGGACGAATTTGAATGCCACGGTCACCGCTCGATCCAGCGCTCCGAAGACGAGCGCCTGCGCGATCGTCGGTTGACCACCGAGCAGCCATCCAAGCGTCAGGAAGATCTCGTAGATGGCGAGCACGTGGAAGGCCATGTCGAGGAGGAACGCCTGCACGACTCGCGCGGGTGAAGCCGTCCAGTACGTGACGATCGATTGACGGATGCGCGAAAGCGCCTCGCGCCAGCGCGGGCGCGGGGCACCCTCGGTGGACCACGTCCCGCGAAGGAGACGGAGCGTCACCGCACCACCGACGACGAGCACGATGAGTGCGGCGATCGCCGCGTCCCTGCCTTCGATCGGCAACGGCACCGTGAAGAGCACGACGATCAGGCCGGCCATCATGACGACCGCGATCGACGCGGCGTACACGAGGTTATCGATCGCGAGCGAAGCAATCGAGACGCTCGTCTCGAGACGATGGCGAACGAGAATCGCTTTGGCGGGCTCGCTGGCGGCCATGCCGAGCGGCGTGATGTTGCCGACGGCATCGCCAGAGAGAAACGCGCTGAACGCGCGGCCCATGGACAGCCGCGCGCCCGGTGGCATGCAGCGCCGCCAGGCCGCGGCTCGGAGGAAGAATCTGACGCCCGCGAGGCCGAGGATCGGCAGCAGTCCCCATCCGATGCGTTGAACGCTGTCGACGATCTCGGCGGGGCCCGCACGCTGCACCGCGTACGCGAACAGCGCGACGCCGCCGAGCGCCGCAACGATTACCGCTGCCACGCGTTGCCGGGCGGGAGTCATAACCGACGGGAACGCGCCAACCGGACTGCCGGTACTGCCACTAACTTGGCTTGCGCGCCTCGATCTGCTTGAAAGTTTCTTCGATCAGCCGCTCGTTGTCTTCCTTCGTCACGTTGCGTGCGAGCAGCTTCGACGCGATGGCCACCGAGATCTCGACCGCCTCGCTGCGAATCTGCTGCAGCGCACGCGCCGTCTCCATCTCGATCTGACGCTCGGCGTTCTTCATGATGCCGGCGGCCTCGGTCTGAGCCTTCTGTTTGAGCTCATCGCGCAGCCGATTGGCGTCCGATCGCGTCTCCGACAGGATCTTGTCCGCCTGCACGCGGGCCTCGGTCAGGATCTTCTGCGACTCGACGTGCAGCCGCTCCAGCTCCTGCTTTGCCTGCCTCGCATCGTCGAGCGACTTGCGGATCAGGTCCTCGCGGGTCTGGAGTATCCCCTTGAGGGGCCGCCAGGCGATTTTGTTGAAGACGACCAGCAGGACGAGAAACGTGATGATGGTCCACACGTAGAGCCCGGGATCGGGCACGGCCAACGGATTCATGGTGCCTCCACCACTTTTCAGCGTCTCCTCGACAACTACTTGAGGGCGATGAGCAGCGCGACGACTTCAGCGATGATGGCGACACCTTCGAGCAGGAAGAGGGGCAGCATGACCGCACCGCTGATCTGTGCCGCCGCGCTCGGCTGACGGCCCACGGCTTCCGCGGCGCCGGCCGCGAGACGGCCGATCCCGACGCCCGCGCCGATCGCGGCCAGGCCCGCGCCAAGCGCAGCGCCGAGGTAGGCAATTGCAAGGATGTCGCCTGTCATTCTCTGTTCTCCTTCGATCGCACTGGCAGGTCCTGACCCCCAGGGCGCTCAGTGATGGGCGTGAATGGCCATGCCGATGAACACGGCCGTGAGCAGTGTGAACACGAAAGCCTGCACGGGCACGACGACCACCGCCTCGAGGACGGCGATGCCGACTGACAACGGCACCGCCAGGAGCGCGACGCCGAAGCCGACGACGGCGCTGCGCGTCGCCTCGGCCATCGTGAAGATCATGAAGAGCACCGCGAGCAGCGCGATATGGCCGGCCGTCATGTTGGCCGCAAGTCGCATGGTGAGCGCGAACGGTCGCACGAACATGCCCAGGACTTCGATCGGGATCAGGATCAGCAGGAGCGGTTTGGGCAGGCCGTGCGGCGCCATGTTCTTCCAATGGCCGAAGAAGCCGTGCGCGCGGACGCCCGCGACGATGATCGTAATGAAGCTGATCGTGGCCAGAGCGGCCGTGACATTGAAGTTTCCGGTCGCGGTCACACCGCCGTGTGTCATGCGCGTCAACAACGCGTCTTCCGGCAGGTGCAGCACGGTGTGGTTCAGCAGCGCGAGCAGATCGAAAATCGGAATCAGACCGATCGCGTTGGCCGACACGATGAACAGGAAGAACAGGAGGATGAGAGGCGTGTAGGTATCGACCCAGCGATTGCCGACCGCCGGCGCCACGATCTCGTCGCGGACGCGGACGGTGACGTATTCGATCAGGCCGACGAGTGATCCGGAGGGGACCATCGTGCCCCGGCGCGCGTAGCGACGGATGGCCACGGTGACGACGGTCAGCAGCAGCACCGCGACGATCCACAACATCATCACGTGCTTGGTGACCGACATGTCGATGCCGAAGATCGTCGGCAAGTGGATCAGCGGGTGATCGACCGACGAATTCGCCACATGGTTGATGATGGTTTCCCCGGGATTCAGCTTCTCGGGGGTGGCAGCCTCGGCGGCGGCATGCACGATTTCAGGCGCTTGAAGCATCTCGGCTCACCGGAGCGCAGTCAGGCGCTTCAGGAACAGCGCCTGCATCGCATACAAGACGATGAAGTAGGTCACGAACACGGTGACGAACGGCACCGGCCTCAGCGCCATCAGCCGCAGCATGACCGCGACGTAGAGCGCAAAAAATATCAACTTGATCGCAAAGCCCACGATCATCACGCCTATCACTCGCTCGGGAGCAGACCTGTGCGTCCGCTCGACCGACAGCCAGCTGAGGCACGTGCCCACCAGCGGTCCGAGCATGCCGAAGAGCGCCTCCGGGTTCAGCCGGTCTCCGGCGACCGCGGTGATTGCGAGCCAGGACGTCAGACTGGCTCCAACCATCCACGCGATCGAGCTCATCTTCGATAAACCGTCTTTACTAGCTCGTAAAATCCGACGACCACCCCGAGCAGAAGCCCCGCGAGCAGGAACCACGGGGCCGTGCCGCGCCATCGATCGACCAGATACCCGATCTCGCCAAGCAGGAGAATGCCACCCACCAACGTGTACGAGGCCGCGATGACCGAGCCCGAGCCGGAGACGTTCTTCTCCAGGACCTGGAAGGAGCGTCCGAACGGAAACGGTCGTTTCTTCCTCGGCATCTCGCCAATATAAACGGAGCAAAAGGCCGGACCGAGTTGGTAGCCGACCTGCGCAACCACGCACATATCGCGCTCGTCAGGCCGCGTACCGCCCATCAGTATAACCCCAGTTTGTGAAAAAGTTCACCAGCCTATGTCAAGTGTCTTGTTTTCAATAGTTTTCGGGCCATTCATGCGCTTGACGCTCGTCGCAACCGGGACCTATACTGCCCCTACCAGCGTCGCCTCGATCCGTACTATGCGCACACCTGTCCCCGCCCGCACGATCCTGGTTTCCGCCATCGGCGTGGCACTCGCGTGCCTGGCGCTGCAGATCACCTCGTCGGCTGCTCAGCGCCCCGTGTCCCGCGAGCGATCGCTCTTCGTCAGCGCCGTCGACAGTAACGGCGAACCGGTCGAGAGTCTCGGCCCTGACGCCTTCGTCATCCGCGAGGATGGCGTACGTCGTGAGGTCCTGCGCGTGACGCGCGCCACTGAACCGATCGACGTCGCCGTGCTCATCGACAACAGCCAGTCGGCCAGTGACGACATCACGTTCTTTCGCGAGAGCCTCTCGAAGTTCGTGTCGAAGATGGCGCCCGGCAATCACGTCGCGCTGATCGCCCTGGCCGACCGTCCCACAATCCTCGTCGACTACACCGACGACACCAAACGGCTGACCGCAACCGTCGGCCGGCTCTTTCCGATGAGCGGGAGCGGCATGACGCTCCTCGATGCCATCGTCGAAACCTCGAAAGGACTCGAGAAGCGCGAGACGCCGCGCGCGGCGATGGTGCCGGTCATCACCGACGGGATCGAGTACACGAACCATTACCACCAGGACGTCGTGAACACGCTGCGAAAAGCGAAGACACCGCTGCACATGATCACGATCGGACAGTTCTTTCACCAGGAAGAGCCGCTCGGGATTCGCGAACGATCGCTCCTGCTCGACCTCGGGCCGCGCTCGAGCGGAGGTCAGCGGATCAACCTGCTCAGTCCACATGGGCTCGATGAAGCGCTGCAGCGGCTCGCTCGCGAGTTGCTCTCGCAGTACAAGGTCACATACGGACGTCCCGAATCGCTGATTCCCCCGGAGAAGACCGAGGTCTCATCGGGCAAAGAGGGGGTCACGATGCGCGGGGCGCCGGCTCGCGGGGAGTCTGGAGCTTGACGTGGCGCGTTCTTCGCTCGTTGCTGCAATCGTTCTGGTAGGGGCGACCGCACTCGCGGCGCAGCAGTCGCCCCCTTCACCGTCGCCAGCTCCGGCAACGCAAGCGCCAGCTCCGCCTGCACAGGCGCCAGCTCCGGCTACTCAAGCTCCGTCGCCCGCTCCACAAGGCTCGCCGGCGCAGCCCGCTCCACCTTCGCAATCGCCGCAGGCTCCCGGGGAGCGCCAGCGGCCGGCGTTTCGATCCGGGATCGACATCGTGTCGCTCAACGTGACGGTGACCGACAGCGCGAATCACTACATCACTGATCTCGACGAAGGCGACTTCTCGATCTTCGAGGACGGCGTCAAGCAGAACGTCACGTTCTTCTCGAGACGGCAGCAGCCGATTGCCTTGTCGCTGCTCCTCGACAGCAGCGCAAGCATGGAGCAGCACCTCCCCGTACTCCAGACGGCCGCAACCAACTTCGTGCAGCGTCTCAAGCCGAACGATATCGCGCAGGTCGTCGACTTCGACAGTAAAGTCGACATCCGGCAGGGATTCACGAGCAACAAGGGCGATCTGCAGGCGGCGATCGAACAGACGAGCGCCGGCGGATCGACGTCGCTGCACAATGCCGTCTACATCGCGCTGAAGGAGCTCCGGAAGGTGCGTGCCGTGAACGAGGAAGACGTTCGCCGTCAGGCGCTCATCGTGTTCTCCGACGGCGAAGACACATCGAGTCTGGTCTCGTTCGATGAGGTGCTCGATCTCGCGAAGCGATCGGAAACGGCTATCTACGCGATCGCCCTTCGCGGGAACGACACGCAGGCCAAGGGTTTCCGGGAAGCCGAGTTCACGATGCGGACGCTGGCACAGGAAACGGGCGGCCGCGCGTTCTTCCCCGCCAAGATCGAAGACCTCGCGAGTGTCTACTCCCAGATCGCGGACGAACTCGCAAGCCAGTACACAATCGGCTATTCCTCCGGCAACCAGCGCCGCGACGGCGCCTGGCGCCGCGTCGTGGTACAGGTATCGCGACCGAACATTACTCCACGCGCCAAGAAGGGGTACTACGCCCCTACGCCACGTTGAGCCTGATCCCTCTGATCCTCTACGCCGCTGCGGGCGTCGTCTACGCGGTGCACTTCGTGCGGCGTCAGCCTGGCGTCGGCCGCGCCGCCACGACGCTCCTGCTGCTCGCCGCTCTCTCACACACCTTCGTAATCGGAATGCAGACGATGGAAGTGCGGCACGTGCCGATCGCGAACATGTCACGCGCCGTCTCGTCATTCGTCTGGATGCTGGCGCTCTCCTATCTCTACCTGGAGATGACCACCGATGAACGCGCGATGGGCGTCTTCATCCTGCCGCTGCTCGTGGGCCTGCAGGCGATTCCCGTTCTGAACCCGGGTGTCGAGACTGCCGACCCCTTGTTCGACAGTCCCTGGTTCTGGGTGCACGTGGCCTCGCTGCTGTTCGCGTACGCGAGCTTCGCGCTCGCGGCGATGCTGGGGCTGACCTACGTGCTGCAGTTCAAAGAGATCAAGAAAAAGCAGCTGGGATACTTCTACACCCGACTGCCGTCGCTGCACGTCCTCGATGCGATGAACTCGAGAGCGGTGGTCATCGGCTGGGTGTTTCTGACGATTGGTGTAGTCGTCGGCGTGGTGTGGGCGTCCCAGGCACGGGCGTTGAACCCTGGCAACGCGAATCTGCAGGAGATGTCGCTGAACGATCCGAAGATCTTCATCGCGCTGGTCTCGTGGGCGGTGTACTCGTTCGAAATGCTCGCACGGCGAACGCTAGGCTGGACCGGACGCCGGTCGGCATGGATGTCGGCCCTGGGATTTGCCATCATCCTGCTGAACTTCCTGCCGGTGAACTACTTCGTCACCACGAGTCACACGTTTCAGTAATGCACCTCATCCTCCTGGGCGTCAGTCACAAATCGGCTCCTGTGGATCTCCGGGAACGTCTCGATTTTTCTAGTCGCGATCTCGGCGCCGCAGTCGAAGCCCTGGCCACGCGCCCCTCGACCGCGGAATCGGTGGTGCTGTCGACGTGCAACCGATCGGAGATTTACGTGGCGAGCGATGATCCGTTCCGCGCGCGCGAGGACGTTACGGCATTCCTGAGCGAGTATCACGGGCTCGAGCTCGACGTGTTCATGCCGCATGTGTTCGCGCACAGCGACGAAGCCGCAGCCAGGCATCTGTTTCGTGTGGCCGCCGGACTCGACTCGATCATCGTCGGCGAGCCGCAGATTCTCGGACAGGTGAAGGACGCGTTCCAGAAAGCGTCGGAACGCCGATGCACCGGGCCGATTCTCACCAAGTTGTTCCACTGGTCTTTCGGCGTGGGGAAGCGCGTACGCTCTGAGACGGCGCTCGGCGAGGGTGCGGTGTCGATCAGCTTCGCGGCCGTCGCCCTCGCACGCAAGATCTTCGGACGGCTCGACGGGCGACGCGTCGTGGTGATCGGGGCCGGCGAGATCAGCACTCTCACCGCCGAGCACCTGCGCGCGCAAGGCGTCGGCGAGATCCTCATCACGAGCCGCACGGCGGCGAGCGCGGAAGTGCTGGCGTCGGCGGTGAACGGCCGCGCAGTCCGGTGGGACGGGGCGATGACCGCGCTGGCGACGGCCGATATCGTCGTGACCGCCACGGGATCGCAGCGGCCGATTCTGACCCGTGCACACGTCGAGGCCGCTGCCGGACGACGCCGCCTCGATCCGCTGTTCCTCATCGATCTGGCGGTGCCCCGGGATGTCGATCCGGCTGTCGGCGATCTCGAACAGGTGTTCCTGTACAACATCGACGACCTTCAGTCGATCGTGCAGGAGAACCTGTCGCGCCGGGTCGCGGAGATTCAGCACGCAGAAGTGATCGTCTCGGAAGAGCTCGTGAAGTTCGCGTCGTGGCAGCGATCGCGCGGTGTCGTTCCGACGGTCGTCGCGCTGCGCCAGCGGTTCGATGCGATCAGACGGGGCGAATTGAAACGGCTCGACGGCAAGCTCGCGGGGTTGTCTCCCGAAGCGCTCGCCAAAGTCGACGAGGTGACGCGCCTCATCGTCGAAAAGCTCCTGCTCGATCCCACCGAGCAGCTGAAAGCGCTCCCGGACGAGGAGACGCAGGTCGCCTACACGGAAGCGGTCAATCGTCTGTTCCGGCTGCGCGCCAACGAATCGACCTCGGAAGTTCCCGACCCATCGCCTGGGATCAGGCCGACCGAGCCTCGGCGCCCCTGAATCTGTTCATGCCCACGGTGAGACTCGGCACTCGCGGCAGTCAGCTTGCGCTCGTGCAGGCACGGATGGTGGCGTCACTGATCAGCGCGCGTACCGGCCACCCCTGCGAGGAGATCGTCATCAAGACGTCCGGCGATCGCCTTGCCGAAGCCAGCCTCTCGGAAATCGGGGGAAAGCGGCTCTTCGTCAAGGAAATCGAAGACGCGCTGCTCGCGCGCGAGATCGACGTCGCGGTACACAGCAGCAAGGACATGCCCGCCGTCCTGCCCGAGGGCCTGACGATCGGTGCCGTCCTCCCGCGCGAAGATCCGCGCGATGCGATGATTCTTCCGGGGAGTGCGCCACCGTACGCGTCGCTCGAGGCGATCGTCCGCGCGCTCGGAAGCGGACCTTCAATCGGCACGAGCAGTATTCGCAGAACAGCCCAGCTCTCGCGCCTCTTTCCGATGGCGCGGTTCGCGCCTATTCGCGGCAACCTGGACACCCGGATGCGCAAGCTGGACTCGGGCGATTATGATGCTCTCGTCCTGGCCGCGGCCGGTCTCAGACGTCTCCAGCACGGCCATCGCGTCTCGGCCGCGCTTCCGGTCGATGCATGCGTGCCGGCTCCAGGGCAGGGCATCGTCGCAGTCGAGATTCGGAGCGACGATGACCAGCTGCGTGCAGTGGTGGCAGCGATCAACGACACGGCCTCGGCCGCTGCGCTCGATGCCGAACGAGCCGTGGTCGAACGACTGGGTGGGGGATGCCAGATGCCGATCGGTGCGTACGCCCGGCTCACAGACGAAACGGTGCACGTCACCGCCATCGTGATCTCGATCGACGGCGAACGCGTCGTGCGTGCTGAAGCGACCGGTGCCGCGCTCGACGCGAGAGCCGTCGGCGTCGACGCAGCGAACCGCCTGCTCGAAGGCGGAGCCGGCGCTATTCTCGCCGAGGCGCGACAGGCCGGGTCGGCAGTGGAAGGCCTGCAACCATGAAGAACCCCGCCGTGTACTTGATCGGCACCGGCCCTGGAGACCCTGGCCTCATGACGGTGCACGGCCTCGACTGCCTTCAGAAGGCCGACGTCGTCATCTACGACCCGCTGGTGTCCGTTCGACTGCTGAAGCACGCCCGGCCCGGCGCCGAGTTGATCAACGTCGGCAGCTCGGCGCAGAAGCCGATGGCACAGGAGGCGATCGGCTACCTGCTGGCCGAGAAGGCACGCGAGGGCAGCCTGGTCGCGCGGCTCAAACGCGGCGATCCCTTCGTGTTCGATCGGGGCGGCGAAGAAGCGCTGTTCCTGCACGAGCAGGGGATTCCCTTCGAGGTGATTCCCGGTATTCCGCTGGGCATCGGTGTTCCTGCGTACGCGGGCGTGCCGGTCACTTACCCCGGCGGCGGCGACACGATCACGCTCGTGCGCGGATACGAAGACGAGAGTCGCACGCCACCTGATATCGACTGGGCGAGCCTCGCAAAGCTCGAGGGCACGATGGTCTGCTACGCCGGCGCCCAGCAGCTGCCGCGAATGCTCGAGGCGATGCGGTCGCACGGATGGGCCGGCGACGAAGAAGCCGTCATCGTCTACAACGGCACGCTGGCCAGCCAGGAGAGTGTGTCGGGAACGATCGACGAGCTGCTGACGGCGGTGCACGAGCACCCGAAACGCGGGCCGGCCATTCTCGTCGTCGGACGCGTGGTCGGTTTTCGCGAGCACATCCGATGGTTCGATGCCCGTCCGCTGTTCGGCAAACGGGTACTGGTGACGCGCCCGCGCGATCAGGCACACGAGATGGTCGACCGGTTGAATGTTCTCGGGGCCGAAGCGATCGAAGCGCCGATGATTCGCATCGAGCCGCCCGAAGATGACGGCCCACTCACGCAGGCGGCACGCAATGTCAGATCGTTCGACTGGGTCGTGTTCACCAGCGCCAATGCGGTGGACGCATTCATGACGGCGCTGCTCGCAGGAGCGCACGACATTCGCGCGCTCGCGGGTCCGCAGTTGTGCACGGTGGGCAGCGGCACGGCGGACCGACTGGGGCGCTACGGTATTCGTGTCGATCTCGTGCCCGACGAGTTCCGCGCCGAGGCGGTCGTCGCGGCACTCAAGTCGAGCGGCGCGGTCGAGGGCGCGCGAGTGCTCGTGCCGCGCGCTGACATCGGTCGCGATCTGATCGCCGACGGCCTGCGAAGCGCCGGCGCGACGGTAACAGAGGTCATCGCGTACCGGACCGTCCTCGAAGAGGCGCAGCAGGATGAAGGACCTGATGTCTACCGGATGCTCCTCGACCAGGCGATCGATGTGGTGACGTTCACGAGTCCTTCGGCCGTCAAGAACTTCACGTCCATCTACGGCGTGGAACAGGCGACCGACCTGCTGAAGAACACCGTCGTCGCGGCCATCGGTCCGGTCACCGCTGATGCGGTCATACAATTGGGTATTCCGGTCGCGGTGACTCCGGTGGTGTCAACGGTTCCCGCGTTGGTGGACGCGATCGCCGCGCACGTGTCGAGATCACGTTTCGTGAGCACGTGAGCACGCAGACACGCCGCCCGTAAGGGCCGCCTTCCGCGGGAGCCGCTTCCGTCGGGGCCGCCTTCCGTAGGGGCCGCCTTTAGGCGGCCCTTGTAGTGAGTAATGTCCGGCTTCAGCGCCGGACCGGCAAGAGGACGCCAATGCCTGTCAGCAGCACCACCCGCCTGTCTCTGACGCGCCGGCCGCGCCGGCTTCGACGGACCGAAGCGATTCGATCGCTCGTCCGCGAGACCCGGCTGACGCCGGACTGTTTCATCTATCCACTGTTCGTCGTTTCAGGGCGCGGGATTCGTCGCGGGATCGGATCGATGCCCGGCGTCTTTCAACTGTCTGTCGACGAAGCCGTGAAAGAAGCGGCCGCCGCGAAAGCCGATGGCGTGCCTGCGGTGATTCTCTTTGGTCTGCCCGACACGAAAGATCTGGTCGGATCCGGCGCCGCCGATCCCGATGCGCCGGTGCAGGCGGCCGTGCGCGCGCTGAAGCGCGAGGTTCGCGACCTGCTCGTGATCACCGACGTCTGCATGTGCGAGTACACCTCTCATGGACACTGCGGCATCGTCGAGGGCGATGAGATCGTCAACGACGTCACCGTGGAACATCTCACGCAGGCGGCGCTTTCTCACGCAGTGGCGGGCGCCGACATCGTGGCCCCCTCCGACATGATGGATGGCCGCGTCGCGGCCATTCGCAAGACACTCGACGAGCGCGGCTTCGATCAGACCGCGATCATGTCCTACGCGGCCAAGTACTGCTCGGGGTTCTACGGTCCGTTCCGCGAGGCCGCCGATTCGACGCCGCAGTTCGGCGATCGCCGCAGCCACCAGATGGATCCCGGGAACGTCGAGGAAGCGCTCCGTGAGGTCGAGATCGACCTGGCCGAAGGCGCGGACATCGTGATGGTCAAGCCAGCGCTCCCGTATCTCGACGTGCTCGCCAAGGTGAAGGAGCGCTTCGGCCAGCCGACTGCCGCGTATCACGTCAGCGGCGAGTACTCGATGCTGAAAGCGGCCGCCGAGCGCGGATGGATCGACGAGCCTCGTGTGATGATGGAGACGCTCGTCGGCATCAAGCGGGCGGGTGCCGACATGATCATCACGTACTACGCGCGAGACGCTGCGCGTCTCTTATGATGCACGTAATTCAAAAGTCAAAATGCAAAATGCAAAATCGTTGTTGCGTGTTTGCATTTTGAATTTCGCATTTTGCATTACGTCTCTTCGATGAAAAAGCCCACCAATTCCCAGAAGCTCTTCGCCCGAGCCAGCCAGGTCCTGCCCGGTGGTGTCGACAGTCCCGTCCGTGCGTTTCAGGCCGTCGGCGGCTCGCCCCTCTTCGTTCGACGCGCGTCGGGGGCCATGATCGAGGACGTCGACGGCAATCGTTTCATCGATTACGTCATGTCGTGGGGGCCGTTGATTCACGGACACAGTCCGCGCCCGCTCGTGCAGGCGATCGCTGCTGCAGCGCGTCGCGGCACGAGCTTCGGGGCGCCGTCCCCGCTCGAACACGAGCTCGGCGAGCGGGTGCGTGCGTTGATGCCGTCGCTCGAACGGGTGCGCTTCGTGAGCTCCGGCACCGAAGCCGCGATGAGCGTGATCCGCGTTGCGCGCGCGTTCACCAAGCGTGATCTCATCGTCAAGTTCGAAGGGTGCTATCACGGTCACGCCGACGCGTTTCTGGTGAAGGCAGGGTCTGGCGCGATGACGCTCGGCATTCCCACCAGCCCCGGCGTGCCGGCGGCGGTGGCCAATCAGACGCTCCTCGCGCGATACAACAGCGTTCCTTCCGTCGATGTGTTGCTCGACACTCATCCCGATTCGATCGCCGCGATCATCGTGGAACCGATCGCCGGCAACATCGGCGTGGTGCCCCCGACGCATGGATTCCTGGCGGGTCTGCGCGAGCGCTGCCTCCGTCATGGAATCCTGTTGATCTTCGACGAGGTGATCTCGGGCTTTCGCGCATCCGCGGGCGGCGCGCAGGCGGTGTTCGATGTACGGCCCGATCTGACCTGCCTCGGGAAGATCATCGGCGGCGGATTCCCCGTCGGTGCCTACGGCGGTCGCGCGGCGATCATGGACCTCGTTGCGCCTGCTGGGCCCGTCTATCAGGCTGGCACGCTCTCGGGAAATCCGGTGGCAATGACGGCCGGGTTGTGGGCGCTCAAGCGCCTCAGCCCTCGGCTCTACAAGGACCTCGCACGGCGAGGGTCGCTGCTCGCAAGCGGGCTCGCCGACGCCGCACGCGAGGCGCGCGTGCCGCTGCAGGTCAATGCGTTCGGGTCGCTCGTCACGCCCTTCTTCACGTCATCGCCCGTACGCGACTACCAGTCAGCGCTCGCGTCGGACACGACCGCGTACGCCAGCTTCTTCAGGGGCATGCTGACGCGCGGCATCTACCCGCCGCCCTCTCAGTTCGAAGCGTGGTTCCTCTCCGCTGCGCACACCGACACGCACATCAAGAAGACGATTACTGCTGCGCGTGCGGCGATGAAAGATGTGGCGCGCGCGAGATAGGTGGCGCGGGCGTGTTGGTGCGATCCCGCTTCGGTTGTCGGTGCGAGCCTGCTGACGTCTGTCGGTGCGATCCCTCTGACGCGTGTCGGTGCGATCTTGCAACGGCGGTCCCGGGAAAATCGCACCGACATGCGTTACAGGATCGCACCGACTATCGTCTAAAGGGATCGCACCGACCCGCGTCGCACCTGCTCAGCGAGCGGCCTGTATCTGCACAGGGGAGTCGAGCCTGACTCGCAGCACCGCTCCTTGCGGCAGCTCGACTTCCTTGCCTTCAGTAGCCGCGGTGATGCCGCCGCCGCCGACGAGCACGCCAATGAGCGCGCCTTTGAAGCCGCCGAGAAGGCCACCGAGAACTGCGCCGACACCTGCGCCGGTCGCAATGCGGCCGGTCTCGCCTTTGATCCCTTCGCCCTGAATCGCCTGCGTCACGGTGCCGCGAATCGGATACGCGCGTCCGTTCACGGTGACCTGATCGAAGCTGACCGTCATCTTTGCCGTGCGGTTGGTGCGGGTCGCCGGTTGAACGTTGGTCACGACCCCGCGAAGCACCGACCCGGCTGGGATCACTGCTCTCCCGCTCACGTTCACATCGACGAGCGACGTCGCCTCGAAGCGATCTTCGACCTGGGCGGTACCGGAGTTGAGAGGGCTTTGCAGCCGCGCATCGAGTTCGGTGCCCGACGGGATCTCGACTGAGCCCGCAGGCGGCGGCGTGGTTGATGCTGCCGATGTAGACGACGGCTGCGGACGCCCAGCAGACGATGACGACGAAGACGACGGCGGCGGCGCGTCACCGCGAGCGCGGAATCGCAGATCGTCGATCCGATCGCGCACGTCGGCCCATTCGCTGCGCGCGAGCGTTCGTTCCTTGCGCAGCTTCACTTTCAAATAGATCACTTCCTCACGGAGGTCATCGAGCTCGGCTGTCAGCTGCGTGGCACGCGCGGCATCGCGGGCACGTGTCTGCTGGATGTCGCGCTCGGCCAGGTAGATGTTGTCCTGCAGCCGCTGCACATCCGCCTGCGTCATCGTGGTGGCCTGGCGCGCAGCGGTAGGGGCAGCGAGGGCGAGGAGGAGAACCGCGGGGAGGACGACGACGCGTTGAATCGACTTCATCAGACTGGTTCCTTCCCTGAAACGACGCTCACTTGGTCGGGGGAGGAGAGAACACCGGGTATCGTCGCGTGAACTGCACCACTAGTTGCGCCACGGCATCAAACGCTCGATCCAACTGATGCGGGTCAGATCGTTGTAGATGACGGTGACCATCAGCATCATCAGGACCACGAAGCCGGCGAGGAGCATCTTCTCCTTCACCTGCATGCTGAAGTCGCGCCGGGCAAGACCCTCGAGCGCCATGATGAGGATGTGGCCGCCATCGAGCACGGGCACCGGCATCAGGTTGATGATGCCGAGGTTGATGCTCAACATCGCCATCAGGCCGAGCAGCGTGAGGAAGCCTTCTTCGGCCGACTCGCCCGAGAGCTGCATGATGCCGACCGGACCTTGCAGCGCCCGCACCGAGGTCTCGCCCGTGAACAGACCCGCGAGCGTCCTGAAGATCAGTCCGGAGTTTTCGATGTTGCGCTGCACGCTGAGCCGAATCGCTTCGAGCGGTCCGGGCTTGAACCATTTCGTCTCCCCGATGTCGAGGAGCACCCCGAGCATGCCCTTCGACCCTTCCTGCTCGGGCGTCGCGGTCAGCGTGAGCTCCCGTCCGTTGCGCTTGATGGAGAGCTGAATGGGCGTTCCACCATTGCGTGAGATCACGTCGACGAGATGCTTCTGCGTGTTCATCTCCTCGCCATTGACGGCGAGGATCACGTCCCCTGTTTTGATGCCGGCCTGGTCGGCCCGCTTTCCGGACACGACCGAGCTGACCACGGGATGCACGTGGGGCAGGGCACCGATGTTGCCGATCTCGAATCGTCCCTGCGGGACGGGTCTCACCGTCGTGGCCACCGTCCGCCCGTCTCTGAGCGCCGTGAGGGCGACGTCACGATCCGGCCGGGTCCCGATCGCCAGGTCGAGTGCTTCCCACGTCGCGATCTCGCGACCGGCGACTGTCAACACCCGGTCGCCGGGTTTCAGTCCCGCTTTCTCGGCGGGCGACGCGGGGAGCACCGCACCGATGACCGGGGGCTCGTCGAGATACGCCTTGACCTGCGCGCCCTGAGCCAGCACGAACGCCAGCACCACAACGGCGAGCAGGATGTTCATCGCTGGCCCGGCGAACAGAATCTGGAATCGCTGCCACTTCGTCTTCGACAGAAATTCATCCGGCTGACCCGAACGTGGATCTTCCGGCGTTTCGCCGGCCATCTTCACGTAGCCGCCAAGCGGGATGGCGCTGACGCAGTATTCGGTGTTGCCGCGCCTGACCTTCAGGATCTTGGGACCGAAGCCAAGCGAGAAGGTGATCACGCGGACGCCATGGCGCCGCGCGACCAGAAAATGGCCCAACTCGTGAACGAAGATGAGCACGCCCAGCACGAACAAGAACGACAGGAGGGTCGTAAGCGGTGTCGTCAACGGAATTTCCTCAGACAGTCAATTCTAACTCGGCGGCCATCGCTCGGGCTTTGTGGCGGCTCCAGGCGTCGACACGCCGCACCACAGCGATTGTTGTGACGTCCTCAACCGAGTGTGCGTTCATTGTCCGCTCGATTACGCGCGGAATCGACGTAAAGCCGAGCTTCCCGTCGAGAAACGCGTCGACCGCCACTTCGTTCGCCGCATTCAACACAACCGGCAACGTTCCACCGGCGCGAAGAGCGTGATACGCCAGGCCAAGACACGGAAACCGATCGTGGTCCGGTTCGAGGAACTCCAATCGACCCGCGCGGGTCAAATCGAGCGACGGCAAGGCGCCGTCCCAGCGATCGGGGTACGAGCATGCGTATTGAATCGGGAGCCGCATGTCGGTGACGCCAAGTTGAGCGAGGACCGATCCATCGGTGAGCTCGACGAGCGAATGCACGATCGATTGCGGATGAATGACCACGTCGATCTGATCGGCATCCACCCCGAACAGCCAGTGCGCCTCGATGACCTCGAGTCCCTTGTTCATCAGCGTCGCCGAATCGATCGTGATCTTCCTTCCCATCTGCCATGTCGGATGACGAAGCGCTTCGTCTGGTCCCACCCGTTCGAGTGCAGCCGCCGACCACTCTCGAAACGGGCCGCCCGATGCCGTGAGGATCAGCCGTTTCACTTCCCCACGGGCACGGCCGTGCAAGCATTGATGCACGGCATTGTGCTCGCTGTCGACCGGCAGGATGGACACGCTGCGCTGGCGGGCTCGCCCGGTTACGAGCGCACCCGCCATGACCAGCACTTCCTTGTTCGCCAGTGCAATGGTCTTGCCTGCATCGATCGCGGCCAGCACAGCCTCGAGTCCGGCCGTACCGGCCGAGGCGCAGATGACGATGTCCACGGATGGGTGCGTCGCGACGGCAATCAGACCATCCCCACCACTCGCCATGAGCGGTCGCACGTCTCCGCAGGAGGGGCGAAGGCGATCGATCCCCTCATCAGTTGCCATCGCCACGACAGCGGGCCGGTAGCGCTGCACCTGCGATGCGAGCAGTGCGTCGTTATCGCCCGCGGCCAACGCGACGACGGCAAGTCGAGTCGGATGCGCATCGACGACCGCGAGGGCGCTGCGGCCGATCGAACCGGTCGATCCGAGAATGGCGAGACGCTTCACGTGATGTTTCTCACGAAGAGATAGAACGGCACGACCGCAAACAGCAGCGCATCGATCCGGTCGAGCACACCGCCGTGACCGGGGATCAGCGACGAACTGTCTTTGATCCCCGCTGTCCGCTTCAGCCTCGACTCGAACAGATCGCCGCAGATGCCGACAATGACGACGAAGACGCCAAGCCCGAGCAGGGCCGACACGGACGACGGAAGGATTCTCCCGCCCACGAGCACCATGAACGCCGTACCAAAGATGAGCCCACCGATCGCTCCCTCGATCGTCTTCTTCGGGCTGATCGCCGGCGCCAGCGGTGTGCGGCCGAGCAGACGTCCTGAATAGTACTGCGCGGAATCGCTGACCACGACCGTGCCGATGAGCAGCAGCGTGGCTCGCCATCCGAGACGCGCGTGAACGGCTGCGAGCATTCCCAGCGGCATGCCGATATACACCGACGCGAACAGACCCGCTGAGACCTGCCGCACATGGTGATCCGAGATCAGCACGTTCGCGGCCACCCACAGCAGCGCCATCGAGAGGAGCACGTACGCCGCGGGCCACGCCCCTCCCGAGATCACCCAGCACAGAGCAACGACCAACACGATCGCGCGGATGTTGGTCCCGGTCATTTCGAAGTACTCGTACGACGCGAGCGCCGCGACGATGCACGCAAGCGCGCGGAGCGCGATGGTCGGCAGCCAGATGATCGCGCCGAGCGCAACGACAGCGAGAACAACCCCGCTGATGACGCGCGTCATCCTTCGACTCGGCCCAGAGAGACGCTCTGGGCCTCGCTCAGGACAAGTGCCGTCCGGCTCATTGAGCTCCGATAACCGCCCGGGCGCTGATACCGCCGTAGCGCCGCTCGCGCTTCTGATAGGCGAGCACCGCCTCGAAGAGATGCTGGCGCCTGAAGTCAGGCCACAAAGTGTCGGTGACGTAGATCTCCGAGTACGCGATCTGCCACAGAAGATAGTTGCTGACCCGCATCTCTCCGCTGGTTCGAATGAGCAGATCGGGATCGGGTTGCCCGGCGGTGTAGAGAAAGCTCGCGAAGCGCCGTTCGTCGAGGTCCTGCGGACGCACGCCGGCCTCGATCGCACGCCGCGCGGCGTCGACGATCTCGGCGCGGCCGCCGTAGTTCAGCGCGATGTTGAAGAGCATGCCGCTGCCGCTGGACGTGCGTTCGATCGCGATGTTCAGCTCGTCCTGGATATCCGGCGACAGCTCCTCCATGCGTCCGATGACGCGGAAGCGGATGTCGTTGCGCAGCAGCGTGTTCAGCTCGGACCGCAGGTATCGCTTCAGCAGACGCATCAGCGTGCCGACTTCGCTCGGCGGGCGCTTCCAGTTTTCAATGGAGAACGCGTAGAGCGTCAGAACGTCAATGCCGAGCCGTGCCGCGGTTTCCACGGAGTCGCGCACCGCGTCGATCCCGGCGCGGTGTCCCTCCACCCGTGGCAGATGGCGCTGCGAAGCCCAACGGCCGTTGCCATCCATGATGATGGCGACGTGCGCGGGCAGCCGGTCGAACTGAATGTCGCGGGCGAGCGCCTCGTCGGGGTGGCCGGACGGAATCCAGGCCAGGAGATCCTCAAGCGACACGGCTCAATCCTTCGTGCAACAAGCACTTAATGATAATCCACACGGACCAGGAAGAGGCCGTGCGGCGGGGCGGTCGACCCGGCGTGATCGCGTGCCGAGCCGTGCAGCAGCGAGGCCATGCTGTCGGCCGGGCGCCATCCGCGCCCGATTTCCACGAGGGTGCCCACGAGCGCTCGAACCATATGGCGGAGAAATCCGTTCCCCGCAATCTCATACGTCAGCAGGCTCTCCGTATCACTGAGCTCGGATCGCGTCACGGTTCGAACGGTTCCCGCTGTCGCGGTGCCGACGCTTTGAAACGCGGCAAAATCATGCGTGCCCACGACAGCAGCCGCTGCCTCACGCATGGCCGTCACATCGAGCCGTTCCGGGAGGTGCCACACGAACGCCCGGTCGAACGGATCGGCGATCGGCGCAGAACTGATGCGATATCGATAGGTTTTGCTGCAGGCGCTGAACCGCGCGTGGAAGTCGGGGGCCGCGTCCTCCACCGAGAGGACCCGAATCTCCTCGGGCAGGTGCGCGTTGAGTGCACGTGTCAGAGTGCCAACGTCATGCGTGAAAGTCACGTGAGCGCTGGCGGTCTGCCCGAGCGCATGCACGCCCGCATCGGTGCGCCCGGCGCCGTGGACCGTGACGTGCGCACCCTCGAATCGGGCCAGCGCATCTTCGAGATGGCCCTGGATGGATTCACCCTGAGCCTGCCGCTGCCACCCAACGAATCGCGTACCGTCGTATGCAATTGTGAGCTTGAGGGTGCGCATCGTCGCCGCTGTCAGCAGGCGCCGGGTCTATAGATCGTCGCCGGGTCTATAGAACAAGACCCGGCCCACACCGTTCACGTGCGAGAGCCCGGTTTGACAACCGGTTGACCGGCTGCACAGAGCGGGCATGACTCGGGCTGATACGTCGGCAACGCGATCGTCGCGAGTGCGTGAAATGGCACATCCAGGTTCTGCTCGCCGCCGCTGCGATCGACGATCGCGGCCGCTCCGACGACGCGTGCCCCTGCGGCACGCGCTACATCGATCGTCTCGCGGGTCGACTTCCCCGTCGTCACGACATCTTCGACGACCAGGACACGGTCGTCCGCGCCCAGAGTAAAGCCGCGGCGCAGCGTCAATTGTCCGTCCTGTCGTTCGGCAAAGAGCGCCCGGATGCCCAGGGTCCGCCCGACTTCCTGACCGATGACGATGCCACCGAGGGCCGGTGACAGCACCACGTTCGCACCGAGGCCGCGAACACGCTCGCCGAGCTCGGCCCCGAGCGCCTCGGCCTCACGGGGATGGGCCAGAACGAGCGCACATTGCATGTATCCGGGGCTGTGCAGGCCGGACGTCAAACGGAAGTGTCCCTCGAGGAAGGCGCCGACACGGCGGAAGCGATCCAGGAGGGCATCGGCCGTTACAGTAGACATCCTGGCGAGTATACCTTTTGCAAGTTGGCGAACATCCAGCCGCCGCCGTTCGTCATACTGAAGTCGGAATAGCCCCTTTTCTGGAGTTCCTTTGACATGCGTACGATTGCTTTTCGAGCCTGTATCATCGCTGTGGCGGTCGGTTGCGGAACGCCGGTGTTCGTTTCCGCACAGACCCTGTTCCCGATAACCCGGAGCCTGCAGCTTCAGGCCACGTCTGCGCAGCAGCCGGCTCCGGGGACACCTGCCGCGGCGCAGCCTGCCCAGCCCCCCGCACCGGTCCGACGCCTTTCGGCCGACGACGCGGTGAAGCTGGCGGTCGAGAACAACCTGGGCCTTCAAATCGCGCGAGTCAACCCTCAAATTCAGGATCTCAACCTGGTCCTGGCGCGTTCGGGCTGGACGCCTTCGTTCACAAGCACGATACAAGGCAACAGCAACATCGCCCCGAATCAAAGTTTTCTCGCAGGCGGCCAAGGCTTGCAGACGAGCACGGACCAGTTCGCCGGCAACTTCGGGCTCAAGCAGATGATGCGCTGGGGCGGCACCTACGAAATCGGGTGGGACAGCTCGCGGCAGAGCAGCAACAGTATCTTCTCGAACTTCTCTCCCCAGCTGCGGTCGTCGGTGTCGCTGGCATACACACAGCCGCTGCTGCGCAACTGGAGCATCGATAACACCCGGCAGCAGGTCCTCGTCGGCGCGAAGAACCGCGAGATGGCCGACGTCGACTTGCGGCAGACGCTCGCATCGACGATCAGAACGGTGCGCAATGCGTACTGGGACCTCGCGTACGCGGTGGCGTCGCTCGCGGTGCAGCAGCAGTCGCTGGAGCTCGCGCAGGAATCGCTGCGCAATACCCGCGCGCGCGTCGAGATCGGAACTACGCCGCCGATCGACATCGTCGAAGCGGAATCGGAAGTCGCCACCCGCGAGGAAGCGGTGATCGTCGCCCAGGCACAGATCGAAACGTCCGAGGACACGCTGCGCGCGCTCGTGTTCAACCCATCCATGCCCGACTTCTGGACGATCCATATCGAGCCGACGGAGCTTCCCGATTTCAAGGTCGACAAAGTCGACGTCGATCAAGCGGTTCGCACCGCGCTCGAGCACCGCACGGATCTGTTGAACGCACGGAAGTCGCTCGAAGTGAGCGACATCAACATCCGCTACTACCACAGTCAATCGCTGCCCGACGTGACCGCGAATGTCAACTACGGACTGCAGGGGCTCGGCGGTACGTTGCTGCAACGAGGCATCGGGCCGCTGGGTCCGGGCACAGGCGACGTCCTCGCCCAATCACAGCGCGGCTTTGGAACCGTACTTGGCGATCTATTCCACACCACGTATCCGAGCTGGACGGCCGCAGTCAACATCAGCTATCCGATCGGGACGAGCCAGGCCGAGGCAAACCTCGCGCGCACGAGGCTCCAGCACGCGCAATCGGAGACGCAGCTCCGCAATCAGGAGCTTCAAGTCGCGACACAGGTGCGGCAGGCCGGGCGGCAGGTGCAGACGAACCAGCAACGCGTGCAGACGACGCAAGCGTCGCGTCAGCTGGCATCGCGGAAACTGGAAGCGGAACAGCGCAAGTTCACTGCGGGCACGTCCACGAGCTTCCTGGTGTTCCAGGCGCAGCGCGACCTGGCCCAGGCGCGAAACAACGAGCTGCGCGCCATCCTCGACTACGCGCGCTCGGTCGTGGATCTCGAAACCGTGCAGGAGGTGCCGGTGAACGGCGGCGCCGCCGTCAGCGCGGTACAAGCGCAACAGGTCATCAACAACAGCAACTGATCGTCAATTCGAAACGCAAGACTCAAAACAAGGCCCGAACGGTTTTTGAGTCTTGCGTTTTGAGAAGCGCGCGAAGCGCGCCCAAAAAAAGCGGCCAGCCAAGGGCCGCACCGGATGCAGGGGCCCTTGGCTGGTTTCGAGTAACATCGCGCCGTGCCGGCGCTTTCCGTCACAATCATCACCCTCAACGAAGCCGACCACATCGGCGCCGCCATCGACAGCGCCTCCTGGGCCGACGAGATCATCGTCGTCGACTCGGGAAGCACGGACGATACGTGCGCGATCGCGCGCTCGAAGGGCGTTCGCCTCGACACGCGCGGCTGGACCGGGTATGTCGATCAGAAGAACTTCGCCGCGGGACTGGCGAGCCACGATTGGATCTTCTCGCTCGATGCCGATGAACGACTGACAACGGCGCTGGCCACGGAGATTCGGACGCTGCTCGCGTCTGATCCACCGCTCGCCGGCTACCGTGTCCCCCGCGTCACGCGTCATCTGGGCCGCTGGATACGCACGACCGATTTCTATCCGGACTATCAGACACGTCTTTACGATCGCCGGCGCGCGTGCTGGCGCGGACGATACGTGCATGAGTCGGTAACCGTCGATGGAACCGTCGGACAGCTGCGGCACGAGCTGCAACACTACTCCTATCGAGATCTGAGCGACCACCTTGCGAGAATCAACCACTATTCGACGCTCGCCGCGCGACAGATGTACGAAAGCGGGCGACGAGCGGGCGCGTTCGATCTCCTGGTGCATCCGCCGGCGGCATTCCTTCGAAACTACATCCTCCGCAGGGGCATCGTCGACGGCATCGCAGGTCTCACGCTCTCGCTGGTGAATTCGTACGCGGTCTTTCTGAAGTTCGCCAAGCTGTGGGAACTTCAGCGGACGCCTGACCTCGAACGCCTCGAGCCGAAAGCCCAAAGCCCAGAGCCCAAAGCCTGATGTTCTCCCTTCACATCGACACCGCGCGCACCTGGCGAGGGGGCCAGGGTCAAGTGATGCACACGGTGATGGGGCTGCGTGCGCTGCGCCACCGGACGGCGCTCGTCGCGCATCCCGAGGGCGAGCTGTTCCGGCGCATGAGGGAGGGAACCGATCTGATTCCGCTGGCGCCGAGGAACGAGATCGATCTGGCCACGGCGTGGCGACTGTCGCGCGTGCTCAAACAGCTGCGACCCGATGTCGTGCATGCGCACGATCCGCACGCCGTTGCCATGGCCGCAACCGCGCTGTCGATCGTCTCGTTGTCGCCGTCTCCCCTTCTGGTGGCGTCACGACGCATCGAGTTCCGCATCGGCCACAATTCCTTCTCGCGATGGAAGTACGACCAAGTCGACTGCTTCATCGCGATCAGTGAGGCCGTCCGCGAGCGCCTGATTGCCGACGGAATCGATCGCGAGAAGACGACTGTCGTCCACGAGGGCGTGGACGTCGAACGCATCGCGCAGCTGCCCGCGGCAAGTGTGCACAGCGCATTCTTCCTGCCGACGCACGCCCCGATCGTCGGCAACATCGGCGCGCTCGTCGCGCAGAAGGGGCAGCACCATCTCATCGACGCGGCCGCGATCGTCGTGCGGAGCATTCCCGACGTGCGATTCGTGATCCTCGGGGAAGGCGAGCTGCGATCGTCGCTCGAGGAACAGATCAAGCGCAAACATCTCGACCGACACGTGTTTCTAGCCGGCTTTCGGCCTGACGCGCTCGAGTTGTTGAAGGGATTCGATCTCTTCGTTTTGAGCTCGCTCCACGAAGGCCTGTGCACGTCGCTCGTCGACGCGATGGCCGCATCGAAGGCCGCCGTCGCAACCGCGGTGGGAGGCGTTCCGGAAGTCCTCGACGATGGAGTGACCGGCTGCCTCGTGGCCGCACGCGATCACGATGCCATGGCTGCGCGCATCGTCGAACTGTTGAAGAACGAGCCGCTACGCACAGAGATGGGCGAAGCCGGGCTCCGTCGTGCACGCCAACGCTTCACCGTCGAACGCATGGTCACCGGAACGATGGCGGTCTATGAGTCACTGCGAGCTCCCGCGTTCAGATAGGTACCCGCGGAGATCACGGAGAAACGGCTCGCACGGAGACACGAAGAAACGGAGGCCAGACGGAGAGACCGCCGCTGGGAGCCGTCCTCGCCGTGAGTGGACCGCCGGCCTACGGCCGGCGCCTGGATCGTGAGAGATCAAAAGATCGCAAGCCTTTGAACACACGAGGGGCTTGTGATCTTTTGATCTCTCACGATCCAAGCCGCGCGAAGCGCGGGTCCACACACGGCATTGCCCGCACGACAGGTACAGCCTCCGTCCGACCTCCGTTACTCCGTTCCCCCGTGCGAAACCGTGTCTCCGTCACGCTCTGTTACTGCGGTTCACGATAACTCTCGAAGCCGCTTTTCAAGGAAGCGACGTTCGGGCTCAAGCCGAGTGAGGCTGAGCGCGCGTTGGTATGAGGTTCTCGCGTCCTCGAATCGCCCGAGCCGACGGCACAAATCGGCGCGGGCAGAATGCGCGAGGTGGTAGTCGCCGAGATGACCGGCGGCGAGCAGATCGTCAATCAGCAGGAGGCCTGCAGCAGGGCCGTCGCGCATCGCGATCGCGGCCGCTCGATTCAGTTGGATGACGGGTGACGCATCGATCTGCATGAGCAGGTTGTAGAGCTCGACGATCTCGCCCCAGTCGGTGTCGATCGCGCGTGTGGCGTCGGCGTGCACCGCGGCGATCGCCGCCTGCAGCGTGAACGGCCCGAATCGACGCGACGACAACGCCCGCCGCACGAGCGCCGAACCCTCTCTGATCTGCGCGCGATTCCACAGCGAGCGATCCTGTTCGTCGAGCAGCACCAGCTCGCCCTGCGCCGAGGTTCTCGCCGCGCGCCGCGACTCGTGCAGCAGCATCAGCGCCAGCAGCCCCATCGCTTCCGGCTCCGGAAGCAGTTCCACGAGCAGTCGGCCCAGACGGATGGCCTCGCCCGAGAGATCGTGGCGCGTGAGCGAAGCACCCGAGGACGCCGAGTAGCCCTCGTTGAACACCAGGTAGACGACGTGCAGCACCGCCTCGAGCCGCTCGGGCAGATCGGTGCGCGAGGGAACCTGGTACGGAATGCGCGCGTCACGGATCTTCGATTTCGCGCGGACGATGCGCTGCGCCACGGTCGGCGCGGCGCTGAGAAACGCGCGCGCGATCTCCTCGGTCGTGAGACCGCAGACTTCTCGCAGCGTCAATGCCACCTGTGCGTCGGGGGGCAGCGCCGGGTGGCAGCAGGTGAAGATGAGGCGCAGACGATCGTCTTCGACGCCCTCCTCTTCCCATTCGATCGCGCTGGTGGTGGTGTCGTACTCGGCCGCGATCTGCGCAAGCGAGGCATCGAACCTCGCGCGCCGGCGCAGCGCATCGATCGCTTTGAAGCGGCCCGTGGAGACGAGCCACGCGCGAGGGTTCGCGGGCACACCTTCGCGCTGCCACTGCTCCACGGCAGCGGCAAAGGCCTCGTGCATCGCCTCCTCCGCGCGATCGAAGTCGCCGAGAAGGCGGATCAGGGTGGCGAGGACGCGGCGCGAATCTTCGCGGTAAACAGCGTCGACCGTTTGCCGAACGAGATCGGCCGGGCCCTCCCCCTCCCGGGACACATCCACAGATTCGCTCTAGTTGAACTCCATGATCGGTCGCACTTCGATGCTTCCCAGACGGACCGACGGGATCTTCGCCGCCACCTGCAGCGCGTCATTGAGGTCGCGTGCCTCGATCAGGTAGTACCCGCCAAGCTGCTCCTTGGTCTCCGCGAACGGGCCGTCGGTCGTCGACAGTTTCCCGTTTCGATTCCGAAGCGTCGTCGCGGTGTTCACGGGCTGCAGGGCGTTTCCGCCGAGGTAATGACCGGTCTTCTTGATGCCTTCGGTGAAGGCGAAATACTCGCCCATGAAGGCCTCTCCCTCTTCTTTGGTCATCCCCGCGTTCTTCTTCTCATCGTCGTAGATCAGACACAGATACTTCATGGCATCCTCCGCAATGGGGCCTGCATCAGCGGCCCAGACATCGGATAGTCGTTCGGGGGACGGGAAGATCGACACCGGGTCGGAAATTTCTATCTTGCCCGTTTCTTCGGTGATCGTTGCCGCGGGAAGCAAAGTCCGCGTAACGGGCATTGGCTGTCCCGCTGGGCCTTGCCGTAGCCGCACGCGCTCATCATGCCGACGTGACAGAGTGAAAAGTCGTACCGCACAGGGTCGATCGGGTGGACCTGCCGGAGCGAAGCCGTGATCTCTTCGGCCATCTTCCAGCCCGGGCTGGTATATCGGGTCAGCTTCAGGCAGCGGCCGACGCGGATGACGTGGGTGTCGAGCGGCACGATGAGACGCGCCGGCGACACGGCGGTCCACACGCCGAGGTCAATCGCGTCCGTCCTGACCATCCACCGCAGGAACAGATTGAGGCGCTTGCAGGCGCTTCCCGACGAGGGTCTCGGAAAGAAGTACGAGACGCCACGAACCTTCGGCGGACGGCGGCCGTACGCCGCACGAAGATCGGTGCGCAGTGCGCGCAACGAGAACGCATCGAGCGCGGGGCCCACATGCGGTGTCGACGGATCGTCGCCGGCTCGAAAGAACGCTTCGATCGATCCCTCCTCGCGCAGCATGCGCTGGAGAATCAGCAGCAGCGCGATGAGATCTCGACCCCGGATCCAGCGATGCACGAGCGGCTGCAGGCGCACGCCGTCACGTGAGACGTCGAACTGCCTCACGAATGCAGCCGGATGAGGCCCCATCACCTGGAGCAGCGCCTCGATCGATTGCAGCACGCTCGCCACGCGGCCGAACGCGAGACCGGCGGCACAGAACCCGACCACTTCCCGATCCTCCTGCGATGAAAACCGGCGGACGAGATGCACGGGATCCGTGGCGGATGTCGTGTGATCGAACGCGCGGTACAGTTCTTCGAAGCGATCGCCTGGCGTCATCGTCTGGGCTCACCTCTCATGATGCTGAAGACCACGACGGCGATCAACGCGGCGACGCCTGCCCAGAATGTCAGCGGATTCCATGCATAGATCGGAAACGGGTTGGCCTCACTGATGTACGCCGTCGAATCGCTGCCCTCGGTCGCTTCTACGTTCGCGCGTTGTTCGGCCGGCCAGCGGGCACCCGATGGCGTCGAATAGGTTGGATACTCGAGCACCGGCTCGAAGAAGCGCTCGAGGATCAGGTTCTCTTTCCATGTGTGCACGCCTGTGCCCTCGTTGCGGCGTTGAACGTGCCAGACACCTTCCGCAAGGTACTGATCCTCGATCGACGCGCGGTGCAGCGTGATCGGCGGAGCGCTGCGCCACTTCACCGCGCGATCGCGCGCAGCCTGCCGCAGCTCTTCTGCCGTGAACCGGGAAAGGAAACGACCGGCCTCGACGTCATCGACCTCGTGACCGAGGTGCACGACCGCGAAGAACGCGGCCACGATTGCCATCGACACCGCGACGAACGCCGCAAGGCCCATCCGCTTCCGACGATCGAGCTTCGTCGTCAACGACACTGGCGGCTCGAGGCCGATGCTGAACGCGAGGCCGCAGGCCAGCGCCGCCGCGTCGAGGAGCACATCGTGCAGCTCGCCCACCCGGGCAGGCACGAGCCACTGCACGCCCTCGTCCAGGGTCCCGGCGACAATGCCGGCGAGCAGCGGAAACAACAGCGCCGCGACGTCCGCGCGATCTCGCCAGACCCGGTAGAACAGAAACGCGAGGAGACCATACTCCACGAAGTGAAATCGCTCGACGACATCGACGTTCGCGTTGCCGGTGGCCGTAAGCCATGCGTAGGCCACGCCGCCGCCGACCGAAGCCGCGATCACTCCGTAGCGCGGCAGTCGTCGCTCTCGAATCCGGATGACGGCGCCCGCGAGCGCAATGGCGATGGCTCCGGCGATCGTGCCGCCGATGATGAGACGATACTGACCGGGCAGGGCCGACTGAATAGCGCCGCGAATCTGACCAACGAAGGGCGCTGCGATGATGACGGCGATTGACGCCGATATCGCCGCGATCAGCCGCGGTCTCACGTCAGGCGTCGGCGGCGCGTGACAGCGCCTCACCCGAGAGACGACAGATTCTCCAGTCGTCCAGCACGCGCGCACCGAGTCGCCGATAGAAACCGATCGCCGACTCGTTCCAGTCGAGCACAGCCCACTCCATCCGCCCGCACGCACGCGCGACGGCGATCGATGCGAGATGACCCAGCAGCTTCCGACCGACGCCGCGACCACGCCACGCGGGAACCACGAACAGATCTTCGAGGTACAGACCGGATCGGCCGAGGAACGTCGAGTAGTTGTGAAAATACAGCGCAAAACCAACCGGCGTGCGATCGGAGTAGGCCAGCACGACTTCAGCCGCCGGCCTCGGGCCAAACAGCGACGCGCGCAGCGATTCTTCGGTGGCCACCACTTCGTGCGAGAGCTGCTCGTACTCGGCGAGTCCGTTGATCATCTGCAAGATCACAGGAACGTCATGCTCATGCGCCGGAACGATGCTCACGTGATCCATGGACGCCTCATGAACGGCCCACGCTGATGCGCTGAAGGGCCGGCTAAAGCCGGCCCCTACCTAAGTCGAAAGCCGGCCCCTACGTAAGTCGATCGTAGGGGCCGCTTTCAGGCGGCCCGGGGCCTGCCTAAAAGGTATTGATCGAGAGACCCGCTGCGCACAATGGGCATGTCGCTGCCGGATAGTTCTCGGGCGCCTTGTACTCGGCGAGCGGCACGTTGGGCACGCCCACATCGACGACGGCTTCCATGCGATCGCAGATTTCCGCGGTCGCGATGACCGATCCGCCGCTCTCGCGCACGAGACCCGCGCATCTCACCAGCGTCTGCCCTGTGTTGCGCACATCGTCGACGAGCAGCACACGGCGGCCGGCGATCTGCTGCCGATAGAACCGGCTCAGCGTATGTGTGCCGGTCGCGTCGACGGCGAACGGCGCGAACATCGTCGGCGGACTGGACATCGGCCGTCGGCTGTCGAGCAGGCCCGCCATCGTGTGGGCCAGCAGCGCTCCTCCAGTGACCGGCCCGGCGACGACCTCGGTCGCTTCGAGGATGGCGCCGGGCAGCACGTCGAGCAGATCCTGCGCAAACCGCCAGATCCTGGAGGGATATCTGAACAGCTGATGAGGGTTGACATACACCCGGCCGTGATAGCCATTGCCGTAGTCAAAGTGCCCATTGAGCATCAGCACCTGATGTTGTTGAAGTTCGTGCAACGCGCGTTCACGGATTTCTTCTATTCGACTCATGGCTCCGATCACGATTCATCCCTCAGCGGCCGGTCTCGCCGCAGCCTATGACGCGAAGGCGGACTGCCCTACGTACCTCAAAGAGCGACGCGCGCGTCCGGGTTCACGAACACCGTTCGCCCACCCACGATCGTCGCGGCCACACCGCCGCGCAGCTCCCATCCGTCGAACGGCGTGTTCTTCGACCGCGACCGCATGGCCGACGCCTGCACGCGCACCTTGAGATCAGGCGCGAGCACGGTGATGTCGGCGCGTGCGCCGGGCGCAAGCGAGCCACCCTCCACGCCGAGGATCCGCGCGGGGTTGACCGACAGCAATTCGACCACACGCGACAGCCGGATCAGGCCGGCATGAACGAGCCGGTCGAGCGACAGCGGCACCGCCGTCTCGAGCCCGACGATGCCGAATGGCGCGCGATCGAACTCGACCTTCTTCTCGTCGTAATGATGGGGCGCGTGATCGGTCGCAATCACATCCACGGTTCCATCGACGATGCCGCCGATCATCGCGTCGCGATCGGCGGCCTCGCGCAGCGGCGGGTTCATCTTCATGTTCGTGTCGTAGGGAATCGGCGTTCCAAGCGCCTCGTCGGTCAGGGTGAAGTGATGCGGCGCCACTTCGCAGGTGACGCGAACGCCCGCTTCCTTCCCCTTTCGCACGGCGCGCAGCGACGCACGCGCACTCATGTGCGCGACGTGAAAGGCCGACCCGGTCAGTTCCGAGAGGAGCACTCCCCGCTCCGCGCCGAGCGCTTCTGCGGCACCAGGAATGCCTCGCAGCCCGAGCGATGCGGCATGAAAGCCTTCATGAGCGACACCGTCGCCTTTGAGCGTGGGATCCTCGCAGTGCTCGATCACCGGCATGCCGAACATGCCGGCATACTCCAGTGCGCGGCGCAGCAGCAGCGCGGTCTTCACCGGGTGCCCATCGTCGGTGATCGCGACGCAGCCGGCCTGCTTCAATTCCGCGATGTCCGCCAGCAACTCTCCGTGCGAGCCCTTCGATACGGCCCCGATCGGATAGACGCGAGCGAGCCCGGCTTCGGCGGCCTTCGCCAGAATCAACGAGGTCACATTGGCGTTATCGTTGACCGGCGCCGTGTTCGGCATGCACGCGACGGCCGTGAACCCTCCGGCGACGGCCGCCGCCGTGCCCGTGGCCACGGTTTCCTTGTGCTCCTGTCCGGGCTCACGCAGATGCACGTGCATGTCGATGAACCCCGGGCACACGACCAGACCGGCCGGGATCTCGACGATCGTCGCGCCATTCGGCGGCAGATCTCGACCGACACGCTCGATGCGGTCGCCATCGATCAGCACATCGTGGACGCCATCGATCCCGTTCGCCGGATCGACGACGCGTCCGCCCTTAAGCAGCGTCTTCATGTTCGGCTCCGCCGGCAAGGAGATACAACACCGCCATGCGCACGGCGACGCCGTTGGCGACTTGATCGAGGATGACTGAATAAGGCCCGTCGGCGACTTCCGAGGCGATTTCGACGCCGCGGTTCATCGGACCCGGGTGCATGATCATCACGTCGGGCCGCGCCAGGCGCAGCCGCTCCTCCGTCATGCCGAACACCCGAAAGTATTCGCGGAGCGACGGAAAGTACGCCCCTTCCATGCGCTCGAGCTGAATGCGAAGCAGCATGATCACGTCGGCGTCGACGATCGCTTCATCCACCTTGCTGCTGACCTGCACGCCGAAGCGCCGGATGTCGGTGGGGATGAGCGTGGGCGGCCCGCAGACCCACACCTCGGCGCCCATTTTCGTCAACAGCTGGATGTTGGACCGCAGCACACGGCTATGCAGCAGGTCGCCGATGATGGTGACCTTGAGCCCTTTGAGCTGTTTCTTGCGCTCGCGAATCGTGAACGCGTCCAGCAGCGCCTGGGTCGGATGCTCGTGCATTCCGTCGCCGGCGTTGATGATCGCCGACCGGCAGATGCGCGACAGGAAGTGGCACGCGCCCGACGAGGAGTGTCGCAGGACGATCATGTCCGGCGACATCGCTTCGAGATTCAGGGCCGTATCAGCCAGCGTTTCACCCTTCACGACGCTTGACGTGCCGATCGCGATGTTCAACGTGTCGGCGCTGAGGCGCTTCTCTGCGATCTCGAAGGACGTGCGTGTCCGCGTGCTCGGCTCGAAGAACAGGTTGACCACCGTCCTGCCACGGAGCGCCGGCACTTTCTTGATCGGACGCGTGCCAACCTCCTTCATCGCTTCGGCGGTGTCGAGCACCAGCCCGATTTCCTCCGGAGAGAGATCGGCAATACCCAGCAGGTCCTTGTGCCGCAATGCCGTGACAGCCGGTTTCTTGTCGATTTCGCTGGCCGTCGTCATGCCGCACCTCCATCGACCACCACTTCGTCCTGTCCATCGATCTCGAGCAGACGCACCTGCACGCTTTCCTCGAGCGAGGTCGGCAGGTTCTTGCCGACGTAGTCGGGCTTGATCGGGAGCTCACGATGTCCGCGATCGACGAGCACGATGAGTTGAATCGCTTTGGGCCGCCCGTAGTCGATGAGCGCATCGAGCGCCGCGCGGGTCGTCCGGCCCGTGTACAACACATCGTCCACGAGCAGGATCTTGCGGTTGTCGATCGAAAACTGGATCTCGGTGCGACGCACCTGCGGCTGAGGACCGACGGCGTGACGCATCAGATCGTCGCGGTAGAGCGTGATATCGAGCGCGCCGGTGGGCACATCGTGCCCGGTGATCTCTCGCAGCGATCGCGCGAGCCGACGCGCCAGCGGGACGCCGCGCGTCCGGACGCCGACCAGCGCCAGGTCATCGACGCCCTTGTTGCGCTCCACGATCTCGTGCGCGATCCGGGCGAGCGTCCGGCCGATCCGATCCGCATCCATGACTACCGGCATGCGGACCTCGTACGTAGTGTGTGCGGAAAGTTGCGTGTGGGCATGTACACCTCTTCGCGGACTCTCAGGTCCGCAGTTAAAGAAGCCGTTCCATTCTAGCAGGTTCAGACCTGCACCCGCTGAACCTCGCGAACCCGTGAACTCATTGAAGCTCGTACGACGGTATGAAGGTGATCGTCCGCTGTTCGTTGAAGTCGCGCGTGAAGATGTCCGTGCGGGCAAACCCATCCATGTCGCGCGCGATCGGCAGGCCGAGGAAGTAGAGCAGCGTGGGCGCGACGTCGACGACAGCGCCGCGTGCCTGACGGGCAGGGGCGACCGCCGAGCCGTACGCCAGCAGAAAACCGTCGGGCCCTCGCTCATGCGTGCCGCTGAAGCGCGGATCGCCGATCACGCGCTCGAGCAGCCGTTTGCCAGGCGTCTGCGCCTCCATGCCGAAGCCGGACACGACGACGAGCAGATCATCGCGGCCGAGACCGGCGACCGCGTCACCGACGAGACCATCGACGTAGTCGTAGTAGTCGTCGAGTACGCGACCGAATCGCCGCCGCTCCTCCTCTGACACGTCGCCGAACGATTCCGGCTGCGCGTACCGCAAGTAGTAATGGCCGACTGCGTCCAGCCCGGCATACCGCACTGCAAGCAGTCGGACATGCTCGGTGGCGTCGAGCTCACGCGCCAGCGCGTGCCGCATCCGATCCGCTTCCATACTCGATTCGCGCCCACCGGGCATCAGGTCGAGACGGACACTGTCCGACGACGGACCGGGCTCGTCGGCAACATCAACGGTGCGCGCCATGTCGTCGAGCCTGGCTGGGGAGACAGCGGGGCCCGACTCGAGCATCGAGCGATCACCGCGAAGACGAAAGCGGTCGCTCACGATGAAGCCGGACGATGACGATTCGGCCGGGTGCGTGAGCGGAAGACCGATCAATCCCGTTCGAACGCCGTAGCGCGCGGCCACTCTCCATAGCGGCTCCGTTCGAAAGCTGTGCGACGAGTGCGGCTGTGCCCGTATCAGCCCGTAGCGAAGCAACGCCTGCGAGAACAGATAGTCGGGCAGGACCTCGATCGTGATGTTGCCGTTGAACGGACGGTATTTCGCGGCCCCCCGGATGCCATGGTGCGCCGGCCACATGCCGGTCATGACCGACGCCCAGACCGGTTCGGCCTGTGTTGGCCTCGTGGTGGCAAGGTGCATCGAGGCCCCGCGCTCGAGCAGTCGTCCGAAATTCGGTAATCGACCGGCGGCAACCGCCGGCGAGATCATGTCGAGCGACGCGCCGTCGAGACACAGCAGAACGACCCGTGGGCCGTCGACCGGATCCATGTGTGGCGTCTGCACGAGGCGCAGTGGAGGCGTCGCGATACCACCGCGACCGCGAAGCACCATCGGTCCGACGATCGAGACCGCGGTCGCCACCGTGAACAATACCGCCACCGTCGCGCGATGTCGTGGCCGCGCAGCAATCTGCGCGAAACCGAGCACGAGGAACAGCGCCGTCGTCGTGGCGAAGAGAACGGCCGTGGACGTCAACGTTCGCACGGCGCCGGGCTCGAGCGAGGACCGCAGGCCGGTTGCGTGGAGCCAGGTGATGACGGCCGCCGTGCCGCTCAGTACCGCAGCACTCCATGTCAACAGCCGAAGGCTGACCCATCCCGGCGACACCGGCTCAGAGATCGCGATCTGGCGAAGCACGTACAACGCATACGAGCCCACGCCGATGTGCAGTCCATAGGCGAGCAGCGTCACCGTCAGCAGCGCGCTTTCTGTCTGAAGCGTGAGGGGCACTGCAGGATTCAGGTCCAGCAGCAGCACGCTCAAGTACACCGCCGCGAGCACACCCGCGAATACAGAGTTACTGAGCATGCGGACATAACGCATTGGCGAATAGTGTACGACTCGCCTGGGCCTGAAGTTCACGGAGTTGGCGGAGTTGGCGGAGAACGCAGGGACGACCCCCGAGAGCCCGCAAGGTATACTTTCGGTGAATGCCCGTGGATATCGAGGCAAAAGTCCTTCGCAACACCCGCCTCTCGGCCGACTACAACATCATTGCTCTCGAGGCTCCGGAGATCGCATCGCTCGTGGCTCCAGGTCAGTTCGTCATGGTGAAACCAGGACGCGGCCACGATCCACTGTTGCGACGGCCGTTCTCGGTGTTCGAGATTCTGCGCTCGCGCGGACGGGTGGAAGGACTCACGCTTCTGAGCAAGCGCGTCGGCGTGACGACACGCATGCTGCTCGAAGCGGTCGAAGGCGACATCGTCTCGTGCCTCGGGCCGCTCGGCAAACCGTTCGAGCCGGTCGATCCGCCCGCAGAGGCGTGGATGGTCGCGGGCGGTGTCGGACTCGCGCCGTTCGCGACGCTCACCGAGGTGTTGCGCCAACGCGGGACGGAGACGACGCTCTTCTACGGCGCGCGTACGGGACGCGAACTATTCCATCTCGACTGGTTCAAGGCCAGAGGCGTACGCCTCGTGCTCTCCACCGAAGATGGGACCATGGGGGATCGAGGAAGGGTGACGCTTCCGCTCGAGCGCGAGTTGAAGCGGGCGTCCGGCCCGGTCACAGTGTACGCATGCGGCCCGGAACCGATGCTCGAGGCCGTCGCTCATCTGTCGTCGACGTATGGCCGCCCCTCTCAGGTCTCGGTCGAACGCGTGATGGGCTGTGGAATGGGTGGCTGCTACAGCTGCGTCATTCCAGTTCGCGACCCCGGCGGCGGTCATCATTACGTCCGGTCGTGCATCGGCGGACCGGTCTTCGACGGCACTGATCTAGTCTGGAATTGACGATGGATCTGTCTGTTCGAATCGGCTCGCTCCGGCTCGAGAATCCGTTGATTGCCGCGAGCGGCTGCTACGGCTACGGCGTCGAGTATGCGGACGCGGTCGATTTGTCATCGCTCGGCGCTGTGGTCTCCAAAGGCCTCTTCCTGAAACCGCGTGAAGGACATCCGCCGGAGCGCATCGTCGAAACACCCGCGGGCATGCTCAACGCGATCGGCTTGCAGGGCATCGGCGTGCATCGCTACATCAGCGAGAAGCTGCCGGAGCTGAGACGGCTCCGCGCGGTCAACATCATCAACATCTGCGGCAGCACGCTCGACGAGTACGTCGAGCTGGCCCGGATCCTGTCCGATGCCGATGGGGTCCACGGCCTCGAGTTGAACATCTCGTGTCCCAACATCAAGGAAGGCGGCATCACGTTCGGCTGCAGCCTTCATGGGACGTTCGACGTCGTCAGCGCGGTCAAGAAGGTCACGCATCTCCCTGTGATTCCCAAGCTGACGCCCAACGTGACTGACGTGGCCTCGATCGCGAAGGCGGCCGAAGATGCGGGCGCCGATGCGGTCTCGCTGGTCAACACCTTTCTGGCAATGGCGATCGATGTCGAGACGCGTCGGCCAAAGCTCTCGAATATCGTCGGCGGTCTCAGCGGGCCTGCGATCCGGCCGATTGCCGTGCGCATGGTGTACGAGTGCCGGCGGGCGGTGACCATTCCCATCATCGGGATGGGCGGAATCGCCACCGCGACCGACGCGCTGGAGTTCATGATCGCGGGCGCGACCGCCATTCAGGTCGGCACCGCGAACTTCGTCAATCCCTTCATCTGGTCGAAGCTGCGCGACGGCATCGAGCAGTACATGGAGCGGCAGGGCCTGTCACGATTGGCAGACATCATCGGCTCGATCGACACCAGCGCACGGGAGAAACAATGGGTCAGCTCCTAGTCGCGCTCGACGTGGAGTCGGGTGAACGCGCACTCGCACTCGCGCGATCGCTCGGCGATGTGGTCGGAGGATTCAAGATCGGCAGTCGCCTGTTCACGCTCGAAGGGCCCGCAGTCGTCCACCGGCTGGCCGATCTGGGCGTGAACGTCTTCCTCGACCTCAAGTTTCACGACATCCCGAACACGGTCGCACAAGCGGTCGAATCAGCGGTGCTCAGCGGCGCGTGGATGGTGAATGTGCACGCGTCCGGAGGCACGCCGATGATGCGGGCGGCCGCCCGTGCCGCGGCTGAAACGGCCGCCCGCACGAACCGGACACGCCCCCTCGTCATCGGGGTCACCGTGCTCACGAGCATGGATGACGCGGCGTTGAAAGACACCGGCGTGCACCGCCCGCTGCTCGAGCAGGTCACCACGCTGTCACAGATGGCTCGCGCCGCCGGCCTCGATGGCGTCGTCGCGTCTCCGCAGGAGACCGCCGCGATCCGTGCCGCGTGCGGTCCCGAGTTCGCAATCGTGACGCCTGGAATCCGCGGCGCCTCGGCGGGCGCCGAGAAGAACGATCAGTCGAGGACGATGGGGCCGGCCGAAGCGATACGGGCCGGCGCCACCTACATCGTGGTCGGCCGGCCTATCATTGCCGCAGAGCATCCGCGCGACGCCGCGGAGCGGATCGTCGAGGAGTTGAAGAAGGCCGCGTAAAGGCGGCCCCCCACATTTAGCGACCCGGACGTGTTACTTCGCGGTGATGATGAAGCGCCCGCGGCGGTTGCGGGCCCAACATGCTTCGTTCATCTCCGTGCAAACCGGGGCTTCCTCGCCCTTGCTGATCACCGCCATCCGATCGGTGGCGATGCCGAGCGTGACGAGGTAGTCCTTCACCGCATTTCCGCGGCGTTCGCCGAGCGCCAGGTTGTACTCGTTCGTGCCGCGCGCGTCAGCATGCCCCTCGATCGTCACCCGCGTCGACGTCCACTTTTTCATCCAGTCGGCGTTCTTCTGCAACACGGCGCGCTGGTCTTCCTTGATCGACGCCATATCGAAGTCGAACATCACGTCTGCCAGGGGCATCTCTGCGTTCAGCTGATCGAGCGTCTTCTTGGCAAACAGCTCCTCCTCGGTCAACGGTTTCGGCGGAGCCGGAGCCGGCGGCGGTGGAGGTGGTGGAGGTGGTGGTGGCGGAGGCGGGGGCGGCGGCGCTGCAGGAGGAGGTGGTGGGGGCGGCGGCGGCGGCACGACTTTCTTACCGCACGCCGAAACAGTCAGCACCACCAGCAGCACTATCGCAGTCAACCACGCGTACCGGCGCAGTGTCATCTGGACCTTCTCCTGCGTTTTTGTATTTTGATCGGGGAAGACGCGTCGAGCTTAGCGTCGGGACGATCCCGTGTCAATCAAGGTCTGTCAGTAGGTGCAACGGGGTGCACTGTCGTATCGAAGATTCTCAGACCGAGACGCCGTGTGTCGGAGGTCCCCTCGGCCTTGCTCGGCACGTAAATGTGATCCGTTTCGAGCACAATCGCGCCGTCGGCGCGCTGCACCGCGTCGGCCGGCACGACGACCCGCCAGGTGAACTCTCGATCCGGATGCAGTTCACCGACGACGGTGCCGGCAGCCGTTATCCGCACTGTCGGCGGGGAGTCGAAGTATTTCAAAGGCGACTCGCCGTGCAGTACGAGTTCGATCGCCCGCGGCGGGGCGACACGGAGGATCGATCGTCCGCTCGACCAGCGCCAGCGACGACCTGTCGCCGTCTCGTATTCCTCCTCGTGCCAGCCCTCGCCAAAACCGTAGACGAGCGTGTCGGCCGCCTGAATATCGAACTGGCGGACCGCCACGGGAGGCGTCGGTTCGGAGGGAGGATCGGCGTGAACCTGGATCGTCAGGTGGGCATAGAGCCCATCGCCGGCGGGGAGGCCTGACGGAAGATCGATAAAGCGCAGAAAGTTCGATCCACCCGGGGCGGGATCGACGCTCCACGACGCAACGACCGACCCGTCGACCGCAAGCATCATCGAGACCGACGGCGCACCGGCCACGCTGAAATGACGTCCTCCGACCATCACCCGCATCGGACCAGTCCGGCGTCGGACGAACGCTTCAATCGGACGACGATCGACGCCGGCGCCCGAGGCCTGACTGAGTCCGCCGGTCTCAGGGGTCAGCGCCCATCCTTCGCCGGCAAACCAGCCGGGAGGACGATTGAAGACATACCAATCGACACCGGTTGGTCGCGCACCGCTCAACGTCGCATGATCGGCGACGCTCCATCGAAACTGCCGGACATGACGGCGGCTCTGGGGATCGATCAACGCAAGATCAGTTCGGCGCGCGTCTGCGAGAAACCAGACCGGGGCCACGCCGCCGTTGCGCCAGTAGTCGACGAGCCCCAACCACTCGTAACTCCGCCGAGGCTCGACGATCGGGACGTGGTCGGGCGCGCTCGCCTGCAGCGGCCGGCGCAATGAGAAATGTGAATAGATTGCCGCGGGCGGCTCGGCCGCGGCCTTCGATTGCATGGCGGCGATCGCTCGAAATGCCGGATGCGCTTCTTTGCCATAGGCCAGACCCGCCGGCACCGCAGCAACGAGCGCAGCGACAACGACGGGGGCAGCGAGAAATCTGGCGGCTCGTCCGGTCGCATTCGCTCCCCGGATGACCAGCCAGGCCACGAGCGGCAGCGTCGGCAGGGCGTAGCGCACGAACACCGTTTCCTGAAACAGGAGATGGAACACGACGTACGGTGCGAAAGTGATCGCGATCAGCAACGCCGCTCGTCGATCGTTGACGAGCGCGACCGCTCCGCCGACGACCGACATGACGCCGACAATCGCCGCGAGCGCCGCACTATCCCACGGCAGCGCAAAGGTTTCCCACAACGCAAACGCGAGGCGCCTCGGCGTCGGCGTGGTCCACAGCATTCCAGTCCACGCGAGGTCCTCGCCGGCTTGTGAACCCAGCGCTCGGAGATAGCCATCCAGTCCGCCCGAGAGCGCGAGCAGCGGTATCGCCCAAACGCACACGCCGATCGCGCTCGCGGCGACAGGCCGGCTTGCGAGCCACCATATACCGGCGCGGCGCTGACTCCACGCCGCGGCGATCACGATCGGCATGGTCAAGCAGACGGTCTGTACGCGAACGCCCGCAGCAACGCCGGCGAGGAGGGCCGCGATGATGAGCGCCCTGCGATCCTTCATCCCCTTGAGCGCAAGTGCCTGCGCGACCATCGCGAGCGCCAGTCCCGGCATGTCGCTCAACGGCCGCAAGCCGGAGATCCAGAAAAGAGGCGACGCCGCCAGCAGGGCCGTTGCCCAGAGCGAGATTCCCCCGACCCGGAAGAACGACGACGGGGCGGTCCGCACGCGTCCGATTTCAGCAAACAACGACCACGCGGCCAGCATCGCGACGCCACCGGCAATCGCCGACCAGATCGAAAGTGCCAGCGCTTCGCCGCGAGCGAGGTCGAGCGATGGCGCGACCAACCGAATCACGGCGAGCGACGCGCGACCGAGCGCGATGTACACCGGATAGCCAGGCGGATGGGGCTGATGATTCGCGACGTCGAAGTGACGCAGGCCGAGCGCGAAGTTGATCGAGTCGATGTCCTCGAGCGATGGTGCGAGCGACGCCGCGTGTGCAACGACGTACGCGACGACGAGCGCGAGGATCGGACCAGGGACTCCGAGCCAGGATCGCGTGAGCAGAAACCGTGCACCAGCACGGCCGGCCCTCGATTCCTCGATCCCGATTCCTGCTCCCGGTGATTCAGACAGGCCTGAGCCGGACACCTTCATTCAGGCTGCCCATTCGATAGCCCCGCAAATCGATGGTGACGTGTTGATAGCCAATGGTGGACAGTTCCCGCACGATGCGATCGCGAACGTCCGGCTCGAGCGCACGCGCGAGCTCGTCGCACCCGATTTCCAGACGAGCGAGCGCGGTGACACCAAGGTCGTGATGTCTGACGCGGCAGACGCGAAAACCCAGCGAGCGCACGGCATCTTCAGCCTGCTCGATGAGCCGCAGCTTCTGGCTGGTCACTTCACTGTGGTACGGGATTCGGGATGACAGGCACGCCGACGCGGGCTCATCCCAGGTGGGCAGTCCCGCACGGCGCGACAGCTCGCGAATCTCGGACTTGGCCAGGCCGATCTCATCAAGGGGACTTCTGACACCGAACTCGCGCGCCGCCTGGCGTCCGGGTCGATAGTCGCCGCGATCGTCGGCGTTGCTGCCATCGGCGATCACGGCAAAGCCTCGATCGGCGGCCATCTTCGTGAGCGCGGTGTACAACTCGTGCTTGCAGTAGTAGCACCGATTCGTCGGGTTGGCACGGTACTCGGGGCGATCGAGCTCGGAAGTCTGAATCAGCTCGTGGCGGAGGCCGAATTCACGCGCGACGCGAAGGGCCAGCTGCCGGTGATGATCGGGATAACTCGGGCTGTCGGCGGTGACGCAGAGGACCGATGAACCGCGGGCAGCGGTCGCTGCCCAGGCGAGATACGCGCTGTCGGCGCCGCCGCTGAAGGCGACCAGCAGGGAGTTGTAACTGGCCAGCAGACTGTGCAAGCGGCCAGCCTTCTCGAGCAGATCCGCCTCCCGGCCGTGCAGCGGAGGCGTGCTCTCCATCACTCGTCGAAGTCCTCCTCGTCGTCGGCCTCTTCGTCGTCGAGTTCCTCGTCGTCCTCGTCCTCTTCGTCTTCTTCCTCATCGAGGTCATCGTCATCGAGGTCCTCATCATCGTCGTCAGCGACCTCGAGCTCATCGGCACCCACCATCACGAGGCTCTTGCCGCATTCGGGACAACTGAGAGTGTCACCCTCTTCGAAGTCCTCGGTGTCAATCTCGTCGAATTCGCATTCAGGGCAGGTCGCCATACGGACTCCATGCAGCGGATCGGCCGCGCTCGAAGCATCCGGGAACCGAACCGCCCCCAGCGGATCTGAACACATCCCGGCCAAGATTTCGGATTATATCGAGGTCCCGCGGATTTCGGCAACGAAGCCTAACGCTCGTCGAACGCTCGGTCGATAGAGATCGAGTGCGCGCCCGTCCCAGAGCCAAGACACGAACCGTGCTCGTCGCGGACGACACAGCGTTTGTGCGGGACCGGTTCAAGACCGCTATTGAAGGGGCGGGTCACAAAGCGATCACAGCACGGACAGGACCGGAACTGCTCGGTCACGTACGCGAGGACGCCAAAGATCTCGACTTGATCGTGTTCGATCTTCGGCTACCTCAAGGGAACGGCGTGGCTCTGCTGCGCGCGATTCGCAAAATTGCGCAGAAGGCGCCGGTCATGGTGTTCAGCGGCACCATCGCGAGCGCCGATGAGGTGCGCGAGCTCGACACGCTCGGCGTGACCGGCTACGTCAACGAGTACATCGCAGCCCAGCACATCGTTCGCGCGCTCGTGCCCCACATGTTTCCCCACCGCTCCGACCGCCGAACGAGCCCGCGCGTGACGCTGGGCATTCCGGTGTTGTTCCGCTACAACAACACAATCGCGGCGGCAGTGACACTCAACATCACCCGCGGAGGTCTCGCGATCCGCACCACGAGCCCCCTTGCCATCGGTACGATCGTGAGAGTTCGCTTCCGCGCCCCGGCGGCAAAGAGTGACATCGAGGCAGATGCGAAAGTCTGTTGGGCTGACCGCCGGGTGGGAATGGGGCTTCGCTTCACGTCGATCTCAGGGAGCGATCAGGCGCAGATCGACGCATACATCACGGGCAACTTCTTCTCGAACCGCAAAGCCTAGAGCGACTCACTTCGGAGGCCCGCGGCCGCCGCGTCGCCGTAACGGCCGTCGAGCGCTCTGCGACGTCATATTGCACGTGTAGTCACTGCCCGATACGTCTGCCGATATCGCCTCCACACCCGCGAGCGGCTTCGACCGGCGCTCGAGAATGACCACTTCTACGGGGCAATCCGTGCCTCAGCGCGGAGTCCCCCTTCGCCGAACCCGTCACGGGCGGGGTCGAGCGCTCCGTCGAAGGCGGGTTGAGTGCCCGGCGTGGCCACGGTGCGTGGCCTACCGGCCGCTCTCCTGGACGTGCCGGAGCCCCTGCCTGAACAGGCCGAGCACGTGTTTGTCATCGAGGGCGTAGAAGATCATCCGGCCTTCCCGCCGGGCGCGGACAATGCGGACGTTGCGGAGCAGACGAAGTTGATGCGAGACAGCCGATTCGGTGACCGCCAGTTGGTGGGCGATGTCACCGACGCACAGCTCAGACCGGGAGAGCGCATCGAGGATGCGAATACGCGTGGGATCTCCGAGCATCCGGAAGGTTTCGGTCAGTTCATCGACGGTATGCGGGTCGAGCTGCGACATATGAATACTTGTTCATACGTTAACATGAACCCTTGCCCCTCGCGGCGGCCATCGGGTACTATGGTCGGTTGTGCCCACCTAAGACGTGCGCAATCTAGAAGTTACACGCAATGTGGTCGGGAGTCGCTTCCTGAACGAATCGAGCTGACTCGCGACCCCATTTCAAGGAGCACACGGTGATCGAAGTTCAACACCTCACCAAGGAGTACGGGCCCGTCACTGCCGTCAGCGACGTCAGCTTCAAGGCCGAGAAGGGAGAAATCCTCGGATTCCTCGGTCCCAACGGCGCCGGCAAGACGACGACGATGCGGATCCTGACCGGGTACATGCCGCCGACCGACGGCAAGGCGATCGTTGCCGGCTACGACGTCATGGAGAATCCAATCGAAGCCAAGCGCCGGACGGGATACCTGCCCGAGACCCCACCGCTCTATCCCGACATGACCGTCCGCGACTATCTGCTGTTCTGCGCGCGCATCAAGGGTGTACCCAGCGCGGACCGCAAGACGCGGATCGCGACGACGATGGAGCGGACGCGGATCGCCGACGTCGCCAGCCGTCACTGCGCGAAGCTGTCGAAGGGGTATCGACAGCGCGTCGGCCTGGCACAGGCGCTCCTGCACAACCCCGATGTGTTGATCCTCGATGAGCCGACTGCGGGCCTCGACCCGAAGCAGATCATCGAGACGCGCAATCTCATCAAAGGGCTCGCCGGCGATCACACGATCGTCCTCAGCACCCACATCCTTCCCGAGGTCAGTCAGACCTGCAACCGGGTCGTCATCATCAACCGGGGACGCGTCGTCGCCGTCGACACTCCTGAGAACCTGACGAGCCGTCTGGGGGGCGCCAGCGCGATGTATGTGGAAATCGATGCCGCGGGCACCGATGCGAGCAGCGTGTTGAGCGGCGTGCCGGGAGTCACCGCCGTCTCGGTCTCGACCACGCGTGGCAGCGCGACCGGCTACGAGGTCACCAGCACCGCTCGCGACGTGAGGCGGGAGCTCGCGTCAGCCGTCGTGACTCACGGCTGGGGGCTGCTCGAACTGCGGCCGATGCGCATGAGCCTCGAGGAGATCTTCCTGCAGGTCACGACCGAAGAAGCAGCGGCGCCGGAGGCCGCGGTGGAGGCTGCGCATGAGTAACATCCTCGCCATCACGCAAAAAGAGCTGAAGGGATACTTCGCTTCGCCGATCGCGTACGTCGTCATCGGGTTCTACGCACTGATCTTCGGGTTCTTCTTCTACTCGCTGGTTCTCTACTTCGACCGTCAGAGCATGCAGTTTGCTGGGCTCGGCGGCGGCGCGCCCGCCGTCAACATCAACGAGAACCTCATTCGCCCGGCGTTCCTCAACGCGATGGTGGTCTTCCTCTTCGTGCTCCCGATGATCACGATGCGGACGTACTCGGAAGAGAAACGATCGGGCACCATCGAGCTGCTGCTGACGTCGCCCCTCACCGACTTTCAAATCATCGTCGGCAAGTTTCTCGGCGCGATGGCGCTGTACGCGGCGATGCTGGCGGTAACCCTCATTCACATCGGTCTGCTCTTCTGGGCCGGCCGTCCGGAATGGATTCCGATCCTCACGACCTATCTGGGTCTGCTGCTGATGGGGGGCTGCTTCATCGCGGTGGGGCTGCTCATCTCCAGCCTGACCAAGAATCAGATCGTCGCCGTGATGGTGACCTTCAGCGTGTTTCTCATGTTGTGGGTGATCAACTGGATCGCATCGTTCACCGGGCCGACGACACAGCAGGTGCTCAACTACCTGTCAATCACGGATCATCTCGACGATTTCACCAGGGGCATCATCGATACCAAACACCTGGTCTATTACGTCAGCTTCATCTGCTTTGGACTGTTCCTGACCGCGCGCGCGGTTGATACCGAGCGGTGGAAGGGGTAGCCATGAAACAAATCATGAGTGCGCTCAGCTGGGTCGGTGTTGCGCTCGTCGCGGGCGCGGTCATCACACAGTGGTGGAAGCCCGATTACAACACGTATGCGCGGTATGCCGCGGTTGCCGGACTGATCCTCGTCCTCCTGTACGTCGCTTCTCAGTGGAAGGAAATCGCCGCACAGTTCAAGAAGCGCAACACTCGCCTCGGCACCATCGCGAGCGCCAGCGTCATCATCGTTCTCGGCATTCTCATCGCCGTGAACTACCTGTCGACGCGCCGCAACAAGCGGTGGGATCTCACGGAAAACAAGCAGTACAGCCTCTCGGAGCAGTCGGTGAAGCTGCTCCAGGGGATCAACTCACCGGTGAAGTTCATCGTGTTCGATCAGGAACCGAATTTCGATCGGTACCGGACGCGGCTGACCGAGTACCAGTACAACTCGCGTCAGGTTCAGGTCGACTACATCGATCCCGACAAGGTTCCGGTCAAGGCGAAGGAATACAAGATCGAGTCCTACGGGACCATCGTCGTCGAGTACATGGGGCGGACCGAGCGCGTCACGAACAACACCGAACAGGACGTGACCAACGCGCTCATCAAGGTGTTGACCCCGCAGACCAAGAAGGTCTACTTCCTGAGCGGCCACGGCGAGAAGGACACGGGCAGTTCAGAGCGTGCTGGCTACAGCGGGATCGCCGATGCGTTGAAGCGGGACAACTATCAGTTCGACAAGCTCGTGCTGGCGCAGACGAACGAGATCCCGAAGGATGCCACGGTACTCGTGATGGCGGGGCCGCGCACCGACCTCCTCGAACAGGAAGTCCCGATCATCGACGAATATCTGACGTCGCGCACCGGCAAGCTGTTCGTGATGATCGACCCGCCGGATGACTTCAAACAGCCGCAGCAGATGCCTCGCCTGACCGGACTATTGAAGGAGTGGGGCATCAACGCCACCCAGTCGGTGGTCGTCGACGTCAGCGGCCGCACCCAGGTCGCGACCGTGCCGGTAGCGGCACCGCCGTACCCGAGTCACGCGATCACCAACGATTTCGGTCTCGTCACGATGTTCCCGCTGGCGCGGGCCGTTCTCCCGGAGACAGGGGCGCAAAAACGGGCCGGTCAATCGTTCGTGCAGACCGCTGCCCGGAGCTGGGCCGAGACCGACTTCAAACAACTCGCGGCAGCAACTAGTGGCGGTAACCCAAGCGTACTCAAGCCGGAGACTGACAAGGGAGACATCGCCGGGCCGGTCTCGATCGCCGTGGCGACAGAGGTGGCCTCCACCGCGACACCGCCAGACGACGCGGCGAAGGATGCGAAGAACGCCAAGGAGAGCGCTCCGAAACCGGAGACACGCGTTGCGGCCATCGGCAACTCCGCTTTTGCGTCGAACAGCTACCTGGGCGTCGAGGGCAATCGCGATCTGTTCATGAACACGGTGAACTGGCTGGCGCAGCAGGAGAGCCTGATTTCGATCCGGCCACGCGACCCGTCGGATCGACGGCTCACTCTGACGGCGAACGTCCGGGACGCGATGTTCTACCTGTCCATCTTCGTCATCCCGGCTGTGGTGCTCGGAGCCGGCGTCATGACCTGGTGGCGGAGACGATAGCGATGCGCGGGTGGTCTACCCTCGTTTTCGGAGCGGTACTCGTCGCCCTCGTCGGCTACATCTACTTCGTCGACTCGAAGAGCGAGCCGAACGCGGCGGCCGAGAAGAAAGAGAAACCGTTCGGCACGGTCACAGCCGGAGACATCGAGGAGATTCGCGTCAAGACCGGCGGCGAGACCGCGCGCCTGGAGAAGGCCGACGGCAAATGGCAGCTGGTCGAGCCCGAGAAAGCCGCAGCCGACGAGAACGAGATCACGTCGATGACCGGAAGCCTGGCGTCACTCGAAGTGAATCGCGTCGTCGACGCGACCGCTGCCGACCTGAAACAGTACGGCCTCGATCCGCCGAAGGTCGAGGTCTCGTTTCGCTCCAAGGGTCAGAAAGAAGCCAGGCAGCTCGCGATCGGCGAGAAGACTCCGACCGGCGGCGATCTCTACGCGCGGGTGCCGGGTCAGAAGCGGGTCTTCCTCGTCTCGTCGTTTCTCGACTCGACGTTCAACAAGACGCCGTTCGCGCTTCGCGACAAGACCATTCTGAAAGTCGAACGCGACAAGATCGACGGTCTCGAACTCGTCAGCGGAACCACGAACGTGCAGCTCACCAAGCATGGGTCGGACTGGGCACTGGTGAAGCCGATTGCCGCACGGGCGGATTTCGCTGCCGTCGAAGCGGCGCTCGAGCGCTTGTCGTCGGCACAGATGGTGGCCATCACGACTCCCTCCGCCGATGCGGCCAGCCTTGCCAAGTACGGCCTCGACAAGCCGTCGAGCACCCTGACGGCCATCAGCGGCAGCTCACGGGCCACGCTGTCGCTGGGCAAGACCGAAAACGCCGTCGTCTACGCGAAGGACTCGTCGCGCCCGATGGTGTTCACGGTGCCGCCCACGCTCAAAGACGACGTGATCAAGAAGATCAGCGATTTCCGCCGGAAGGACCTCTTCGACGCGCGATCGTTCACGGTCACACACGCGGAGTTCAAGCGCGGGTCGGAGACGATCGTGCTCGACAAGACCACGGGCAAAGACGGCAAGGAAGTGTGGCACAACGCCGCCGGAAAAGACGTCGATGCGATGAAGGCCGAAGACGTCCTCAACAAGGTGACCGGTCTGCGCGCCAGCTCGTTCGAGGACAAAGCGGATCCGTCGCTGAAGATGCCCGCGCTCGTCGTGACCTTCAAGTTCGGAGAAAACAAGATGGAGACGACGACGTTTGGCCGCACCGCAACCGGTGTCTTCGCCAGCCGTTCGGACGAACCTGGGACCGCTAAGGTCGAAACGTCCGCGTTCGATGACGCAATGAAAGCGCTCGATGCCGTGAAATAATGCAAAACTCAAAATGCAAAGTGCAAAAGGGCGGCAGCGGCCAGCGCGCAACGTGGCGAGGCCGCTTTTTGCATTTTGCGTCTTGCATTTTGCATTACTGAGTTGTGCGAGGACCGCGCCTGTGGTCCTCGCGGCTCGCCCTCCTTCCGAGTCGACCAGCGCCCTCTCACAACTTCGTGACGGCATTCTCCTGGACACGAGCGGGCCTGGCGTTCGCCGAGGTGTGTGGGGGATCGTCGCCTTCTCGCTCGATCGCCAGATTCCGCTGGTCGAGCTGAACGCCGGAGCGCTGCTCGTGCCTGCCTCCGCGGCGAAGCTCGTCAGCGTCGCCACCGCGGCCGAAGCCGCCGGATGGAACTACCGCTACGTCACCACGCTTCGCGCAACCGGACCGGTTGTAGACGGCGTGCTGCGCGGCGATCTGCTGGCGGTCGGGTCTGGTGATCCCTCGATTGGCGGGCCCGCTGGCGACGATTTCTCTACCTGGACCAACGGGCTCAAGGCGGCCGGCGTTCGTCGCATCGAGGGTCGCGTGATCGGCGACGATGACGCGCTCGAGGAACCGCGGCCGCAGCTGGCGTGGGCATGGGACGACCTCGGCTACACGACGGGCGCCGTGTTCGGTGCCCTGAACGTCGCGGAGAATCGCACGAGCGTCTCGATCTCACCAGGATCGGCCGAAGGGGCGCCGACGAATCTTGCCGTCGATGCGCGAGCGACGTACCGGCCGCTGACCAACCTCGCGATCACCGGACCACGAGGATCGCAGCTGCTTCTCTGGCCCGAGCAGCGCCCGGGCGACCGGGCACTCACGATTGCGGGCACGATTCCGGTCGGTGCCCCGCCCGTGCCGATCGGCATCGCTGTAGGGAACCCAACCCTGTGGTTTGCGAACGTCCTGCGAAATCGCCTGATTCGTGACGGGATCGACGTGACCGGCGAGGCGGTCGACATCGACGACGTTCATCCCACCCCAGATCGCGCGGCCTCGACCGTGTTGTTCACCCACATCTCGCGCACGCTCGCGGAGATCGCGCAGCCGCTGCTCAAGGACAGCATCAACCTCTACGCCGAGGCGCTGCTTCGACTCAACGCCGCGCCTGGCGCATTCCCGACCAACGACGCGGCGCTCGATGGCCTGCGCACGCGGCTCGAAACGTGGGGCGTGGAGCGCGACAGTCAGCAACTGATCGACGGCTCGGGCTTGTCGAGACGCAATACGATTTCGGCGGAGGCGCTCATCACGGTGCTCCGGCGGATGTACGACCCTACAGGCGCGTCTCCGTTCATGACCGGCCTGCCGGTGGCTGGCATCGACGGATCGCTCGCGACTCGAATGAAACGGACGCCGGCCGAGGGCCACGTGCGTGCGAAGACAGGCACGATGTCGAACATCCGATCGTTGGCCGGCTACGTGACCACGCGCGACGACGAACATCTCGCGCTCGTCATCATGGTGAACAACTTCGAAGGCACCAGCCTCGAGGCCAACGACGCAATCGATCGCATCGCCGTGCGGCTCGCCTCGTTCAGTCGAAGGCCTGCTGAGAGATAGCGGAGGATTGCGGCCCCCGCGGGTCAGCGCAAGGCGACGGTCAGCGCCGTCTTCGCGGCATCGACGATGTCCGCGACATCTCCGGTGAGCCCGGCACCTTGAGCGAGGTCAGGCCTGCCGCCGCCGCGGCCGCCAAACGCGCCCATGAGCGTACGCAGCACCGCATTCGCATCGAGATTGACGCCAGACGAACGGGCGATCGCGGCGGCGACCGGAGCGGTGGACGTGAACAGCGCTGCGGCCACTCGTTCGTGCGCCGTGAGACCACTCGCGATTGCGCGCAGTCCCGCCGCATCCCAAGCATCGAGCGCTTCCACGACGACCCGCACACCATCGACATCGCGCGCCCGCGTCAACAGCCGTGACGCTTCGTGCACCGCCAGCTGCTGCTGAAGCCGCGCGAGATCCTTGCGCGCCTGCTTGTGCTCGTGCTGCATCCGCTCGATCGCCCCCGGCAGTTCATGGGGAAGAACGGAGAGATGCCGGACGCTCCCGGCCAGCGCGTCGCGTTGGAGCCGGAATGCGCGCAGCGCTCGGCCGCCACACAGGAAGGTCAGACGCGATCCGCCACGAAACCGTTCGACGGCGCTGACGGCAATGATGCCGATCTCGCCCGTGCGGGCGACGTGCGTGCCGCCGCACGCCGACAAATCGAAGTCGGCGATCTCGATCAGGCGCAGCAGTCCGCTTCGCACCGGCTCCTTTCGGAGCGGAAGCGTCGCGGCCTCCTCGGCCGACACCATGCGGATCGACACCGGCCGGTCTTCCCACACCACACGATTGGCCTCGTCGACGGCACGTTCGACTTCGACGGCGGTCATCTCGCGAGCCAGGTCGATCGTCGCGCTGTCGGCGCCCATGTGGAAGCTGGTCGTGCGGTTGTCGAACACTCGATCGAAGGCAGCCGACAGCACGTGCTGCCCGGTGTGCTGCTGCATGTGATCGAAGCGCCGCGGCCAGTCGATGTCGCCGTGCACGGCCGCACCTTCGGCGATCGGCGCGCTGAGCACGTGCAGGATTGCTTCGTCCTCGTCGACAGCCTCGACGACATCGACGTCTCCAAGCCGCCCGGTGTCGAACGGCTGCCCTCCTGACGTCGGGTAGAACGCGGTGCGATCGAGATGAACAGCGGGACGCCCACCATATTCGAGCGCCCGTGTCACGACAGCGTCGAATGCCCGTCGGGCGGGCTCACCGTAGTAGATGCGGTCGGTCATGGACGGAGCAGCGGATCGGGCACACCGATCTCAGCGAACCCCGCGGCTCTCAGGACGCAGCTGTCGCAGCGTCCGCAGGGGCCACCACTCGGCCCGGGATCGTAACAGCTGTGCGTGAGGCTGTAGTCGAGACCGAGCTCCAGTCCCCGGCGAATGATTTGTGCCTTCGTCATCATCTGCAGCGGCGCGTGAATGCGGAACCGTTCGCCCTGCACGCCGCGCGCGGTCGCCAGCATCGCGAGGCGCTCGAATGCGGCGATGAACTCGGGCCGGCAATCGGGGTAGCCTGAGTAGTCCAGTACGTTCACGCCGATGATGATGTCGTGCGCACCGATCACTTCCGCCCAACCGAGCGCAAGCGCGAGGAAGACGGTGTTGCGAGCGGGGACGTAGGTAGACGGGATCTCTGCCGGATCGATCTGGCGGCCTTTTGGGACGGGCGCATCTGTCGTCAATGACGAGGAACCGCCAAAGGTCGAGAGGCCGACATCGAGCTCGACGTGCCGCGCCACATCGAGCGCCGCGGCCACTCTGCGTGCGGCGTCGATCTCGGCGGCGTGACGTTGTCCGTAGCGCACCGTCAAGGCAAAGAGTCGGAAGCCGTCAGCACGGGCGATTGCCGCCGCCGTGTAGGAATCGAGGCCTCCGCTGAGCAGAACTACCGCGTCAGACACCGCGCGTCGTCGGGCTCCAGATGTACTTGTGCAGCTGCAGTTGGACGCGGACCGGCAGGCGGTCGGCTAGCACCCACTCCGAGAGCGTCTTCGGATCGAGGACGCCGTGCACGGGCGAAACGTGTACCACCGATGCTCGAGTGGCGAGGTCGTGCTGAGCGAGCACATCGCGCGCCCATTCGTAGTCCGCGCGATCGTTCAGGACGAACTTGACCTCGTCATGCGGCTGCAGGCGCTCGAGGTTGCTCCAGTCGTTCCGGTGCGATTCGCCGCTGGCGGGACACTTGATGTCGAGAATCGTGACGACCGCGCGCGGCACACGCGCGGTGCTGCGATGACCGCCGGTCTCGAGCAGAACCGTCTTGCCTCGATCGAGCAGGCCCTGCATCAGTGGATAGACGTCTTCCTGAAGCAGCGGCTCGCCGCCTGTGACCTCGACCAAGGGGCATCCGAACGAATCCACTTCTCCCCACACGTCCTCGAGCGGCCGTTTGCGTCCTTCGTAAAACGCGTACGGTGTATCACACCAACTGCATCGCAGATCACAGGCGGTCAGGCGCACGAAGACGCACGGCTGGCCTGCATAGCTGGACTCTCCCTGGACCGAATAGAAGATCTCGTTGATCGTGAGCATGCTGCTCGGGTGGCGCGCAGCCTGAAGGCTGCGCTCTACGCCAGGCGCGGACCCTAACCGATTATTGTACTGTTCGTGGCTTTACGCATCGGAACGTCGGGCTGGAGCTATCCCTCCGGGAAGGGCACGTGGAACGGGTCGTTCTACCCGGCGACGAGGTCGAAGCGAGCGGGCACCGCCGGATTCGACGAGCTCCGCTTTTATGCCGAGCACTTCGATACAGTGGAAGTCAACACGACCTTCTACGGTCAGCCGCGGCCCGAGGTCGCGAGCAGCTGGGTCGAGCGCACGCCATCGGGTTTCGAGTTCTCGCTCAAGCTGTACCAGAAGTTCACGCACCCGAAGATGTTTCGAGAGTCGGCGCTGACCCGTGCGCCGGGATCGGAGGGTCCCCTCCTCGACCTGCTCGCTCAGGTCACGCAGGCCGACATCGACGAGTTCCGCGAAGGGATCGATCCGCTCGCGCGAGCGGGCCGGCTGGGCGCGCTGCTGGCCCAGTTCCCTGCGAGTTTCAAAGACAGCACCGCCTCACGCGAGTACCTTGCGCAGCTGCTGCGCGCGTTCCATGACTACCCCGTCGCGGTCGAATTGCGGCACAAGAGCTGGAGCGATGGGATCGGAGACACGCTCGCGATGCTCAACGCGTTCGGGGCCGCGTGGGTCCAGATCGACGAGCCGAAGTTCCGCTTCTCGATCCGGCAGAACTATCTGCCGAACATCTCGACCTTCTACTACATGCGGCTGCATGGGAGAAACGCGAAGGCGTGGTGGCACCACGAGAAAGCCGAAGACCGATACAACTATCTGTATTCGGGCAAGGAGCTGAGTGAGTTCTCGGACATCGCGGGAGCCGCGCAGGCCCTGGTGAAGAAATCGTATCTGTACACGAACAATCACTTCGCGTCGAAGTCGGTGGTGAACGCGATCATGCTCAAGGCGCAACTGGGCCAGCCGCTCGAAGGCGAGTACCCGCCGGAACTGATCGAAAGATATCCCGAGATCGCCGATCTCGTGTCGGTATCTACTTCGTCGGCGCCTCGTCTCGCACGGTTACCCGTCGAATGACATCGGTGACGCGGAGCTTCTGCACGACATCCATTCCCGAGATGACCTGACCGATCACCGCGTACTTCCCGTCCAGCTCCGGCCGCGACGACAAGGTGATGTAGATCTGGCTGTCACCGCCTTTGGGATCGCCGTCGAGGTGTGCGAGTGCCACGGCACCGGCCACGTGCGAGCGCTTCTTGCTGACTTCCAACACGCCGATCGGATTGCCGCTGGAGCGCGTGCCCCAGTCGTCACGTTTGGTCATGTCGCGGGTCTGCGGATCGCCGAACTGCACGACGAACCCTGGATCTACGCGGTGGATGCGCTGACCGTTGTAGAAGTTTTTTTTCACGAGCCCGAGGATGTGCTCGACGGATTTGGGGGCCTCGTTCGGGTAGGTCTCGAACTCGAATACTCCCTTGACGGTATCGACCACGACGACCGGGCCCGCGCCCGGCGACTTGCGCCCAGGTGTTGCAGGCGTCGCTGGTGCCGTGCCTCGCCCGGGCTGCGCGGGCGCCGCGCCGCGAGTCGTCGTACCCGTCCCTCGTGAGGCCGTTCCCGTCTGAGCGAGCGTAATCCCCGCAGGCCACAACAGCAGTACCGCTACGCAAACACCAGCAACGCGCTTCATCGTGTCCTCCAGATGAACTGCAGCTTGTCTCGCCGAAGCCGTAACGCGAAGGCGGACCCTACACTGACACGCCAATTCTTGGGCAGAGCTTGGCGATGACGCAATCCCCACAGCGCGGATACACCGGGCGGCAGACATTCTGGCCCCACGTCACGAGATACAGATTGATCAGCGGCCACCAGCGTCGGTCGGTGGCGCGATACAGCGCCTGCTCGGTTTCGTTCGGTTCCCGGGTGCGCACCCATCCCATACGGTTCGAGATGCGGTGCACGTGCGTATCGACGCAGATGTTGTCCTGGCCCTTGAAGGCGAGAATCATGACGAGGTTGGCGGTCTTGCGGCCGACCCCCGGCAGCATCACCAGTTCCTCCATCGTCTTGGGCACGCGTCCGTTGAATCGAGACATCAACTGCTCGCAGCACGCTTTCACGTGACGCGCTTTGTTCCGGTAAAAACTGACCGGGTAGATGAGGCGCTCGATCTCGGACACGGCGAGACGCGCCATCGTCCGCGGCGTCTTCGCCCGGCGGAAGAGCCGCGTCGACGCCGCGTGGGTCGTGGCGTCCTGCGTGCGAGCCGAGAGCAGCGTGGCGATGAGGATCTGAAACGGATCCTCGGCCTGTGATTCGGAAATCTTCTCGATCGCGGGCAGCTCCATGCCGGTAATGGCGAGCGCCAGCGAGCGCATGGTCCGCTCGACACGTCGCGGATCGAGTCTTTTCCTCGGGGCCACGCCTGATGCTAGCATTCCGGCCATGAAGAGGCTGTCTCTCGCTGCCGTCGTCTTCGTGGCACTGTCGGCGCACGGGCGTGCCCAGACCATCACACCCGATGCCGATCCACGAATCGTCGCGCTCGCCGGTGCCGTGTCCGAAGCCCGAATCAAGTCGCTGGTCGAAACGCTGGCCGGATTTCACACCCGGAACACGCTCTCGGACACCACGTCGACGACGCGAGGCATCGGCGCGGCGCGCCAATGGATCTTCGACGAGCTGAAACGATCGAGCCCGAGGCTGCAGGTCAGCTTCGATTCGTACAAGCTGGCGCCGCAGGGCCGGATCACTCGAGAGGTCGAACTGCGAAACGTCCTCGCCGTGCTTCCGGGACGATCCGAACGACGCATCTACGTGTCGGCGCACTACGACACCGTCAACATCGGTGGCACTGGACAGATCGGAGCGAACACGAGACCGCCGACACCGCCGGGACAGACAGCGCAACCCGATCCGCAACTGCGAAAGGGGCAGGACTACAACGTCGAGGCACCCGGTGCCAACGACAACGCCAGCGGAACTGCGCTGACGATGGAATTGGCACGAGTGATCGCGTCGAGCACGCTGGATTTCGATGCGACCATCGTCTTCGCGCTCTGGGCCGGTGAAGAGCAGGGACTGATCGGCGCACAGGCGCACGCCGATCGGCTGGTCAAGGGCAAGGTCGTGGTCGATGCCGATTTCAACAACGACATCGTCGGCAACTCGCGCGGCGGAAACGGCGTGATCGATGCCGAATCGGTGCGGGTCTATTCAGACGGGCCCGAGGACTCGATGTCTCGATCGCTGGCGCGCTACGTCGAGCGAATGGCGGCGTTGTATGTGCCGGGGCATCGGGTGCGGCTCCTGTCGAGGCAGGATCGTTTCAGCCGCGGAAGCGACAACGCGGCGTTCAATCAACGCGGATTCCCTGCGGTCGTGTTCCGCGAATCAAACGAGAACTTCGCGATGCAGCACGCGGCAACCGACACCGTCGATGGCGTCGACATGGCGTATCTGACGCAGAATGCGCGGGTGAACCTTGCCGGCGTCGTGTCGCTGGCGTTGGCACCGCCGGCGCCGAAGGTCACGACGACGGAACGCCCGGCGGCCGGGGAAGGCACCCAGTCGAGTGGCGAGGCCACGACGAGCGACACGACACAGACAGGCACTCAGAAGGGCGCCGCAACGCGCGCAGCAACAGACACTCCGGCCGCGACGGGCACCCAGACGAAAACAGCGTCGCAGACGAGAACGGCCGCGCAGGCACGAACAGGCAAGCCTGCGACAACGGGCAATCAAACGCCAGCGGCTGGCCAGGCTCCGCGAGAACGAACCGTGGTGATGATCGGCCGCCAGCCCTCCGGGTACGACGCGAACCTTCGATGGAATGCTGCGCCCGGAGCTGTCGCCTATCGGATCTATTGGCGCGAGGCGTGGACTCCTGATTGGCAGCACTCGCAACGGATCGGGAACGTCACCGAATTCGTGCTCCCGAACGTCTCGATCGACGACTATGTGTTCGGTGTCTCGGCGATTGGCGCCGGGGGCCACGAGAGCCTCACTGCTGCATACGTCACGCTGCAACGGCGCGAGACAGAGATCAAACTGGTGCCCTGATCATGCCGAGACTCATCGCACAACCGTCAATCGTCCAGGCTGCGGGGACCCCGCCCAAGCGCATCGAAGAGTATGCCGGCCGCGTGAATTCAGGGCACTCGGCAATCAGCGTCGCGCGTATGGTTTCCCCTGCCGGATGGGTCGAGCCTGGCCAGCGACCGGAGTTCGAAGAGATCACCGTCGTCCTCAAAGGAACTGTTCGCGTGGAGCATCAGGGAGGCACGCTTGATGTCGCCGCGGGCCAGGCGGTCGTCACGTCGCCGGGTGAGTGGGTGCGCTACAGCACGCCGCATGGAGGCGCGGAGTACATCGCAGTCTGCGTGCCCGCGTTCTCGATGGACACGGTGCATCGTGATGAGGGCTAGGGCTGGTGGGGTGGATGGGGTGGGGGCGATGAAGTGAACACTGTGGGTGCGGCTAGTGGCAGCTATCTGCGCTGCCAGCGAATTTCCACACCGCCACCCGGCTCGACGCTCGATCCAATGGCTTTTCGAAGAAGTCCGATCAGATGCTCGGTGGCGCGACCGTCGGCGAGCATGTCGATCGTTGACGCGTCGATGTAGTAGTCCTGATCGGTTGAGGACTCTTCTTCGAGTCGGCCAATCAGAACCTGCAGATCGCCCTCAGTGATGCTGCCGAGAAGTTGATCGGTGTCGGCGTTGTAGAGGTCAATCATCCTCACGCGGATGGTAGCACGCCGCTTCGATGCGCAGTGTAGGGCGGGTCTCGCTCTGTAGACCCGCCGATTAGATCGGCGTGATAGCTGGTTGTCCTGCCAGCACGGCAATGACGTTGCGCGCCGCCAGATCGATCATCGCGGTGCGTGTTTCGATCGCCGAGCTTCCGAGGTGCGGCGACAGCACGACGTTTTCGAATGTCGCGAGCTTCGGGTGAATCTCCGGTTCGCGCTCGTATACATCAAGCGCCGCTCCAGCAATCAGTCTGTTCTCGAGCGCCCACACGAGCGCGGCTTCGTCGACGATCGGACCTCGGGCGGCGCTGACGAGATATGCACCGCGCTTCATCCGCATGAGGGTCGCCTGATTGATTAGATGCGTCGTCTCGGCCGTCAAGGGACAGTGCAGCGTGACGACGTCGGATGTCGACAGCAGGCGATCGAGCGGCATGGGCTCCGCAGGAATCAGGAGTCGGGAATCAGGAATCAGAGGAGCCTCGGCAGATGGACGGCCGGCTCGCGAGGCATAGGAGACACGCATTCCGAACGCGGGCGCGCGCGCCGCCACTGCACGGCCGATGCGGCCGAAGCCGATGATGCCCAACTGTTTGCCGCGGAGATCGCTGCCGAGCATGAAATCGAGCGCAAAGCCCTTCCACTGACCGCGCCGCACGAGACGGTCGCCTTCGACCACCCGTCGCATGACACCCAGAATCAGCGTCCACGTGAGATCGGCCGTCGATTCCGTGAGGATATCGGGTGTGTTCGTGATGACGATTCCGCGCTCGCGGGCGGCAGCGATGTCGATGTTGTTGTATCCCACAGCGATCGTCGAGACGACTTTGAGATCCCGGCCGGATTCGAGCACGCTGCGATCGATGGCATCGGTGACGACAGACAGAAGGCCGTGCTTGCCGGCCACACGGGTTACGAGTTGATCATGCGGAAGATCGCCTCGATCGTGCAGATCGACCTCGCACGCTTCTTCGAGCCGGCTCAGTACTGAAGAAGGAATCCGTCGCGTGACGAGAATGGGTGGCTTGGACACGGCGACGCTCTACGATCGCGTCTGACGGATCAATGTCCGAGAGACTTGCAGTAGCCGCAGTGGTTGCAGGACACAGCCGGCTCGATGATGCAGACGCCGTCGCCATCGGCTCCCGCAGCGACAGGAAAGATCGCGTGGCTCGAATGCAGACGCACGGTGGCGAACGAAGAGCCGCCGAGCCGGGACACATCGGTCGAGCCCCCGCCCGTCGACGCGGCATGACGCGCGATCGCCTCGCGCACCAGCGCGCGGAGTTCCTGTTCGGTCATTCCTTGATGTCCACGTGATCGACGATGCCCACGATTGCGGCGTCGACCGGCGCAACCTTGCGTCCCAGCGCTTCGCCGGCGGCTCGGCCTTCGATCACGACCAGCACCTTCTCGTGGACGCCGGCACCGACCGAGTCCACCGCGAGCAGCGCGGTCCCACGGGGAGCGTCATCGAGCCCGATCGGTTGCACGAGGAGGAGCTTCGCTCCTTCGAATTTCGCGTGCTTCTGTGTTGCGACGACGGTGCCAATTACACGTGCGAGTTGCATATGGTGTTGGGCCGCCTGAAGGCGCCCCTACGATAGGCCCCTACGACCGGCCTCTACGGCTCGGAACGTCGACCTGATCGACGATGCCGACGATGCCGGCGTCGGTCGGAACTTCCTGCGGATGGAACGGAAAGCTCGCTTCCTTCCCGCGCACGAAAAAGACCGTCTCGCCTACACCGGCACCGATCGCGTCGATCGCGACCAGCGTTCGACCGGTCGCCTTCAGATCTGGACCGAGCGGCTGCAGCATCATCAGCCTGATGCCGCTCAGATTGCCGTCCTTGACCGTCGCGACGACATCGCCGATCACCTTCGCCAGTTGCACGGTCCGAATTCCTCAATCGCCCGCGGCGACTTCGACATGATCGACGATGCCGACAACCGCGGCATCAACCGGGCAATCCTTCATCCCCGACGCCATGCGCGCGGAGCTGCCACTGACGATGAGCACGGTCTCGCCAACGCCGGCGTCGACCGTATCGACAGCGACCAGGTAGTTGCCTTCGGCCTTGCCGTGGGGGTCCATGGGGCGGGCGACGAGCAGCTTGTTGCTGACGAGCCGCGGATCCTTCCGCGTCGCGACGACCGTCCCGACGATGCGCGCCAGGATCATGATTCGCGAGGCTTACGCCTTCGCGCCGGTGGTGGATTTGCCGATCGGGAGCGCGTCTTCGAGGTTGGCGTGAGGCCGCGGGATCACGTGCACGGACACGAGCTCACCGACACGGCGCGCGGCCGCCGCCCCTGCGTCAGTCGCCGCCTTCACCGCAGCGACATCACCGCGAACGATCGCCGTGACGTAGCCAGCGCCGATTTTCTCCCACCCGACCAGGGTGACCTTCGCGGCTTTGACCATGGCATCGGCCGCCTCGATCATCGCGACCAGCCCCTTGGTCTCCACCATTCCGAGCGCCTCTCCCATGCTCCCCTACTCTCTCAGATTCTTCACAGCATCAGCGATGAGCGCCGTGAGTTCGCCGTATGTTAGCCGAATTTCCCCGTCTCTGCTCGCTTGCCGCAACGCGGCGCCGACGTCGGGCACGAGGCGGTTCGCTGATTCGGGCGCCTCGAGAACCTGACAGAGGACTTGATCGGTAATGCCGGTCTCACCGGGATCGGCGCACAGCGGCGCCGGTGCGGCAATGCCGTACATCCCGCGAAGCCCCTGCAACCGCTCGACTTCGTCTCGTGAAAACAGATGCTCGCGACCGAGCAGACGCGCGACCAGGCTGATCTTCGCGAAGTGCTCGATGGTTTCCATCTTGTAGTACGCAGTCATGACGGTACGGCAGCAGGTCACGGCGCCGTGATTGGCGAGCAGCATGCCGTCGTGAGCCTTGATGTACTTGCGAACGGCCTCGGGGAGCTCCGCCGTGGACGGCGTTCCGTACTCGGCGATCGGAATGCTGCCCAACGTCGTGACCACTTCAGCGAGGACCGCCCGCGTCAGCGGGATCCCGGCCACCGCGAAGCCGGTCGCCGTCGGCGGATGCGCGTGCACGACGGCATTCACATCGGGTCTGTTCCGATAGATCTCGAGATGCATCGGGAGCTCCGACGATGCCTCCCGATCGCCGGCGAGTTTCTTGCCGTCGTAGTCGACGATCACCATCATGTCGGGCGTCATGAAGCCCTTCGAGACGCTCTTGGGCGTGGTGATCAACCGCGTGTCGTCGAGGCGCGCAGAGATGTTCCCGTCGTTCGACGCGACGTACGCGCGCGCGTAGAGTCGTCGCCCGGCTTCAACGATGTCGGCGCGGATCTGCTCTTCGTTGCGTGTGCTCATGCTCGTCGGTCCGGCTGAAGCCGGACCCTACGTACGCTCACGACCTGCTCCTGAAGCTGTCGCGACAGCGATCGGAGCAGAAATAGTGCGTGACGTCGCCGGCCCTCAGGCCCAATGAGTTGTGCGGAGCCACCCACGTGCCGCACACCGGGTCGCGTACCAGCTTCACCGGCTTGTTCCGCCGCGATCGATCCGGAAGCCCGCCAAAGGCTTCGATGATGCCGTCGACCAGACGCCAGAATGCCCAGGCGACGAGGAACAGCAGGATCGCGAGAAGAACGAAACGGGTCACTGATTGCTCGGCGTGGCGCCGTTGGCATGCGCCGCGGCAATGCCTTCGAGAGCACGCCGCGCCGCTTGCCCTTCCGGGCTGTTGGGAGCGAGGGTCACCACTTTCTCCCACTCCGCGGCCGCCCCACGCAGATCCTGCTTCCCGAACGCCAGCACGATGCCCTTGTTCAGCAGCGTCTTCGTATGCGTCGGGCTGATCTTGAGCGAATGCTCGAACTGTGCGAGCGCTTCATCAGCGCGATTGGAATAGTACAGACTCACGCCGAGATCGGTGCTGGCGTCGGCATTCTTGGGATCGAGCTCGATGGCTTTCCGATACCACGTGATCGCGTCATCCCAGCGCTCGGCATCGAAGTAGGTATTGCCCAGCTGGATCACGGCGTTCACATCCTTCGGGTTGCCGGCGACCTGCTGCTGCAGTTCCTGCACACGAGCCTGATCGAGCGTGGGTGCCTGTCTGCCTGTACCGCCGGCCGCGGCGGTCGGGCTCGCGGGGGCAGGTGCCTCCGCGGCTGAGGGCGCGGCACGATGAACCTGCTGAGTACCGACGACCCAGCCGAGGATCGTGCCAAAGGCCATGCCGGCAACGACGTACGCGATCGAATCTGAACGCATTCCACCTGATTTTATTTCATCGGCGCGAGCACCGTCAGATACTCGCGCACGCTGCGATCCAAGCCGACGAACAGCGCATAACTGACGAGTGCATGGCCGATAGACACCTCATCCAGGTGCCCGAGCCGCCGGAACAGCACCAGATTGTCGAGGTCGAGGTCGTGGCCGGCATTGATTCCCAGGCCAATGGAATGGGCGAGCGCGGCGGCGCGTTCATAGCGCGTGAACGATGCCTGCGCCGCTGCCTGGCCAGCCTCGAACGCCCGCGCGAACGGCTCCGTGTAGAGCTCGACCCTGTCGGCTCCGACGTCGGCCGCCCACCGAATGGGGGCATCCTCCGGATCGACGAAGAGGCTCACCCGGATGCCCACCGCCTTGAGCGTTCGCACGGCCGTCTCGATGGTCGCGCGCGGAGTGTCCGGCCGCCAACCGGCCTGACTGGTGATCTCGCCTGGAACGACCGGCACCAGTGTGCACTGCGCCGGCTTCACTTCGAGCACCAGATCGATCAGGCCCGGGCGCGGATCGCCTTCGATGTTGTATTCGATCCCATCGAACGACCGCAGTAGAGCCGCGACCTCACGCACATCGGCAGCAGTGATGTGCCGTTCGTCCGCGCGCGGATGCACCGTGATGCCAGGCGCCCCGGCATTCACACACGCACGCACCGCATCGAGCACCGACGGCACGCGACCGCCGCGGGAGTTTCTGACAGTGGCGATCTTGTTGACGTTTACTGAGAGGTTGATCACTGTAATTCAAAATGCGAAATGCAAAATGCAAAAGCGCGGGGCTTATTCATACCTACATTTTGCATTTTGAATTTTGCATTACTTGCATCACCTCAGCGCGGCCTTAGCCGCGTCGACGATTTCCTGTCCCCACTGCTTCAACTCGCCCTCGTCACGTCCTTCGAGCATCACGCGCAGCAGCGGCTCGGTACCCGAGTAGCGCACCAGCAGGCGGCCGTGTCCGGCGAGCTTTGCCTCGACATCATCCATCACGGTCGCGACCGCGGGAATCGTCCGCAGATCGACCTTCCGTCCAACGCGCAGGTTCATCAACACCTGCGGATAGCTGGTGAGCTCGGATGCGAGGTCTGAAAGCGTCCGGCCCGTCCGAGACACGGTGCGCAGCACGTTGAGCGCCGTCGCGAGCCCGTCGCCGGTGAAAAGGTACTCGGAGAAGATGATGTGGCCCGACTGCTCACCGCCAAGCGCGATGCCTCGCCGGATCATTTCCTCCATCACGTACTTGTCCCCGACGGGGCAGCGGTACATGGTGATGCCGGCGTCTTTGAGCGCGAGCTCGAGACCGATATTGCTCATCACGGTCGCGACAATCGCATTGCCCGTCAGCCGCCCCTCCCTCTTCATCCGTTTGGCGCACATCAGCATCACGGCATCGCCGGTCACGACCCTGCCGCCGGCGTCGACGAAGATCGCTCGATCTCCGTCCCCGTCGAAGGCGACGCCGATCTCGTAGCCTCCTTCGACCACAACCGCTGTAAGCGCTTCCGGCGCCGTCGACCCGCATTTGAGATTGATGTTGCGGCCATCGGGCTGATTGCCGATCAGGTGGACCTGAAAACCCAGGGCGTCGAACAGAGCCGGCGCCACGGTGGTGGTCGCTCCGTTCGCACAATCGACAGCGAGACGCAGAGTCGACGCACGGGACTCGCGGGGCAGAATCTCGAGCAGATGGCTGATGTACTCGGTTCTCAGATCAACCTGCTCGACGGGATCGGGTTCACCGCCGGACACGCTCCAGGACGCATCGGCAACGATTGTCTCGACGAGGTGCTCCATCGTCTCGGTGAACTTCTCGCCGGCCCCTGAGAACACTTTGATGCCGTTGTCTTCGAACGGATTGTGCGAAGCGGAGATCACGACGCCGGCCGTATATCCCATTCGAGGCGTCAGGTAGGCGATCGCTGGCGTCGGGATGACGCCGGCGCTCGTGAGCGCGCCGCCGTGGCTTCGAGCACCAAAGGCGAGCTCACGCTCGATCCACTCGCCGGACTCGCGTGTGTCACGACCGGACAGCAATCTGATCGACAGCCCGCCTGACGCGTCGCCCTGTCGCATCGCACGCACGAGGGCGGCTCCGAGTCGGCGAATCGTCGCAACGTCGAGCGGATGTTCTCCGGCCTTCCCACGAACACCATCGGTTCCGAACAACTTCATGCGGTCTCCAGGGTCATCTCAACGCCCGATGCTCAGAGCCAAAGGCTCGATGTCCATGCATTGATTACTGCCCCCGCGTGATCGTGACCGTCACGCGCGCTGTTTGCGGTTCACGCAGGCGAACGGATGGATCGGTGACGCCGACAGTGACCATCTCCGTGACGGTGCTGCTGGCGCCGTTCACCGGCACGGCCTCCGTGGTCGCCTGCATGAGATTCTTCAACGCGCTGCCCGGTCCCACGACAACGACCGCAGGCGGCTCAGATCTGTAGCTGCTGACCACGAATCCCGGGGCGGGCTGCCCTTCGATTTCGGGCACCACCGGGACCGTCTTGTTCTCCGACGGCTCAAAGAGCATCGACACATTCGAGGGGGTGACCTGAACGACCTCCACCCCGAATGGCGCGCGCACTTCAGCGCTGGTCAGATGGAACAAGCGCTGCCCCGCCCGGGCCGAGCGCACGTCGAGCACCGCAACGAGCTCACCCGGCGCGATGCGGCTCAGGGTGCCTGACGATCCGCGCACGCGTACGTCTACAACCGTCGGCGGATCGCCCACGAGCTCGAGGTGCTGTGGCAGGTTGGTGTACTCGAGCGGAATGCGCAGCGCCCGCTCTACCGTCTGCTCGCCGGATACGACGAGCCACAGGAGCGCGGCCAGAATCACCGAGACGAGCTTCAGGCCCAGACGTCGAAAAATCGGCAAGGCCATCAGGCAACCGATCTCCTCGCCTCGTCCCCTCGCGGACGGCTCCTCCCGCGCACACCGAGCAGCGACTGCAAACGCGCCTGCAGCGCATCGGCCGAGAGGGCACGCTCGAGCGTCCCGCCGATAGCGAGCGAGATGGCACCGGTTTCCTCGGAGATGACGATCGCGACTGCATCGTTCTCTTCGGTGATCCCGAGCGCCGCGCGGTGGCGTGTGCCGAGCTCGCGGCTCACGCGCGGGTTGACGGACAAGGGAAGAAAGCAGGCAGCCGCCGCGATGCGGTCGCCTTGCACGATGACGGCCCCATCATGCAGCGGCGACCCGGTGTTGAAGATGGCGGCCAGCAGATCGTAGGTGACCGTGGCATCGAGCGGAATTCCACCCTCGATGTAGTTCCGGAGTCCGATCTGGCGCTCGACCACGATGATCGCCCCGATGCGGCGGGCGGCGAGCGTGCGCGAGGCCACGATCAACTCTTCGAGCGTCTCGTCATCGCTCGAGGCGCGATCGAAGTATTTGAAGAACTGACCGCGGCCAAAGTGCGCCAGCGCCCGGCGGATGTCGGCCTGGAAGAGCACGATGATCGCAAACACCACGTACGTGGCCAGGTTACGAATCAGCCAGTTGACCGTCTCGAGATCGAGCCACTCCGACACGAAGAACAACGCGATCAGGAATGCACCGCTGAGCGCCATCTGCATCGCGCGAGTGCCGCGAATGAGCAGCAGCAGCTCGTAGATCAGCACCGCCACGAGGGCGATGTCGAGGAGGTCCCACCACGAGACCGACGGACGATGCAGGAGATCGAGGAACTGTTGAATCACGCGGGTCTGCTCAGTGCTCGCGATGATACTTCCGAATCTCATCGGCCACGCGGACGACCTCGACCATCTCGCGGGCGGAATGGACGCGAACGATGTGTGCGCCGGCGAGTACCGCGGCCGTCACCGCGGCGGCGGTCGGCCAGTCGCGCCCTGCCGCGGGCACCTCACGGCCGAGCGGTCTGGTGAGGAACGTCTTCCGCGACGGCCCGATCACGAGCGGTCGACCGAGCTCGATGAACTGCGGAAGACGCGCGAGCACCTCGAAGCTGTGAACGGCTTCCTTGGCGAACCCCAGGCCCGGGTCGACCAGCATCTGATCCTTCGAAACTCCGGAACCGGCCGCAAACGCCATGCTCTCACGGATCTCGTCGAGCACCTCATCGACGACTTCGTGGTAGACCGCCTGTTGATACATGTCGCGCGATCGCCCGCGCGTGTGCATCAGGATGATCGGCACCTTGCGCTCGGCAACGACTGTGGCGAGGTCGGGCTCGTACCGCAGTCCGCTCACGTCGTTCACCAGCGACGCTCCCGCGTCGAGGGCGGCCGCGGCGGTCGAAGCCTTGTAGGTGTCGACCGAGATGGGAATCGGCACGCGCGAGACGAGCGCCTCGATCACCGGCAGGATCCTGCGCCGCTCCTCTCCTGCCGGTGTCGGATTCGCACCGGGGCGCGTCGACTCCCCACCGACATCGAGCAGGTCTGCGCCCGCTTCAGCCATGCGCACGCCCGCTTCAACGGCCTGATTGACATCGAACAACTGCCCCCCGTCGGAGAAGGAATCCGGGGTGACGTTGATGATGCCCATCACCAGAGTGCGATCGCCCAACGCGAGTGTCTTCCCTCCGGGAAGTGACAGCACATATCGGCGGCGGGGAAACACGGGCGGAACACTGTCAGGTCAAAGGGCAAATGTCAAAGGTCATAGGTGAAGTCAAACGTACTAAGCGAAAGGTTCCAGGTACAACTATCAGGTTGCGTCTGCGTGTACACAGAAACGCCCGCCGTGTGGCGGGCGTTCCTTGATACCTAACCTTTGACCTTTGACCTACGGCCCGCCGCTACTCCTGTGTCACAGGCCGCGGAGGCAGCGGCGGGACGATGGCAGCCGCGGGGCGCTCCTTGGCAGGCTTCGCTTCACGCGGGGCCGCGGGTGTCTGCGTACCGGCCGTCGAGGCCGGCTCGTCGATCGGGAGGCCCGCGGAAATCCGCCTCACCTGCTCGGCGTCGAGGGTCTCGCGAGCGAGCAACGCATCGGCCATATCGAGCACGCGCTGCTTGTGCTCCCTGATGATCGTCTGCGCGCGCGCGTAATTGTCGGTGACGAAGCGCTTGACCTCCTGGTCGATGCGCAGCGCCGTGTCCTCGCTATAGTCCTGATGCTGCGCGATCTCGCGGCCAAGGAAGATCTGCTCTTCCTTCTTGCCGAACGTCAACGGCCCCATCGTCATGCTCATGCCCCACTCGCAGACCATGCGGCGCGCGAGGTCGGTGGCCCGTTCGAGATCGTTGCCGGCACCGGTGGTGATGCTGCCGATCGTGATCTCCTCGGCGATACGACCGCCGAGCAGAATCGCGATTTGATCTTCCAGATACTCGCGCGAGTAGTTGTGCTTCTCGTCCATCGGCAGCTGCTGCGTCAGACCGAGCGCCATCCCGCGCGGAATGATCGTGACCTTGTGGATCGGATCCGCATGCGGGAGCATCACGGTGAGGAGGGCGTGGCCGGCCTCGTGAATGGCGGTCACACGCTTCTCTTCTTCGCTGATGATCATCGAGCGCCGCTCGGCGCCCATGAGGACCTTGTCCTTCGCGAACTCGAAGTCCTGCATGCGGACGACCTTCTGGTTGTAGCGCGCGGCGTTGAGCGCCGCCTCGTTCACCAGGTTGGCCAGATCCGCGCCGGAGAAGCCCGACGTGCCGCGCGCCACAATCGCCACATCCACGTCATCGGAGAGCGGAATCTTCTTCGTGTGGACGAGCAGGATGCCTTCGCGCCCCTTGACGTCGGGACGATTCACGACAATGCGGCGATCGAAACGGCCCGGACGCAACAGCGCCGGGTCGAGCACGTCGGGACGGTTGGTCGCGGCCACGAGGATGACGCCTTCGTTCGATTCGAAGCCGTCCATCTCGACGAGCAGCTGGTTCAAGGTCTGCTCGCGCTCGTCGTGGCCACCGCCGAGACCCGCGCCTCGATGACGCCCAACCGCATCGATTTCGTCGATGAAGACGATGCAGGGCGCGTTCTTCTTGCCCTGTTCGAAGAGATCGCGGACGCGAGAGGCGCCGACGCCGACGAACATCTCGACGAAGTCGGACCCGCTGATTGAAAAGAACGGCACGTTGGCTTCGCCCGCGACCGCACGAGCCAGCAACGTCTTACCGGTTCCCGGAGGGCCCATCAGCAGAACTCCCTTCGGAATTCGCCCGCCCAGCTTCTGGAACTTCTGCGGCTCACGCAGGAAATCGATGATCTCCTGCAGCTCCTCTTTGGCCTCATCCACGCCGGCGACGTCCTTGAACGTCACTTTCTTCTGCGCGCTCGAGGAGAGCTTCGCCTTGCTCTTGCCGAACGACAGCGCTTTGTTGCCGCCGCTCTGCATCTGCCGCATGATGAAGACCCAGAAACCGATCATCAGGAGGATCGGTGCCCAGTTGTAGAGCAGCGCGGCCCAGGGACTGGCTGCCGGCTCGCGCCCGATGACCACAACCTTCTTGTCGAGAAGATGATTGGCCAGACCCTCGTACTGAGGTGGGGCGTAGCTGCGGAAACTCTCGCCGTCCTTGCGCGTTCCTGTAATCTCGTTGCCCGTGATCGTCACGGTGCCTACCTGATCGGCATCCACGGCCATGACGAACTCGGTAAAGCTCAGGACCTTGGCGTTGGTCTGGAACTTGTTAGAGAAGTTCCAGACGAGGACCGCAATCACGGCCATCACAATCCAGAACACCAAGCTCCGTAATGTTGAATTCAAAACGACTCCCCCTTGCTCCAGGCTAATTCCATGCCCTGAGCCGCCTTACACAGAGTATCACTCCGCCGCCCAGTCAGGTGTTGTCTATCAGTAAGACCAGTTTTTTACGCCGAAGTTCCACGCGTGCACCGGGCAGATCGAGACCACCCGATTGGCCGGATGCCACAAGCAAGGCCCCCTCAATGTGATCGAGACCGATCTCACGGCCCGGAACTGCACACCGTAGCGCCATCAGCATGATTCGCCGCTGGATCGGGACTGGCTCAGCCATTAGGCCTGCAGCATCGATCTGCACGAGCGCCTCGCCTCGCGACACCAATACCTCGTACCGCCGCCGACTCGTTTCATCGAGCCACTGAGCGTCCTCGCGCACCAATCCGGCTGCTCGCGCAATCGCGTATGTGGCAGAGCCATATACACGGTTCAGCTCGGGCAGGACATGATGGCGAATCCGGTTCCTCGGATTGCCGATATCGTCATTGGTCTCGTCATCGACCCACTCGTGGCCTCGGCTGGTGAGGAAGTCCCGCAGTTCTTGTCGCGAGACATCGAGCAACGGTCGGATCACTTCGTCCCGCTGCGGGAAAATTCCCGCGAGTCCTGTCAGTCCCGCCCCCCTGATCAGCTTCAGCAGGAAGGTTTCCGCCTGGTCGTCACGCGTATGACCGACCGCCACACGATCCGCGGCGATCTCGGTCGCAACCCTTCGAAGGAACTCGTACCGAAGCCGGCGCCCCGCATCCTCGCGCGAGAGGCGTTGTGAGACCGCATAGGCCTCTACGTCAATCGACTCGACATGGATTGGCAGGTGGAGCGCGTCGGCGAAGCGTCGACAGAACGCCTCGTCGCGGTCGGCGGTCGCCCGCATCCGATGATTCAGGTGGGCGAGTCCGGCCACACTGAAACCGCCGTGCTCCGACAGTTCGCGCAGAACGACGGCGAGCGCCACCGAATCCGACCCGCCCGACAGACCCACCAGCACGCGGCTGCCTGATGGGCACAGTCGGTGACGCTGAATGGTGCGGCGGACCTGCTGGTAAAGAGCTGTCATCGGAAGGCCTCAGGGCCCGGGCCTCAGGGCCCAGGGCTGGGCAAGGCCCGAGGCACTGAGGCCAGAGGCCTGGGCCCTGGGGCCTTCTGGTGCCGGAGGGCGGACTCGAACCGCCGACCCCGCGCTTATGAGACGCGTGCTCTAACCGACTGAGCTACTCCGGCACAAACGGTGATCATAGCAGCAGGAATCAGGATTCAGGAATTCAGGAATCAGGATGCAGGAATCAGGAATCAGGCCTGGACCAGGGTGCAGGTAGTCAGGTTCGAGGTATCAGGCCTGGGCATCGATAACAGCGGCCGCGATCAAAGGAATCAGGACCTCGTGGTGTCCGACAAGTGAGATGCCGGTTCCGTCGGTCCCCGCGACGGGCCGGCTCACCACGTTCGTTTGCGGCCGGTACATCCGCAGGAAATCGATGTTCACGGTGGTCAAGCCTGCGAGTGAAATCCCCTGATTCCGCGCGAGCGCGACCGCCTTGAGAAACACCTCCGGCAACACCACGGCGGATCCGCAATTGAGATACACGCCGCCGGTCAGACGCGCCACCGACGACACGAAATAGCGAAAGTCACGAAGGCTCGAGTCACCGATCGCCGCGCCGGACGCCTTCGGATGCATGTGGATGATGTCGGTGCCCACGGCGACATGGACGGTCAAGGGAACGCCAAAGCGATGCGCGGCCACCGCGAGGCTGCGGTCGGCATGTGGAGGTTTCATCTCGGACAGGTACGCACCGACGGCCTGGCCGAATCCCTGGTTCTTTTCGGACGCGCTCCTGAGAATCGCGTTCAGCTGTGTGCCGGTCTCCTCGGCCATGCCGAAACGGCCGGGACCGAGCGCTTCGTCGACATCTTCCGACGTGGCACCCGAGAGCGCGATCTCGAAGTCGTGAATGATGCCGGCGCCGTTCATGGCGAGCGCCGAGACGTACCCCCGCGCCATGAGATCGATCAACACCGGCGAGACGCCGGTCTTGATCACATGCGCACCGATGCCCCAGATGACCCCGGCGCCGCGCGCGTGCGCCTGGCCGATGGCCTGCACGACGCGGTGCAGATCTCTCGCGCCCAGGATTGCGGGCAGCGACTCGAACCACGATTTGAACGACCCGCCGCGCGCGAACGGCGTCGCGAAATCCTCCGCTCGCGCTTTGGATTTCCGCGAGGCAAGCGGGTAGGTCTTGACACCGGTGAGATCGAACTCTTCGTAGGGGAAGGGCATAGGGAATAGGGATACCGTAATGCAAAATGCGAAATGCAAAATGCAAAAATGCAGAAATGGGGTCGGGGGTCATTTCTCAGACACAGAAGAAATGACCCCCGACCCCGTTTCTGCATTACGGGATCACTTCTGATCCGACGAATAACTGAAACGGTCCCCAGTAGTACGGCTTCGACGCGGGACCGCCGGCTTTGATCATGGCGAGCTTCGCCTCTCTGAGGGCTGCTGCCGGCGATTTGCCGCCAGCCAATTCTTTGTAGACGCCGCCCATCAACTCGGCGGTCGATCGATCGTCGACGTCCCACAGTCCGGCGATCACGCGCTTGGCCCCTGCGCGGAGGAAGGCCCACGCGAACCCGACGAGACCTTCGCCCGCATACGTCCGTTCGCCCGCACTGCGACACGCCGAGATCGTCACCAGCGCGGCGTTCAATGGGTGCTCGGCGACATCGCGTGCGTACAGCTTGTAACTTGTCTGGTCTTTCGAGAGGATCACGGCGGAATCGAGTGGACTCTCGGTGTTCGCATCGGCGTGCGCGGTGAAGTGCACGATCTCAAAACCGCCAGGCTCGGACGCGAGGTACCGCGCAGGTGTTGCCAGATCCCCGCGGTAGACGACCGCTCGTCCGGAGAACGCGTTCGCGATCGCAGCCATCTCCGTCGACGCGTGCTTCAGAACCGGATACCTGGCGTCGGCCGGCACGGCGTCGCCGATCAGCAGCAGCGAACGGTCATGCGGCGCGATCGACGCCGTCGACGTACTGAGGCTCGCCAACGACGGCGCGACCGACACGGCCACGTCCTCGATCCAGTAATGGCGACGCTCGCCTGGCACCGATAGCGTTTCGAAGTTGAGCATGTTCAACGGGCCATCAGGAACGATCACCACGCTGCCACGCTTCGACAGCATCGGCGCGATCGGCGCGATGAGCGCCTTGTACAGGTCATCGCCCGATGTACTGGCGAGCGGATCACCGATCGACTCGACGATCTGCTTCTGGTGCGCGCGCACGAGCGCCTCGAGATCACGGGCTGTTGCCGACACACGCCGGTGGCGGATGCTCGATCCATCGACGACCCACACGGAGGAATGATCAAGACCGAGCCAGTAGAACACCAGCGAGGCTCCGAGTCGCGAGGCAGTCGCCCGGAACGCCTGTGCATGCGACCGGCCAGGACCTTCCACACCTTGCCGTTCTGCAAGCACACGCGCGCGACTGGAATCAGCGATCTCGAGCGCGCGTTCGAATCGTCCCTGATCGAGAAGCTGGTCGACGTACCGGTGATACAGATCGATTTGCCGCGACTGAATGGAGAGCCTGTAGTCGGTCCGTTGCAGATCGGCTCGTGATTGCTCGACGGTGGCCAGCGCGGTCTCGAAATGCCGTAAACCGTCAGCGATACGTCCGGATGCGATGTCAACGCGACCGAGACCGGCGTACGCAGGCCAGCGAACTGCCGGATCGTTTCCACCATCGAGGAGCGCCTGTTGAAACAATCGAGCAGCCGTTGCGAGCTGGCCTCGCCCCTCGGCAATCTTGCCGTCGTTCAAAACCAGATAGGGTGCGTTGCGTTGGTCACTGCGCAATGCGCGTGCCTCCGCGTTCAGCGCCTCCGCCCGGTCCCACTGCTGCAGCGCTAGATGCGCTTGCGCCAGATTGCCGGCCCATACCGCCGCATCGCTGTCGAGGTGCTGCTCTTTCGCCAGCATCAGAGCTCGCTGCAAATGCGGGATCCCTTCCGCAAAGCGCTGGTCGACGAGGTAGGTGTCACCCAACTCGCCAAGCGATTGCTCCAGATAGAGCGCGGCCCCGCGCTGTTCGTTGGCCTTGACTGCGCGCTCGAGGACGGCGATCGCTCGATCGATGTCGCCGAGCCGTGCGTAGCACAGCCCCGCATTGATGAGTGCGCGCACGTGAACCAGCTGCGGCATGAGGCGGTCGAGCGAGATGACAGTCTCGAAGAACGGAAGCGCTTCGTCGAAGCGGTTTCGAACAAGCCGGCCCATGCCGAGATTCACGAGCGCGACAGCTTTGCGATAGTCGTCTCCGGCTTCCGTGGCGCGAGCGACGAGGTCTTGAAGCGTGCGCTCGGCATCCGCCCAACGCCCTTGCCGAAACAGTGCCTGACCAACCAGCACTTCGGTGTCCAGGGCTACGTCTGATGCAGCGGTGGATTTGGCGAGGGCACGGGCATCGGCCAAAGTCGTCATAGCCGCGGCGGGTTGACCCTGTGCGATCTGAAGCTGGCCTTGCAAGTATTTCTGCTTGGCGGCGACCCATCCGAATTCGGCCGCTGATGGTGCCTGGGACGCCAAGAGTTCAGTAGCAGCCGCCCGATCCCCGCTCACCAGGAGAATCTCTGCGCGAAGCAGATGAAACTTCCACGACCACACAGACCCCGGTCGTGCCTTCGTTTGATCGATTCCGCGATCGGTCAACGCGCGTGCGTCGGCCATCTGACCACGCCATAGCGCGTCGGTCGCCGCGGTAAACAGTTGTTGAGAGTCGGGTGCGGTACGGCACGCCGCCGCGGAGATCGCCGCGGCGGTCACCACGGCGACCAGCGCCGAGCGTGTCATCACGGGAAGAATCCGCCGTTGCTACCGATGTCGATGCTGTCGACATAACCACCGTCTGGCGACCCGAGCTCGCAGCGCACCATCGTGAGCCGTCTCTCCGAACCCCCGATCAAGAGCTCGCCAAAGAAGATGGTTCCAAAGTCGGGCACTGCCACCGTGTGTCCGTCGATCCTGGCGCCGGGATACGGCTTGCCCTTCCAAGTGATCTTTTCGACGATGGTCGTGTAGAGGACGCCACCCGAGCAAATCAGCCCCGGCTTGCGGCGCTGATCATCGATGGTCGCGTCGATCACGAAGTGCTGGCCGAATGTGCGCATGAACTTCGCGTCGTGCACCGCCGCCAGGACTTTCGAGCGCGTATCGTACTTCTGGAAGAGGCTGGTGTTGAGACTGATCTCGAGCACGCGGCCACCGATGTCGACGCCTTGAATCGTCGTGTCTTTGGCTGGAGCAATGGACAGCTCCTGGGTGTGATGGGGCTCGGGCCTGCGGCTCACGAGCGTTCCGCGAATGCGTTTGGCCATGAACACGAGCGGGGCGCGGCCAATCCCGAGCTCGCGCATCTCCGCTGTCACGGTGGTCGTCGTCGTCAGATCTTCCTGACGTCCCTTGTGATCCGTCACCGCGCTCGCGGCTTTCTCATCGTCGAAGAGTCCCTGGGCCAAGGTCATCGCCGAACCGAACCGGATGAAATCGCCGAACGATCGTCCTTTGATCTGCGCCTCCGACCGGCCACCTGAAACTCCGAGCGAGCTGGCACCGTCCAGGTCGACGATGACGGTCTTGGGCCGAAGTATCTGGCCGGAGAGCGCAGAGGCATTGCCACGAAACACAAATCGACGCGTGAGATTCATGCGAAGTTCTCTTGGGGGGTGGAGCGCCCGCTAGGATACGTCGAAGACGTATTCGCCGATCACGGCATTTGAGGGGCCGTTGCTGCGAATGATCAGTGAGTACCTCGCACCGCGCTCGAGCTCAGCTGTTGGAATGAGGAGCATCAGCGGCGCTCCCGCTGACGGGAGAGGAGCGTCGCCGGAGAGCGCGTGAGGACGTCCGGCTCGTACGAGCTCATACCGCAATGCACCGTTTTGTGGCGGCGACAGCACGTCGACGGCGAGCGTCACGTAATGCTGCCCTGCCGCGATCGTGACGACAGGCACGGTGCCGCGCGTCGCGCCGCGCAGCATGACGGGTGCGAGCGGCTCCGGTGCAATCGAGCTTTTCAAGGCGGGCACGGTGACGAACGACTGATAGCTCACCATCAGCGCGAGAGCGGCGGCCGCCGCCCACGGCACGGCGACCATCGGGCTGCGCCAGAATGGGAGGACCTTCGTCGTGGGCCGCCCAACGGCGGCCCCTACGTCCGGACCGGTTTTGGGCCGCCGGAAAGCGGCCTCCGCGTCGGCGCCACCGCGCTGCGCTTCGTCGCGAATCAGGTCAGAGAGGCGAACGTCTTCGGCACACTCGACGCAGTCGAAGTAGTGGGCTTCGAACTCGAATCGCTCGACCTCGCTCATCTCGTCGAGGAAGTAACGCTCCGACGCCATTCCGTCCACGGCCTGCTGGTGCGTCATCGCTCTCTGCACATGGAGTAGTGCGGGAATATCCCTAGGCGTTTCATGAACCCACGAACTCTGCCTTGAATCGGAGTTTGGCGCGATGCAGGAGGACGCGCAGATAGTTGCGGTCGATCTCGAGGCGGCGACAGACCTCGTCCTTGTCGCACTCCTCGAAGAAGAGCCAGTGCAGGAGCTGCTTCTCCTTCGCAGGAAGCGTCGCCATCACGGCGCGGACACGGACACGCTCCTCGTCGATCGTCATCGCGCTCTCGACATCCACGGTCGCGTCTGGAATGCGCGCCCCCTCGTCTTCGTCGAGCGGGTTCGCGCGTGACTCGCTTCGATAGAGCTCGAACAACACGTTGTTGCAGACGCTGTTGACGAAGGCGCCAAAGCCGCCGGGCGATTGAATCCCGCCCTTCTGCCTCAGCGTGCTCAGGACGCGGAGGAACGTCTCCTGCTTCGCATCTTCGATGAGCGCCGGCGAACGCAGGCGCGACCTGAGCTTGATCGTCAGGAGGTGCCCGAAGTACTGGGTAAAATGCTGTTCGGTCCCTGCGTCGCCTGCGACAAGCCGATCGAGATACCCGCGGTCGAATTCGTGTCGCGGTTCACGTGGCAAGCGTGCCGATCGTACGCTCGCTGTCCAGCTGCGCGCAACGCCTAATCCTGAAAGGGTCGGGTGTCATTTCTCCTGCAAGTACATGACTCCCAACCCCTTTCTCATACACGATTCAGGCGCAGGCGACTTCCGAGGCCTCTACGTGTTCGACGTGATCGGTCAGCATCCGAAACTGACGAAAGGACACGTGGCACTGATACGCGCGCAGAAAGCTCAAGAAGCGCTTGTAATCGCGCTGCGGCATGTTGAACGCGCTGACGAGCATCTTGTAGTTGCCGCGCGTATGCGCCAGACCGACACGCACGAGCTCGCGCACGTCATCGCGTGTGAGGTCGCGGTCCATGAAGGGCTTGTGTACTTCCGACCAGAACGACACGCGATCCTTCATCAGCCGTTCGAACCGTTCCTGGAGAACGGCCGAGCCGTGCGCTGCGGCTCTCGTGGATGACGTGCCCAGCCTCGCTCGTGAAGGCCCATCGCCCATGAAGTCGCGAGGCAGCGACGATGCGTCGATCCGACCGCCTCGCGAGCCCACGACCAGACGCTCTGCGACGTTCTTGAGCTCACGCACATTGCCTGGCCAGTCGTAGCTCGTCAGCTGCTGAAGCGCATCGGATCGAATCTCGGGCTCCGGCATTCGATGCGCACGCGAAAACAGCGCGAGAAAGTGCGCGAGCAGTTCCGGAATGTCTTCGCGCCGCTCCCTCAGCGGCGGAACCTCGATGTGAATGACGTTGAGCCGATAGTAGAGGTCCTCACGGAAGGACTTGTCGTTCACGCGCTGCACGAGATTGCGGTGCGTGGCGGCTACGACGCGCACGTCGAGCGGAGGCATCGGGCGATCCGATCCGACGCGCTGAATTTCGCCGGTCTCGAGAAATCGCAGCAGCATCGCCTGCATGCGCAGGCTCATCTCGCCGATCTCATCCATGAAAATCGTTCCGCCGTGCGCGGTCTCGAGCCATCCTCGCTTGTCGCGATACGCACCCGTGAAGCTGCCTCGCACGTGGCCGAACAACTCCGATTCGAGCAGCGTCTCGGGGAGCCCGGCGCAGTTGATGGCGACGAACCGGCCCGTTCGACGACTGCCTCGCTCGTGGATCAACCGGGACACGAGTTCCTTCCCCACCCCGCTCTCGCCGGTGACGAGCACCTTGGCACCGCATCGGGCCGCAACGGCAATTTCACGTTCGACCGCGCGCATCGCGGCGCTCGTACCCAGCATGACCGTGGACTTCTCCATTGCCTTAATCCTCCCGCTCAAACCTCTCTCGTGGAAACGATGTCCACAGCGTTAGTGAACAAAGTTCCGGATTCGTTTCACTCTGGAGGTGAGCAGTAGAATGACCCGCCAGTGTAACGATTTATTCGCATTTGAGGGGCGTGAGAGTTAAAGGAACTGATAAAAAAATCGGGAGGAATCGGGGAAATGGAGGAACGAGGTTTCCTTTTTCCCGATGGAGCTGCTCGCTTTTCCCGATCGGGCTCGTTGCTTCTGAATTCTCTAGACGACCAACATCGCGTCGCCGTAGCTGTAGAAGCGATATCGCCGGTGTACTGCCTCCCTGTAGGCCGCAAGAATTCGGTCACGGCCCGCGAATGCGGCGACCAACATCAGCAACGAAGAACGGGGCAAATGAAAGTTCGTCACGAGTCCCGACACGACCTGGAACCGGTGACCGGGGCGGATGAAGAGACGCGTTTCACCGGACGAAGGTGATATCCGTCCGTCCGCTGACATCTCAAGCGTCTCGAGCGTGCGTGTCGTCGTGGTGCCGACCGCGATGATGCGTCGCCCTTCTCGACGCGCGCGCGTCAACGCGTCCGCGGTTTCGGGCGGCACGATGTAGAGCTCGGGGTCGACCTCGTGCTCTTCGACGCGATCGACGCGCACAGGTTTGAACGTACCGTATCCAACGTGCAACGTCAGTGAAACCCGTTCGATCCCCTTGGCGGCCAGCGCTTCGAGGAGCGATGGCGTGAAGTGCAGCCCGGCGGTCGGCGCAGCGACCGACCCCTCCTCTCGCGCATACACTGTCTGATAGCGCTCGCGATCGGAGGGCTGATCAGCTCGAGCGATGTACGGGGGAAGCGGCATGTGCCCCAGTCGCTCGATCGCGGCCTTGACGCCGTGTGGATCATCGGTCCAGAGTCGAATCGTGCGTCGACCATGGAAATGGCGCTCGAGAATCTCGCCATGGAGCGACCGTCCGGCGCCCTCGAAAATCAACTGCGAACCGGGACGCAGCTTTTGGCCGGGATGCACGAGCGCATCCCACAGACTCGAGGCCTCAGGGCCCCGCCCCCTGGCGTCGGAGAGGTTGCCAAGCAGCAGACACTCGACTGCGCCTCCGCTGGGGACGCGTCTCCCAAGCAGCCTCGCTGGAAACACGCGCGTGTCGTTGACGACGAGCAGATCGCCGGGGCGCAGGTAGTCGATCAGCTGCGAGAACGCAACGTGATCGATGCGATCGGTCTGGCGATCGAGCACGAGCAGGCGCGACTGCCCGCGTTCGGCGGGCGGGCTTTGCGCTATCAGGTCGGCAGGAAGATCGAAATCGAAATCGCTGACATTCACGACGACCGCTTGCCTCGCGTAGGCGCGGTCGGCGTCCCGAAGAAGCGTCCGAGGTCGGTGCGCCCGGTCGACGCGAGCAGCCCCTTCCACAAGTCGCCGCGCCTCTTGAGACGCGCGCGCACGTTGTCGATGCGGAAGTCTTCGATGGCGGCACCCTTGTCGACCTCGGTCCACGTCAGTGGCGTCGAGACGGTTGCGAGTGGACGCGGGCGTACGGAGTAGATGCTGGCGAGCGTCTGCCCCCACGCGTTCTGCTTGTAGTCGACGAGCACTCGCTCCCTCGGGCGTCTCGCCACGCGGTAATCGAGGGTCATCAACTTGGGGTTTCGCGCCGCGAGCTCACCGGCGAGCGTCTTGGCGAATGTCAGCACGACATCCTGCCCAGGTCCCCGCACGATCGGCACGTAGACGTGCAGTCCACGCGATCCGGTCGTTTTCACGAACGGGGTCATGCCCAGCGTCTCGAGCGCATCACGAACGATCAACCCGCACTCGCGGACCTGATCGAATGACGCGCCCTCGCTGGGATCGAGATCGAAGTGTACGTAGTCGGGTCTGTTGTAGTCGTCGCATCGCGAATACCACTGGTTCAGATCGATGCATCCCAGATTGACGAGCCACAACAGCGAGGGCAGATCGTCGACGACCGGAAAGTTGACGACTTTCTCGTCGCCGTGATGAATCGCGCAGGTTCGGATCCACGAGGGCCGTGGAGTCGGCGCTTCCTTCATGAAGAACTGCTCGCCGGCGGCACCGTTCGGGTAACGCCGCATCACCATCGCGCGGTCGCGGATGTGAGGAAGCAGATACGCAGCAACGTCGGCGTAGTACTGGATCAGCCCGCCCTTGGTGATCTTCAGCTCGGGCCAGAACAGCTTGCGCAGGTTCGTGAGCCGGACGTCCCGGCCCTCGACCTTCATGTTGACGTTGTCGACGGTAGTCGGAATCGTAATTCCGTTACTCCTTCAGGCCCCAGCGCAAGAGCAGGGCGCCAACAGTGAAACCGGCACCGACCGACACCATGAGCAGGAGATCACCACGCTTCAATCGTCGATCGCACACGGCATCGCTCAGGGCCAACGGAATGGTCGCGGCAGTCGTGTTGCCGAACTTCTCGATGTTGATGACGACCTTCTCTTCAGGGACGCCGAGCTTCTCCGCCGCCGACAGGATGATGCGGCGGTTGGCCTGATGCGAGACGAGGAGATCGATGCGGCTCGGATCGACATTGTTGCGCTGGAGAATCCGGCGGCACACCTCTTCGGTGTTGCGGACCGCGAACTTGAAGACGGCGCCGCCATCCTGCTTCACGTAATGCAGCCGCTGTTGCACCGTCTCGGCGGATGCCGGCCGCAGGCTGCCGCCGGCGGGCATGCAAAGCGCCTCTCCGCCGCTCCCGTCGATGTAGTTTTCGAAGTCGATGATGCCGACGGCAGGATCGCTGCTCGCCTCGACGACCGCAGCTCCCGCACCGTCGCCGAAGATCACGCAGGTCGTGCGGTCGGTGTAGTCGATGATGCTCGACATCACGTCTGCGCCGATGACGAGCGCGTGCTTGCTCGCGCCGGTGGCCACCATCTGCGCAGCGGTGGTCAGGCTGTAGGTGAAGCCCGAACAGGCAGCGAACAGGTCGAACCCCCACGCGTTGCGGGCGCCGATCTTGTTCTGCACGATGCACGCGGTGCTGGGGAACAGCATGTCCGGCGTCGTGGTGCCGACGACGATGAAGTCGATGTCGACGGGAGTGAGCCCGGCTCGCTCAATGGCCAGGCGCGCGGCCTCGACGGCCAGATCGGATGTGGCGACACCCGGATCGACGATATGCCGCTCGCGGATGCCGGTGCGCTGACGGATCCACTCGTCGCTGGTCTCGACCATTGTTTCGAGATCGGCGTTGGTCAGGACGCGCGGCGGCACATAGGTCGCCAGGCTGGAGATGCGCGCACGGCACAAGGAGCGCGGCGTGGTTACCACAGGCGAGAATCCCTCCCAGGGGCGGTGAGCCCGAAGTATTCGTAGGCGCGCGACGTGGCAACACGGCCACGCGGCGTGCGATCGAGAAAGCCGGCCTGAATCAGGAACGGCTCGTAGATGTCCTCGATGGCGTCTTTCTCTTCGTTGATCGCGGCGGCGATGCTGTTGACGCCGACCGGGCCGCCGCTGAACTTGTCGATGATCGTACGCAGCAGCTTCCGGTCGACTTCGTCGAACCCGTGCGCGTCCACTTCGAGCAGCGCAAGCGCGTCGCGCGCAACGTCGCTGGTGATGCGCCCGTCGGCACGCACTTGTGCGTAATCGCGAACGCGTCGCAGCAGCCGATTGGCAATGCGCGGCGTGCCGCGCGCGCGGCGCGAGATCTCGGCTGCCGCCTCCGGCTCGATTGCGGTATCGAGCACGCGCGCAGAGCGGCGCACGATCTCGTCGGTATCCTGCTCGGTGTAGAAGTCGAGACGATGCACGATCCCGAAGCGTGCGCGCAGCGGCGAGGTCAACAGCCCCGCGCGCGTGGTCGCGCCGATCAGCGTGAACTTCTTCAACGAGAGCTTCACCGAGTGCGCGCCCGGACCCTGACCGACCATGATATCGAGCTCATAGTCCTCCATGGCGGGATACAGGATCTCCTCGATCGCCGGCGCCATCCGATGAATCTCGTCGATGAAGAGCACCTCGTCGTCCTGAAGGCTGGTCAGCATGCCGGCGAGATCGCCGGGGCGTTCGATCACCGGCCCCGAGGTCGCGTGCACGGCGACACCCATCTCGTTCGCGATGACATAGGCGAGCGTCGTCTTGCCGAGTCCCGGCGGACCATACAGCAGCACGTGATCGAGCGCCTCGCGGCGCCCGCGCGCGGCGGCGATCGAGACGCGGAGGTTGTCACGCAGCCGGTCCTGCCCGATGTACTCGTCGAGGGATCGCGGCCGAAGCCCCGCCTCGTACTGGGCGTCTTCCTCTTCCCGGCCGGCGGAGATGAAGCGATCGCTCATGGCGTCTCCGCCTCGCGCTCGAGCAGCGCGCACAAGGTGTGCCCGAGAAACAAGTGCATCTCCTGAATGCGAGCCGTCGTCTTCGAGGGAATGAAGATGCCGTGATCGATCTGACCCGCGAGTCGGCCTCCACCGTCACCTGCGAACGCGACCGTGACAGCGCCGATGGCCCGGGCCGCCTGAAGGCCACGAATCACATTCTCGCTGTTTCCCGAGGTCGACATGCCGATTGCCACGTCGCCCGGGCGACACAGCGCTTCCACCTGACGCGCGAACAGCGAATCGAAGCCGAAATCGTTGCCAATCGCGGTCAGAGCCGACGTGTCGGTGGTCAACGCAATCGCGGCGAGCGCCGGACGATTCCGTTGGTAGCGGACAACGAGCTCGGTGGCCAGATGTTGAGCGTCGGCTGCACTGCCTCCGTTACCAAAGAACAGCAGCTTATTCCCTGAGGCGAGCGCGCGGGAACAGGCGTTCACGAGTCGTGCAAACTCATCGCCGACGACTGTGGAGATGATCGCGACGACCTCGGTGTGCTCAGCGACCTCTTGTTGAAGGTAATCCTTCATCGCCGATCTGGCAGCGTCATCGAGCGTATTCACCTCATCAACTCGCGCAACGCGCCTCGGAGCGCGTCTTCGAATGTCGCCTCGGGAGTGGACGTGACAACGGCATCGATGGCTTTCTCGGCTTGCTGCCGATGATATCCGAGGTTCTGCAGTGCCGAGAGCAGGTCGGCTCGAAACCGATCGGCCGGCGACGCGGGCGGCGGGATCCCTGCCGCCACCGGCGCAACCAGCTGCATCAAGCGATCCCTGAGCTCCAATACGATCCGCTCTGCGGTCTTCTTCCCGATTCCAGGAATGCCCGTGAGGCGGGCCACATCGCCCCGCTGCACCGCCGCAACGAGATCGCGCGTCTCCATCCCCGAGAGCACGGCGATCGCCAGCTTGGGCCCGATCCCGCTGATCGAGATCAGGCGCTCGAACACCTGGCGTTCCAGCTCCGTGAGAAATCCGTACAGCTGGAGGAGGTCCTCACGCACATGCAGATAGGTGCGCAGCGACACCTCGTCCCCTTCGTCGCCCAGATCGTAGAACGTCGAGAGCGGCACCAGTACGTCATACCCGACGCCCCCCACGTCGACGATCACCCGGTTCGGTTGCTTGGTCTGCACTCGTCCGCGAAGAAACGCGATCATCCTATTGCGGCGGGCGGTATTGTCTCCACGATTTCGGGAGCCGGGTCTGAACGACACTCGCGTGGGCCAGAGCGCTGTAGGCGCGCGTCTGTGCCCGCGCCAGATTTCCTCTCGGCGATGAATGCAGGTGACAGATCGCCACCGCGAGCGCATCCGCGGCGTCATGCGGAGATGGAACTTTGTCGAGACCGAGCAGCACTTTGATCATGTGCTGCATCTGACGCTTGTCGGCGCGGCCGTATCCGACCACGGCACGTTTCACTTCCGCAGGTGTGTATTCGACGATGTCGCACCCGGCTTCGACGGCGGCGAGCATCGCCACACCACGGGCGTGCCCCAACTTCAGCGCGCTGCGAGCGTTCACACCATGAAAGAGGTTCTCCACCGCGACGCACTCAGGGCGGCAGGCCGAGAGGAGCTGACTCAGTTCGCGGTGGATTCGTGCGAGACGCTGCGGAAAGCCGTCGCCTGCAGTCAACGTGATCGCGCCGCAGGTGACGAGACGATATCGACGCCCATCGGTCTCGACGCATCCATAGCCCGTACGTCCCGAGCCGGGGTCGATCCCGAAGATCCTCACGCCAGGGAGGCCTCGATCTCCTTCTCCTCGATGTCGAAGTTCGCCCAGACGTGCTGCACATCGTCGTGGTCGTCGAGCGCTTCCATCAGCTTCAGCATGACCTGCGCGTCCTTGCCCTGAAGCTTGACGTAGTTCTGCGGGATCATGGCCACTTCGGCGCTCGCCGGCTCGAGGCCCAGACCCTTCACCGCTTCATGGACGGCTTCGAAGCTTTCCGGCGCGCTGACGATCTCCCACGCGCTGCCATCGTCGTTCATGTCGTCGGCGCCGGCATCGAGCGCGGCGTTGAGGAGCTGCTCCTCGTCGGCCTTGCCCCCCTTTTCGACAATGACCTGTCCCTTGCGGGTGAACATCCAGGCGACACTGTTCTCGGCGGCCAGGTTGCCGTTGTATTTGGACAGCAGATGGCGAATCTCGCCCACGGTGCGGTTCTTGTTATCGGTGAGCGCACTGATCAACATCGCGACGCCGCCCGGGCCATACCCTTCGTAGGTGATCTCCTCGTACGACACGCCTGGCTCTTCACCCGTGCCTCGCCGGATCGCGCGCTCGATGTTCTCGCGAGGCATGTTGTTCGCCTTCGCGTCGGCGATGATCGTCCGGAGACGCGGATTACTGTTCGGGTCGCCGCCGCCGTTACGGGCGGCAACCGTCAATTCCTTGATGATGCGGGTGAAGGCCTTGCCGCGCTTGGCGTCAGCGGCACCCTTCTTGTGCTTGATTGTGTGCCACTTGGAATGGCCAGACATGCGAAAACTCCAGCAAAAACAGGGATATCGGGACCTCGCATTCTAGCATGCGGAGTCTGGTTCGGTGTGCCAGACGAAAGAGGGGCCGGGCGGATGGCCCCGGGCGAGCCAAAAGGCTGAGATCAGAACAGCAAACGAAACGGCCGCGAACGGATGTTCGCGGCCTGCCGAGGAAGCGTGAACGGGATGAGCCCCTACTCGATCGACTTTCGACTGCGCTTCCTCGAGCCGACAAAACCAAGAACGCCTGTTCCGAATAGAAGCACTGTCGCTGGTTCTGGAACCGGCGTCGCTTGGATGTACCCCGTGATCTTGCCGAAGCCAGTCGACGGAACGGCGGTATCGAACACGGTGATGTTCAACAGTCCCGATCCGCTCGGCGAGGTGTAGGGCAACTCGATTTCGTTCGAATCGAAATTGATCATGATGCCGTTGGACATCGTCGTCGACACTTTTCCACTAATCAGCGCCGAGAACTGGACGTTGGCCGCCGTCGGCGCGAGGAACGTCAATGACAGCGTGAACGGCGTGTTGATCAGAGTGGAGGGACTCGACGAGCCAACGAATATCGAACCGTAGTCGCCGGTACCGAAGTTGATCGCCAAGCCACCATCATCAGGGTCGGCGTAACCGGAAAAGTCGGTGAACGACGAGGACGTGTATGTGATCACACCGCCGTACGCCGAGGCGGTATCGCCCGGTGTGCACGCGGTACCGAAACAGGCTTCGGCGTCACCCGCGATGAGGACCGGACCGGCCAGCGAGGTTGCTGGAACGGCCATCACAGTCAGCGTCAGAACCGCACCAAGAATCGATCTGCGTAGCGACATGACTCCCTCGACGACTTCACGATCGGAGAAAAGGTCGCTTACGTCGTTGGCAAGAACACTGCCGAGATCGCTCACCGCGCTTTGCTTCGATAATCGCCGAGGTGTCTCGGGGCGAGCGGTGTTGAAGGGCAACAAACCGCAGACAATCCTCTGCCACGCAGGCAATGCTGAAGATCTTTGTCTTCTAAATCACGCGATCATCTACAGGGTTTCATGGAGAGGATGATCCAGCTTTCCGATCGCGGATCCCACGGCTTGCCGCGATAGTCGCCCAGCAGCGCCGAGATCTCGAAGCCTGCCTTCTCGAGGCGACGCGCCATCTGCGGGATCGAAAGCGTCCGGAAGGTCAGGGCGAATCGATGGCTCCGTCTGGTGCGGCCTCGCTGCTCGGTAAATTCCTGATCGAAGATCGTGCGTCCTCGAGCGCGGTCCTGATGGACGGTCTCGATCAGCGTGACACGGGCGCCACCGCGCCGATGCCGCCAGCCCTTGAGGCTCACGCGCTTCCGATACTCCTGCCACGATGGCAGATCGGCAACGAGCTCGAGGCCGAAGATGCCTCCCGGCTGCAATACCCGGCGCACCTCTCGAAGTGTCGCGGCAAGATCACGTTCGCGCAGAAGCGACTGCAGGACGCCGTACGGTGCCATCACCATCGAGAATCCGCTGTCGTTCGTCGCTCGGCGAGACCGGGGCTGGTCGACGAACGGCAGATACCTGATGTCGCCACGAACCAGTTGAACTCGATCGGTGAGCCTGGCGCGGCGCAGCCGTCTGCGTGCGCGATCGAGCATCGGCGCCGATCGATCGATGCCGACCAGATCGACGCCGGCTTTCGCAAGCGGCAGGCTGATGCGTCCGGTCCCGCATCCGAGCTCCAAGACCGGACCGCCCGCGTGCGCCGCGAGGTTGCGCCAGAACGGAACGTCACGCCGACCCAGGGTGCGCGCGTTCTCCCAGTCGTAGAACGGCGCGTACTCGTCCCAGCCTTCGTATCCCTGTGGCATGTAATTCAAATGCGAAACGTCTTACGCACCTTTCTGCCCGACGGTCGCGAAGAGCAGCGTGTTCTGAATCTCGACGAAGCTCGCGCCGGCGTGCGTGGCTTCCTTCTGATACGCGGAGAGCACGTCGAGGTATTCCCGGCCGAGCCATCGGGCCGCATCGGATCCCGCCCGGCTCAGCGCGTCCTCCACGCTGCGTCGTCGAGCGGTCCAGACGGCCGCATCGGGCGGGCCCAGCCAGGTCTGCGACACCGGGAAGAGCCTCACGGCCAGAGGCTCTACGCCGTATCGCGTGAACAACGTCGGCAGATTCGGACCGACGGCAGCCGCTTCGGCGCGGGCGCCATCGAGCGCGGTGAAGAACTGCGCAGAGATCTCGAATGCACGACGGCCGGCTGGTGTCGAGCTGAATCCATAGCGCGCGCCGTTGTCAGGCTCCACGGCGACGACTCGCCCGCGAGGCGCGGTCACACGGGCGAACTCCCTGACTGCGGATTCCACGTCGGCGAGGTGCTGCAACACGGCGACCGAGTAAATCGAATCGAACGCGCCGTCGCGAAACGGGAGCCGACACGCATCGCCTGCGGCAAACTCGACGCGTTGATTGTGCGACGCGGTCTCGCGGCTCGCGGCGATGACCTTCGAAGGACTGAGGTCGACTCCGACGAGTCGAATCTGAGAGATCTGCAGCCGGCCGATCGCGACCTCAGCCTGTCCCTCGCCGCAGCCGACATCGAGGATTCTGTTGCCCGGCCGAGGCCTGAGTGTTTCGGCCAGGAACGCGGTGAAGGCATCATCCCACCACGCTTCACGAAGGTGCTTGAGCGTGGGTGAGGTGAGGACATCGATCGCCACCGTCATAGCGGCGATTATAGGTCGGGCGCAGCGAGTCAGTCGGAAACGGCGAGTTCACCAGGCACGATCGGTCTCGTTCGCGGGAGCACGCCTCGTCGTGAGAGATGACCGACGAATGCGAGAATCCCGACGAATGCCGCCAGCTTGATTGCATCGCCGGCTCGCGTCGCGGGCATCACTTTCCACAGCAGCCACAAGATCGGCTGCGCGATCGTGACCGCCCACACTGATCCGTAGAAGTACCGTCGTTCGTGACCTTCACCTTTGGTCGATGCCTTCACGCGCGGCAGCAGTCCCAGAGCTCCAAGCAGCCACATCGTCCCGGCGATCGGAAAATACGCCGCGATGTACATCTGCTTCAGTCGCCACTCTCCCGATATGAGTGCCCATGTGAGGCCGGCCGTGTTGAGCACCGCGAATGCCACCACCTCGCCCCAGGCGGTCGTGTAGCAGACGCGACGGTAGAGCGGGTTCGGCCGGTCTTCGGTGAAACGGATGATGTACGGCTGTGGCTCGCACCCGGGGAGGCGGCCTCGCAGCCCGGCAATGCCCGTGCCGGCCATCACGACCGCGAGCCACGTCAGCAGGCGCGCGTCGAAACCGTGCTCGAACAGATCGAATGTCCACGGACCTGGCGCGATGAAGAACACGAAAATCCAGATCGGCCAATGATTGAAACGGTAATACAGCTTGTTTCGATGACGGATCTTGCGATCCGTGTCGAGCTCGACGTAGAGGGAATCGGTCCTGACGGTCGGTTCTGTGGACATGGAACCCACGAATTCTATCAGTCCTCTACACGACCCTTCCTGCTTCCATCCTGACGACACGGCCTGCGCACGTCGCAACGAAATCAACGTCGTGGGTGGCGATCACGAGCGTCGTTCCTTCGAGCGCGAGTTGACGCAGTGTCGCAGCGAGCTCGTCACGTCGATCGGGATCGAGCGAGGCGGTTGGCTCGTCCATCAGCAGCACTGGTGCACCGACGGCCAGCGCGCGGGCGATGGCGACTCGCTGCGCCTCGCCCCCGGAAAGCTCGTGCGGAAACGCATCGGCGCGATGACCGACTCCCAGTTGATCCAGCAGCACCCGGGCGTGCGCGTCTGCCTCGGTGCGGGGCTTGCCCAGCACGTGAACGGGGGCCAGCCACACGTTGTGAAGGGCGGTGAGATGGGCAAAGAGATGATGGAACTGGAAGACCATCCCGACGCGCTGGTGGAGCGCGCGGCGCATCTCACCGCGAAGGGCGCGCGAGGGCTCGATGCGCAGGTCGCCGATGGCAATCGTGCCGCCGGCGATCGGATCGAGACCGGCGATTGCGCGCAGCACGCTCGTCTTGCCCGACCCCGAGGCGCCCATCATCGCCACGATCTCACCGGGGTTGGCGCTGAAGGACACGTCGTGCACGACAGGCTGTGAGCCGCGTCGCACGTTCAGCCCGAGGACGTCGAGCGTGCTCATGCGTGTTTCCTCCCCCAGCCGCGCTCGAGTCGTCGTGCGAGCTGTGCGATTGGCAGCGAGAGGACGAGATACAGCGCGGCGCACACCGCGCCGGGCACGACCCAGCTGCCGATGTTCGCAGCGAAGATCGAGGTCTGCTTCGTCAGCTCGACGACCGTGATGACCGAGACCAGGGAGCTGTCTTTGAGCAACGCGACGAAGTCGTTGGTCATCGGCGGCAGGGCGAGGCGGAACGCCTGCGGGCCCCGGATCAACAGCAACGTCTGACGCTCACTGAATCCAAGCGTACGCGCTGCATCGAGCTGCCCGACGGGCACGGCTTCAAGGGCCCCCCTGTAGATCTCGCTTTCGTACGCCGCGTAGTTGAGCCCGAGGCCGAGCAGCGCCGCAACCAGGGCGGGCAGCTGCACGACGGTCGCCAGTCCGAAATACAGCACGAACAACTGCAGCAACAGCGGAGTTCCGCGAACGATCTCGACCCACGCGGTCAGCAGCATCCGCACCGGCGGTGGTCCGTACACGCGACCGCTCGCGATGAGGACACCGATCGCGACAGCGAGCGACATCGACAGGCACGAGAGTCCAAGAGTGATGACGGCGGCGTTGAGCAGCGAGGGAAGATAGCGGCGTACGGCGTCCCATTGTCCGGGCGGTGGAGTCGAGGATGTTTCAGTGCTATCTGAATCGATCGGTCGCGCTCCGGCTAACCGCGAGTACAGGCGCTGTTGATCCTCGTTCCACAGCTTCCAGCGACGAAAGATGGCTTCCAGGCGTCCGTCCCGCATCGCTTCACGGAAGATTTCGTTGATCCGATCGCGCAGCGCGGTGTTCGCCGGCGACAGAATCGCGATGTAATAGCCGACGCCGATGTCGGTCGACTGATTGACGAGCCCTGGATTCTGATGCACTCTGCGCTCGGCGATGATGTCGTCGAGCAGCACAGCGTCGACGCGGCCGAGCGCGAGATCGCTGTACGGGTGCACGTCGTCTTCGTAGGTGAGCACCTTCAGACCGTGTGCCGCCTGTGCCTCGAGCAGCAGGTCGTAGGCGAGTGTGGCCCCGAGCGTGGCGACCTGTCGTCCTCGCAAATCCGCGAGGGTTCGAAACCGGGCGGCATCGGCCGCGCGCACTGTGAGCACTTCGCGAAACTGGTGATAGGGAATCGTGACCGCGAGCCGCGATCGTCGGGCGGGACTGTCTTCGATCCCGCTGAGCGCGATGTCGAAATCGCCGCGGGCGACAGCCGCATCGAGCGTGGTGAAGCCGGCCTGGATGAACGTCGGTTTCCGGCCGAGGCCGCTCGCGATCAACTGCGCGACGTCGACCTCGAATCCTTCGACGTGGGTCGGGTCGTTCGCAACAGCGCCGACGTAGGGCGCGCCGCCCTCGGCGTCGCCGCCCCATCGGAGCTCATTGGCCTGCTGTGCGAAGGCCGCGACCGCCGAGAGGGCGAGGCAGACGACGACGTTGGACGCGCGGAGAAAAGCGAGGCGAACCACGAGTCCGGATTCTAGCCGGTTGCTCGAGGCGGGAGATTGGAAGGGCGGGTACGAAAGAAGACGCGCCGCGGGGGCGCGTCTTCAGGGTCGAGTCGGGGGAACTCGTGGGATGTATCAGCCATTTCTGGAGCGGGCCGCCCGTTGGTTGGCCCGCGGATTCGCGGACGCGACAACGGAGCGACCGCTACAGAAGTGACCCGAACAGTCCACTAGACCCGGCCGCGGCGTCGCCGGAGTGCAGCGGTTCCGGCGAGTCCCAGACCCGTGAGCAGCAACGTCGCTGGTTCAGGGACACGGGTGCTGCCAGTGGGGCGCGGGTAACTGCCTCGAGGGCGATTTCCATCGGAGTCGGATCTGGGCCGGAACCAATCGATGGAGTCCAGTCGAGGCACGATCGGAATGGCAATGAGAATGAACCCGCGGGACCTGTCTACGACATAGGGCCGCGAGGAACCATCTTCGTTGTCACCCATACAGGAACGGAACCGGCACAACGGGTTCCTATCCCCGCCGTCATTGAACGTCGACCACCCTTCTCGACCCTGACTGAACGCTCTCAGGCCGAATCCCTCATGAAACCATGAAAGGTCGTTGACGGACATGTTGGCCGCGCGGGACCACGCGGCGGTGTGGTTGAAGTCAATTACACTTGCCTGCGACGGCTGGAAGGCCCCGCACACGGCCACCACAGCAACCGCAATTGCTGAACGAACGTACAGGTACCGCATGGATGGGTCATCGAGCAATCGAAGCGCCAGAATGCGCCAGCCCGAGCAGTCCTTTGGAAGCCGCTAGTCAGATGTGACTTCGGAGTAACAGACGCGTTCGAGGCTCATCCGGAGAATTCTCAAGTTAGTCGCTCATGCGGAAGACGAAAGCAGCGACACTTTGAATGACCCGCGATTTATCGTGGCGGTAACGTCGAGCTGATCGAATGCTCGACCACGGAAGCCGCGACTGTCAGCGCGCCGGCGACTGTCAGCAACGGAACCAGCGGTCGGAAATACGCTGGCACGAGTGGAGCCACAAGCGGGAGCACGACAAGACCGGCGATCAGGCCGAACGCGAGTGACGCGCCCCGAAACCCGGCCCACGGCCACACTCCGGCACACGCCACAGCGACGCACATGCCGATCGCGACAACCAGCCCCGCGACGCGGGCGTCGCTGCGATTGGATCGACACGAGTCGCGCACGAGATCCGGACGCACGATGTCGCCCTGACGCTCGAGCGACAATTGGACTGGCGAGGACTCAACTGCGTGCTCCACCAATTCTCCGATCTCGCCGGCACTCAACGCGCGGGAGTAGATCCGCACGTCATCGACAGCGCCCGCAAACTCGAATCCCTGCTCGCTGGCTCGCCTCCCGATGAAGACGCTCTTGGCGGAGACGCGCTGCCGGGAGCTGACGCGTCCACTGAGACAGCCGTCATCTCGCCGACCGTTCAGATACACGTCGAGCGTCTTCGCATCAGCGTCGTAGACCCCGGCGACGTGATACCAACGATTCGTCGCGAGCGGTGTCTTTCCGTATCGCGCCATGAGACGACCATAACTGTCGGCCATCTTGAAGCCGATCGTGCGCGGTCCCTCATCGATGGTCGTGTCGAGTTGATAGCCGAGTCCGCTGTGATCTGACACGATCGCCGCGTCGTCACGCGGAAAGGCACTCGAGTTGATCCATGCACTAATTGTCATGCTCCCGACAAGCCGAAGCGCAATCGGATCGCCGACATTGACCCACTGATTGGATCCGTTGAAAGACAGCGCGCGACCGCTGACGCCAGAGACGAGAGCCGGCTGATTGACGAGCACTCCATCGAGTCCGCTTCCCGAATCGTCTGGCACTGAATCGTCGCCGATTCGATCGAAGCTCCAATAGGCTTCGAGCTTGCCGGAACGGGTCGCACCCCGATCGTTGACGGCCCGCCACGGGGGCGCGGCCACGAAGGATGCCAACGCGCTCTCGACATGGTCGGGCGTGAACTGCAGACCCAAAGGGACGCAGGCACCGATCGCAATGGCGAGAGCCCAGACGGTGGTGCGTCTCGAGAGAACGAGTGCCGCCGGACTCCCTCGAGCGCTCACCGCGACTCCGATTGCGGCCCCCAGCACGTTGGTTGCCACATCGATCAACGATGGCGAACGTCCCCTTGTGAACAGTTGCGCTGCTTCGGCGAGCACCGAGATCGCGGTGGCTGCGCCGATGGCGCGCCGACGCCCGAGGTCGGCGAGCACAATCCCCAGGGCGATGTAGCCGACGACGTTCGCGATGATGTCGGGGATGTCCAGGCTGAGGTCGAAGACGGCGGCAACGGCGTCGGCATACACGTGCCGCAACTGGATTGGTATGGCCGTGAACCCAAGGACGAGAGCGATAACCGGAACCCGCAACCCGAGCGACCTCGCCCGGCGAGCACTGTCTGCAGACATTCGGGGGATGACGACACCGCATTTTACGTGGATTCGGCTATGACACTCGTTACATTTCCACCACAGAATGGATCATGCGCGAGTGGAATGCCGATGCGTATCACCGTGTGTCAAATCCGCAGTTCGATTGGGGCACCGTCGTCCTCAATCGCCTGCTTCTCCATGGGACCGAGCTCGTGTTGGACGTCGGGTGCGGCACCGGCCGGCTTACCGAGAAGTTGCTGGAGCGCCTGCCGCGAGGCCGGGTTGTGGCTGTCGATCGCTCGTCGAACATGGTGCAGGCGGCACGCGACTATCTGCAACCTGCGCGCGGCACCCGCGTGCAGCTGGTCGTCGCCGACGCTGCCGCCCTGCCTCTCCACGAGCGGGCCGACGCAATTTTCAGTACCGCCACGTTTCACTGGGTGCGTGATCACCCGCGACTGTTTCGAAGCCTGTTTCAGGCTTTGAAGCCTGGCGGCCGACTCGTCGCGCAGTGCGGCGGAGGCGCCAATCTCGAACGCATCCACCAACGCCTCGACGCGCTGAAGGCAGACGCGACGTTCGCTGGTTACTTCACCGCCTGGCGAGAGCCGTGGGAGTTTGCGGACGCTCGGACAACCGCGATGCGCCTCGCACACGCGGGCTTCGAAGACATCAGCACCAGCGTTGTCCAAGCTCCCGTCGTCTTTCCCGATGGGGAGTCATTCCGGGCATTCATCACCAACGTCATCTGCGGTCCGTACTTGACGTTCCTGCCGGACGAAGCGACTCGGACGCGATTCATTGCACACGTGAGCGAACAAGCCGCCCACGATCATCCGCCGTTCGAGTTGGATTACTGGAGACTGAACATCGAGTCTCGCAGACCTGAAGGACTCGCAGGTTGACTCAGTGTCACGTGGGGGAGAGAGTCCATCGTTTCCTGGTCAGCAGCGCGGCTTCCGTCAACGGGCCGACGCCCACGGTCGTGAATCGATTGCCTTCCCACCGACGCCAAGCCAGTGCAACCCAGGTCAATAGGACAATTGCACCCGCCAGGTAAAGTGGCGCCAGCAGGAGAGAGCTTGGTGTGAAGTAGTAGACCGCCAGCCAGAACACGTAGAAATTGACAACAAAGATCGCCAGCGACGCTTGACCCCACGCCGCCGCCGCAGCCAGCCATCTGCGATGGAGGCCCCAACGCTCCCAATTGAGGCACAGGGTCAACAAACACAGCGCGCTGCCACCGTAAAAAAGCAGGTATCCCGGTCCGGGCGGGCCCTTCTGCCCTATGCGAAAAACGTTGTGAAGCTTTTCTGCTGCGAGAGCGGTCTTTGGATTCAAGAGAGCTGTGATCGTCAGGAGCTTGGTCATGAGAACCACGACGATCATGACCATACCTGCGATTCCCAACCCGTAAGCGCTGGGTCGGCCGGGCCCGCGATGACGGGTCGCGAACGTCTCTCCGTACACAGAGCTCGCAAGATAGACGCCGAACCATGGCACCATCGGAAATGTGGGCTGGGCCAGATTCCCGAGCGTGATCTTTTCGATGAACACCATCGCTGGTCCGGTTGGCGCCCATGACACTGCCACCAGCCAGCTGAAAACGTAAGCCGCTGCGCCAAGCGCCAACCGAGTGCGCCCCTTCACGTGGGGAATCATCAAGGGCCCGGCGATGAGCGCCATTCCGATGGCGTCGGTGCTCATCGAGATCATGATCGCGTGATGAGTTGGGAACAACGCGAGCGTGACAAGGCCGTGAACGACAACGAGGAGAAAGAACCCGCGATCGATCATACGCAAACGGATCTGCACGAACTGATCGTCTGCGGAACGATAGAGGAACCCCGCCAGGAACCCGCTCACGACGACAAACGTCGGTGTTGCGACCATACCGATGGCGACAAGGATTGCGGCCCATCGTTGTGTGTCGGCAGTCCTGAAGTAGGTGGAGCCGAAATGTGAAAGGACCATCAAGAGGAGCGCGATTCCTCGTGCTGCATCAATCGCGAGCAATCGCTCGCGGCGCCCCGCCCCCGAGAACATATGGCGTTCAAGTGCACGAGCAAGTGTCGTGCCCCTGTAGACGCAGGGATCGGCTTCGCGTCGATTGCTGATGACACGGGAGCGACACAGATTCTCTAGATGTGCCGGTTCTGAAGTCACCGGGCGAACAGACTTCAGGCCAATGGATTCAGACTCTGCGTCGCCGCTCGAGTTCGTCGAGCGTGCGCGGCCAGTCCTCACGAAGGAGGCGCGAGAGCGAGCGATCAGCAAGCAGACGGCCGTCAGTCTGGCAGGTTGCACAGTAGTTCGCTTCGTTCGCCGCGTAGACGATCCGCTGCACCGGTGATCCGCAATCGGGACACGGCTGGCGATACCGACCGTGCACTGCCATGTCAGGTCGGAAGGCTGTGACCTTCTCCGGAAAATCCTCGCCGGTATCCGCCTGAAGCTTCGCGATCCAGCGCGCGAGCGTCACGCGCGTCGCGTCGTACAGTCGTCTCGTTTCCTCTTCCGTCAGCGTTCCAGTTTGTTTGAACGGCGAGAGCCGCGCCGCATGGAGGATTTCGTCCGAGTACGCGTTGCCGATCCCACTGAACAGATGCGGGTCGGTAAGGGCGCGCTTGAGCGTGTGATTCTCTCGTCGCAACGCTTCGCTGAATTCCACGACGCCGACCTCCATCACCTCGAGCCCACCCGGATTGTGTCTCGCGAGGGCGTCGCGACCTTCGACGACGTGCAGCGATGCCTGGCGCTTGGTACCGGCCTCGGTGAGCAGCAACGAGCCGTGTTCGAAATCCAGCGCGAGTTGACCGAGCTTGCCAGGAATCTTTGCGCCAGCGAGCTTCCAGCGGAAGCGACCCGCGATCATGAGATGAAACACCAGAAACAGTTCACGCTCCGCTTCGAAGACGATGCGTTTTCCCAGACGATGCAAATCGACGATCGCTCGCCCCTCGACAGCAGCGAGCGGCGGGTCGATCGAGCGCAGCAGAAAGGGCGACGCCAGCCGCGCCCGGAGCACACGATGTCCCACGACCCGAGGCCGAAGCGCATGAAGATAAAGCAGGATGTCGGGAAGCTCTGGCATGGGTCAACAGTTGATGTAGTCTGACCTCGTGATCCGCAAGCTTATCCTCGTGGTCCTGGCGGTCGTGGTGATCATCATCGCGGCCGCCGCTGGCGCCGCGTACTGGTTCTTCTCGCGAGACGGCGTTCGGCTCGCCATCGAGCAACAGGCGTCGGCATGGCTGGGACAGCCGGTCAAAGTCGGCCGGGCGTCGGCTCGCATTCTCCCCCGCGCCGCCATTTTTCTCGCCGACATCAGCATCGGAGAGCCTGCGCGAGTGAAGCTCGCGGCCGTCCAGCTGTCGACGGACGCGAAGGCGCTGCTCAGCCGCCGAGTCGAAGACGCTACTGTCACAATCTCGGATAGCCGAATCGAGTTGCCGCTTCCTTTCACACTACCCGATTCCGGCAGTGCGCCATCCAACCAGGAATCGTCCGCCGCTGCTGTCAAGATCGTTTCGATCCGGGCGATCTCGCTTCGCAATATCCAGATCGTCAGTCGGGGGCGCGAAATCCGTGTCTCCGCGGACTCATCGCTGGCCGGCGACAAGCTGACGCTGCGCAGCTTCACCGCACAGTCGGGAAGCACCGCGCTCGACGCGGAGGGCGAGGCGACGCTCTCGCCAACGCTCGACGCGCGGCTCCGCGTCAAAGCCAACAAGCTCGACGTCGACGAACTGCTCGCATTAGCGGACGCGTTCACACCGCCTCCTTCGACAACGTCGTCGAGGAAATCGGCGACACCATCGAGAATCGCCGCGCGCGTCAGCGCTGAGAAGGGATCGGCAGGCGGGATCGAGGTGCAGCAGTTTGCCACCGATCTCGAGATGGTCGGCGATCGCGTCACGTTGTCGCCCCTCTCCTTTCAGCTGTTCGGCGGTCGATACCAAGGCTCACTCAATGCAAACCTCTCAGAGACGATGTCGCTCGCGCTGCGCTCGCGGATTGAGAACCTGGACGTCGCCAAGCTCGCCGCATTTGGCGGCTCTCCCGATACGATCACGGGCACACTCACCGGCGCAGGGAACTTCAGCGGAGATGGCGCTGACGTCGCGACGGTGTTGAAGAACGCCCGTGGCATGGGCACTGCGTCGGTCGTGAACGGTGAAATCAAGCGACTGAATCTCGTGCGAACAGTCGTGCTGTTCTTCGGCAAGCCGGCACCGGACACCGCGAAGGGCACGGACAAATTCGACCGCATGGACGCGAGCTTCTCGCTCGCGCACCAGGTCTTCAGTGCAGATGCGTTCTCCCTTCACTCGCCCGATGTCGAAATCGCCGGCAAGGGGACCTTCACGGCTGGCAGCCAGGCACTCGATGGCGGACTTGATTTGTCACTGTCAGAGGCGCTCAGCGCACAAGCAGGCACCGATCTTCGCCGCTATACGCGAGAGGGCAACCGCATCGTCCTGCCAGCTCGGATCGGCGGGACGCTCTCGGGACCACATCTGTCAATCGATGCGGCCGCGGCGCTCCAGCGCGGCCTCCGCAATGAGGTTCAACGCCGACTTCAGGATCTGCTGGGAGGAATCAAGCAAAAGTGATCCGAATCTCGAGCGCGGCTCGTATGTTTTGATAGAGACAGCTTCCCGAAGGGGGTGCGCCATGACCTGTTCGCGCTGCAGCAGAGATGTCGAGGTCGACTCTTCATATTGCCGTTTCTGTGGCGCCCCGGTGCGAGAAGGGCAGCCGCGACCGTTGAAGCGTCTTCCGGCGGAAGGGAGAATCGCTGGCGTTTGTGCCGGGATCGCCTCCTACCTGGACGCCGACCCCACCCTCGTCAGACTCGCATGGGTCGCACTTTCCATCGTGCCGGGCGTGCTCATCGGGGGACTGGTGGCGTACGTCGTTGCCTGGTTGTTCCTCCCGGCAGGTCAGAGAGACAACGCCGGCTACAGCGGCAAGGCGCTGCTTCGATCGACAACAAATCGACAGGTTGGGGGTGTGTGCGGCGGCATCGCCGAGTATCTTGACATGGATACGACGATTGTTCGGGTGCTCTGGGTGGTGCTTTCGATCTACCCAGGTGCCGTCATCGGCGGAGTGCTTGCGTACTCGATCGCCTGGCTCACCATCCCCGATTCGCGGCAGACGCTTCACGCGGTGTCGACGAGTGCTTGACCGTACATAGAAAGGGCCGTATTCGTGAGAATACGACCCTGGATTCTGCCGAATTCTCAAAACGAGCGTCGGTTCGCCTTCCCACGTCGCCGCGTCTTCGCGACAAGACCCGCAACTCCGAGGCCCAGGAGGCTCAGGGAACTCGGTTCAGGAACGGTCTTATAAGCCGACAACAGCTTGCCGGACACCAGCGGGTCGATCGTGGTCATCTTCGCGCCAATGTGCATGTCGTCGCCGAGACTACCCACGCTGGGATCGCTCGAATTGAAATACCAGGTGAACACCAGCGGTGTGGACCCTGTGACCGCCTCGTTACCGGTTGTGCTGCTGCAAATGAACCCCGCGCCCGAGCCGCTGCAGCCCGAGGAGTTCAGGCCGTTGGCAACCGTGACCCATGGACCGGTGCCGGAGGGCGCTGAAAACAGCTCGTAGGTACCGATGTCAGTAGTCGCCTTGAAAGTAACTGCGCTAATCACCTGCCCGCTCGACGGCGTCGAGACCAGAGGATCGTCGGCAATTGTCAGCGTGGCCGCATAGTTGAATGTGTTGAGGCCGTCGACGAACGTGCCCGAGGTGATGTTCAGGGTCCACGCCAACCCATAGCACCCATTCGAACTGTTGCAGTTGCTGCTATCGATCGTGATCGAACCCGCCGACGCAGGCAAGGCGGCGCACGCCACCAGGAAGACCGCCATCAAAACCTTCTTCATCGTCCTCACACCCTTCGTAAACGCCGCTCCGAACACCGCTCCAAACTCCGCTCGCTGATGTGCTAGCAAGACCCGGGCCCAGTTCAGTCGATCGATGGCGGTTACCAACTCATAGAGCAAAGTCGGGTATTCATTGCTTCAGTCTCGAATGGCCGGCTCAGTCAAGTCCCACGCCAAGCTGACATTCCTTCTCCTCCTGCATGGCGAGGTCAGTTTTTCGAGCCTTCCGATACGACCTGCACGGCACGGGACACTCTGAACGATTCGGAGATTATTCCTGTGTCGCGCAGACTTCACCCGTGTACCCGCTGTTGGAGTCATTGCAACGTTCGAGCGTAAGTGGCTACAAGGCCGCGGTTTAAACAAGCCAGGGCAGGTTGGGAAGGAGGTTTGCTCCCAGTGGACATGGAACTCCATGACTAAACGCTTCTCCGCACTGCCTTGTCTGCTCGCGGTTCTGGTCGCACTAGCTGGCTGCACGATCGACCCAAATACCAAGAAGACCAAGTTCCTCGAGAGCGGTGATCGCTATTCCAAGGATGGCAAGCTCGCATCGGCCATCATCGAGTACCGCAATGCGGTCGACGTCGACCCGACGTGGGCCAAGGCACGCCAACGGTTGGCGGAGGCGTATACCCGGGCAGGGGACGGACCGCACGCGCTCGAGCAATACGTGAGGGCCGCGGACCTTCTGCCCAACGTCGCCGACGCACAGCTCATTGCAGGCGCGATCTTGCTGGCCGCACGAAAGCCGGAGGACGCCCTCGCGAGGGCAGATGCCGCACTGAAGATCCAGCCGCAGAACATTCAAGCCCACCTTCTACGCGGCAATGCGCTGGCAGGATTGAGTTCCTTCGAGGACGCGCTGAAGGCGATCGAAGAGGCGATCCGGCTCGATCCGACGCGAGGAACCACGTTCACACAGCTCGGACTGGTGGAGTTCGCAAGAGGAAAGCGAGAACCGGCCGAAACAGCATTCTTGAAGGCTGTAGCGCTCGCGCCGAAGTCGGTGGACGCCCATCTTGCGCTCGGGAATTTTTATTGGTCGATTGGCAAGGCTCCCGAAACTGAGAAAGCGTTTCAGAGAGCGCTTCAGCTTGAACCGGACAATGCTGTCGCCAATCGCGCGCTGGCGGCGTTCACGGTGGCAACCGGGCACTACCGCGATGCGGAACAGTACCTGGTCCGCCTGGCAAAGTCTGGAGATCCGAGCGCCATCTTCACGCTCTCGGATTACTACCTCGCATCGGGCCGTGCCAAGGACGCCATCACTCGACTCGAGGCCCTCGGACAAGCTCGGACGAATGTCCCGACCCTCGGTGAGCGTCTTGCGCGCGCATACGCGGCGGGTGGTGACGCCGCCCGCGCAAAAGCACTCGTCGAACAGGTCCTCGTCGGAAATCCCACAGCGGTTGAGGCACAGTTGCTCAAAGGCCAGTTGCTGCTGAACGAGGGACACAAAGAAGAAGCGTTCGCAGCAGTCAAGTCCGCGGCGTCATCAAACCCAGAGTCGGCCGAGGCGCAGTTCGCCCTCGCGCGAATGTTTGCAGCGCGTGGAGATCGGGCCGCCGCGGAAACTGCATTTCGAGACGTGCTGCGGATCAACCCGCGCGCGGCTTCCGCGCAAGTGGAAATCGCCCGGCTTCAGCTCTCATCCGGCAATCAAGCCGCCTCACTCAAGACAGCCGAGGAAGCCACGCGTGCCCAGCCCAAGAACGTCGACGCGCGCCTCGTGCTCGTCCGCAGCTTGATGGCATCGAAGAACTTCCAGCGCGCCGAGACCGAAATCGCAGCTCTGCGCAAGGACTATCCAGAGGTCGCGGCCGTCCACGTACAGGCGGGGATGCTTGCCTTGCTCAAGAATGACGTCCGTGGAGCGCGTATGGCGTTCGAGCGAGGGCAGTCACTCGATCCGAAGTCGACCGATCTCCTGGCAGGTCTCATCGCGCTCGACTTGAAGACGAACAACGGCAGCGTCGCGCGTTCCCGTATCGAGCAACGCCTCAAAGAGGGCACGACACCGGCTCTCCTGTTGGTTGCTGCCCGAACTTACTGGGCCACCAACGATCAGCCGGCGGCTGAACGAGCCCTGCGACAGGCGATTGAGGCGGATCCTGCGCTGCTGACTCCGTACGAGATGCTGGGTCAGCTTTACATGGCGCAGAAAAAGTTGGATCAGGCCCGCGCAGAGTTCGAAACGCTCGCGACGCGACAGGCCAAGCCTGTCGGACCGCTGACGATGAGCGGCATGATCCTGCTCACACAGGGACAGACGGCTCTCGCGAGAAAACGCTTCGAAGACGTCCTCGCCATCGATCCGCGTGCCGTGATTGCCGCTAACAATCTCGCATGGATCCGCGCTGAGGCTGGAGACGATCTCGATACCGCCCTCAAGCTCGCTCAGACGGCGGCTGCGCAAGCGCCCGACCAGCCCGAACTGATGGACACACTGGGGTGGGTGTACTACAAGAAGAATCTCCCCCAACTCGCGGTGCCACTGTTCGTGCGCTGTGTGGAGAAAGAGCCCTCGAGCGGGATGTTCCGATACCATCTCGGACTCGCATACCTGAAAACCGGGCAGACCGATCGCGGTCGGGCGGCCCTCCAGCAGGCCTTGAAAGATGGCGTCGACGCCGCGGCGGCGGCCGACGCGCGCCGTCTTTTGGGCACATAACCGGCCGACATGATCGCTGGCTTTTCAGCGGCAATCGAGGCTATCCTGTGGCGGACGGGTTCTTTCTCGGTCTTTGTCCGACAGCATGCGGGTCGTAACTCTCACCCATCCCCCCAGATGGTCTGAGATCCGGGGGACATCCGCGTTTTGAAATGGGGGGAATAAGGAGTGACGCGGAGTTTCCGGAGAAAACCGACAGCGCGATTCGCTCGCGGATTGATTCTCGGCTGCCTTGGATGCACGAGCGCTATATCAGTTGCATGCGGAAACGACTCCAAAAATAACGAACCTCCCCCCGTCACCATACACGGTGGCGAGCGATTGAGCTGGGACCAGCGCGCCGACTCGTTTTCGCAGGCCACAGCGTTGACGTTCAGGCTGTACGTGGATGGCGGCCTGGCGAGCCTTACCAGTCCCAGCTGTGCCGATCAACCTGGCGCGACCAGTTTCGTCTGCTCCGGAGGCCTGCCGCCGATGACGCCAGGTCGACACACTCTCGAATTGTCGTCTGTTCTCAATGGGGTGGAGAGCCCGCTCTCGACTCGACTGATCGTGTCGTTGTCATCAACGGCGGCAGTCGTTCCGCCACAATCTGATAGACGCCTGCTTGATTTACCGTCGAGCGCCTGCGTCGGCACATCGAACACCTGCTATCGGGTCACCCTTGTCACGGCTGACCTCGCATCGTCGACGACATTCCTGGCGACGCAAAGCGGCAAGGTCTTTTTCGTCGAGAGTGAAAGGCTGGTCCGCGTGATCGCGGATGGCGTGCTCACCGACGAACCCGCACTAGCCGTCGACACAGGGTCGCGAATCGTGGGGCTGGCAGTCGACGATCACGACACCGCGACACCAGCGGTGTACGTCGCATGGACCGACCCGAGTCGCGAGACGGTCGTGAATGTGACGCGTTTCAGAGAGGTTCAGAACATCCTTGGGGAAGGCGCGCAAATCGTTACTGCCCTGCCGTTTGTGAAAGGGGCGTTCGCGCCGCTCGCCGTCGGCGGTGACGGGCTTCTCTATCTCGCGCTTCCACCCGCGGATCCGTCGACCGGAGCCTCGGAAGCGGGTGTGATCCTCCGCTTTACTCGCGATGGCTATACACCGTCCATAGGGGCTCAGACATCGCCAACCTACGCTGGAGGATCTGTGTGGCCGACGACACTGGCCACCGGTTCGGCCACGGCGCTCTGGTCGGGTGGGCGCTCGCCAGAGTCATCGCGTGAAATCGCTACTATCGATCTAACGTCGGGTAGATCGGCGCCGTTGTCCTTTCAGACGTCGTTGTCTTCTGAAGCAGCACCCGGTCGGCCACCTCTATCAGAGAATGCTGCGCAGCCGAGACCCGACCCTGTCGTGAGCCCTGCGGCTCAATCGACTCTTCTCGTCGTGACTGACGGACGGTTGTTCCTGGGAGCAGAATCCGGCGACGGCCGCCTCGCGCTCGAACAACTGACGTTCAATCCCGACCTCACTGTGCTTGGCGCCGTTCAAGCTCCAGACCGCTCGATTTATGTTTCGGTAGCCATAGACGCTCAGACCACCGCTGTGTTGTCTTTGCGGCAACAATAGCGAGCAGAATACTCCCGAGTTGGCGGCTTCCCTGCGTTAGCTTCGAGGCCACGACGTATTACGATCTCGGGCGTCACGTTGTCACGTTCTGAGAGACGCACCCCACGATGAAGGGAATCATTCTCGCCGGAGGCAGCGCCACACGGCTCTATCCCCTGACACGTACGATCAGCAAGCAACTTCTTCCCGTCTACGACAAACCGACCATCTACTATCCGTTGGCGACGTTGATGCTCGGGGGAATCCGCGACATCCTGATCATCAGCACGCCGCGCGATCTCCCGATGATCGAGGCCCTTCTTGGAAACGGGCAGGAGCTCGGACTGCGCCTGAATTACGTCGAGCAGCCACAACCGCAAGGGATCGCACAGGCATTCGTCATCGGCGCGGATTTCATCGGCCTGTCTTCGGTCTGCCTGATCCTCGGAGACAACATCTTCTACGGCAACGACCTGATCAAAGCCCTCGAGCGATCAACAGAGCTGCGTGAAGGCGCCAAGCTGTTCGCATACCACGTCCACGATCCGGAGCGCTACGGCGTCGTGGAATTTGACGGCGATGGCAGGGCGCTGAGCCTCGAAGAAAAGCCGAAGATGCCTCGATCGAACTGGGCAGTGACCGGCCTCTACTTCTACGACCGCACGGTCGTCGACATCGCTCGACGGCTCACACCGTCGGCTCGCGGCGAGCTCGAGATCACCGACGTCAACCGTGCATACCTCGAAAGAGGCCAGCTCACAGTTGACAAACTCGGACGCGGCGTCGCGTGGCTGGACAGCGGCACATACGATTCGCTGCTGGCGGCATCACAGTTCGTTCAAACGCTCGAAATGCGTCAGGGACTCAAGGTCGCGTGCATCGAGGAGATCGCATTCGCCAAGGGATTCATCGACGGGGACCAACTGCTGCGGCTCGCGGAGAGGTATTCGAATAGTTCGTACGGCGCGTATCTGCGCCAGTGCCTCGCCTACTACAGCTCGGGACAGGTCGGTGTGAGATCCGGAGCGCCGAATTAGCGTCCGCCGCTGACGGCGAGCAGGGTCTTGCGTGAGTAGAACGCCTCGGCGTACCCGCCCGGCGCGCGACACTCCATGCCGCGGAGTCTCATGAGCCCCATGAAGGTCTCTGCGGAAAACCAGTGCTTGTCCCGTTGGCTGCCGAATGCGTCGTTCAGGTAATCCGTCTTCCGTGTGCAGGTCGACGGGTCGAGAGGCACGAAGAAGTTAGGAGTACCCAGGTCACCGTCGTACTTCGGAATCTCGTACTCGAGAATCAGGTGATCGCGAAACGTGTTCCACGCGAGGTCCGACAGCACCCGATGGTCCTGGTGACGATCGTCACGGTAGTGGGTCAACACCACATCGGGCTTCGAGCTCTTCAGCTGTTCGAAGACGGTTTTGATCTTGGCGCTTTCGGATGGAAAGAACCCGTCACGAAATTTCTTCAGGACGACGCGGCGGCGGCGGGCACCTTTCAGAAAGAGCTCCGCGCCACGCTTGGCTTCCCGGTCTCTTCCAGCTGGAGCGGAAAAGACCACCCAGTCGACATCGACCGGACGTTCCCCACTGAGAAGGGACAGGATCAAACCGCCGCAACCGATTTCGATATCGTCGGAATGCGCCCCCAGGCAAAGAACCTTCAGGGACGCTCGTGAGTGTGGAATGTCAACCGCAATCATTCGAATGGTCCAGCGATTGTAGCCCGCGAATCATCGTGGCCAGCCCTCAACGAACGGCACGCCGGTAAGTCAGTAAACTTTGCAATAGTTGTCACTCGTCGGGCAGACTTCTGGCGCTTTTGCCCGCAACAGGCCGGCTAAACGTTGCAACCACAGCCACTAACGAGGCGCGACGTACGAGCGCTTCTGGCCGCATCCTTGCTCCCCTTCCCCGCCAAGCGAAAGTTTGCTCTGCAGCGCGCCCGAGGCCTGACAGGTCCGACGGGCGACTCCGATCGCTCACCTCAGGAGACACGGATGAAGGTACTCGTCACAGGCCACAACGGTTATATCGGTTCGGTGATGGTTCGCGTGCTGGCAGACGCTGGCCACGACGTTTACGGCCTCGACAGTTACCTGTTCGAGCGGTGTACCTTCGGCGCTGAACAACCCGACGTGCACGCACGGCGAGTCGACCTCCGCGATGTGCAGGCCTCCGATCTGCGGGGCTTCGACGCGGTCATTCACCTTGCGGCGATTTCGAATGACCCGCTCGGGAACCTCAACCCGCAGGGTACCTTCGACATCAATCACCTGGCGTCGGTACGACTCGCGAAAGTCGCTCGCGAGGCCGGCGTGCAGCGGTTTCTGTTCGCCTCGTCGTGCAGCACCTACGGGCTGTCCGGCGGCGATGATCTGCTGACGGAGGACGCGACCTTCAATCCCATTACGCCGTACGGCGAATCGAAAGTGCTGGTCGAACGCGACGTGAAGTCGCTCGCCACCGACACGTTCAGTCCGGTGTATTTGCGCAACGCGACCGCGTATGGTGTGTCCCCACGGCTTCGCGCCGACATCGTCGTGAACAATCTGGTTGGGCACGCCTTCACCACCGGTGAGATTCGGATCGAGAGCGATGGAACCCCGTGGCGCCCCCTCGTTCATATCGAGGACATCTCCCGTGCATTCCTGACCGTGCTCGAGGCTCCGCGCGAGCTGATACACAACCAGGCGTTCAACGTCGGCCAGTCCACCGAGAACTATCGCATCAGCGAACTCGCGGAGATGGTGTTGGCGGTGGTCCCGGGCAGCCGCGTGACGTACGCCAAGGGCGGCGGCCCGGATCCTCGGTGCTATCGCGTCGACTGCAGCCGGATTGCTCGCGTGCTCCCCGCATTCAAACCGAAGTGGACGGTTCCCGACGGCGTGCGCGAGTTGTATGAGGCCTATCGCCAGAATGGGCTGACCTATGACGAGTTCGTAGGCGAAGGGTCACGTTACCTGCGCATCCGTCACATTCAGCGACTGCAGCGCGCGGGCCAACTCACCGACGACCTGCGCTGGACCGCGACTGCGGGCTCGGGCAGCTCTCTCGCGCATGCGGGCGTCACGTCGTAACTGGGGGGCGCGATGAAGGTCGTCCTTTTCTGCGGCGGTTTGGGAATGCGCATTCGGGACAACGAGAACGTCCCGAAACCGATGATCACGATCGGCTATCGGCCGCTCGTCTGGCATCTGATGAAGTACTATGCGCACTTCGGCTTCAAGGACTTCGTCCTCTGCCTGGGCTATCGCGCGGACTACATCAAGAACTACTTCCTCACCTACAACGAGTGCGAGTCGAACGACTTCACCTTGTCCGAGGGCGGTAAGCGACTCGAATTGCTGAAAAGCGATATCAGTGACTGGCGAATCACGTTCGTCGATACCGGCTTGAATTCGAACATCGGTCAGCGACTCAAGGCGGTCGAAAAACATCTTGCCGGTGAAGAAATGTTTCTCGCGAACTACAGTGACGGTCTCACCGATCTCCCGCTGGACGAGCACGTCGCCCATTTCACGAAGCACGGCAAAATCGCGAGCTTCGTGAGCGTGCGGCCCAATCTCTCGTTCCATGTCGTGCAGAGCGACGAGCATGGACGAGTGCTGGCCATCGAGGACATCGCGAAGTCGCATCTGCGAATCAACGGCGGGTTCTTCATTTTCCGACGCGAGATCTTCGACCACATGCGCGACGGCGAAGAACTGGTCAACGAGCCCTTCCAGCGCCTGCTTCAGCGCGATGAGCTGATGGCGTACCGGTACGACGGATTCTGGCAGGCGATGGACACGTTCAAAGATCGCCAGGCACTGGAACAGCGCTACTCGAGCGGTGACGCACCGTGGGAGGTCTGGAAACGGTCAGCGGACAACCCGGCTCCCAAGAGCGTTTCACACACTGGCCTCGACATCCCGGCCGACTTCCGGCCGCACATCGCTCGGTGACTCGAATGAACACTGTCTACTTTGACGCCGCCATCTCAGACGACGAGCGTCGCCGTCAGCTGTATGAGGGCCAGCTCCATGTCTACTCGGCGACACCGGGCTCGTCGGGGCTGGTCGCGCACGCACAGCGCATGATCCATGAGGCGTTTGGAGACCTGGATCCCGAACTCGGGCAGTACCACATGCCCGCCGAGCAGTACGCGGCAGTGCTCGCAGAGCTCAAGCCGAAATTCATTCATCATCCCGACTCGAAGAGGCACATTCAGCAGCTCCTGAAGGACCTCCGCTGCGATCTGGAGCAGACCTACTTCGACGTTCCGCGGATGCGCACCGCGACCAGCGACGAGTACCTCACCACCGGAATCGCCTATGCGTTTCACCCGCATCGCGACACCTGGTACTCGGCGCCGCTCTGCCAGATCAACTGGTGGATTCCGATCTACGAGATTGAATCAGGACGTTCGATGGCGTTCCACCCGCGCTACTGGTCCCAGGGAGTCAAGAACGGGTCGAACGGATACAACTACGGCGAGTGGACCAGGACGAGTCGATTCCAGGCCGCCCAGCACGTGAAGGCAGATACACGAGTGCAGCCCAAGCCCGAAGAACCGATGGAGCTCGATCCGCAAGTTCGCGTGATCACGCCGGTCGGCGGCGTGCTGCTCTTTTCTGCCGCACAGATGCACTCGACTGTGCCGAACCGAACGGGCCGCACCAGGTTCAGCATCGATTTTCGGACTGTGCACCTGGCGGATGTCGAGGCCTTTCAGGGCGCCCCCAATGTCGACTCGGCCTGCACCGGGACAACGATGGCGGACTACCTGCGCGCCTCTGACTTGTCGCACATCTCGCCGGATCTCGTTGCGATGTATGAACCGGGCGTCGCAGCGGCGGCAGCCCGGTGACATCAGCTGGCGGGAACGCCAGAGTGCGAGCATAGACGTCCGGCAATGAGTCCTTCAGATTCGGCGTCCGCTCCGGCGCACGACCAGCGTCGCCCGATTGGCGTCTCGTTGCATGCGCTCGTCGATCGGCTCTACCCCATCTGTCGAAGCATCACGGGCGATGGTGTTCGCCAGACGCTCTCGATTCTCGGGCAGTACGTTCCGATTGCGATCACTGAGGTGCCGTCGGGGTCCGCTGTCTTCGACTGGACGATTCCAAAAGAGTGGAACATTCGCGACGCCTACATCAAGAATGCGCGTGGCGAGCGTCTGGTCGATTTCCGCGCGTCGAATCTGCACGTGCTGAATTACAGCGCGCCGGTTCATCGGACGGTGCCGCTCTCCGAACTGCGCCAGCACCTGTTTCAGGACGCGGCGCATCCTGACACGATCCCGTACCGGACCTCGTACTACTCGGAGAACTGGGGCTTTTGCATCACCCGCCGACAGTTTGAATCGCTGAACGAACCGGAATACGAGGTCCACATCGATTCTTCGCTGGCGGACGGCTCGTTGACATACGGCGAGTGCTACCTGCCAGGGGAAACGCAGGACGAGGTCCTTGTCTCGTGCCACGTCTGCCATCCGTCACTCGCGAATGACAACCTGTCGGGTATCAGCGTCGCCGTCCATCTGGCCCAGTGGCTGATGACGCAGCCTCGGCGACTTTCCTACCGCTTGCTGTTTGCGCCGGGCACGATCGGCGCGATCACGTGGCTGTCCCGCAACCGCGAGAACGCCTTCAGGATTCAGCACGGGCTGGTACTCACGTGTGTCGGCGACCCAGGGGGATTTCACTACAAGAGAAGTCGTCGGGGAGACGCGATCATCGATCGCGCGGTCGCTCACGTCCTCAAAACGCGCGGCACCTCACACGAGGTTCGGCCGTTTCACCCCTACGGCTACGACGAGCGGCAGTACTGCTCGCCCGGGTTCAACCTCGCAGTCGGTTGCCTCATGCGCAGCGCCTGGGGTGAGTTCCCCCAGTACCACACGTCAGCCGACAACGTGCAGTTCGTCACTCCCGCAGCTCTCGCGGAGACGCTGGAAGTCTGCATCGATGTCGTCAGCGTGCTCGAGCGAAACAGGTCGTACCGAAGTCTCAACCCCTTCTGCGAGCCGGCATTGGGGCGACGAGGTCTGTACCGATCGACCGGCGGCGCTGGCATTGGCGACGAAAACCTCGCCCGACTGTGGGTGCTGAACCTCGCCGACGGCACCCATTCTCTGCTGGATGTATCAGAGCGTTCAGGGATGCCGTTTCGACTGATCGCAGACTGCGCAGCCGAACTCGCGAGCCACGGACTTCTCGAGGAGGTGTCAACTCCTGGAGGCCAGGCGTGACGTACTGGGCGGGACGACGCGTTCTCGTCACTGGAGCGCGCGGCTTCATCGCATCACACCTGTGTCGACGCTTGATCGACGACGAGGCAGTCGTGTGCGGCATCTCGACCAAGGCGATCAAAGGTCGGGAGGGCATGACCTGGCGGCAGATCGATCTCACAGACCGAGTCGCGGTACGCCAGCTGATCGCAGAAATTGAACCTGAGGTCATCTTCCATCTTGCCGGCCATGTGACCGGATCTCAGAGCGTCGAGCAGGTCGCCCCGACGCTCGATCAGAATTTGATCAGCACGATCAACATCCTCACGGCGTCGGTTGAAACCGTCAGGTCGCGTGTCCTGCTCGCCGGTTCAATGCAGGAGCCAGATCCCAAGGATCCTGCCGGTGTCCTCCCCTCGCCGTACGCGGCAAGCAAATGGGCGTGCAACGCCTACGCGCGGATGTTCCATGGTCTGTATCAGCAGCCCGTCAGCATCGCGCGCCCATTCATGGTGTACGGGCCGGGACAGTGGGACACGGTCAAGCTGCTGCCCTACGTGATCACGTCGTTCCTCAATGGCGAATCGCCGCGCGTGAGCAGCGGCGATCGCGTCATGGACTGGGTGTACGTCGACGATGTCGTTGACGGATTTCGGCGCGTCGCATCGTCCGAGTATATGGATGGGCGGACGATCGATCTGGGAACTGGGGACCTCGTGAGCATTCGCGAGATCGTCGACCGTGTGCGCCGGCTGCTCGGAACGTCCGTCGAGGCCACGTTCGGTGCCGTTCCGGACCGGCCGTTCGAGCGTCCGCATGCGGCACGCGTCGACGAGACGAAGCAGTTGATCGGGTGGCGGGCGTCGACCTCGCTCGACGATGGCCTGCGCCACGCCATTGGCTGGTATCGCGATCAGCTCGTGAGCGGCGCGGTGAGCCGTTAATGGTCTTCACCGAGACCGGCCTGTCAGGCGCCGTGATCGTCGACGTCGAGCGGCACACGGACGAGCGTGGGTTTTTCGCCCGCTCGTGGTGCACGCGGGAATTTCAGGAGCGCGGACTCAGCCCGCTGGTCGTCCAGTGCAATGTGTCCGGAAACGCCGTGAAAGGCACGCTGCGGGGCATGCACTATCAGGTGGCGCCACACGCCGAGGTCAAGTTGGTTCGCTGCACCAAGGGGGCCATCTACGACGTGATCGTCGATCTGCGTGAGAGCTCGCCGACGTTTCTCCGTCATGTCGGCGTGGAGCTCACGGCGGAGAATCATCGGGCGCTCTACATTCCGGAAGGCTTCGCGCACGGATTCATGACGCTGCAGGACGATTCAGAGGTGTTCTACCAGATGTCGGCGTTCTACGAACCGGGCGCGGCGCGGGGCGTGCGCTGGAACGATCCGGCCTTTGCCATCACATGGCCGCTGCCGGTCACTGTGATCTCGAAACGAGATCAAGAACTTCCGGATTTCAATCCGGTCTGAGAGAGAGGGTTGTTGCGTGAGCGAACGAACAGTGCTCGAGACGAATGCAGCCGTGAATTCAGCGTCAGGGATTGCGACGCCGAAGTGTCGGCATTGCGCCGCGCCGCTTCATCACACCTTCGTCGATTTGGGAATGTCACCGCTCTGCGAGAGCTATCTCCGCGCCGATCAACTGAACAGCATGGAGCCGTTCTATCCGCTTCACGTGTTCGTCTGCGAGCAGTGCTACCTCGTTCAGCTCGAAGAATACGTCAGCCCCGCCGAGATCTTCACCGAGTACGCATACTTCTCGTCGTACGCAGACAGCTGGCTGAAGCACGTCGAACGCTACACCGATCAGATGATCGCGCGATGGGGACTCGGTGCCACCAGCCACGTCGTCGAACTCGCGAGCAATGACGGATACCTTCTGCAGTATTTCGTCGCACGGAACGTGCCGGTCCTCGGGATCGAGCCCGCGGCAAACGTGGCGAAAGCCGCCGAGGCCAAAGGCGTTCCGACGCTGGTCAAGTTCTTCGGACGGGATACCGCTCGCGAGCTCGTCGCAAGCGGTCAGAAGGCCGATCTCATCATCGGCAACAATGTCCTCGCGCAGGTCCCCGACATCAATGATTTCGTCGCGGGCATCAAGATCCTCCTGCACGAGCGCGGCGTCGTGACAATGGAGTTCCCCCATCTTCAGCAGCTGATCGACAACAACCAGTACGACACGATTTATCACGAGCACTTCTCGTACTTCTCGTTCCTGACCGCCAGCAAGATCTTCGAGACGCACGGCATGGTCCTCTTCGACGTCGAGGAACTCCCGACGCACGGTGGTTCGCTGCGCATCTACGCCCGTCACAAAGAGGACGGCAGCAAGCCCATCGAGGCCAGAGCAACGGCGCTGCTTCGCCGGGAGCTGGAACTTGGCTTCGACCGGATGGAGACGTACGCGAACTTCGGGGAGAAGGTAAAGGCGACGAAGCGACGGCTTCTCGCTTTCTTGATCGATGCGCGGAACGCAGGACGGACGGTTGTCGGTTACGGGGCGCCCGGGAAGGGCAACACGCTGCTCAACTACTGTGGCATCCGCACGGACTTCCTCGACTACACCGTCGACCGGAACCCGTACAAACACGGCCGGTTCACGCCGGGGACGCACATTCCGATCTTCCCGCCGGACAAGATCGACGAGACGCGGCCGGATTACGTGCTGATTCTGCCGTGGAACTTCAAGGACGAGATCATCGCGCAGATGGCGCACATCCGCAGCTGGGGGGGGAAGTTCGTCGTCCCGATTCCGGATGTGACGATCGTCTAGTGGTGCGTACATCGCGAATCGGGACCGGCCGCTCCGTTGTCGCGGCCGGCAGATCGCTGTCGCGGCTGGTTGTCGGCGGTACTCTTCCAGTTCATACGGTCCACTAGGAGACCGCGACCAGCGCCCGCTTCTTCAACACGAAGAAGATCACGGGCGTGATCACCAGGACGTGCACTGCGGATGTGAGCATTCCACCAACGATGGGTGCGGCGATCGGTTTGAGCACGTCGGTGCCGACGCCGGTGCTCCAGAGGATGGGCAGCAGACCGCAGAGCGTCGTCAGCACCGTCATGAGCTTCGGCCGAAGCCGTAACACGGCTCCGGTCATGACTGCCTCAAAGAGGGCCGACTCGCTGAGGTTCCCATCGGGCCGCACGCGTGCGCTGAGCGCTTCCTGCAGGTACACGACCATCACCACGCCGGTCTGCACCGCGACCCCAAAGAGCGCGATGTACCCCACCCAGACCGCCACGGAGAACGGATACCCCAACAACCATTGCGCGATGATCCCGCCAGTCATCGCGTACAGGACCGACAGCATCACGACCAGGGCCTCGAGCGCAGACTTGAAGATGACGTAGAGAATGACGAAGACGCTGAACACCACGAGCGGAACAACGAGGCGCAGGCGGGCGGCCGCTCGCAGCTGATTCTCGTACTGACCTGCCCATTCCAGTCCGTAACCAACGGACAAGGGAACCGCAGACTCAACCGCTTTCCTCGCTCGTTCGACGTAACCACCAATGTCCGCTTCGTCCGTGTCGACGTACACATAGGTGGCCAACCGTCCGTTCTCGTCACGGATCATCGCCGGACCGGTCGAGACGGTTATGGAGGCAAGCTGACCGAGCGGGATCTGTGCCCCGGATGCCGCTCTCACCAGCACACGCTCGAGGGCCGGCACGTCGTCGCGGAAATCGCGCTGATATCGAACGTTGATCGGATAGCGCTCGCGACCCTCGACGACCTCACCGATGTTCCGTCCCCCGATCGCGGTGCGGACGACGTCTTCGACCTCCTCCACAGAGAGACCGTAACGACCGATCGCCTCGCGATTGGGTCGAATGTCGGTGTAGTAACCCTCCGACAGACGCTCGGCGTACACGTTCCGGGTCCCTGGAAGACCGGCAAGAACAGCGGCGATCCTTTGACTCAAGTCCTCGAGGACGGCAAGGTCGCTTCCGAGAACTTTCACGCCCACCGAGGTCTTCATCCCCGTCGATAGCATGTCGAGACGGCTTCGAATCGGTTGCGTCCAGACGTTCCGAAGCCCCGGGAACTGAAGCGCGTCATTCATCTCGGCCTGAAGCCGCTCGAACGTCATCCCCGGACGCCACTGGTCCTGCGGCTTGAGCGTGAGCGTCGTGTTGAACATGCCGGAGGTCGAGTTGTCCGTCACCGTGGTCGAGCGACCGACGCTGCCAAACACGTGGTCGATTTCAGGGAATTGCTTCAACAGGCGGTCCTGAACCTGGAGCAGTCGCGTCGACTCCGTCATCGAGAGGCCGGGCGGCGCCGTCGGCATGTAGAGCAGCGCGCCCTCGTACAGCGGCGGCATGAACTGATGACCGAAGGTGAACATCAGAGGCACCGCAAGGGGAATCAGCGCGGCATTCAAGAGGAGAGCAGCTGCTCTCTTCGTGAGCGCCAGACGCAGCACTGGCTCATAGATGCTGGTGCAGAGCCTGGTCAATGCGTTCGGCCGCCTGCCGTCAGGCGAGCCACGCCGAGTGATCAGCACCATCAGCACCGGAACGAGCGTGACTGCCAGCAACGATGCAGCAGTCATCGTCAGGCTCTTTGTCAGCGCGAGCGGCCTGAAGAGACGACCCTCCTCAGCCTCGAGCAGAAAAACCGGAAGGAACGATACGATGATGAGAGCCAACGAGAGGAACACGGGCCGACCTATCTGACGCGCCGCGTCCAGAACCGTCTGCTCTTCGCTGACTCCCTCTTGGGCAGGGTCCTCTACGACTCGCCTGTACCCGTTCTCCACCATCACGATCGACGCATCGACGAGCACGCCGATCGCGAGGGCGATGCCTCCCAGCGACATGATATTGGCGGTCACCTGGAAGTACCACAACGGAATGAACGCAGCAGCGACAGAGAGCGGAAGGGTGATCAGAGGAATGGCGGCCGATCGCCAATGCGACAGAAACGCAACGATGACCAGCGATACGACGATCAGTTCCTCGATCAACGAGGAGCGCAGTGTGGCAAGCGCGCTGCGAATCAGGCCTGAGCGGTCGTAGGTCGTCACGAGATCGACGCCAGGTGGAAGCGTTCGTCGAGTCTCAGCCAGCCTCGCTTTCACCCGATCGAGCACGTCAAGGGCGTTCTCGCCCGCTCGCATGACAACGATGCCGCCGACCGCCTCTCCCCGACCGTCGAGCTCCGCCGCTCCGCGTCGAAGATCGGGGCCCAGTCGAATCTGAGCGACGTCGCCAATTCGAACGGCCGTTCCGCTCGCATCTGTCAGAAGCGCGACCTGCTCGATATCGCCGATTGATGTCAGAGCGCCCCGCGAGCGAACCGTGTACTCACGACCCGCCCGTTCGATCACACGCCCTTCCGCATCACTGTTGCTCGCACGGATTGCGTCGATGACTTGCTTGGGCGAGAGGTTGTACGCGTTCAACCGCGCCGGGTCGAGCGTGACCTGATACTGTCGAACGAACCCTCCGATGCTCGCGACGTCTGCGACCCCGGGAACGCTCGCCAACGCGTAACGGATGTTCCAATCCTGCAGACTTCGCAACTCATCGAGGCTCACGCGACCGGTCTCGTCGACGAGCGCATATTGAAATACCCAGCCCACGCCCGTGGCGTCGGGGCCCATGGATGGCGTCACGCCCTCAGGCAGCTTGGCGCGGATGCTCTGCAGATACTCGAGGACACGGGAGCGGGCCCAGTAGAGATCGGTCCCTTCATCGAAAACGACGTAAACATAGGACAGCCCGAACTCGGTGAATCCTCGAACGACCTTTACTCGCGGCGTCGACACAAGGGCCGACACGATCGGGTAGGTGATCTGGTCTTCGACGAGATCCGGGCTGCGACCCGACCATTCGGTTGCGACGACGACTTGAACGTCCGAGAGATCGGGAACTGCGTCGATGGGAAGGCGCCACATGGCCCCTGCACCACACGCGCCGACGACCGCCGCGAAGACGATGACCAGGAATCGGTGCTCGGCGCAGGTGCGGATGATGCGGTCGATCATGACGAGCCGCCGAGGCTCAGCGCGCGACCACGACGGAGAGGCGTTTTTCAGCGATCTGTGTGCCGTTGCGCGAGGCGACCACGGTAACGTCCCACGGGCCAGCCATGGAAAAAGTCCCCGTTCCACGATAGACGCCGGCGCCCACGTGCTCGAGCCGGCTGTCTGCTCTCATCGCGGGCATGTTCATCGAGGGCATGGGTGCCATGTAGAACTGGACTGTGATCACGGCATCCGTCAGCGGTGCGCGATCGGCTCCAAGCAGCTGCACTTCCAGTTGATTCTTTCCAATGCGCGCCGCACTGGGATCGGTGAGAAACGACAGCGCCGCTTGTGGCTCGTTGGATGACACGACTTTGGGCCCGGACGTGGAGCTGTAGTCGTGGAGAGCGGCGCTCAGTTGGCTTTCAGAGTCGAGCATGAAGGTCGAGCGCGTCACGACCTCCTCGCCTTCCGTGAGTCCCGAGCGCACGAGATAACGATTATCGGCGTGTAGTCCAACGTCGACGTCACGTGGTTCGAATCGACCATTTCCGGTGGCAACAAACACCGTGTGACGCCGACCCGAATCAATCACCGCGTCCTCGGGCACGACGAGACCCTGCTCGGGATCGACCTCGATATCGACGCTCGCGAACATGCCGGGCCTCAACTGCCCGGACTTGTTGGGTACTTCGATACGCAGCCTGGCCGACTTCGACGACTCCGACACCGCCGGGAAGACGTGGAGGACCCTCCCGGAAATCCTCTCCTCCGGCTGAATCGCGATCGTGACTGCGGCCTTCTGCCCGGCTCGGACGTGCAACAGGTCCGCTGGATTCACGTTGGCGTCAATCCAGACAAAGGACATATCTGCCAGCCGATACAGCGTCTGCCCCGCCTGGACGTGCATTCCTTTGGTGGCCATTTTTTCGATCACCATGCCATCGGCAGGTGACCGGAAGATCACGGCGTCGAGTGCCTGGCCGCCTTTCTCCAGGGCACGGAGCTGATCCTCAGGAAAGTCCCAATACTGGAGGCGCTTTCTCGGCGTTTCAATGAGCCGTTCCTGGTAGTCGCGATCGGCCGCCTGGGCAGGGGTCAACTGCTCACGGGCGCGAAGTGCCGCCAAATACTGAAGTTGGGCACCAACGAGCTCCTGGCTGTAGAGAGCGAACAACGCGTTTCCCCGCCGAACCTCCTGGCCTGTGTAGTTGACGTACAGCTCCCGAATCCAACCATCCAGTTTCACGTTGATATCCGTGAGGCGGGTCTCATCGAGGATGAGGGGGCCAACCCCATGGATCACCCGAGCGATCGTGCCTCGTGTTACCGGTTCCGCCCGAACGCCGGCGAGTTGCTGACGACGGCCATCGAGCGTGACCGCCTGCCGGTGAGGTCCCGAATCGGGCGGGGCAGGGCTCGTCGCCACGTGGGAGTCACCCGCTCGATCGCGAGCGACAACGATCGCTATCACTCCGGCGGCGACAAGGGCAGCGGTCACGACGTGAAGGGGTCGCATCGGCAGGGTCACAGCACGTTCATCTGTTCGAGGCGAACGTCGTGCCACGTTTGTACTTTCAGAAAAAAAGTCTCAAACACGACGTCTATTGATCAGCTAGAGTATGAATAGTTGCACAGATTTTTTCCCAGTCTCGATTCCAGGCCTATTCAAATCCATATCTGATGACCAAGTGCGGCATCTCTCTTGCCCATCGTCACAGGCAAGTCGTGTGGCTGCGGGAAGGGAGGGCCAGCGCCACACACCCTGAACGTTGAAAGTTCGCTCGTTCTTTGGAAGAAAGGGTCGGGCTACGTTGACTTCTCATCAGGTATCGAGCGAGTTCAGGCGGCGCGGACGGAGACGATTCACTTTCCTCTTCCTCCAGCCAGACCATCCCCTCGGCATAGTGGCGCAAGCAATCGCGATCACGACGATTCTGGGTTTCTCGATCGTGCCCGCGGCCGGCCAGACCATTTCATATGTCCAGGGGAGCTTCGCCGTTCCACAAACACCGCAATCATCGGTCACGGTCGCCTTTCCGAGCGCACAAACGGCCGGAAGCCTGAACGTCGTCGCGATCGGTTGGAACGATGCGACGTCGCAAGTGATCAGCGTGTCCGATGCTCGCGGCAACGTTTACGCGCCGGCGTTGCCCCCCATCGTGCAGGCCGGAATTCAGTCACAAGTGATCTATTACGCCGCCAATATCGGAGCGGCATCGTCGAACTCCGTCACCGTGACTTTCAGTGCGGCGGCGAGTTACCCCGACGTGCGCATCGCCGAGTACCGGGGCATCGATTCAGCCACACCGGTCGATGTCGGTGTGGGGGCGAGTGGAACTGGAACGAGCAGCAACAGCGGCTCAGCGACCACAACGTCAGCCAACGCGCTGCTTCTCGGGGCGAACTACGTTCAGTCGATGACCACAGCTGCAGGAAGTGGTTATACGGCACGGATGATCACGACGCCCAACGGCAGCATCCTCGAAGATCGAATCGTGTCCGCGGTCGGCACGTATTCGGCCACGGCCACGACCTCCGGCATGGGCTGGGTCATGCAGCTGGTGGCGTTCCGCGGAGCGTCTTCCGGTTCTGGAGACACGCAGCCGCCGAGCGCCCCGAGCAACCTCTCTGCGGCCGCGGTTTCGAGCAGCCAGATAAACCTGTCATGGACTGCGGCCACCGACAACGTCGCAGTGACCGGATACCGTATCGAACGATGTCAAGGCGCGGGGTGCAGCAACTTCGCTCTAGTAACGACAGTCACGACAACGACGTACAGCAATACCGGACTGCTCGCGTCAACGAGCTACAGCTATCGCATCCAAGCATCTGACGCTGCCGGAAATCTCGGCCCGTACTCCGCTACGGTCGGCGCCACGACAAACGCCGGTGCAGACACGCAGGCACCGACAGCGCCCGGAGCCCCTTCAGCGAGCGCAATCTCGTCCAGTCAAATCAATCTGACCTGGACAGCGTCGACGGACAACGTCGGTGTGACGGGATACCACATCGAGCGCTGTCAAGGGAGCAGTTGCACGAATTTCGTCGAAGTCGGCACGTCCAGCACGACCAGCTACAGCGACTCCGCTCTGGCACCCGCCAAAACATACCGGTATCGAGTACGCGCCAACGATGGCGCCGGCAATCTCAGCACGTATTCCACCATCGCCGCTGCGACAACGCCGGACACACAGGCGCCAACCGCCCCCTCGGGCTTGTCTGCAACGCCAGCCTCTGCCACTCAAATCAATCTCGCATGGTCAGCGTCAAGCGACGACGTGGCTGTGACCGGGTACCGGATAGAACGCTGTCAAGGTGCCGGCTGCTCCAACTTCGCGCAAATAGCGACAACGACCACCGCAGTCACGTACAGCAACACAGGTCTCACAACCGGATCCACCTACAGCTATCGCGTGAGGGCGACGGACGCTGCAGGGAACCTCGGTCCCTATTCCGCGATCGCCACGGCCACGACGCCCGACACTCAGGCGCCTTCAGCGCCATCCACACCGTCTGCAAACGTGTTGTCGAGCAGCTCAATCCGCGTGACCTGGACCGCGTCTACAGACAACGTTGCGGTGACCGGATACCGCATCGAGCGCTGTCCAAGTAGTGGATGCACCAACTTTGCTGAAATCGGCACGGCAACGTCGACAACGTACGACGACAACGGTCTGGCGCCTTCCACAACGTATCGGTATCGCGTGCGCGCCACGGACGCCGCCGGCAATCTCGGACCATACTCGTCGATCGTCACAGCATCGACATTGGCTGGCCCGGACACGCAGGCCCCAACAGCGCCGTCAAGCCTTTCCGCCACTCCTCAATCGAGCACACGGATCACTCTCTCGTGGACGGCGTCGACCGACAACGTGGGCGTCACGAGCTACCACGTCGAAGGCTGCCAGGGCGCGGGCTGCACGAGCTTCGCGGAAATCGGGCTTTCATCGACGCTGTCCTTCGACAACCCGGGGTTGACCGTTTCAACGACGTATCGATATCGCGTCCGAGCAGCCGATGCCGCGGGCAACCTGGGATCGTATTCGCCGATCGCTACGGCGACGACGATGTCTCCGCCCCATCTGAGCATCACTCAGCCGTCACAAGGCGCGTCGATCGTCGGCAGCAACGTCGCGATCAGTTACGTGTCATCGGGAGATCAGACGGAAGTCAATCACGTCCACTTCCAGCTCGATGGCGGGCCGGTGTTGATGGACCTGACTCTCGACGGCAGCTACCAGCTCACGAATGTGGCGCCCGGCGCACACGTCCTCACGGGCGTGCTGGTCCGCGTCGACCACTCCCCGATTGCCGGCAGCGACGCCACGCCGGTCAATTTCAGCACAACCGCAGACACGCAGGCGCCAACTGCCCCTGCAAGCGTGAGCGCCAGTGCTGCGAGCAGCAGCCAGATCAACGTCAGCTGGAGTCCAGCGACCGATGATGCGGCAGTCGTCGGGTACCGCGTCGAGCGCTGCCAGGGTACTGGCTGTGTGTCGTTTGCGGAAGTCTCGGTCGTGTCGAGCCCAAGCTTCGGCGACACCGGCTTGACGGCGTCAACGAGTTACAGCTACCGGGTGCGCGCCCAGGATGCAGCGGGGAATCTTGGACAGTACTCGCCGGTAGCGACTGCGACTACGCAATCTGGAGCGCCGCCCGTACCGATCTCGTACGTCCAAGGAAACTACGCCGTGCCTCAAGCGGCTCAGTCCTCAGTGAGCGTGGCGTATACCGGCGCACAGACCTACGGCAGCGTGAACGTCGTCGCCATCGGATGGAGCACGCCGAGCGCGCAGGTGGTTGGCGTGACGGATACTCGGGGCAACGTCTATGCGCCGGCATTGGCCACGACGGTTCTGACCGGGATCCAGTCGCACGTCATCTACTACTCGACCAACGTGGCAGCGGGCGCCAACAGTGTAACTGTCACCTTCTCCGGTTCAGTCAGCTTCCCGGACGTCAGGATTGCGGAATACCGAGGAATCGACCTCACGGTCCCAATCGATAGCGCCATCGGCGCGAGCGGGACGGGAACATCGAGCAACAGCGGAACGCTGACCACGACCTCGTCGAACGTGTTGCTTCTTGGCGCAAATTACGTGCAGTCGCTGACGACGGCGCCGGGAAGCGGATTCACGTCACGAATGATCACCGCGCCCAACGGCAGCATCCTCGAAGATCGCATCGTGTCGGCTGCTGGAAGCTACGCGGCGACTGCTCAGACGACAGGATTGGGTTGGGTGATGCAGCTCGTCGCATTTCGAGGGCTGTCGGGCGGCGTCTCCGACTCACAACCGCCGACGGCACCATCAGGTGTGTCCGCGACAGCTGTCTCGAGCAGCCGCATCGATCTGAGCTGGTCGGCGGCAACCGACAACGTCGGCGTGACCGGCTACCGGGTGGAACGCTGTCAAGGTTCGGGTTGCAGCAACTTCGCGCAGACCGCGACGGCGAACGGCCTTACGTATTCAGACACGTCGCTGGCGGCATCGACATCCTACTCGTACCGGCTACGCGCGACGGACGGCGCCGGAAACCTCAGCGCGTACACGACACCCGTCAGCGCAACGACTCCAGCGCCTGAGCCCTCCTCGATTCAGATATTCCTGCCTGCTGACGGTTCGACCGTCTCGGGAAACGCGACCTTTGGTGCGAGCGTGACAGGTCCCGTCGTCGGCGTTCAGTTCCAGGTGGACAACGTCAACGTGGGAGGGCCGGCGGCTCCGTCGAGCACGATCTCGGTGAACACCGCTCAATTCGCGAACGGCCAGCACGTGATCAGAGCGTATGCGTGGGATGGCCAGCAGAACTTCGTGCAAGCGACGCCGATCTCGGTGACGTTCTCGAACGCCGCTCCCGGTAACCCTGCGCTGTCTGGTCTCTGGTCGGAGGTGTTCACGTCGCCGATGGTCTCCATCAATGTTTCTCTGATGGGCAACGGCCGCGTGCTGATGTACGACCGCATGAGCAGTGGTAACCCGAATCCCTACGTGTGGGATCCGCTCACGAGCTCATTCTTGGTAGTACCTACGAACGACGGGACAAACCTCTTTTGTTCAGGGCAGATAGTACTGCCGGACGGTCGCGTTTTCGTAGCCGGCGGGCACGCGGCCGACGACGTCGGGCTGCCAACGGGACGGATATTCGATCCGGTCACGAATCTATGGAGTTCGACGCCGGACATGGCGGTGGGCCGATGGTATCCCACGCTCACCGTGCTTCCGGATGGACGAGTACTCGTGCTCTCCGGTGAGGTAGCAGGTCGGACAGACTATGCGCGCGTGCCAGAAGTTTACAATCCAGCGTCCAATACCTGGACCTCTCTCCCTCTGGCTTCTCTGTCAATTCCCTACTATCCGCATACGTTCGTTCTTCCCAACGGCAGCGTAGTCGTTACGGGCACGGCCGAACAACCTGTGCCCGCCAGGCAGCTGGACGTTGCATCACAAACATGGACAACGAGTGATGCCAGGCTCTTCGATGCGTACTCGTCAGCGATGTATCTTCCGGGGAAGATCCTGAAAACGGGAAAGTCGACTGATTCGCTGTCGACGACGGGAGCCTCATTGGCGACTGCGTATGTGATTGACATGACGGTCGCGACACCGCAGTGGCGTCAGGTGGCTTCGATGGCGTTTCCGCGCGCCTATCACGTCGAGACACTGCTACCGGACGGATCGGTTCTCGTGACAGGCGGAGGGAAGACCGTGGGACCCTATGACACGGCAAATGCGGTCTTTGCGGCAGAACTCTGGTCGCCAACGACTGAAACGTGGACGACTCTGAGCTCTGCGCAGAAACCGCGTCTCTACCACGGTTCGGCGCTCTTGTTGCCGGACGGGCGTGTGCTGGTTACGGGCGGCGGCCGAAGCCCTGGGCCGGATGTGCGCGATCAAGAGAACTACGAGATCTTTGCGCCCCCCTACTTGTTCAAGGGACCGCGGCCGTCGATCGCCTCAGCGCCGAGCCAGTTGGTTTACAACGGAGCGTTCACGATTGGAACGCCCGACGCGTCGCGAATCGCCAAAGTCGCACTCATACCAATCGGCAACATGACGCACGGGCTGAACATGAGCCAGCGCTATCTGCCGCTGTCGTTCTCGACCAACGCCGGCGGTCTTACCGTCACGGCGCCTCTGAACGCGAACATCGCACCACCCGGAATCTACATGATCTTCATCATCGACACACTGGGGGTGCCATCTCTGGCCTCGTTGACGAAATTCTAAGGAGTTGCCCTATACAGCACCTGGTCAACGGTCCTGGTCGAAGACCCGTCCGTCACCGTAATCCGGACGAAAGTCTTCCCTTGAAAGGACTAGCCGACCAGGGCCCGATGGACGATGGGCGGCGTACTTCGCTAAATCACTGACTACGAAGGCATTGAGCCGACACAACTGAACCGAAGGTTTCCCGGGCGTCAGGAGTGAGCTTTGCCACAACAAACGAGCGAGACTCATGACGCTCAACGAGCCCAACGACCCGTTTGCACGCTACGTCGCCGATTTCACCTCACGCCGTGTCCTTGTTCTAGGGGACGCGATTCTGGACGAATACCTGCACGGAGACTGCGGACGCATCTCACCTGAGGCGCCGGTACCCGTGCTACGGGTCACGCGATCTCGCCGTGTTCTGGGGGGAGCGGCCAATACCGCAGCCAATATCGTCTCTCTCGGCGGACAGGCGACATTGGTTGCGCTCGTCGGGTCAGACGAGGGCGGCAGGACCATGAGCCAGTGCGCGAAGGCTGCAGGAGTCGACCTGCAGCCTGTCGATCATGGACTCACAACGCTTCGGAAGACCAGGGTGGTCGGCCAACAGCAGCAGATCGTTCGGCTCGACTACGAGGACATCCAACCTCTCACATCTGCCACCGAGACTGCGATCCTGAGTCTGTTCGACTTGAATCTCCGCTCGTGCGACATCGTCGTGATTTCGGACTACGCCAAGGGGTTCTTGTCTCAGTCTCTCGCGCAGACGATCATCCGCCGGGCTCACGCTGCCGGGCGTGAAGTCGTCGTCGATCCGCGCCCCCAGCATCGAGACTACTATCACGGCTGTGACTACCTCACGCCCAACTGGCGCGAGTCGCGGGCTCTGTTGCGCTGGTCGGACGCTGAACCCACGCCCGACGCCGTGGTGTCAGTGGCCAGAGCACTCGCCTCGGATCTGAACACGAACGTCGTGTTGACGCTTGGCCCTCACGGGATCAGATTCTGCAACCGGACGGCCTCCGAAGAGTTCGCCATGCCGACGCTCGCGAAAGAGGTCTTCGATGTGAGCGGTGCGGGCGACACGGTTGTCGCTGCGTTCGCGCTCGCCCGGGCTTCAGGCGCCAATCACGACACCGCAATCGCCGTCGCGAACAGAGCGGCGAGTGTCGTGGTCGGAAAATTCGGAACCGCAACCGTCACGCCCGAAGAGATCCTTGGAGACACCGATGCGCTCCGACTGGTGTCTCGAGCGGGCCTGGCCCAGCTGGCGGCGACTCTGCGGGCAAAGGGCAAGAGGATCGTCACGACCAACGGCAGTTTCGATATCCTTCACGGGGGGCATCTGCACATCCTCAATGAAGCGCGCCAGCTGGGAGACGTGCTGATCGTGGCGCTCAACAGCGATGCGTCGGTGCGATCGTACAAAGGGCCGACTCGCCCGATCGTTCCAGAGCGGCGCAGAGCCGAGATGCTTCTGGCTCTACGAATGGTGGACTACGTGCACATCTTCGACGAGGCCGATCCGATCGCGTTTCTCAAGGAGGTCAGGCCCGACGTCCATGTCAATGGGTCGGAGTACGGTGAGAACTGTATCGAGAGCGAGACGGTCCGGTTGGGAGGCGGCACACTGCATATCGTGCAGCGTATTCCAGGCCTGTCGACGTCGGGAATCGTTGACAGCCTCCAACCGAAAGCCGGGGTCGCTCGATAGATGTCTGTCGACTTGTTCAAGTCACGAAACGACGCGATTGACGCCTGGGGCTCACGGGAAATCGCCTGGGACTGCCGGTTCTTTCTGGGCGATCGTCCGTGCGTCTTTCATAAGCAGTCGGGCGTGCTCTGCACCTGCGAGCACTACAAGAGGGTCGAAGAGCGCATCCTGATCGTCAAGCTGGATGCGATGGGAGACGTGCTGCGCTCCACCGCTCTGCTGCCTCCCCTCGCCGAGGCACACCCTCATGCCGCAATCACCTGGATCACACGCAAGGAGTCTGTGCCCCTGCTCAAGGGCAACCCGTACGTCAGCGAGGTCCTCGAGCTCGGCGCCGAAGCAGTGGCACAGCTACACGCGCGTACGTTCGATCGTGTGATCAATCTGGATGCCTCGAAAGCCAGTGCGGCGCTGGCCGCATCGGCCCGATCAGATCGCAAGGACGGATTCGTGCTGGATCCCCGCGGATTCGTGAGGCCTACCAACGAGGCTGCGATGGGTTGGCTCGAGGCCGGGGTCTTCGACGACATCAAGCGAAGCGGCACGACAACCTATCAAGATCGAATGGCGCGCATACTCGGTCTCGAAGGGAGACCGCATCGCTACGTCTTCGAGCTCGATCGAAGTGAGGTTGAAGACGCGCGACGCCACTGGTCGTCTCTCGGAGTGGATTTGAGTCGTCCGATCGTGGGACTCAACACCGGCGCCGGCGGGCGTTGGCCGCTGAAGCAGTGGCGGGAGGAAGGGTACGTAGAACTGGTTCAGCGTCTGGCGATCCAGCAGCCGGAACTCCAGTTCGCGCTCCTTGGTGGGCCGGGTGAAGTCGAGAGGAATGAGCGGCTCAAGACGGCTTCCGGGGTACGCCTGTACGATCCCGGCTGTGACAATCCCGTTCGCCACTTCGCCGCCCTCTTGAAGCACTGCGCGGTCGTCGTCACGGGCGATACGCTAGCCATGCATCTGTCCCTGGCCCTGGGCCGGAGAACCGTGATCCTCTTTGGGCCGACCAGCGCTCCGGAGATCGACACGTATGGGCTAGGCGAAAAGGTCTTCCCGCAGATGAGTTGCTTGAGCTGCTACAAGACGGCGTGCGACTTCGTGCCCAACTGCATGGACCTCATCTCGGTCGACATGGTCGAACAACGAGTGCAGGCTCAGCTTGCGCGCGTGATCGTGTGAGCAAGCCGCAACCGGACCCCACAGGAGGGCTCTGTACGGAACGGGTCAATCAACTTCTATTTGATACGGCGACGTCGGCGCATCACGATCCCGATTCCGAGCGCTGACAGGATGAGCGTGGCGGGTTCGGGCACACGCTGGACGGTCCACGTACCGGCGGTGCCTCCGATTTCGTCTGCGCGGAAATTGCTGTTGATCAACATGCCGGAGTGCGTCGGATCGCTGAAGCAGAGCCGGCCGTCCGGACAGATCTGAATCTCCTGATTGGGATCGAGCGACGCACTCATCGACCATTCGCGATTGATGAAGTTCGCGCTCATCTGCGTCGTGGGAGTGGCAATCGAGAACGACCACCAGTACGGCAGACTGCCTTGCTCGCCAGGCGTCACGGCTGTGCCGTCCGCCAGGAAGCCGACCATGAAGGATGCGGTGGAGTTCGTGCTGGTCAGCGTTTGATGGCCATCGGTGAAGCTGTAGCTCACGACACCCGACGTGACATCGGACGGTCCAACGCCTCGATCAGGATCCAGCCCCAAGATGAAATCATCAGAAAGGATGAAGCTGCCGGTGATCCGATCGACGCCCGCCTGATAGACGCCTTGCGTGAAGATCGCGGTACTACCGGTGTAGGTATAAATCAGATTCGCCTGCGCCGCAGCTGGCACGAGGAACGCGATTGCGGCCATCAGCGTGAGTCTCACATTACACCTCCGAAAAGGATCTCCGTGCCTGGCCGATCTTCGGCGACGCCGCTTCCCGCGTCTTCAGAAGATCGACAGTGCCGCGTCCGATAACCGAGAGCTCCCTCAGTGTCGAAAACCGCGACTTCTCTTAAACGAGTGCCAGCATGGCGCCTCTTCTGCCGTGTCGACACCAGCTTGCAGATGGGCGACAAAGGGGGGGATGGCGTGGATAGCGCGGAGGGCCAGCACTCGCGATCAGAAGGAGCACAATCAGTGCCACAACTTGACATCGCGAATTGCTAACCAGTCAGAGGGCACCTGAGAAAAGGCGCCCGGGTGGCGGCATTTTGTCCGCGCGACCACTGGGATTCTTGGCTCAGTGGTCGCGCGACGCTAACTAAAGAGATGCGACGAGAGAACTTTTAGAACGACGAGATGATACGCAGGTTGCTTGGCGCGGCGGGCTGGACTCCGCCGCCTCCGCTTACCGGTGCTCCGTAGCAGGTGCCGGCATTGAACGCGCGGATGTTGCGGCTACCGTAGGCGCTGTCCACGCCAGTGTTCTCGAAGCAGAGACGAGCCGGGATCTTGTTCGCGTGACCGCCAGTCGCCGTAGTGATGTCGCTGCCGGCGACGTCAGGGCCGATCGCGGGCCATGGCACCGCGCCGAAATAAGAAGGCTTGGAGCTCCGGAAGAGCGAGGCGGGCAATGCCTGTGATGAGGGCACAGGATTCGCAAAATTTGGAATCCCTGACGGCACTTCGCTGGCCACGAACCGGGTGCCGGTCTGATCGTTAGAGCTGCTATCGCTGCTGGAAGTGACCGAGTCCCAATTGCCCCAGCGCATGACCGTGCGCGCGACGTTCGAGTCGTCACCAACGGCTCCGCCCGAACCAGTGCCCTGGTCCCCAAAGCTATAAATCGCGTCGGGCGTCTGCACTCCATTTGCCTGATAGGTCGTGAAGTGGCTATGACCAATCACGTTACCAATCAAGTTGAAGAAGCGGTTGTGCGTGAGCAGAGTAATCCCGCTGTTCTCGTTCACCTGAGGCTGATTGTGCGCATATCCGTCGATGTGGTTGCGGAACAGCGTCTCGAAGTAATGGGTGCCGTGCAGGATGTCCCCAAGATACGAAGGAATGTTGTTTCCTTCGTAGAGGTTCATGATCGACCCGGTGCTATGCAGCTGGATGGCTCCACTGTAGTAGATGTCATCCACGTAGTTGTACGCATACACCGACCCGCTCTCGGGGTCGTTCGGGATCATCGCAGACACGTTGTGGTGGAAAATGTTGTTCTCGAGCAGCAAACTACCCGACACATGCGGGGTGTACGCGTACTGTGTGTTGCCCTGCGTGGTCGGACCGTAGAAGTAGCTGTCACGCACCTCGTCGTGGAATCCATTGATGATCAAGGTGTGGAACACGAAACTTCCGGGACCGCCAATGAAAATGAGCCGGACGCCCCTCACCCACGAGTTCGTCGCATTGACCATCTCGATACCGACCGCTCCGCTGCCTGAAAAATCGATCGTCAGGTCCTCGACTCCGGAGCTGGTCAGCACACTGCTGGAGTTGCCCCACCATGCACCCGGACTCTGCGACGCTCGAAAATCAGGCAAGAAAACCGGAGGCGAGATCGTGACCTGATTTCCATTGACGGCGGTTACTCCAGTCAACTGCAAGGTTGTGCGATTAGGGCGGGCGAAGCTATTGCCACCCTGGTTGCTGCAGGGTGCACTGCCGTCGCACTGGTAGATGTCTCCGGCGCTCGGCCACCCGTCTGACGAATCGTTGAGCTGATCCAGATATAGCGTGCTTCCGGGCGTCAGGCCGGTGGTGTTGCCAAGCGTGATGACTGAGGTACCCTGCGCGTAACCAGCGGTCCACGTCGTGCTGTGATCAGGCGCGGTAGTGCCGATATTGCCCGAACCGGCGCACATCCGAAAAGCACTGTTGTAGAAAACGCCGCACCCACTTGTCGTGCCGTTGATCACCAGCTTCGTAAGATTCGCACCGGCGCCGCGGAGCGTCACGCTACTTTTCGAGAAGACGATGCCACTCGATAGTGTGAACGTTCCTGCGCCCAGCTCGACATACTGATTCGTGCCGCAGGCTGCAATGGCGTTGTTGATCGTCGTCGCCGCGCCCGAATAAGCCGCAATCACCGATCCGCAACGCGTCGTTCGGCTCGGAATACCACCTTGGACGCCCGCCGAACTCCAGCTCGTCGAACGAGACGCGGCCAAGATTCCTGCCGACGATTGTGCTTGCGCACCGCTCTGCGCGACAACCGCCCAAACCCCGATCAACGAAGGCACCAGCCACCACGCGGCGCGCTTGGCACCACTCGACCCGCACTCGAAGACTAATTTCAGCACGACGATACTCCTGCCTTCAGATGGTTGTGCGCTCGAACGAACGCTGTCGGCAGCGTGAGCAAGAACTGAACCACAGCCGCAAGAATCGACTCTTTTTCGCGTTGAAAAGCGGGAAATGTCCGAAAGCGCGCAGCAAGGGGTACCGGCCGTGGACGTTGTCGCCGGGGCAATAATCTCGATTCTGGGCCATATCCGCCCCCTTCAGTGGCTCGCCGGCTTCTTCGATCACCAAAACGGTGTGGACGCCGACGGAACTGAAAATCACCCAGAGGATGTCGTAAGCGGGCGCCGAGCCTCTCTCCGAAAGCCTGCGAATTGTACCAAATTCATTCACAGCACCGCCCATTTGCACAATCGATTCGAGAATTGCCTGCGTCGCTGGGCGACCGGGGAAGTTATTGAATCTGCACTCACTTGCAGCCAGCGTTCGTGCGTCGAGTGGGCCTCTGCGGCCCCACCCAAGGGTCCCATTTCGATCGTTGAGTCCGGCGCAGAACTCCGCTGACCTCGGTCACGCGCGAACACACCGACCGGGCCCTTGAAGGACTGGGATTGGGAGGACGTACCGCCGGCGCCGTTAGCGGCGACTGCGCGTAGAGAGGCGAGAGTATCGGCTGGTCAGGATCACCCTGATTCTGGTAACTCTCAATCGGGGATCCAGGTCGGACTTGCGGACTGGTGTCGGTCGATCAACCCCTGAGTTAATCCTCGGTACTACTACTCACGGCCGCGACGCTAGGTTTTCCGTACCACTTGTTTCTGATCGTGAGCAGGGATCGCCGCAGTCCATCTGGCATCGCGCCGACGAACCCCTTATGCAGGCCGAATCTCAGTCCAAGCGACCCTCGCAGAGTGAGGGGAACGTAATAGCGCGGGAGATCCACACGTTCGAATCCGTTCTGTTTCTTGAAATCCCCCAACGTTCCCTCGCTCCACTCTGCGTAGACGAGGTAACGAATGCCTTTTGCTTCACAAATCTCGACAGCCTTTGCGATGAGCGCATTATTAGGGGCCTTATCACGATGTTTGATCTTGGAGATTATCTGTCCGAGGCTCGCATAAGCTCCTGCATAAGCAAGGAATATGAACCCAACTAACTCGTCGCCATCGTAAGCGGCGAAGATATCCTCTCGAAACAGGAACCGCGAAAATTCACGTTTGATCGTTTCTGTGTCTTTTCCGTAGTGCCAGAACGGTTTGCCCTGCCTAACGGGGCTCTCGTTGAAGATCTCGGTCATCCCCCGAACAAACTCGTCGTTGAACGCCGCCTCTCTGATGACAAGACCCACTTTGGCGGATTTTCGCAGCAAGTTTCGCGCTTTTCTGTTGAGTTGCTTCTTTTCCCAGTGCTCAACGCTTTCGATCGGCAGGGCCGCGATGCCCTCGCGTTCCATTTGATAGTTGTACCTTGGGTCGGTATCCGGCAGACGCTGCCAGAAGGTGAATACGTCCGCCTTCACACCGCTTCGTTGCAACTCCTCGATGACCTGCTCGGGGTTCTCGACGTCGTCATACCACTCGTCCGAAAGCCGTGCGGTCCGGAGAAGACCATCCGTGATGAAGATCTTCTTGCCACCCGCAACTGTCGACCTCAATTCGTGTGTCTTGCCTCGTATGATCGTCTTCTCGGTGCTCAATGCTCGTCGTCTCCGCGTCTCAATCAGAACCAACGTCACTTCGTTGCGTCCGAACGCTGTGTTCAGTCCGACGTGTTCGTTCTGGCAGCTGAGTGCAGCCGCGCGATGATTTGATCTGTTCGGCGTACAGAGGCAGCGTTCGTCAGGTGATACGAGCTGTCAAAGAACTCCTGTTCCGGCAAAGGGATGTCATCGAGTGTCGACACGACGCGATCGCCAAAGAGCTCGCGCTGCTCGTCAACGTAGTGCCGCAGCCACTGCCTATTACCCTCAAACAGCGTTTCGGGGATCGGGGGGAACACGATTACCACGTGGGCGCCTCGTTCCTCGCACGTTCTTATGAATTGTCTGAGCCGTGGCATCCAGCCTTCGTTGGACGCATCGAACCGTGTCACGCGGGGATCGCCATCGGTCCACGGTCGAATTGAATGCAGAGAGCGATGCGCGACCATATCGCCGTACTCGTTGAACGACTGCCAACGAAAGATGCCCGTGTTCGCGGTCCGCGAGTTTCCCAGCAGGACGTTTCTGGCGCGATTGGTGACATGTGCGATGAAATCGAGACCGAAATCGGCCAGGTACGTCCGGTCGAACCCTCTCAGCACGCCAGGCCGGACCAGGATGCCTTCCCACAACTCGCGGGCTGGTTTCTCTTTGGCGACGAGGCCGTACTCCAATGACAGCATGACCAGATCGTCACGTCGTACATCCAGCAATGCGTCTTCGAGCATGAACTCGAGTCCGAGCGCTCCGTGGAGTCCCAGGTTGACCGGCCGGTAGGGAAGCGCACGAGCCAGCAATTCCGAGTGGATGCCGAACGCCAGATTCGAGCCGCCGACCATGATGAGGCGAGGCTGCCGAAGCTCATCGAGGTTGGCGTGCTTGCGTTGCAGAACCACGAGATAGGGATCGGGTGCGCGTCGCAGGATGCCGAGCATGGCGACGAAGACGAGCACCTGGACGGCGAGAAACATCGTGAGGGTGAGAAGGAAACGGCGCATTCGATGCAGGAGCCTCAGAACTGAAAATAGATGAACGGCGAAGCCGCGCCACGCATGAACAAGAACGTCAGCCAGACCATCGAGGTGTACACGCACCATCGCATCGGGCGCGGAAAGGCCTCGACGTGGAGTGGATGCGGCCAGCGCCGCTGCCACCACTCCAGCGCGATCAGCAGCGCAATCAGCACCGCCGCGGTGCTCAGCCCCTCGCGAAGCACCTCGCCCTGGAATGGCGAGACGACTATCCGCTCGAGAATGGTCCAAGCCGTGCCCACCGAGTCGGCGCGGAAGAACACCCAGGTGATGCACACGATCACAAAGGTTCTGAAGATTCGAAACGCCTCTCCCGGCGTCGGCAGAAACGATTCCGCGCACGGCACGTCGGTCGCGACCCGTTTGCGCGTGCCCTCGCGTCGGAAGAATCCCGGGACAATCGCGAGGCCGTTCAGGGCACCCCAAATCAGGTACTGCCACCCGGCTCCATGCCACAGGCCGCTGATCGTGAACGTCGTCAGCACATTGCTGACCTGTCGCCGGCGAGGCACGCGACTCCCTCCCAGGGGCACGAAGAGGTAATCGCGGAACCAGCTCGACAGGGAGATATGCCATCGGCGCCAGAACTCCCCGAGATCCTGCGAGAAGTACGGATACGCGAAGTTCCTCGCGACCGAGAAGCCGAAGAGCCGCGCCGTCCCGATCGCGATGTCCGAATACGCCGAGAAGTCGCAGTAGATCTGAAACGCGAAACACACCGTGGCCACCACCAACGCTTCGCCGGACATCGTCACGGGGTGCGTGTACGCGGCATCTACCAACGGGCTCAAGCGATCCGCGATCGCCAGCTTCTTGAAGAAGCCCCACAGAATCTGTCGGCACCCATCGACCGCCTTGTCATAGTCGAACTCACGGGGCTGCTGGAATTGCGGCAACAGATGGGTCGCGCGATTGATCGGCCCGGCTACCAACTGTGGAAAGAAGGCGACGAACGCAGCGTACTCAGTGAGGGATCGGGACGGCTCGAGACGGCGAAAGTACACATCGGCGATGTAACCAACCGATTGGAACGTATAGAAACTGATTCCGACCGGCAGGATGACATTGACGGTGATCGGATGAAGCGTGACCCCCATCGACTGCGCGAGCGCCTGCAACGAGGCGGCGAAGAAGTTGAAGTACTTGAAGAACCCGAGCACACCGAAGTTGACGAGGATGCTCGCCGTGAGCAGGAGGCGCCGATTCCGCGTTGATTCCTGGGCCGCGATCCTGTGTGCGATCGCGTAGTCGATGAGGGTCGACGCGATCATCAGCGAGCAGAAACGCCAGTCCCACCACCCGTAGAAGAAATAACTCGCCGCAACCAAGGCGATGTTTTGGTGTGTCCGCCGCTTCAGCAGCCAGTACGTCGAAAACACCACTCCCAGGAAGATCGCGAACGTGAGGCTAGTGAAGATCATGGCTGCGGATACCGTTGGGCAATTGATGCGAGTTCGCTAGGGGTCGAATCGAGCAGGCTGGCGCCGTGCGTACTCGGAGTCCTTCGCGGCAAGCAGGTTTCGAGACTTCATGTGGTCGAAGACGTGCCGGGCGATCTCATCGGAGAACTCAGCCGTGTAGTGCACCTCGTCGACATAGAAGTTCGTCTGCCGATCCTTCTGGATGTCCGCAAGATACAAGACGTCGCGAGCCGCGGTCCCCGATTGCATTCGGGCCGCCATCGAGGCGTAGGCGGCTTCGGCTGCCCGCTGCTCCGCCGAACCGGCTATGGAGATACCGTCGTGAAAGAGATCGTAGCGAAGGTCGTACGCGTACGCCGGAATCGGTTGCCATACGAACACCGTTTCGACTCCGAAGTCGGCAGCCATGGCCCTGATGAGTCGCTGATTCGTCAGGTAGCGATCGAGAACCGACTCGCCGCCAGTGCTGGTCGGCTGTTTCGCTCCCGAATCCTTGCCACGGGCGGCGTCGCGTCGAAACGCCAGACGCCGTTCGATCGGAGCGCGAATCGGAAGGTTCTCGAGGATGCCGCCGGGATCGGCGAGAAAGAAATCCCGCGAAACCGTCCGGCGCTCCATCATTCGCTCGAGGGTCCGCGTGTGATACGCGTTGCCATCGGGGTGGCCGAGATCGTTGAGCCCATCGATGAAGACCGCCACGTGTGGTCGGACGCCGCGCAGAATGAGGTTCTCGAACAGAATCCGTTCCTGCGACGAGAAGTAGAAACCCGCTCCGAAGTTGTAGACGACCACCTTGCGCTCCGGCCTCGATCCCGTGATGGCGCGCTGCAGGTGCGCGGGAATCGTCTGCCCGTCAGGCACGCCGTAGCCGAAGGTCGTCGACCCCCCGAACACGAACACGTTCAGATGGTCCTGGACGGGTGGCCACGGAGCTTCGTTGCTCGAGTCGCGGTAGCCCTCTGGATACACGGTGACGAAACGGCCCCGTATGGGACGTTCCTTGAACTGCTCGAACGAAGAGAAGAGGACCGGCCGCTGGAAGCACTCGATGAGCAGCGTGTGCACGTCGGCGCGCGACAACCCGAGACCGGCGTACACCTCGTAGATACGATCGCCGTACTGCTGAAAGTGCTGGATCGACGCCTTGCGATTGAGCGACCGCGCCACTTTCACGCTCGCCTCGAGGGCGACGTTGAGCAGGAGAAACAGAAAAGCTGCGGTGAAGATCCGCGACGCGGTCGTCGAGTAGAACCGGCCCAGCGCGCGAACGAACTCAGCTGCAGCCACCGGCGGCCGTCGATACAGGAACAGCGTGAACCAGAGTATGACCACGCCGAAGAGCGTGAACGCGAACCTGAACGTCGCCGCGATTGGCATCGCCGCACCGAGAAGTCCAGCCGCCCCGATCAGGGCGAACACGGCCACTGACCATCTGTTCGGAGACATCCGTCCTCCGTGCTACTTGCGAATCACGAACTGATCGAGCACCAACGTATCGATGCCGGTGCCGAAGAACACTCTGATCGCGTCACGAGGCGTGCAGACGATGGGCTCCTGGAAGCCGTTGAACGAGGTGTTGACGAGGATCGGGATCCCCGCCCGTTCGCCAAACGCGCGTAGCAGTTCTCGAAAGCGAGGTGGGCTCTGCTGGTCGACGGTCTGGACACGCACAGCGGCGGCCGGGCCCGGCAGCACGTGACGAAACGTCGCCCGGTCGCGAGGCATGTAGTCACATTCCATGTAGTTCGACGTCTCAGGACCATCGAAGTGCTGTCCGACGGCTGGCGCCAACCCGGAGAGCGCGAACCCCCGCCACCGATCCCGTTTTTTCAGGAAGTGATTGAGGTTGTCGAGGACGTATTCCGAAAACGGGTTCGCGAGAATCGACCGGCTGCCAAGAGCGCGCGGCCCCCACTCCATTCGCCCCTCGAACCAGCCGACCAAACGACCCTTGCGCAGATCGTCGACGGCGAGGCCGACGGCATCGGTTGGTGAGACCCACTGGTAGTTCAACTTGCAATTGTCCAGGACCGCTTTGATCTCTTCGAGAGAATATGCGGGACCGAGAAACGGGGAGAGCGAGGACCTGAGGGGCTCGACGCATTGCATCGCAGAGCCGACGGCCACTGCACCACTGCCAGGACTGACGGGAATGAACACCCGCTCGAACAGTGGGGCCCGCCGGATCCGAGAGTTGATGGAGCTGTTCGCAAACAGACTGCCACTCACACAGAGGTGCGCGGTCCCAGCGGCGCGAGGGATCCGCGACAGGAACTGCAGCAGCAGATCCGCGATGCGTGCTTGCAGCGCGGCCGCGACACGAACGCGCTCGCGCTCACCTCCACGCATGAGATCGGCGACGCGCTCCTGCCAATTCGGAGCAAGCCGAAGGCTGTCGTCATCGACAGCGAACAGCGGCGTGACCCGCTCATCACAGTGGTCTGGATCGAGTCTGGCGAGGGCCTCCAATCGCTGCTCCCGGCCAACGCCGAAAAAGCCGGCTGCCTCGGCGCACTCAGAGAGCAGATCCGCGAAACCGGGGCCATGCCAGGTCCAATCGGCCGGCGTCACCGTTTTGCCGCGGCCATGCCACAAGGTGACGCCCGGCTCGTGACGATCGCAGACGACGATGGTCGCGGCCTCGAACGGCGATGGAAGGAACGCGCCACACGCCTGCGCAAACGACCGATCGAATGTCGTGACCGGCATCCCGGACCCGCAGGCCGCCGGCTCGGACACCGCGCACGTGACGATATCGCGGCGGCACCGTCCGGCCTGTCGCAGGAGCTCGTCGAGCGCTTCGTCAGGGAGCCCACTGGCGTTGAAGCCCGCCCCGCGAACCCTCGTCACACGCTCTTGCTCACACACGCCGATGATGAAGTCGTCGTGGCGCAAAGCAACGCATCCGTTTCGGGCAGCGCCGCCGAGCCCTGCTATCAATGCCATGACAGTCCCTTCTTCAATCCCGCGGGATAGAGGGAGCACTCCAGGGAGGCTGTCCAAGCAGCCTGCGCTTGTACTTTCCGGCAAATACCTTGAACGACCTCCACTGCGGGCTCACCGCAGCGACCGCCGTGCACAGCACTTTGTCCTGGATCCGCGTCGGGACGAGTGCCGCGGATCGAACGAGTTCCAACTGCATTCGCCCCCTCATCGACACGAGCGATAACTGATGGCCGCGCCCGGGGGTGAACAGTTCCCTCAACGCGCCCGCGCTCTTGTTCGCCGTGAACGTCCGGCCGCCGTGTCTCCTGATCCGCAGCAGCGGTTCGGGTATTTCGATGAACTCGCCGAGCATCGCCAGTTCGGCGAACAGTACGTGATCCGCCATCGGATAGAGACCATGCCGGCGCGTGCGCCGCATCATGTCCGAACGAATCAGGGCAAACGGACAGTTGTACATGTGCACGCGCGCCAGGTAGTGCGCGAGCCTGCGGTGCGCACGAGGATCGTGCCTGGCCACACCGTCCGAATCGTGGCCGTCAACGTGGCCGCACTCGTCGATGTACTCACAGTGTGAAAACACCAGACTCACTGAGGGTGGGGCCTGCTGAAGTACCTCGACGAATCGTTTGAGCATGGTGGGCGGAAAATCGTCGTCGTGCGCGACCCACTTGAAGAACTCACCGCGTGACAACTCGAACGTGCGATTGTGATTCGCGCCCAGACCGATGTTGCGCTGGTTGCGAACATACCGGATTCGGCGATCACTTTGCGCGAACGCCTGACAGATATCCGCGGTCGAATCCGTCGAGGCGTTGTCGCAGATGATCAGCTCGAAGTCTTCGTACTCCTGCTCCAGGAGACGCGTGAGCGCGTGTTCGAGATACCGGTCGCCGTTGTACACAGGCAACCCAAGACTCACCGTGGGGACTCGCTCAGACATTGTTACCGTGGCTTATTGATCCGACTGATCGGAGCCGCCGCGCCTCGTGCGCCAGAGACCAACCTGGCGGAGCAGGTCGATGTACTGGTCCTTCTGACGGAACACGAAGAGAAGCGTGAGCAGGTAGACGAGGAAGAGCAGCGCCGACGCGGTGCTCAGACGCAGCAGCGTCCAATGAATCTGGGCCAGCCACGGGCGGGCCAGCAGCGCAACGACGGCGGCAATCGCAAGCGATCCAACCGGATGCGCGACTGCCCCCAGAATGTCCCGACCGGTGATCAGCGTATTCAGCTTCGACCACAAGATGATCGGGACGACCAAGATAACCATGGCGGTCGAGAACCCGGTCGCGACACCCACAGGTCCGCTCCCCAGCCCGAGTGAATACGCGAGGATGGTCACCGGGGCGATGAGCAGTGCGATCTTCAGGCTGCGGGCGACGCGACCGTTGGCAAACAGCAGCCAGCCAAACGGATTCACGAGCGCGATCGAAAGAATCGTCGGCGTCAGCAGCCGAAAGACCGGCGCGACTGCACCCCATGACGGTCCCAGAAGGATCTCGACGATATCCTCGGAGAAGAGCGCACAGGCGACCGTGATCGGCATCGCGATCGACAGGAACAAGCCGTACATCCGGAGAAAGTACCGTCGAAATCGAACTGGATCATCCTGAACCCGGCACAGCGCCGGGAACGCAACTGACCCGAGCGTCGACAGGAGACTGTCATTGGGCAGGTTCACGAGCTGGTAGGCACGCCCGTAGATTCCCAGCGGCGCCGCACCCCAGAAGCGACCCAAAAGAACCTTCTCTACGTTGTACGCGATGTAGACCACCAGGCTGTTCAACGTCACGGTTCCGCCGTACACGATCATCGACCGCGTGCCGGATCGCCGGCGCGGCCAATCGGGCACCCACCTCGTCGCCTGCCAGACGCCGATCGCCGTGCCGGCTGGAAGAATGATCGTACTGGCCACGAGCGCCCAATAACCGAAGCCGGTCGCCGCCATCGTGACCGCGACCAGGATGCTGGTGAAGAGTGCGGTCACCTCGGTGAGGGCGATGACATGAATCCGCATGCCGCGAAGCAGCAAGGCTCTGTGCTGCGTCGACAAGCCGGTGAACACGAAGCTGCTCCCCACGGCCTGCATGATCGGGTGCAGGCGCGGCTCACCGTAGAACAGCGCCACGCTGCTCGCGAAGACGACGCAGAGCAAGCCGAGCGTACAGCCGATGCCGGCGTTGATCCAGAACAGCATGGACGACTGCTCGTGGGTGATGGAACCTTGCTGCACCGCCGCGTCGGACAGTCCGGCGTCCTTGAACAACGCCATGAAGCCCGTGATGGCCGTCACCATGCCGACCAGGCCGAAATCGGTCGGCGTCAAGAGCCGCGACAGGATCATCAGCGAACCCGCACGCAAGGCAAGCGAGGTCACCTGGCACACCGAAGAGATCAGCGCCGCTTTCGCGGTGCGCTGCTTCAGGTCTGGCAGCGCACCATCGTCGGCCCGTCGTGTCGCCGCGGCCCCGGCGGGAACTGAAACGGCGACCGTCGCCGCCGTACTTGTCGTCAGGTTCCGACTCACCGGCGACCGGCCGCCGAAGACTGTGGACTCTCGTCCCGTTCGAGCCAGATCTCGCGCCAATAGGAGTACACCGCTCGCGGGCAGAACAGCCGGCACTCGCTGTAGCGCGCCTGGCACACAACCGAATCGAGGATGATGCAGGGCGTCTTCATGTGCTGCATGACCCCTGTCTTCTCGTTCAGAATCTTGGTCACGCGCTTGAGCACTCGGTACCGGCCGCCGCAGTAAGGCACGAGTTCGGCATCGAACTTCATGCCCCTGTTGAAATCACCTTCGTCGCACGTCGCGAGGATCGAGTCGCGATCCTTCACCCGCACCCATTCTCCAGGCTGGAGGTCGAGCGCGCTCACGGGTGTCTTCGATCCCAGTGGCAGCGTTCCATGACGTCGCGGGTACGGCACGCCGCCGACGACGGCTTGAAATCGATCGTAAAGCCAGCGCAGCGGCGGCCCGATGCCGATCCCGAGATTGATCAGCCAGTGGCGGTATGCCATGTAGATGAACCCGGAGAGGATCTGCCCGACTCCGACGTTGCCCGAGCGGTAGTCCTCGAAGTACTGCCTCGTCTCCCATGGTCCCAGCGGTGCGGTCGCAGCCGGGACCTGCGTCGCCTGGCAGCGATAGGCCGGGGTCGTCTCTGACGACTCTGGTCGGCGTGTGGCGGCAAGGACAACGCCTTCTGTACATCGGGGAGGAGAGTCGTAGGGAGCCGACTCGATCGGCTTTGCGACATCGGGAGACACCGGCTTGAGCCACGCGGTCTTCCAGAAGAGCAGACACCCGGCCTCGCACCCGCCATGTGACCGTCCATCACAGCGCGTGCCTTCGAGGTGAACGGCGTCCTTGAGCTTCCGTCCCTTGTAGTCGTTCACCGTATCGCACGTCTTATGGGCGCGCTTGTACACACGGAGTCGCTGGCCGCAGAAAGCGAACATCTCCGGCATGAACGGCATGCTCTCGAGCTCGCCGCGCTCGTCCAGAGTCCGAAGAATCTCCTCCTTGGAACGGACCTCCACCCAATCGCCGGCCCGGAAATCTTCCTGGGAGAGAACCGGAATCGTGCGAACCGTCGCGCCGTCGTGCAACATCATGCGTGCCGCCCCTCTAAAAGAGCGTATAGATGAACGGAGCGGCTGCAGTGCCTGACAGAATCACGAGCGCTGCGAACATCAACAACACCACGATGAGCGGCGCCATCCAGAACTTGCGCTTCTGCTGAATGAGCGCCCACAACTCGCCCAGGAACGAACCGCCGCCGCTGGTCCTCGCAACGTCTTCGAAGTCTTTTTGCGCGTTCATAGTCGTCCTCCGTCCACTCGACGAGGTTAGAACTGTCGTAGGTACTGTGTCTTGTCCGCAGCCAACGGTTTCGACCGCCAGTAGGTGACTGCGTCCGGCGATTTTCGCAGGCCCAGTTCGTCGCGCCCTCGCAGTCTGAACAACATGGCGAGCGGTGTGAACAGGCCGAAGAACACCAGGCTGAGCACGACGCGTGAGATCGTCCACCCGATTGGGAAGGCGAGCGCCATCCAGCCGAGGAAGATCGGCCTGATCAACGCCGGCCACAACAAGCCGATCGGACCGACCGTAATCGCCAGCAGGCCGAGCACGGCGCCCACGACAGGACGGTGATGGTGCAGCGCCTGCCAGGCCGCCATGCCCCCGAAGAACACGACCCACAGACCCGCGAACTGCCGGAGCATGCGCTCGGTCGGCTTGAAGGGATCGCCAAGCAAGGCACTCACACGGTCCTCCGTTTCATCGATAGCGGCTCAATCAAGTTGGAACTGCGCGAGGTACTGGGCGCGAGCGGCATCGCTGGTAACTTGCCCCCGCACGTCACTCTTTTGGATGACGCACTGCCCGAGCACGAGGACATCCATCTCGGTGCCGAGAAAACATCTGTACGCATCTTCCGGCGTGCAGACGATCGGTTCGCCACGGACATTGAAGCTGGTGTTGACGAGAACCGGGCACCCGGTGTCGCGGTGAAACGCCTCCATGAGGCGGTAGAGGTGCGGGTTTCGCGCGGCGTCGACGGTCTGCAACCGCGCGCTGTAATCGACGTGCGTGATCGCAGGAACGGTCGAGCGGACCACGTTCACGCGCTGCCGAAGATCAGGAGCCGTAGCCATCTTGTCGAGATCCCCTGACGAGATCGGAACACGACGATCCTCGAGTACGGGGGCGACCAGGAGCATGTATGGACTCTCCTGTTCCTCGCGGATACCGAACCACTCGTGCACGTGGTCCTGGAGCACGATCGGTGCGAAGGGTCGGAAGCTCTCTCGAAACTTGATCTTCAGGTTCATCGTCGCCTGCATCTCTGGAGAGCGGGCGTCGCCGATGATCGAGCGCCCGCCGAGCGCGCGCGGCCCGAACTCCATGCGACCCTGAAACCAGCCGATCACCTTGCCTTCAGCCAGGAATTGAGCGACCAGATCGGCGTGTTCCTGTTCGTTCCTGAAGCGTGAGTAGCGAACCCCTTTCTCGCGCAGGAAGCGCTCGATGTCGTCGTCCGCGAACGCCGGACCGAGGAAGCTGCCTTTCTGCGAGTCGCTTCCCCGGGTACACCGAGGCTTGTCGAGCAGCTGATACCAGGTGAACATCGCGGCTCCGAGCGCCCCGCCGGCGTCGCCCGCAGCTGGCTGAATCCAGATGTCCTCGAATGGTCCTTCGCGCAGCAGGCGGCCGTTGGCCACGCAGTTGAGGGCGACGCCGCCGGCCAGCACGAGGTGGCGCATCTTCGTCTTCTCGTAGATGTCACGGCCCATGCGGAGGATCACTTCCTCCGCCACAGCCTGGATGCTCGCGGCCAGATCCATGTGCCGCTGCTCGATGTTGCTCTCGGGATTCCGCGGCGGACCGCCGAACAGCTCGTCGAACCGGCGGTTCGTCATCGTCAGGCCCTGGCAGTAGTTGAAGTAATCCATGTCCAACCAAAAGCTGCCGTCGGCCTTCAGATCCATCAGGTGTTGGTAAATGAGCGGGGTGTACTTCGGCGTGCCGTACGGCGCCAGGCCCATCAGCTTGTACTCGCCGCTGTTGACCTTGAAGCCGCAGTAATACGTGAACGCCGAGTACAGCAGTCCGAGTGAATGCGGAAACTGGATATGCTGCTTCAACTCAATTTTGTTCTGTCGGCCAACCCCCCACGCAGTCGTCGTCCATTCGCCAACGCCATCGAGCGTCAAGATGGCCGCTTCGTCGAACGGGCTCGGAAAGAACGCACTGGCGGCGTGACTCTCGTGGTGATCCATGAACAGCAGCGGCGCCTTGGTCTTGCCCGGCAACCCCCCGCGGATCATTCGCCGCATCATCAGCTTCTCGCGGAGCCATACCGGCATCGCCATCATGAAGCTGCGGAGACCACTCGGTGCGAACGCCAGCTCGGTTTCGATGAGCCGCTCGAACTTGAGCAGCGGCTTGTCGTAGAAGGCGATGAAGTCGAGCTGATCCGGCTTGAGGCCGGCCTCGAGCAAGCAGTACTCGACGGCGTGCTGCGGAAAGCCAGGGTCGTGCTTCTTCCGCGTGAACCGTTCCTCTTGCGCCGCGGCGACGATATCCCCGTCGACCACGAGGGCCGCAGCGCTGTCGTGATAGAAAGCCGAAATGCCCAGGACGTTCACTCTGAATCTCCCTTTCGCATTCGACTATGGGCGCTCCTCGCGGCCGCGATGCGCGGTTTGAGGCGTTCGCTCAAGTCCCGCATGACCTGATCATCAGCACGGGCATTCAAGTGGCCGTCTTCCGGCCCCACTCGCCAGTCCTTGACCGTGGTCCGAACCAGCTCGGTATCGAAGCCCGCGTTCACGTACGCCCAGTTGGCCTCGTATTGATCCTTGGAAACCCGGTAGTACTTGCCGTTCAGCAGGTAGATGCCGTCGGCCTTTGGAATCGAATCGTCTGTGTCGACTTGAAAGGTCACCAACTTGCCACCGTGACTCGCCACCAGCTCCTGCAGCCGGCGAGTGAGCGCCCGCGTGAGATCGAGAGCGTACTGCATGCGCGGGCTGCGAGGCCTGAGGCCGACCGCGAGATGACTCTTCTCGGTGTCGAGATTCTCGTCACGCATCCGGCCGATGTTCTTGTCCCATCGCTCCTGCCACTCTCGATGAATCGGGCCGTCAGCCTTGTCCAGCGGCGTGTATGGCTGTGGAAGGCGTCGCTCCCATCGCTTGTCCTGCCACGGCAGACCAAACACCCGCTGCCAGATGGCACCAGCGACGATGGGCGAGTTGGCAAGGGGCTGGCCGAGACCTTCGTTCGGACCGGCCAGGTGACCAGCGTCATCCAGCCAGTAGGTCGGTTTGGGGTTGTTTCCCGACATGTGCGTCTTGAACAGGTTGTTCCAAATATCGTTTCCCGGGGTCTGCCACAGCACGACGAGATCCGCACGGTATTTAGCGAGGTAGCGCTCGAGGGCCAGCAATTCCTGATCCTGACCATAGCCGCCTGCACCAATGCTGAAGACGCGTACCTTCTCCCCCGTCGTGGCGAGATAAGACTCGAGCCGGCGTTCCGGCATGTCGTCGTACGGTATCGCCATCGCTTCGACTTGAGAGTCCCCCAGCAGCAGTACGGTGTAGTCGTCGTCGACGTATGAAATCGGGTGACCGCGGTATCCAAGCTGATTCCACTCCTTCGCCGGGGCAAACGCCTTCCACCCGCTCGTAATCGGCGGAGGTACGTAAGCGACTTGAAGCAGCAGCGCCCCGGCGAACGCACCAACGGCAATGCCGATCGCCGCAACGACGAGGTGGACGGTCGTCAGCCGGGGCCTGCGCACGACCATGTACAGGCCGACGAATACGATGGCGATTCGACAGAGAAGCAGCAGCGGCTCGCGCCGATCAGTACCGACGATGGTGCCTGCAGGAAAGATCGTCCACTCGAGAAACCTTCCACTCAGCGCGATGCCGAGTGCGATCGCGAGGAGGCCGATCGGAGCCGCGAGATTCCGGCGGTGGGTGGTCATGCGGATCTCTTTGCGTGCTGGACGCGCTGAAACAACTCGTCGAGAGAGCGCGACACGGCGTCGGGCCCGTAGGAATGATGCGCCGCGTTGCGCGCTGTGCGCCGATAACGCTCGGCGCCGATTACATCGCGCAGGCTCGCGGCGATACAGGCCGGTGTGTTGTCCGTCATGTAGGTCATGCCGGCCTCGAGCTCAGGTTCGAGCGCCCCCATGGGCGTCGTCATGACGTGGGCCCCCGCCGCCAGATACTCCATGATTTTGAAAGCGAAGACGTTTCCGGGCGTGAGGCTGACCTGATGCGGGTTCAGACAGATGCTGGCGGAGCACATCAACCCGATGAGCTCCGGCCGGCTGACCATGCCGCGAAAGACGATGCTCGGCACATCCCGCGCTCGCTCGCGAAGCGAGTCGGTGAGGGCGCCCGACCCTGTGATGTGGAGCTCCCAATCGGGGAGGGCGGCCAGACGCCAGCCATCAATCAGCTCGCCAACACCGTTCGAGGCGATATGCGTCCCGGAAAACAGCGCCATCTTCTTCCTGGGTCGCTCGAGACGGCTCGCGTCGAGCAGATCGGATCCGACGACACCCCGCAATAGGAGCGCCGGAATCTCCGGCGGCAACTGCGATCGCAGGTGTGGTGATACGGGAATGCAACCGGCGACCGACTGAAACAGGCGCCTGGCTCTATGGATGTCGCGCTGCACTCCCATCCCCTGCATCGCTTTTCCCTGTACGTTGACCAATCGATCGTCTTCGTACTCGAGCACCACCGGGATATTGAGGCGGCGGATGGCGTAGTCGGCGCACGTCAGCTGCGGTGCTTTGAGGTTGTAAATCAAGACCGCGTCGTATGGGGCGAGACGGTGGCGCGCTTTGAACACACCGAGCGTCTTCACTTCCGACCATGCGCCGTTGATACGCCGCACAGGCAGCACGGATGCATAGTGGGCTGTGATGCCGCCGCCAGGAATCGGCTCGGTGAACGCCGGGTAGAAGGTCAACGCGTGCTCGATGACCTCGCCTTGCGAGATGATCTCGACGTCGTGGTTGCGCGCCCTGAGCAAAGAGGCGATCAACTCGATCTTGAGATTGCCCGACATGCTGCGATTGCGAACCACTGGCCGACGGTCCACCATCTTCGGCCCGTGATAGGGGGCGACATACGCGATTCTCATGCGCTGGATCGGTGTGGTCAGGCTCGATGGGTTACGCGGCGTGGGTCTGGACGCTTTGCCGATACCAATCGATGGTTCGCGCCAGTCCTTCCGCGAAATTGGTGCTCGCCTTGAAACCGAACGACCGCTCGGCACGCTTGGTATCGAGGCATCGGCGCGGCTGACCGTTCGGTTTGGTCGTGTCCCACACGATTCGCCCCTTGAACCCTGTGGACTTCGCGACCAGTTCGACCAGCTCCTTGATGCTGATCTCACGCGAGCTTCCAAGATTGATCGGCTCACTCTCGTTGTAACGTTCCGTCGCCAGCAGGATCCCCTCCGCGGCGTCCTCGACATACAGGAACTCACGCGTCGGTGATCCGTCGCCCCACACGACGATCTCATCGTCACCTCGCCGCTGTGCCTCGAGGCACTTGCGAATGAGCGCCGGGATGACGTGACTGCTCGACGGATCGAAGTTGTCTCGCGGCCCGAACAAGTTGACCGGCATGAGGAAGATGCTGTTGAAGCGGTACTGTTCGCGGTAGGCCAGTGACTGGACGAGCAGCATCTTCTTGGCGAGGCCGTACGGTGCGTTGGTCTCCTCGGGGTACCCGTCCCACAGATTCTCTTCCTTGAACGGGATCGGCGTGTGCTTCGGGTAGCAACAGATCGTCCCCAACGCCATGAACTTTTCGACGCCGGCGGCCCAGCTCTCGTGAAACAGTGGCGCCCCCATCATCAGGTTGTCGTAGAAGAATTCGGCCGGATGCTCCCGGTTGGCGCCGATGCCGCCGACGCGCGCCGCGAGATGCAGGACCACGTTCGGCTTCGCATCCCGGAGCAAGCGACGAATGTTGTCGAGACCGGTCAGGTCGTAGTCCCTCCGTCTCGGCACCATCACGTGTGCGGCCCCGCGGGCTGCCAGCTTTTCGCATACGTAGGAGCCGAGAAATCCGGACCCACCCGTCACGACGACTCGCTTGTTGCGCCAGAAATCACGACTGTCCGGCCACTCTCGCTCCATCACATGCTCTCCTTCACTGAACGATGAATTGCGCATTCCGATACCTCGCATCGCTCGCGTCCTTGATCAGCCCGAGCCGAAGGGCGTCGCGGACTTCCAGGATGCCTTGCTCGACGCTGATTCGCGGCTCGAACCCGAGTTCGCGTTTGATCTTCGCGAACGATACGGTGATGTCGCGCATGTCGCCGCCGAAGCTCAGATCCTTGTGCGTGATCTTCAGACCGTCGACGTGCTGTTTCACCAGCTCGACGATCTCGTCCTTCGTGTAGTTGCCGCTGTCGGCGCCCAGATTGAAAACCTGGCCCCGGATCTTCCCTTCCGCCGCCGTCAGCGACATGCAGATGCCTTCGACGATGTCCCGCACGTGCACGAAGGAACGCGAGTAGCCCCGTTGGTAGATGACCAGCTCGCGGTGGGTCATCGCCTCCAGCACGAATTGGTTCACGATGAGATCGAAACGCGTTCTTGGAGAGACGCCGAAGAGCGTGGCGAAGCGGAACACCAGCGGTGCGCATGAGGACGAGGCCGCGCCGAGGAGAAATTCCTCGGCGGCGATTTTCGTCTCGGCGTACAACGACTGCGGATAGAGCGGCGACTCTTCAGTGACCGCCTTGCCGTCTTTGGCGAGACCGTAATTGCTGTACGTCGACGAGAAGATGAACCGGCGGGCACCGGCTCCCTCGGCGAGCTCGAACACTCGCTTGACCGAGTCGACGTTGTAGCGCCACGCGACCTGCTTCCCCACGGCCTGACACGCCGGAAACCCGACGATCGCCGCAAGATGCACAACCGCGTCGAACCCGTCGGGCGCTGCCGCGCCGGCATCCGCTGTGAACGAATCGCTCGCACCGTTCTTGACACGCTGAAGGAATGCCGAGTCGCAGACATCACCTTTGATGAAGCGAAAGCGAGGGTGCGCAAAAAACGCGAGCAGCGATTCGCCGCCGAAGAGCAGATCGTCGGCGACAGTGACCTGGTGTCCCCTTCGCAACAGCACCGCGGTCAGCAGCGAGCCGATATACCCCGCGCCGCCGGTGACCAGAACCCGCATCGATTCGGCGGTCGACTGCTCGGTCGCCGGATTATCCAAGCACCACACTCCGGCCGGCGGTCGCGAGCCCGGTCTTCTGTACGATCACTTCCTGCTGCGCTCGCTGCAAATCGTGCTGCATCATCTTCTCGACGAGCTGTTCGAACGACACGCGCGGCGCCCAGCCGAGCGTCCGCCGCGCCTTCGAGCTGTCCCCGAGTAGAAAGTCCACTTCAGTGGGCCTGTAGTAGCGCGGGTCGATTTCAACGTGGCTGGTCCAGTCGACGCCGGCAACGCTCCCCGCAATGTCGAGGAATTCGCGAACCGAGTGCGACTCCCCCGTCGCAATGACGTAATCGTCGGGCCGCTCTTGCTGCAGCATGAGCCACATCGCCTCGACGTAGTCCCCGGCGTAGCCCCAGTCCCGCCGCGCCTCGAGATTGCCGAGGTAAAGGCGGTCCTGCAGCCCGTGCTTGATCCTCGCCAACGCTCTGGTGATCTTCCGGGTCACGAACGTTTCACCGCGGCGGGGAGACTCGTGGTTGAAGAGGATGCCGTTGCAGACGAACAGCCCGTATGCCTCGCGATAGTTGACACAGAACCAGTGACCCGCCACTTTGGCGACCGCGTACGGACTGCGGGGATAGAACTCCGTTGTCTCACTTTGGGGTGGCTTGGCCGCCCCGAACATTTCGGAAGAACCAGCCTGGTAGAACCGCGGCGGCGTGACGCCCCGCGAGTAGTCACGAACCGCCTCCAGCAAATTCAGTGTGCCGCTCGCCACGACGTCAGCTGTGTACTGCGGCTGATCGAAGCTCACTCGCACGTGCGACTGCGCCGCGAGGTTGTAGACCTCGTCCGGCCGCGCGCTTTCCAGAATCTTCCGTAGACAACCGGCATCCGTCATGTCGCCGTAGTGGAGGAACAGTCGAGTACCCGACTCGTGCGGGTCGGCGTAGATCGACTCGATACGTTCAGTGTTGAACGACGACGAGCGACGCACCACTCCATGGACCTCGTAGCCCTTCGCCAAGAGGAATTCGGCCAGATACGAACCGTCTTGGCCGGTGATGCCGGTAATCAGCGCCTTCTTCATCAAGCGTGCTCCAAGGTGGGGTGCGGCCTACGTCGAGGACGATACGACTGCACCGGCTGCCGCATCGTCACGCTCGAGCGAGGAGACGGCCGCGGGCCGCCGGATCTGCGTGAAGATGTCGTCCATGATCTGCGCCGTGAGGACGATCTCGCGATACGGAATCGGCAGCGGTGCATCGTGCGTGATCGATCGGTAGAACGACTCGGTCAGACACTTGAGTCCCGCTTTCATGTGGAACTCGCTGGCCGCAAACGCTCGCATGTTTCGCGTGGCGTTGCCGAGGTACTCTTTCGCCATGACGATTGGCGAGAGAAAGTGCTCTGCGTAGCTCTTGTACCGCTTCCCGGGCAACCGGACGAGCGTCTCGTTGTCCTGATCCAGCTGTAATCCGTTCCGCGTGCCGAAAATTCGGAACTGGTGCAACGAGGGACGCATGTGGCTCGAAAACGTGAAATACGCCGTCGCGCCGCTTTCATCCGACACGATCACCCGCAGCTCGTCGACGATGTCGGTCTCGCCCATGCGCCTGAGCGTCGGGCTCACGAACCCGTGCGCGATCACCGTCGGCGTGGGGCCGACCATGTACTCGGCAATCCTGGCGATGCCGTGGCTGATGATGTTGTGCAGCAGCTGTCCAGGCAGGCGACGAACCCAGTGGTTCTTGTCTCCGAGGAGCGCTCGTGCGTACGCGCCCGTGTGATCGAGCTCGTAGCCGTAGTAGCTCTCCATATGGAGCGGCGCACTGCCTAGAAATCCATCGCGGACCATCTGCCGGAGCCGTCGAGCGCCCGGACGGAACTGATCATCGTGACCTGCGGTGATCTTGAGCCTGGATCTTTCGGCAAGGGTGACGAGTGTGTCCGCCTCTCGTCGATTCAAGGTGAAGGGCTTCTCGACGTAGACGTGGCACCCGGACTCCAGGCACTGCTTCGCCAGGCTGAAGTGACTTTCTGGGGACGTCGCGATATGCACCACGTCCGGCTGACTCTCCGAGATCAGCGTCGTGAGGTCGTTGAACGAGCGGGGGATCTGGAACCGCTCGGCCAGTTGCCGAGCCATCAGTTCCTCCCGATCGCACGCGGCGACGATTTCGCATCCCGCGATCCGCTGAATCTGGGAGGCGTGTGCGTCCGCAATCTTCCCGCAACCGACAATGGCGACCTTGAGCATGTCTTCGAAAGTCGTGCTAGCGTTCGAGGTTTACCAACGGCGAGTGGGTCTGGAGCCGGTGGGTTGGAATGTGTGTCGAGCCTCGCGGCTCCGGGCCGACGAGAACCCGACGTCCGGGCGACTGCGTGACCACCTGGACGCAGGCATGCGAGGGGGCGCGGCGACGGCCGGCTCGCCCTCGCTCGCCTGAATGGCAGTCGAGGGGGCCATTAACATCAGAACGAACACGATCCACACCGGGTGCAACAGTCGAAACCCGGCTTCCGTGAACGCATACGCTAGACCGGTCGCCAGCCAGGCGAGCTTCAGTCCCCCGATTTCCGGGTTCTCGCGATAGGCACGCACCGCAGTTCGGTAGCCGCCGGCGACAAGCACGCCGAACATCACCAGGCCGACTGCACCCAGGTTGATAAACACCTCGAGGTAGCCGTTGTGCGACTCGTTCGGGTGCCACCAGTAGATCGACCACAGATTCTCGAGTCTTTCGCCCAGCCAATAGCTCTCGAAGCCCGCTCCGAAAATGGGATTCTCATTCACTCTGATCAGCGTGCCCCACAGCTCCGTGCGGTCGGTGAGACCTTGGTCCCGGCCCATGGCTTCCACCAGCCCGGCCCCCGCTTGCACGAAAAGACCTACCATCACCAGCGTCAGCATCGAAACCACGAGCAGGTGGGGAACGGCGCGATTCTCCCGCAGCTTGGAAAACAGCGTGGTCGACATGACGCCCGACGCGAGAATGAAGCAGCCGAGCGAGGTCATCGAATTGGCAATATGAAACAGCCATAGCGTCAGCAGCAGCAGCGCCAGCTGCCCGATGATCGGGCCGAGTTTCTTGTCGTGGCGCTCGCGGCGCACGAACAGGATGAGCCGCCAGACACAACCCATCGCCGTCAGCAGACAGAGGGCGCCGAGGAGGTTCTTGTCGGTCGTCACGCCGGTGTAAAGCACCTCGTTCTTCGCGGGTCCTCCATACGACTGCCCCAGAGCCGGGTAGTACTTGATCAGCAGCACCGAGATCGGAACCAGCAGCGAACCGACCCGAGCGAGCAATCGCTTGATCGCCTCCGAGCCAGCCGGATCGGTCAGCACCACCAGCCCCATCACGACGTCACCGACGGCTTTGATCCAGCGCTTGATCGCGACGTCTGGGAAGTCAGACCACAGGATGCTGACCGCCGCGTACCCGAAAAACAGGATCATCGGAAGGTTGGCCCAGAGAACGCGGCCGAGAGTCGCCCGACGCCGAAACAGCACGACCACGCCGATCGCGATCATGCCGGTGAGGATGTTTCGATCCAAGGCGTTGCCTTCGGCGGCATCCGCGACCGACGACACCAACGAGCCTTGCCCGACCCAGAGGGACACCATCCGCGATCCCGCGATCGATAGCCAGATCACCGGCACCCACAGAGCTGGCGATGTCGGGGCCTCCTTGTTTCGATCGAGCAGCAGGAGCCCCAGAATGCCGACTGCAAACGCGAACGCGGCAACTATCGGCGGCATTCCCGCCTCTGGTCGGGGACGCGCACGCTATCCATTCGCTCGTTCCCGACAGTAGTCGAAATACCGCGACAGCCCTTCGCGCGAGGGAATTCTGGGCGTCCAGCCAAGTCGAACCTTGACCTTCGCGTTGCTGTACTGGGTGCGCTTCCAGAACGCGTGCCAGCACCGGGTGTTGAACGCCGGCGGCAGCTGACCCTCGGAGTGGCGCGAGTACCACTCCCACATCCGGCACAGCACGTAACTGGCGAGGTGCGGCACGTAGATGGACGGGAACCGACGGACGTTCTTCTTGTAGAGACGCAGCAGTCGCCAACTGCGTGGCAGGTCGTCGTCGACGACATTGAACACCTCGCCTTCGACGCCCGGCCTCACGCCGGCGAGCACGATGGCGTCGGCGCAATTGTCCACGTAGGTGAGCGGGATTCGGTTGAAGCCGCCCAGGTGGAGAAAGAAGCCAAATGTGTCGATCCCCACGCGATTGGTCATCGACATACTCCCGGGACCGTACACGACGCCCGGTCTGACGATGACGTACGGGACACCGTACAACCTGCTGTACTCAGCGACGATCTCGTCCTGCTTCGTCTTCGCGAACGTGTAAGGGTCACCACGCTTGGCCGGCTCGGTCTCGACCGGGCTCGACTCGTCCAACAACCGGCTCGCCTTGTCTCGGTTCGTGTAGACGGAGAATGAACTGACGTTCACGAATCGCTTCAGTCCTCCACGCTTGACAGCCGCTCGCAGAAGGTTGCGTGTCGTGAGCGCCGAGTTCAAGAACGCGTCGGCGTACATGTCGCTGCGTCCGACTGCAAGGTGATAGATCACCTCGACTCCGTCCACAGCGCGCTCGCAGTCTGCATCCGAGAGCAGGTTGCCTGGCAGGATCTGCACGCGAGCCGCAGCGCCGTACTTGCGCGCCAGATCGTTCAACGCGCGCGTGTCACCAGACGGGCGCACGAGACACCGGACATTGCGATGTCCGGCAAGGAGAAGGCTCTCGACGACGCTCCTGCCAAGAAAACCTGCCGCGCCGGTGACGAGAACCAGTTCGTTGTCGGTGATGATGGGGCTGTCAGTCACGGCCACTACTCCGCCAGCAGCCTGTGGTACACCGTCTGGGTCAGCCGACTGACGGCGTCCCACGAGTAGCGGCGAGCCGCATAGGCGCGAATGTATGCGCGCTGTCTCTCGAGCGTCGCGAACAGGTTGCTCCGAAAGTAGGTTTGGATGGCCTCGGCCATGCCGGCTGGAATGCCGGGACTACACACAAAGCCCGTCCGCCCCTCGACGATGTCGTCGCGGAACGAACCGACCTCGGTCGCGATCGCGGGCAGTCCGAAGCGATATCCCAGGATCAGCACACCGCTTTGCGAGACGAACGTGTACGGCAGCACGAGGACATCGGCGGCCTTGAAGTAGATTTCGGTATCCTCGTCAGGGATGAACTCGATCTTCTGCATCACCCGCGCGCTGCTGGGATGCTGCGCGATCGCTCGCTGGATGCCTTCCAAGTACAGCTCGGCACCAGGATCGGGCTTGCCGGCGATGATCAGACGATAGGTTGGATCGTCAGCTGCGACGATCTGAAACGCGGCGACCAGTGTTTCCAGGCCTTTGTACGGACCGATGTGTCCAAAGAACAGGAGCGTCTTGTCGTCGGCCGCAAGCCCCAGCCGTCGCTTCGCCGCGCCCGTAGTGAGGTCCGTTTCCGACGCACCCGCATTCAGACCGAACGGGATGACAGTAATCGAGTGATCGGGGACGGCAAAGTCCTGGCGCAATTCCTGGCGCATCGTGTCGGTGTGCACGAACACGTGGTGACAGAGTCGGTACTGAAAGCTCAGGGTCAACCGATTGAACCAGGAGTCCTTCGCATCTCTCTTGCCTGCATTGATGTTGTGCGCAGTAAACGCGATCTTCTTTCCAAGGAGGCGGTAGTACAGCATCAGCACTGTGCGGTCGAAGTGCTCGAACTTGTTGTTCCAGAGGATGTGGACGATCCGCGGCTTGGCACTCCACACGTACCGAATGAGCAGGCCGTAGTACCGCAAGATTCTCCCGGCTTTCGCCATGACGGGAGCGTCCTCGCGCTGACTCCCGCGCAAGTTCAGAAAGCGGAGCTTCGAATTGCGGCGCAACTCCGGACTGTCGAGATCGTCACTGCCGATGAAATCCACGGCAATCGACTTCGAGAGGAGCGCTCGAGCGAGACCGAGGGCGTATGGGCGGTCGACGCCGCCGGTCAAGAGTCCGATGTTGATCTCGCGGGCTCCCGAGAGGGCCTCTGATACGTTTTCCTGCATCGCGCGGCTGCGCGTGTGAGCGGTAGCCATCAACGTGCGTCCACCAACTGGCGGTGCGCGAGCTCCAGTGCCATCAGCTTGTGAATCTCGGTCGTGTAGTTGCGGTTGCCTTTGAGGTGGCCTTCGACCACAGATTCAACCGCCTGCCTGACCACGTACGGCCGAGCGAGCGCCCGCGGCGCGAGCAGCGTGTCGCGCACGTAGCCCGCGAGCGCGTCGCGATACCAGATGCGGTAGTGGAACATCTTGTGTCTCCCCAGAAACAGACGCTCGAGTCGGAGCCCTGCCAGCAGATGATCGATCTGAGCCAGGCGTTGCGGCATGCCGTAGTCGTAGGCGTACTCCGCCTTGAACGTGAACTCGTGATACGCGCGCGACGCTCTGCCGAAAGGGCCCGCTTGGCCCACACCACGGTCGGTCGGGATCGCTGCCAGCATCGGATCTTCGTCGGCAATCAGTTTCCGACGAACATCTCGGCTCGCCTCCGATACATGCGGGGCTTGGTACATCGCCTGGATGAAGTCGTTGTCCAGAAACGGCGACCGAACCGTGAGCTGCGTCTGCTCGAGCGACAAGACGCCATGGTGAGACCAGGGAGATTGACAGAACGCCGTGAACGTCAGTGGATGCAGCTGCCGGAGCTCGGCGTAAGTCTGAACGGCCTGTCGCGCCTGCTCGACGATCTGCGGATCGAACAGACCGGCCAGGGGCTTCGTCGGCCTGAACGTCGGTGCGAGCGTGAAAACCTCGCTTCCGTACGTCCCGACGATCTTCACCGGAGCGATCGTTCGAGCCTTCTCGCTCACGTACAGGTCGGGCGTTCGAGCCAGGTCTATGTTCCCATCCGTGAGAAAGACGCTGCGCTCGGCATACTGTTGGAATCGGGCGAGGAAATCACGGCCGATTGTGAGTACCTGATACGGTTGCTTGCACACGTCGGCAACACGACGCGCGACCCGGACATCCTGGCTCTCTCGGAGCATGCTTCCGAACGTGTAGCAGTGAAGGGGCCGCCTCGATGCGTTCCGCCACGCCATCAACAGCCGGGTGTCGAGACCGCCGGTCAGCGCGATGCCGATCGCCTGAGAGCCATTGAAGTACTTCGGCAGTCGCGTCGCCAGCACCCCTCGAAGCGACTCGTAGTGAGACTGCGGGTCAAGGGGAGTCTGAGCTTCCCACTGACTCGGGCTGAAGTACGACGCGCGTCGCTCGAGAGCGCCATCACGAAAGACCCACGATGCACCACCGGGCAGCAGGTTCACATCACGAAACAACGTCCGGTTGCCCAAGACGCAACCGCACGCGACGAACTCACCAAGTCCTCTGGGATCGACGGCGCAACGCTCGGGACGAACTGCCAGAATCGCCTTAGCTTCCGCGGCAAAATAGAAGGCATCCGGCGACTCGGTGTAATAGATACGGTGCATCCCGTATCGATCGTTGAACAGCGTCGCTGAACCTCGCGCCCGGTCGAGGACGATGCCGTGAAACATGCCGTTCAAGCCGGTCGGAAAGGCCGCGTCAGATTCGTATACACGCACCAAATAGGACGCCCCGTCCGGCTTGGCGTCAGAGTAGTCTTCACCACTGAAGACCATCACCACGTCGCCGCGCTCATTTCGGATTGGCATCCGCTCCATCGCCGATCCGGCGTGGGCCACCCATCCGACGTACACGCCTGCAGCTTCGTCGATCCAGGTTCCGGAGGTGTACGACGATTCATGGCGGAGCGTCGAGATCATCCGGGCGAGCTCGACCTCGGCGACCACGCGTGGCTTCCGCGTGATCAGGCCAACGATTCCAGGCATGGTCCCAGCACTCGGGTCAGTCTCGCCTCGCTGAAATGAGCGCACTCAGGAAGCGACTGGTGTCCACATGGTTGTCACGGAAATCCGAAAGGTGGCGACGAATCATCGCCTTGGTCGCGTACATCGCCGGCGTTCGCCACGGGGACGCCTCCACACCAGTGGTCGATCGCAGACGTACGTGTGCCGTTTCACCAGCGGCCAGAGATATCTCGAATCCCACCGTTCGTTCTTCACATGTCGATGGCCAGACTCGGTCGTTGACGGTCACCGACGAAACCCCGTGCCCCCTGCTCAACTGGCGCATCAGAAGGTAGCGGCGCGGATGATCGGTGTCGTTGGACAGGAGAAACCGGTCGGTGTAGAAGCGGACATGCACGTCACCACGCTCATCGGTGCGCGTGACACAGGCACGCGAGCAAATCGCCCCTAGACCTGTCCAATCGATACGTTCGTCGAGCGCGTTCAATCGTGTGACAAATGTTTCGAGATCGGTGTAGCCGGACTGGAAATAGCCGTGATGCTCGACTGCCAGGATCGGCCTGCCGAGAAACAGGTCGAACGCGAACTCCGCGATCTCGCGGGGGTAGCGACGACCGAACACCGGGAAGTCCGAAAACCTCGACACCGCGACGTCCAGCCATTCTCGCAGTGCGAGCCCGTCTGGCACTGTCGATGGAACCGGGTTGCTATTGACTGCCGCCAGATAGCCGGCCGCTTTCAGAGCCGCAACGGCCTGCGTCGAAAACAGCCCCTGCGGAAACACCATGACGTCGTCAAATGCCACGCCCGACCGTCGCGTATGGTCCTGCATCCGCGCGAGCGCCGTTTCCGCCTTTGCACGAAGCGCGTGCAAATCGCCGGTCAGAAACTCGCCGCGGGTGTGGTCGCAGCCGTGGATGCACAGCGTCGCCCCGGTTCTGCTGAAATAGCGCTCTGCGACGCGTCGGCTCGAGCGACGGTGATTCCACGGGATGAACGCGATGCACGTCGCATATGAGAGGCGGCGCATGCTGGTGAGCAATTTCTCGTATTCGAGAAAACCGTAACGGTCCTTCTTCAGATACGGATCATCGACAATGAAGCACGCCTGCGGCTTGTCGTTGTGCCACAGACGCCGGCCCAGGGCGCCGCGGAGAAACATCATCAACGGGATCAGTCTCGAGAAGCACGAAAGCACGGGGGTCTCACGACCCACTCTTTCGTCGAGGTCCGCGAACTCGGCTGCGGCCGACAGGAACAGCTGCGATCCATACAGCGACGTTCGAGCCAGAAAGGGATCTCCGTTCGCACGGATCATGACGTCCAGACGCGGGTCATCCGAACGCTCCACGAAACGCGCTTCATGCACGCTCGTCGGCACAGGCACCGACAGCCCCGTAAATGGGCCACACCACTGCCGGTCGCCGGTGACCGAGAACCTGACCTCCGCGTCGAGCGCCTCAACGCCTCCAAGGGCGTCACCCGTAAGCAAGCGAAGCGTCGCTGCGTGAGACTCGGTGAAACCGTGGACGAACAGATGTTCCGCACCGGCAGCGAGCTCCGCCAGGAGCGCATTCTCGCCGCCAGACATTTCGCGTCCCGCCGCAACGATCGTGTCGGCGTCGACGATGAGGCAAGCACTGCGGGGAAGCGCACGAGACGCTCCGGGGGCGGGATCGAGCACGATCGACTCGACGTCTGCTCCGAGGAACGCCGCGATCTGCGCTGCCCGCCGGCTCGAGCTCGTCGCTCGAGCCCAGCTGACGACGACCACAGATCGGCGGGCGGAATCGGGTTGTATCGACACTGCTTGTCTGGCGGAACGCCTCGACGGTGTTCCTTTTTGTCTACCGGAACGCCTTAACGGCGTTCCTCCTTGTCTACCGGAACGCCTTAACGGCGTTCCTCCTTCCAGATGCTCTCCAGCCGGAACAGTCGGCGCATCTGTTGTCGCCGGATATAGCGAATCAGCGCCCGATTCTGAACCTGCGGTATCCCCTTCGCGTACCCGGTGATGAATCCATAGGCCTGCCCGACGCCGACGACAAGAAATGGTCGCTGAAAGAGAATTCGCACACACTTGGCGGCCATGAACAATGGGTGGTAGCCGGAGATGTAGTCCGAGCGGCCGTTCTTGATCGAGTCCCGCCATGCTCCTTGAGCCGCGCCCGTCGGCCGATAGTGAATGACTGTGATTTCCGGAAAGCTGCGCGTGCGCCAGCCGAGATGATTGGCCTGAATCTCGTCGACCGTATCCCACCCGGGCGCCTTGATGAGGCCGCCAAGCTCGTCCCAACAGGCGCGCTTATAGAGTTTGATAGGGCCCCGCACGTGGAGCAGCGGCTGGGCTTCGACCTTCTGCACTCCATCCTGCAGGCAGTACATGACGCCGCCGCACATGCCGAGGCGCGGGTCGTCTTGGAATCGTCGGAAGCATTCTTCGAAATAGTCGGGAGGCAGCCCGACATCGCCATCCAACTTCACGATGTAATCCCACTCCCGAGTCGCGAGCGCCTCATATCCATCGTAGAAGGCTTCCATGACGCCGGTGCCTGGCACACGCTGTCCCCGGTCCTGTCGATGCAGCGTCTTCAACCAGGGATACTGCGTCGAGTAACCGTCGATGATCGCGCCAGTACGATCGCGCGAGCCGTCGTCGACGATCACCCACTCGGTTGGCAGAATCGTCTGCTGGAGCACGCCACGGATCGTCTGTTCGATGTACTGTTCCTCGTCGCGAATCGGCGAGACAATCACATACTTCGGCGTGGCGGAACTCATGAAAGCCAGGCGGTAACGAGCATGACCAGATGAGAGATTCGGCCGGGGACGCGCCCGTCCTTCCTACAGGATCTGGTCCGCTTTGGCATTGATCGATGCGTCGACTGAGGCGGCGCGACCGTCTCGTCCGCGAGATGGTGAAGCGACCTCGGACGGGAGAGACGCCGGTTCGGCAGCGTCTCCCATCACGCCAGCGTAAAACGAGACGAACTTGCTCTTCTCGGCCTGCCACGAGAGCTGCGGCAGGAGCCCTCGCGCGGTCGCGAGACGGTGCACGACTTCAGAGCGATTCGCCCAGATGAAGCGCAACCGCTCGACGAGTGAGTCTTCACTACCCGGTTCGAAATAGAAGATGCAATCCTCGGGCAGATACTTCCGGATTGTTTTCGTTCGAGGCGAGAGAACCGGCAGACTCTGCGTCAGGTACTCGACGATCTTCGTCGAGAAATACAAATCGCCGAATAGGCCGGCACGATGGCATGAGATGCCGACGTCGGCTTTTCTCATTTCGAGGAGGACACGATCGACCGGCACCAGCCCAAGGTGTTCGACCGACTCTCGGACGCCAAGGGTAGATGCAAGGTCCAGCACTTCGTTGAGTTTGTTTCCCTCGCCCAGGATCCGAAGGGTGACCGGCATCTCTGTGCGGAGCTTCGCGATCGCTCGCACGGCCAGTCCCACGTCGTAGTGCTCAGTCACCGTCCCGCAGTAGAGCACCACCAGACGGTCTGGGTGCTGCGGCCAGACAACAGGCAACTCTCTGAATGGAAACAGCGTCTGATCTGGAAAGTTGTTCAGGATGAAGATCTTCGTGGGAGGGTTCCCCTTCGCCTCCAGGTTGTCTCGCATGCTTTCGTTGACTGAGACGATCCTGTCCGCAAACGCGCAACTGAGGCGCTCTTGAAGACGAAGCAACCCCACGAGCAGACGGTTTGACGCCCGGCCATCCCAACTCATGAAGAGTTCGGGCATCGGGTCGTGAACATCTAGTACGACCTTGGCTCCCGTGAGCGATGGCACGATGGCGGCCAGAACCAAGAGGTCCGGCATGTTGTGCACGTGCACGACATCCAGGCGTCCGCTCACGTGCAGCGTCGTCAGCTTGAGGGCGCCGAGCAGCGCGGTCGCAAGATACTCGTAGAAGTATCGAGCCAGACTTCCACGCTTTCTCCGAATCGGCAATCGGTGCAGACGGACGCCCCTCACGACTGCCGTGCGAGGCTCCTCCACTCCAGCAGCGCTGTACTCCGAGAGGCAGATGACGTGAACGTCAACGCCTGTTTCCGCCAGCGCCTCCGCTTCGCGACGGACGCGCGGGTCGCGGAGATAGCAGGTGTGCGCGAGCATCGCGACGCGACGGCGCCGACCGGCGTTATCTGCCATACCTTCTCACCAGTTCGCCTGCGATCTGTCGATGGGCCATCCCGTCGCCGAACAGCATCTCGGGACGGGGACCGCTCGGCTCGAACTCACGAATCAGCTGCGCGATGCGCACCGAATCCGGACCGGTGAGGACCTTCCATCCGGCACGCGAGATCTCGGGGAACCACGAGAGCTCGATGAGCACGATGCACGGCTTGCCCAGCAGGAACGCCTCGCGGCGCACACCCCCTGAATCGGTCAGGATCTTGTCGGCTCCAGCCGCCAACCGCACGAAGTCGACATAGCCCATTGGCTTGGTCAGCTCGATTGGGGATTTGGCGATCACATCCATGAGGCCGAACTGCTCCAGGTTCCTCATCGTCCGGGGATGCGCGGGGAACACCACGCGACGGCCTGCGCACGCGATGCCTTCGACGATCGCTTTGAGCTTGACTCGATCGGTCAGGTTTTCTTCGCGGTGAAGCGTCAGGACGAGATAATCACCGCGTCTGGGCGTGATGTCGTATTGCCGAAGCGTCATCATGAGCGCATCCTTCATGAGGTCGCCCGACAGTACGATGCGCTCGTCCTCGTATCCTTCCTTCCGGAGATGCGCGACGTCGGTCTCGGTACAACAGAAAATGACGTCGGCCAGTACGTCGGACACGCGCCGGTTGATCTCCTCGGGATTGTTCCGCTCGGTCGACCGGATCCCGCCTTCGACGTGCGCGAACGGGATCCGGAGCCTGCTGGCCGCGATCGCCGCGGCCATGGTGGAATTGACGTCGCCGTAGCTCAGGACGCAGTCGGGCGCTTCCTTCTTGAGGACCGGGACCAGCTCGATGATCGCGTTGGCCAGGAAGGTCGCGCCGTCCGTGTTCGCCACCTGCAGGTGATGGTCGGGCGGGGGCAACTCGAAACAGTCGAAAAAGACCTGCGACATCTCGTAGTCGAAGTGCTGACCCGTATGAATCAGCACTTCGCGAATGCCCCGACACTTCAACTCACTGTTGAGGACGAACTCCTTCACGAAGTTTGGCCTCGTGCCGACGACCGAACACACCTTCACGACCGTTCTCCCCGAGTTGGCATGAAATGGCGGCGACGCCTGGGCGCCATCACGGCCGGCGACTCGAGAAGTACCGACGGATCTCGTCGCAGACCACGGTCCGCTGCGGGTCCGTCAACTCCGGGAACATCGGGAGAGACAGGATCTCATCCGACGCCTTGAGCGATTCAGGGAAGTCCGCAGGGCTGTGATTCAGGTGACGATACGCGTTCAAGTATGGCAACGCGATCGGATAGTGCACGCCGGTCTCGACGCCGCTCGCCTGCAGGAAGTCGCGAAGTGTGTCGCGATCGGCAGCCGGCACTCGAATCACATAGAGGTGGTACACAGCGCGGACGTCATCGAGCTCTCGAGGCGTTTCGACCGGCAGACCCTCGAGCGCCTCGTTGTACTTGTACGCGTTGACGCGTCTGGCTTCGGTCCACTGGTCCAGGTGCGGAAGCTTGGCGTTGAGAATCGCCGCCTGGAGCCCGTCGAGCCGGCTGTTGACGCCTTCGATGTCGTGGTCGTACTTCTTCACGCGCCCGTGGTTGGCAAACATCCGTGCGTTCACCGCCCATTCCTCGTTGTCGGTCACGAGCGCGCCGGCATCACCATACGCACCGAGATTCTTACCGGGATAGAAGCTGAAACAGGTGATGTCGGCGAGCTTGGCGATCGGTTGGCCGCGGTATCCGGCGCCGTGGGCCTGGGCCGCGTCGCCGACGACCCTGAGTTGGTGCTTGCGCGCTAGATCGCGAATCTCCTGCATCTGCGCCGGCTGGCCGTACAGGTGAACCGGGAGGATCACCTTCGTCTTCGGCGTGATCTTCTCCTCGATCTTGGTGACGTCGATCGTGAACGTGACCGGATCGATGTCGACGAACACGACCTGGGCGCCCGCCATCTTGATCGCTTCGGACGTCGCCACGAAACTGTTCGCGACGGTGATCACTTCATCGCCCGGTCCAACGCCAAGCGCCTTCAGCGCAACAAACAGCGCATCGGTTCCGTTCGCCACTCCCACGCAGTAGTTCACGCCACAGTAACGGGCGAATGCGTCCTCGAACTCCTTGAGAAACGGGCCGCCGACAAAAGCCGTCTTCTCGATTACCGCGGCGATGGCAGCGTCGATGTCGACTCGAATCGACCGATACTGTGCTTTCAAGTCCACGAACGGAATCTTCTGCGTTGCGTTTAGCGTATGCATTGTCGGTTCACCTTCCGGTCAAAGAGGACGATGTTCGAACGTCGATCATCGGGTCTGTGTGGTGGAGTAGGGCAGTTCCGAAATATGTCGAATGACGCGCGCGGGATTGCCGACGACAACAGCGCCGTCCGGCACGTCGTGGGCGACGACGGCGCCGGCGCCGACGAGAGCGCCCTCGCCGATCACGACGCCAGGGAGGATCGTGGAGTTGGCTCCGATCTTCGCCCCCTTCCGGATGACAGGTCCGACCAGTGCGTCCTTCACCCCAGGGGACAGCGGGTACTTGGCATTCGTGAGCACGACATTGGGTCCAATCCAGCACCCGTCTTCAAGAACCGAGAACTCGGGAATGAACACCTGCGTGTGGATGCGCACGCCGTGACCGATCTCGACGTGATGCTCGATGACCGAGAGCGTTCCGACACTGACGTGGTCGCCGATCCGGTTCGATTCGCGGATGTTCACCTTGTTGCCGGTTTGAAAGCCTCTGCCGATGGTATTCCCGGCATAGATCACCGTGTGTGAGCGAATGACCGCTCCAGCGCCAATCGTCGTCGGGAGCTCGCCGTCTCGTGCCCCTCGCGGCGGCGTGCCCACGATGCAGAACTCCTCGATGACCGCCCCGTCGCCGAGCGAGACGTTGTCGTACAGCTTGAATGTGGTCACGATGCGATACCCAGTCGGCACTTCTTCGGCCGGAAGCGAAGTTGTACGTCGGTATTCGTTTCGATCGATTCGTAGAGCGCCGAAATCAGCTCCAGCGACTTCCGGCCCTCCAGGCCGTCGACGAGGGCGGCTTTCTTCGTCTGGATCGATGCGATCACATCGCGCAGGTACTCCCCGAGGTTGTAGCCGAGCTGCGGCGGGTTCTTGCCGTATTTCTTGATGATCTCGTCGTCTTCGGGCAGCTTCTGATCGAAGCTCCAGGTGGCGATCTCGTTCATGAAGAAGCCGCCGATGACCACGCTGCCCTTCTCGCCGAGGATGCTGATCGAGCCTTCGAGGTCCTTGGGCCGGGTCGCGGTCGTGGCCTCGAGCACGCCGAGCGCGCCCGAATTGAAGCGAATGATCGCGACACCCGTGTCTTCACATTCGATCTTGACGAGCCGTGTCGCGGCGAGGCTGCGAACGGATTCGACCTGGCCCATGAACCAGGTGAGCATGTCGATGTGATGGACGGCCTGGTTCATGAACACGCCGCCATCGTGCGCCCAGGTGCCGCGCCACGATTCCGAGTCGTAGTAGGCCTGATCGCGCGTCCAGCGCAGACGGACGGTCCCCAGCACCAGGCGACCGAATCGCCCCTGATCGAGAGCTTCGCGGGCCTTGACGATCGGCAGGTTGTAACGATTCTGATGCACGACGAAAAGCTTCGCGCCGTGGCGGTCGCACGCTTCGATCATGTGATCGGCATCCTCGAGGCGGAGAGCAAGCGGCTTTTCCACGACGATCGGCCGGCCGTATTTGGACAGCTCGAGCACGTTCTGGCAGTGCAGGCCGCTCGGGGTCAACACGCTGAAGACGTCGACCTCGTCGCCGACCGCGTTCATCATCTCGTTGACGCTCGAGAAGGCGGGCGCGCCATACTTCGCGGAGAAGTCCTTGGCTCTGGCCGGATTGAGATCGACGAACGCGCCGATCCTGGCTTCATCGAGGTACTCGTGCAATGCATGCGCATGCTTGCGGGCGATGTTTCCGCACCCAATCAGCGCGAACGTTACCTTTCTCATCGTGACGTCTCTCCTGAGGAAACACCCTGCCCGACATCCAGCCTGACTGTCTGACGTCCATCAAAACGAGTCTCTGTCACCCGATCATCGATTTCATCTCCCGGCCGCTGCACGCGGACGATGGCTCCGGGATTGTCCGCGCCCAAACGCGCCGCAGGCGCGTGGATCGTGACGCACGCGTGTGCGGCGTCGACTGAGAAGCGAATGCTCCTGCGCCAACGAAACCATTCCACCGCCTGTCCCGCTGTGGCGTACCACGCGCGCTCCTGCGAAATCTCGTCGAGCAACTGTCGATACGAACGGCCCCACTGGCGCTCCGGTGCAAGGCTTCGGTCGTGCCAGTTGATGGTCACGGCGCCGCCGTATCGCCGCGCATTGACAACGATGTCGTGACACCGGCGGGCCGCCTCTTCTCGCGTGAGGCCCATCCGGTCTGAATAAAAGAGCGCCGAGTCCATGATCGACAGCGGCAACTCCATCAGATGCTGCGTCCCAGGCCATCGAAAAGCCTGTGAGGTTCCAGCGCGGTACCCGACGGCATCGTTGTAGCCACAGGTCGAGTCGTAGTCGAAGCCAGCCGCTTCCAACTCGCGTGGCGAGGAACGGTCGAAATACAGCCAGTGCATCCGCGTTCCGGCAGTGCTGCCGCCCGTGAGCGCAGTGAGTTGACTCAACTCCTGGCGCCCGGCATCGCGATCGCGCCATGCATCGATGCCGTGCACAGCGAGCTCACTTCCGCCCGCAGCCATCCGCACCGCTGCCGGACCGACATCGCTGGCCTGATAGCGGACCGCTCTGGCGGCGTCGATCGTTCCATCGGGAGCGACACCTGGCCGGCCCTTGAAGGGCAACAGGAAGAACGTCGAGCGATTCGTCGCCTCGACTCGCGCGTAGTCTTCGAACGGATTCCACGGATCCTGGCGGAGTCCCAGAAATACGAGGGGCAGCGTGCAGAGAGCCAGCCAGTTGCCGACCGCTTCAGCAAGCGTCCGTCTGCCGCGAATCACGTCGAGCAGCGATCCGATTGATCCGCGAATCAGGAAGCCCGCCATCGTACGATCCAGGCCGTGCCGGCGGATTCCGAAGAAATCGATGTCGTGGGTCAAGCAGCAGATGAAGTCCGAGTGCTCCGGACGAGGAGGAATCTCGACGAAGGACACCCGCGACGCGATCAAGATCTGACGCAGCAACTCGATGTGCACGTCCAGCGTGGGCGTCGCCGCGTGCGCCGCCGGCTGTCCTTCCGTCAACAAGTGGCGGACCTCGCCGAACAGGTCATAACCGATCCGCCGCACGCGCCGGCCCCTCACCGTCGCCTCGTAGTCGACGGCCTGCCCGTCACTCTGCAGCGCCGCGCGTGCGTTGATGCCGAAGGTCGCAAAACCGCCGTAAAGAGGAAGGCGCCCGTCATTCCACGTGGCCAGGCCCGCTTCGCTTTCAAAAACGCCGACCCGGCACCACCGATCGACGGCGTTCTCGATCGACCCGTACGACAGCACAACGTCAGCGTCGATCTCGTCGAACCGGCCGTCTGTGGACACTGCGACCCGATACCTGCGGCCCTCGACCAGCGGCTCCCAAGGAGTTTTGAAGAGCTCGAAAAACTCCGCGGCCACGTCGAGGTCGGCTGCGCTGGCAGCAACCCCAATCACTGCAACAACCGATCAGGCAAAGTGTCGGTACAAATGGCCGCTCAAAGAGGATTGCAGGCGAAGCGGCAAGAGTGAGAAGGCGCGGCCTGTCCTGCCCGCGCTGGGCGACGACCAGTTCACTGGACGACCCGTCGCAGGATGACGGTAATAGGTGAGTGACGTTCGCGCCGCCCCGAGATGGTCCTTGAATTGGATCAAGCCCGGGTTGCTGAGATCGGACCGTCCCAGATCGAAGGTGTGAAGGCCCTCTGACTTGGCGTCCTGAATCGCTTTCCAGAAAAGAAGGGGCGTGCCGCCAAATCGATTGAAACTCGTATTCGAGCAACCGTATTTGTAGACGAGCGTGTGGTTGTGTACGGCGGTCATGATGGCAGCAACCGGCTGCCCCTCGTATCGCGCGACATAGGCGCGCAATCGATCGCCGAGCGCCTCGGCAAGATTCTCAAACCACGCGAACGGCTGAATCGGCGTGCCGTGCCTGCGGCGGGTCAGGCCGTGAAGTGCGTAGAACTCGGCGAGCAGTGCGCGGCTGCTGCCCACTTCGCAGGTCAGGCGCAGGCGTTCGGCCTTTCGAATTGCGCGCTGGGTATGGCTTGGGTGAAAGCTCTTGAAAATCTGTGCGAGCTCCGGGCGCAGGTCAATGGTGTGCAGGCAGTACACCGCCGTCGGGACAAACGCCGTCGTCCGAGGGAGATCCTCGATGGCACGGAGCTCGATGTAGCGTCCTTCACGCTCCGAACAGTCGACGAGCGACGTCAGCAGCGACGCCAGCGTGTCGGCGCTTTCGGCAAGCGGCTCGCAGTGGTCTGAAAAGGGGAGCGACACCAGCCTCCGACCCGTCATCCAGCTACTGACACGGCAAAACAACAGCGCGTTCTTCAACCCGGTCCCTGGAGCGGAGTCGGTAAGAGCGACAGGCGAAAACCCGTACGTGCGTTTCAGCGCGTTCAGCCATTGCGGCGTGTGAAAGAGCGAACCGGCACGATGGTGTTTGACGAAATCGAGCCAGCGACTATCGAGCAACGGGTCGACTTCGTAGAGCGTCAAGGAATCGCAGTCGCCGACCGGCGCTGCAGGTGGTTCTGGCCCAGCACTTCGAGCCATCGCAGCACGGCAAACACAGGCACCATCAAGCCCAGGGCCAGGAGGAAGAACACGAATCCGCCCTCATGGTGCAGCTGTCCGGTCAAGAACGATTGGTCCACGTGCGTGGCCAGAAGAGATAACGCGACGATGCGGATGCCGTTCTTGACGATCGCGATCGGCAGGATCGCCAGCAGCACCAAGCCCTTCGTCCACCAGCTCGCCAGGAAGCGGTCGCCGGCAAGAAGGCTCGTCAGCATGAGCGCGATGCTCGATCGAATACCGCTGCACTCGTCGGCAATTTCGATCACGAACGCCGGAAGCGAGAACACGAACCCTTGACGGTGATACGGCGTTCCTGTCAACGTGAACAGCGTCGCCACGATTTCCGACGACCCCTTCTTGAGAAACGACGTCGCGGCGCCGATCACGAGTTCGGGCAACGGAATCATGAACAGGAGAAAGACCAGAGGAAACGCGGCAGCCCTGGCGGCCGCCGCACCGAAGAACACGACGAACCCGCCGATCCACGCGAGCACGAAGCCCGCCATCATGAGGCTCAATGAGCCTGCGGGCGTCATTCCCAGGTGGCCGGCGCTCAACAAGACCACGCCTGCAAGGATCACCGCGAGTCCGGGCAGCAGCGTCCCTTTGACCGACGAGAAGATCGCCGACCGATTCGTGTAGACGAGCACCACGGAGACGAACGGAACGAGCACGACGTGCGATGCGGTCACGTTGGACCGGGCAAAGTCCACGAGCCCGCGTAGCAGACCGATGTTCACGGCCACCAGGCACGCGCTGTAGATCGCAAAGCGAGTCACGGGAGCGCGCATCCGTGTCAGTTCTGTGCCGAGCCCGAGGCGACGGAGTAGACGACGCGGTCACCGTCGAGCGTCGCGTAGGCCAACCGCGCCCTGTGAGCATCGGGCCCTTCGACAGCCCAGGAATGTCCGCGACGTACGAGGGTCATTTGACGCCGGCTGCGCCACCATCGATCGACGTCCCCAGGCAGTGCGACCCACAACTTGCCGTCACAGCGGAGACGTTGAAGGTGTGCCAGCAACTCGGTGTAGACCGCGCGGGCACGAGGCTCGACGAGATAGTCGGGATGGGTGATGAAGCTGATGAAACCGTTCATCGCCCGAATGAGATCGATCTGCGACTTCCACATCGCCGTCGAGTAGTCATCGAGGATGTGGAAGAGCGAATAGTCCTGGACCGTCGTCAGCGGCAGCTCCAGGATGTCTCCGACGAAGTAAGGCATCACGGTGCAGCAGCCGCCCCGCTGGGGCTCGAGGTGGGCGACGTTGGGTACGCTCATGTCGTACGAGAATTCGAACGCCTCGAACCACTGCTGTTCGCGATACATTGCGCCCGACCGAAACCCTCGACATCCAAGCTCGCGCGTGTACGCGTTGATTCGGGCGGCACGCTCGAGAAACTGCGGCCGGTCGTGAAACAGATACCCGTCGTGATTCAGGTCGTGGACGTTGACCTCGAAACCGCGCTGGCGGAACTGATCGACGGCGCCTTTCCAGTCCGGGCCACGCTCCGGAACGACCTGAAACGCCGATTTCATCTCGAAGGAGTCATCGAGGTCCATGAGCCTCCCGCAGAACGCCCGACCGACCGGCCCTTCGACGTCATGTGTCATCACGGCGCAGCTCGGCGCACCGTCCGGCCAGAACCACACGAACGGTATCGAGCGGGTGCGGCCCGATCGAAGCAGGACCGCCAGCGTGTTCCGCATCAACGTGTCTACGCTGAAGTCGACCGGCCATCGCGGGAAGGGAATGCGCTCCCACCCGCGTAATCGCACCTGCTGGAGACGGCGGCGTACGGGCAGTGGAAGAACAGGACGAAGGAAGTAGTACGCATGCTGCACCGCAGGCGCCGTCGTCAACCAGTCCCAGTCTCCACCAGCCTGCTGCGTGTAGAGCTCCTGGCGAAGATTTGTGACCACGTCCGACAGATCGAACGGAAGCTCGACCAGTCCCGCCCCTACGGTCACGGCGTCGCTGACATCGTGCAGACGCGCCGCGGGCAATGCCGCAGGCCGAGGCCCGCGCCGGCGGCCGTACCCTGTGGCTTCATTGAACGCGAAGTATTCTTCTTCAGCCGAGAGGCTGTCGGCAGTCCTGAACGCCGCGAATGGCGGTGGACAGCGGAAGTAGTCGACAAAGACGTCCTGCGCCGCCTCCAGAGGATACGGCAACGCGACATCACGCGACTCGATGTCGCCGAGTGGCGGCATCGAACGAAAGGCGGCGTGCAGGGACAACGGTTCCTAGAGCGCGACGATCTTTCCTCGATCGTTGAGCGACTGCTCAGCGGCCTCCAGCAGCCTCACGACTCGGAGGCCAGCGGCCCCGTCGTTCATCGGTGACCGCCCGTTCATGATGCATTCCACAAAGTAGCCCAACTCGAGCTTCAGCGCTTCCGTCTGCTCTACCTTCGGTGAGAAGACGTCCCCTGAGCGATAACTGACGAGCAGGTCGTAGACACCTTGACCGTTTGTGATGTCGACCCCCTTGTCGTAGACCTTGATCTTCTCATCGGGCTCGAGGTCGTTCCACACCAGCATCTTGTCCTTGCCCCCGATCAGCGTCATTCTCACCTTCACCGGTGAGAGCCAGTTGACGTTGATGTGCGCGATGAGATTCCCTGGAAAATAGACGGTGATGAACGCCATGTCGGCCAGGTCGTTCACATGCTTCGCACCGGTGGTGACAACCGCTTCCGGCTTCACTCGAAGAATGTGGTCCATGATCGACAAATCGTGGGGCGCGAGGTCCCACACCACGCTGACGTCGTGCTGAAAGAGACCGAGATTGACCCGGGTCGAATCGAAGTAATACAGCGAACCCAGCGTGCCTTTGTCGACGATCTCGCGGATCTTCTTGACCGCGCCGCTGAACAGGAACGTGTGATCGACCATGATCTGGAGGTTTTTCCTCGCCGCCAGCGCGATCAGCTGTTCAGCCTGCTGTGACGTCGACGTGAAGGGCTTCTCGACAAAGACATGCTTGCCATTTTCGAGCGCCGCGTTCGCCAGCTCGAAGTGCGTCCACACGGGCGTCACCACCGCCACCGCGTCGATGTCGGGCGAGGCAAGAATCTCGCGTGCGTCCGAGGTCAGCTTCACGCCGGGATACAGCCTGCCCGCTCGCTTGAGGGCCGCGGAATTCTGATCGCAAATCGCGACCAGTTGTCCTTGCTCGAGGCCGCTCACGTTCCGAACGATGTTCGGACCCCAATAGCCGTAGCCGATCACGCCAAAGCGAACCACGTTCGGTCGCGGGCGAGCCGTCGAGTCCATCACGGGAAGATCTGCTGTGCTCATCGTGCACTCCCTGACGTGGTGTCGATCCTCCGCAGAACGCGGGCCGGATTGCCCACGACGATAACGTCGGGCGGAACATCACGCGTCACCACGCTGCCGGCGCCGATGATCGCGCGTTCGCCAATGGTCACGTTCGACAGGATGGTTGCGCCCGATCCAATCGAGGCTCCCTTCTTGACGAGCGTCTTCTCCACCTCCCAGTCGTCACCGGTCTGCAACTGTCCGGTTGCCGTGGTCGCGCGAGGAAACGAATCGTTGACGAAGGCCACGTTATGGCCGATGAAGACCTCGTCTTCGATGGTCACCCCTTCGCAGATAAAGGTGTGGCTCGAAATCTTGCATCGCCGTCCCACGTATGCGTTTTTCTGAATCTCGACGAATGCGCCGATCTTGGTGTCGTCGCCGATCTCACAGCCGTAGAGGTTGATGAACTTCGAGAGCTTGACATCGGTGCCGAGCTTCACGCTGGGCGCCACGCACACGTACTCATTCGTAACCATACGACCTCGAGACTGAATTGGGACTGAACGACTTCGAGAACGAGCTGGGAGGTATTACGAGCCCTGCCCGAAATGCTGCGGGTCGCCGCACATCGATGCCAAGGCTTTGGCTCGGCGCGCGAGAACGATGGTCATAGTCTTCAGATCTTCACGATCCTGACCCATCAGGATCATGCCGTGCACTTTTTCACTCAGCCGCGCGATCGCGATCTCCGTCTCGAGAATCTGTGCGAGCCGGGCTGTCATTCGCAGCGACATCAATGGCGGCAACTCGTTCGCGCTCAGCATGCACCCTTCCCCGAGATCACGGCTCGCGGCGTCGCCGCGAGGATTTTGAGGTCTTCCCATGCCGAGGCATTCTTCGCATAGCGGAGATCGAGACGCACCATGTCGTCGAAGGTGGTGCGACTCCGGCCACTCACCTGCCAGAGCCCGGTGATCCCGGGCTTGGCCTCGAGCACACGACGGTAGTGCCACGGCTTGTACTGCTCGACCTCGTAGGTCAGCGGAGGCCGAGGTCCGACGAGCGACATTTCGCCAATGAACACGTTCCACAACTGCGGCAACTCGTCCAGGCTCGTCTTCCGCAGGAGGCGGCCGATGGCGGTCACACGCGGATCGTTGACGATCTTGAAGGGCGCCGCCTTTGCGCCGTCGCCGCCTTCGGGCGACGCACCTTTGATCAGTTGGCTGACGAACTCCTTGTGAATCGCGTTGTCAGCGTGCAGGTGCATGGTCCGGAATTTCAGCATCGTGAACAACTTTCCGTGTTCGCCGACGCGCGACTGCCGAAAGAAGATCGGACCAGGCGACTTCAACTTCACCAGCGCCGCGATCAACAGGAAGAGCGGCGAGGCCAGCATGAGCAGCGCCCCGCTCGCCGCAACATCGAGCGCACGCTTCACCGCGCCGCTCACGCGCGCACGGTTGGACAAATGAAGATCCCTCAGGAGCCGATCCGTTGTGTGATTCGATCCGGCAGTCCGCGCTGTAGCCGGCGCGTGCCGGTGAACCCTGATCGAGAAGTCGTCCCGCACCTCGGCATCGACGCGCCGGCTGAGCGCGACCTGGACGCGAGACTCGATTTCCCGAGTGAATTGCGCAGCGGCCTGATCAACTTCCGGCAGAATCATCGCCAGCACAGACCCCTGCTCGAACCACCCGAGGACGTCGGTATCCCGCTTGACGGCTTCCAAGGTCTCGATCATCGCCATCCACGTTGGTGCATCGCAGAAGCGACCGCCCTTCAAGCCGATCAGGACGAGCACGAATGGCTGGTCGAAACGATCCGATCGCCTCTTCTCCCGGAGCAGCAGATCGCGGAACAAATCTTCATCGAAGACCAGAGGACGGCCCGCCCACTGTCCTCGTCGACGAGATGACACCCGCTCAGCGGATCGCCGGGCTCTGTCGTTTGAGCGCTGAACGGAAGCGGAAAATGGCCCTGCGAGAAGACCAGACATGAGATGGGAAGCTACCTATTCGGCTATTGGGCGCGCCCGCCGAGCCTCACGACGCGGACGCGGAGTCTGTCAGCTGCACTCTTTGGGAGCCGATCTCCCAGCGCTCGAGCCACGCGCTCGACAATGCGGTGCGAGGCCTGTGAATCCGGCACGCCGTAGCCTTGCGCCAACACGGCGCCAACGACACGCTCGCGGCGATACCATCCAATGAAATCGACCTCGCGAACGCAGACTCCAAGGCCGCTCAACACTGGAGTCGCCAGAGCCGGCGAGAGGCGAACGCCGCGCTCGGGGCAACGGCGGAGGCTGACCAGAAGCAAAAAGAACTCGCGGTTGGAACGCGCCGCACGAAGTCGCTCCATTCCCAGAAAGTGCCTGAACGTCTCTTCGCTGTAGACATCGCCCTGCCGAGCATCGAGGGCAGCAACAACGGAGTTCCGGGATTGTTCGCGCCGGTTTACAGCGCCTTCCCCAAAGAATCTCGAATACGCCAACAACGACTCAAACGCCATCCACTCGCCCCATTCGGCTCTCGTACGGCGGCCTCTGACCGGGAGGCTCAAATAGTGTGCAAACAGACCGCCATGCGTCGAGCCGCAGTCTTTGTTGGCATCACTATCGATAAGATCAAATGTTTCAAGTGTTTGGGTAAACGACTCCGCATGAAGAACATCAGGAACTGCGAGAGCGGCTTCGTAGAGTCGCGATCGCAGCGACGAAAAGTCGGCCTGTGGCGGGAATTCAGAAGGGACGGCAACAGTATTCAAATGGAAGCTACACATTCGAAGGAAGTTCCGGGAGCTGATACAGCTTCGCCCTCTCAGTCACAGGACGTACATCCGCAAGGACGAGCGCGGTTCGTGACGCGAACGGGACAGAGCAAGACATCTTCCGGCATGCCCTCTCCTACAACGAGAGCGACATCCAGATCGAAGTCGCTTGTTTGCTGTTAGTTACGAGTCAAGATTCGAGGCCGGAGCCGATTGACGCTTAGGAAAGTCTCGCTGATTAAGGACTTAATCCACGATTGACCAGGATCTTTGACTGAGCCGTGGCGTCAGCCCTTTTGATAGTAATTGCCGTAATAGCTGGTTGAAGGAATATCCTCGACAGCATTGAGCACGGTGCCGATGATGCGATCTCGCCCCAGGTCGGCCATCGCCCGTTCGACGGCAGGAAATGGCGTTTCCCCCGATCGAATCACGAACACAGATGCCTGAGCGAGTCGGCCGAGCACCTGAGAATCGGAGAGCAGTCCGACGGGTGGAGTATCGAGGAGGACCCAGTCGTAGCGTGTCGCGGCATCATCCAGGAGCGATCGCATGCGATCGGAACTCAAGCCCGCCAACGGATTGCCCTCTGTCCGACCTGAAACCAGCACGAAAAGCCGCGCTGAGATCTGAACCGTTGGGATGTCAGCGTGATCCGCGCGAAGCACGTCGCTCAATCCAGGCTCATTACCGACGCCGAGCAGCTCGTGAACCGATGGCCTACGTAAGTCCGCGTCAATCAGCAAGACGCGGCGGTTGTACGACTCGCTCAGCGTCAGGGCGATGTTGACTGCCGTGAGCGTTTTCCCCTCTCTAGGAGCAGCGCTCGTCACCATGACCGTCTTCAGGCCTTTTTCAATTTGAGCCTCATGCAGCGTTGCAGCAAGCCTGCGGTATTGCTCGACGATCAAAGGATTGCACTCGCGACTGACAACGAGCTTCAGATTCGAGTCGAGCCGCAATCCGCCTTCTCGAACCCGAATCTCTCTTCGAACCGGGGCGGCCGGGGCACGGTCTGGCTGCCCGACCGGCTGTTCGGGAGCCACTTTCGCAGCTCGTCCTTCTTGAGGATATTCGTTCAACGTGAAATCCTCGGCCAGGCGCAGTGACCCATCTGTGCCTCTGGAAGGCCCCCGGCTCAAGACCGGACCTTGAGTCACGCGTTTCAACGCTTCGTCAATACGGCTCATCTCGAACGTTATCCTCGCGCGTGGCCCAGTTCAGCGTCGTCCTGAACCAAACAACGTGAAACGACGGGGTTTCGGTGGGTCGTCGAAACGCTCCGATCGCTCGATCGCTTCAGGCCGCCCCGACACAGCTTGGGCCGGGGCTCGATCCTCAACAGGATCCTCGATGACCGGATCATCCAACGCTGACTCGCGTCGCAAATGAAAGTCCCTGCACACCTCGAGGACAATGGCCTGATCCACCGGCTGACGTTCGACGGCCATGCCCGTGATGAGCGCGTTGTCACAGATCACGCTGATCGTTCTGGGAATCCCATCCGCGTGCTGGTGAATCAGCGACACCGCCTCCCGGGTGAACAACTTCGACGGGACGCCACCAGCGGTACGGATGCGGGTCGCGATGTACGCCGCCGTCTCCGACAGCTGGAAAGGAGCGATCTCGCACCGCAACGCGACGCGTTGCTTCAACTGCCGCAATGTGGGCTCTTCGAGCCTGACGCTCAACTCGGGCTGCCCCGCGAGCACCAACGGCAACAGCTTCCCGTCTGGCGTTTCCATGTTGGCCAACAGCCGAACCTCCTCGAGCAACTCCAGGCTGAGCGCTTGCGCCTCGTCGACGACCAGAGCGGCGACTTCGCCACACTCGCGACGTTGGCGCAACTCCCGCTCGAGCTCCTCGAGAAGAACAGTCTTGGACCTCGACGCTTCCGACGTCAGTGAAAAGCGCGACGCGAGCATCGCCAGAAATTCGGCACGCGTGAGTGCTGGGTTGTTCAAGTAGACACAATGCACTCCGGCACACCGGTCCGACTCCAGCGCCGCGCGCAACAGCGTCGTCTTGCCGGTGCCGGCCTCACCAATCAGAACAGTGAGAGACTTGGCGGCAAACAGTCCGTACTCGAGATTGCTCAGCGCCTCTCGATGCTTCGGCGTCAAATACAAGTACTTTGGATTCGACGTCAGCTCGAACGGCAACTCACGGAGACCGTAATAGCGCTGATACATGTGACGGTTATGACTTGAGGAAGCCCCACACAACAAACACGGCCGATCCGGCGAGCATGGCGACTCCCGCAATATCCACCGCCACCCGACGATACCGTTGCCGGCGACTTTCGGTGTCCGATGTGATCATCGGCACCAAGGCCAGCACGGGGATCTCCAACAATCGAACGACATCCTCTTCGCGCCCCAAACTCGAATCTCGGATGACCAGAAACACAGTCACAGCAAGCCCCAACACGAGCCCGACAGCAGCCGCCGACAGAGAAATGCCGATTCGCTTTGCCTGATTCGACGGACGGACGGGAAGTGACGCCGTGTCCAGAATCCTGAACTGTTCGCCAATCTGACGACGTTCAAGGTTTCTTGCCAACTTCGAATCCTCGCGCTTCTCCAGCAGGCCATCATACGTTTTTTTCAGGATGTCGTAGTCCCGCTGTATCTCGACGAGCTCGGACTCACGCTTCGGCACCGCTTCAACCTTCCGCTGATAATCAGCGATCAAGTCCTTGAGCCGCGTCTCCTCAGCATGACCCACGCTGAGCTGGTGATCGATCACGGCCATGTCCGCCTGAAGGTCACGAATACGCCGTTGCCGGGCCTGCTCGGCCGGGGACTGCGAAGGATCCAGGGGCTTCACCACAGGCGGATGGCGAGCCTCTTCTGCGGCTCTGTCACGAAGTTCTCGGACAGTACGTTCAGCCTTTCGCACCGTCGGGTGATCGGCGGTATAGCGCAGCTTGAGTACGTCCAACGCTCGTTCAGCGATATCCAACTGCTGCGCCGTGGACAACGCTGCCTGGCTCTCGGGCGTGCCATTCATTGGAGGGGCCACCGCCGCAATCGGCATCGCTTCGGTATCGGCGAGCTGCCGCTCGAGAAGAAGGCGGCGCTCTTGAGCGCGGTTGCCGGATTCGCTGACCGAAACCAGCTGGAGCTGCGCCGTCTGTATCGCGCGCAAGTTGCTATCGAGCTGCGAGGGGAGCTCCCCGGTATGCAGTCGACGATACTCCTCCAACTTTTTCTCGTGATCCAAGAGACGAGCCTTCGCCTCTTCCAGCTGTGACTCGAGGAACACGTTGGTGCTCTCGGCGAGATTCTCCCGATCCTGGCTGTTCTCGTCGATGAAAAGCGAGGCCAGGCGCGCCGTCACCATCTGCGCAACCGCAGGATCACGGCTGCCATAGCTGACACGAAATGACTGGGCGCCGGGCTGAATAGGAACTGGTCCGATGTCAGTGCGCATTTGACGGACGATGTCTTCCATGGGCGCCCGCCGGCGCATCTCGGCGTACAAGCCAAAATCGTTGATCACCTTCTCGAGTCGCGTGCGACTCAAGATCTGATCGGTGATCGTAGGAAGGCGATCCGCGACATTTTGTGTGACCGTCGATTTCACATAACTGTCCGGCACGCGCGAAGGCACCACCATGATGAGCGTTTCGGATCTGTAGACCGCCGGGATCCGCCTGGCAATCGCCGGAGCCGCAGCCAGCCCGAGCGCAAGGGGCGCCAGGATCAGCCAGCGACGACGCTTGAGAATGCGCACGATCTCTTCAGACGTGAAGCTCTTTCCCGGCAGCATGGTTACCTTTGCAGCATGGGGACCCACATCGTGAGTCCGACACGAATCCCGTTGCGCTCCAGTTGTGGAGGAACGGTGGGGACAAGCCGGTTGGTTCCCCGGAAATCATAGAAGTAGTAGAGATATTCCACGTACGTCGCGAGCGTTCGTCGAATCGCGTAGCGAAGTCTCATGTCGGCCGCGTAGGTATCGAACTGGAGCGTGCTTTGATTTTCCAAGGATTGGCCACTCGAGTACGCCGCTGACGCAGACACATCCAGGCGACGGTTCAAGAAGCCGGTCGCGCTGACGCTACCGCTGTTGGCGAGGACCGGCTCCGGCAGATCGGCCTCATATTCCACCCGACGACGGTAGTTGCCCTGCACCTGCCAGGTTCGACTAAGCGGATACGACACTCCCAGTTCGTTATCGAGGTGGTAGCGGCGACGAATAGTGGCCGGGCCTTCAGAGGTATGGGGAACGTCCGCCGCCGCCGGGCCGAGCCTGACGATGTACCTGGCCTCGCGCGTGGCCGACATTCTGCGCCGGTATTCCAACCCGATGTTGAGCGCCAATTCCTTCGTCTGGTCGGTGTCGACGTAGCCGATTGCTCCCTCTCGGTAGGATGAGCCGACCGACAACGACATGCTCCGTGACACACCTCTCGACAGTTGGAACTGCAGGTTTCGCGAGTTTACGTCTCGCCAGAGATCACTCTCTTTGCGTCGATCCGTGTACTGAAATTCGCCCGACCCCGACAGACTGGTCCTGCGATTCAGGGTGTGCGTATAAGCCACGTCTGACGTATACACGTACGACTCGAGACCGTTCACGGTGTAATCGGCAGGCCTCCCGCCATGATCGCCGACCTGCGCGTCTACGCCGGTAGGAAAGAGTCCGCTCCAGGAGTTCGGGGTATACGCGGCTGACTGGTTCACGTACATGCTGTCGCGAGCGGTGAACGCGCGGGAGAAACCAGCACCAACGCTGTGGCCGACACTGTGGGTTACACCGAGCTCAGCGTAGTGACGCAGGTTGGAGGCGGCATTCACTGCGAACTCGGAGTGTGGAGTTCGGTGGCTGAACCCCGATGTGGCGCTCAGCATTGTGGTGAATCCGCCCGACTGAGGGCTGAAGGCGTCGATTGAGCCCAGCACCGCAGTCGGAACGTCTTGATCGTATCCCTCCACAACCGAAACGGTGACGTTCAGCTGTTCCTTGGCATCCTGATTGGACTGCGTACCACCAAAGACACCAATCGAAGCCGGCGCGGCCCCTGGCGGTTGTTGTTGTTGACCAAAGGCGGAAACAACCACGCAGAACAGCGACGTGACAGCGATGGAAGGGGTACGGACGATCATCAATTGACTACTACCGTATCGTTGGGCAGCAATTGGATGTTCTGTTGCAGGTTCTTGCCGCGGACGACCTCGTTGTAGTTGAACTTCAATCGTTTGTCTCGCCCCCCAGCGTCGGGACGGATGATCACGATGTCGCTCTTGCTGGCGTACTCCAGAACTCCGCCGGCGGTTGCCAGCGCCTGGAGAACGTTCATATCGGTGTTGAGCGGGATCGCACCGGGCTTGGCGACCTGGCCGATGACGAACACCTTGCGGCTACGAATCTCCCTGACGATAACCGTTGCATCTGGTTCCGCGATGAACTTCGCGGCGGCCTTCTCGACAGACGCTCCAAGTTGTTCAGGAGTGAGACCGATGGCATCGACGTCGTTCAGCAAGGGCAGGGAGATCTTCCCATCGGGCCTCACGACGACATCAACCGACATCTCCGCGTCTCCCCAGAAGCGCACAGTGAGCAGATCGTCTCTTCCTATGACGTAGCCGGGAGGAGTGGTCGCAACCACCCGCGCTGGAGCGGAAGCGGCTGCGTTGGCCGGCGGCGAGGGTCCCCGTTGCGCGGGTTGAGACGTGCTGGGAGCCTGCGCGGCAACCCCGGCAGTCAGACCGCCACAGAGTGTGGCGACGAGCGCCCAGAAATGAAGCTTCGTTTGCCCCATTTCCCCCCGACGTGCAAGGAGGTCGCCATCAGGACAATCACGACAAATCCAACGACCTTGTCGCAGATCTATCAATTCCGAGTCTCCGCCCGACGGGCACGCCGGGACGTCAAGACCGGTCAACTTCTGGCATCCAGTTCTCCAGAAAATAGTCCTCAAATCGGCTGACAAACCGCCTCGACGCTTCCGTTACGCCTTTCGAACCTTCTCCCGTCCACGCGTCACATGCTTGGTGGCGTTGCGCGTGTCGACGATCAACCTCGAGTGCTCGACGATGAACTCGTAGTCGTAGGCGCTATGGTCGGTTGCAATCAACACACAGTCCTGAGAATCAAGATAGGCGGCGGTCAGACCCTGGCTCGTCATCGCCGGCAGCCCTGGATAGTGCCGCATCTTGGGGAGAACGGGGACGTGAGGGTCGTTGTAGGTCACACGAGCACCGCGCTCCAGGAGCAACTTCAGCAACTCGAACGAGGGGCTCTCGCGCGGGTCGTCGATGTCCTTCTTGTACGCGACGCCAAGAATGGCAATCTTGCTGCCCTTTATGGGTTTGCTTTCGTCATTCAAGAAGTCCGAAAGCCTTCTGACGACGTAGTGCGGCATGTGCGTGTTGATTTCACCGGCGAGCTCGATGAAGCGTGTCTGCTCACCGTGTTTGCGCGCCAGCCAGGTCAGGTAGAACGGATCGATAGGAATGCAGTGACCGCCCAAGCCTGGACCCGGATAAAACGCCTGGAAGCCGAAGGGCTTGGTCTTGGCCGCCTCGATCACCTCCCACACGTCGATTCCGAGTTTGTCGTAGAGAATTTTCAACTCGTTCACGAGCGCAATGTTCACGGCGCGGTAGGTGTTCTCCAGGATCTTGCAGGCCTCGGCGACTTCCATACTGGACACGGGAATCACTTTCACGATCGCATGACGATAGAGCGCGCATGCGAGATCGCGGCTCTTCTCGTCGAATCCGCCGATGACTTTGGGAATGGTTGCCGCGTGAAACTGCGCGTTCCCCGGATCCTCCCGTTCAGGACTGAATGCAAGGAAATAGTCGGCTCCGCAGGTCAGGCCGGTGGCATGGAGCACGGGGAGCACGTTGGTCCGCGTCGTCGTCGGATGTGTCGTGCTCTCCAAGATGACCAGTTGCCCAGGGCGCAGCGACCTCGCAATCGCCCGTGCGGTACCTTCGATGTAGCTCAGGTCCGGATCGCGACTCTCATTGAGCGGCGTCGGGACACAGATGACGATGCAATCGGCCTCGGCGAGTCGGCTCATATCGGCCGTGGCTTCAAACTGGCCGCTCCGAACGAGCTGGGCGAGCGCTCCAGAATCGATGTGCCTGATATAGCTCTCTCCCGCCTGCAGTTTGTCGACCTTGGATTGATCGGCGTCGAAGCCAACACAATGGAAGCCCGCTGCGGTAAATGCGCGAACCAACGGCAGACCGACATACCCCAGTCCGATGACACCCACCTTCGCGGTCTTCGTTCGAATCAACTCACCGAGCCATTGATGGCTCGAAGCACCGGATGGCGGGCCAAGAGGGACACGTGAAGACATTGAGGCGCCTTTCGAAGACGACGCGATATCGTGGTTCACCCAAACAGCTCGTCGACACGCGTATTAAAGTGGAAAGCATGAAACACCGAGGCACTCGCCGCAGCCAACGCTGGAAGGTAATAGAACGGCAACAGCTCTTTTCGGGCGGTCCGGTGCGCGAGGTGTCGCTCGAGCTCGTTTCGCTGCCGCATCAAAACCACATCGTCAATTACTACCAGGTCCGCATGGACGACTTCGCTCTGGTGTTCGCCACCACGGACGCGGGCGTTCTCCTTTTGCGGCAGTACAAACATGGCGTTCGGGATGTTTGTCTGACTTTTCCGGGAGGGGCCGTGCGGGAAGGCGAGACGCCTCTCGAAGCCGCCAAGCGGGAACTCCTAGAGGAAACCGGATTCGCCGCTGATTCATGGATTGACTATGGAGCCTATGTCACGAACGCGAATCAGCACTGTAACCGCGCACACCTCTTCAGAGCCGAATGCTGCCGGCGTATCTCGGCTCCGCAAGCACCGGACATGGAGGCGGGCGAACTCCTGATCATGCCCGTCGACGACTTGCAGCATCCTGACATGCCGCTGCGATTTGGTCTCACCAGTCACGTCGCCCTGCTCGCCATGGCAACCCATCCCCGTTTGCATGCGTGCCGCGGCAGACGGACCGTGACGAGAACGCGGCGGCGCGGTCCGGGCCCGGTCAGATAGCGGTTGGCCCTCCGACTCCCGGCTTGCCGATGCCATACACTTCGAACCCCAGCTCACGAAGTGCCGGCTGGGGCAAAACATCTCGCCCGTCGAACACGAACGCCGGCTTTTGCATCTGGCCGTAGATACGCCTGAAGTCCAGGGTTCTGAATTGGCCCCATTCAGTCATCACGGCGATGGCATGCGCCCCCTCAGTTGCCCTGTACGCATCGGGTTCGCAGCAGACCTGCGACTCCAGCGCTTCACGCGTCCGGCCGGTTGCGTGTTGCAGATCGACCCAAATCGTCTCCGCAGGCACCTTCGGATCGACGATCATCAAGTCCGCGTTCTCCGCCAGCAAATCCCGACAGACATCGATGGCAGCCGATGCCCGGGTGTCGTTCGTGTCTTTCTTGAATGCGAACCCGAACACCGCGATGCGTTTTCCAGATACCGTGTTGAACATCGTGTCGACCATCCGCTTCACGAATCGTGTCTTCTGCCACTCGTTGATGGCGATGACATGACGCCAATATTCAGCGGGCTGATGGAGACCGTAGTGTTCACACAAGTAGACGAGGTTCAGAATGTCCTTCTGAAAACACGAGCCTCCAAAGCCGATGGACGCTTTCAGGAATCTTCCGCCGATCCGACTGTCCATACCAGCCGCCAAGGCAACCTCGTTCACATCAGCACCTGTGAGCTCGCACAGCGCCGAGAGGGCGTTCACCGAGGAAACACGCTGTGCAAGCATGGCATTCGAGAAAAGCTTCGAGAGTTCGCTTGACCAGACATTGGTCGTGAGAATGCGTTCGCGTGGCACCCAGCGCGCGTACAGATCGACCAGCGCCTGGACGGACGCGCGTCCGGACGAAGTCTGATCGCCGCCAATCAACACGCGGTCGGGGTTCTCGAGATCCGCGACCGCCGTGCCCTCGGCGAGGAACTCCGGATTTGACAAGACCTCGAATCGATACCCGTTGCTGTTGGCGTGTAGCACGCGCTTCAGCGATTCGGCGGTTCGGACCGGCAACGTGGACTTTTCGACGATCGTCTTGTCGCCGCGAGACACCTGCGCGATCCGTCGTGCGCACGCTTCGATGTGCGAAAGATCAGCAGCCTGTCCCGCGCCGATGCCGTATGTCTTGGTCGGCGTGTTGACGCTGACGAAGATGATCTCCGCGCCAGCGATATTGGCGTCAACGTCAGTCGAGAAGAACAGGTTCCGATTGCGAGCCCGTTTCACCACCGCCTCGAGACCGGGTTCGTACACCGGCAAGTTGTCGGAATTCCAGGCAGTCACGCGGGCCGCGTTCACGTCGACGACGTGAACTGAAATATCGGGGCACTTATCAGCGATGACGGCCATGGTGGGGCCGCCGACGTACCCAGCGCCTATGCAGCAGATTCTCATGCGAGTTACCGGTTGGGATGATAACTGGACCTATCGCGAAGGCACAATGCGGCGAGAGACTCTGAACCCACTCTTGCGGCAGCCCGGCGTCGAGAGCCAGCGGAATCTTCCGAACATCCGGAACAGGAATACATAACCGAGAAGCTGCTCGCCCATCTTGTGAGCCGCCACCAGGGGCGACACGTTGTCGGCCTCGATGTAGGCGGTCACGCCCTGAAACCCCTCGGGTTTCAGAGCCTGGGAGGCGGCGCCCACTCCGTAGATGTGGAGGCCCCGGCCGCGCTGCTCGGCCTCGGTGTGGGCGTTGAATCCGTAGACGAACGGGAAGTCGACGCCGACTTCGACATCGGCGAAAACGGGTGCCGATCCGGCGGTGTACCAGCAGTAGGAGACCAGGTGCCCGCGTTCGAACAGGCCGAAGCATCGGTGGCCGCGCGCGAGGGCGTCTGCGGCGAACGTGGCCGAATATCGATAATCTTCGTCGCTCGCGAAGCGTGTGATCTCGTCGCCTGTCAGGAACCGCGCCTCGAGACCCGCCGTGTGCTCGGAGACGCGAGGGCCGACATCATCTATGGTGTGCATCATGATGACGAGGATGTGGAAGGAGAGACGGCGCCCGAACGTGCTGCCAAGCCAGAGCGGCAGGTGCGACCAGCCGAGTCGTCTGGAGACGAACCGGGCGCGGGCAGCGAAGTCGACGAGGCGTGACCCGACGCCGCGGGCCTCTCCCGTATCCATCGCGAGCGGGGACCTTCACCAAAGACGGGGGGACAGTCTCCGAGGGTCTAGTATGAAATGAAAAAGGCCCGCTGATCGACAACGATCAGGCGGGCCTTGGTTTGCCCGGAACGCCTTAGCGGCGTTCCCTTTTTTCTACCGGAACGCCTTACGGCGTTCCTTTTTCTACCGGAACGCCTTAGCGGCGTTCCCTCGGACAATTAACTCCCGGCAGCGACCTACTCTCCCACACACCTACGCATGCAGTACCATCGGCGGTGGCAGGCTTAACTTCCGTGTTCGGAATGGGAACGGGTGTGACCCTGCCCCTATGACCACCGGGAAACGCGTTCACCGGAGCGCCTGAGGCGCGGCGGTGAAACTGGCTGTCCGGGGTCCCGCCTTCGCTCGCGAAGGAACGCCGTTAAGGCGTTCTGACAGACAACGTCGCGAGCTTCGGCGGGCAAGCTCTTATCTATGGAGCCTGCCCACCGCAGCGCCGCAGGCGCGAAGGTGGGTCGTCCCGAACAATGTCAAAGAACAACCAACTGAATACCCTGCAAACGGTAGTTCCTCTCGAGCAGCTCCCGCGAGAGGCGGAGACTGCAGAGAAGAGAACCACAACGCGAGTACGTTGCGGTAGAAGTTATGGTCAAGCCGCACGGCTCATTAGTACCAGTTAGCTCAACGCATTACTGCGCTTCCACACCTGGCCTATCAACCTGGTCGTCTACCAGGAGCCTTCAGAGGGATTGCTCCCTGGGAGATCTCATCTCGTGGAGGGTTTCACGCTTAGATGCCTTCAGCGTTTCTCCCTTCCGGACGTAGCTACTCGGCACTGCCGCTGGCGCGACAACCGATACACTAGAGGTCCGTCCAACCCGGTCCTCTCGTACTAAGGTCAGCCCCACTCAAATCTCCTGCGCCCATCACAGATAGAGACCGAACTGTCTCGCGA
>DASWZV010000173.1:0-138040 GCA_036407095.1 Vicinamibacterales bacterium | reverse complement strand
GGGCGCCATGTCGTCGCGGTTCGACCAGGGCTCGGGGATCATCATGAGGATCGCGTGCGGCAGCGATCGGCCGGTCATGACGAGGAACTCGAGCACGTTGTCGAAGGTCGCGGTGTCGCTGCCGCCCTCGCGGATGATCGGCAGCAGCTTGCGCAGATCGTCGCCGAAGACGGCGGAGCGCAGCAGGCCCTCGCGCGCACGCATCCAGTTCATGTTGCCGGTGAGCGTGTTGATCTCGCCGTTGTGCGCGATGAAGCGGTACGGATGCGCGAGCGGCCACGACGGAAACGTGTTGGTGCTGAAGCGCTGATGGACGAGTGCCAGCGCCGACTCGAGACGCTCGTCCGACAGGTCGGGGAACATGGGCTCGAGCTGTCTCGCCTGCAGCATGCCCTTATAGATCAGCGTATTGGCCGACAGGCTGACGATGTAGAAGAAGCGGCGTGAGAGGGCGCCGATCTTGAGCGTATCGACCGCGTGCTCGATGCGCTTGCGGATGACGTACAGGGTCCGCTCGAATGCCGCGCGCCCCTGCTCGCTCGACACGTCCACGCGCGCGCCGATGAAGAGCTGCTCGAAGACCGGCTGCGTCGCGCGCGCGCTGTCGCCGACCAGGCGGTTGTCGGTCGGCACCTCGCGCCAGCCAAGCAGCGTCTGCCCTTCCTCGTCGGTGATGCGCGCGATCAGCTCCTTGATGCGATCGCGATCGGATTCATCGTGCGGCAGAAAGACGAGTCCGGCGCCGTAACTCCCTGATGCCGGCAGCGTAAACGACACCGCCTCGCGAAAGAACGCATCGGGCGTCTGAATGAGGATGCCCGCCCCATCGCCGGTGTTGGCTTCGCAGCCGCACGCGCCTCGATGCTCCAGGTTGATGAGGACCGTCAGCGCTTTGCGAATGATGTGGTGCGAACGATGACCTTTGATGTGAACGACAAATCCCACACCACAGGCGTCGTGCTCGCGGCGAGGGTCGTACAGACCTTGCGCGGGAGGCGAGAATGATCCCGGCGTAGACATGGTCGCCACATTCTGCAGATCTTTGGAGCATGAGGGAAATACAATGATCAGAGAGATTCAATCTCTTTGACTGATACCTCATGCGATGGCATGGGGGCCAGGCGCGCCCCGACAGTCTGTCTCAGATGTGAGTCGATGATGTAACGGGGACAAGGGGAACGCTCCAATCGCCTCGCCCTTGCCCCCTGCTCGCTGCCCCCTCGCCCCCTTCCTGCGCCAATTCACTGGAAAAACCGAGCATTCCCGGTGATTCCCTGCTTAAGATGAGGTTCGGGTGACGCTCCGTCTGACCTCCCCCCGACTCGGAACCGGGTCAGTCGTAGACGCGTGTACCGCCCAGGAGTGAATTGCATGCATGCACCAATGAAGTACGTGGAGAAGGGTCTGGCCATCACCGCCAACGGTCTGTGGCACGTCTTCAATACCGCCAACAAGATCAAGCAGAACCCATCGTTCACGCCCCGTTGGTCCGACAAGCCTCTTCAGAAATCCTGGCAGAAGACGAAGCCGCCGCTCGGCTGGCCGCGCAAGACCGATTCACTGTGTCCCAACTGCGTGCGCGAAGCGCGTCAAGCGATCCTCGACGGCAAGCAGGACGTGTCGGTTCTGCTGAACGAGAAGGTCGGCGAGATCCCCGCCACCATCGTCGAGAAGGACGGCAAGATCGTGATGGTGAAGGACTGCCCCATCCACGGTCACTTCGAGGACGTGATGGCGATCGACACGGCGTTCTTCAAGCACCTCGAAGAGGTGTTCCCGGGCCGCGACATTCGCGCGCACAACGACGAGACGCTTCACAACCACGGCTCGTCCACTGTGCTTCACGGCCGCGGCTCAGTGCTGACGGTCGATCTCACGAACCGCTGCAACATGATGTGCGACCCGTGCTTCATGGATGCGAACCAGGTCGGGTTCGTCCACGAGCTGAGCTGGGAGGACATCAAGCAGATTCTCGACAACGCGATCACGATCAAGCCGCGTCGTCAGATGTCGGTGCAGTTCTCGGGCGGTGAGCCGACGATGTCGCCGTTCTTCCTCGACGCGATTCGATACTCGCGCAAGGTCGGGTACAACAGCGTGCAGGCGGCCACCAACGGCATCGAGTTCGCCAAGAACCCTGAGTTCGCCAAGGCCGCGGCCGAGGCCGGGCTCCGCTACGCGTATCTCCAGTTCGACGGCATCGGCAACGCCGCCAACTCGCATCGCCGAGTCGGCAATCTGTTCGACGTCAAGCTCCGCGCCATCGAGAACCTCTACAACGCCGGCGTCGACATCGTGCCGGTCATCACGATCGTCAACGGCGTCAACAACGAGCAGGTCGGCCGCGTCGTCGAGTTCGCGCTCGACAACCCGAAGCGGATCAACTTCCTGTCGTTCCAGCCGGTCTCATTCACCGGTCGCGACGAGGAAGTGACACCCGAGCGCCGCGCGGCGCAGCGCTATACGCTGTCGCACCTCGCGCATGACGTGAAGAATCAGACCGGCATCGGCGAGCCGACGCGCGACTGGTTCCCGATCTCGTTCATGTCGACGTTCACCGATTGGGCCGACGTGGTGCACGGGCCGGATCGCGAGTGGGGTCAGCTCACCTGCGGCTGCCACCCGAACTGCGGCGTCGGCATGGCGGTGATGATCGACAAGGAAACGAAGGAAGCGGTTCCGGTGACTGCCTTCCTCAAAGCCGAGCAGCTCGCCAAGGACATCGCCTCGGTCAATGACGCCGCACGCGGCAGGTTCCTCTCGGTCGTCGGCATGGCGCTCGCGCTGATGCGCAACTACGACCCGTTCAAGGCACCGACGCACTTCCGCATCATGGATTTGATGAAGAAGTTCGACAAGACGTTCGGCGCCACCGGCAAGAACTACGGCAGCGTCAGCGGCGATCGCACGATGGCTGACATCCAGCATCGTCGCGCGGACCGCTGGAACTTCCTGTTCATCGCGGGCATGTGGTTCCAGGATCTGTTCAACTACGACTTCCGCCGTACCGAGATGTGCATCATCCCCTACGGCACGCAGCAGGGCGAGATCTCCTTCTGCGCGTACAACACGGGCATCGGCTGGCGCAACATCCTCGAGAAGATGCACATGACCGCGACGCTCACGAAGTGGTACGAGGACCACGGGCGTCACGAGATCTTCGCGGGCAACAAGCACGTGCCGATGGCGAGCAAGGATCACTCGCTCGTGCTGAACGCTGAAGCGGTGGCCGCCGGCGCGCAGACCGACCTCGACGAGCTCGGTGTCGCGAAGAACGCGCGCGAGGAAAAGCTGGCGGCGCGCAAGAAGGGCTCGCAGCTCACGCCTGATGAAATCCGTCACCACATGGACATGGAACGGCTGTATCGACAGGAAGTGCTGAAGGAGCAGCCGACGGTCCAGATCCAGGGCCTGCGCACCGGGAAGAAAAAGCAGGACGTCCAGCCGGTCTCACACAAGGACGTGGTCTAGAGATCGAGGAATCAGGAAGCAGGAAGCAGGAAGCAGGCGAGGCCGGTCTTCGGACCGGCCTCTTCTGTGTACGAGTATCTTTCTACGTAGGGGGCCGCCTTCAGGCGATTCTACGTAGGGGCCGCCTCCCGCCGCCGCTAAAGCTATGGCGGACCACCGCAGCCTTGGCGAAGGTGGTCAGGCGGCCCTCAGATCGCCGCCGGCGAAGCTGCTTACTTGGGAGTCATCCGGATGGCGCCATCGAGGCGAATCACTTCGCCGTTGAGCATCTCGTTCTCGAAGATGTGACGCACGAGAGCAGCGTACTCTTCCGGGCGCCCGAGGCGGGAAGGAAACGGGACTTGTTGCGCGAGCGAGAGTCGAGCAGCCTCAGGCAAGGCCGCAAGCAGCGGCGTGTCGAACGTCCCCGGCGCAATCGTCATGACCCGCACGCCGATGCGAGCGAACTCGCGGGCGAGCGGCAACGTCATCGCGACGATGCCGCCCTTCGATGCCGAGTACGCCGCCTGTCCGATCTGCCCATCGAAAGCGGCGACCGATGCGGTGTTGACGATGACGCCGCGCTCGCCGCCCGGGCCCGGCGTATTCGCATCCATCGCAGCGGCTGCCAAGCGAACCACGTTGAAGGTGCCAATCAGATTGACCTGAATGACGCGTGAGAAGTGTGCCAGCGGCTGCACGCCTTCACGGCCGAGCACGCGTTCGGCGGCGGGGATACCGGCAGCATTCACGACGCCGTCCACACGCCCGAATTCGCTCAGCGCGGTCTGCACCGCGCGCAACACGTCAGCCTCGTTGGTGACATCGGCACCAACGAACCGCGTGAATGCTCCGTGCGCGGCAACCTTCCCGGCTCCGGCCTTCTCGTTGATGTCGACGATGACCGCGCGTCCGCCGGCGCCAACGATCATGTCGACCGTCGCGCCTCCAAGTCCGGACGCTCCACCAGTCACGAGCACTGTTCGACCGTCAAGCTGCACAGGGCCATCCTATAGGAATCAGGAATCAGGAATCAGGAATCACATCTGGGCTGAGAACCAACGCTATGTCATGATGCTTCCTCTGTGCTGACTCTAGTAACCGGCTTGCTCGCAGGACTTTTTCACGTCCTCTCAGGCCCCGACCATCTGGCCGCGGTGGCTCCGCTCGCCGTTGAAGACCGTGAGCGGGGATGGTTTGCCGGCTGGACCTGGGGCATGGGGCATGCGTCTGGCGTGATCGTCGTGGCCGTGCTCGCGGTGCTTCTTCGCGACGCGCTTCCACCGATTGACGTGATTTCAGCGTGGGGCGAACGCCTGGTTGGCGGCGCGCTGATCGGCATCGGATTCTGGGCGCTCAGGCGCAGCGTACGAATTCGCCCCGCGTCGCACACACATGGACTGCTGTCGCATCGGCATCTGCACGTGCTCGCCGGTCCCATGTGGGCGCGCCGTCTGGGTCACGCGCACACCTCGTTCTGCCTCGGCGTGCTTCACGGCGTCGCCGGCAGCTCGCATTTCTTCGGCGTCCTGCCCGCGCTCGCACTGCCGACGCGCGCAGCGGCGCTCCTCTACATCGTCGCGTTTGGTGCCGGGACCGTGACCGCGATGACCGTCTTCGCGGCGGTCATGGGATCGGCCAGCGCGTTTCGAACATACGATCCGCGTCTGCATCGCGCACTGATGACGACGGCTGCACTGCTGGCTATCGTGGTCGGTGGGGTGTGGCTTATCCGCCCGCTGGTCTAGCTCGCTCAGCTAAGCGTTTTCGGTCCACGATTTTTTTGAGCGCGGGTTCGCTGCCTTTCGCGAACATGGCACCGGCCGCTCCATGGACCAAGGGCCTTGGACCAGAGGACAGACCAAGAACCAAGCACGAAGGACCAGGGACGCGCGCTAGACGCCTGCAGCGCCTGCGCGTGACGGGTTCCTGCTCGGGGTCAGCACGATCGTTCTCGAAGATCGCTCAGCGACAGACCGACTCGGTCTCCGGTTGGCGCCACCAGATACAGGCGATCACCGATCGTGACGTCGTCTTCGCTCAAGGTTCCCGCCGCGAGCTCCACGACGGCGTGGGCGGTGACCTTGGCCGCAATCCGCCACGGTGCCATTCCCCGTACGATCTTGACCGCGCGGCCGTCATCGTCGACGAACACGGCGTCGATGTCGAAGCGCATGAACATCGTATGAATCGCCGCGCACGGCGCCAGAATCAGGGCACACGATTCGCCGATCGCGTCGCGTCCGCGCAGCCCCTTGCGACGGGCACGCCGCGTGACGGCAACTTCGACGCGCTGCGCCAACGCGGTATCGGTACGCTGATTCACGAGCGCGAGCAGCGGCGCTTCCATCACCACCCTCCCGCCGCGTGGACTCGGTCGGCACGCGACATCGGATCGAGCATCACCTTCGGGGATTGTGGTATCACCACCACGAAAGCGCGACCATCGCCACACCGATCGCAATCGCCGGCGCGTACGCAAACCGGTTATCGGCGGCTGGCGACTCGATCGATGCGACCGCCTCAGACGTGTCCGAGATCAGGCCGGCCGCCGCGGTCAGCGTGCGACGCAGCCGCCGGCGCCGCACGGCGACGACGAGCGCGAGCACCCCTCCTGCGATCGCCGTATAGATGAATGCCCGCACCGTCGCCGCGGGACCGAGCAGCGCTCCCGCCGCGGCAAACAGCTTTACGTCGCCGGCGCCGGTCGCACCGAATATGTGACCCGGCAGCATGAACGCGAATCCCAGGAGGAAGCCGATGAAGGCACCGCCGATTCCGATCGGACCGAGTTTCATCGCCGCCAGACCAATGCCCACCACCGCCAACGACCCGGTGAGTGCATTGGGGATGCGCCGCGTACGAAGATCGATCACAGCGGCGAGGCCAGTGGCCGCACAGACTATCGACAGAATCAGGACGTCAGAGACTGGCTGCGATGACATTCCAAAACACCGCTTTGAGGGTGATGCCCACCGTCGTGACCGCTCCCACAGCCACCAGCACAATGAGCGCGACAAGCAGGGCGTACTCGAGCAGATCCTGTCCGTCTTCACGGCGACCCGCCTGGCGCCACCACTCAACGATGAAGGCTGCGTACATGTTGGTTGTCTCTCTCGTTGTGTTTCGCTCGCCCAAGAGACAGTGAGGGCGGACACTGTGGTCCGCCCTGGTCATGCCCCTCGAGACGTACGAACGTTTGACTACGGCTTTCCTCCTGCATTGGCTGTGGTCTCCAGCTTGGAGGAGATGTTCTGGAAGATCTTGTTCAGTTGTGGGCCGGTCGACGTGATCGCGAGCACGCATACGAGAGCGATCAGCGCTACGAGCAACGCATACTCGAGGAAGTCCTGACCGGACTCGTTTCGCAGCAGGCGGCGCACGTAGTAGATGAGGTTCATGACATCCCTTTCCTTCTTCGGCGCGCCGTTTCCTGGAGGCGCCTGGCACTTTCGAATGCGACCGGATCTCGCGCGACCGCGGCCACGTCTGAGTCGCAACGGATGTGCCAGGAGACGGACCCGACTCCGTTGGTCGGTAACAACCACATGAGCTTCAGCGCGTTAGCCACATCAGCTAGCAGGCGGATGATTCGCCTTCAGTTCGTCGGCGAGGGCGGTTCGTGCCGCACATTCGTAATCGCCGGCGCACATTTCGTGTGAGGCAGGCGCGCGTTAGAAACGCGTTAGAAACGCGCTGGACCGGGGACGAGTCCAGCTTGCCTGACTCACTCGCGCGGGACGCACGGGTCGAATCCGTAATCGCGCTACAGATCTTGTGCACGCCCGTGCCGCGGCGCGCATCGTGAAGATCCACGCGGACCGCAGATTCACTCGAATTCTCAGGCCGTACTCGCGTCCGCGACGATCGGAACGTGGCTTGCGATCGGTAGCACTTGGAGTGCCCTCGGGCAGTGATGTCATTGCGACGCGCCCTGAGCGACGCGCGATTTCGGTAATGGCCTTGGCCCTTCTGCTCGCGATGCTGGTGTCGGTCGCCCCACGTCTGCGTGAACAGGTGAGGTCCGCCTTATCCCGCCCGGGTCCGTCTGTCTCGCTGATCGTGAGTCAGGTCCGAGGCATCTCCAGGACGGCTTGGGATGCCCTGCAGGTTCAGACGTTCGCCAACGCGCCGATGGCGATCTTCGGCGTGGCCGCGGTCGTGCTCGTGTTGTTCATGTTACGGACCTAGGCGTGCCCCTCATCCTTGCGATCGACAGCGATCGAAGTCAGTCGGAACAGCTCGCCTTGTTGATGCGTCGGCTCCGTGTCGACCTCATTCAGGCGACGTCCGCTGGAGAAGGACTGCGTGCGCTCCAGGACCGCATCCCCGATCTGATCCTCACCTCCCCACTGTTGTCGCCGTTCGACGACAGCGTGCTCGATGAGTATCGGTGCGAGCTCGGCGCCGAGGGAGCGCATGTGCAGGCACTCCAGATTCCGGTGCTGAGTGCGGCGCCGCCGCAGCCGTCGGAACGCAGTCTCTTCGGGCTTGGACGCACACAGGCACCGGTGGCACGGCCCGACGGCTGCGATCCCGACGTGTTCGCCGACGAGATTTCCGAGTACCTCGCGCGCGCTCAGGAGCGCAAGCTATCGGAAACGAGACTCGCCGTCCCGCCGATGATTGAAACACCATCCCCGGCTACGTCTGGACCGGTCGCGGCCCAGTCCGAATCGTTCGACCAGCGGATCAAGTCAACGAACCCGTTTATCGGCACTGGAACGATCAATCGGTACGAGGCGGCACCGATCAAACGCAAGGAACCGGTCGTTGCGAGGGACGCGAGCGACGCCTTCGAGAATCACTCACCAATGGCCGTCATCGAGTCGATGAAGCGCCCCGAGGCGCCGAAGACCATTGCCGCATCGGCTCGAATCGTCGCGCCCGCGCCAGTGTTCGTCGAACCGCAACGGCGGATCATCGAGCCGCCGGCGACGAGAGCGGCGGCTGCGCGAGTCGAGCCGCTCGCGGCGAGCGCCTCACGTGCGCGAGTCGAGCGGCCCGCATCGGGCCAGGCGAGAGTCATCGCGGGCCCCATCACTTTCGAAACCGCGCTTGCGGCCATTCGAGCGGCATGGGTTGCTCAAGGGCTGGCGAGCATGTCGGCGAACGCGGCCAATGCGGACGAGTCGCGGGTCGTCACGCGCGAGATCGTGAAGAGAGCGGCAGCAGCCGAATCAGGCCCACGGACAATGACGCCGCCCGCAGCGCCGGCGTCATCTCCGAAGGCCACACAGGTTTCGAAGGCCACGCAGTTTGAAGTCGCCGAAGGCGATGCGCAACCGGCTCCGGCCACGACCAAGGTGCGCATCATTTCGGTGGGATGACACTCGTGACTGACGCAGGTCTCCACGCCTGAGCAGGATGCTCACGGTACGTACTCCGTCGGCGCGGCCGCGCCCTGCAGATACCGCGCTCGATCGTCTGGCCTGTAGATGCGCACCTGTGATGCAATCTCCGCCATCGGCGGCCAATCGAGCGCCGCCGTCTCCCGCCCCCCGAACCGCTCCCGGAAGAGCGGCTCTTCCCAGCGCTCGAGGAGGAGGTACGGTTCGTAGCCCGCTCGTCGGACATACGCCAGCGCCCGATCGAGCGAGTCCGCCGGGAGCTGATCCCACACCAGGCTCTTTCGCCCGCCATAGAAGCGAACGCTCCCACTCTCCCAGCTGGTGATCACGATGGCATTCGAGGGAAGTCGACGGCCGACAAACGTGCCGGCACGTTCGAAGCGGGATTCGAGGCGCTGCAGCCGGAACGTACTGCGCGCCTCGGCTTCCCTCACCCCGGGCACGATCATCAGCAGCGCCGCCACGGTCACGATTGCCCGTCGCCAGGGCACACGCAGCCGGGCGAGCGACGAATCGGTTGCTGCAACGACGAGAATCAGGAGGAGCGGAAGCGTCGGCAGCAGAAACCGCAGATACGACCAGTCGTCGAACACGACGTATGGCAGATACAGAGCGATGTTGACGGCACACATCGCGAGGAGCAGCCATACGAGACCACCAGGAAGGAGCCACGGGGCCGCGAGGGCCAACACAATCGCAGGCGTCTGCGCCTGCCAGAGCCACTGCAGATAGCGCTTCGCGTTCGGGGCCACGTGCTCGAGTGAAAACAGAACCCCGAGCGAGCCATAGCCCGAGGCAAGCGGAGATCCGTAGAACGATCGCTGCACGAGGGCAACGATGATGCAGCCAGGCGCGCAGCAGATCGCATAGGTGATTGCGGCGCGTACGCGCTCGGACCAGGGGCGCTCAGCCCTGAACAAGAAATACAGGCCGATCACGATGCCGAGAGGCAAGAGGTTCGGACGCATGATGATTGCCGCGCTCGTTGCGACACCGCTCGCGATCGGCGATGTCCTCGAGGTTCCGGTCGCGGTGGCTACAGCGAGCACCCACAGCGCGGCCGCCGGAACATCGCTCATCGGCTGCACCAACTGATTCAGAAAAATCGGACTCGCCGCAATGAGCAGCGCGGATGCCAAACCCACATGCGCGCCGAAGCGCGCCCCGACGCGGTACGTCGACACGACCAGCAGTGCTCCAAAGAACGGCAGGACCGCAAATGCCGCACGCGGACCGGCAATGGCCACCAATGGCGCCATCGCGATCGACAAACCCGCAGGACATACGGGAACGATGGCACCCGCAACCGTCGGGGATGGCAGATGACCCGCCGGCGCGAACGCGATCGACGCGTCCGGCCATGGCGCCTGCAGCGCCAGTGGCTCCGCAACCTGGAGCTGCGGCAGACGACCGCCGACCATCTGCCCCATTGCAGCGGCCCATCGTTCCGCCTGATGCACGTAGCAATAGGAATCGGAGCCGCCTGCGACCCAGCTGTTCCACCGAATCGCTACAGCCATCACGGCGACGATCAGGAACGCGAGTGCGAGGCCTCTCATCAGAACAATGCTCTGGGCTTTAGGCTCTAGGCTTTAGGCTGCGGGCTCGGGTGTAGTGCGCTTTGCTAACGCCATCGTTCTGCGATGAGCACCTGCAGGGCCCTTACTCCATCACGCCATTTGATTTTCTTGCCTTGCGCGCGTGAACGTGGATCGAACCGCACCGGCAGCTCGTGAATCACGTGCCCCCGTCGCAGCAGGCGGGCCGTGATCTGCGGTTCGATGTCGAAACGGCTCGCGGTGAGCGCGAGGGAGCGGGCAATATCGGCGCGCATGATCTTGTAACAGGTCTCCATGTCGGTCAGCGACGCGCCATAGAGCACGTTGGTCGCTGCCGTCAGTACGCGATTGGCAGCCACGGTGATCCTCGGTGCGCGCGATCGTCCGTCGAGAAACCGGGATCCATACACGACGTCCGCTGCACCGGCGAGGATTGGGGCCAGCAGCGAGCCGAGCTGCTGCGGATCGAGCTCGAGATCGGCGTCCTGAATGGCGACGATTGTACCGGTGGCCTGCTCCAGCCCGCGACGGATTGCGCTGCCCTTGCCGCCATTGCGATCGGCACGAATGACCGTGACATCGGATCGCCCGGCCGCAGCCCGGGCCAGCACGCCCCCGGTGCCATCGGTCGAGCCATCGTCGACGACGAGGATCTCGCGGGGAACAGGCAGATCAATCGTGGACAACCGATCGAGAACGGTTTTCACGGTCCGGGCTTCGTTGTAAACGGGAACGATGATCGAGAGCCGTTCGTGGCGGGCGGTCACTTGCGTCGCGCCGGAGCCGTCTTCGGCGGGGGCGCGGGGCTGTACTGCAGCATGACGTTGCTGATCACGGCAATCGGGCGGCCAGGCGCCGTGAAGTTGTCGGTCCCGTCGACGCGAATGACCGAGAGCTTCTCGCCGACGATGCTGACGCTTTGCTCCTCTTCAGGAATCTCGAGCACGATGGTTTCCGTACCGGTGGGCGCCACGGCCTTCAGCCCGCCAGGGCTGCCGCTCCCGCCGACGCGGTCGATCAGGTCCGCAGCGCTGCGGAATTCGCTCTGGACCACGGCGCGCGACAGCAGCGTCGTGTCCGCGGCCATCACGCCAACGGTCGCGGTGTACTTCGCGTACGCGCGATTGGTTTTGACGAGTTCCTCTGAGTACGTGTGGCGATTGTGCAGGTCGAAGGTCAACGTCACCGGACCCCTGTGCGGGGGGAACGGGATCATGACACCGCTGGCCGCGTCCCGGCCGATCGGCACATCGCAAAAGCTCAACCGTGTTCGCATACCCTGGCCGAGCAGCATCGGGCAGGTGAACATCGCCGGCTCATCGACCTTGGGCAGCGGCTTTGCCGTCGCTCGGCGCGGAGTTGGAGAAGCAGGAGGTGTGGTCTTGCGAGCCTGCGCGAACGACGGGACCTGAGCAGCCAGCGCTGCAACCAAGATGGCGGCCACGAAACGCATCGTCAGCGGCTCAATCCCCGACGCAGGCGAGACCCTGCGTATCAGACACCAACGCACCGTTGCGGTGACGAATCAGCTCGAGAAACTCCATGCGTGTGCGTGCGTTGTCGCGGAACACGCCGAGCATCGAGCTCGTGACCGCGAACGAATTCTGCTTCTCGACCCCGCGCATCGACATGCACAGATGCGTGCCCTCGCACACCACCGCCACGCCAAGCGGATCGATCTTCTCCCTGATCGTTTCGGCGATCTGGTTCGTCATGCGCTCCTGAATCTGGAGGCGCCTGGCGAAGACGTCGACGAGGCGGGGAATCTTGCTGAGGCCGATCACGCGGGTGCCCGGGATATACGCCACGTGACACTTGCCGAAGAACGGCAGCAGATGATGCTCGCACAGGCTGTAGAAATCGATGTCCTTCACGATGACCATCTCGTTGTAGTCGACCGTGAACAACGCGTCGTTGAGCACCTCGTCGATGTCGGCCGAATAGCCGCTGGTGAGGAACGCCAGCGCCTGCTCGACACGATACGGGGTGCGCCGCAGACCCTCGCGAGCGGGGTCCTCCCCCAGCTCGGCCAGGAGCTGCCGGATGAGATCCTGCATGCAGTCTATTGTACCGTCTCTACGCCTGCTTCAATTCGACGAGGGGCGCGCGCTCTTTGCCTTCTTCGCATCATCCACGCGCGCGGCGCGCAGGATATTGGCCAGTCCGTAGTTCCCCTCGTGGCATGCGTATTCGTAGATCGGCCCATCCCACCTGCGGATCGCGATCTCCCCCGACCACGGGGTCGTCCAGGTGTTCGGGTCCTCGACGGTGAATTGATAGCGGATCGTATCGCGATCAACCCGGGTGAAGCGTTCGACGACGTGCATCGTCTCGGTCGCTGCAATGTCCTGGCGGGTCGTGAGTGGCGGTCCCCGGAAATTCGTCTTCTCGGTGAAGTTCGTGGTGTCGACCACGAGCGTGTCGCCTTCCCAGCGACCACGCGAATCGCCGGCGAGGAACTGTACCTTCGCCGAGGGGTGCGCGCTTCCATCGCCCCTCGAAGGGTCGAGTGGGATCATGCGCACGTCGTGCATCATCTCGTGAATGATCACGACCATGTCGCGCGTCTGCATGATCTGCAGGTTCGCGTTGTAGGTCGGCGGAATCATGGGAGGGCCGACGTTGCCCCAGGTGATGCATCGTTCGGCAAGCGTCCGGGTCTGCACGCTGTCAGAAGGGTCCGTACCTTTTCGAGCCGCGGCCTTGGCGGCCTCGCGCTTCTGCGCGGCGGGCGTCAGAGGCGGCAGTCTCCCGGTACGGGGCTCGACGATCAGCGACGTCCGACGGTTCGATTCTTTCGAGTAGCTCTCAGCCTGCCAAATCGCATCGTCGTAGTGGATGTTGTCTTTCGGCTGCGCGAGAAACTGGTCGAGCCGTTTCTTGGCATATGCGGCCGCTTCGTCGGGCGTGAGGATTTCCTTGTCGCCGAACTCCGCCGGTCGCTCGAGTGGGGTGACCGTGTCGTTGGTCCAGAAGCCCTGCAGATCGGGTTGACCGTCGAGCGTGCGCAGCACCGCCGAACGCGCGGCACCGGATCGCGTCGCCCCGTTTTGACCATGAACAACCGCTGATGCCGCCAACAGCGCAGCCACGCACGAGGCGATCAGGGCGAGAGGAACTCGTCGGCTCATACACCGCCTCCTCGCACGAAGTGTCCCACCACGGACGGGCCGGTGTCTATCAGGATTCCCGCGACTATCTCTTCTTTGCGCTCTTCCTGGCGGACCTGGCGGCACGACCTGGCTTGGGAATCTTCGCCCGAAACTGCCGCGTGCGTTTCGTCACATCGCTCAGCCAGTTGAGTGTCAGTTCGGTCCCATCCCTGAACATGTCGATGAGAGACCCAGGCAAACCCGAGAAGTCGATGGCCAATCGTCCCCAATCCGGACGTCGGCCGTCGTAGTCGGTGAACCTGTATTCCCTGCTCAACTCCCACGAGCTGAGGAGCCGGCCGCTGTGACGTATGACGTTCTCATCCTGCGCAAGGGCCGCCACTGCCCGGCCAACGAACAACGGCGACTCCGATTCGAGGAAGTTCTTGTCCTGCTTGCCTGCATCACGCCAGTTCGCTTCGGTGACGCGATGGTGTTGCAGCATCGATTCCGATCGCAGGAAGCCTGGCGTGACAGCGACGGCGGTCACGTTGTGCGGTTTGAGCTCGGATGCGATCTGGAGCGCGAGGCCTTTTACTGACAGCTTGACCGCTTGTGCGATAGGGTTTCCGCCGGCACTGAGGATGTCGTTCTCGGTAACCTCGACGATCAGACCCCGACGAGCGCGCATCAGCAGCGGGGCGGCATGCTTCAGAGTGATGATGTGTGAAATCAGCGACTGCCTGAGAATCGTGTCTGCGTTCGCGAGATCGACCTGCCAGAACGAGCCCCACTGCCCCATCAGCGGGTCCTCACCGGCAATTGCGTTGACGAGGATGTCGAGCCTGCCCTGCTCGCGATCGATTCTCTCGAGGAGCGCGGCAACCTCGGATTCGATCGTGTGATCGACGCGGATGGCGATGGCCGTTCCACCTGCAGCGGCAATCAACTCCGCTGTTTCCTCGATCGTTTCCGGCCGTCCGTACGGCGACGGATTGCCGCGCACGCTGCGGCCGGTGCAGTAGACGACCGCACCCGCCTCACCCAGCGCGCGCGCGATCCCTCGCCCGGCACCTCGGGTCGCGCCGGCCACCACCGCCACCCGCCCAGTCAGCAGACGACCAGATCGAACCGGCGGGTTCGTCGATGATCGGGCACTGCGCGAGCTGGCTTTCGCTCGTGACCCGTGAACATCCGTCGTTCGCAACCCCATGACTCGGCATTGTCCGTCAATTCCGCGAGCCGTCCACACGCAATCTCCGTGTTGTTTCGGCGGATCAGCCGCGCGACGCCGACAGCATCTTGCCAGCAAACTCGCGCCACGAACCGCCACCAGGAGGTTGCGTCTTCACATCGTCAAGCCACCGGCGCGCCTTGGCCGCCAGCAGTGCCCACTCGTCGCGGCTCGATGCGGCGTCACGTTCGAGGAACGAGAGCGCCAGAGCGGTCGCCCATGCGCGTTGTGCCTCCTCGATGTTCCCGATCGCACCTGACACGCGACGCTGCAACTCGCCGAGGGGCACGCCAATCGCGTTCGCAAGCGCCTGGTCGAGTTCCCATGCACCGTCGGCGCGCTGAAGCGCGATCAGTACATCGAGCGGACGTAAAGCGCCAACGGGGCGCTGAAGCGCATCGCTGACGTCAGGTGAGGGCTGACTCGCGTCACTATGTGAGTCGTTCCCGCCGAGTCGCGACCGCAGGCGCGCGATCCATCCAGGAGCGGATGGCTGATGCGACGACGCACGGCCGGGGGCCCGTCGCTCGACACGACCGAGTGGCATTCGGAACTCGGGAGCGGCAAGCAGCATTGCGTCAAAGGCAGCCGTATCGAATTGTCCTGTGTCCCTACTGCCCCCGCCGAACCTGATGTCCTCGCCTCCCCAACCGCTCGTCACAGCGATAGGTACCTTTCGCAAGACGGCTTCGGACAGCGTCGGCACGTCTCTCTTCTCGATCGCGACCCAGGACGTCTCCCGAGATGCCAGCCCGTACTCCGTGCCCAAGCGCTCGATTTCGGAAACAACGCGATCGTTGGCGCGGGCTCGCTGACGTGACCCTCGTTCACGCCACGTCCCGCCTTCCTCGAGTTCGCGGATGCGTGCGCGAGCAGCGAGGATCCCTGCAATCCTCCCGTCGGCCACCATGGTCGGTCGGATGTCGATGAACCATGACAGCGGACCGTCAGGCCCGGTGGCCCACAGAGTCGCTCGTCCCTCCGGCACCTCATCGAGAAACGCGTATGCTCGCAGCGGATCGTCCGCGAACACAGGACCGACCTCGCCTGGAATCGTGGTGGCAAGTCCGCCCCAATCGATTCTCGCGTCCGACAGCGTCGGTGACAGTGCCCGGCGGAGCTGCCGCAGGACCTTGGGCTCGATCCGCTCACCCGGGTAGACAAATTCCGCGGCACCACGGCCCGCACGCGCAAGCCCCTTCACGACGTGGTGGCTGGCTCCTCGGCCGATTCCGAAGGTGAACACCCGCACCTGATCGCGACGCTGCCTCACCGCCTCGATGACGGCGTCGGCATTCGTGACCTCACCATCGGTCATGACGATGAGCTGCAGCACGCGCTTCGAATTCGAGCCATGTTCGAGTACGAAGTCGAGAGCAGGCAGCAGGTTCGTGCCACCAAGTGTGGCGCCGAGCGATGCGACATATCGATTCGCTTCGGCGAGGCTGCCATCGTTGTACTCTCGGCACTCCTCGAACAACGACTCGAACGCCGACCCGAACCCGACGATGTTGAACCGGCATCCCTCGTCCAGGGAGCGGAGGCAGAGTTGCAGCGCGTTGCGGACCTGCTCGATCGACGAACCCTGCATCGAGCCGGAGCGATCGACGAGGAAGGCGATGTCGTCCGGCACGCGCGCCGTCTGGAACGATGGACGGAACGTAAGCGCCGCCGTGACCCGTCCATTCGTCCCCCGTTCGAGGATGATCTGCGGGCCGTCGATCTCGCGTGTCGTAATGAGCACCACGACATCGCGGTCGAGAGCGACGGCTTCCTGTGCCAGCGTGACAGTCGCGCAATGCCCGTCGACGTCTACGGCAATCGGGTGCGACGGCGATTCGATTCGGCGCACGGCGCTCGATGCCGTCACGGTGGCCGTGAACGAAAGGCCATACGGGACATCGTGCCGGCGAGGTGGATTGAGCGCCTGCTCAGGCGAGCGGCCGATACCAACACGGTCCTCCGGCGGTGCGTAGCGCGGCGCAACCGTCGTCGGCAGCATGAACCTGAGAGATTCGCCCTCGCAGGAAAGCTCGGTGACGTATGTCAGCTCGATCTGCACTTCCGCCCCAGGCTCGAGATTGCCGATGCTGGCCGTGAACACGTCGGGCCTCTCCTCATCGAGGAGGAACGCGCCGTGTCCTTCTGACATCGCGTCGTCGTACTTTGCAAATGCCTCGTCGCGAGGTCTGACGCACCCCTCGAATCGCACGCCGTTCACCACCGCCGCGAAGCCGCACACGGCTGCTGATTCATCGAGCGGAAACACGTAGACCGCTTCGATCGGACGATGGTCCCGATTGCGATAGCGCTGGCTGCAGGTGACGCGTGCATGCGCGCCATGAATCTCGGCGCGGACTTCGACGTGTTCGAGCGGAACGGCGGCACGGTCGGCACACAAACCCGCGCGGGGCCGGGAGAGCAGGGATGTGGACATGGGCATGGCGCTACTCGTCGGATGAAGAGGTGAAGTGGAGGCGGCACCAGTCCGCCAGTTCGCCGAGGAGACCAGGGGGTGGAAGCGTGACATGACCGGCGACGTGGAGCTCGAGGCCCGGCGCCAACTGGAGGCGACGCCAGACGGATCGCTCCGGCATCGGCGTCTCTCGTCGCACGGCCTTCGGCCCGCGTCGGGCCATCACAGTTGCGCGAATCTCGTCGAGCGTTCGACCCGCCGCCTGCTGCGCCTTGACCTCGAGCAGCCGTTCGAGGTGTTCCTTGCCGTAGTGGCGGCCGCGGCCTACGCCGAGAGGTGCCGGGATGAGGCCTTCCTGAACGTAGTAGCGCACGGTGCGCCGCGACACGTCGGCCAGACCAGCCAGATCGTCGATCGCGTAGCGGACCTCATCGGACATGCCGACATTAATATAGCCAGTTAACTGTCACATTTCAACTGTCACATTTAATTGGTGTCTGGCGGCCGGTATCGCGCCATCAGCTCGTGTGCGTTGGCAACCGGCGCGAACCCGAACTGCGCGTAAAGACCGTGGGCATCCTGCGTGCGAAGCTGGATGCCGTTCAACCGTGCCACGTCTGGATGATCGAGCATCGCGCGGACCAGTCGCTTCGAGATGCCACGCCCGCGGAATTCGGGCACGACGAAGATGTCGGCGAAGTAGCCGAAGACTGCGCGATCGGTGACTACGCGCCCGAACGCGACCTGCCGCCCAGCGGTGTACGCGCCGAAGCAGATCGAATGTGCGATCGAGCGCTCGACCACCTCGCGCGACCGCCCCGCCGCCCAATAGGATGTGGTCAGAAAGCCGTGTACGAGATCGATGTCGATGCGCGCAGGGTCGGTTGAAATCTCAAGATCGGAAGGCAACATGCGTTGAACCTAGCATGGCTCGATCGCTTCGCGTCCAGTGGGGCCGATCGCTTCGCGATCGGTGGGGCCGGCCCCGTCGGGGCCGGTGGGGCTGGTCGCTTCGCGCCAGCAAAAGTGCGGCGACGAGCGTGAGCGAGCCCCCCCCACCGCGAGCGTAAGCGAGCGGCCCCACCGCGAGCGTAAGCGAGCCGCCCTACCGCGAGCGGAGCGAGCGGCCCCACCGCGAGCGTGAGCGAGCGGCCCTATGCTATGGGGCATGGCTATCCGCGTCGTTCGACTCGGCACACCCCGTGTCCCCCGCGAGGGCCTTCGCCTGGGCACGGTCCGGCGGCCACCGCGCGGCGTACGTAAGGAGGCGCTCGCCTCGCAGAATTTCTACGACGTCTGGGTGCCGGGCGTGGCGCCGAGCGAGTCGCTGCTGAAAATCGGAAAGCAGGCAGCAGATGATGCCGCGCGCTGGAAGACGTTTACGAGGCAGTATCTGCGCGAGATGAAGCGTCCCGACGCGAGCCGCCTGCTCGATCTGCTCGCGGCGCTCTCTCACGTCACCGATCTGTCAGTTGGCTGCTACTGCGCGGATGAATCGCGATGCCATCGATCGCTGCTCCGCGAACTCCTGCGCGACCGCGGCGCCAGGCTCGCGTGACTGAGCGGGAATTCGGGTGGCGGAGTCTGCTTCCTGATTCCCTGATTCCTGCTTCCTGATTCCGGCTTCCTCTCTTTTCACACGCGCTCGTTCGCCTGAATCTGAGCGATCCGCGCTTTGACGAGTCGTTTGATGAGCGCGACGGGCATCGGCTTCTCGAGGGGAAACTGCACCGTGCCCTTGGATGTCTTGTAGGTCGCGAGATCAGCGGCGAACGCACGCCTGAGAGCGGTACCGATCGGATACACGCTCACATGCTTCGCCCACGCGGCGTACCACACGAGCGACTTCCCTTCGAACCGGAAGCCGGGTATCCCATAGCTGAATACCTCCGTCGCATCTGGCGCGGCCGATCGAACTGCGTCATGGATTGCTTTTGCAGCCCGACGCTTGTCTGGCGTCAGAGATGCCAGGTAGGTGCGTCTGCGTTGTGTCGTCTGTTTCGCATCGACCTTTGACGATGAGGAGGGCATTGAGAACCTCGCATGTTCACAGACCGGGATAGACGCCGAAGTAGATCATCACGAATCCTGTTGTGTCCATCACACCATGCGCCAGGATGCTCGCCCAGAGATTCCGGCCGGTTGCCAGGTAGACGACGCCCAGCACGAAACCAGTCAGGCCGGTGGCGATCATGCCGGACGGGCCCTGATAGAAGTGCGCGACGCCGAACAGGATCGAAGACGCCGTCACCGCGGCGATCCAGGCGTGTGACGTGAATCGTCCAAGTTCGGCCAGTCGCGTCGTCAACCAGCCACGATAGACCGCTTCCTCGGCAAAGGCTGCCGCGGTCCACGATAGAGTCAGCCAGAACGCGAGCTGACGGGTGTCGCCAACGACCGATCGAAACGCGGACACGTCCGGCAGGTCCGCCGAGGCCACTCGCGCGATGAGCGGCTCGACTGCATACAGGCTCGCGATCTGATAGCCAACGCCGACGCCGAGCCCGATCGTCGCAATACGCAGCCAGGAGCCTGGCCGGCAAAGACCGATCGCGCGCCAACCTGGCCCGCGCCACCAGAGCCACACGACGGCCAGGGCGAGCAGCCAAGGAGTCGAGCCGAATGGTGTGTATCCCTCGAGCCCCGCTGCCATCAGCACGCCCGCGAGCACGAGCTCACTGCCCGCCCACACACGCGCCGGCGGGCGGCTGCGCTCGCGCAGGAGCAAGGCCATGTCAGCGAGTCCAGGGGGTCAAGACAGCTAGGCGCGCCCGCGCACCTTCGCGACCCACCATCGCAATCCCACAAACAGGAAGCGCCAATCGTGAAAGAACTCGGGCGGCTTGCCCTCGACCGCGTGGCCGGCGAACTGAAAGAGCCATCCCGCCACGAACAGTGCAACCGGGATCGGCCAGAAGTTTCGCACGAACACCGCAACGAGGAAGAACGGAAGTGACAGCGCGATCAGAGGAATGCCCAGCGTGTGGCAGAGTCGATTCACCGGGTGCTGATGGCTCTGGCTGTAGCGTGCAATCCATTCTTCCCAGGGTCGTCCTGCGAGCATAGAACCTCCGAGACGATCACACAGTCCTGATCATCTGAAGATGGCCTTTGGCATCTTCACGTGCACGCCGACGACCGGCCGATCGACGAGCTGCGTGATCGCGACGTTGCCAGCGATGCTCACGAGCTGATACGACTCGTGCTTCGTCAGTCGCTTCGTCGACGCGAGAAAATCGACCATCTCCTGAATAGCCACGGTCGTTGCCGTCTTCAAGTCCTCGTCCGACGCCATTGAGATGTAATCGGTGGACGTCTCTGCGCGAGGCCATGTCAGCTTCAGGTCCTTGCGCACCGTCAGCTGCACGCGGCCTCGCAGCGACGTCTCGATCGCGGTCTGGTCGACTTCTCCGTCGCCCTGCGCCGCGTGGCCATCACCGATCTCGAAGAGGGCGCCTGGCGCGAAGACCGGAATATACAACGTGCTTCCCGCGACGAGCTCGCGATTGTCGAGGTTGCCGGCGTGTCTTCCGGGAGGATTGCTGCTGACGCGTCCGAGCTCGGCCGGCGGCGCTACGCCCATGCTCCCGAAGAACGGCTTGAGTGGAATCACGATGCCCGGTTTGAACTGGGCGGTCATCGTCTTCCGATCGAGCGGCAGAATCTTCTGTCTGACGGCGGTATCACAGTTGCCCGGAATGAAGCCGCTGCAGCCGTTGTATCCGTAGTCGATGGCGACATCGATCGACAGGACCTTCACTTCGAGCACATCGCCTGGCTGTGCACCGTCGACATACACCGGCCCGGTCAGGATGTGGCCTCCCGGTCCTCGACGATCGCCGGTTACTTCCTCGACGATCGCTTTGAGTGAAGGCTGAATCTTCTCATCCGGTACACCTGCGCGCTGCAGACCGGCTGGCGTATTGGTGAGCAGGGTATCGACGTCGATGATGTCTCCCGACGCGACGCGCAACACCGGTTTTGCGTCCGCCCAGTAGTACCCGTACGCGATCGTGGCGGGCGTTGCCTCGAGACGGTGCGTTCGAGACGTCTGCGCCCGGCCGCTCGACAGCGCCGCAACGATGATTAGACCGATCATGGCCACCATCGGAGAGCGAAGGATCGTCGATCGCATCGGAACCCTTTCGTGCTCAAGCGGCGGATTGATCGGCCTCGCGGCGCGAGGGCCGTCCGCCGGCGATTGCCATGGCAATTCCGCCGAGCACCAGCACACTCGACAGCACGAGTCGGACCGTGACGGCTTCTGCAAGAAGAAGTACACCGCCTCCGGCGGCCAGCAGCGGAACCGCAAGCTGCACGACTGCCGCGCGCACCGCCGACAGACTGCGCACCGCGGCGTACCAGACGACGTAGCCCAAACCTGATGCGAGTGCACCTGATGCAATGGCGAAGACGACCCCCCTGGGTTCCACGTGAACGCGTGGGAAGACCGCGAGGCTGGCGGCGCCAATCAAGGGGACCACGCGGACGAAGTTGCCAGTGGTCTGCACCAGCGGATTCGAGGTGAAGCGTCCCTGCAGCGTGTACAGTCCCCAGCACACACCGGCAATCGCCATCAGGATGGCCGCTGTCGGCGATGGCGCCGTCAGGCCCGGGAACACCAGGTTGACGAGTCCGCCGAGCGCGAGTCCCAGGCCCACCCACTGCATCACATGCGGACGCTCGCCGGAGCCTAATGCGGCGACGAGCATCGTCACCTGCACGCAGCCGAAGAGGATGAGAGCGCCGGTCCCCGCGCTCAACTGCGTGTACGAGTAGGCAAACGGTAACGCATACACCGCGAGGATCGCTGCCGCAGTCCACGACCCGCCGACGGGGAGCACGCCGCCCTGCACGCGAAGCGTCACGAAGAGCAGCATCACGGCGCCCGACAGGAATCGAAGGATCGAAAACGTGGCGGCATCGATGGCGCCGTCATGGAGGGCCAGGCGGCACAACACCGAATTGGCCGCGAACGCCACCATGGCCATCGAGGTGTAGACCACCGGCGTGAAACGACGATCAGTCATTCGATGCGACGATACCCTCCCGGCGCGTGGAATCGCAACGGGGCCACGGAGGGCACGGAGAGGAATGGGCCACGGAGTCGCCCATTCAACCCGCACAATCAGCGGCCCAGGTAACGGAGAGGACGGAGGAAACGGATTAACAGGAGCAACGGAGGAACGGAGAACAAAGGTCTATCCTCCGTTTTTCCGTTGCTCCTGTTAGTCCGTTTCCTCCGTCTGCTCCGTTCCCTCAGGGTATGAAAATTGAGGAGACAACGGCCTTCGACGCCAGATCCCGTTTTCCACTATTCGGGGACATCACTTCGTCGTCATCAGGAATTCCCGTTGGCCCCGTTTCCACCGTTATCCCCGTGTGATCATCCCGTTCCCCCTGTCTCCCCCGTTATCTCTCTACGTACCAGAGCTGGCGAGCGCGTTGATGTCGCGAGCGTAGAGGATCTGCTTCGAATAGCCGCTCGCCGCCACCTCGATCAGCGCGCGCCCGAAGTTGGAGGTCGTCGTTCCGCGCACCAAAGGCCGAAGCACGGGATAGAGCGGCGCCAACACGTTGTACGCAGCCTGCACCCACCCCGTCTTCGATCTCACGCCTCCGATCGGCTGGATATACCCGGGACGAAACATGAACGCACGCGGGAACAGCGCGAGCAGCGCGTTCTCCGTCTTCCCCTTGACGCGGGCCCACATGGTCCGGCCCTGCTCGGTGCTATCCGTGCCTACGCCGGAGACATAGCAGAACACCATGTTCGGGTTCGCCGCGGCCATCGCACGCGCCGCAGCCATCGTCAGGTCATAGGTCAGTCGTGTGTAATCGGCTTCACTCGTGCCGATCGACGACACACCCAGACAGAAAAAGCACGCATCGCTTCGGGCGAACTCGGACGACAGCGTGTCATAGTGGAAGAAGTCGGCGTGAACGATCTCGCGAAGCTTCTGATGCGAGCGCCCGGTCGGCGATCGGGTGATCACCAGCACCGAGCTGACACGCGAATCAGCCAGACACTCGAGCAGCGCGCCGGCGCCTACCATCCCGGTGGCACCGAAGAGCACCACGTTCATGCGTACCCGATGGCGGGCTCGAGCGCGATCGCACTCCGTGTGAACACGCCGCTGCCGTGACCCAGAACCTCGCCGGCGTCGTTGACCAGCGTCGACTCCGCCACGAACAGGCGTCCGCCGCCGTGAATGACGCGACCTCTCGCCCTCATGTCGCCGGTACTGACAGGGCGCGTGAGGTGCACCGTGAACGACACCGTCAACACGAACACCTCGCGCACGCGTGAGTTGACCGCAAAGAAGGCCGCATCATCGAGCGCGCGGAAGTAGACGGAGCCGTGAACAGCACCGGCCGAGTGATGGAACTCGGGCTTGATCGCGAACCGCACTTCGGCCTCGCCATCGCCGATGGCGATCGAGGCGCCATACCACTGCGTCACGGGTGCGGCGGCGTACAGGCGTTCGAGTTTTCGATGGTGATCGGTGTCGGTCATTCGGTATTGGGTAACGGGCCGCCTAACCGCCTTCGCCAAGGCTACGGCGGTCCGCCATAGCTTAAGCGAAGGCGGAAGGCGGCCCCTACGTCGAAAGCGGCCTCTACGTCGAAAGCGGCCTCTACGTCGAAGGCGGCCCCTACGTATGGATTACGTGCTGAACACGAAGAGCGTGAAGCCAGCGGCGATCGCGACGTACTGCTTGCCGTCGACGGCGTACGAGATGGGTATGCCGAGGACGTTGCCGCCAAGCTGCATGTCCCACAGTGGCTTGCCGCTCTCGGCGTCGAGCGCGAAGAAGTTGCCTTCCTGGCTTCCGCCGAAGACGAGGCCGCCGGCGGTCGAGAGCAGGCTCGTGAATCCAGGCGAGAGGAGCGGAAATTCCCACTTCATCTTTCCCGTCGTCGCGTCGAGTGCTCGAATGGCCGCCGATGCATCGTCCCCATTCACCGCGCGGCCGCCGCCACCGGTGAACGCCGTGCCGGGCTTGTACTCGGCTTCGCCCTTGTAGAAGACGGTGCCCATCTCACGCGCCGCCTGATAGAACAGGTTCGTTTGCGGGCTGTAACTGGGGCTGAACCAGTTGGATGCGCCCTGAATGTTTGGAAAGACGAGCGTGCCCTCGTTGCTGGGTGCAATCCCCTTCTTGCGAATCGGACGACCCTTCGCGTCGAGGCCCTCGGCCCATGTCTGCTTCGCGTACGGCACGCCGGTCAGAAACTCGCCAGTCGTACGATCGAGCACGTAGTAAAAGCCGTTGCGATTCGCCTGAGCGAGAACTTTTCGCGCACGTCCGCCGACTTGCGCATCGAAGAGCACCAGCGTCTCGTTGGCATCCCAGTCGTGGACATCTTCGGGCGTGAACTGGAAATGCCATTTGATCTTTCCCGTCGCCGGGTCGAGCGCCAGCACCGAGTCGGTGTAGAGGTTGTCTCCTGGCCTGTTGTCGGTGTTCCAATCAGGCGCGGGGTTGCCGGTCGCCCAATACAGCAGGTTCAACTCGGGATCAAACGAGCCGGTGAGCCACGTCGATCCGCCACCGGACTTCCACCCATCGCCCTTGCCCCAGGTCTCAAAGCCCGGCTCACCAGGCGCAGGAATGGTGTACGTGCGCCAGACGAGTTTGCCGCTCTTCGAATCGTACGCGTCGACGAAACCCCGGATGCCGGTCTCGGCGCCGGACACGCCGACGATGATCTTGCCGTCGAGCGCCAGCGGCGACAGAGTCAGGTAGTACCCGTGCTTGTTGTCCTCGACGGTGGTGTCCCAGCGCACGATGCCTGACTTCGCATCGAGCGAAATCAGATGTCCGTTGACCGTGCCGAAGTAGACAGAATCATCGAGGACAGCCACTCCGCGGTTCACCGGCGGGGAGCCGATGATGATCACGTCGCGCGGAATCTCCGGGGTGTAGCTCCAGATGGGCCGGCCGCTGCGCACATCGAGGGCCGTCACCGTACTCGGCGGCTCGGTGACGTACATGACGCCGTCGACGACGATAGGCGATGTTTCGACCACGCCGGCGCGCTGCATCTGATACGCCCATGCGATCTTGAGCTGGGAAACGTTCTGACGATTGATTTGATTCAGCGCCGAATAGCGATGCGAGCGGTACGATCCGGCGTACGTCATCCAGTTCTGCGGCTCGCTCTCCGCTTTCAACAGACGTTGATACGGCACTTGTGCCAGAAGGCCGCTGCCGCAGACCACGACGAGGGCGACGATAGCGGCGGGCCGCCTGCCACCTCCGCGTTGCACGCTACGGCGGCCAAGCAAGGCGGCCCCTAGATACGGCGTCATTCCGTTCGGAGTCACTGTGCACCTCCGAGGCTCGCGAGATAGGCCACCAGATCGTTCAGCTCGGGCCCGGTCAGACGATCCTTGAAGCTGGGCATGAGGCTGGTGCCCACGTCCTTGCGAACGACTTCTGCGTTGCTCTTGCGAATGGAGTGGATGGCGCCCGTGGCCTCACGCAATTGAATCGTGAAGACGTCTTCGTTCAGACGCACACCCCGTACTTCACTGCCATCCTTCATGACCACGCGAACCGGCAGAAATTCGTTGTAACCGCGTCCGAGCACCGGGAGCGTGCCGCGGGGGAGCACCGCGCCGGGGTCGACGATCGCCTGGCGCAGATAATCAGCGCCGCGCAAGCGGCCGATGTCGTTCAACTGCGGCCCGAGGCTGCCGCCCTGCCCGTTGATGATGTGACAGCCTGCGCATCCGAGCTTCGCGTACTGGTCTCGTCCCTTCTGCGCGTTGCCGGTTACAGGTTGACGCGCCGTGCGACCGAGCGATCGGACATACGCGACGAGCTGGCGCATCTCGTTCTCCGTCACCCGCCGCACGCGCGGCATGCCGCGATCGGGGATCCCCTCGCTGATGATGTTGCGCAGCGCCGCCTCGTCTGGAGCGAGCAGCAGCTTCGGACGATTGAGCGGAGGACCGGCGCCACCCGTTCCATCGAAGCCATGACATGTCACACACATGCCACTGAACAGCGTCTTGCCGCCTTGAATGTCCGCGTTCGACTGAGCGCGCGCGGCAATCGGCGCGAACAGAATCGCGAACACGACGAACGAGGCGCCGAGCGATCGAGACATAGCTATGAGGCGGAGCAAGGCGTGGGTGTCCATGCGGATCCGTCGGCTACTTTCTTGAAGTGCGAACTCGTCACGAAACGCGAGGTCAGAAACTGCGGATCCTCGACCAGCGTGGTCACGATCAGCCACGAGTCGCCGTTCGGCTCGGTTGTGCGATTGATGTATTCCGTGAGGCGCGCGTTCGCGCTGTAGGGCACGCCGTTCTTGCGAAGATAGCCCGGACGCATGTTGGTCGTAACCACGCGAAGCGAGCCACCGCGTGGCGGCGGACCGCCGCCGCGCCGGTTGCCACCGCCGCCCGCCATCTGCCAGTTGGCCACCGAGGCTCCCTGCCACGAAGGCGCACCCGCTTGCGCGGGCGCGCTGAACTGGAGCAATCGCGTCTGAGTACCCGCTTCGGTCTCGACCTTCAGCGTGTTGTCGTCGTTCCAGCTGATGCGAACGCGCCCGGGCATCCGCATGATCGCCGCCGCGCCGTAGGCCCGGCACTGTTCTCCGGCCGCTGTATCTTGCGCCGGATCCCAGCTGTCGGCAACCTTGGTGGCCGCGGCGTTGAGCGGCACGCTCGCGTAGTCGCCCTTCGGCGGCGTGCGCATCCGCCACCGCCAGTCCTCGGTGACCACCGATACCCAGAGCCCCGTGATGTCGACTGGCGCCGCAGCTCGCGGAGTCGCAGGCGCGCCTCGTCCTGCTGCCCCCCGCTGCGCGCTGAGATCGGCCCCGTTCGTCACCGCCAGCGCCCCAATCAGCACAGCCACGCTGATGCTCCACCGTCGTACGTAGTGTCCGGCTTTAGCCGGACCGGTACACTGCGTCATTTGCTCCGTCCCGATGGACGCCGCGCCGGTGCCTGAGCAGGCGCTGTCTTCTTCCCGCCGCCGAGCGTCGTATACACCGCCTCGATGAACATGTCCGTCGTCCACGGCCCGGTCGTGGCACCGTATCGCGGATCGTAGTCCGCAGTGATCTTCGCCGCCTTCACCTGTTCGAGCGTCATCTCCTTGTCGATGAGCGCTTGCACACGGTCGCGAATGATGGTGACCATGTCCCTGTAGTACGCGACATCGGCCGAGTCGCTCAGCCGCCCGTGCCCGGGGACGACCAGTGTGCCGCCTTCGGTCCTGAACTCCGCGACCGCGAGCTCGAGAATCCTGTTGAGTCCGGCGATGACACCGTCGATCGTGCCCGCGCGCGCGCGATCGATCACCGGGTAGGTCGTCGTCAGAAAGATATCGCCGGCGGCGATCACATCCGAGCCGCGAAACCAGACGAGGCTGTCGCCATCACTGTGCGCCGACGGCTGATGGATCAACTCGATGCCTTCACCGTTGAAGAAATGGCTCAACTTCATCGAGTCGGTATAGTAGGTGTCGGTCGGCAATGCATCGGCCGGCGTCGCGCTTTCACCCTTCTCGGGCTTCGTCATCCGCACCTGCACGTTCTCGTGCGCGAGGATCGCCGCCCCCTCGGTCGCGTCGGCGATGTTCCCCGCCACGTTGCCGCCGGTGAACGTCCGGCCGGCCGCACGCAGCTTCTCGTTGCCCCCGATGTGATCGGGGTCCACGCCGGTGTTGATGATGTAGCGGATCGGCTTGGCGGGTGACTCGCTGTTGCGGCTGGCGATGCTCGATCGCGTCTCGGCGCCGCGGCCCAACGGCTGTTCGCGCAGGTCGAGTTGATCCTGCAGCTCGCGGATCGCTCGCAGCACTTCATCGGAGGACCGCGCGAGACCGCTGTCGACCAGCAGCACGCCGTCCTTTCCGATCGAGACGGTGATGTTGCCCCCCGCGCCGAGCAGCATGTAGATGTTGCCGCGCACGGGCAGGATCTGAATCTGAGTCGCCTGCCCCTGCGCGTGCAGCGCCAGGCCGGCGATCGTCAGACTGCAGACGAGGACAACGATCCGCGCCGGGCCAGTCATTTCTTTGCAGGCGCCGGCTTCTCTTCGCGTGCCGGCGGCATCGTCTTCATCTTCTGCACGAAATCCGGATACATCGTCTCTGCGCCGCCACGCGTCGCCTCATACGGAAGCCCGTGACGAATCGCAAACTCCTTCATGTACGGATTCGCGCCCGGAAGAAAGTGCGGGATCTCACCGGCCTTCCGATCGACCTCCTGGACGACGCCACAGGGATACGGAGGTACCTGCTGACGCAGATCGAGCTCATAGTCCGTCGTCCGGACGAACGGCTCGGTCAGATACACCGGATCGTCGACGATCGTCATGACCGTGAGGAAATCGCCGTTACGGATCCAATGCTCGGTGAGAGTGGCCTTGTCGCTGCGCGGCAGTCCGTTCCGACGCACATACCCCTCCTTCAAGTGCGTCACGGTGACGGTGAGCATGTCGCCGTCCCACTTGGCCGTCGAGAAGCCGCCCCAGGTGTGGAGCGCGTCGGCCGGCGGATGCGGGCGGCCGTCGAGATAGATGGCGCGATCGACCGAGCGCAGCCACTCGGCGTGAAACGCGGTGATCTCCCGTGTGACCGGATCGACCTCTTTCGAGATGCGCAGGTTCGACGGCCCGCGCCAGATGTAGTCGGCCGAGTGCGGACGGCACTGCCATTCGGGCAGCGTCTGAATCGAGGCATCCCACGTTTCGGCGCGCATGCGGGCCGCGTCGTTCACCGGAATGCCGAGGAAGTCGCCGAGCTCCGGTCCCGGAACGCGCTCGGGCTGATCCTCCCAGAAACGCGGCGCCCACTCGCCGGAGAAGTCGATCTGCGCCGAGGCTGGTGTCGCCGCGAATGTCGCGACGAGGACGAGGAACATCGAGACCACGAAGCGGCGGGGATTCATGGGACCCTCGAAGAGAACTGATATGACGCGGCGGAGTATAACGCAGGAGCCAGTCTCGATCGAAAGCTAGCTCGTTGCCGGCACCTGCTCTCGCCAGAGCCCGAGCGCCTGCTGCGCCGGACGATCCGAGATGCTGAACAGCACCGCGTCGCTCTGTGCTTCGTGCGTCATCGGCATCCATGACGGGACGACGAAGATGTCGCGCGGGCCCCAGGTGTAGGACGACTCTCCGACGCGGGTACGACCGGTCCCTTCGGCAACCACGAAGATCGTGGAGTCGGTCTGGCGATACGGCAGTCCGCGGAAGCCCGCGGGCAGCAACTGCATGAACGCCCCGATCGTGGGCATCGGATAGCCCCCCGAGGCGGGATTCACGAACCGCAGCTTGTGTCCGTGACAGTCGTGCGAAGCGCCGTTGCGCCCCATGATCTCGAGCGCCTCGCGGCTGCGCGAGTACGGGTAGTTGAAGATCGGCGATGCGAGCGAAGCCGGCGAATAGTCGACCGGCAGCATGTTCGTGCCATATCGCGCCAGCGAGTCTCCATCCGGGATCGTGTTCGGCTGGAGCTCGCCGGGGTAGTGCTCGGCGAAGCTCGCGTCGAAGAGGTTGACGATCGGGATGTCGAGACCATCGAGCCACACCATCGGGCCGTCCCCCGGGTTGCCGTGATCGTGATACGTCCATCCCGGCGTGAGTATGAAATCGCCAGGATGCATCACGGTGCGCTCGCCGTTGACCGCGGTATATGCGCCCGTGCCTTCGAGCACGAACCGAATCGCCGACGTCGCGTGGCGATGGCACCGCGCGATCTCGCCGGGCATGATCAGTTGCAGACCGATGTAGAGGCTGCCCGTGACCTTCGACTGCCCGCGGAGTCCGGGGTTCTCGAGGATGAGCACGCGGCGCTCGGCCTCTTCTTCGGTCAGCAGGCGACCCGCTTCCATCAACAGCGGGCGCAGTTCGTCATAGTGCCAGAGCACCGGAACGGCGGGTGGTCGCGGCGCGGGAGGAATGATCGCCGCCAGCACTTCCCACAGGGGTGCAACGCCTTTGGCGTCGAGCCGGCTGTAGAACTCGCGCCGCTCGGGTGTCGCTTCGGGCTTGGTATAGAAGGCTGTGCTCGTCGCCCCGTCCATGGTGTGTCCTGCCTACGCTCGCGCGGGCGCTGTCATCACCGCCGCGGCAACCGGATCGGCGGCGCGCGTCACGACCGCCATCGATCCGATCCCGTCGATGGTGGCCGAAATGCGATCGCCGGCTTCGATCGGGCTCACCCCCTCGGGCGTGCCCGTGAAGAGGAGATCACCAGGGTATAGCGTGTAGATGGACGAGGCCAGCTCGATCAGTTGGGGCACGCCGAGGATCATGTGCCGCGTATTCGACTGCTGACGGATCGTCCCGTTGACCATCAGCGAGAGATCGAGCGCGCCCGGGCGAGGCACTTCGTCGGCGGTGACGAGCCACGGGCCCACCACGCTGAACGAGTCGGCAGATTTGCGAAAGCTGCGATCCTCGCTTCCGCGAATCGAGATGTCGAGACCGATCGCATAGCCGGCGACGCAGGACATCGCATCGGCACTCGACACACGATCTGCGGTACGGCCGATCACGATCACGAGCTCGACTTCGTGGTCGGTGCGTCGATCGGGCGTGCGAATGACGATCCCTTCCCCGGCGCCGACGAGCGAACTGGTGGCTTTGAGGAACAGGCCGGCTTTGTGAATTGTGAGCGTGTTGCCGGGATTGCTCGCGCTCAGCTGGACATCGGAGCGCACCTCGTTGAGATGCTTCTCGTAGTTGACCGGCGCCGCGATGATCTTTCCAGGGTTGGCCACCGGGCTGAGCAGCGAGAGACGGTCGAGCGGGATCCCGGGAGCACTGTTTGCGATCGTGCGGGCACGTGCGGCGACGGCATCGATGTTCGCGATGAAGACATCGTGCGGCGGAAACGGGTAGCGATACGACGGAAGCGCGTCGAGCGCTGCCGTGACGTCCTTCACGATCGGGCTTGCCCCGAGCGATCTGTCATGGCTCGGAGTCGAGGGGCCTTCAACGAGCCCGAGGCGTCCCTCATCAAACCTGCAGAAGCGCATGCGTCACCTTGACGAGTAGGCTGGGCCGCTCACACACGGAGTCGGATTCCAGCCGCTCGTGTCCATCTGCTTCTTGAACTGGACGGTCCGCACGTACGGCCCGGTCATGTACTGCGAGTCCTCCAGGATGTTCATCACGAGCAGGTACGTATTGCCATCAGGCTCCGTGATTGTGGTGAACCATTCTGTCAACGTTGCGTTGGCACCATAGGGAACACCGTTCCGCCGGTAGTAGCCCGGTCGCATGCGGGTAGTTACTGCGCGCATGGACGATCCCGGACGCGTAGCGGTTCCACCGCTTGCGGCTGCGCCACCTCCAGCGCCGCCGCCACGACGACCTCCTCGTCCGCCGGCGCCAGGCAGTTCCCATGCGGCAATCGACGAGCCCTGCCACGTGGGTTCGCCAGTCGGTTGCGTCGTCCCGAAGTTGAAGAGTCGCGTCTGCTGACCCGTGTCGGTTTCGACTTTGACCGCGTTCTCGTTCTCCCACGAGATGCGCAGCCGACCGGGCAGGTGCATGATGCCGCCTGCTCCATACGCACGGCACGCTTCTCCGGCGGCTTCGTCCTTGGCCGGGTCCCACTGCTCCGCGGCTCGTCTGCCGGCATCGTTCACGGGCAGATAGAGCACATCGCCCTTCGGCGGCATGACCATGCGCCAGCGCCAGTCGTCGGTGACGAGCGACACCCATTGGCCCGTGAGATCGAGTGGCGCTGAATCACGCGCCGAGGCAGCAGCGCCGCCTCCCTGGCCGCGGCCCCCTCGTTGCGCAACAGCGGGAGTGACGGCAAGCGCGGCGAGGCCCAGCGCGATCGCAAGTCGCGTCACGGACTGTCCCCTAGAAATGACCCCCGACCCCATTACGGTTTTCGCGCCGGCCGTTTGGCGGGGGCGGCTGGCGAACTGCCGCCGCCGAGCGTCTTGTATACGGCCTCGACGAACTGGCGGGTCGTCCACGAGCCGGTCGTCGACCCGTACTCGGTATCGTAGTCGCCGGTCGGGTTCGCGGCGATCACCTGGTCGAGCGTCATGTTCTTCTTGACCATGGCGGCGACGCGGTCTCGGATGATCGTCAGCATGTCGCGGTAGTACGCCACGTCGGCCGAATCGACCATGCGTCCGTGTCCCGGCACCATCAGCGTGCCCCCTTCGAGACGGAACTCGGTCTGCGACATGTCGATCACACGATTGAGTCCGTCGACGACGCCGTTGATCGTTCCTCCTTTGGCAACGTCGATGACCGGATACGAACCGGTCGACATGAGATCACCCATCGCGATGACGTCCGTGCCGCGGAAGAACACGATCGAGTCACCGTCGGTGTGCGCCTTCGGCATGTGGAACAGTTGCACGCCCTCCCCGTTGAAGTAGTGACTGAGCTTGTAGAACTCTTCGAAGTAAGTGTCGGTGGGCAGCGCGTCAGCCGTAAGCGCGCTCTGACCCTCGCCACCGCCCGCCGCGAGACGCGTCAGCACGTTTTCGTGCGCGAGGATCGCGGCCCCTTGCGTCGAATCGCGGATGTCGCCGGCGACATTCCCGCCAGTAAAGGTACGACCAGCGTTTCGCAGCTTCTCGTTGCCGCCCACGTGGTCGGCATCGACGGTCGTGTTCATGACGTAGCGAATCGGCTTGGGCGGCGCGGTGATATGGCGATCGGCGACCGACGATCGCGTTTCGGCGCCCCAGCCGAGCGCCTTCGGCTCATTGCGCATCGACCAGTCGCGCGACATCTGCTGGACGGCTGCGATGATCTTGTCAGTCATGCCGGCCTTGCCCGCATCGACGAGCATCACTCCATCGGGACCGACGGACGCGACGATGTTGCTGCCGGCGCCGAAGAGCGCGTAGAGGTTGCCCCGGATCGGCAGCACTTCCACTTCACCGGGCGGCAGCGCTTGAATCATCGGCGCGCGCGTGAACTTCGTTGGCTGTATTGTCCGCTGCTGCGCCGAGAGCGAGATCGCGTGGACTGCCAGCGTGAAGGCCGCACAGACACCGAGCGCTCGAGCAAAGCGCCGCGCGGCGGTCATTGCGACCTCCGAGGCGGCGCCGCAGGTGGTGGAGTCGCCGAAGGCGCAGGCTCGGGACCGAAGCCGCCCATCGATTTCGGAATCTTCGATCGGATCTCCGGATACATGTTGCCGGCGCCCGCCATGACGACGTCGAGCGGGATGTTGTAGCGCTTGGCAAACCATCCAACGTCCGGGTTCGTGCCCGGCAGATAGTGCGGCACCTCGCCATGCGGACGATCGACTTCGGTCACGACCGTGCACGGATACGGCGGAATCTGCTGGTTGAGCGCGAGCTGATACTCCGTGCTCCGGATCAACGGCTCGGTGAGATAGACCGGGTCGTACGCGATGACCAGGAAGGTCAGATAGTTCCCGCGACGAATCAGGTACTGAGTGACCTCGATCTCATCGCTGTGAAAGACGCCGTTGCGCCGCTGGTATTCCTCTTTGAGGTGCGTGACGCGGACGCGAAGCGTGTCGCCGATCCACTCGCCGGTCGAAAAGCCGGCCCACGTATGCAGCGCGTTCGACGATGGATGTGGCCGGCCGTCCATGTAGATGGGCCGGTCCACCGATCGCAGCCACTCGAGATGCCACGCGGTCGTTTCGCGCGAGACCGGATCGACTTCCTTCCAGATCTTCAGCTGCGACGGTCCGCGCGAGATGTAGGCGCTGCCGTGTGGGCGGCACTGCCACTCGGGCAGTGTGTAGATCGACGCGTCCCACGCCGACGATCGCAGTCGTGACGCATCGTTCATCGGAATGCCGACCCAATCGCCGAGCTCCGGATTGCCGACGTTGTCCTCGGCGCGTACCGGCGCCCATTCGCCTGAGAGATCGATTTGAGCGGACGCGGGCACACCCACGAGCAGCGCAGCGAGCATCACGAACCCGGTACAGCCGACCCGCATCACCTGTCGCATGGTTCCCTCACCCACCGAACCCCGCGATCTCGTTCGAAAATCGCTGAATCGACGGCCCTTAGGCCGGCAGGCGAGTATACTGCGCGGGTTCTGATTAGAAAAGTCTGATATGCCTGTCCGCCTTCGCCTCGGGCTTCCGCCTTCGCCTAAAGGCTTCGGCGAGACCGCCTTCGGCGGTGCGAGCCGGTAACGCGGTCGGAGTCTTACGAGGCAGACCGAGCGATCCCGAGGAGACACGATGTCCAGTCCCGTGAGCGCGAAGATCAACATCGGACAGCTGCTCGACGACAGCAGGATTGGTCCGCTCCATATCCAGGTCTTCGCGCTGTGCATGATCTGCCTCGTCATGGACGGCTTCGACGTCCAGGCGATGGGCTACACCGCGCCGGCCGTCTTGAAGGAATGGAACGTGCCGCCCGGCAGCCAGATGGGACAGGTGTTTGCGGCCGCCAACGTCGGCGTGCTCATCGGCTCGCTCGCATTCAGCATGCTGGCCGACAAGATCGGGCGGCGGCCGGTGCTCATCGGCGCCACTGTCTTCTTCTCGCTGATGACGATCGCCACCGGCTACTTCGCCTCCAACATGCAGGAGCTGCTGATCCTGCGGGCGATCTCCGGTCTGGGCCTCGGTTGCATCATCCCGAACGCGACGGCACTCATCGGCGAGTTCAGCCCGAAGCGCAGTCGAGTTGTGCTGGTGATGGGGATCACCGTCGGCTTCACCGCCGGCGCGGCGATCGGCGGGTTCGTCGCGGCATGGATGATCCCGGCCTTCGGCTGGCGATCGGTGTTCTACTTCGGCGGCGCGATTCCCCTCGCCGGCGCGATCGCGATGATCTGGGGCCTGCCCGAGTCGTTGCAGTTCCTCGCCGTCAGGCGCACGCGGCTCGATCAGCTCGCGCGCTGGCTCAAGAGGCTCAACCCGACACTTCGCATCGACCAGACCACCGAATACGTGACCAACGAGACGGGACAGGGCGGCATCCCGATCGTCCATCTGTTCCGCGACGGGCGCAGCGCCGCGACGATCCTGCTGTGGGTCGTCAACTTCATGAACCTGCTGAATCTCTACTCGCTGTCGAACTGGCTGCCGACTGTCGTCACCGGCATGGGCTACGACCAGCGGACGGCGGTGATCGTCGGCGCGATTCTGCAGACGGGTGGCACCATCGGCACCTACGGACTGGCGTGGCTCATCGCACGCAAGGGATTCATCCCGATGCTGACCGCCACGTTCGCGCTCGCCACGCTCAGCATCGCCTTCATCGGCCAGCCGGGCATCACGCTCACGGTGTTGACGATCATCGTCTTCGTCGCCGGCTGGTGCGTGATCGGCGGGCAACCTGGAATCAACACGCTTGCCGCGACCTATTACCCCACGTATCTCCGCTCGACCGGCGTCGGCGCCGGTCTCGGCGTCGGCCGAGTCGGCGCGATCATCGGTCCCTACATCGGTGGCACGCTGATCGGATGGCAGTGGGGTCCGCAGCAGCTGTTCTGGGCCGCAGCGGTGCCAGCAGCGATCTCCACGCTCGCGATGTTCGCGCTGGGACTCGCGATGAAGTCTGACGCGCCAGCGCCCACGAGAAGCGCGGCGCCGCTCGCGCATTGACGTAACACAAGTCGGTGCGATCCCTCTCTAGACGAGAGTCGGTGCGATCCAGCTTACGCGTATCGGTGCGATCCAAGTGATGATTGTCGGTGCGATCTTTCATCGGTCCTCAGCAAGATCGCACCGACGGCGTCAGCAGGATCGCACGGACCCGCGAAAGAGGGATCGCACCGACATGCGTCAGCACGATCGCACCGACTATCGTCAGGTTCAATCGCACCGACAAGCGTTAGCAGGATCGCACCGATCATCGTCAGATAGAATCGCACCGACATGCGTCAGTAGGATCGCACCGACCTTAGAACTGGTACTTGATCCCCAGCTGCATCACGCGCGGTGCACCGGCCGTCAAGATCTGGCCGAATGTCGCCGTGTTGTTCAGCGCGGTCGCTGGCTGTCCCCACTGGAACCAGTTGAACGCGTTGAACGCATCGATGCGCACTTCGATGTTCTGACGATCGGCCAGCCTGATTAGTCTCGTCAGCGAGAGATCGAGATTGCGAGCGCCCATGCCGCGGATGCCGTTGCGCGCTTGGCTCGTGGCGAGCGTGCCCTGAGCCGGCTGCGCGAAGGCAGCGGGGTTCAGGAAGCGCATGCCTCCATTCGCCGGATTGATCGAGCGATCGCCATACGGATCGCTCAGCACCTGATTCGCTCGCTGCGTCCCCGCCTGTCCGTTCAACGCGATGTCGGCTCCGGTCGATACTGTCAGCCACGGGCCGGTAAGAGCTCGGAAGCCGCCCACGAGCCTCCAATCGGAGAACGCCGCGCGCAGGGCGTTGTTCTTGAGTTGCGGCGATAACACGCTCGCCGTCATCGTGAAGTTGTGCAGCCGATCCGACGTGCAGTTGCCATCGTCGTAATGCGGATCGTCAGGCTTGTTGTAGCCGACCGATACGTTCGTCGTTCCGCCACCGTTGCCGTCGGGCGAACCGTAGCAATGCGACAGCGTGTAGTTCGCGTTGACGGTGGTCAGGCGCGTGTTGCCGCGCACCGACAAGAGCATCGCGTTGTAGCGCTGCCGGCCGTCGCTGACGTACTGGTCCAGTTGCGCGTAGTACTTTCCGTTGTTCGGGTCGAGAACTGTGAGCGGCCGCCGGTTGTTCGTGTTGGCGACGCTTGGAGCAGCGCCGGTGCCAGGCACAGGAATGAACAGCGCGTTGTTGAGCGGCGTCGATTCCCAGATGTTGTTCGTCCGGGTCCCCAGATATCCCGCCGTCGCGAACCAACGGGCACTCACCTGCCGCTCCACAGTCACGTTGAACGAGTGTACGTTGGTGGCGACGAGGTCGTTGCTCAACGACAGGAACGGTCCATTGACCGAGAACGGGGCGTTCTGGTCGAACGTGACCGGGAAGATATTCGTTTGTCCTCCGGGACTCCCGAGGAACGGATTGTCGAGACCTCCTGGGGGATTGTTGAGACGGACCTCCGAACCCCACGGCGGCGCCACAGACGTATTGAGGTGGAACTGCGCGTTCACGAAGTCGTACGCCTTGCCGTACCCGGCGCGCACCGACGTCCTCCCGCTGCCCGTCGGATCCCACGCCAGACCGACACGCGGCCCGAAGTTGTTCCAGTCGGTCAGCATACCTGCCTGCGAGGGGAAGCCGGGGTCACCCGGGAAGTAGAGGCCCGCGGGACCGTTCGGAAACACCGTGCTCTTGGTGCCGGCGCGGAAACGACCCATGTCGAACTGATACACAGCGCCGTTCACGAGCTGCTGCGGGAAGAACGGCTCCCATCGGAGACCGTAGTTCAGCGTCAAGCGAGGACCGACTTTCCACGCGTCCAGTCCATAGAACCCCAGACTCTTCGCTTCCATGTCGAGCGTGTTGGGCGCGGCCTGGACCAGTCCGTTCGTGCCAAGCCTGCCGAGAAGAAAATCGGCGAGACCCAACCCGGTGATCGTGCCGTCCACCGTGAACTGGCCCGGCGATCGGACGTTGGCGAGCGACAACGATTTCCAGCTTGAAAATGTGCCGCCGAACCCGAACTGATGACCACCCTTGACGATCGTCACGTCATCGCCGACCGACCACAACGGCGTGGTGAACGTAGACTCGCTCTCCGTGCCGCCTCCGAGCTGGAAGCCGCCAGTGATGCTCAACAGCATGTAGTGCGGCATGTAGCTGTAGACGTTGATGCCCATCTCGGGCGCGGAGAAGAAGTCGGTGCTGGTGCGGTGAATGTCGGTGCGGTTGTACGCGAAACGAAGCTGGTTGAGCGTCGAAGAACTGATGACGTAATTCTCGCCGAGCGTGAACGTCTGCGCGAGCTGGTCTCGACCGCCCATGCGCGTGACGAGCAGGTTCTGCCCCGCGGCATCGAGGCTGAAGGGGGGCGGCGAAAAATACGAGGTCGGGATATAGCGGCCGAACAGCGAGTGCTTGTTGTTGATGGTGTAGTCGACCTTGGTGACCATCTGCCAATCGGTGTTTTCGGCCGGCACTGCGTACTGCACGAGACCGCACCCGTTGGGGTCTGTCGACGTCGGGATCTTCGACACGATGTTGAGCGCCGCCTTGCTGAAGAGCGCCGGATCGACCCGGTTGTTCACGAACGGCAGGCCGAGGTTGCGCTGCACGCCCGCATTGCACGCCGGCGACGCGAACGTCGTGAAGTCCCCCGTCAGCATCGCCGCCGTTGGCACGAACGCGCGGCTATCGGCCGGATTGACCGTCTCGTTCGTTCCCTGGTACCCGAAGAAGAAGAACACGCTGTTGGTCTTGATCGGCCCACCGAGCGTCACACCGTACTGGTTCCGCTTCCGCCCGTCGTCCCTGCGCTTGTCTGTCCCCGGTATGACCCCCGCGAACGGGTCGGTGGCGTTCAGGCTGTGATGACGGAAGAACTCGAAGAGATCACCACGATACGAGTTCGTGCCCGACTTCGTCACGGCATTGACCGCGCCGCCCGAGTGCGTGCCGTTCTGTGCGGTCATCGCGCTCGTCTCCGCGCTGAACTCCTGCATCGCGTCGGGGAATGGCAGCGGCAGGTTCAAGTTGTCATACGGGTTGTTGTGAATCGCGCCATCAAGCATCCAGGAGACGCCGAACGCCAGGCCACCGGCCAGCGAGTACGACTGGCCACCGTTGCTCCCGCCCATGCTGCGGCTCGTGGCATTGAGCTGCGGCTGCGGGACTGCGGCAGGAAGCAAGGCCAGCAGGTCGGCCGGATTGCGGCCATTCAACGGCAGCTCCACGATCCGCTTGTTGTCCATCACCTGCCTGACGCCGAGCGCGCGCGTCTCGACGACTGACGCGGTGGCGGTCACCGTGATCTCTTCTGCGAGTGTGCCGAGTTCGAGAACGATCGGCACATTCGGATGGCTGTTGACCTGCAGCACGATGCCGGTCTGAATCGACGTCTTGAATCCCTGCAACGCGACTTCGAGCTGGTACGGTCCAATCGGAAGGGCGGGTAACGAGAACGCGCCTTCGGTATCGGTGACGACGTCGCGTTTGAACCCGGTATCGGTCTGCGTCGCGGTCACGTTGGCGCCTGGCAGCACAGCGCCGCTCGTGTCCTTGACGGTGCCGGTGATCTCGGCGGTGGCCTGCGCCATCGCCACATCGGCGGTGAGCAACACGACGACGAGCCCGCTGAACAACGCACGGAGTGCACGCATCATTCCTGACCCTCCCGAAAGCGCGCGAGCGCGCGCCAAAGAGAACTTGTCCGTTGAACCCGAGCGCCGCTCCCCCGCCGCTTCGGCGTAATCGCGTCGTCCGCGCGCACCCACTCGCGCGAAGTGGCCGGAGTATACTCCCGTGAAACGCACGTCTTCAACAGACTGACATTCCACATCCACGCGCCCAGCCAATGAAATTTGGAACGTTCTCACCAGACTCCGCGGCCGGTCCGCGCCTCGGCCTCGTTCGCGGCGATCGCATCGTCGACGTACGGGCGGCGCTCGGCCGCACCTGGGCCGATGCGCCCTCGACACTGCTCGGGCTCATCCAGGCCGGACCTGATGCGCAGCGGCGCGTCGCGGCTCTCGAACATGCCGCCGACGGATCGCATTCGTATCCGGTGTCAGGCATCCGCTGGCACGCACCGATTCCGCGGCCAGCCAAGAATGTGTTCTGCCTCGGACAGAACTACCTTGCGCACGCCAAGGAGAGCGCGCAAGCGCGCGGTCGCGAGATGAAGGTCCCGACCGTGCCTGTGATCTTCACAAAGGCGCCAACGACGGTCAGCGGTCCATTCGACGACATCGCCGTGGATCGCAGCGCCACACAGCAGGTGGACTGGGAAGTGGAACTCGGTGTGGTGATCGGCTCGAGCGGCCGCAACATCGCGAAAACCGATGCGCTCCGACACGTCTTCGGGTACACCGTGATCAACGATCTGAGCGCTCGCGATCTGCAGCAGCAGCACCTGCAGTGGTTCAAGGGCAAGAGCCTCGACGGCTTCTGCCCGATGGGGCCTGTCGTTGTGACCGCCGACGAGTTCGGCGATCCACAGACCAAGCGCCTTCAACTTCGCGTCAACGGCGTCACCAAGCAGGACAGCACCACGGCGAACATGATCTTCCCGGTGGACGTGATCATCGAGTCGCTCTCGAAGGGCCTGACGATCGAACCGGGCGACGTGATCGCGACCGGCACGCCGGAAGGCGTCGGCATGGGCAGAACGCCGCAGGAATTCCTGGCCAATGGCGACGTGATCGAAACGGAAGTCGAAGGGATCGGGATCCTTCGAAACCGCATCGTCGATGAACGCCGGGCCTGAAAGGCCCGGCCTACACTGAGCCAACGCTTCGAATCACCCGGACCCAAGAATGGACGCAGACGCGTTAGCGATCAGACAACTTATCGAGAACTGGGCGCTCTGGCGCGACGCGGGCGACTGGGATCGCTTCGCGACCGTCTGGCACGACGATGGCTGGATGACCGCGACCTGGTTTCAAGGGCCGGCGGCGAAGTTCATCGAAGTCAGTCGCGACGGCTTCGAGCGCGGCGTGAGCATCCTGCACTTTCTCGGCGGCTTCACGTGTGAAGTGGCCGGCGCCCGGGCGATCGCGCAGACGAAGATGACGATCAACCAGCGCGCGAAGGTGGACGGCTTTCTCGTGGACGTCGTCTGCACCGGGCGCTTCTACGACTTCCTCGAAAAGAGAGGGGCTCGTCCTGAGCGACCGAAGGGAGTCGAAGGATGGGGGATCGTGCGCCGGCAGCCGATCTACGAGAAAGATCGGATGGATCCGGTCGACCCGTCAGTGCGCGTCTCGCTCGATCACTCGCTGCTGCAGAAATTCCCGGAGGGCTACCGTCATCTCGGCTATCTCCAGACCCGAAGCGGATTCACCGTGAAAGACGGGTTGCCGGGATTGAGGGGTGAAGCGGTGGAAAAGTTGTACTCCGAAGGGCGGGCGTGGCTCGGCGGATCGGAGACAGCGGGTGTGCCTCTGTAATGCGAAATGCGAAATGCAAAATGCAAAATGCAGAATGCAGAACGCAGAAGAAAGGCTCGGAGAGAACGGAGCCGCGTCGCCTTCCGAGGCGCTCTTTTTTGCATTTTGCATTTTGAATTTTGCATTTTGAATTACTAGTCTTTAAGAAATGCACACACGAAAACTAGGTCCATTCGACGTCTCTGCCATCGGCCTCGGATGCATGTGCCTCTCGCACGCCTACGGCACGCCGCCCGACGAGGCCTCCGCGGCACGGGTGCTGCATCGCGCGCTCGACATCGGCTACACGCATCTCGACTCGGCCGCGCTCTACGGATTTGGCGCGAACGAAACGCTGCTCGGCAAGGTGCTGAAGGACCGGCGGCGTGAATACGTGCTCGCCTCGAAGGGCGGCATGTTCCGCAACGCTCAGGGTCAACGAGAGATCGATGGCCGTCCGGAGATGATCCGAAAGAACTGCGAGGAGAGCCTTCAGCGTCTGCAGACCGACGTGATCGACCTCTACTACTTGCACCGCTGGGACAAGCGGCGGCCGATCGAGGAAAGCGTCGGGGCGGTCGCCGATCTGGTGAAGGAAGGCAAGGTGCGCGCGATCGGCCTGAGCGAGGTCTCGGCCGACACCATTCGCAAGGCGCACCGCGTGCACCCGCTCGCGGCCGTGCAGACGGAGTACTCGCTCTGGACGCGCAACGCTGAAGTCGCCGTGCTGGATACCTGCCGTGAGCTCGGCATCACCTTCGTCGCGTTCAGTCCGCTCGCGCGTGGATTCCTCACCGGCGGACTCCGCGATGTCTCGACACTGCCGCCCAAAGACATCCGCCTGGGCATGCCGCGCTTTCAGTCCGAACACTTCCCCGCCAATCTGAAGCTGCTCGAAGGCGTGCCGGCGCTCGCACGCGAGCAGGGCTGCACCATGGGTCAGCTCGCGCTGGCCTGGGTGCTCGCGCAGGGTTCGCATATTCATCCGATTCCTGGCACGACGAGCATCGCGCATCTCGAGGAGAACGTCGGCGCAACGACCATCACGCTGTCGCGCGACATGCAGAACCGGTTGAGTGCGCTCATCAGCCCGAAGACGGTCTCCGGTGCCCGCTATGCTCCGGCGGTCCAGGCCGAAATCGATACCGAAGAACTCGACGTCCCGACGCCATGAGCTTTACCGTCACACCGGGGTGGCTCACCTACCACCCGAGTCCATCGAAGCCTCGATTCAAGGTGCCGGCAGGTGCGGTCGACGCGCACTGTCACGTCTTCGGCCCCGGCGACGTCTTTCCGTACGCGCCCGAGCGCAAGTACACGCCGGCCGATGCGTCGAAAGAACAACTCTTCGCGCTGCGCGATTTCCTGGGCTTCGACAAGAACGTCATCGTCCAGGCGACGTGTCACGGGACTGACAATCGCGCGCTCGTCGACGCACTGCGCGCATCGCGCGGCCGGGCGCGCGGCGTCGCGACGGTCGATCGCAGCGTGACCGATGCCGAGCTGCGAGGGATGCACGAAGCGGGCGTGCGCGGCACGCGCTTCAACTTCGTCAAGCGGCTCGTCGATTTCACGCCGCGCGATGTGCTCACCGAAATCGCGCATCGCATCGCGCCGCTCGGATGGCACGTGGTGATCTACTTCGAAGCGGTGGACCTGCCTGAACTCTGGGACTTCTTCACGTCGCTTCCGACCACCGTCGTCGTCGATCACATGGGGCGGCCCGATGTCACGAAGCCGGTCGATGGACCGGAGTTCGAGCTGTTCGTGCAGATGATGCGCGAGCATCAGAACATCTGGTCGAAGGTGAGCTGCCCGGAGCGATTGAGCGTGAGCGGACCTCCCGCTCTCGACGGCGAACAGCACGCGTATCGCGACGTCGTTCCCTTTGCGAAGCGGCTGGTCGATACATTCCCGGATCGCGTCTTGTGGGGGACCGACTGGCCTCACCCGAACTTGAAGAACCACATGCCCGACGACGGGCTGCTCGTCGACTACATCCCACAGATCGCGACCACGCGCGAGTCGCAGCAGAAATTGCTCGTCGACAATCCGATGCGGTTGTACTGGGAATAGTGGAGTACATTGAAGGGTTGTGAACGGCGGGTCTAAAGACCCGGCCTACACTCTCGCTAAGCGCGTAGTGTAGGCCGGGTCCTTCGGACCCGGCGGACACGATTCGGAGGACTATGAAGATTTGCATCGCAGGCACGGGCGCCATGGGTGAGATCCACGTGAAGGCCCTGGCGAAGATCAAGGACGTCGAGGTCGTGTCGATCGCGGCGCGCACCGAGCAGAGCGCGAAAGACTTCGCATCGAAGTGGAATATTCCGTTCGGGTCGACCGACCTGCGGGCCTGCATCGATCGCCCAGGTGTCGATGCGGTGATTCTGACGACGCCCTCCGATCAGCACTGCGAGCAGACGCTGCTTGCCCTCTCCATGGGCAAGCACGTGCAGGTGGAGATCCCGATGGCTCTCAACCTCGCGGACTCCCAGAAGATGCTGGATGCGTCGAAGAAGGCCGGAAAGGTGTGCATGGTCACGCACACACGCCGCTTCTCGAGCCCGCATCGCGAGATTCGCCGGCGGATCAACGAGGGCACGTTCCACCTCCACCACATGGTGGTCGAGACCTATTTCTTCCGCCGCACAAACCTGAACATGCACGGCCAGCCGCGATCGTGGGTCGACAACCTGCTTTGGCATCACGGTTGCCACTCCGTCGATCTGGCGCACTGGATCGTGGACGATCCCAACTGGCAGGCCTGGGGGCAGAAGGGGCCCGACCACGCCGAGCTGAAGATCCCGATGGACCTCTCGGTCGCGATGAAATCGAAGAAGGGCCCACTCTTCACGATGGCGATGTCGTTCAACAACAAAGGGCCGTTCGGCGGGTTCTACCGCTACATCGGTGAAGAAGAGACCTACAAGGTCTACCGGGATTCGATGACCGACAGCGAGGGCAAGGACGTGCAGCTCGACGGCGTCGCCGCCTTCGACCGGCAGGACGTCGAGTTCGTCGGCGCGATTCGCGAAGGGCGCGAGCCGGAATCGAGCGCCGCGAGCTGCGTGAAAACGATGGCGCTGCTGGATAAGATCGACAAGGCCATGAATAGTTAGGCCTTGTCAAAAGGCAAAGGTCAAAAGGCAAAGGTCAAAGGTCAAAGGTCACAGGTCAGGAGTTGCGAAATGGGTGAAATTGTTGCCGCCGTCGGGACCTGCCATACGCCGTACATGTTCACGCGGCCGCCGGACGAGAACCCGCAGCAGCTCGACCAGGCGGGCCGGGGGATGCAGGAGCTTGGCAAGGTCCTCGACGAAACGAAGCCGGACGCGATCCTGTTCTTCGGCGCCGACCACGTCGAGACGTTCTCGGTCAGCTGCGTGCCCTCCTTCGCCATCGTCGCTGGCGATCGTGCGGTCGCGAAGTTCGCGGGCCGCGAGCACAACCTGCCGATCCATCGCGGGCTCGCCGAGGACATCCTCAACAAGCTCGTCGTCGACCACCACTTCGATATGGCCTACTCGGAGGATGCCGAGCTGGGTCACGCCTTCTCGATTCCGTTCGAGTACGTGATCGGCAAGCGCAACATCCCGGTGGTGCCGTTCTTCACGAACGTGTACGTGCCGCCGCTGCCGACGCCGCGCCGCTGCGAGGCGCTCGGGAAGGCGATCGCCTCGATCGTGAAAGGACGCAAGGAGCGCGTGGCGATCATCGCCAGCGGAGGCATGTCGCACTTCCCCGGCACGACGAAATACAACTACCCGGAGTTCGACTTCGACCGCTGGCTGGTGTCGCAGTGGGAAGCCGGCAACATGGACGCCCTGCTCAACATGACCGGCACGCAGCTCGATGAAGTCGGCAACACCGAGCTCCTCAGCTGGGCGGTGATGTTCGGCGCGATCGGCCGGCACGAGGGCGAGTTGATCGACTACATCCCGACCTGGCACCACGGACTCTGCATGATGCGCTTCCTGCCGGAGCGGGCGCGGACCAACGCGCCGTCGAAGGTCGCCGAGCAGTACGGCGGGTTCAAGTTCGTCGACCAGGGCTACATGTTCTACAAGCACCCGCCCTCGGAGGCGTACGGGCTGAACAAGCTGCTGTTCGAATCGCGCCACAGTCAGGACCTGCGGAATCGCATCATCAACGACTTCGAGAAGGTCTGCGACGAGTACGACCTGCACGGCAAGCAGCGCGAAGCGGCCAAGTCAATGATCAACGTCGGACTCGGCGGCAAGGTCAGCGATCACGTCGGGCCGCTGGCCGAGGCCGGCTGTCACCCCCTGCAGGCGTTGATGGCGCTGCACGTGATCTTCTCGACCAGCCACGCCCGCGGTCAGCAGGCGATGGCCTCGGCGCAGAAGCACTAACGGTCGCGCCGGGCCTACAAATCAGGCCCGGCCGACACTGTCACTTAGCGCGTTCGGACGGTGTAGGCTGGGCCCTGTCTTTTGGGCCCGGCGTTGTAATATCGCTCTCGCTATGGAGCGTTCCGTCGATCGTGAAGGCGTCCGCCTGAGTTATTCGATCGACGGCGCCGTCGGCTCGCCCACCATCCTCTTCATCAACTCAATCGGTACGACACGCGAACTCTGGTCGCGTCAGGTCGCCGCACTCGCCGATCGATATCGGGTCATCGCGTACGACGCGCGCGGTCACGGACGATCGTCGGTCCCGGCAGGCGACTACACGATCGCGCAACTCGGGCGCGACGCGCTCGCCATCCTCGACGCTGAGGGCGCGGCGAAAGCGCACGTCTGCGGCATCTCGCTCGGCGGCATCACCGCAATGTGGCTCGGCGTCAATGCGCCCGAGCGCCTGCGCACGCTCACGCTCGCGAACACGGCCGCCCGCATTGCCTCGACCCGGTTCTGGATCGACCGGATTCAGTTCGTCCGGGAACAAGGGATGGCGGCGCTCGCCGACATGACGATGGGTCGCTGGTTTACCGACGGCTTCCGGACACGTGAACCGGAGACGGTTCAGCAGTTCCACTCGATGCTCTCGCAGTGTTCACCGGCCGGCTATGCGGGTTGCAGCGCCGCGATGCGCGACGAGGATCTGCGGGAGGCAATCGCGTCGATTCGATGCCCGGTGCTCGCGATCGCCGGCCGGACCGACATGGCCACACCGCCCGAGGGACTCGAGTTCATCCACGACCGGATCGCGGGATCGAAACTGGCGACACTCGAGTCGGCCCACCTCAGTAACGTGGAAAGGGCCGACGATTTCAATCGCGTTCTAGGGGAGTTCGTTGGGGCGAGGTAACGGAGGGCACTCCGTGCCCTCCGTTTCCTTACTCGCCGGTAACATTCACCGAGATCGTTTCGCACAACCCGGTAATGGTCGTGTGCTTGTCGTCGCCGGCCTGCAGCACCAGCGTGTGCGGCCCCGGCGTCAGCTGCATGTCGATCGTGTTGTTCCCCATGCCGAAATGGATCCAGGGGTCGGCCTTCGGGATCACGGTTCCGGGCGCCAGACATTTGGTGTCGGTGCCAAGGTGATAGTGGCCGGTGTTCGCGCGAACCTCTTTCACCTCACCCTGCGGCACGGCGGCAATGGTGAACTGATCGCTCGCAAACACCAGGTGCACGGGGCTCTTCACCATCGCGCCGTTGGCGGGCTCGGCGAAATACACTCTCGGCCCGCCGGTCGTCGCGGCAGGCTTCGACCCAGGCGAGCTTGAATTGCAGGCGACGGTCGCCGCCACGACCGCTGACAGGATGAGAGCACCAACCACACGCATAGCCATCACGACTCCTTTCGAAGCGAAACAGACGGCGGAATTATAGGTCGATCAGGGCGGGTCCAAGGCCAGCGGGTTTGTCCGAGGCGGGTACGAAGACCCGCCGCTTGATTCGCCTACAATCCCAGCGTATGCGGAGTCACGAGCTGAACCGCGCACTCGCGCCGTTCGCTATCGTCGCCGTCGTCGCGGCATGCTCGCGAACCACGGAACCGACGGAAAAGGCTGCTACGTTCAACGCGGACATCGCCCCCATCCTCTTCGACAACTGCGCGAGCTGCCATCGTCCGATCCCTCCTTCGCCGGAGGCGAACGCGGGCTCCTCAGATGATCCGCTCTGCGTGGCTGGCGCCCCGTTCAGCGTGCTCGACTACGGCTCGGTTCGTCGCCACGCGCGCGCGATTTCGTCAGCGGTGCAGCGCCGCGCGATGCCACCGTGGCTGCCCGAGCACGGACACGGCGACTTTGCCGGCGAACGGCGGCTCCGCGATGATCAGATCGCACGCATCATGAAGTGGGTCGAGAGCGGCGCGCCCGAGGGGAATCCGGCCGACGCGCCAAAGCCGCCGGCGTTTTCCGGCGGATGGCAGCTTGGTACTCCCGATCTGGTGCTGACCCTGCCGGAGGCGTACGTGCTGCAGCCGCAGCCCTTCGGCTCCGCTCCCTTCGACTCCGCTCAGGGCAAGCAGGGCAGGACGGGAACCCGCGACGTATTCCGGAACTTCGTCATTCCGGTACCGATCACCACGACGCGCTACGTGCGCGCGGTCGAGTTTCGCGCCGATCGCCCGCAGGTGCTGCACCACGCGGACGTAGCAATCGATCTCGGGCGCGTGTCGCGCGCGCTCGATCGTGCCGAGCCGGGCCCGGGTTTCGCGGCGATGGACAGCGCTCAGGTGTACAACGTGTACGGCTGGTCGCCGGGCAAGGTGCCGGTGATGGAGCCGTCCGACAACGCATGGACGCTCAATCCCGGTGCCGACGTGATCCTGCTGCTCCACATGATCGCGGGTGCGAAGAGCGAAACGGTGCAGCCGGCGATCGGCCTGTTCTTCTCCGACACGGCGCCGACGCGCACGCCGATCAGCGTGAAGCTCGAGGCGCATGGGATCTCCATTCCTGCCGGCGAGTCGAACTACGTCGTGGAGGACAGCTACGTGCTCCCGGTAGACGTCGAGGCAGTGAGCGTCTATCCGCACGCACACTATCTCGGGAAGGAGATGCGCGGAACGGCGACGCTACCCGACGGTTCGCAAAAGGATTTGCTGTGGATTCGCCAATGGGACTTTCGCTGGCAGGACCGGTATCGCTATCGATCGCCCGTGTCCCTCCCGCGGGGCACGCGGCTGTCGATGCGATTCACCTACGACAACTCCGCGGCAAATCGGAACAACCGTAACGATCCGCCGCAGCGCGTGCGATCGGGACCGCGCTCGACCGACGAGATGGGCCAGCTCTGGATCGAGGTGGTGCCGCGCCGTGCGGAGGACGCGGCAGTCCTCAACGCCGATTTCGTCCGTCGATCACTGGTAGCCGCCATCGCGTCGGCCGAGATGGACGTCCGGCTCGATCCGCAGGTTGCCGCCGGGCACAACGCGCTCGCGATGAGGTATCTGCAGGCGGGACGCGTTGCCGATGCCCAGGCGCAGCTCGAAGAGGCGCTGCGTCTGGATCCTCGTGACGCGGAGGCGCACAGCAACCTCGGGACGGTACTGCAGGCGCGGGGGCTCCTCGCCGAGGGGATGCAGCACCTGCGCACGGCCGTGCAGCTGAAGCCGAAGGGCGACTCCGTGCGCTTCAATCTTGGCGCCGGCCTGCTCGCGGTGGGGCAGCCCGATGCTGCGATTCGCGAGTTCCAGACGACGATCGCCCTCAATCCGGAGAATGCGGACGCGCACTTCAACCTGGGGGTGATCCTCGGGCCGCGCAACCAACTGGACGGTGCGATTGCCCACCTGCAGCGCGCGGTGGAGATCAACCCGCTCAACGCCGATGCGTACCACAATCTGGCAGTTGCCTACGCACTGCAGAGGCGAATCGACGACGCGATCGCGTCAGCGCAGACGGCCGTGCGCCTGAAGCCGGATTCCGCTCCCGCGCAGGAGATGTTGCGGCGATTGCTCGCCGCGCGCAGTCGGTGATAGCGAAAAAAAGAGGCGGGTCCGAAGACCCGCCTCCCGGTTCCTAACTCCTGATTCCTTCTGATTCCCGATTCCTGCTTCCTGATTCCTTCGAGTATCAGAAGTTGAACGTGGCGTTCAACCGAACGAATCGCGGCGTGTACACCGCCGTCGGGTTCAGGAACGTACCGCCCTGGGCAGCGTTGTTATCGCTGTACTGGTACGTGGTGACGTAACCAGTCGCATAGTTGGTGTTGAGCACGTTGTTCAGATCCAACCCGACATCGGCGCGCGTCCGGCCGAAGCGGAGGATCTTGGCCACGCGCAGATCGAGCTGATTCCGGCGGCCGCCGTAGAACAGCCGATGGCTCGCATCGAGAAGCGGGATGGCGGTCGTGCCGGTGGCGAGGGCACTCGGAGGCAGACGGCCGAGCAGACTCTGCACCGACACACAGCCCGGCGTGCTGCACGTATTCGGTACGTTCCACGTCGCGCTGCCCAGACCGGCGAATGCGATCTCCGATTCTGGCTGCGACCTGATCGTCCCGCTGAGTGACACGTCGATCTTCGGGATCGTGTACGAGGCCAGGCCACGGACGGTCGTCTGGAACGGATCGACCTGCCGGCAGTTGCGCACGTCCGGTGAGTCGCCGATTCCATGACCGATCTTCGGCTCAGTGGCGCAGTAGTCCTCCACCTCGCGGCCGGTGCTCGTGCCCACCTGCATGAACAAGCCGTTGCGCAGACGCGCGTTCAACGTCACGTCGACGCCGTGCCAGTAGTTGATCCGCTTCGGACCGTAGTCGGTCTCGAAGGTGATGTAGTTCTGCGCCGGTAGCGCGTTGGCCGCGGCCGTCACGGTGTAGATCGGGATCGCATAGCCGCCGCCCCCGGGCAGACGCGGGTCGCTTGGCGCATTGATCATCCACTTTTCGTAGTCGCTCGGATTGCGAACGGTGTTGTCGGTGACGCCGTTCTCCCAGCCCGTGCCGCCGGGACCATCCCACCAACGGCGGTTGTATCCAGCTTCGAGCGAGATTCGTGGCATGACCTGGTGCTGCACGTTGATGCCCCACTGCCAGTCGCTGGCGCGCACGCCCCACCCTCGAAGCATCTCCGGATTGACGCGGGTCACGGTGGAACTGGTGCTGCCGAAGTTCAGGTTGTTGCCGCCGAGCGCCGCACAGCTGTCGATCGCCGTCTGCGCATTGAAATTCAGGAGATCGCAGTCGACGATCTTGTTGCCGTTGGTGTCGGACCAGTTGCGTGTCACCGTGCGCACGATGTTGGCCGCCGGGCTGTTGCGCGTGTACGAGCCATCGTTGGTCGCGGCGTCGAGGTAGTGGCCCATGTTGAACTTGATGGCCGTCTTCCCGTTGCCGAACAGATCGTACGCGGCGCCGACGCGCGGGGTGATGTCGTTGTAGGCATTGACGCTCGGGGTATACGGCAGCGAGATCGGATTGGTGTTGATACGAGACGTGACCGTCGTGCCGTTGTGCTCGGCCGGACTGTAGCTCCACGCCCGGTCATACCGCAGCGCACCTTGCACGGTGAGGCGTCCGCGCGTCCACGAGTCCTGCGCGTAGAGCGCCGCGATCTTGGTGCGGTCGGCTGTCGTCCACTCGGGAATGTTCATCGTGAACGAGACCGGGACCCCCTGGTTGAACGTGTACGAGAGCAGGCTCGGGTTGCGCACGAAGCGCTGGTCAGCAATCAGATACGAACCCTGATACCCGATCTTCGCGTTGTGCGCGCCGGTCACGTACGACGCCGAGGCACGCCACGTATTCGGGTTCCCCCAGTTGTCGGAGTAGCCGGCCAGCGCGCGATACGTAAAGTTGGCGCGCGGCACCCACGGCTGTCCGGTCGCCGGATTGACTGCCGTCGACTGTTCCGTCACCGAGATATCGCTGATGCCATCCGGCGGCAGCTGACCAGGGCCACCCGCGTGCTGGTACGCGAGGCGCGAGTAGCCGGCGTCGAGCAGCAGCTTGCCGCTGATCGGCGCGGTCCACAGCCCCTGCGTCAGGTAGTATGGGAAGTGGAAGTAGTTGGTTGTCGACTCGGGTGACGTGGTCGCGCCACCCGAAGCCACCCAGCTGGAGCCGCGGCTGTTGCAGCCGTTGGTGTCAACCTTGAGCGGCGATCCTTCGCAGCGCAGCTGATACTCGTGGCTGAACGAGAGGCGATTCTTCCCCACTTGCGCAGTGGCGCGACCGATGTACATTGCGCGCCCCTGCAGCTGTCGAGCGGTCACGCTGGGATCGGCTTGGTATAGCCAGCTGTTCGGATCGTTCACGTTGAGGTTGTAGGCGTTCGCGTTTCCGACGATGCCTTCGACAGCCGTCGCGGTGTTGAGCTTGCGATAGCTGCCGAGGAACCAGAGGCGATCCTTCTTGATCGGTCCGCTGTAGGTGATGCTCGTGTCGTAGGACTTGATGATGCCGGGCGTCTCGCGGATGCCGACGTTGCGCAGCTCGTCGTTCAGGTTGTTGCCGCGCGACCAATCGCCCGCCTCGTTGATGAATGCCTGTCCCGTGAACCGGTTGCCACCCTGTCGTGGCACCAGGTTCATGTTCGGCGCGCCGATATCCGATTCGCCCATACCGCCGGACACCGTCACGGACACTTCGTCGACGTTCACCGTGTCGAGGATGTAGGACGACACGCCGCCGCCGTTGAAGGCCGCCGCGACCGTCATGCCGTTCACGCTCATACGGCCTTCATTGGTCTGGCCGCCGCGCGCGCTGAAGAACGTCATCGTCGGCGTCGGCTGGACGCCGTTGTTGTCGACGGTCAGGCCTGCTGTTGCATTGAGCAGCGAGCCGACGGTGCGCGTAGCGGGAATGGCTTGAATGACATCGTTGTTGATGACCGTTTCTCGACGGCTGCTCTGCACGTCGACTACCGGCGTCTCGCCAGTCACCGTGATCGTTTCCTCGAGCGCGCCCACGCGCATGTCGGCGTTGATCGTGAAGACGGCAGTTCCCGCTATCTGAACGCCCTCACGGACGACCTTGGTGAACCCGGCCAGCGAGAACGTCACCTGATAGGTGCCGGGATCGAGATCGATGATTCGGTACTGACCCGAGCCGTCGGAGACCGCCGATCGCACTTTCTGGATCATGACGGGACTCGACGCTTCCACCGTGACACCGGGCAGCACTGCACCCGACGTGTCGCGGACGATACCAGTGAGGGATGCCTTTTGTGCAAAGGCCAGCGACGGCACCAAGAGCGCCGCTGCAAGGATAGAGAGAAACACTTTCGGTGCACGCATGGGGCTGAAGCTCCTTTGAGAGAGGGTGTCCCCGCAACCGTTGATGTCGGTCCAGACGCTCGTCCTAGGGGATGTGATTCGCGACTCCAGGTTGAAAGGTCCTCCTTGAGATGGAAACCGTGCCTGACAGCAGACGAAGACAGCGCAGTGCACTTGAACACGGCGCGCTTGAACACAACGCGAACGTAAGAAACCCCAAACGAACTACCGTGCGTATGAAAGAAGCCCCGAGCGAACGACGCGAATATGGCTACCGAAAGGGATCCGATACCGGGGCGCGAAGAGCAGGCCCACGGCGCTCTCGAAAGAGCGCCGTTTACGTGGCGGGAGACTACGCCTGCGCCAGGCGAAAGTCAATGAGATATAGCAGTTGGAGGCGTTGATATACCGGGATCGCATGATTCCCGGGGACGGAAAGCTTGTAGCGGCGGAGCACACACTGTCAGAGTTCGTCGACGATTCTCACCCCCAGCTCGGTGAGCTTCGCCCGCAGTCCGTAGAAATCGAGACCGAGCTCACCGTTGCGCAGGCGTTCACGCGATTTCTCCTCTTTCGCTACGCGTTCGTTCCCGAGCCGCGCCACCTCGGAGGCGGCCTGACGCGGGACGACCACCACGCCGTCCACATCACCAACGATCACGTCGCCCGCCGCGATCGCCGCACCCGCGCACACGACCGGCACGTTCACCGATCCCGCCGTCGCCTTGACCGTGCCTTGCGCGGAGATCGCTTTCGACCACACCGGGAACTCCATCGACGTGAGATCAGCGACATCGCGAACGCCGGCGTCAATGAGGAGGCCGACCACGCCGTGCGCGCGCGCCGACACGGCCAGCAGCTCGCCGAACATGCCGTCGGTCGATTCCGATGTCGTCGTCACGACCAGCACGTCGCCCGGACGACACAGCTCGATCGCTGCGTGAATCATCAGGTTGTCGCCGGCCTGACAGGAGATCGTGATTGCACTGCCGGCGACTCGCGCGGTGGGGTAAATGGGACGCATGTAAGGCCGCAGCAGGCCAGATCGAGCCTGCGCTTCATGGACAGTGGCGACTCCAAGCTGACCGAGCGTGCGGATGATGTCGGCGTCCGCACGCGGGATATTCCTCACGATGGTTGGTTTCATCTGAATCCTCGAAGGCCCCTGGGCCCAGGCCTCAGGCCACAGGGCTGGGCCAGGAATCGGGCCTGGGGCCTAGACCAGCCCTGAGGCCTGGGCCCTGAGGCCCTTCACGCCGGGACCAGTTTATTGATTCGCGGGTACACCCGGCGTGCATTCCCCTCGAAGATCTTCGCGCGCGCTCCGCTCGAGATCGCAGCGCCGTCGACGTAGCGCTTGGTGTCGTCGTAGTAATGCCCGGTCTCCGGATCGATGCCGCGCACGGCGCCCACCATCTCCGACCCGAACAGGATGTTCTCGGCCGGCACGATCTTCAGCAACAAGTCGATCCCCGCCTGGTGATACACGCACGTATCGAAGAACACGTTGTTGCGAATGAGATCGGCGAGCAGCGGCCGCTTCATGTCCTGTGCGAGCCCGCGGTACCGGCCCCAGTGGTACGGCACGGCGCCGCCGCCGTGCGGGATGATCATGCGCAGCGTCGGAAAGTCCTTGAACAGATCCGCCTGGATGAACTGCATGAACGCCGTCGTGTCGGCGTTGAGGTAGTGCGCACCGGTCGCATGGAAATTCGGATTGCACGAGGCGCTCACGTGGACCATCGCCGGCACGTCGAGATCGCACAGCGCCTCGTAGAACGGATACCAGTAGCGATCGGTCAGCGGCGCCGCCGTCCATCGTCCGCCCGAGGGATCGGGGTTGAGATTGCAGCCGATGAAGCCGTATTCGTTGACGCAGCGTTTCAGCTCGTCGATGCAGTTGGCCAGCGGATTGCCGGGCGTCTGCGGCAGCTGGCAAACGCCGACGAAGTTCTCCGGGAACAGACCGCACACGCGGTGAATGAGATCGTTGCAGTGGCGCGACCAGTCGAGGCTCGTCTTCGCGTCGCCGATGTGATGCGCCATCGCCGACGCACGCGGCGAGAAGATCGTCACATCGGTGCCGCGATCGCTCTGAAACGTGAGCTGCGGCTTCACGCTGTCGCGAAGTTGATCGTCGGAGACTGTGATGGGCCCTGATGGAATCGCGACCGACGGATCCTTCAGCGCTGCGATCTGCGCGTCACGAAATGTCTGGAGCTCTTTCGGAGCAGTCGTGTAGTGACCGTGGCAGTCGATGACCATTGGAGCTTTTGATTCTATCGTGGAAGAGCGACGCCGGGCCTGAAGGCCCGGCCTACACTGCCCGTACACACAACGGGCGGGTCGAACGCTTTCGACCCGCCCGCTGATTCCTGATATCTGATTCCTACCTGATTCCTGATTCCTGCTTCCTGAATCCTAGAAATCGATCTGCGCGCTGAACTTCACGAAGCGCGGCTGAAGCGTCGACTGCGGTGACAACCAGTTCGCCGACGGGTTCACCGTGTTGATCGTCGGGTTGAACGCCTGGTTGTAGGTCAGGATCGGCGCCGAGTTCAGGATGTTGTAAATGTCGAACCCGACGTTGGTCCGCGTCCGGCCGAAGCGCAGGATCTTCGCAAACCGGATGTCGACCTCGTTGACGCGATCGCCATACAACGTGCCCGGCTCGACCAGGTTGACGGTCACGTTCGGCGCGTTGTTCGCGAACGCGCGGCCGAGCGTGGTCTGCCCGGATGTGAAGACCATGTTGGCCGCCAGCGGCGAGCCCTGGTCGCTGCGGAAGGTGCCCGACACGAGCACGTCGATCTTCGGAAGCGTGTACGAGCCGAGACCCGTGTACCGCGTGACCCATCCCGTGGTCGTGTTGCACCATGGGTTGGTCGGGTTCTGCGCGCCGAGCACGGTGTATTCAGGCGCCGCCGCTCGAGCATCGCAGTAGTTGGTTCGGGTCGCCCCGGTGTTGAGGCCGCCCTGAAACGTCAGACCGTTGCGAGGACGAGCGCTGACGTTGAGCAGGATGCCGTTGTACACCTGCGTGTAGTCACCGCCATCCAGCGATGTCGCCAGTTTCGTGACGTTGTTCACCTGCGACGCCACGCTCTGCTGAACATTGTAGAGACCGCTGATCGTTCGGCCCTGGGCATCTGACGGCAGCCGCGAGTCGGTCGGCGCCGTGATGCTGAACTGGTCGAAGTTGGCGAGCGGCTGCAGCACGTTGTCGTCCCACGTGAAGTTCGTCAGCCAGCGTCGGTTGTATCCGATCTCGGCGGAAACTCTCGGCAGCAGCTGCTGCTGCACCGATGCGCCGATCTGCCAGTCACCGGCCCGGACGCCCCACCCGCTGACCAGCTGCGGGTCGAGATCGCTCGTGAACTTCTCGCTACCGAACGCGAGGTCGCTGATCTGCGCGCACGTGTCGATGCTGCCGGTAGTCGCGGGGCCCTGCGCGAGCGGATTCGACAGATCGCAGTCGGGCACGAAGTTGCCGTTGGCGTCGGTCCACGCTCGCGTGGCCGTCGTGGTCAGACGTCCGCTCGGACGCAGCGTCGCATACGTGAGACCGTTCTGCGCCGCCTGGAGATATTTGCCGACGTTGAATTTCAGCGAGGTCTTGCCGGTGCCGAAGAGATCCCATGCCAGACCCCCGCGCGGCGTCAGGTCGTTATAGCCGGTCACGCCGTCCGTCCGGTCGTAGTGTTTGGTGATCGGCAGGAAGCGAGTGGGATTGAGCGTTACTTCGGGGAAATAGCTCCAGGCACGGTCATACCGCAGTGCGCCCTGCAGCGTCATCCGCCCGAACGTGTACGACTCCTGGCCATAGAACGCCGCGTAGTTCACACGCTGCTTCAGCGGAATCTGGTTGATCGTTTCGGTGATGCGGTTGGGAACGAGGTTGTTCACCTGGAAGGTCAGGAACTGATCGTTGGTGTAGGTGTTCTGGTTGTCGACCAGATGGCCGCCCTGGTACCCGAACTTCATGTTGTGCGCACCGGTGACGTACGACGCGGACCCGCGCCACCCGAGCGTGCCCTGGAAGTTCTGACGGTACGTGCCCGAGCGATACGCAAGATTCGCGATGCTCCCGTTGGTCGCACAGCCCGCGGTGCACTGCTCCGTCATGCCAACCAGCTGAGTGAAGTTGCTGCCCGGAAGCGGCGTGCCGCCCCACTGACTCCAGTAGGTGCCAAAGCCCGCTTCGAGCAGGAGCTTGTTTGTCAGCGGCGAGGTCCAGGTCGCCTGCTGCACGCGCTGGCCGAAGCCGCTCAGGTACGTGCCGTTCTCGGGCGCCGCTGTTGGACTGCATGGCGGATTCGATGCACCGGCCGCGCCGCAGATGATCTCGTTGTCGCCCGAGTGTCGGCAGCCGGCATCGGAACCGATCACGCCTGCACCCTGACACGGAACCTGCTGATCCCAGAACACGCCGAACTTGTTCTTCGCATTGGGCTGCGCCGTGAGACGAATCGACGCGTTGCGCCAGCTGCCCGCCGCAACAGCAGGACGTGTCTTGTCCGCCACATAGCTCCATGCCGTCGGGTCGCCCATGTTCGCGTTCGCGAACATGCCTGGAATGGTGCGATGGCTGCCCTGATCGCGGAACTGGAAGAAGAACCACAGCTTGTCCTTCGAGATCGGACCGCCGATCCCGAGGTTCGAATCCCACAGCTTGAACAGCTTGCCAGGGGTCGTGAGACCGGCGGTGCGCAGATCGTCGCTGTAGTTGTCGCCGACCATGCCCTTGGTGACGTTCGACTGATAGAAGCTGCCCTTGAACGCGTTGCCACCAGTCTTGGGCACGATGCTGAACGACGGGCCGCCGACTTCCGCTTCACCCATGCCGCCGGATGTCGTGGTCGCCACTTCCTGCGCGTTGCTGATGTCGACCATGTAGCTCGACACGCCGCCGCCGTTGAACGCAGCACCGGTATTCAGACCATCGACCTGAATGCGCGCTTCGTTGTTGCGGCCACCTGCACCGCCGAACACGAGCATGCCGGGCGTGACCTGAATGTCGAGGTTCGCGCCGGCCTGCGTGATCGTCGACGGGATGAGCATCATGACGCCCGCGTACGACCGCGCCGCAGGCAGGTCCTTCATGACGTCGCCGCTGATGACTGTTTGCCGCCGCGTGCTCTGGGTATCGACGATCGGGCTCTCCCCGCTGACCGTGACCGTTTCCTCGAGCGCGCCGACCTTCAGGTCGGCATTGATGTTCGCCGTGAGGGCGCCGCTCAACTCCACGCCTTCGCGTTTGTAGGTATTAAAGCCGGTAAGCGTAAACGTAACCGTGTACGTGCCGGGTCTGAGATCGACGATGCGATACTGCCCGCTGCCGTCGCTGATGACGGTGCGGACTTTTTCGATGAGCGCTGGGCTCGAGGCTTCCACGGTGACACCTGGAAGCACCGCGCCTGAAGTGTCCTTGACGGTTCCCGTGATCGTCGCCTGCGCAAACGCGATGGTCGGCAACAAGACCATCAACGCCGCCACATGCGCGATCCCTGCAAATCGCCGCATTCCCTATCCTCCTGAATGGACTCGCTGTCTCAACGCCCCCGCGCTCCTGCCGTCGCCTCCGGATGCCCGTCAGCCGCCGCTCACGGCCACGTGCAACGATGCCCTTGCCGGCTGACACCGGCACCTTCGAGGACACCTTGACGGGCCCTGTTATTCAAGCTGTATGTCGTTGATATGTCAATCAATTAAGCGACGCCAGGGCTCGAGCGCGGCGGGGGACGGATGGCAGAACTGGGCAGTGAGAAAATCGGAGGTGTGGGGCGGGTCTTGCGTTCCAGAAATACGTAGGGGCCGCCTTCAGGCGGCCCACCAGCGTACGAAGAATCAATTTCGCGTGACTACGAACTCGCCCTTCTGGCCTCCCTGGGTCCAGGTGCCATGAAAGAGCTTGGTGTAGGCGCCGAGATTCTCGAGCTTCCCGTCGACTGATATGGCAACCGGTTTGCCGGATGCGTCTTTGCCCTCGGCCGTGATCTTCACTCCCCAGGCCACCGGGTTCGTGTAGTCGAACACGACCGACTTCACAGTCGCTCCGTTCGGCCCGGGGTTGATCGTGCCGGTGATTTCCTTGCCGTCCCAATCGAGATTGAGGAGGATGCGATTGGGGTTGTTCTTCGGCCCCCACTCGCCGCTCCACTGCCCCTTCATCGGATGACCGAACTGCGCGCCAAGCGTCGCAGGAATCGCGACGATGATCGCGAACGCGAGCACCAGTAAGACCCTTGATCGCATCGACGCTCCTACCGTGTGCCGCCTGACGGCTTCACGCCGGGCTGAGGACGAGGACCAAAGATCGGCTGGCCGAGATCGTCTTCCAGTCGATTGAGGTACCGGTTGTTCTCCTGGCAGATGTACTCGGGCAGCTCTCCGCCATCACGCCACGGGATGTCCCACGCCACCGTGAACGGCTTGGTGTACGCACCGGGATCGTTAATCGTCGCCCGATAGTGCAGCGTCTGTTTGCTCGGGCGCGTCCACCGCTCGGTGACGAACATCTTGTCGGTATGCGGATGCCCGAAGTAATCGAGCCACGTGTTCTCGTTGAAACCGGTGTTCTCCACGACCAGCGTGTCTTTGCCTTCCCAGTGGCCGATGGAGTACCCGAGGTAGGTCGGATTGAGGAGATCGCCTTCCGGGAACTTGCGCCCGTCCATGTAGATCTCGCGCCAGATGTGCGTCGCCCCTTCGAAGATCATCACGATGCGGTTGTGTTCCGGCATCTGGATGATCTCCATCTGGTAAGGCGTCGCCATCATGCGCGGACCGCCGGGCGGGAGACAGTACCCTTCGGGGTCGTACTTCGACTCGTTCTTCGAGTTGTAGTCGTACATCGCCGCGGACCACGGCATCCACGGCATCCATGGCTCCGACTTCGAGCCCCCGCGCCCACCACCGCCACCGCCTCCGGCGGCGCGTCCACCCCCGCCGGCGCCGCGCGCCGCGGCGGCCTGCTGCCTGGCTTCCGCGATCGCCGGCAACGGCTGCCCGTCGTCTCCGACGAGCTGCATGCCCATGTTGGTGATGTAGGGAACGGACCACACGCCCTTCTCGCCGGGCACGCGTCCGAAGTTGACGGTGCCATCGGCTAGACGAGGTGTTGGCAGCGCGGGTCCGGCCTGTCTGCCGCGCCCGCGCCCGCCTCCGCGACCCGCAGCCGCGGGCGCTCCACCCTCCTGACCGGCCTGACCAGGCGCCTGCTCCTGACCGAACACCCAGACGCTCGACGCAAACACCACGGCCGCCGTCGCGCCCACGAGCGCGGTACGAAGACTCGTTTTCAAGAAACGCTCCCTGTTACTGCGTGTTGCCCTGGCTCGACGCGGCGAAGAGGCGCTGGCCGGTTTCCGCCAGCGTGACCGCGCGCGCGTTGCCGGTCGGGCTGCCGTCCTTGGCGAGGCTGCCCTCGACAGTGACCTTGTCACCGACCTTCATGGTGTTGCGGGTCCAGCCGGCGCGCATCAGGCCGTTCGGGCTGCCCATCTCCATGGCCCAGTTGGTGACCTTGCCGGTCTTCTCGTCCTTGACGTCGATGTAGAAGAACGTGTGCGGGTTCATCCACTCGACCTTGGTCACCTGGCCGGTCATCTTGAACGGCTTGTTCGCGTCAAACTCGGCCGAAAAAGAGTGATGCGCCATGATCCGCGCGCTCGCCAGCAGCGCGATCCCGGCGACGACAACAGCAAACTTGGTTCGCATCGAAACATTCCTCCAGGCGACGAATCCGACATCCGGGTGTCAGGTGTTGTGCTCTTGGTACCGTTAAATACTGCGGGACGATTTCAGCCGATTACCGATCCAAAAATTCCCCAGGGCGCTATTCCTCAGGACTTTTCCCCAGGACCTCATTATTCCTCTTGCCCACGGCAGACGACCGCCGCGACTGCTTGACACAGTTCGGGCGATTATTGTGGCGGGGGTTGCGCGCGCTGTCAATGGTTGGGGACGGCGTACGGCAGGGTGGTCAAAGGTCGGTGAGTCAAGACCTTATCAACCAGCCGCGAGCCTCGAATCTTGGTCGCGGGATCAGTTGAGTTGCGACAAATCCAGCGGCCCCTGGCGCAGACGTCGATCGCTGCGGTAGAACGTGCGGCCCGTCGCCTTGCGCAGCCTGAAGTACGGCTGCAGCACTTCCAGCGCGTGCTCCATGCCCACTTCGAGATGACGACGCACTTCGTCGGCGGCACGCGCCGGATCACCACTGCTCAACGCATCGGCGAGTTCCTGATGTCGGGTCGGCGAGTCTTCTGGTTTCGGTGTGCGCATCACACAGAACCAGATCGACGCGAGCGCGTGCGTCTTCTCGATCGCGTCGAGCAGCGCGGGACACCGCGCGCACTGCGCAACGCGCGCGTGCAGTTTCTGATGCACCGATTGATAGAGCGGACGGTCCATGCCGATCGACAGCGCATCGACGCGAACCGCAAGCTTCTTCAACTCGGACCGCTCACTCGCGGTCGCGAATTTCGCGAAGCGCATCGCGGCCTGCACTTCGAGCGCTTCACGGACGACGTAGTGGCCCTTCACGTCTTCAGGCGAGGGAATGCGCACGCGCGTTCCCGCACGCGGCCGGCTCTCGAGCAGCCCTTCGATCTCGAGCCGAAGCAGCGCTTCCGATACTGGCAGAAAGCTCATACTCAGCTCCGCCGCGAGTTTGCGTCGTGAGATGACCTGCCCGAGCACGATGTCGCCGCGGAGAATCCGTTGACGTACTACCGAGTACGCCTCGGAGGCGAGACTGGCTTGTTCAGCATCCTTCATGGGTTGCCCCGCTTTCGCATCTGGCCGCACGCGCTTTCCCTGGGCCATACCCGCTGATGAGTGATTTTATGAGAGAAACACGTCTTTTGGGCGCATAGATTGGACGAAAGAAACACCGACACGGTTTGCGCGCGGGGCAGCGGGTGTCACCCCGGGTGCTATCATCGCCACGGGTGTCCTGGTTGCACCTGCGATCCTTCCCTGCCTTTCTGACCCTGCTGGCACTTGCCGCCACGACCGCATGCGCAGTCGGACCAGGTACCGGCGTGCGCGAACGTCTTCATCCCTGCACTACGGATGAAGGGCCCTCGGATGCTTACTGCGGGACCCTGTCCGTTTTCGAGAATCGCGAAGCGAGGCCGCGAGATCGCGCTCTTCATTACGGTGCTCCCCGCGATCCGCCCCGAGTCGCCCGACCCGCTCGTCTTTCTCGCCGGCGGCCCGGGCCAGGGCGCGGCGCAGTCGGCAAGACAAATTCGTGAAATCTTCAGACGTGTCCAGCGCACGCGCGACATCGTGCTCGTGGATCAGCGTGGCACCGGCAAATCCAATCGGCTCAACTGCACGTCGGTCGCGAACACGCCCGCCGATCTCACTGAGCCCGACGAGGTCGCCCTCGCCCGGCTCGAGCGCTACGACGCGACTAGAGTTCGCGGAGATACGGTTCGCACGGAGCAACGGAGACACGGAGATCGGACGGAGGCTCCATCGATTCGAACATACAGTGTCACGCGTGGACCCGCACCTGACGCGAGTCGCTCGCGACCACGTACTCTCCGTCCGACCTCCGCGTCTCCGTGTCTCCGTGCGAAACCGTGTCTCCAAGATCGCGTTTCTCGAGAGCCGATCAGGTATTCGCGTCGACAGCAGGAGTCGTAAGGAATTGAATGTTGGCAGGAGGGACCAAACTTTGAACCAGGAGCCGAGAACCGTAACCGGGCACCGGAATTCCGAACCTCTGAACTCTGAACTGCCAGACTCTGAAACCCTCTGTCCCCGCTGCGGTGAGTCACGCGATCTCGCGAAGATCAAAGGCTGCATCAAATGTTTGAAGTGCGGCTTCAAATTCGACTGTAACGGCTGGTAAGGGTAGAGTTCTTGCACTGTTCCTCCGATAGCGAGGGAACAGTGAACCAGCAGCTACCCAAAACGTCGTTCGAGGGAGGGCGGATTCTTCGTCACCTCGCCATCGATCCGCAGTCGGCCGCGCATCCGCCAACATCCGTCTCGCCGTCGCTGACGTACGAGTTGTATTACGGTCTGAAAGAGAAGCCATTCAGCCTGTCAGCCGACCCGCGGTTTCTCTATCAGAGCCCGACACACGCGCCGGCATACGAGGAGTTGTTGAACGGCATTCGCCGACGCGAAGGGCTCATCGTCGTCACCGGAGAAATCGGGACCGGCAAGACGACGCTGATCAGATCGGTGTTGCAGAACCTCGATCGACGGACGTTCTGCGCGTTCGTGCCCGATCCGTTCGTCTCGCGCGAAGACCTGCTGAAGATGGTGCTGGTCGACTTCGGTGTGGTGTCGATCACCGAGCTCAAACGCGGCAGCTTGAACGGCGCCTCGCGTCCCGACCTCACGTATCCGCTCTACGAGTTCCTGGATTCACTGGTCCCGCTGCACGCGTTAGCCGTGCTGATCGTCGATGAAGCGCAGAATCTGCCGCTGCCGCTGCTCGAGGAGATTCGCATCCTGTCGGATCTCGAGGGACGCGAGAAGCTGTTGCAGGTAGTGCTCGTCGGTCAGCCCGAACTCCGCGCCAACCTCACGCTGCCGCAGATGCGCCAGGTCGATCAGCGGGTTTCGGTGCGATGCGAGATCCAGCGGCTTCGTCTCGATGACGTCGCTGGATACGTACGGCATCGACTGAACGTCGCGGGCGATGGCGACAGCCGCGTGGAATTCTCAGACGGCGCGATCGACATGGTGCACCGGGGTTCGGGCGGCACACCACGCCTCATCAACAAGATCTGCGACCGCGCGCTCGTTCGCGGCTGCAACGCACGCATCAACCGCATCGAGGCGTATGCGGTGATCGACGCCATTGGCGATCTCGGCCTCGAGATGCCATCGACTTCCGGGTCTCACCTCGAACGCGAGTCGATCGCTGAACCGGTGCCCGAGATCACGCAGGTGGAGGGCGGCGCGGCGTCCATCATCGATGGGGCATCCACCGGTCAGGAAGCGGCAATCGAGGAGCTGTCCGAATTCGCCGCGGAACGCGAACTCAGTGCGGTTCGCGAGAAGGCGCCGTTGCAACGTTCGCGGTCGATGGCAGGCACGTTCGTCATGCTGGCCGCGCTCGCAGCCGGCGCGATGCTCGTCTACTTCTACTCGGAGTCGCGGGCGGGCGCCGTCCCCCTCCTGACGATACCCACGTCGCCGGCCCGGACTCGTTTGCTGGCGCTTGCAGTGCCCGAGCCGCCTGCGCAGTCGAAGCCATCTGTGCCCTTCGCGTCGAGGACCGCGGCTATCCCTGGGAGCGACACTGGGGATCGCACCATCATTCAGGTGGCCGCATTCAACAACCAGGCCGACGCTGACGCGCTTGCCGAACGACTGGCACGCGACGGGTATCGAACGAAGACCATCACAGTCGACGCCGGCCCACAGCGAGGTGAATTGGTGATGGTGGTGATCGACGGCTATCCGACAGCCGATGACGCGGCCGACGATCTCGCGCGGCTGCGCGAACAGTTCCCAGACGCGCGCATCAGGCAGTCCTGACGAAAAGCAGGAATCAGGAAGCTTCCTGCTCTTCTTTACGAAGCTTCCAGGAGTTCGAGAGCGAGCTGACCTGAGCTGACGTAGTCGATCTTTCCGGTCCCGAGGATGGGCACCTTCGGCACGGAGACGATGGTGCGGGGGACGAACATCTCGGGCAGCCCTGCCTCACGTGCGGCGGTGGCAAGCGCGGCGCGATTCGCATCGGGACGCTCGGTGACGAGCACCAGTTGTTCACCGCGCTTCGGATCCGGCACGGCCACGACCGCGTGTTGATGCTGCGGCCACACGTTGGAGACGAAATCCTCGACCGCGCCGAGCGGCACCATCTCGCCGGCGACCTTCGCGAAACGCTTCGCACGGCCTTTGATCGTGACGAAGCCGTCGGCATCGAAGTCGACGATATCGCCGGTGTCGTACCAGCCGTCGATCGGCGGTTCGAGCACACCCGGCTTCTCCGCGCGCAGATAGCCGAGCATCACGTTCGGACCGCGCACGAAGAGCCTGCCGCCGGCGTCGATCCCCTCGACGTGTTCGAGCCGATATTGAATCCCCGGCAGCAGCCGCCCGACCGTGCCCGCCTTGAAGTGCATCGGAGTGTTGACCGCGAGCCCGGGTGCCGTTTCGGTGGCGCCGTATCCTTCGAGGATGCGGATGCCAAACTTCTCGAACCAGACCCGTCGCGTCTCGGGCTTCACCCGCTCCGCGCCAGCGAAGACGTATCGCACCGAGTAGAAGTCGTAGTTGTCGGCCACGCGGGCGTAGCCCGAGAGAAACGTATCCGTGCCGAAGAGGATCGTCGCGTTGACGCCGTACACAAATTCGGGAACGGTCCGGTAATGCAGCGGCGAGGGATACAGGAACGTGCGCACACCAGAGAGAAGGGGCATCAACAGCCCGCCCGTGAGTCCGAAACTGTGAAACACCGGCAGCGCATTGAAGACGATGTCCTTCGGGCTGATGTCGATGACCGACGACAGCTGATGGCGGTTCGCGAGCAGGTTGCGATGACTGAGCACGACGCCTTTCGGTGTGCCCTCCGAGCCCGATGTAAACAGCACGACAGCGGGATCGTTCGCGCGCGCCGGCATGTGGTTCGGCTCAGTGAGCAGCGAGCGCACGAGCGCGATCACACGTGCGCCCACACCGATCTCACGCTTCACATCCTCGAGGTACACGATCGTCGCGTGCGGTTCGAGCGCGGCTATCAAGCCGTGCAGCTTGGCTTTATCGATGAACGTGCGTGCGGTGACAACGAGCGCGACCTCCGCGCCGCGGCATGCCGCGATCGCCGACGCCGCGCCCGTCGAGAAGTTCAGCATCGCCGGAACGCGGCGATACGCCTGCAGCGCGAAGAACGTGGCGAGCGACGCGCGCGATGTCGGCAGCAGCACGCCGACGCGTTCGCCCGGCTTCGTGCGCCCGGCCAGCGCTCCACCAAGCGCGTAGCTCGCGGTGACGAGCCCCCGATAGCTGAGAGGCCGCATCTCGATATCGTCGGCCACGATGTGCCCGCCGCCGTGTTGTTCACGCGCGTCGAGCAGCGCGTCGAAGAGCGTCGTGTCGATGCGGGCTGCCGCGAACATCGACTGCACCATCTGGTCGCCGAGCGCGCGGCGCAGGGCCAGACGCCGTGCCCGACCGGTGACGCCCACAGGTGCGGCGAGCATGCGCGGCGGGAGGATCCGCACGCGAATCCGCGGGAAGAGCCGCCGACGCACCTTGCCTGCGAGACGTGAGAACGGCGTGAACTCCACGCCGTCGATGCGCACCGGCAACAGCGCCGCCTTGGTACGCTCGGCGATCACCGCCGGCCCTTCGTAGACCTTCATCAGCGATCCGGTCGTCGTGATCCGCCCTTCCGGAAAGATGATGCACGCCGACCCGGCTTCGACCGCGCGAATCATCGCGCGAATCGACAGCGGATTGGTCGGATCGACCGGCAACGCGTTGACGAAAATCAGAAACGGCTTGGCCCACCACTGCTTCGCGATCACCGTGTCGACAGCGAAGATCGGATCGCCGGGCAGAAACGCACCGAGCAACAGCCCATCGAGGAACGAGGCATGGTTCGCGGCGATCACGGCGTGAGGCAACGCCGCGCGCGCGTGTTCGAGTCCTTCGATGTCGACACGGTAGAGGATCCTGAGGATCAGCCGCACGACGCTCTTCGCCAGCTCGCGCCGCAGAATCCACGCCGCCGCCAGCGCCACCGGAATCGTCACCAACCCGCACAGCCCGAACAGCGCGCCCATCGTCACGCCACGCGTCAGCAGTGCGGCGGCGCCGACAGCGGCGATCGACATCGCGAGCGCATTGATGATGTTGTTGGCGGCGATCACACGGGCGCGATGCTCGGGCTCGCTCTCGTGCTGAAGGATCGCGTAGAGCGGCACCGTGAAGAGGCCGCCGGCCATCGCGACGCCGACGAGATCGACGAGGATGCGCCAGGTCCCGGGCATGCGAAGAAACGCCAGCACCGGCGCGAGCTCACCGGACGGAATCCGCCCCATGCTGGCGACATGCAGGTCCCACGCGAAGAACGCCATCGCGGCGGCGGCGATCGGCACATAGCGCGCGCTCACCTCGCCGTGCAGCAGCCGCTCGGCTGCGATCGATCCGAGGCCGACGCCGACCGCGAACAGCGCCAGCATCATCGTCACGACCTGTGCGTCGGCGAAGAGCACGTCTTTCGCAAACGACGGCAGACCCGACACGACGGTCGCGCCGAACAGCCAGAACCACGAGACCGCGAGGATCGGAACCATCAACGTTGGGCGCGACGTCACGTGACGGACGACCGCGATGGTGTCGTGAAACATGCGAGGCCGCGGCGCATCGGCGCCTGCTGACGAAGGGGCCGGAGGAATCTGGCGCGACGCCAGCCAGCCGGCGAGCGCCGCGATCACGCCGCAGCCCCCGACGATCAGCGCGCCTCCGGCCAGGAGGACCACACTGCCGCCGAGGATCGTGCCGATCAGAATCGCGAGGAAAGTGCCGGCCTCGATGAGTGCGTTGCCGGCGACCAGTTCGTCTTCGCGCAGGTGTTGCGGGAGCAGCGCGTACTTGATCGGACCGAAGACCGTCGAATGCGTGCCCAGACAGAACAGCGCCGCGAAGAGCATCGGCACGCTTCCCTGCCACAGGCCCCACGCGCCGATTGCCATGATGCCGATCTCGGCCACCTTGACGATCCTCGCGATCAGCGCCTTGTCGACGCGATCGGCCAGCGTGCCCGACACGCCGGAGAACAGGAAGAACGGCGCAATGAACACAGCACCCGCGAGCATGACGAGCGAGGCAGTGTCGGTCTGTTGCGCCAATCGAAATGTGACGACGATCCCCATCGCACTCTTCAGGAGGTTGTCGTTGAACGCGCCGAGGAACTGGGTCACGAACAGTGGTGCGAACCGGCGTGTCGCCAAGAGCCGGACGAGAGGTGATCGCATGTCAGCTCTCCTGCACAGAGGTCACCGCCGCCCATGCCGCAGTCACGAGGCGTTCGCTCATCGAACTCATCGTCGATGGCAGCCGGCCGTACGCCGCGAAGGTGACCGGTTGCAGCACGATCCCGAACACGAGTGCGGTGGCAAAGTCCGGATCCTGCGGCGGGATCTCTTTCGAGGCGATCCCTCGTGCGATCACCATGCGCACCGCATCGACCGGCGTCGGCGTGCCCGGCGGGAGTTTGTTCAACTGTCCATGCTGCACGAACAGCAGGAAGCGGAACAGCGTCGGGTTCTCATCGTGTGCGCGACAGAAGCCGCGAATCATCGCTGCGAGCTTTGCACGTGCCGTCGTCTCGGCTTTTGCGAGCACCTCGAGCCGCCCCGCGAATTCGACGTAGTGGCGTTCGAACGCCGCCCACACGAGTTCGTCCTTGCTGACGAAATGGCGATAGAGCGCACCTTCCGAGATGTCGACCGCCCGGGCGATATCCCGGACGCTCGTCTCGGTGACGCCCTTCTCGACGAACAGACGGACAGCGGCCTTTTCGAGGCGGTCACGGGTGTCGGCGAATCGGTGTCTCGGCATGATGTTGTAGTGAGTAAACGATCATTCACATTATCAGCCGGGCTGAGCCCGGTGTCAACTGGCCTGTCTTTTCGCGCGATTTTCGTTGCGCCGTAGAGCGCAGGCTTCAGCCTGCGCGTCGATTCGCCCGCGGGGGCTGAAGCCCCCGCTCTACTACCCTGTTTTCCTAGGAATTTAGAGGCAAGGATTCCAGCGCCGCGACGACCGCGGGATCGAACTGGCTGCCGCTGTGCTTCGTGATGAACGCCATCGCCGCCTCGTGCGGCTCAGCTGGGGCATACGGCCGCTCGCTGGTAATCGCGTCGTAGACGTCGGCCACCGCGAAGATCCGCGCCAGCAGCGGAATCTCGTCGCCCTTCAACCCGCGTGGATACCCCGTGCCGTCCCACCACTCGTGATGCGAGAGCGGTACGTCGAGCGCGGGTCGCAGAAACTCGATCGGTCCCAGCAGCTCGCCCGCGTACTCCGCATGCTTCTCCATGATGGCGCGCTCTTCCGTGGTGAGCGGCCCCCGCTTCTGGAGAATGGCATCGGGGATCGCCATCTTGCCGATGTCGTGCAACATGCCGCCTCGCCGCAGATGTGCGAGCTGATCGGCCGGCACGTCGAGCACGCGCGCCAGCCGCAGCGCCATCTCGGTCACACGCTGCGTGTGCCCGTTGGTGATCCGATCGCGCATGTCGAGTGCACGCGCCCACCCGGCAATCGTGCTCTCGTACGCTTCTTCGAGATCCATCGCCTTACGCTGCACCTGCTCGTACAGCTGCTGCCGTTGCAGCGCGATCGCCGCGAGCTCGCCGACCGCCTCGAGCACGGTGAGCTCCCGTTTGATGAACGGGCTCGACTTGGTCACGACCAGCGCACCCACTGTCTCCTCGCCGGCGCGGACCGGAACGCTCGCATACGCCTGCACCTCGGGTGGCAGTTCCTGCGAGAGCCGCGGATTGGTCCGTGCCGAGTTCGCGACGAAGGCGGAGCCGCTCGCGATCACACGTTCGCTCACCGCCTCGATGGTCGGCAGCGACCGGCCGCTCCACGACGCAAGCGCGTGCCGCGCGAGCTCGAAGGTCACCGTATCCTGCGCGGCGTCGCGGCTGACGAAGGCGACGCCGTTCGCCTCGAAGAGCGGCGGCAGCGCATCGAGCAGCGACGTGACGATCTCCTGCCGGCCACGACGATCGCGAAGCGCCGCGCCGAGCGTGACGATGGTGCGGAGCTGGTGATGCAGCCACCAGCGCTCGGTGATGTCGCGTGCGGTCCCCTGATAGCCCACGAGCGCACCGGCCTCGTCGTACTGCGGCACCACGCGATCCTCGACCCACGTGTAATGCCCGTCACTGCGATGCCGGATCCGATATTCGCGCGTGCCCGCTGATCCGCTGTTCAGGATGGCCTGTGTGTCAGCGGCCAGCACGGACAGGTCGCCCGGATGCACCAACTGCATCCAGAGCCGCTGATCTCGCATGAACATGTCCGCGGGATATCCGGTCAGTGTCTCCGCCTGCGGGCTGACATATGTCATCGTGCCCTGCAGCGGATCATCGTCCACGGCAATGCGATAGAAGACGTCCGATGCATGTTCGACGAGATGGCGGTATTGCTCTTCCGATGTCGAGAGCCTGGCTTCGAGCGCTTTCTGCGCGGTCAGATCACGGATGACGCAGAGGGTGTGAATCGCGTCGCCGAATGCGTGGGAGGACAGCTGGATGTCGACGTGGACGGTATGGCCGACGCGATGCCGTGCTCGAATCCCTGACTCGGTGCCGAGGCGTCTCGTCCATGGCGCCTCGTGATACCGCGCCGCGTGCGTCACGTGCCCGGCCCTGTACCGCTCGGGCACCAGCGTCGCGACCGGCTGCCCCACGAGTTCGTCGGCGGTGTAGCCAAGACACTGCACCCGATCGTTGGCAAACACCACGGTGCCACTCGCGTCGACCAGCAGCACGACGTCCGGCAAGACATGGAGGATTTCGTAGACCGATTCGGTCACTCCCTCTCCCTGCTGATGAGCTTGGAACCGTCCGCATGATAAGGGACGATTCGAGGCGACCCTGCACACATTCTTTCGGCCGATACGGACTGCGTATACTCACGCGACCGAAGAGGAGTTCCAGGTGCTGCAAGTTGCCACGAAGAAGCCGGCACATATTCGCGAGTTCACACTGCGTTCGGTCGCCGTCGGCCTGCTCGTCGCGGTCGTCATCGGTGCGTCCTATCCCTACGTCGTCCTGAAGTTCGGCTTCGGGCCGAACATCTCGGTCGTCTCAGCTTTCTTCGGCTTCGTCGCGCTCGGGCTGTTCTCGAAGAGCTACAACCGCTGGGAAAACAACATCGTGCAGACCGCGGGCACCACCGCCGGGCAGATCGCGTTTCTCTGCTGGCTGCTCGCGGCGTTCGACATGATGGCGGCCGAGCCGGGCAGCGGCTTCGACGTCCACCTCACGACGGCGCAGACGTGGATCTGGCTGTCGGTGTCCGGGCTGCTTGGCGTGTTTCTCGCCGTGCCGCTGCGCAAGCACCTCATCGAGGACGAGAACCTGCCGTTCCCCGACGGCATCGCCGCGGGCGAAACGCTGATCATGCTCGATTCGCACGGCCCGCAGGCGCGCAAGTCGGCCTACGCGATGATGTCGTCGCTCGCAATCTCGGGGCTGACGTTTCTGGCCACGACGATGCTGTGGATCAAGGATGCGATTCCGGTCGTGGTCAACGCGTTCTCGGCGCGCGTCGGACTCGGCTTCGGCGTGTCCCTCCTGAGCATCGGCTCGGGGATCATCATCGGGCTCCGGATCAGCGCGAGCATGCTGATCGGCGCGCTGATCGGATGGGTGCTGATGCCGCCCTGGCTGCTGGAGCGCGGGCTGATCACCGCCGACGCCCGTCGCGTGGACATCCTGCTGACGATCATGTGGCCGGCGATCGGAATGATGATTGCCGGCGGCCTGTCAGGACTTCTCTTGCGATGGCGTGTGCTGCTGAAAACCTTTCACGACATGACCGCGTCGACCGCCACGTCTGAAGACCTGTCGTTGCGCTGGGTGTTCATCGGCGGTGGTGCCTCCGCGATTCTCATGATCGCGGTCCAGCGGGTTTTCTTCGGCACGCCGATCTGGCACTCGCTCTTCGGAATCGCGCTGGCGCTTCCGCTCGGCCTGGTCGGGCTGCGCGTTCTCGGCGAGACCAACTGGGGTCCGATCAGCGCGATGACCAATCTCACGCAGGCGGTGTTCGGCGTGATCGCGCCCGGTGATCTGCGCGCTACGATGGTCTCGAGCGGCATCACTGGAGCCGTCGCCGCCGAGTCGGAAGGGCTGATGCAGGATTTTCGTGCCGGCGCGATGATCCACTCCACCCCGCGCATCCTCACCTACATGCAGCTGATCGCGGTACCCGTGGGCGCCATCGCGCTTGCGCTGATGTATCCGCTGCTCCGCGATACCTACGGGATCATCGGCGAGCACGCGCAACTGCTCAGCCCCACATCGCAGCGCTGGGTCGGCTTCGCGAAGCTCGTGACGCAGGATCTCAATGCCGCGGGCGCAACCGCCCGCGTGGCGTGGATGAAGAACTCGTTGATCGCCGGCGCGGTGATCGGTGTGGTGCTGACGATCCTCGAGCAACGGAAAGACTGGCGGAAGTTCATCCCGTCGCCCACCGGCATGGGCATCGCGATGCTCATCCCGATCAACGCAGTGACCGTCATCTTCCTGGGCGCGGCGCTCGACACAATCTGGTCGAAGGTGTCACCGTCGAGTCACAAGCGCTACTCCATCCCGATCGCCTCCGGGCTCATCGCCGGCGAAGCACTCGTGGCCGTGATCGTCCCGTTGCTCGTCACTATCGGTTTGATGAAGCTGCCGTAACGTACGTGGGTCCGCCTTTCTGGGGCGCCGTAGCGCGTAGGCGGCAGGCGGACCGTACGCTCCGTACGGGCGTCGTACGGGATCTGTGCGGGTGCTGTCGGTGGCCCCCACCTCGCGGGCCCTCCACACTTATCCATCGCGGGGATGGAGGTGTGATGAGAAAGCTGGCAGCCGTTCTTCCCTTGACTCTCGGCCTCACTGCTCCGGCGAGGATGGACAGTCCCAACGTCGTCGCGTCGTTCAAGGGCGGCATCGGCGTCCAACCGGTGTTGAACGTCGTCGGCCCCGCGAACGCGGACGGGACGTTCAGCAGCGTGAGTCGAAATGTGGTCCGGGGCGTCCTCCCTGCAGGACCTTGGCGGATCTCGGCCTTGAAAGCTCAGATCGACGCCGACGGCCGCATTCGGGTGCGCGGCCAGGGTCTGTTGCTCGCGGCGGGCAACCGGATCGGGTCGAATGGCACACAACGGGTCTTCGCGACCCTGATTTGCGAAGACACGGCTCCATTCGTCGAACGAAGCAGCGCGTTCACCGGCGTTGCGCTCGAAGCCAACGGCGATTTCGAGATCCATGACGTGCTGGACTCCGTGCCGTCGCAGTGCGCCAGCCCGGTCCTCCTGATTCGGAGCGCGTCGAACTCGACCTGGTTCGCGGCCGGCATCCCCGACCACGGCAAAGAATAGCGGGAAGAATCGTCATGTTTCCGAGAAGTGCGGACTCTGCCTTTCGCGATCTTCCTCGACTCCTCGAAGAGCGCCACCTCACCGCGCAACATGCGTCCCTTCTGAACCAGCCGGCGGCCGCACCTCCGAAGATCGTGCTGCGGCAGATCACGCTCGATCTGATCGCCGAGGTCGTTCGCTGCATGCACCGGAATCTGGAGCCGCTCGGGTCGTCAATGGTGGCTCCCAGCCGGTATGTCATACACCTTCGTGCTGAAGAGTACGCGCGCCTCAAGAGCGCAATCCCGCTGCTGCGGGAGCAGACGATTCGTGCGCTGTCGGACGAACTCGACAGACTGAACCGGCGTTCACGGCTTCAGCGTTATGTGGGATGGCTACTCGAGAAGCGGCTGACCATCACGAGTGCCGAGCGCAAGTGGTTCGTCGAGTTCGTCCCGGCCACTGATGGCGACCTCGAGGAGCGCGGGCTGTTGATCGAGGCACAACTGCGTATGCCTCCCGTGGTCGCACCGGATTTCGATCGGAACGTGAGTCTCATCTCGACCCGTCGCGTCACCATCCGCGAGCGGATTGTGCCCGACACACCGTCGCGCCCTCAGTCGTAGTGTCCGCCTTCCCCGCCCGCCGTAACGCGTCAGCGCGAAGGCGGCGAGGCGGACCCTGCATGCGTGCGAATCGCCTCGAGGAAGATCGTCCCCAGGTCTTCCGCCTTTCTCGCGCCGACGCCCTTCACCGTCAACAGCGACTCGATGGACGAGGGCCGGATGCGAGCCATTTCGCGCAGCGTTGCATCGTGGAAAATCACGTACGGAGGCACGCCGCGCGAGCGCGCCACGTCGAGGCGCACGCCGCGCAGATGCTCGAACAGCGCGCGGTCCACGCCTTCCCACGACTCGGCCTCGGCATGCGACTTCACGCGCGCCTCACCCTTCTTCGGCACGCGCTGTCGCGCGAGCGAGAGGTGAGGATAGGCGTGCTCGTTCTTCAGCAGGTCGACCCCTGACCTCGTCACCCGCAGCACCGGATACCCATCGTCGGTCTGCTCCAGCAGGCCAAGGCCGATCAACTGCTCGATGTATCCGCGCAACTCGGGGACCGTCGAATCCTGCAGCAGACCGAAGGTCGACAGCGTGTCGTGCCTGCGCGCGGTCACCTGCTCGCTCGCATGACCGCGCAGCACGTTGGCGACGTGGGTCGCGCCGAAACGCTGTCCGACGCGCATCACGCACGACAGAATCTTGCGCGCCAGCACGATCGGCTCCGACGCAGACTCGAGCTCACGCAGGCACACGTCGCATGCCGCGCAGTCATCGTTGGGATACCGGTCGCCGAAGTACGCGCTCAGGTGGCGATGCCGGCAGCCGACGCTGGTGGCATAGCGCTCCATCTGACGGAGCAGGCTCTGTGCGCCCTCGGTGAGCTCGCCGTTCTGCTCCAGCATCACGCGCCATCTCGCGAAGTCGGCGCTCGAATAGATCAACAGGCACTCCGCCTCGAGGCCATCGCGACCGGCGCGCCCCGATTCCTGCTGGTAGTGCTCGAGCGATCGCGGCGCCCCCGCATGCACCACGAAGCGCACGTCGGATCGATCGATGCCCATACCGAAGGCGACCGTCGCCACGACCACGTCGACGCGTTCGTTGATGAACGCATCCTGGTGACGCGTGCGCTCCTCGTCCGAGAGACCGGCGTGATACGGCAGCGCACGCACGCCGGTCGTGACCAGCCAGTCGGCAAGCGCGTCGACCTCGCGCCGGGACGTGCAGTAGACGATCCCCGCTTCGCCGCGATGACGCGCGAGCACCGCGAGCAACTGCTGCTTCAGCACTGCGCGCGGCAGCACGCGATAGAGCAGGTTGGGCCGATCGAACGAGCCGACGAGCTCGATCGGATCCTTGAGCGCGAGCTGTGAGGCAATGTCGCGACGCACGCGCGCGGTTGCGGTGGCGGTGTAGGCGTGAAGGCCGGCGCCTGGGAGCAATTGCCGCAGGCGCCCCAGCTGCCGGTATTCGGGACGGAAGTCGTGGCCCCATTGGCTGATGCAATGAGCTTCATCGATGGCGACGAAGCTCACGCCATATGAGGCCAGCCGCGCGAGGAAGCCGTCGCCGCCTTCGCCGACGAGCCGTTCAGGAGAGACGTAGAGGAGGCGATAACGCCCCTCGCGAAGGCCCGCCGACACGGCAGCTTTTTCGTCCGCCCCGAGCGAACTGTTGTACAAGCCCGCAGCGACGCCGTTACCAACGAGCGTGTCGACCTGGTCCTTCATCAGCGAGATGAGCGGCGACACCACGACGGCCAGACCTGGTGTCAGCACCGCCGGCGCCTGGAAGCACAATGACTTTCCGCTTCCGGTCGGGAGCACGACCACCGAGTCGCGCCCGGCGAGCACCGCATCCATCGCTTCGCGCTGCAGTGGACGCAGCGTGTCGTAGCCCCAATAACGGGCGACGACATCCAGCAACGGTGATGCGCCCGTGAGTGCCGCCGTGTCGCCCATCATGTCTCTCTGCTCAGCCTAACATCGTCATTCGTGTTCACGAAGACTTTGCGGATTCGGGTTACGGTGTTAACGGAGATCGCGGAGAGAGCTGGATCACACGGGGGTAACGGGGAAACGGGAAGGGATCACGCAGAGATCGCCGAGGAGCGGAGATCGCGGAGGCGACCGGTGGTCGCCGGCCTTCGGCCGGCGGATGGACCGAGAGGAAGCGAAGAAAACGAGCGCCCTTCACCGCAGCTGGCGTTCGTTTTCTTCGCTTCCTCTCGATCCACTCGCGCGCAGCGCGAGCCACCGGTCGCCGGAGCGCTCCGCGATCTCCGCCGCTCAGCGATCTCTGCGTGATTCCTTTCCCGTTCCCCCGGTCGCTCCGTTGCCCCCGTGTTGATCCGGCCTATGGTTCGAGCGTGCTCCTGACGTTTGTGACCGAGGCGATGGGATTTTTCCTGTTTCTGGGCGTGGCGACCGTGATCCTGTTCTGAATCGACAATCGATCTATGATTCGGCCTATGAAACGCCGAGAAATCGCGACAGGCACAGGCAAGGCCATAGCGCTGAACGCCGCCCTCATCGACGCCAAGCAGCGAGTCAAGGCGCTCAAGGAGGAAGCGCGTCAGACGAAATCGAAGTTGAAGGACGCCAAGAAAGAGGTCAAGCGCGCCGCCAAAGCCGCGCGCCGCGCGCGGAAAGAAGAAGACGAAGCCGGCAAGAGCGCGGCAAAGGCCGCGGCCAAGTCCGCGAAGGCGGAGAAGAAGGAAGCGAGGAGCCGCAAGAAGGCCGCGTCGAAGCAGGCGAAGAAAGCCAAGAAAACCAAAGCCCATGCCGCTGCGGCCGCGCGCGCCGCCGCCCCGCGTTCGGCGCCGCCGAAAAAATCCCCGAAGAAATCCGTTCACGAGCCCGCGCCCGCGGAAGAAGCGGTGGCGTCCGGCAACGGCGACGCCAAGTGGAAGCAGGACGAGTGGACCGCGACCGAAACGCCCGCTGATAACGAGTAGACATCCGTGGGGGTCCGCCTTCCCTGGCCCGCCGAAGCCTCGAGGCGAAGGCGGCAGGCGGACCGTAATCCGATCTCGCGCGAAACGTTTCGCGCGCCATGCGAAAGACTCCGCGTCGTCGCATGCGGCGTCTCTTCATCTTCCGCATCTCTCCTCCTGTGACGACTGGTCTGCGAATTGCGTTTGCATACCGGCGAACCACGGAGGGATATATGCGAAAAATTCTCTTCTTCGCTGCACTGGCGCTGACCACCGTCGCATGGTCGGCCGCCGCGCAGGAAACCGCAGGCGCAGGCCGGATCGAGATCAGTGCGATTCCAGGCGGCGCGATCGTCTTCGGAAATTCGTCAACCGGTACTGAACCGAACTTCGGCAACTACACCGTAGCGGGCGCTTTCGGCTGGAACTTCAACCGCTGGTTCGGTGTCGAGGGCGAAGTCGGCGGTGCTGTCGGCGTCAAGCAGTCGATCGATTTCAACGGCGAAACGCTCCCAAGCCAGCACACGCCGAATCTGTTCACGTACAGCGGCAACGCGGTCTTCAATCCGATCGGCAACGATCGACCGTTCGTGCCCTATGTCATTGGCGGGATCGGTGGAATGCGGATGCTCCAGACTGACGAGGTCGCCAATCTCGGCGTCACCGCGCCGGTCAACTACCTCACGGGGAACGTGGGCGGCGGGCTGAAGTGGTTCGCGAATCGTCACTGGGGCGCGCGTGGCGACTACCGGCTGATGGTCGTGAACGACAACGCGAACGCGCCAGGATTCTTCGGCCGCGAGGAAGTGCGCTACGGCCACAGAATCTACGGCGGCCTGCTCTTCACGTACTGAAAGCGATGTCACCCGTAGAGCGCAGGCTTCAGCCTGCGCGTCGATCGAAGACGCGGGGGCTGAAGCCCCCGCTCTACGCGCCTAGCGGGGTCGAATGCGGCGCGTCCGCGGTGCCTCTTCCGACCACTCGCGAAACTGCACGCTCACGTCCCCCAGCTTGATCATGTCGCGATCGGCGAGCGGCGTCGGCGTCACGATTCGCTGACGCCCGACGAACGTGCCGTTGGTGCTCTCGAGATCGGCGAGCACCGCCGGCTCCGACGGCGTCGCGACCCGAATCCGCGCGTGGCGGCGCGAGACGCCGTCGTGGTCGAGCCACACATCGCAGCGCGGGTCGCGTCCGATGATGTTGTCGCCGACTGCGAGCGGATAGGTATGCTGTTTCCAGGACAGCCAGCAGCGCACGTCGCCGCTGCGCGGCCCGACCGACTCGAGATCGGTGGCGTCGCTGCAGAACGAATAGCCGACGCCGTGCGCGGTCTTGATGACGCGCGGCGCTCGAGCTTCGTCCCCGGTCGCCTTGCGGATCTCGCCGACCAGCACATTGAGATTGGCGTCGACGACGAACGTGTCAGGCCAGATCTCGGCGAACAGCTCGCCTTTCGAGACGACGTTCGGCCGCTTCGCAACCAGAATGCGAAGCAGATCGAACGCTTTTGGCGACAAGTGCACCTCTTCGCCGCTCTGGACGAGCTGCCGCGTCTCAGAATCGAGCACGAATTCGCCGAACCGTATCCTCACCGCCACTCCCGGATTTAGCGGATCCTTGGCGAAACCTTAAGACTCACATCGTCCCCCTATGTCACTCTCCAGCCTGCCCCATAGCCGAGCCTTGGCGAGTCTCGCCGAGGCTGAGCGGCGGAAGGCCAAATTGTATGGTGCTCAACCAGCCCGATCTACCCGCTGAGAAACGGCGACGGCCTCCACGCGATCTGATCGTCGAGGTGCTCAAGAACATGCGGCGCAATCTCGAGCCGCTTCGGTACTCGACGCTGGCGCCGAGCCGGTACCTGGTTTACTTGCACCCGAACGAATACGCCCGTCTCGAGAGCATCATCCCCCTGCTGCAGGAGCAGACGATCCGTGCGCTCTCGGAAGAGCTGGAGACGATGAACCGGCGCTCGCGGGTTCAGCGCTACGCCGAACGTCTGACCGGAAACGCGCCGCCGCTGATCGAGAGCGCCGCGGGAGAATGGCACGTGGAGTTCCTGCCCGATCCCGATGGCGACGTCGAAGAAGGCGCGTTGCTGATCGACTCGCAGCTGCGGCTGCCACCCAGCCTGGAGCTCGGTGGCGGCGAGAAGACGCGTCGCATCACGACCCATCACATCGGCTCGCAGATCACGACTCGAGCGCGCGTCGTCTCCGACGCACCGGCAACACCGGCGGCACAGGGAACACCGGCAACACCGACGACCCCGTTCGTCCTCGCACGTCTCACCTACGAAGATGACGCCGGTCACCACACGTTCGACGTCGTCAAGGACTCGATCACCATCGGCCGCGGGGGAACGACGTATCCGGTGGATGTCAAGATCGTGTCATCGGTTGACGTGTCACGGGAACATGCGAGAATTCGCCGTCATCCCCAGACCGGCCGTTTCTTCGTCATCGATCTCAGCTCGCTCGGCACGACCTTGAACGGCCGACACGTGCCGCGCGGCTATGACGATGCGGATGGCTCGAAGAAGGAAACCGGCGTGGAGACGCCGCTGCCCGATGCAGCGCGCATCGGGCTTGCCGATACCGTGTTTCTGCAGTTCGAGCTGGTGAGGCCATGACACTTCTGCTCTTCGCGCGCTATCTGCTGCTGGCGTCGCTGGTGACCGTTGCCGCGGCGCATGTCTGGCTCATGGCCAGGGAACGGAAGTCGTGAATCGAGTGCCATGCGGACGATGAACACACTGCTCGCGGCGGGCGCTACCGATCCTGGTATTCAACGCGAGGTCAACGAGGATCGCTTCCACGTCGACGAGGCGCGCGGTCTGTTCATCGTGATCGACGGCATCGGCGGTCAGGCGGCCGGCGGGCGCGCCGCCGACATCGCCCTCTCGATGCTTCGGCAGCGCCTCGAGCGCGAGACCGGACCCGTCTGCGAGCGGGTGCGTGAGGCAATCGCGATCGCCAACAACGAGATCTATCGGCTCGCCTCGACGCGTCCCGAATGGGACGGCATGGCGTGCGTGCTCACCGTCGCCGTTGTCAAAGAGGGCGTCGCGACCATCGGGCACGTCGGCGATACCCGCCTCTACAAGCTTCACCACGGCGGCCTCGAAAAGATCACGCGCGATCATTCGCCGGTCGGAGAACGAGAAGACGCGCACGAGCTCTCCGAACTCGAAGCGATGCGGCATCCGCGGCGGAACGAAGTCTATCGCGACGTTGGATCCGAGCCGCATGCACCGTCGGATCCCGAGTTCGTCGAGCTTCACGAGATTCCGTTCGAGCCCGACGAGGCGCTGCTGCTGTGCAGCGACGGCCTCACCGATCTCGTGGATTCGGCGTCGATTCTCCGGGAGGTGATGGACTGTGCCGGCGAGCCCCATGCCCTCGCACACGCGCTCGTCGATGCCGCCAACGCCGCAGGCGGAAAAGACAACATCACCGTCGTGTATGTCGAAGGGGGAACATTCGCCGCCGCGGCTGCGTCTAGCCATCCAGGCACGAACGGTCACGTCGCACAGAGAACCGCACCCGATGGGTCTCGGTCGGGCGAACGTGCACCGGTCTCGAAAGAGGAGCGGTCCAGCGCATCCAGACTGCCTCGTCAGCTCGGTCTCATCGGGGCCATCATCGTGTCGCTGATCGCGACGGGGTTCATCGTGTACCGCACCGCGATACCGGCGATACCTCTGTCGCTGCCGGAATCGCTCACCCTCCCTGTGAACGATACGAAACAGGTCGTCCATCCCGGCGAATCGATCGCGGCTGCCCTGAGTGCGGCCAAGCCGGACTCTGAAATCATCGTTGAACCGGGCGAGTACAGCGAGCGCCTGACGCTCACGAACAACATTCGTCTCGTCAGCCGCGTACCTCGCGCCGCCACGATCCGGCTGCCGGCCACGACCTCGGACGTTCAGCCCGAACCAGCGGTGGCGATGACAGGCTCGTTGGGGAGCGAACTCGTTGGATTCAAGATCGTCGGCGATGCGCGCACTCCGCTTGCCGTCGGCATCCTCGTTGCCGGCTCCGGGGTCTCACTGGTGGACGTCGACGTGTCCGGCGCAGCGACGGCCGCCATCTCGTTCGCCCACGACGCATCGGCGTCGCTCGTCGGTGGCGAGATCCACGACAATCCGGGCGCGGCGCTCATGATTGCCGCCGGTGCGTCCGCCCGCATCACACACAGCGTGTTCAGCCGCAACGGCCTGTCGCAACACACACCCGCCACTTTCGCGATCGACAAGAGCGCGGCGCCGCTCTTTCAGCGCAATGTGTTCGTCGGCATTCGTCCGGAAGCGTTCGCGATGATGAGCGACGCCACGCGTCTCGCCGTCACGCGCGACAACTGGTTTCACTAGATGACGGCCGTTTTCAACCGGCTCGGTCCCTACGAGATCCGCGAAGAAATCGGGCGCGGCGGCATGGCGCAGGTGTTCCTCGCCAACGACACGCGCACCGATCGCCTGGTCGCGCTCAAAGTCGTTCCGCCTGGACGAGATCACGAGGCGCGCGAAGTGCTCGCCGCCGAACGCGCGGGAGCGGAGCTGCAGCGGCAGTTCAGTCGCGTCAGCACGCATGTGCCGGCGGTGTTCGAACATGGCGATGACGAATCCGGCTACTTCCTCGTCGCGATGGAGTACCTCGACGGCGAGAACCTGTCCGATGTCATCGCGCGCGGTCCAATCCCGGTCGAACGCTCGATCACCATCGCCAGCGAGTTGTGCGCGTGCCTCGAGCGCGCACATCATTTCGCACCGGACGACGGCGATCGACCGATGCGGTTGGTCCATGGCGACCTGAAGCCGCGCAACGTGCGGATCACGTCGAACGGCAGCGTGAAAGTGCTCGACTTCGGGATCGCGAAGGCGCTGTCGCTCAGTCGAAAGGTCACCCGGAACGACTTCGGGACGATGCCGTATCTCTCGCCCGAGCGTCTCGACACCGTTGAAGTCAACGAGTTCTCCGATCTGTGGGCCGTCGGCGTGATGCTCTACGAGATGATTCGCGGCACGCGTCCGTTCGACGCGCCCGACACGCAGCGGCTCGAGCGAATCATCCGCGCACGCGTGCCGCCGCTGCCTTTGACCGGGGGCTGCCCGTTCGGTCTCGAGGCCGTCATCGCGCGGCTGCTCGGTCCCAACCCCGCGGTCCGGTACGACTGCGCGCGCGCCGTGCGCGAGGATCTCGAGCGATTCACGTCCGGAAAGACGACGCAGGCCGAGGAACTCGGCTGGCCGTCACGAAATACAGGCGCCGATCCCTCTGCCCCGGCCGACACCGAAGCGACGCGACGAACTCGACTGCCTGCCGTTGATCCCGACGCCACGCGCAAAACGCTCAAGCCCATGGCTACCGCGAAAGCCGGTCCACTTTCGCCTCAGTCTTCTGCGAGACCGGCCCCGGCCTGGCCATTGGCCGCGGCGAGGCAGGGGCTGCAACGTCTGCGACTGGATCAAAAAGTCGCTCGTGGACTGCTGGTTCTTCTGCTCCTGGTCGTGTTCGCGGCGCTGGCCAACGAGTTCTCGGTCGCGGCTGATGCGAGACGTCTCACCGCGGATGTGTCGACGCGCGAGCTCGATCGACTCGACGATCTCTGGGCCGCGCACGATCGGCTGGCGCAACGCAGCTCTCTGCATTGGGGCACGATCGGCCTCGAGCGCGCGTTGACGCAGCGCACGCTGACGCTCGCCGAACGCATCATCGCCAACTACCGGATGGCCCTGCCCACCGTGCGGGAGGCGCAGTGGCAGTCGGCGCGCAACGCGCTGGCGCGGGCCATCAAGGCGAGCGGCGGCGACCGGGTGCTTCGAGCCGACTTCCGGTATTGCGACGGGCATCTCCACCGCATCAACGGCGAGGCGCACAAGCGGCGGCATGAAGACGCCGAGGCGCAGCGTGAGCTCACCGAAGCGGTTGCGTCTTTCCGCGAAGCCGCCGATATCCGCCGCGACTGGCCCGATCCGTTTCTCGGTCTGGCGCGTACGTTCATCTACGGACTCGAGGACATCGACCGCGGCGCTGACGCGCTGAACGAGGCACGGCGTCGTGGATACATGCCGACCGAGCGCGAGACGGTGCAGCTGGCCGATGGCTATCGCACGCGCGGGAACAGCCTCATGCGGAGCGCGAATCAACTGTCCGGCATGTCGCAGGAGAGCGACTACCTGACCAGAGCAGTCGAAGCCTATCAACGCGCGTTGGGTTTGTATGCGCAGGCCACGAGCGTGCCGAACGTGCCGATGAACATTCGCGCGACACAGCGCGCGCACGATCTGGCGCAGCAACGCCTCGATGGGCTCTCACTGACGCCGGCTGAAGGCGGAGGATCTCCGGATGCCGGTCCACCAGCGGAGACGGCGCCGTCGCAGGGCGAGCGACCTCTCGAACCTGTCCGGTCTGACACGGTGGCACGATGGCGTTGACCTACGTCTCGGCCCTCGAGCGCGACGCGCAGCGCGCCTCCGAGCTCGCCCGCCAGCTCGACGTCCGGCACGTCCTGCTGGCGGTCACGTCGCTCGTCGCCGCGCTCGCGATCGGGCTCGCATACAGCGGCCGCCTTCGCGCACCCGTCACGACGTCGTCGCCGATCAATATCAACGCACTGAACGATGCCGGCGCCCTCGAGTCCGCGCTCGAGCCCATTTTTCCGAGCCCGGGCGATCGACACCGGGCGGCGGCACAGCTCTATCGATTCGTTCGCTCACGAGAGGATGCCGGAGATCCCGTTCCCAACATCGGCGCGTTGCGCCGCGCAACCTTCGATGACGCGATGCCGGTCCTCACCTCCGACCAGCTCGCTGCGCTCAAGCCCTCGCTCGTCGTCCGCACGCTCGGCAAGTTCCGGCAGCAGGTGCTCGTGTGGAGCGGTGTGCTCCTCGTGTCGGTGTGGGCCGTCACGTTGTTCTGGTGGGTCCGCGGTGTTCGCGGCGACCATCTGCTCCTCTCCGCGGCGTATCTGCTGACGGCGCTGGGCTTCGCTCTGCTCGTCAGCCGGCAGGATCCGTTACGCGACACGCTGTTGTTCGTCCGGTACGCGCAAGGAGCCGCGATCGGATTCCTGCTCTTCGCGTGGGTGTCCTCGCTCGACTGGGGAAGGTCGTCGCTTGCCGGCCTCAGCTACCTGCCGCTTGCGATCGCGTTGCTGCTCTCGGTGGCGTTGATCGTCTTCGGCAACGGACCGGCCGGGAGCAACGCGAAAGTGAACCTCGGACCGGTGCAGCCGGTTGAAGCGATCCGCTTGTTGATCGGACTCTTTCTGGCCGGCTACTTCGCGCGCCGATGGGAATTGCTTCGCGACGTTCGCGGCACCAGCGTTCGTTCCGTTCGACTGCCCGACTGGCTCAATCTGCCACGCGCCGACTACCTGCTGCCGCTGCTCGTCGGCATCGCGACCGCGCTGCTGTTCTTCTTTCTGCAGCGAGACCTCGGTCCCGCCCTCTTCGTCTCGTGCGTCTTCCTTGCGATGTACGCGATTGCCCGCAACCGGGTGGGCATGGCTCTGGCCGGGCTCGCGGTGCTGGCCGTGGGCTTCTACCTCGGCTACGCGCTGAACATCTCGTCGACGCTCACCGCACGCGTGGCGATGTGGCACTCGTCCTGGGACAACGCGGTGCGTGGCGGAGATCAGATCGCGCAGGCGATCTGGGGCATGTCGACCGGCCGCCTGTTCGGGACCGGGCTCGGCCTCGGTGATACGCGCTACCTTCCAGCCGGCCATACCGACCTCGTGCTCGCGGCGCTCGGCGAAGAGATCGGATTTGCCGGCCTGCTCGCCGTGTTCACGCTGTTCGCCATGATCGCTGCGCGCGGCTTCAACACCGCCAAGCGGGCCAACGACGACTACGGGTTCTTCCTCGCAGTCGTCGTGACACTCTTCCTCACGCTGCCCGTGCTCATCATGGCAGCCGGCATCCTCGGCCTTCTCCCGCTCACCGGCATCGTGACGCCGTTCCTCAGCTTCGGCGGCTCGGCGATGATCGCCAACTTCATTGCCCTGGGGATCCTGGTCTCCATCCGGGGTCAGCTGCGTCATGCGCCGGCACCGTCTGTCACCAACCCGTTTGCGATCGGCGTGCGCCGGTTGGTGGCAACCCTCGCGGTCGGCACGGCTGCCATCGTCGGGGTTCTGTTCAACGTGCAGGTGCTACACGCCGACGCGTACGTCGTCAAGCCGCACCTCGGCATACAGGCGGACGGCGGTCGCCGCTACCAATACAACCCCCGCGTACTCGACGTGCTCGCGACCATCCCGCGCGGAAGCGTGTTCGACCGGCGAGGGCTGGCGCTTGCGACCAGCGATCAGGCGGTCGCGCGCCGCGCGCGCGACGCCTACAAGACGAATGGCGTCGACAACGCCGGCTGCGTGAATTCGAGCGACGAACGCTGCTACCCGCTTGGCGCTGCAGCCTTTCATCTGCTCGGCGACGCGCGGGATCGGCGCAACTGGTCGGCCTCGAACACCGCCTACGTCGAGCGCGACGAGCAGGACCATCTCCGCGGCTTCGACGATCACGCGGTGACAATACGGGTGCCCGATGCGTCGGGCCACGCGTTCGCCACCGTTCGTCGCGACTACGGCGAGCTGGTTCCGCTCCTGCGTCACCGCTACGACACTGCGTTCGTCGCGGCCGCCTTCAAAAAGCCCGGCTCGCACGACGTCACACTCACGATCGACGCGCCGCTCCAGACGCGCGTTGCGAGCATCATCTCGAAATATGCGGCGCGCTCCGCTACCGGCCACGCGGCAGCGGTTGTGCTCGACCCTGACACTGGTGACCTGCTCGCAATCGCCAGCTATCCCACAGTCGTAGGGTCGTCCGCCTTGGCCTCCGGCTACGGCGAGACTCGCCGGCCATCGTTGAACGAACATGGCCGGCTCGGCCGTGCCACCGAGGAAGACGACGACACCGACGCGCTCCTCGATCGCGCGCGTTTCGGCCTCTACCCTCCTGGATCCACGTTCAAGCTCGTGACCGCATCGGCGGCGCTGCGCCAGGACGCATCGCTCAGTCACTCGACTTTCATGTGCTCGCTCCAGCCGGATCGACGCGCCGGCGCGAGAATCGAGGGATGGGGCGTCGTCCGGGACGATGAGTTGGATACGCATGCGCATGGCACGATCGACATGCACGACGGCCTCGTGCATTCGTGCAACGCCTACTTCGCGCAGCTCGCGGTGCGCGTCGGCCCGCAGTCGCTGCTCGACACCGCGCATCTGCTCGGCATCTCGATCGCGCGTGATGATTCGCTCGCGCGCGTGCGCGCCACGCTGCCGCATGCGGGCTACGGCCAGGGCGATGTCGTCGCCACGCCTCTTCGCATGGCGCGGGTCGCAGCGGCGATCGCAAGTGGCGGTGTGCTGCGCGACACGAGAGTCGAACGTTCCGCTGAACCGCCGGCCTCGAAGGTGCTGCTGCAGCCCGAAGCCGCGGCGTTGCTGGGTCGCGACCTTCGCGATGCCGTGCTCACCGGGACCGGCAGCGCGCTCAGCAATCATCCCTGGCGCATCGCGGGCAAGACCGGCACCGCCGAAGTGAACGGCGCGCCTTCGCATGCGTGGTTCATCGGCTACGCCCCGTACGATCGCGCCGAAAAGAGGATCGCGTTTGCCGTGATCATCGAGAATGCCGGGTACGGCGGCCGCGCCGCCGCACCGGCTGCCGGTGAGATCGTCACAGCCGCTGCGATGAGCGGATTGATTCGTTGATCGACCGTAGGTCCGGTTTCCTTGCTGGACTCGTAGAGCGCACGCTTCAGCGTGCGCGGACAGGACTCTGATGGACATTGTCGGCAAAGCCCGCAGGCTTGAATCAACGATCGCGCGAACGTTCGAGGGTGCCGCGCAACAGTGGGCCAAGTCCGGCCCGCGCACCCCGCTCGAAGTGCTGCACGGCATCCTCGAAGCCGTCGACGAACGGGTCGAGCCCGCCGGCCGTGGCAAGCGGGTCTTCCCGTTCAACCGGATCAAACTGTCGGTCGTGGCGCCGACACGCGACGCACGAGCCCGGCTGTCATCGGTCCTCGACGGCCCGCCATCGTTGCAGGAGAAGATCGCGGTTCGCCTGCGCCAAGCCGGATGTGAGGTCGCTCGGCTGCACGTGCGCGTGGCGTACGTCCCGCAGTCCGAAGAAGGATGGAGGGCTCCCGAGTTTCACATCGACTTCAGCAACGAGGCGCCGGCCGATCCGTCCGCGGCCGCGCCGTCGCAGGCCCGCGGGATCAGGCTGACAATCACGAGCGGCACGAGCGGCTCCACGGACAAGCCTTCCTACACGTTCACGCTGCAGGGACGGATCAACCTCGGGCGCTGTGAAGAGGTGCGAGACAACCGGCATCGTCTGCTCCGGACCAACCACGTCGTGTTCAAGGAGGGCCCCGGCTCCGCCAACGACACCGTCTCTCGCCGCCACGCGCACATCGACTACAACGATCGCGCAGGCGACTACCGCATCTCAGACGATCGCAGTGCCCAGGGCACCACCATCGTGCGCAGCGGAACGACGATTGCCGTGCCCACCGGGTCGCGAGGCATCCGTCTGCAGTCGGGCGACGAGATCTTTCTTGGCGACGCACGCCTCAAAGTCAAAATTGCGTACGCCACCTGACGCGCTTTCACATCGCTGGAGTCGCGTCGGCGCTCGGCCTCTCGCTTCTGCTACAGACATCTGCTACAGAAACCGCGAGCGGACGTCAGCCGACGGCACGCGGCACGCGTCCATCCGGCCGAACCAGCGATAGCGGTGTCGCGCGAACCAGCGGTAGCCGGCGTCACGCACGACCCGCGGCACGATCGCAAGGACGCCAACCCAACTCCATGGCGCTTTCAAATGTCGCGCGATGCGGAGCGCCGCACCTGAATAGGTAAAGACCCGCTCGCCGTCGACGACGACGAGCGTGTCCGGATCGCGGCCGTCGCCGGCGACATCGCGCTGCAACTCGAGAGCCCGCGAGTCGCCGAGGGCATGCCGGAGGAACGTCTTCATCGCGTCGCTCTGAATCGGCGCAAACCGCAGGACGTGATCGCGCTCGTGGTCGAGCACGAACTGCACCGTGCGATCGCAGAAGCGGCACGTGCCATCGAAGAGCACGACCGGCCCGTCGTGCAGCGGTGCGGCGATCATGGGAACCTCTGAAGTTTACCGAAGCGAGCGGCTGATGTCAGACACCCGCGCAACTCTGTGCCGAGCGTTCGCCGTCCGTCGGCCGCACCGTTCACCTTCTGTGGTGTAATCGCGAATCCACATCTGAACTGGCGCCGGGGCCCCCTGCGTTCTTCCAGCGAGGCGATGCGTTGAACGACCACCTGTCCGCTCCGGTCGAGGTCCTCGACACCGGCTCTCCTCACGACGATCCGAATCGGCCGCAGCCTGGCATCGCGTTGTGTCTGTCGGGAGGCGGTTACCGCGCGATGCTCTTTCATCTGGGCGCGCTCTGGCGCCTGGGCGAGCTCGGCTACCTGCCGAAGCTCGCGCGTGTGTCGTCGGTGTCGGGCGGGTCGATCACCGCTGCCGTGCTCGGTCACCGATGGAAGACGCTCGGCTTCGATGCATCGGGGGTTCCGGTCAACTTCGTCGCGGCGATCGTCGAGCCGATTCGGGGGCTGGCCGGCCGCACGATTGACGGGGCCGCGATCATCGAGGGCATATTCACTCCAGGATCGATTGCCGACAAGGTCACCGACGCCTATCGCCAGCATCTGTTCGACCGCGCCACGTTGCAGGATCTGCCACCGGAGCCGAGGTTCGTGATCAACGCCACGAACGTGCAGAGCGGCGCGCTGTTTCGATTCTCCAGACCGTACATCGCCGACTATCGCGTTGGGCTGATCGAGCATCCAACCGTGGAGATCGCGGTTGCGGTCGCCGCGTCCTCGGCGTTTCCGCCCGTCCTGTCGCCGCTGCGGATCGCGTTCGAGGAGAGCCAATGGACAGCAAGCGGCCTCCCTCACGAGGACCTGCATCGAGACCCGTACCTCACGAACGTCGTGCTCACCGACGGCGGCGTCTACGACAATCTCGGACTCGAAACAGCGTGGAAGAAATACGACACCATCCTCGTGAGCAACGGCGGCGGCAGGATGGCGGCGGAAGCGGAACCCAAGAGCGACTGGGCGCGACACGCGATCCGGATCAACGACATCATCGACAACCAGGTTCGCAGCCTGCGCGCGCGGCAGGTCATCGGATCGTTCACGCGCGGTGAACGCAAGGGTACTTACTGGGGAATCCGCACGAACGTTGCAGACTACGGGCTCGCCAACCCGCTGCCGTGTCCGTTCGATCGCACGACTGAACTCGCCGAGACGAAAACGCGGCTGAAGCGGCTCGAGGACGAGGTGCAGGAGAGATTGATCAACTGGGGCTATGCCGTGTGCGATGCGGCAATGCGGACACACGTTGCCGCGGCGGCATCACCACCGTCTGGATTTCCATACCCGAGAGGAGTATGAGATGGGCAACGACCTGGTCCGAGAGCCGGTGTCACGGCAGCTTCGGATCTTTGCGTTCGACTCGAGCCTCTCGACCCAGTTCGACATGGCGGGCGGTCACCATCGTCAATGTCAGCGAGGCACGAGCTCATTTGGGTTCGCGATGAGCACCTGGGCTCTCGGGTCCTGTCGCCGGGTCTCCCCACACGTCCTCGGCGCCAAAGGAACTGTCACGGGTACAAAAGACGGATCACGGAGTAGGCGCCTGCGCGGCGGGCGGGGGGGGCCCTCCCGGCGCCACCCGTTCGGCGATGCAACCAGCCTCGCAACCCAAATGAGCATCGTCCCCTTGTTTGCAGCGCGCCCCACGACAGTCGAGAAGTCGAGAGTTGAGAATGATGGTCCTCTGTCGCCGGTACTTCCACGGTTCATGTGTGTTGGACGTCAGCCGCGTGAGCAAGGCCGACACGGTGCGACTCGGCGAAACAGGAAGCAGGAATGCGTTCGACGCGATTCATCGCGTCGACTTCCGCCTATCGCGTTCGAGTTGCCATGAGACAGCTCGAACGTTTTGAGCCGCGTAACAGATCAGCGACGAGTCGACTCCTAGTCGACGCGGGAGCGGAAGGGCACGAGCGGCGGACGCGTTCCCGGGCGCAGCGTCCGCGGCTGCCGGCCAACACACATGAACTCGTGGATGCGGAGTCGACGGCAATCACTTTCTGAACTCAGCGATCATGCAGACGCAGTCCGCCTGAGCGAAGGACCCGTGAGCCCCGTCGCCGATCTCGAACCCAAGCGGGCAAGCTCACTTCTCCGGAACGAGCGTAACCTCCACGTAGCGGTTCGTGTTGAGATACTGCCGCGCCGCCTCGCGCAGCGACATGGTGGTGATCTCGTCGTAGAACGGACGCATGTCGAACACTTCCTTCACATCCTCGCCGTACTCGTACTTGAACAGGAGCCGATTGAGCAGATAGTCGTTGGTCATCATGTTCGTTTCGAGATCACGAACCAGGGTGGCGCGCGTGTCGGCGACCTGTCCGAGACCGGGGCCGCGGACCTTGTAGTCGTCGATGACCTGGAACGCCGTCTTCACGAGGCTCTCGGTGCGCGTCGGGTCGCATGCGAACGTGATGGTGATGCGATACTCGCCCGAGGGACGCTTCGCGAAGCGTGGCACCACGCTGACGCCGTAGGTGCCGCCCAGATCCTCGCGCAGCGTTCGCTGCAGGTTGCCGGCAAGCGTATCCGCCATCGCCGACGCGATCACGCGATGCTGTTCGTCGTTCTGGAACTGACCCGTGAACGCGATGCTGACCTGGCTGCGCGGAGCGATGCCGCTCTTCACCTGCTTTTCGACGACGCCCGCTGGCGGACGGATCCCGACGTCCTTCACCGTCTCCTGCCGGCGCAGCGACGGCAGGCTGCCCAGATATTTCTCGACCAGCGGCTTGATCGTCGCGAGATCGAAGCTGCCGACGAAGACGAACGTGAAGTCGCTCGCATCGGCGAAGCGGTCCTTGTAGAAGGCGAGCGACTTGTCCAGATTCATCCGGCTGACCGAGGCCGGCGTCAGCGGCTGCGCCCGCGGATGGTTCTGCGTCAGGGCGGCATCGAGCGCCTGCGAGAACTGCACGTCGGGCTGCGCCAGCCGGTTGGCCAGCGTCACCTTCAATTGATCCGTCAACACGCCGAACGCGACGGGATCGGCTCGCGGCGCGGTGAAGGTCAGGTAGATCAGCTGGAACATCGTCTCGAGATCTTTGCGTGCCGCACCGCCGGCGAGCCCTTCTTCGGTGGACGCGATGTCCGCTCGCACCGACGCGGTCGTGCCCGCGAGCACCTTGTCGAGATCGATGCGGCTGAAGGAGCCGAGGCCGCCCTGCGCGATCACGGCATCGGCGGTCTCTGCGGAAACGAAGTCGGCGTCACTCGCCAGCGACAGCCCGCCAGGGCTGACGGCTCGAAACATGATCTCGTCCTGCCGGAACGTCGTCGGCTTCAGCACGACGTGCACGCCATTGGAAAGCGTCCACTCGGTGATGCCAAGGCCCTCTTTCGTCGCGGAGTTGGCGACCGCTCCGGCCGTGGGCGCGCGGGCCAGCAGCGGCTTGTTGCTCACCGTGTCGACGTAGGCGGTGAGCTTATCGGCATTGGCGCCGCTGATGACGCTCGCGAGCTTCACTTCATCGGGAAGCGTCGGCTTGTCGTTGGCCGGCGCGGAGATCGCGACCAGACGATTGTGATCGGCCATCCAGTCTTTCGCCAGCTTGTTCACCTCGGCGAGCGTGATCTCGGGCAGGAAGCGCTGGTTCAACCCGTACTCGTACACGATGCCGGGGATCGGTTCCTCCTCGATGAAATTGCGCACGAACTCGTCGGCCAGCGGATCCGACGGGCTCTTGTCCTTCTCGATCACCGCGCGCTCGAGACCGCGCTCGAGATTGAGCTTCATGCGGTTCAACTCCGGCTGGGTGAATCCAAAGCGCGCGACGCGCGCCAGCTCGGTGAAGAGCGCGGTCAGGCCGCGTTCGACGCCGCCCTTGGCGACGAGCGCATCGAGGCTCGTCACTTCGACCCCTGTCACGAGCAGTTCCCGACCGGTCTGCGCCCGGAGAAACGGCGCGTTCGCCCCCTGTGCGAGCTCGTCGAGGCGCACCGACAGCATCGCCCCGAACAGCTGCTCGACCATGTGCTGACGGTACGAGCCGATCGACATCTGCTCTCGCGCTTTCATCGCACTCGTCACGCTGATCCGTGTGTCATCGGCTTCCGGATCGGTGATCACCGAGTACGACGTGCCTTGCAGATCGGGGACGGTGAATGCCGGCCGCGGCCGCGGCTTCGCCGCAGGAGGAAGCGAACCGAAATGCGCCTTGATCAGCGGCTCGATGTCCGCCTTCTTGAAATCGCCGACCACGACCACCGCCATCAGGTCCGGACGATACCAGTCGGTGTAGAACTGCCTGAGCCGATCGACGGTGACGTTGCGGATGATGTCGGGCTTGCCGATCGGCATGCGCTCGGCGTAGCGCGAGCCCTTGAGCATCAGCGGGAACTCCGCGTCATGGATCCGCTCGTCGGCGCCGAGGCCGAGCCGCCACTCCTCGAGGATGACGCCGCGCTCCTTGTCGACTTCGCGCGGCTCGAACAGGACGTTGTGGGCGAAGTCCTCGAAGATGAGGAGCGAGCGATCGATCACCGCGGGGTTGTCGGTCGGGATCTGCAGCTCGTAAATCGTTTCGTCGAACGCCGTGTGGGCGTTGACGTGCGCGCCGAACCGCACACCGAGCGACTGCATGAAGGTCGGGATGGCCTGCGCAGGAAAATTCTTGGTGCCGTTGAAGGCCATGTGCTCGACGAAGTGCGCGAGGCCGCGCTGATCCTCGTCTTCGAGCACCGAGCCGGCCTTGACCGCGAGCCGAAGCTCGGCGCGCCCCTGCGGCAGGTGGTTCTCCCGGAGGTAATAGCGGAACCCGTTGGGCAGCGTGCCGACGGTGATCAGCGGATCCACCGGCACGACCTGGCCGAGCGTCGCGGCGCGCACCGCTGGTGGTATTGGCGGTGGTGTCGGCTGCTGCGCGCTGACAAACCCCAGCGCGGCGACCATCGCCGCGCCGAGAAGGGCAAATCGGGCTCGAGTGTGAAGAGTCATCCACTCGATTGTACTCAGTGAGCGGAATTTTCCAGGGTGAACGTAGCGGCAGCCTTCCCTGGCCACCGAAGCGCTATGCGCGAAGCCGGCAAGCGGCCCATCGAGTTGTAAGTAATGTCCGGCTCTAGCCGGACCATGCCGTGCGTGTTTCAGGCCGCAACCGCGCGTTCGGCAGCGTAACGAACCCGCCACGCCTGCCACAGGTGCCGGCGATCATGCGCCGCAATCACGTGCAATCCTGTCGCTAGGCTGAACCGCAAGCCGGGGATGAACGGATTCGGAAACTGCACGGCGGCGAGGTCGAAGTCCTCGTACGCCCGGAGAAAGCGGCGGACCTCCTCCTGCGATTTGAGGAACGCCGCCATCGCATCAGGAAACGACGGCGACGATCGCGGCCGGATTTTCGTCGGCGCTTTCCTCTTGAAGCGCGGCTTCACCGGCGGCTCCAGTGATCGGACGAACCACCCGCCCAGAAGACCCGGCACCGCCGGACTGCGCCTCCGCTGTCCGCGTGCAACCGCCGCCTCGGCCGCAGGGCCCATCGCCGTCAGGTAGACGCGATTCGCCGTGGCCAGGTGATCGAGGCATTCGGCCACGCTCCATGACGATGGCTCGGCGCGCCATTCGGCACACGCGTCGGTCAGACCGGCAGCGAGCGCACGCGCGTCACGCTCGATCGCGGTGTACGCCTCATCCAGTGCAAAGATATCGGCAGGCATCTCTGGATCCATTCTGAGAGATTAGTCAGGGTCCTGGCGAGCGAGCTGGCGGGTCCGGCGCTCGCCATCGGCCAGCCACTCGAGCACCGCGAGCTTCGAGAACCGCCACTCGTCACCGAAGCGACGGGCCGGGAGATCGCCCTGCTGCACGCGAGCGAGCACTGCATCTGCCGACAGCTTCAACAGCGAAGCCGCTCCGTCCAGCGTCAACACCTCGTCTTCGCGCACCTCGGTGTCCCTGGCGAGCGAGACGCGCCCGACCGCGAGCGGATCGACGGTCAACGGATTCCTCGGCGACCGGATGGGCCACGGACTCATCGCCGTCTTTCTCTCAGCTTCTCTGACAATTTCGCGAATCATATGACCTCGCTACCAGACATGCGGAACCAGGCGATACCGTACGCGCCGCATGTACGCGTCGTAGCCCTCGAGTTCCCTTTGAAGAGCGCGCTCCTCGAGCACCGCGCGCCGGGCGACGAGTCCGATGAGGCACAACGCTCCGATCGTCCCGTACCACGAGCCCAGCATCAACGCGGTGCCGAGCGCAAACAGCACGAACCCGCCATACATCGGGTGCCGCACGCGTCGATACGGACCTGTGTCGACCACGCGATGCGCCCGTTCCTGCTGGATCCGAACCGCTGGAGACAGAAAACGGTTCTCGCGAAAAGTCGAGAAGAAGATGGGGAACGATGCCACGAGGAGACACCCGCCGAGTGTTCGCACGACGGCCGGCACATGCGACCAGCGATATCTCACTGCGTCGATCCCCATCACCGCGAGCCACGCGAAGAACGCCACGGCGGTGATAGCGAGCAACACTTTGTCCCAGGCTTTCTGATCGGCCTTGCCGATGCCCGTGAGCCGTTCTGCGAGAAGCTCGGGACTGAACCGGAACAGCCAGATGCTGAGTGCCACCGTGAATCCAAAAAACAGTCCAAAGAATGCCCAGCCCGCGGGCCACGCGAACGTCCCCGCCGGCAGGAACAACGCAACGGCGAACGCCCCCGCCATGACGGCGATGTTGATCGCGAGCCACCCGATGCCAACGTTCTTGACGCGCCCCGTGGTCGTCTCGTTATCTTGTGACGAGTTCAACGCGACGAAGGTGCCATCGAATGCTGATGCACGCTCATCGCGGCCTCCCCCGGCATTCGAAGACCACGAATGACCAGCGCCATGGCGATCAGGAACGTCGGCGCCGCTGAGAACAGGACGATCTGAATCGCCATCTCCTGAGCGCGACTCCCGAGCGCGCCTCCCGACGCGAGTGGTATCGTCGACCCGCCTGCTCCCCACATCGCGGCCATCACATACGCGGCCAGCGTCGCAAACGCCGAGTAGACGTATGTCCACCACGCGACGAGGGATGCAGCCTTACCCAGCACGAGCCGGGGCCATACGAGCCCGAACGCGAGAAACAGAAGCGCTTGAATGGCGCTGAGGGTGTGCACGGACAACCCGAGGCGCGGCAGCGGAAGCGAGGGGATCACGATGCCCTCGAGCGCCGCAAACACCAGGAGTGCCACGCCCAGCTGGAGCAGCCGATGTCCCTGTCGCAGCCTTGCATTGGATTCCATGACGTCTCCCCTATCAAGACGTGGGCCACGACGATCCTGCCACGTGGTTACTGCATGCGGGTCGCGGGTCCAAACGGCTCGGTATTCAGCTGGTGCGCCAGATACACCAACTTGTCCGGATTGCGTACCACCCGAATCGCGGCAATGGCATCGTCGACGATCGAGCAGACGTAAACGGAATCGACGCGACCCTCCACACACACGAGCATCGCTGGCTCGTAGTTGACCTCGACGACGTCGACCCTGATCTTCTCGAGCGGGTAGCCGTTCGCTTCGGCCGTCCGCCGGAGCCCGAGCAGGAGGTTGACCACCGCATCGCGTCCGAGGATCGGCCGCCGCGCTGCCGGCACACGGCCACCGCCGTCGCCCCAGAAGCCGACGTCCTCGGCGAGCACGCGCGTAAGCGCCACGCTGTCGCCTGCGCGCAGCGCATCGACGAAGCGCGCGGCGAGCTCACGCTTCTGCTCGCGCGAGCGCTCGGAATGCGGATGCCCCGATCGCAGCCGCTCTTTTGCGCGATGAAACATCTGACGGCAGTTCGCTTCGGTGATCTTGAGCACCTCTGCGATCTCGGCGTAGGAGTACTCGAGCACTTCGCGCAGCACGAACACCGCGCGCTCCTCCGGTGAGAGCGTATCGAGCAGCACCATGAACGCGAGCGTCAGCGATTCCGCGAGCGCGACCGACTCCTCGGGCTCGGGGCGGCTGTCGGTGAGCACCGGCTCCGGCAGCCACGGTCCGACGTACTGTTCCCGCGTCACGCGCGCCGACTTGAGACGATCGAGCGCGAGCCGCGTCACCACCGTCATCAGATACGCGCGAGGCGAGCGCACGTCGGCCTTTGCCGCAGCCGACGATCGCAGCCACGCATCCTGCACGACATCTTCCGCCTCGGACGCGCTGCCGAGCATCCGATACGCCACTGAAAACAGATGCGAGCGATGCTTCTCGAATTCGTTGATGTCCATCTTCAGCTACTCGCTTCTCGACGTTCTCGCGTCGGAACTTAGTTGGGTGTGGAACGCCCGTAAATTGCGAGGACATCGCCGTGTGGGCTCCCTTCGGCGCGTTTTTACTTTCTTCGCTGATCGCGCCGCCTTTAGGGCTTACCGCCGTCCCACACCCAACTGAGCTCCGACCAACATGAAACGACGCGTACGGGAGCTCGTTGCATCTGCGAACGGGTGGCGCCGGGAGGGGCATCCCCGCTCGCCGCGCAGGCGCCTGCTCCGTGATCCTGCTTTCGTCACCGTGACAGATCACTTGGCGCCGAGGACGAGCGGGGAGACCCGGCGACAGGACCCGTGAGCCCCACTGCTTCGATGATCGCGTCGTCCCTGAGTCACCAATCATGCTGACCACGACTGCGGCCTGCACTACGCGGCTTGAGCGATCGTCTGCCGCAATCCTTCACGATACGTCGGATACATCGGCGCCCATCCGAGCTCCTGCCGTGCCTTCGCGTTCGACAACGGCACTCGCATCGAGAGCACCTTCGCCATGTATGGAGCCGCGAGCCGGACGAGCCATGGCGGCACCGTCAACGGCGCGCGCGCACCGGCGGCATCGGCCAGGCCCGTCACCATCTCGCTGAAACTCGAGGGGTGATCGTCGACGATGTCGTACGAGCCGCCGGATACGCCATGGTCCAGCGCCAGGACCGTCGCTGCAACCGCGTCGTCGATGTGAATATACGGGAGCTCGCCCTGATCGTCGCGGATGCGTGGAAGCCATCGCTTGCGAACGAGCGCGATCATCTCTTCGGTCGCCGGATTGCCGGGTCCATAGAACAATCCATAGCGCAGGACGATGCCTTCGATCGCCCCGCTGCGCGCGGCATCGAGGACCTGCGACTCCATCGAGCGCACAGCAGCGACCGCTCGATCGAGGCTCGGGTCGGCGCCCTCCATCGACGAGGCCCCGCCCATCATCGCAAACGACCCGGCGATGATCCGCTTCGCCCGCACAGCGATTGCCGCCTTCATCAGGTTGCGCATCCCCTCTTCCCGCAAGCGGTTGGTCGGCTCGAGATCGCTCGCTTTGCGCGGCCCTGTCTTCGGCAGCGCCGTCAGCTCGTGAATGACGTGCGTCGGCGCCGCCTCACGCACCGCTCTTTCGAGCGCCCCGGCATCGAGCGCATCGACGACGACGGGCGTGGCGCCGAGCCCGCGAATCATTGCCTGTTTGTCGGAAGAGCGTGTGGTGGCGACGACGCGATGCCCGCCCGTGACGAGTGCGCGAACCAATGGTGCGCCGATCGCGCCCGTGCCTCCAGCTACGAAGACATTCATAAGTGCACTCCGTGAGGCGCTGAGCGTCTCAAAAAGATGTGCTCAGCGAGACCCTGACCCTCTGTACTGTGAGACGACTGGCGCTGCCGGAACGTGACACTCGAGCCTCAGCCGGCAGAAGACCCCCGGCTTTCTCATCCGGAATGCTCGACCGTCGGATCGGATGGAGACTCAGGCCCAGTGGACGGCAGCGACATGAAGAATTCATAGAGCGCGCCGAGATCCTCGGCCGTCATCCTCCCGAAGCAATCCCATGGCATTGGGGATTCCGGGTATTTGCGTCCGCCTCTCTGGAAGCGGGCCACGAACGTCTCACGGTCGGGAAAGCGCGTCGTGGCACTGCCGTCACGCGGGGTCAGGTTGGGCGGCTGAAACCAGCGCGTGCGATCGACCCCGGGCAGCTGACGCGGTTCGATAGGGGCACCTCCCGAAAACTCGGGTCCGCTCGATCGCAATGTCATCTGATTGAGCGGCGAGTGGCAGCCGCCGCAGTTGCCCACTGAGCGAGCCAGATACTCGCCGCGCGCCCGTGTCGGGGCCGCGGGCGGAGCGACGGCAGGCGCGTGCACGTTCACACGAGGCTTGAACGCAGGCGACAGGCTCTTCACGATCTTCCCGATGAGGGACCAGCGATTGTCGGGAACCTCGTGCCGGATCGGCGGCTGGGCTCGCAGAAACGACACGATCGCCGTCAGATCCTGGTCGCTCATCTCTGCGTACTGCATGAGCGGTCGCACCGATGCGCGACCGTCGGGCAGCACCGAATAGCGAAGCACGCGCGCCACCCGGCCGTCGGAGTATCGACCGATGCCGGTGTCGTCGTCGGGCGTCAAGTTCTTCGAGTACACGGTGCCGAGCGGCTGCGCCGAGAACGGCATGCCGCCCACGAGTGCGGGACGCACCTTGGTCTCGACATACTGCTCGAACGCCTCCGACGAGGCGGTGTGACACTCGACGCAGTGCGCGGGACCGAACACCAGATACTCGCCCCGCTTGATGATTTCGGGATCGGTGGACGCCTGCACATCGGGCAGCGGCGCGTCCCATGTGCGATTCCACGTTCTGGCGACATAGATCGCGACGGCCACCGCGACTGATGCGAGTCCCATTGCCACCCAGGTCAATGTTCGAACCGTGCGCGATCTGATCATGGCTTGTTCCTAGTACTGTTCAGTCCGTGACAACCGTGAGTTCATGTGAACCGATCAGAGACAGTCGCTGTGTCGGTTGCGTGTGGAATGGCGGTAACCCCTAAAGGCGACGCGATCGGCGAAGGCACTAGAAACGCGCCGAAGGGAGCCCTCACAGCGAGCGCAGACTGTAAGCCGGTAGCAAGCGCGTCATGAGTCATCGTCACTTGCCCGGGTACCAGCGAACGCCGATGTTGAACCGGGTCGAGTTCACGTCGACCTCGCCGGCTCCACTGACGCGATCGCCGTTCTTGAACTGATCGAGTCCGCCCGCGGTTTGGAGAACCGTCGCGTCGAGCGCGAGCCGCGGATGCAGGAAGTAGAGCGCTCCTCCTCCAAACGACCACGCGCTGCCGCGCGCATCGAGCGTCTCGGGCTCCGATGCGAATTCCGCCCGCAGACCCGCGAACGCCAGGTCGACGTGCGGGCGCAGTCGTCGTCCGCTCGAGAAGAAGTACTGGAGGCCGAGATCGGCGTGGCTGAGATGGAGATCGCTCGCGCTCTCTCGCCCGTCGCCGTTCAGATACACCGTCAGCCGGTCGGTGAGCCCATAGCTGACGACGAGGCCGCCGCCCAACCCGCTCACGCGAGCAGGAGTGATCGACTGGCCGTTCACCGTGGTTGTGGCCGCGCCTGCGGTCGCCACGGTGACATGTCCGCCCACCGCGAACCCGCTCGTGGTCGGCGTCTCATGCTCCTGTGCCGCCACCGCCGACGGTGTGAGCAGGCCGACAGCGCACATGAGCAGCACAACGCATGAGGGATGACGCTTCATCGTGTGGTTGTTGCCGTGTGTCATACGGCGATTGTCGCGGGGCGCCGGAGCGCGAGCGATGGAGCGGGTCTGAAGATGATCTGAAGATCTGCTGACCCCGCAAGTCGTTGAGCGCGCTAGGATGTCGGGAGTCGACATGGACGGTCATCGTCGGGTCTATCGAATCGGCGAGTTCCTGCTGGATGTGGCCGGGTACGAACTGCGGTGGAAGGACCGCTCCGTCCGTCTGGAGCGGCGGCCGATGGAGCTGCTCATCTGGCTCGTCGAACGGCGCGGTGAGCTGATCACCCGGGACGAGATCGTGAATCGGCTCTGGGGACGCGACGTCTTCATCGACGTCGACACCAGCGTCAACACCGTCGTGCGGAAGATTCGACGCGCGCTCCGTGATTCCGCCGGCGACTCGCAGTTCATCCAGACCGTGCCGGGCAAGGGATACAAGTTCATCGCGGCGGTCGAACAACCGGTGGCCGGGGCCGTCCTCTGCGTGCTGCCGTTTCGCAACCTGCGCGCGAGCTCGGAGGACGATTACATCGCCGACGGTCTCACGGAGGAAACTATCGCCAGCCTCGGTCGTCTCGATCCCGAACGCCTGCGAGTCATCGGGCGGACGTCCAGCATGATCTATCGCGCGACGACGAAGTCGATCGCCGAGATCGGTCGCGAACTCGGCGCCGACTATCTGCTCGAGGGCTCGATCCGTGGCAGCGATGGACAGCACCGCGTGACCGCGACGCTCATCCGCGTGCGCGATCAGGTGCAGGTGTGGACCGACACTTACGATCGCAAGTCGAAGAATCTGCTCGGCCTCCAGGCGGAGCTCGGTCGCGACATCGCCCGTCAGATCCAGCTGCGGCTCTCGCCCGAGCGCACGACCACGATCGCCCGTCGTCAGACGCAGAATCCCGACGCGTACGATGCGTATCTGCGAGGGCGGTATTACTGGAACCAGATGACGCCGGCGACCGTGTCGCGTGCCCTCGAATGCTACGAGCGGGCGACGACGCTGGATCCCGACTACGCGCTGGTGTGGGCCGGGATCGCCGACGCGATTTCATCGCGGCCGTTCAACAGCGACGCACGTCCCGGCGATGTTGCCGGGCAGGCGCGACGCGCGGCGTATCGCGCGCTGCGCACCAGTGATGTGGTTCCCGAAGCGTGCACGTCCGCCGCGTTCGTGCAATTTGTGTTCGACTGGGATTGGCCGGCGGCGGAGGGCAATTGTCGACGTGCCGTTGCGCTCGATCCCAGCTACGGGCAGGGTTACTGGATGCTGGCGCACACGCTGTCGCAGCAGGGGCGGCACCAGGACGCGCTCGCGCTGACGCCACGCTCGCGCGAGCTCGATCCGTTCAACGCGATGACCCATGCGATGTCGTCGCAGCTCGCGTTTCAGGCGCGCGATTTCGAGGGCGGCGTGAGTCACGCCCGCGAGGCGCTTGGCGTCGAGCCCGACTTCTGGATCGCGCACCTTCAGCTCGCTCAGTCGTTATTGCAGCTTGGGCGAAGCGCACAGGCGCTCGAAGCCCTGGAAGAAGCGACTCGGCTGTCGCGCGGAAACACCAAGCCGATCTCCACGCGCGGCTACGCATTGGCCACACTCGGTCGTCGCGGCGACGCGCTCGAGATCCTGGCTGCGCTGGAGAGGCGCGCCGAGGAAAGATACGTATCGCCCTACGCGTTCGCGTTGATCCACGCCGGGCTCGACGATCGCGCGTCCGCCTACCATTGGCTCGACCAGGCGTTCGCCGAGCGCGACGTTCATCTGATCTACTTGCCCGTCGACCCGAAGTGGGACGGCTTCCGCGGCGATCCGCTGTTTGCACAACTGCTCGACCGCCTCGCGAGCGCAGCCGCGACCGATGCGATCACCGGCACGAGTACGTAGGGCCGGTCCTTTCGGACCGGCCAGTCAGGCCTGCTCTCTACGAAACTCTTCGCAGCTCACGTCGCGGGCGGATGCGGCCTGGCCAACCGTATTCCAGCCCGAGCACCGTTCCCGCTGCTTCCGTGATGACGAGCATCGCGGCCGTCCACCCGAACAATGCCCTCGAGTGCGCGACCACATGGTCGACACGGTCGCCACCAGGAATGATGAAGTGATTGACCAGGCCGAATACCAGTGACGCGGCCATCGTGATGCCAATGACGCGCGCGCCAGCGATGGGGTTCTTCCACATCCACGCGAGCCCGATCAACGGCCCCGCGAAAACGACCAGCAGCACGAAGGCAAGCGACGGGCCGCTCAGATCGACGCCGGCCCTGGCATGGGCTGAACCGTGCGCGATGCTGACGATGAGATGGAGGAGTACGACGGCCACGAGGACCTTACGCTGTGTATCGCGTTCCATATCAAGTGAGACGAGCGAGCATATCCCGATGTGACAAACCCGATGTGTGCGCATGCGTAGGGGCCGCCTTCAGGCGGCCCAGCCACCACGTGACGCTCCGCCAAGACACAGAAACTCGACTCGTCGCGCAGCAAGAGTTCATGCGTGTTGAACGGTGCCGCTCGAACGTTCTCGAAGTACAGAGGGCGATCCTTTCAAGCGAGATACGTCTCGACATGAATCCCAACCCGTCGCGTAGACCGTGAGTTCATGTCTGTTGGCCGGCTGCCGCGGACGCTGCGGCCGGGAACGCGTCCGTCGCTTCTACCCTGCCGCTCCTGCATCGACTATGGTCTGCCTCGATGCCGATCTGTTGCGCGGCACAAAACGTCCGAGCTGCCTCGCAGCAACTCGAACGCGATGCGCGGAAGTCGATGCGATGAATCGCGACGAACGTGTTCCGGCTCCCTGCCTCACAGAGTCGCGCTTGTGTCGGCCTTGCTCACGCGGCTGCCAGCCGACACACATGAACTCACGGATGTTGCGACGGATGTAGTTCATGTGACGGGCCCGGCAGAGGCAGTCGCTGAGTCGATTGTGTGTGGAATGCCGCCGCTCCACACACGACTGATGCAGGCGGCGTGGGCTACCCGCTGTGCAAGGGACGCGCATCGCGACAGGTGGGAGTTCTTCGACTACTGCTCGGTCACCACAGGCTGCACTGCTGACCAACCGGTCGCACCATCGCGTCGCCGTCCTTGCATCCGAACGCGCGATGGAACTCCGGCATGTTCTGCAGCGTGCCGATGGCGCGGAAGCGCGCGATCGGATGATTGTTGGTGTTGATCTGCAGGCGCCTGGCTTCCTCACGCATCTCCGTGCCCCAGATGCGCGCGAACGCGATGAAGAAGCGCTGATCAGCAGTGAATCCATCGATCGGGCGCGGTTCGGGCTTCCCGCGCAGCGTTCGGCGATACGCCTTGTACGCGATCTTCAGACCGCCCAGGTCCGAGCGCCTCGCCGAGCACCTGCTTGCCGTTGTGATGCAGTCCTCCGCCGGCGTCGAGCGTGTCGAACTGATCGACCACGCATGACGTGCGATGCTCGAACGTCTGCCGATCCTGCTCGGTCCACCAGTTGTTCAACTGGCCCTTCGCGTCGTAGTTCGATCCGCCATCGTCGAATTGATGGCCGATCTCGTGACCGATCACCGCGCCGATCGCGCCGTAGTTGGCGGCATCATCGACGTCGGGATCGAAGAACGGCGGCTGCAGGATCCCGGCCGGAAACACGACGGTCGTGAGATTCGCACTCGAGTAGGCGTTCACCGTCGGCGGGCTCATTCCCCATCTCGTGCGATCGAGTGGTTTGCCGACGCGCTCCATCTCACGTCGCTGCCCTGCAGTCCACGCCGCTCGAACGTTCTCGAAGTAGAGCGTTCGCGCGATCGGCACATCCGGGTAACCAAGCCACTTCGACGGGTAGCCGATCTCGACGCGCAGCGCGTTCAATTTATCGAGGGCATGCTGCCTGGTCGCCGGCTGCATCCACGACGATGACGTCAGCTCTTCGCGCAAGGCCTCGCGCAGGTTCTCGACCAGCGTCGTCATTCGTGCTTTGGCCGAGGCCGGGAAGAACTTCTCGACGTACGCCTGGCCAAGCGCATCGGTCAGATCTCGATCGACGATGTTGACGCAGGTTTCCCAACGAGGCACCGCCTCGTTGACACCATTGAGTACTCCTTCTTGAAAGCGGAAGTCTTCGTCGGCGAAGGAGCGTGCGAGGTAGGGCGCGGCGAGCTTCAGCACGCGCCATCGCAGCCACGACTTCCACACCTCGATCGGCACCGTCTCGAGCTGTTCGTTCGCGCGCTTCAACAACTCCGGTTCCGCGACGTTGACGATCGCCGACTCCGGAATACCCAGCTCCTTCAGCAGCTGCCCCCAATCGAAGGCGGGCGCAAGCGCCCGCAGTTCAGCGAGCGGCATCGGATGATAGACGCTGTCGGGGTCGCGCTTCTGCGCAATCGTCAGCACCGAACGCGCGACTGCGGTTTCAAAGGTCAGCACCGTCCGCGCATCGCGGTCGGCATCCGCGTGCGACGACCCCGCCAGTTCGAGCAGACGAGCGACGTGCGCGATGAACGCATCGCGAGTCGCGCGTGAGCTGGCGTCGTCCTTCACGTAGTAGTCGCGATCGGGCAACGACAGAATCGACGTGCCGGTGCGTCCTGCCGCATCGCGCTCGACGATCCTCGCCGTCACCCGTTCGGGGTCCTTGGCGTCGGACCCGGACGTCACGCGAAACAGGCCGATGACGGTGCCGTTGGTTTCACCGAACGGACGGCCGATCTTCTGAAAGCCGATGAGCGCCGACACCAGATCGGCGCGCGAGGCGATCGCCGCGATACGCGCCAGGTCGGGCTCGATCGGTTTCAACCCGCGCGCATCGATGGCCGCCGTATCCATGCAGCTGGCGTACAGGTCGCCCATCTTTCGCGCGTTCGAATCGGCGGGAAGCGTGGTGTTCTTCGCGGCTGCCTCGAGAAGCCCGCGCAGCCGTTCGCGCGTCCGCAACCTGAGCACGTTGCTCGGTCCCCACGACGAGCGAGCGGTAGGAATCGGATGGCTGTCCAACCAGCCGCCGTTCACATACCGCCAGAAGTCCTCGCATGGCTTGCACGTGCGATCCATCGCGGTGAGCTCGACGCCGCTGCGCCGCCCATCCTGCGCGCAGATCCCGATGGTCGCCAGGACCAGGAACACGCTCGTCAGTCGCATGCGAAATGCTAACACCCACACACGCGACGGCGATCCTGGCAAGCGAGATACCTCGAGACGTGAACCCCGACCCGTCGCGTGGACCGTGAGTTCATGTGTGTTGGCCAGCAGGCGCGGACGCTGCGGCCGGGAACGCGTCCGTCGCTCCTACCCGATCGCTCCCGCATCGACTATGGTCTGACACGCTGCCGATCTGTTGCGCGGCACAAAACGTCCGAGCCGCCTCGTAGCAACTCGAACGCGATGCGCGGAAGTCGATGCGATGAATCGCGCCGAACTCGTTCCTGCTCCCCGTCTCAATCAGTCGCGCTGCGTCGGCCTTGCTCACGCGCCTGCAGTCCAACACACATGAACTCGCGGTGCGCTCAGGCGACGTGTCGATATCGGTTGTCGGCGCTGCGTGTGAGGAAACCAGACAGCAGGAGCTCGCTCAGCACGCGCTCGGAGGTCGCGAGATCGAGGCCCCAGAACCTGGCGGCCTCGCTCGCCGTCAAGCGGAGATCCGGGAAGTACTCGAACTCGTCTCGAATCCGCTGGACCAGTTTGCGAAAGAAAAATGTCGGCATGATCATCTGTCTCGCCATCACGCTACTGACGCTCACTTGGGTCGAGAAGCGGGTTGTCCCTCGAGCGGGTGGCGACGGGAGGGGCGTCCCCACCCGCCGCGCAGGCGCCTTCTCCGTGATCCGGTTTCTGACACGGGTGACAGATCTCTTGGCGCCGAGGACGGGTGGGGAGACCCGGCGACAGGACCCGCGAGCCACCGAACTCAGAGAGGGACCCAAGTGAGCTTTCGATCGGATCCGCGCCGGCCTGCGATGAATGAACGCGAGTATGAAATTCGCAGACCGGCGCGGTGCGCCTATTCGTTCAGCGCACAACGTTGAGAATGACGCCGCCGTACACGCGATGGCCGTAGCGCGTGTCCGATCCCCAGAACGCCGGGGCATCGTCCTTGCCCTGCACGGCGATGAACCGGTAGTCGCCGCGAAGACCCCAGCGCCCGCTGTACCACTTGACGCCGCCACCGACGTTGCCGGTGAAGAACGTGTCGGTGTTGTCGATGCCGAGCGCTGCGCGCTCGAACAGCGTCTGGCCGCCGATGCCGCCCGTGACGTACGGAACCACCGAGCCGCGCGCCGCGTGGACGATCACGTTGCCGTTGTAGTTCAACAGGTGCGGGGTCCTCGCGTCAGGCAGGGTGACGCCGTTGAAGTCCAGGCTCTGCGCGATGCCGATCGCGCCGCTGACCTCGCCCTCAACGCCGACGTAACGGTTGAAGTTCACCGTAACGCTGCCTCCCAGGTCGTAGTTGCCGAAGCTCGGACCCGTCGAGTCCTTGCTTTCGGTGAAGAACGTGCCTCCTCCCGGGATGATCGTGGCCTCCACGAGGCCGGGCCCCGGCGACGACTCGCGCGTCTGCGCCAGCGCGTGGTTGGCTCCGATCAATCCGAGGACGACAGCGAATATGACAGTGCGATAAGTCATGGCAATGTTCTCCCTGTGATAAAAAAGTGACGAACCTGCGTGCACTCGTAGGGGCCGCCTTCAGGCGGCCCGCCGCTCATGAAACCGGTATCCCTCCCAGTGCTTTGTAGACAGCGATGACGCTGGTGAACACACCGGACTCGGCGTCGGCGACGGAGTCCTCCGCCTCCAGTTCGGTGCGTTCCGCGTCGAGCAAGGCGAGAAAGTCAGCTACACCTTCCCGATACCGCACGCGGGCGATCGCGGCGGCGCGGCTGCTCTCTCGCGCTTGCTCGGCGAGCTTGACGAGACGTTGTTGATCCTCGCGGTAGTTGACGAGCGCGTTCTCGGTCTCCTCGAGCGCGCGCAGCACGACCTGTTCGAATGCCGCGAGCGATTCACGCGTCGCGCCTTCCGCGCCGCGCAGCCGCGCGCGTGCGCTGCCGATGTCGAACGCCGCCCAGGTCAGTGCCGGCGTCACCGCCCAGGCGCGCGTGTCGGCGACGTTGAAGAAGTTGCCGCGGCCGGCCAGCAGTCCCAGGAACCCGCTGATCGTGATGTGCGGATACAGGTCCGCCGCCGCCACCGCCTCGTTCGCCGTCACCGCCGCAAGCCTGCGCTCCGCCGCGATCACGTCAGGTCGACGACGCAGTAGCGTGTCCGGCTCACCGATGGCCAGCGCCTTCGCCAGCACCGGATACGGCCGTGGCGAGAGATCGATGTCGAGCGCACCCGGCCGCGTCGCGGTCAGCACCGCAAGCCGATTCTGCCGCTGCGTGATCGCGTTCCGAATCGGCGGGATGCTTCCCTCGACCGCGGCGAAATGGGCAGCAGCGCTCGCCACATCCTGCGGCTCGCCGAAGCCCTCATCGTCGCGGACGCGTGTGATCCGCAGCGTCTCCTGCTGGTTGGAGAGGTTGCGCTCCGCCACCGCGAGCCGCTGCTGCAGTCCGCGCATCTCGAAGTAGTTGCGCGCGACTTCTGCCGCCACGCTGACGCGCACATCGTCCAGCGCCGCGGCGTAGTTCTCGGCAGTCGCTGCCGCGGAACGCACCTGGTTGCGAACGCGCCCGAACACGTCGAGCTCCCAGAAGGCATCGAACCCGGCGCGATAGGTCGAGACCGTCACCGGCTCGCTCGTGAACCCCGGTACCGTCTCGCTTCGCCGATCGGCGATCGCCCCGACGGTTGCCGTCGGATAGCGATCGAGGTGCACGTCATCGAAGATCGCCCGCGCCTGATCGAATCGCGCGACCGCGATGCGCACGTCATGATTCGCGGCAAGCGCCCGCGACATGAGCGAGTCGAGCACCGGATCCTCGAACTGCCCCCACCACCGCGGATCGAATCGCTGCTCGACGACCAGCGCCGGGTCCGCGTTCTTGAGAGTCGTCGGCGCAAGCGTTGGCGCCTTGTACGGCGGCCGTAGCGAGCACGCACTCACAAACAATGCGACGACGATTGCAGGCAGGAACACTGCCCATCGATTCACTCGCTGAGGACGGTCTGGTTGACGGACGTTCTTGGTAGCGGGTGGGGAGACCCGGCGACAGGACCCGGAAAGCGTCAACGCTCTTGCCGTCCCGAGAACGTCCGCCTGAAGGCGGACACTACCTACCGCCCTATCGAGGGCCGCCTGAAGGCGGCCCCCACGATCGAATTCGCGTTTCATGATCAGTGGCCCTCCACTGGCGTGAGATCGGGCTGCGGCCGACGAGCAGGCGCCTTCGCCCGATCCATCAACCGGCCGATCACGGTGTAGAAGACTGGAGTGAGGAACAGACCGAACAGCGTGACGCCGAGCATCCCGGCGAACACCGCGATCCCCATCGCCTGCCGGATCTCGAAGCCCGCACCCGACGAGAACACGAGCGGGAGGACGCCCATGATGAACGCCATCGACGTCATCAGAATCGGGCGCAGCCGGATGCGCGCCGCCTCGAGCACCGCCTCGCGATGCGGGACGCCCTCCTTCTCGCGATCCTTCGCGAACTCGACGATCAGAATCGCGTTCTTGCACGCGAGCCCCGCCAGCACGAGGAAGCTGATTTGCGTGAAGACGTTGTTGTCGCCGCCCGTGAGCCACACGCCCGCGATCGCCGAGAACAGCACCATCGGGACGATGAGGATCACGCTGAGCGGAAGCGTCCAGCTCTCGTAGAGCGCGGCCAGCACGATGTAGACCAGCAGCACGCACAGCGGGAAGATCAGCAGCATCGTGTTGCCGGCAAGCAGCTCCTGATACGCGAGCTCGGTCCACTCGAACGACATGCCCGCAGGCAGTTGCTGGTCGAGGATGCCGGCGATTGCGGCCTGCGCCTGACCCGAGCTGAAGCCCGGTGCCGGCCCGCCGTTGATCTCCGCGGCGGGATAGCCGTTGTAGTGCATCACCTGGTCAGGCCCGTAGCTGCGCGAGACGGTGACCAGCGATCCCAGCGGCACCATCGCGCCACGGTCGTTGCGCGTCTGCAGCCGGCGTATCTGCTCGGGCTGCAGGCGGAAGTCGGACTCCGCCTGCGCGTTCACCTGATAGGTGCGGCCGAAGCGGTTGAAGTCGTTGACGTAGAGCGAGCCGAGATACACCTGCAGCGTCTCGAACACGTCGGTGAGCGACACGCCGTAGCTCTTCACGCGCTCGCGATCGACGTTCGCGTCGATCTGCGGCACGCTCACCTGGAAGCTCGAGAAGAGTCCCGCGAGCGATGGTGCCGTGCGCCCTTTCGCGAGGCTCGCCTGCAGTTGCCCATAGAGATCTTCAAACCCGGCGCTGCCGCGATCTTCGACGAACAGCTTGAACCCACCGACCGACCCGAGCCCCTGCACCGGTGGCGGCGGGAAGATCGCGACGATTGACTCCGGGATCTGCACGAAGAACTGCTGGTTGAGCGCACCGACGATCGCGCCCGCGCTCAGGTCCGGCCGCCGCCGTTCCTCCGACGGCTTCAGCACGACGAACGCGATACCCGTGTTCGGAGAGTTGACGAAGCCGTTGATCGACAGCCCCGGGAAGGCGACCGAGCTCAGGACGCCCGGATTCTTCAGCGCGATGTCGGTCATCTTGCGGATGACCGCGTCGGTGCGATCGAGCGTCGCGCCGTCAGGCAACTGCGCGAACGCGACGAGATACTCCTTGTCCTGCGTCGGAACGAATCCAGGCGGCACCCGCGAGAATCCCGCTCCGGTGAGCGCGATCAGGCCGGCATAGAGGGCCAGGGCGACGAACGACACGCGCAGCACCCGCCCCACGCCGGTCGTATAGGCACCGGACGCACGGCGGAAGAACGTGTTGAAGCCCCGGAAGAACCATCCGAAGAGCCGATCAGCCGTGCGCTGCACGATGTCGCGGGACGCCTCACGCGGCTTGAGGAGCCGCGAGGCCAGCGCCGGGCTCAGCGTCAGCGAGTTGATCGCCGAGATGACCGTCGAGAACGCTATCGTCAGCGCGAACTGACGATAGAACTGTCCCGAGAGTCCGCTGACGAACGCGGTCGGCACGAACACCGCGCACAGCACCAATGCGATCGCGATGATCGGAGCCGACACTTCTTCCATCGCGCGGCGCGTCGCGTCGATCGGCGACAGCCCCCTCTCGATGTGCCGCTCCACGTTCTCCACCACGACAATCGCATCGTCGACAACGATGCCGATCGACAGGACGAGGCCGAAGAGCGACAGCGTGTTCAGCGAGAAGCCGAAGGCGAGCATCACCGCGAACGTGCCGACGAGCGATACCGGCACCGCGACGAGCGGGATGATCGACGCGCGCCACGTCTGCAGGAACACCATCACGACGAGGACGACCAGCAGAATCGCTTCGAAGAGCGTCTCGACCACCGCCTTGATCGAGTTGCGGACGAAGATCGTCGGGTCGTAGACGATGCGGTAGTCGACGCCCTGCGGGAAGTTCTGCTTCAGCCGCTCCATCGTCTTGCGCACCTGGTCGGAGGCATCGAGAGCGTTGGTGCCAGGCCGCTGGAAGATACCGATGGCGACCGCAGGTTTGTTGTCGAGCAGACTCCGCAGCGCGTAGATGTTGGCGCCGAGCTCGACCCGACCGACGTCGCGCACGCGGGTGATCTGTCCATCCGGCGTGGCGCGCACCACGATGTCGGCGAACTCGTCTTCGGTCGTCAACCGGCCGCGAGCGTTGACCGAGAGCTGAAACTGCGTATCGACCGGAGCCGGCGGCGCACCGAGCACACCCGCTGCGACCTGCACGTTCTGCTCACGAATCGCGCGGATGACGTCGGTCGTCGTCAGCTGCCGGGAGGCGAGGCGATCCGGATCCAGCCAGATCCGCATGCTGAACTCGCCGGCGCCGAACACCTGCGCGCTGCCCACGCCGGGAATGCGCGCGAGCTCGTCCTTCACGCGCAGATACGCGTAGTTGGCGAGATACAGGTTGTCGTAGCGCTCGTCGGGCGAGACGAGGTGCACCACCATGATGAAGTCGGGCGTCGATTTCTCGGTCACGACGCCGATGCGCTGGACTTCGGCGGGCAGCCGCGGCAGCGCCTGCGCCACGCGGTTCTGGATCTGCACCTGCGCGTTGTCGAGATCGGTCCCGAGCGCGAAGGTGATCGTCAGCTGCATCCGTCCGTCGGATGTCGCCTGCGAGAACATGTAGAGCATGTCCTCGACGCCGTTGATCTGCTGCTCGAGCGGCGAGGCCACCGTCTCGGCGATGACCTTCGGGTTCGCGCCCGGATACGTCGCGCGCACCACGACTGTCGGCGGCACCACCTGCGGGTATTCGCTGATCGGCAGCTTGAACAATGCGATCGCGCCCGCCGCGACGATCATCAGCGACAGCACCGCCGCGAAGATCGGTCGCGCGATGAAGAACTTCGAGAAGTTCATATGGACCTCAATTCGTGGCGTTGCCGCGGTAGTGTCCGGCCTGAGCCGGACCTTCGTTCCTCGACACCGCGGCCGTGCCGTCCTTGTCAGGCACCGGCGTCACCGGCACACCAGGCCGAATCCGCTGCAGCCCGTTGACGACAACTGGCTCCCCTGCCTTCAGTCCGCCGCGGACCACGCGCAAACCATCGACGATCGGACCCAGCGTCACCGGCCGGTACTCGATCTCGTGCTTCGGCGAGACGACGTAGACGAACTTCTTGCTCAAGTCGGTGCCAACCGCGCGGTCCTGAATCAGCAGACCGCGATAGGTGCCCGAGCCCGCGAGCCGCAGTCGCACGAAGAGCCCTGGTGTCAGCTGCCCATCGGTGTTGCGGAACACCGCGCGTCCGCGAATCGTGCCGGTGGCGCCATCGAGCTGGTTGTCGATGAAGTCGAGCGTGCCTTCGTGCGGAAACCCGTCTTCGTTCGCGAGCGCCATCCGAATCGGCTTCGGCGACCGCAGCGCGGACGCTTTAGCGTCCGCCTCACCGACGTACTTCAAATAGATCTGCTCGTCCGCATCGAAGTACGCGTAGACCGGATCCAGCGACACGACTGTCGTCAGCAGCGTCGCCTGCCCTGGACCACTCGACACCAGGTTGCCTTCGGTGACGATGGCGCGGCTGACGCGCCCGTTGATCGGCGAGGTGACGCGCGTGAACTCGAGGTTCAACTGCGCGGCCCGCAGCGCCGCTTCGACGGCCGCGACCTGTGCCGCCGATTCCTGCGCGAACGACGCGCGCCGATCGCGCTCTTCGTTCGCGATCGCGTTCTCGTTGTGCAGCCGCTCGGCGCGTGCGAGCTCGCTGTTGGCGCGCTCGACCGTCGCGCGTGCGCGGGTGAGCTCGGCCTGCAGTCGATCGACGTCGGCCTGGAACGGCCGCGGATCAATCTGGAACAGCAGGTCGCCCTTGCGGACCATCGCGCCTTCGGTGAAGTGAACAGCGGATACGTACCCGGACACTCGAGGCCGGACTTCCACGGAGTCCACGGCCTGAAGTCGCCCGGTGAATTCGTCCCACTCGGTCACGTCGCGCTCGATGACGTTGGCAACGGTGACCTGTGGCGGCGGAGGCGGACCCTGCTGCGCAGCGGTCTTCGTGCACGCAGCGAGGATGACGGTGAACGCGATCGGCGCAGACAGCAACACGATCCGCGTGCCTCGTGAGAGGCGATTTGAGATGCCCTTGATTGAAGCGCTCATGGAGCGCAGTTTCGCGCTCGCGAGCACACCCAAACAATCGGGCAGTGGACGCAAGCGGAACTAGCGCTTGAGGATCACTTCTGCACGCGCCGAGTTGCTGAGACCGATCTACGACCTTTGGCCGATGCGCCGCTCGTCCATGCGTCCACTTCGCGTTTGTAACCGGGCTGGTCGATAATTGCTATCGTGCGTTGTTGGGAGCCTTTGCAAGGGAGTTCAGTCGTGTGTGGAATGGCGGCAAGCCCGATCGGCGTCGCGGTTGCGACGCGGCCTTCGAGACGTTGGGCTCACGGGTCCTGTCGCCGGGTCTCCCCGCTCGCGGCCACCCCATCGCGCAAAGTCCGCGCGACGGGGGCCCCGGCTGTCGGCGCCAAAGGAACGATCACGCTGTGAAAAGCAAGATCACGGGGCAGGCGCCTGCGCGGCGAGCGGGGATGCCCCACCCGGCGCCACCCGTTCGCAGAGGCAACGAGCTTCCGTACGCGTCGCGTGACATCTGTCGGGGCTCAGTTGGGTGTGAGACGGCGGCGAGCCCTAAAGGCGGCGCGATCATCGACGAAACTAAAAACGCGCCGAAGGGTGCCCACATGGCGACGCACTCCCAACGAGCTGGAAAGATAAACGTGGGCTATCGGGATGGATCCGAAGGCGCGTTTTTTCCGCGACGCCGATCGGGCTCGCCGGCGTCTCACACGCAACTGAGATCCGTCGCAATCGTCGATTGAGAAATGTGGAGCAGCACATGTGCGATGAACACGACGTCACCGGTTTCGCAGACGAGAGCGCAGACTCGATGTCGACTTCGAGCGGTGGATGCGGCGCCGTCATCGATGAGAGCGTGCGCCGTGTGATCGACGTGGGCGAAGTGACGTCGCTGCGGAGCGCACTCCTGAACGAGGCGACCGAGCGGCGACGCGCCGAGTGCCTCGCGAACATTCAGACCGAGATCACGAAGTACACGCTCGACCTGCTCGTGCGCGAGCCCGATCTCGATGGGTTCTTCCGCGCCCTCCTCAAGACGCTCGCCGAAGAGGCCGAGAGCCACGTCGCCGGCGTGTGGCTGCTCAACGAAGAGAGGCAGTGCTGCGAGTTCTGGATGGCCCACTTCGGCGGCAACGTCGTCACGACCAAGAATCTTGCGGAATTCTCAGCCTCGCGCAAGGCGGCCGCGCAGGCGCAGCATCTCTTCGACTACAAGCCAGGCTGGGTCTCGACGATCGAGTATCGTCCCGACGATCCACGGGTGCCGGAAGCGGTGCGCGAGTTCAACGAGGCACACGGCGGCCACACCTCCACGGTCGTCGCGCCGATGATGGTTGGCGGCAAGAATCTCGGATGGATCACGATCTGCGTGCCCGACACCGCCGAAGGGTCGTGGTGGCGCATCGCGCTCGTCGAAGCGATCGCGCGGCACGCGGCGCTGGCGCTGCATCAGAGCCGGCTCTTCGATCAGAAGCGCACCGAAGAGCGCCGCAAGGCCGTCCTCGAGGAGCGCAATCGCCTCGCGCGCGACATTCACGACAACCTGGCGCAGGGCTTCGGCGCGATCTTGATGCAGCTGCAGGCGGCGCAGCGTGAAGGTACGCCGCTGCCACCGACCGTCACGCACAGCATCAACGTGGCGATCGAGCTCGCGCGCACGCACATGGTGGAAGCGCGGCGATCGGTTGGCGCGCTGCGCCCCATCGTCACCGACGGCGAGGACATCGCGCGCGCGATCAAGCGCGTCGCGGAGCTGGCGCAGAAGACGTCCGACATCCCGATCGAAGTCGAGGTCGACGAGCTGCCGCGATTCGGTGACGGTGTCGAGCGCGAGGTGATCGGCATCGCGCAGGAAGCGCTCACCAACGCCGTGCGTCATGCGCGCGCGAACCGCATCACCGTCCGCGCTTCCCTGTCCACCTCGCTCGGCCTGCGGCTCTCGATTGCCGACGACGGGCGAGGCATTCCGCGGGAGCGCTCATCGGGCGGATTCGGGATGACCAGCATGCAGGAGCGCGCCGACCGCATCGGCGCCTCGCTCACCATCGTCACCGCGCCACGCAGCGGAACCGAAGTCGTGCTCGCGTGGGAGCCGTCTCAGCTGCCAATACAGGTCCATGCCTACAATTGAAACAACACCTGCTTCCGCGCTGAGCGCGTCCGCGCTTCGCGGGACTGGCAAGCCCGACGCACGCTACGTTATGGCAACGACACGCTCCAGTGTCCTTCTGGTGGACGACCACGCCCTGCTCCGTACCGGCGTGGCGAACATCATCAACCAGGAGACCGACCTGTTCGTGGTGGCCGAGGCCGGCAACGGCATCGAGGCGCTCGAGGCCTACGAGCGCCACAAGCCAGACGTTACGCTCCTCGATCTGCGGATGCCTGTGATGGAAGGCGTCGAGGTCGTGCGCCGCTTACGCGAACGCGATCCGCGAGCGCGCGTGATCGTGCTCACCACCTACGACACCGACGAGGAGATCTCGCGCGCGTTGAAGGCTGGCGCCAAGGCGTATGTGCTGAAGGACATCTCCGCCGACGACCTCGTCACCTGCATCCGCGACGTGCTGGCCGGCAAGACGTATCTCGCGCCCGCCGCTGCGGCCAAACTCGCCGAAGAAGTGACGCGCGTGCAGCTCACGCCGCGCGAGCTGGCCTCGTTGCGCCTGATGGCTGACGGCAAGTCGAACAAGGAGATCGCCAACGAGCTGGGAATCAGCGACCGCACGGTGAAGACGCACCTCGGTCACCTGTTCGAGAAGCTGGGCGTCACGAGCCGCACGGAAGCCGTGAAGATCGCGACCCGCCGAGGACTGGTCCGTCTGGAGTAGCGCAGGGCTGCAGTCGCTCTCGTTCTTGATCTCTTGAGCACGACTTCGATTGCGCCAACCAGGTTGACGCATCCTTCCGCGCGGCGATCCGCTCGCCGGCCAATGGCATCTCCGGTGCCTGCCTCACGCCCCTTCGCGGCTCCGCCGTCGCAAGGGTCTGACGATATTGCTCCTCCCTCCGCCGCTCGCCTCGCCTACGAAGCCATTGGCGACTATCGCGCGCGCGGCTCGCTCCACGCCGCGCTCCAGGATGCATCAACCTGGCCGGCGCAACAGCCCGCGAATGACAGGTAGTGTCACGCGTCAGCAGCACCTGACTGGCTGATGCGTTCCGGAGTGCCGCGTGGAGCGAGCCGTGTACGCGATAGTCGCCAACGGACTCGCAGGCGCCGCGAGCGGCGGCGGAGGAGCGACAGCGTCAGGTCTTCGCGACGGAGGAGCCGCGAGACTCCGCCAGGCACGCGCCGCAGAGACCGTTGGCCGGCGAGCGGATCGCGGCGCGGAGGAATGCGTCAGCCGGTGGGTGCTGGTCGCCGTCACCGCGCTCTCTACCCTTGCCGGTTCACGCCACGCTGTGCCAGGGCACGCTATGCAGCACGGCGTGCGCTCAGCGAACTGGGCGCGTCGATGTGCGCGTCTTCGTCCACACCCACAGCGAGGCGATCGACGAGCTCGCCGCCCAGCCATCCTGTGCACAGCAATCGACGAACCCGAACGGCGCGACGATGAACCGGCTGATGACCCCTGCGGAATCAGTAGGCGATCTCCGACCAGTACCCGTTCGTCGCTGCAAGGGCAATATGTCGAAGATGACCGCCATCGCCAGCAGCCCGAGCGGAAAACCATGAGCATCTGATGAATCGGATGGCCGAGGAATTTCGCCCGACTCTCCTTGAGCACTCTCCTGTCGAGAACACGAGGGTGCTCTGGCGTACGCATATCCGGCTTCAGCCGGACCTGATGGAAGTGCAAGAATTGTGCGGCATCGGACGACATGATCGTTTCGCGTTCAACACTGTATAGAGCCGGACTGATCAGGAGGCGCAGGGCGATCTCGCTCGGCATCAGCAGGCTCGGCGATTTCCTGCGTGGTCGAGATCGATCCGTCGACCTCGAGTCCGGCAGTTCGCTGGGCCGCTCCGAATTCTGAATCGCGACATGTCCGCCGGCTCAGACGTCTTGATCGTTGGCGCAGGGCCGGCCGGATCTTTTCTCGCGTATCTTCTTGCGCGCGCGGGTTACACCGTCACGATCATCGACAAGGCGACGTTTCCGCGCGACAAGGTGTGCGGCGGCGGCCTCTCACACAAAAGCATCGAGCTGCTGCCGTTCGACATCAGCCCGATCGTGCGGCGACGTGTGGCCGGCGCCTTCCTGACCTATCAGAACCGCGACACCACGGTGAAGGACCTCGGCGAGCGAGGCGGCGCAGCGGTGATCCGATCGGAGTTCGACCATTTCCTGCTCGAGAAAGCGATCAGCGCGGGAGCGCGGTTCATTGGGGGCACATCGTTTGTCAGTCTGAAAAAGACCGGCGACACCGTTGCCGTGACCACCTCGCGCGGAGTCTTCGGCGCCCGCTATCTGGTTGGAGCCGATGGCGTCTTCAGTGCAGTTCGCAAGTGCGTCTTCGGGCGTGACGTGGTGACGTATATGCCGGCCGTCGAGGCGCTCGTCACGGTGACGCCTGACAAGGCCGATCGAATCGCCAATCGCGTGGTGTTCGACTTCGGCGGCATGCCGCGCGGATACGGCTGGATCTTTCCCAAGCACGACCATCTCAACGTCGGCGTGTTCTCGATCTACCGGACGCAATCGATCAAGGCGGACCTGGCCCGGTTCATGGCCCGGTACGACATCCTCGATTCTCCTGTTGACGTCAGACACCTGGGATTTTCGATCCCCGTGAAGAATAGGCGCGGCGCGTTCGAGCGCGATCGTGTGCTCCTGCTGGGCGACGCCGCCGGCTTCGCTGAATCCTTCTACGGCGAAGGCATCTACTTCGCCCTCGAGAGCGCGCTGGTCGCAGCCGAAGCGTTTGCGGCCACCTTCGATCGACCGCACGAGCGCGCCTACACGGAACTGGTCAAGACCCGGATTCAGCCAGAGCTCACGTACTCCGAAGCCAGCGCGAGACTGTTCTTCTCGCATCCGACCTTCGGGTTCAATCGCATGGTGAGGAACGCGCACGTGAACGATCGGTTCGCCGAGCTCATCGCGGGCGGCATCGGGCAGAAGGCGTGCTTCTACAAGACCCTCCTCACCATCCCGTACTGGCTGTTCTCGCGTCGCCTGCCGGCGGCAGGGATCAGGCTTTGAGGGCTCGGATCGCGAGTCGAAGCTCTTCCGTTCCGACTGTGCATCCATCCGACGCGAAAACGCGTAAAGTCTTTGGCAGAGTAGCTCAATGAACGGCGCCCTCGATCTCGGGTCGATGGTTGAAGCAGCCCGGAAGGCCGCTGCGGCGGGCGACTTTTCTACCGCCGCGCGCCTGATGCGCGATGTGTCCGTCATCCAGGAGGCGACTCTCGGGTCGCTTCACCCGGAGCTCGCGAAGACGTTGAACGTGCTCGCGCTGGTGTGCGAGCGCGCGAACTACGTCGCCGAGGCCGAGCAATGCTATCGGCGGTCCCACGCGATTGCCGTCGCCTCCCTCGGTCCGCGCGATCCGTTCGTGGCCAACAGCATCAAGAGCCTCGTGGACTTCTGTTCCAGGCACAACATTCCAATCTGGAAGCCGCGGGAAGGTCCATCAGATGACGAGAGCGATCCGGTCAGCGATGACCTCGCGGTGAACGAAAGCAACAACCTCGAGGTGAACGAAAACAATGACCTCGCGGCGGACGAAGAGGTGACACTGCCCGCAATCGTGCAGGCGGTCGAAGCCAACACAGCAGCCGACATCGAAGCCAACACAGCAGCCGACATCGAAGCCACCGCTGCGGCCGACGTCGACGCCAACGCTGCAGCTGACGTCGAAGCCAACGCTGCAGCCGACGCCGAAGCCAACGCTGCAGGCGACGCCGAAGCCAACGCTGCAGGCGACGCCGAAGTCGACGCTGCACCGGTGTTCGATCGCGAGACCCTGCCTGTCATCAGCCAGTCGGCACAGCGGACGATCGTGACAGTTGCGTTCGGCATCGCCGCGATCGTCGCCGTCGGGTTCATGGTGCGACCGCGCGAGACGGTCTCCACGACCAACTCGACTCCGACACCGTCGACGACATCAGCTCCTCCATCAGAGACAACGCCGACAGCGGTAGTCGAAGCCACTCCAACCACGACAGCGAAACGCGCTGAACGTCACGCACCGCGCGCGACGAGTGTCACTCCCCCGCCAGTGACCGTACTGAAAGCGCAGTTGTGCAGCGCGCTCGAGCGAAGGGGATCGCCCGATTGGCGGTGCACGTCAGCGAGCGACGATCTGCACCCGGGCACGTTGTTCTTCTACACCCGCCTGCTGACAACTACGAACACGACCGTGCAACATCGTTGGTACTTCAATGGAGAGGTGCATCAGGTCATGCGGCTTCGTGTGGCACCAAATCCAAGGGGAGGGTATCGGACGTTCAGCAGCAACCGGATCATCCGCGAACGCGCCGGCGACTGGAGAGTCGAGCTGCGGGCCGCGGACGGCGCGCTCCTGCAGGAAGAGCGCTTCGTCGTCCGCTGATCCGCATCACGATCGCCGCCCCCGTGTGTGCCGCCCAGCAGGGCCCGCCCGTAGGGGCCGCTCGTTGGGGCCGCCCGTAGGGGCCGCCTTCAGGCGGCCCACTCAATACCGCGCCAGCTGGGTGAGTTGAATCAGGTTGCCGCACGTATCGTTCAGCATCGCAATAGTCGAGGCCGTCACGTCGGTGGGCGGCATCGTGAACTCGGCGCCGCGGGCCTTGATCCGCTCGTAGTCGCCCTTGACGTCGTCGGTGTAGAACATCGCCGCGGGCTGGTTTTGTTGAAAAATCGCCTGCTGATAGGCCTTGGCTGCGGGGTTGTTGTTCAGCGCCAGCTGCAGCTCGGTGCCGTCCGGTTCCTCGGGTGAGGCCACGGTCAGCCACCGATACGGGCCATTGCTGAAATCGGCCTTCTTGGCAAAGCCCAACACTTCCGTGTAGAAGCGCAGGGCCTTGTCCTGGTCGTTCACGTAAACGCTGGTCAGTTTGATTTTCATGCCAAATCTCCTTGTACGCCGGACCTGTCACATCAGCATCGTCTCGTCCGTCATCAGCATGACGGACCGCGAAGAAGGAATGTGACCGATGCCCCTCGTCGATCAATTCGAAGAGCACCGCTCGCACGTGCGGGCGGTCGCCTATCGCATGCTCGGATCGGTCGCCGAGGCGGAGGACGCTGTCCAGGAAGCCTGGATCCGATTCAGCCGCACGGATGTCAGCGGCGTCGAGAACCTGCGCGGATGGCTGACGACGGTCGTGGGGCGCGTGTGTTTGGACATGCTGCGAACGCGAGCGTCGCGCCGGGAGAATCCCTTGGACGATATGCACGTGCCGGATCCGATCATCGCTCGCGCGATTAGTAGAGACGAAGGGCCCGAGGCCGAGGCCGTGCTCGCCGACTCTGTTGGTCTGGCGCTGCTCGTCGTCCTCGAGAAGCTGGAGCCGGCGGAACGACTCGCGTTCGTGCTCCACGATGTGTTCGGGATGACCTTCGAGGAAATCGCGCCGATCGTGGATCGCTCGGTCGTGGCCACGCGCCAGATCGCGAGCCGTGCACGCCGACGCGTCCAGGGCCAGGCGCCGACCTCGGATGCGGACCTGCGCCAGCAGCGGCGCGTCGTCGATGCGTTTCTCGCGGCCGTGCGGGATGGCGACTTCGAAGCGCTCGTCACTGTCCTTGATCCAGAGATCGTGCTGAGAGCCGATGGTGGAGCGCTGAAGGGCATGTCGCGTCTCGTGCGCGGGGCTCAGGCGGTCGCGTCACAGGCAGAGGCGTTCTCGAAGTTTGGCTTGGTCAGTGAAGTCGTCCTGGTGAATGGCAACATCGGCGTCGTCGCACGCCTGCCGGACGGACGCCTGTTCTCCGTGATCGGCTTCACGGTCGCGGGCGGCAAGGTCGTCGAGATGGACATCCTGGCGGATCCAGACCGTCTCAGTCGGCTCGATCTGTCGCACTTGTAGCGCGCAGGCTTGAGCCTGCGCTCTACGATCGGTCAATGGCCCTCGTCACACTTGTCCGCTTTGTTCCGTCAGGGGTGCGAGGGCCGAAACAAGCGGATGCGATCGAAACGGCATCGCGGCGCCCTCGAGGAGGCACGTCATGAACATGCACGCCACTGGGCAAACGATCGCTGCACCGAGACCAGCCCTCACGCCCAGCGACTTGAGCATGCCCAGCTCTAAAGCAATGGTGGTCGGTTTCTGGATCGCCACCGCGCTCTTCTGCCTGCAGATCGGCTTCACCGCCTACGCGCAACTGGCCCTGCCGCAGGTGGCCCAGGCGTTCACTCACCTCGGCTTCCCCGACTACTTCCGGGTGGAGCTCTCGTGGGCCAAGTTCCTCGGCGTAGCGCTGCTGCTTGCGCCGGTGCCGGCGCGACTCAAGGAGTGGGCTTACGCCGGCTTCGCGATCACGCTCGTTTCTGCGCTGATCGCTCACTTCTCGGTCGGTGATGGCCCGGAGGCGTGGGGCTGGGCGGCGGGCACCGGCGTGTTGTGGGGGATCTCATACGTCCTGTGGCGCCGCGTGCAGGCCACGTCGGCGAGCGATTTTGTCGCTCGCTGATCACTTGGGTCTTCGCGGAAGAACATTTCTCGCGGGTCCTGTCGGCGGGTCTCCCCACTCGTCCTCGCCGCCAAGAACACTGTCACGGCTGCGAAGAACAGGATCACGGAGAAGGCGGCTGCGCGGCGAGCGGGGAGGCCCCTCCCGCCGCCACCCGCTCGATGTGCAACTCGGCTCTCACCCAAGTGATCGTCGGATCGAGGTGGCTCGAGGTGGCTCTTGCAATCGATCCATAGCCGAGCGTCGCCGCCCTAATCCCGCCTATAGTGAAAGCCTGTGTCTCCACTCGACCATCACGCGAAGCATCGCGTGCTCGCGGCGCTGAAGCCGACGCGGGCGACAACGCCGCACGACTCGCGAGTTGCCAGTCATCTCGTCGTTCGGGCCGCGCGGCGGCTGGAGATTGTCAGTTTCACCGTGCTCATCCTCGTGCTGATCCTGTGGGGTCTCATCAAGTTCCTGCAGGGCACGCTGGGCGAAGAGTTCAGGTCGTTGCACCAGTGGGTGCCGCCGGTGACCATGATCGTCGGATCGGCCGCGATGGTGGCGATCGCACGCAGCGGGCGATGCATATCGCCCACGCTCATCCGCATCGGGCTGTTCTACGAAGTCGTCATGAGCGTCGCCTTGGTATGCGCCGCGTACCTCGGGACGTTTCGCGATGTGGACCCCGCCAGCCTGACCATCGAGCGCACCGGCCTCAGCGGTGTTGCGCCATTGACGCTCTTCTTCACGGTGCTCGTCCCGGCGCGGCCGCGCGAGGCGCTGATCGCACTCATCGCATCGACATCGGCCGTGCCGCTCGTCTACCTCGCGCAGGTCCGCATCGGGTGGGCACCTGCGCTGATGGTGTTTCCGTTCCTGCAGGTGTTCGTGTTTCCCTACATCGCGGTCACGGTACTCGCGTATGTGGCAGCTCGTCTCGTCCATCAACTCGGTGTCGAGGTGCGTGAAGCGCACGAGTTGGGCAGTTATCGTCTCGAAGTCCTGCTCGGACGTGGCGGCATGGGTGAGGTGTGGCGCGCGTCGCATCGCATGCTGGCGCGCCCGGCGGCGATCAAGCTCATTCGGCGCGACGCGCTCGCGAGCGATCCCGCGTCGGCCGCAGTCGCCGTCGAACGATTCGAGCGCGAAGCGCAGGTCACTGCCAGCCTGCAGTCGCCGCACACCGTCGCGCTCTACGACTTCGGCGAGACCGACGATGGGGCGCTGTTCTATGTGATGGAGCTGCTGGACGGTGTCACGCTCGAGACCATCGTCCGGCAATTCGGGCCGCTTCCGCCGGAGCGGGTCGTCCACGTGCTGCGTCAAGTGTGCGGGTCGCTCGCCGAGGCCCATCATCACGGCCTCGTCCACCGCGACATCAAGCCGGCTAACATCTATCTGTGCCGCCGCGCGATGGAGCACGACGTTGCCAAGGTGCTCGACTTCGGCATCGTCAAGAAAGTGATGACGGCGGATGCACAGGCTGTCTCGGTGCTCACGCGCTCCGACGCGGTGACCGGAACGCCCGCCTTCATGCCTCCAGAGATTGCGACGGCATCGACCGTGGATGGACGCGCCGATCTCTACGCCCTTGGTTGCGTGGGGTACTGGCTGCTCACCGGCCGCATGGTCTTCGAAGAGACGACGCCGCTGGCTGTGATCCTCGCGCACGTCCAGAAGACGCCGTTGCCGCCAAGCGCCGTCAGCGAACTTCCTATTCCCGAGGCGCTCGATCGTCTCGTGCTCGAGTGCCTGGCGAAGGATCCTGCGGTACGTCCTGAAAGCGCCGAGGCGCTGTCCACGCGTCTGGCCGCGGTGCCGTTCGCGCACCCCTGGTCCGAAATGGACGCCGCGCGATGGTGGGAATCACATCAGCCATCCGCACCCTCCGAAAGTGCGTACGCCAATCAGACCTGAGGCGTCGGGCTCCTCACGCGCGGATCTTTTCGCGCACACCGCGAAATACTCCGCGCACGCAGAGCCACGTACACGACTCGCCATCCTGATCGATTAGAAGGATCTCGCTCACTCCGTTAGCAAGAGAGTTGCAGGCCGACCGCTTCATGGAGGGAGCGATGGGCAGTTATCTGGAAGTGAGCGCGCATCTGACCGTGCGCCCGGGCTGTCTCGATGGTTTCATGAGACAGGCGGCCGAGTGCATCCGGATCACAAAGGAACAGGACACACGTACGCTGCGCTACGACTGGTTCCTCAGCAACGATGGAACCACGTGCGAAGTTCGTGAGGCATACACCGGCCCGGAAGGATTGATCGAGCACAACAGCCACATCCTAGAGGCTCGAACGAAGCTGTTCAAGGACTACGCTGACAACCACTTCATGACGTTCTACGGAGAACCATCGCAGGCGCTGCTCGACCTGTTGAAGAAACACCCAGTCGGGTTCACATGGTTCACGTTTCATAAAGGGTTGGAGGCATCTCCCGCGCAGATCGTTCGGGCGGATCGCGAGGTGCGAGTATGACTCCGAACACACTCGACGCGAAGGTGGACGACTTCCTCGCGCAGAAGCGAATCGCGGTGGTGGGCGTGTCGCGGAATGACAGCGGCCACCCCGCTGCCAATCTAATCTATCGCCGGTTGAAGACGAGCGGGCACGATGTCTTCGCGGTGAATCCGCAGATGCAGACCTTCGAGGGCGACCGCTGCTATCCAGACCTGCAGTCGATTCCGGGCAAGGTCGACGGGGTGGTGATCGTGACGCGACCGGAGACCACCGAGCGCATCGTGCACCAGTGCAGCAATGCCGGCGTGCGCCGCGTCTGGATGCACCAATCCGTACGTAAAGGATCGAGTGTCTCGCCGGAGGCCGTCGATTACTGCCGTCGCCACGACATCAGCGTCATCGCTGGTGCCTGCCCGATGATGTACGGCCCCGACGCCGACTTCGGACACACGTGCATGCGGGTGATCCTCAAGCTCACGGGAGGGCTGCCCACATGACTGGACGCCGTCGCGTCGCGTGGATCTGTATGCTGACCGCCGATGCGGGACTGCTCTAGTGGGGCGCGATGGCAGCTCTCGCACCGGACCGTTTACCGGGACCGCGACGCGTTCCGATTCGGCTTGATTATTTTGGAGGATTGCAAGCGCCGCACGGAACCAGTCCCATCCTCTTCGCGTGTGCGGTATCCGAGAGGACGATTCGATTGTGAGACCGTATCTTTTGAGCCCGCTCACATTGCTCCCAGTGGTATTTCTTGCTGCGCGTACTGGCTATTAGAGCCACGCTACTGGAACCCGGAAACAAGCGAGACCAGATGCGTTTCGGTGGGGTTGGCGGGTGGATAGTCCGCGGGGTTGCCGGTCGACGAGTGTAATTGCCTGCAACCGTTACGGGTGCTGACGCAACAGAACCTGATGACGAACGACGGTCCCGGTAATAGAACCAGACCGTCGCAACTGCTCCTACGGCGAGCCCGACCAATAGGCTCGTGTTGACAGGTGCACCCAGGCCACCAGCCAGGAACAAACCTAACAGTGCGGCGACGGCAGCACGTGGCACCACATAGTTGACGCGCGATCGCGACCTCGGTGCAGGCGGCGGCATCGGTGCAGGCGGCGACGTCGTTGCAGGCGGCGACGTCGTTGCGCGTTGCCGTACGGGCGCTGCTCGTTGAACAGGCTGGACCTTCCATGTCGTGGCCGTGGGAGGCGCGGGTCGTTCGTTTGAGCGGCTACTTCTGTTCCTTTTGCCGATCGGCTTCAGGTGATCCTTTCTGGCGATCACATCCGGTGATGGAAAAGGATCCCGACCACTGAGGGCACTCGCCCGCTCGCACCATGGACAATCGGACAGGTGAGACGAAAAGTGATGGTTCTGGTTGCGGCGACATTGCGTCAACGAAGAATCGAGCTGCTGTAACACAGCGATCCAATCCTTTGCGGACGGGCGCCTCGTCGCCTGGGCAGCAAAGGCGGTTCGAAGAAGCGCTCTGATCCCGGGGGGCAATATGGACAGCGGGGGCGCAAATGGCGGCGTGGTCGCTCTCGCCGTGTTATCGGGGTAAAGCCCATCACGGATCGCGTTGCCGATAGTAGGCTGCTCAGAACCGCTCGCGGTCTTCACCGAGAACGGATGAGATCCGATCAAGGTCAAGAAGATGAGAACCGCCAGCCCAAAGGCATCGTGATTCAGATCCCGATCGACATCTGAGAATCTGCATCCAAGGAGCTCCGGTGGGGTAAACAAATCTACGCCTACCGTGCACCGATAAACCTTGTCGCCGTTCAGGTCCCTGACTTGAAAAGAATCACAATCTACCAACGACACCGTGGCATCGTCAGCAACAAGCACTCCGGTGTCGTTGACGTCACCAATGACGTACCCGGCACAATGGATTCGTGAGACTTCCCTCGAGAGGTTGGTTGCGCAGCGGACCAGATATTTCCAGTGAAACGACGGAAGAGTCTGCAACCGACTCTTCATGTTGTGAATCTGCGCAAGCGGGATCCCGCCAATCACCCGAGGCATCAAAAAGCCTCTGACCTTCGCCGGGTCCTGTCGGTCGAACACCCGGCGTCGTGGCCACGCAATCGTTATGCGTGCTCGGCCGGTAAGCTCAGAAGGCGGGTTCGCGATCATTACCCTGAGCTTCGCGGCCTTCTGGGCTGAAGGATGGTGGTACAACTTCGCAAGCGTGTTCGGATCGTCGCGCAGCGCGCACACCGTCGCCTCGCCGCCCTTGCCGATGATCTCGCCTAGTGCGAGCGATTCTCGCGGGATCGCATCATCGTTCATTGTCGAACCAGACGGCGATGGCCAATGCGCGGTCATCGTCTGTACGACGATCGACCTGGGCGCTTCGAAGAAACGTCTCTACCTGTTCATCCAACGGAGCACCATGGGATGTCTGTCGGACGAATTCGAAGAGGGGAGAAAAGAACGGCACGTGCGGTTCCCAGGTGGCCAATTTCAATGCGAGCGGTTGAAGACCGTCCGTGAACACCGCACAATCGGTGACGACGCCTTGAAAGAAGGTCACCTCCGGTCGAAAGGTCGTTGCGGTCAGAAAGGTGGTTTCGTTGACGAAGGTGTTCGCAGGCGGTCTTGCCAAGGCGACAAGACGATCATCGATCCTGGCGACGGCGCCGCCATCACCCACGCGACCGTGTGCGACGCCGCAGGGGCCGACCAGAACGACCTGAATCGTCGTTGCGAAGCAGGCCACGTCAGCACCGTCCTGGATTGCGAGATCGAGAATCGACTCCCGAGCAGCGTCGATAGCGGCGATGACCGCCGACCTCCACTGAGGGTCATCAGGCACCGAAAGGTCGCCACGACGCTGGAAATAGCGCAGTGCGGAGTGCACTGCCGTATCGGCACCTTCAAGCGAACGTTTCGCGGAACCTGCGCCATCGGCCACGGCGATTGCCAAAAGATCGCGATGCAACTCGAAGACGCCGCAGGCGTCCTGGCACGGCTGTGAGCAGCCGGCGTGCGAAGAACCGACGGCCTTCGCCGCCGTGCTACGCCACATTCAGACTGACGCCCAGCCCGCTGGAGGGAGCGGCACTTGATCTCCAGGCTGAGACTTCGCAACTGCCTGCTGACTCCGGGAAAGCCACACGAAGAGTTCAACGAATTGAATGCCGCTCATCTTGAGTGGAGGTCGCTCTGGAACGGTGAACGTCTCGAGGCGTTGAAAGTTTGCCGTCTCAGTTCCGACTGCGAAAAAGGCGGTCTTGTTCGCGCGAATCTCGTCGAGCAGGCGATGCCTTGCCGCTTCGACAACGGAATCCGGCTCGCCATACGGCGAGCCGTCCGTGATCAGGAAAATCCACGGGCGGTAATACGCAATGCCATTGTTCTTGAATGACGCCTTGCGCTGTTCCAGCAGGTTTAGAGCCGCCTCGATGCCCGCGCCCGTGTGCGTCTGTCCGCCGGCGTGAAGTTCCGGAGGTTGAAATTGATCGACTGTCACAAACTCCTGGACCACTCGCGAGCCGGTTCCGAACGTGACGATCGCCACTTCTACCCTTCTCGACGCGAGCGGATCTCCGGCGACGTCACGCTGAAACACACGAAGACCCTCGTTCAATGCCGCAATCGACGCACCCTGCATTGACGTCGACACGTCGAGTAACAAGACGCAAGGGCAGCGCGGATCCGGATTCTCGGCGAACTCGATCTGCTCTAGATTCGGTGAAGACATCTGGCGACTCCTTGAGTGCTCTCAACGCTTTTACCGGCCGGCGATTTTCGGCCACGGGTGTATCAACGCAGGCCACTACTACAGACGTTGACGTTCCTGCAGTGCAAACGTTGGTCCCACTGGAGATGCCTGCCCGACGCCACCGCTTCTCGAAGAACTCACCCCAGCGACGAGACTCAGTGCATCGGTTAGAAATACTGGGCATTGACGGGAATCACTGACCGCTGCGCAAGTCTTAACGGGACGCTCGGCATCGCCCGATCTTGTCGGACCTGGCTGTAACTTCCTACCGCTGTGGCAAAGCGACTTGCTGCGCGCCGAGGACGTCGCACCGAATTGTGATCGCTACCTGATTCAGGAGGAGTGGTCGCCCAACGCGCAGATCAGGATGGAACGTTATTCATTCCGCGTGGCATGCCTCACAGTTGACAGCAAAGACATCACGAAACGGTCCAAAGAGCGTCCTCTCGAAAGACCAATCTGTGATGGCAAAGACGATATCCGAGCGAGGCAAGTTGGCGCCGTGACAATTCTCGTTCGGCGATTTCGGCACCGTCCTCACGTTTCACCCGCGAATCCCTTCGCTGCCATCCGCCACGTGTCGCGCCTGCGAACCCGCGTCTTCAGCTGCGCGGTCCCTGTCAGCCAACTCGTCCGTCGCAAATCAGCAGCTGCTGTGCCGCATAGTCCACGAACCAACATAGGACGTTGACTAGCCGCATCTGGTCCACTGTGCGGCAGGGTACGTCGAGCAGACGCGGGCTGCAAACAACGACTGCGAGCGCCCGAGCGCGAGAAACAGCGACATTGAACCGATTCCGGCTGAACAGAAACTCCAACCCACGTGGCACATCTTCGCCGCTCGAAGAGGCCATCGAGAACAACACTACAGGCGCCTCACGTCCCTGGAACTTGTCAACCGTGCCGACTTCGACGTCTGCAGGCAACACCTCGCGCAGACAGCGGACCTGCATGTTGTAGGGTGCAACGACGAGAATGTCCGCGGGAGTGAGAGGACGGATTTTCCCCTCGTGATCGCGGAACGTGCCCCCGCTCAGGAGCTGGCGCACCTCGTGGGCCACCGCATTCGCTTCTTCGTTTGACGCCTGCGAATTTCCAACGTGCTCGACCGGCAAGAAGCGAAGGCCTGCGCCATTGAGCCCCGGTGACGCGATGCTCTGGCAATCGCGGCCGGCAGCACTTTCGAGCCGCCCGTCGTACGACAGTCTCGAGACGAAGGCGCACACGTCCGGATGCATGCGCCATGTCTGCGCGAGGAACAGACCTCGATCGTCTGGCACCGTGTCGCGTCCCTCGAGCAGATGCTCGAGGACCGAGCATCCCGATCCTTCTGGATGAATGCCCTGCCGCACCTGCGGAAGCTGCTGCGGATCACCGAGCAGGACCAGATTCCGCGCGGCGGTGACCATGGCGACAGCATCTGCAAGCGATACCTGGCCGGCTTCATCGATGAACAGGTAGTCGAGCTGACCGTCCATGGCCTCGCGTGAGAACTGCCAGGCGGTTCCGGCGATCAGTGGCGCGCTCGATGCGTCGCATTCCTTCGGGTCGAATGTGTTCGTGATCAACGTTCCTTTGAACACGTCGTCTTCGTCAGAGCACTTCTTGAGGCCTGTGAAGACCACCTTTTCTGCCTGCGCCACGGCTTGTACTTCGGCCAGCAGGTTGTTGATGGCTTTATGGCTCGTCGCAGCTACGCCGACGCGCTTTCCGGATGCGATCAGCGACACGATCAGCCGCGCGCCGGTGTACGTCTTTCCGGATCCGGGCGGGCCCTGGATGAACAGATAGCTCGAGTCGAGCGACGCAACAAGCCGCTTTTGTTCGTCAAGATCCAAGGTCTGCAGAACGCCACCAGTCGGGCGGCCCCAGATTCGCGGTACCCGCCGGCCAAGGAGATCACGGATGGCAACGTAGCCATGGCGTCCTGCGATCATGCAGTCGGCAACGCGTCCGATGGCCTCGCGTTGAGCGGTGTCGTTCAGCGGCTTGCCGGTAACGACCGCCGATGGAAGGGGCTCGTCACTCCGCTTCACGCCGCGCTTCAAACCGAGTCGACGCGCCGCCGAATCGATCCATGCCAGCGTCCCGGCGCGCTGCTGACGGAATGGATCCTCCACTTCCTTGCCAGGCCCGAGCTTGAATTCCTGATCCGGAAACTCCAACGCGTACACAAGCGACTGCTTGACTCTCTCCGGTTCAGCGCCGTTCACCGGCTGGAGGTACGAGATCGCCTCGGTTTCGTCGACAAGGTCGTCGAGTGATTTCTTATGACGCTCGAAATACGCCCACCATTCGGGCTTCGACTCGCGGCGGTGATAGCTCAGGAGATCCGCAAGGAGCGCAGCCTCGCTCGTACTAAGACCGAGGAGGAGTTCTCGACGCCTGGCTGTCAGAGCATCCTGTACTGCACGACTCGAGGACTCTTCGTAGGGCTTCGTTGTGTTCCACGCAATCGACGTACCTGATTGACGTTCTGCCTCACACTTCCTCTCAATCAGCCAATCACGAAGCTTCAACGTCGAAAGACAGTCCTGCTCGTTGTATTCGGTGATCGCTCGAAGAATGGCCGGATCGCCCGTCCGTCGCCATCGTTCGAACTCCAGGATGGAATCGCCGCCGTCCGCAACGCCGCCGTCTCTTGATTCGGCCATGAAGAAGGTTCTGACCTTCTTGATCGAGTAACTCTGATGCGAGATGCGCATCGCCTGGCGCACGACCTGATACAGGTCGACGAACACCTCGTGCCGAAGCAAATGGTCGAGATCGTCCTCGCGCGTCACATGCTCGGCCATCAGGCGCTTGAGGGCCGAGGGCTCGTAGGCGGCATAGTGATAGACGTGAAGGTCTGGCCATCGTTCGAGTCGGGCGCGAACGAAATCAATGAACTGTTCGAAGGCAGCCTTCTCCTGAACGCGGTCCAACGCCTGAAATGACCGGAATCGCGGCGCTGAGTCATCGACCGTCATTACTCCGAACAAGTATTCGAGGCCGCGTTCGGGTGAGAAGTACGGATCGCCCTCCATGTCGAAGAAGACATCGCCCCGCGATGGAGCGGGAAGCAGTCGAAATCCAGTGCGCTCGTCGACGGGGAGCAGTTCGTAACGGTGTCCACCCGTCTGGCGATACTCCGTCTGAAGGGCCGCCTGGTGGCGAAGTCGATCGAGCGTGCTCGAGCCGATGCCAATACTGCATTGGGGATCAACGAGCGAGAGGTCTGCGACGGTGCTGATGCCCGCGTCTTTCAGACGCCCCACCTGATCGCGCCGAATACTGGCAACCTGGCTGAGATGATCGTCCTCGTACCAACGACGCTCGCACTCGGGCGCGTACTCGCACAAAGCACAGTGGGCCACCGGGTAGGGATACGTCTCACGGTCGAGACCAGCGGCGAGCATGAAGCGCCTCCGCACCGATCGGTAGTACGCGTCGAACTCACGATACCGCAGGCGATCGTGCTCACCAGTCCCAAGCACGACAACCATGCTCTCGGGAGTCACCCCCTGAAGCCGCTCAATCTGCTCGGTGTAGAAGCACAGTTGCAACACGAAATACGGCTTCGTGTGGCGCGCGAGCTTTGTATCCCATGCTTCGTAGCTCCACGCGCCCAGGGCTGACGGCCGGTCCACGCGCACGATGAAGTCGGCAACGCCACGCCACTCGCCGTCGACGAAGACGGCCTGGTAAATCACGTCAACGCCAGCACGCATCGCCGCTCGAGTGCACTCGGCATCTGCGACCCAATCCCTTTCAGGCCGGTCCGAGCCGATCGTGGCGATCGACTTTCCCTGTGCCTGAAATCGTTCGAGCCACGCGCGCTCGTGCTCGGCGCCCTTTTGGGCCAGCAGATCGGCGTGAGCGTCGCGAGGCGCACGAGGCGCATGTGGGTCTCGGCACCGTTCGCGCTGCATCAGATGCTCGCACTCGAGAAAGTGATTCAGGTCGCTGGGCGAGAACGCGAAATGATTGTCGATGCGCTGCATGGCTGTTCTACCGCACGAAGAGAGAGACTTTTGCGAAGTTCACATCGCAATAGTCGTCGACCTGAGTGACAGCCAAGGTCCTACGCTTTGTGTTCGTTCTAAGCAACGGGGGAAACGGAGAAGACCCGTGTCCTCACGGCAATGACGGTGAGTGGAGTGACACGGACGGGACCGTCAAATCAGTTCCCGGTTCAGCTTCTCCCGATTTTCTCCCGTCCTCCCGGTGGTTCTCCTCGTGGTTGCATGCAACGAAGGCTTCTCACGAAGCTGACACGGCCCGAACACTGATACATCACTTGCTTATCACAATTTCTCCAAGTATCCTTCGCGCGTCCCTGCATGCAGCGCCAGTTTTGTCGGCACCGCCACCACCCAGCGGGAAAAGAAGGAGGACGCTAGATGCGATCGAAGTGTCTCTTCATCCTGGTAGTCTTGCTTTTGCCTGCCTCCGCGTTTGCCCAAGCCACGCTGACCGGCACCGTACGCGACGCCTCCGGTGGCGTGCTGCCGGGAGTGACGGTCGAAGCGTCCAGTCCGGCGCTCATCGAGAAGGTTCGCACCGCGGTCACCGATGACACCGGTCAGTACCGCATCATCGATCTGCGTGCTGGCACGTATACCCTATCGTTCTCTCTCCCCGGCTTTACCGCCGTCCGTCGCGAGAACATCGAACTGGCTGGCAGTCAGACGCTCACCATTCCCATTGAAATGCGCGTCGGCGCGCTGCAGGAAACGATCACGGTGACCGGTGAAACGCCGGTCGTCGACGTGCAGAGCGCGCGTCGCGAGGTCGTGATCGATCGGCAACTGGTGCAGACCATCCCGGCATCGCGCGCCGCGGGCGCGCTGCTCAACGCGACGCCCGGGCTGACGGTGGACGGCAACGGCATCGCCCTGTCGCCGACCATGACCTTCTTCTCCGCCAACGGTGGGGCCAACAACGAAGGCCGCATGGCGGTCAACGGCATGACCGTTGGCGCCGCGAGAAGCGGCGGCGTGTCGTCGTACGTTTACGACGCGGTCGGCGTTGAAGAAGTCGCGATCCGCGTCGGCGGCGGACTGGGCGAGACCGACACCGGCGGACCGATCATGAACATCATCCCGCGTTCGGGCGGCAACACGTTTTCGGGAACGGCGTTCACGAGCGTCGCCGGCGACTGGTCGCGCGGGGACAACCTGAACGACGAACTGCGTGGCTTCGGGCTGACCGAGACGCCCGGCATCATCCAGGCACACGATGCGAGCATCTCGATCGGCGGCCCGATCATGCGCGACCGCCTCTGGTTCTACGGGCAGTACCGCAACCTCGACACGCAGACTGCGGTCGAAGGGATCACGGCGAACGCCAACGCCGGCGACGCGGCCCGCTGGGACTGGCTGCCGAGCCCCGTGAACGCGCGCCTGGTGCAGGACCGCATGATGGCGATGGGACGTTTCGCCGGACAGGTGCGAAAGAGCCGCATCAACGTCAACTACGAATATCAGAAGCGCTGCGAGGGCACGCCGCTGAAGGTCGACACCCAGGGCTGCCATAACCGCGGCGCAGATTGGGTCGGCCTCGGCACGACGACCCAGTCACCAGAAGCGACCGGCTCGGCGGCGCGCGGCTACTTCGAATGGCCGTTCCATTTGACGCAGGGGCAGTGGACGATGCCGCTGACCAACCAGTTGTTGCTCGACGCGAGCACGACGTTGTTCCGTTACAACCCGGCGTTCGGGTTTCCGCCGCCTGATGGCATCACGAACCTGATTCCGGTGACCGAGCAGTCGAGTGCGCTGCGATGCAACCCTGACGGCACTGGGGTCTCGGCCGCTTCCGTCGGCTGCAGTGCCGCGAATGCCGCGACGCTGCGCTGGGCGCCGGCGGCCAACTACGCCTACCGCGCGCTCGAGCAGTGGGGCTACGCCGAGGGTGCGACCAACGCCTACAACGCGGGCGCGTCGTATGTCACCGGTGCGCACAGCGTGCGAGTGGGATACCAGGGGTACTGGCTGCGCCAGCTCGATGAGACGATCGCGCAGGAGAACCAGCTCGCGTACCGCTTCAACCAGGGCGTGCCCAATCGTGTGACCTATCGGCTTCCGACGCGAAGCAACAACACGATCACCCAGCTGCATGGCGTCTTCGCGCAGGACCAGTACACGCGCGGCCGCATGACGCTGTCGGGCGCGTTGCGATGGGACCGCGCGAGCAGTTATGCGCCGGTCGAGGGCAACGGGGTGTCGAGAACGTCATTCCTGAACCAGACGACGATCTCGATCCAGAAGACAGCAGGCGTCGACGCATACAACGACATCAGCCCGCGTGCGGGTGTCGGCTACGACGTGTTCGGCAACGGCAAAACGGCGGTGAAGCTCCGCTGGGGCAAGTATCTCGGTTTTGCTTCGAATGATCCGCCGTTCACATCGACGAATCCGGGAGCCACGCTGGTGGCGACCGTCAATCGCGACTGGACGGACAACGACAGCGACAAAGTCGTCGACTGCGATCTGCTGAACAACGCGGCGCAGGGCCCTGCGAGCGGCCAGGTGGACACCTGTGCAGCGGTGATCGGCAACGACGCCAACTTCGGCAAAGTTGGCGCAGCGACCATCGTCGACCCGGATCTCCTCAAGGGCTGGGGCGTGCGCACGCACGACTATCAGACCGAGGTGACGCTGCAGCAGGAAGTGCTGCCGCGCCTGTCGGCGGAAGTGAGCTACATCCACCGGACCTTCCATGGCTTCTTCGTGACCGATACCCTGGGACGGAACTACGCGACCGACTGGACGAGCTTCACCATCAACGCCCCGTCGGATCCGCGCCTTCCCGACGGCGGCAACTATCCGATCACGTTCTTCCTGCCGAACACCGCTGCGGCGACGCAGAATTTCCTGACACTCGAGAGCAAATTCGGTACGGACGGCAAGGAACGCGACTCGTTCTACGACGGCATCAACTTCAACGTCAACGCCCGCATGCGGAACGGCCTGTTCGTCTCGATCGGTTCCCAGACGGGACGCCGTATCGACGATCGCTGCCACGTTGTCACGAACTACAACAACCCCCAGCCCCTGGATTTGTCGCGGAACGGCCCGAACCCGCGCGACTGCCGCGACGTCGATCCGTGGGAAACGACGATCCGCGGACTGGGCTCGTACACGATTCCGAAGCTGGATGTGGTCGTGAGCGCGACGGTGCGCTCTCAGTCGCGTCTCCAGCTGACCGCCAACTGGCAGGTCCCCAACGCGACGATCCGCACCCTCCTGGGCGGGACTCTGCCGCCGGGGCTGAACGCAACGGGCAACACCACGATCGACCTGACCGACAGCGATCACCTGATCTTCGCGGACAACCGGCGCACACAGGTGGACATGCGCTTCGCGAAGGTGTTGCGGTTTGGCCGGACGCGAACCGACGTCGGCGTCGACCTCTGGAATCTGTTCAACACGAACTACGCGACCACGTACCAGGGGACTTACACGACGGTGGCTGGTCAGCCGCTGGGCGGCACGTGGGGCAACCCGACGGCGATCTACGCGCCGCGGTTCGTGCGTCTCAACTTCACGGTGAATTTCTGAAGCGTCGTTGATTCGGAGGGCATCGTCGGGGGACAGTCCAGGGACAGTCCCCCGGACTGTCCCCAAGCACCAGGCGCTCACCGTCTCTAGTTCCAGTTGTCGATCTTGAGGTCGACGGGCGCCGGTCTGCTCTTGCCGGTCTCAACGAGTTCCCTGAGGCTGAGCATGAAGGTCGCCCACTTCATGCTGCAATGCGCCATAAACTCCACCGCCTCGCGCCAGTTCCGGTGGCCAAACAGCACCACGGTGTAGTCGCCCTGCTGCGATAGTGAGAAGTCAATGTCGGTCCCCACCCACTCCTTAGGTCCGACCTGACGCGCCAGCGTACCTTCTTGTCGGGAATCAGCTCGAGCACCTCGATCTCGAACTTCCCGACCTCGTCACCGCTGGGCAACTTGAAACGAAAGGTCGCGACCGCAGCGTAGACCTTCGCCAGCGGCGCCTTGATTCTCCACCATGGTGCTCTCCCTTCTCCGTGAATGGGCGCGCTAAACCTTCGCGTGCTTCGTTCCGGGTCTCGTAAAGACTCGGGGGTTGATGGCCACCGATAGAAATAGCGCTGGGTAGCGAGACGATGGGAGTGACAAGTGTGGCGGGATTCGGACTCTCCCAATGAGGCGACATCGAGCCACAGAATGAGGCCCAGCGTCTCGCCGCCTTGAACCCCGGGGCGATCAGCATGGCCCCGTGAGTTGATGAATGGAATCAGCCGCGGGTCGGTGCCCAGCACGACTGCTGTCTTACACGAGATTGCATCGCAGTTGACATGTTTGGTATTGTTACCAAATAGATTGGTATGCCTACCAAACAGCAGACAGCGCGACTGAGCGTGCGAGAGCGAATTCTCGATGCCGCGCTCGCGATCCTGGGCGAGTCAGGCATTCAGCACCTCACCCAACCCGAGGTGGCAAAGCGCGCCGGAGTGCGGCAGTCGCACCTCACCTACTACTTCCCGACCCGAGACGATCTGCTGGAGGCCGGCACCGAGCGCGGCGTTGAGCACCTCGCCGCCGGGCTCGGCCGACTCGAGGCCGGCGGGACCCGCAGCCACCTGATCGAGCGGCTGGCCGCCGCGATCGTCGACCGCGCGCACATGCGCATGTTCGTCGCCATGATGGTCGAAGCCGACGGCGACCCCGCGGTCCGGGCCGTGATGACCCGCGGGACACAGCAGATGGAAGCCGCGGTCGCGGAGGCGCTCGGTGACTCGAACAATCTGGCGCGTGCCCGAGTGGTGCTCGCTGCGATTTGGGGTCTGGGCTTGTATCAGTTCCTGATTCAGCCCGGGCCGAAGGCGGACCCGACTCGTGAATACCTGTCGTGGGTAACCGCAGCTGCATCCGAGCGATCGTCTCGCAGCCGCGCATCACGTTCTCGAAAACGATGACTGTAAGAAGGAGCAAGTCATGCACTCGATTGACACATCGTCGCGGGATGCCGGCGGCAACGCAACGCGCGCGGCCACCGCGCTGCTACTGCTCACGAGCATCCATCATGCCTATGGCGGCTACGTCTATCACACGCCGTGGCGCTATCACGCCGCCCTGGTGAGCGCCGTGACGGCGACGGTGATAGTTGGCGCTCTCGCGCTCTGGCGCAGACGGCCGTCCGCATTGGCCGGCAGGTTCGCCCGGATCGTGTTTCTGGTCACGACGCTGGCGATCCCGGTGATTGGCTTCGGCCTCTTCGAAGGTCTTTACAATCACGTCGTCAAGAACTTGCTGTATTTCGGGGGCGCTTCGATGGCACTGTTGGCGCGGCTGTTCCCGCCGCCCACATACGAGATGCCGAACGATGTGTTCTTCGAGATCACGGGCGTCTTGCAGGTGGTTCCAGCCGCACTTGCGGCTTGGTTTCTGTATCGCACCGTACGCCCGCAGCAATCGCACCCGATCTTGCTGCAGCGCGGCACCGCGGTCGCGAATCGCGACCTGCCGACGATTGGCGGAGAAGTCCTCCGCATTCCAGAAGCGGATCGTCTCGTCCACCTGCAGTTCCGCCGCTTCGCTGGCTGTCCGGTGTGCGACCTGCACCTGCAGTCGTTCGTGCGGCGCCGCGAGGAGCTCGCGCGCGCGGGCATTCGCGAGGTGGTGGTATTCCACTCAAGGCGCGAGGAATTGGTGCAGTACGAGGGCGACCTGCCGTTTGCCGTGGTTGCGGACGCAGACAGGCGCCTCTATCGGGAATTCGGCGTTGAATCATCGCCGCGGGCGCTCCTCGATCCGCGGGCGTGGTATGAAATCGTGCGCGGCATACTGCACAGTTTCGTTCGGATACTCAGTGAAGGCCGACCGGTCCCACCAGTTCGACCGCGCGGCGGATCGCTTGGCTTGCCGGCGGATTTTCTGATCGCACCAGACGGCCGGATAGTGGCCTGCAAGTACGGGCGTTATGCGGCCGACGATTGGTCGGTGGATGATGTGCTGGGCCTGGCAGTGGCGACTCGAGCCGGTACGGAAGGGACAGCGTGGTCCGCGCCAGCTGTTCTCGCTTCTTGGAATTCTCGCTAGTCTCGATCGATTTGCAGGAGGACTCTCACTCGTGCCAGCAAGCAGCCCGAGCTGATCGTCCTGCTGACAGGATGGGGGTGAGAATAGTGGGCGATTTTCCGACGGTCTCGACCGCACGATAAGTGTCTGTCCCCTTGCGACGATGGATCTTGATCTCAGCGTCACGCGCATAGAGGAGGCCGCTCGCACGGTCGATCCGGTCTTCTTGAACAGCCCGCAGTACGCCGACGAATCGCTCAACGCTGCGGTCACTCGCAACGTCGTCGTGAAGGTCGAGACGGCCAACCCTCTGCGGAGTTTCAAGGGGCGCGGTGCCGACTTCTTCATGGGACGCGTCGATCCGCGCTCGACCGTGGTGTGTTCATCAACGGGCAACTTCGGGCAGGCGCTAGCCTATGCCGGCCGGCGGCGTGGCATTGCCGTGAAGGTGTTCGTCCCGGAGAACATCAACCCCGTCAAGCTCGATCGGATGCGAGCCTTCGGCGCGAGCGTCACGCTGGTCGGCATCGATTCGGCCGCCTCCGAAGCGGCCGCCCGCGACTACATCGCGGGGAAAGAGGGCTGCGTGTACGTCGAGGACGGCAAAGAGCCGGCGATCGCCGAGGGTGCTGGCACCATCGGCGTTGAGCTGATGCAGGCTGGGCCGTTCGACGCGGTGGTGATACCTGTCGGGGACGGCGCGCTGGTCGCTGGCATCGCGTGCTGGATGAAAGCGTATGCGCCTCAGACTCGCATCATTGGAGTGTGCGCTAGCGGTGCGCCATGCATCGCCCTGAGCTGGCGCGCGAGAAAGCCTGTATCGACTGAACGTTCGGACACGATCGCAGAAGGCATCGAGGTGCGCGTGCCGGTGCCGGAATCGGTGGTCCGTCTCGTGGCGCTCGTCGATGACATGGTCCTTGTCGACGACAGTGATCTGCTCGACGCGATGCAGCTTTCGGTTCGAACCCTGGGACTCCTGCTGGAGCCGTCAGCAGCGGCGGGGCTCGCCGCCATTCGGGTTCACAACATCCCGGGCAATCGGCTGGCCACGGTGTTGACCGGCAGCAACCTCCGGCCCGAACACCTTCGAGGGCTGAGCACGTGAATCGTTCTCATCGATTTTCGATCATCGCGCGCGAGGCGGCGATCGTCATGGGTAGTCCGCTATCGTAGAGCGGAGGCTTCAGCCTCCGCGGACGACGCGCGGGCTGACCCGGTGAGAGGAGAACCCGTGAAGCGCGAATCGCCGCTGACCGTCCCCCCACGCTCAGAAACGTCAAGCCTCAGGGTATCGGATGGAGAAGGAGAAACGCCGCCGCGGCCTCGCGGGCACGTGCTTCGATCGCGCGGGGGTTCGGTCGCTCGACGACACCGAGCAAGAGACTGAGCATCAAATCGCGCCACAGCAGTCCGGCGAACTGCTCGGCGAGATCGGCCGGGCGGCCGTCGATCAACCGAGCCGCGCGCGCCTGAATCATGATGTAGCGCAACGCGGCGCGGCTCGTCTCACGCCCTAACGAGTCGAGTGTCCGCGCCACCTCGGGCGCCTGGACTGCTTCAGCGATCGCCAACCGGAAGACCGCGACCACAGTGGGATCGCTGACCTCCCGCACGAGCTGCGTCCCAAACGCTGTCAGCACCTGCGCCAGCGTCGCGCGGTCGCGCAGGATCGGCATGTCGGCGGGCGCCTGCAACCGCTTGGCGCGCTGCCCGATCGCCGCGATCAGCATCTTCTGTTTGTTGCCAACCAGCGCGTACAGCTCGCGCTTCGACACACGCGCGCGCGTGGCGATCTCGAGCGTGCTGGTCGCCGCGTAGCCCCGCTCGGTGAATGCCTCGAACGCCGCAGTAAGGATGCGATCCCGCCCAGCGGCTGAGCCGTCCGTGTCTTTCAGTCTTGACATTGGTACCGAATGGTACCACACTGCAGGCCATGTGGTAACCAACTGGTACCACAGGCACGAAACAGGAGGTCAACATGTCGTCGGAAACCATCTTCCAAATCCATCTCGCTCTCGGGTACCTTGCCTGGCTGCTTTGCTTCGGGGTGTACGTCCTGCCGAAACTCCAGGCGATGGACCGGGTCGAAGCGCATCGCGCGATCGCGACCTTTCACAGCTTCCGATTCTTTGGGCTGGTTTTCATCCTGCCCGGCGTAGTCGGCCCGCATCTGCA
>DASWZV010000172.1:0-245374 GCA_036407095.1 Vicinamibacterales bacterium | reverse complement strand
TCCTTCCTTGAGCGTGTCGCAGGTGTTCGTGACGGTCTGATTCACGAGCATGGCTTTTTCGGCGGAGAGCGCGCCTTCGGGATGCCGTGACAGTTCCGCGCTGCGCGCGATACCCGCGGTCCACATGTGAATGTGACGGTTGGCGAGAGAGCCGGCGATGATGCCGTCGTAGTCGTCGGGATAACGCTGCGCTTCCATCAGCGCCATGCGCCCGCCGGTGGAGCATCCCTTGAAGTACGAATACTGCGCCTCGCGCTCGTAGAACGCCTTGACGATCTGCTTGGACTTCAGAGTCATCTCGTGCGTCGCGCGGTACCCGAAGTCGATCATCTTCTCCGGGTGGCCGATCGCCCATGCACCGCCCTGCTCCTGGTGGCCGGTGTCGGTGCCCGCGGTCGCATAGCCGAGGCGCAGCGCCTGCGGCATGTCGTTCGCGAGCCCCTGAATCGAACCGGCAAAGCCGCCGTTGCCGACGCCCATGAACTTCCCGTTCCACTTCTCCGCAGGCGGAAGCCACATCTCCATGTTGATGAGGGAATCGGATGAGGGCTTGAGCACGATCTGCAGGCGGCAGTGCGCGGGGATCATCGCGGGCGGTTGAGCGTTCGCAGCGGGCGCATTGGCGGCCGCGCCACCGGGCGCCGCCGGCGCTGCGGCGCCAGGTGCACCCGCAGCCGCTCCTCGCCCTCGTCCGCCTCCACGAGCGGGGGCCGGTCCTTCGGGAACCATCTGGGCACTGGTGATCGTCGTCTTGTCCAACTTGAGGCCAGCGAGACTCTCACAGGGGGTCGCTGACGTCGCTGCACTGAGAAGCACGAGAGCAATGCTGCCGATCATGATGTCCTCCTGCCGCGGGTAGCATGGGCGCTCTCACGCCGCGTTGCAACAGGAATTCATCGCGCGCGGTGGCCTGCTCGCTCGAGGTCAACGGGGCGGGGAGCGTCCCCGTCGACGATCGGTACGATCACTTGCTTTCCGACAGATTTTTTGGCGACTTGGTGGTCAGCACAGCTACGAACGCTTGCCCGGCTGGCGTCGGCTTGACGGTGCCTCCGCTGATGATCTGTTCAGCGCTCACCTCTTTGCCGTATTCATCCTTGTTTGCGCCTCCGTCGGCCCGAAGGGTCGTGCCCTCGAGCGAGACTCCGGCAAACGCTCCCTTGGAGCGTGAATAACTCAAGATCTCCGCGAGCTTGACGTTGGTCGCGGCTTCTGCCTCCCGGCCCTTGGGTCCAGCGGCCACCGCCGCATCGGCGCCCATCTTGACCTTGCTGCTCATCACCGACTTGGCGCCCTTGTCGTTCATGACCAGGAGCACGAAATCGGTGTCCGATCCACCGAGCTGAAGTCCGATGCTTGCGCCTTCCATGGCAAACATCGCCGGCGCAGACCAGGGACCGGCGAAGTTGGCGCCGGTGCGGCACGACATGACGCCGCGGCCGTAGCTTCCGCCGATACCGATAGCCGCCTTTTTCACGCCGGGAAACACCACGACGCACTCAGATTTGTCGAGCAAGTCCTGCGGGATGCCTTCAGGTATCGCGAGGATCTCCTTCAGCACCGTTGTAGCTTGACCAACCCGCTCTTCTTCCTTCTTGTCCTGAGCCACAGCGACGGACACAGAAGTGATCAAAGCGGCGAGAACGAGAACAGATGCTCGCATGGGTCGTCCCTCCTGCGCACGTCATGAGGGTACTCCTTCGCGAAGGCGATCGATCTCGACCGTCGATCCAGCTCAACTCCTGAGCGTCAGGCTGAGGTCCATCACACGTCTATCACACCGCATCGATGGCGATTGGAGTGAGCAGTCCTCGGCCCGCAAGACCCGTAGATTTGTCGAGCGTCTCGAAGAACGCGGCGCGCACATGCGGCGTGACGCGCAACGTCCACAACACTTCGGCGTTCGTCCACGCGGCGTCGCGCGCGGCTCTTACGTTCCACATCGCCGCGATGTCATCCAGCCGGCCAGCCAGGACGTCGACGGCGCCGATCACGCCAATCGAGAAGTCGCATTTCACCTGACCCTCGACACGCTCGAGCAGCGCGTTCACGCTGTCGAAGTCCTGACGCCGTGCGACGTCGGATGAGGGATCTCCGCCGAGGGCAGTGAACACCTGCACGATGCCTTCGGGCAGATCGCGATTGATGTGCGCGTTCATCCCCGCGAGCGCGAACTGAAGACGCGCGATCCCCCGATGCGAACGCGCACGCAGCAGCGGGCGCCATGCCGACGGGGCGCGTGCGGGGTCCTCGTTCCCGGCGGCGATCGCGGCGAAGTACAGATTCGCGAAGACCACATCGAGTGCGGACATGAACCGGGTGTCGCGGAACGTCGTACCCGACACCGCCTCGCGCACGCCACGCGTGACCTGCAGATACAGGCGATTGAACCACTTCAGCCCGTCGCCGTCAGGCAGCCGGTCGTCGATCGCGGTCATGATCGACAGCACCTCGTCGATCGTCGACACCGGAGCTGTCGACAGAATGTCTGTGAGCATGGGCGGTCATCGTAGCAGACGAATATCGTGTCCGGCTTCAGCGGATCTTCCCTGGTCCGCCTGAAGGCGGACGCTACATCGCCTGAAGGCGGACACTACATCGCGGACACTACATCTGCATAAACTAGGCTGCGCTTGCGGTGTCGCGAAACGCATCGGCGAACGTCTCGCCAGCCAGCAGACACTCGGCCAGGACCGCGAGATCGCGCAGATATGGTTCGACGTAGGCCATGGGCACTTGCCGCCGATACATCCGCGCGGTGAGGTCGATCAAATAGAACGCCAACGTCCCGACGGCCTGGTCGATCGTGAGTCCATGCCGTGCACTCGCCCATGCCAGCGTGTGCTGATAGGGCTGCGTCGTGTGAGACGAACGCAGGCTCCCGATCCAGCTCGGAAGACGGTTCGGCAGGGTCGCCGGGCTTCGCTCCCGGTGAATGGCCCGCTGCAGACGTCCCTGCCGCAGAGTCCAACAGTGCCGCACCAGATGAAAGGCGTCGTACAGCGGCACCTGGATCTGTCCGAACATTTCGAAATCCAGCAGCCACCAGTGGCCGTCGTGCCTGAGGATGTTTCGCGGCCACAAATCACCGTGCTGAATCGCGCGGCGAACGACGCCCGCACGAGCGAGCGCATCGCGCGTGACGCTCGCCAGGTGCGGCGGCAGCAACGACGAGGGGATGACATCGAAGGCCCACTCGCTTTCGGCGGCCAGGTCGACATGCGTCCGGCCGTTGAACACCCCGGGCTCGATGACGGCGCAATGCAGCGAGATCGTCTCCATCTCCTGCAGGATCTCGCGGAGCGTCGCACCAAGCGTGTCCGGTCGCATCCAGGCGACTCTCGATTCGAGCAGACGCCCTGGGACATACGTGCTGATCGACATCAACAATCCGGTCGAGCGGACACCCCACGCACAGGGAATCATCTGCCGCAGCGCGGGCTCCATGCTGATGCGTGTGCACAGCTCCGTCTGTCGCACCCACTCCTTCGTCGGAGGCCGACACTTGCAGAAGAAGGTGGGCACGCCGTGTCGATCGAGCACGAGCGCATTGAACCCCCGGGTCGCCATCACATCGCCCTCGTCCAGGCGTTCGGCGGGCAGCACGGCGCAGTTCTGGACCATGACAATGCGCTCCCAGAATCCACGCTCGGTCGTGTCGAAGCCCGCCTGCTCGAGCAGTGAGGCGAAACCGGATCTCATTTGATCGCCAGGATGAACGCCTCCGGGTACAAGTGCTCGTGCAAGCCGACGGCCGCCCACAATCCGCGCATGAACGCGTGCGTGCGCGGCCAGCGCTGCCGCTCGTACGCCAATGCCGCGCGTCGAGACGCGGGAACGACGGTGAACGGCTCCACGAAGTACGCCTGCGTCTCCGAAAACCCGGCGCCCGCCAGCGCGTCTCGCGCCTCTCGCAGATCCAGGCCGGACGGCGCGCGCGCGCGCGTGTCGCGTCGCAGCAACGTGCGATGCCATCGCGGGTTTGGGCCGCTCAGGAAGAGGAAGCCGCCCGGACGCAGGAGACGACGAAGTTCGGAGAGCACGACACCGAACTGCGGATCCTGAAACGGCGAGCGATGCGTGTGTGACCAGGTGGTGACGAGATCAACCGATACAACCCCGTCCACGCTGCCATCGTCGTAAGTCAATCTCGCGTGGCTGGCACTATGTGCGTCGGCAACAGCCACGCGCTGCAGCGTCGCCAGCGGAATTCTTTCGAGACGATCGAAACGGGTGGACAGGCCTCTCCGATACGGCGGCGTGATCTCGCCGATCACGAGTGCACACGCGCGGCCGGCGGCTGGTGCAAACCAGAGCCAGTTGACTTCCCCGCCGAGTCGTGTGAACACCGACATCCCCTGATCGCGAGATGTCGGTGACACCTTCGCTCTGTCGTCATCGGGCTCTTTGTGAGGGCCGGCGGCATCGAACGGAGTGAGAACGGAGTGTATCTCCACGCTCTTCTACCTGCCACCCGTCATCGTTGCGGCCGCTCCGCGCTGATGTAGAAGGAATGAACCGTCTGGCCGAGGAGTCCCGCGGCGGCGAGCGTGTCGAGGGCAAGCCTTCTCGCGCGGGAACCGGTGCTGACGTACGGTCGGATGACGTCCGCGCGATGCAGGGGCACCGCCGTTTCCGGAACGTGATAGGTCGGCAGAGCTGCGAAGATTTCGACGCCTGTGAATCCCGCGTCGTGCAGCAGACGCGTATAGCCGCGCGCGCCGTAGATCCACGTGCGGTAGTGGTTGCCCCGCCGCCGCCGGGTGATTGCCTCCGCCAGCGGTCGTGGCAGGACCGCCACGTACGGCAGCTCGCCATGCGGCGACACGCCGCGGAAGTACTCGTAGTGGAGCCGGTTCTCGATCGCGATCCCGATGCGCCCGCCGGGACGGAGGACTGAACGCAGCGTCTGCAGAAACCTCAACTGCACGTCACGCGGCGAACCTGACTGAGCCTCAGGTGAATCACCAACGGCGACCCATTCGAGGACGCCGTTGACGACGGCGAGATCCACATTGGCCACGGTCGGCGGCAACTGCAACGCGCTTCCGTGGATCACGTCGATAGCGAGACCGTCCTGCTGGAAACGCTGCGTCATGAACCGGCACCACCGCTCGTCCTGCTCGACCGCGATGGCTCGCTCGAAGTGGCGTCCGAGCTCGCTGGCGATCACGCCTGAACCTGCTCCAACATCGAGGGCAAGACCTCGACTGGGCACCGCGCGCGAAAGGTAGAAGGCGGCTTTCGCCGGATTCGAGAACCAGTGACGCTTGCTTGACAAGGTGGGCAGCGGGAGCGTAGCCACCGCCTGCTGCCAGTGCACACCGCACTCGACCTCGTGCACGAGCGCGGTCACCTCATCGAATGGCAGAGTCCCTAGCCCTGAATCAGGCGTGGCACCCGACGGCAGGGTTGCGGCCATTGACTTCCTCCGAGACGGAAGCGATGCAACACCGTTACGTACACGACTAACCAGTTAACGACCGGGTGATCTCCCTGCAAATCCTGTGCAGGATGGTCGTTCGATTTGGGTGCGTCTGAAACTCGTTGTTTGATCGACTTTCGCCAGAATCTTCGCGGCGTGCGTTGGAGAGGGCTGTAGCTCTATTGTTACGCGGAATTTCCACGTGCGACGCGCCGCAGGTCACGACACAACGCGCGGTCGATCGCAACGAAACGAATCACCCGGACGAAGCTGGGCCGTTCTTACGCGGTCACGACAGATTGAGTTGTCGCGTCAGGTCGGCAGTTCCCGTTAGGATCGCGCTGACCGAATGCGTCTGACCTGAATGCGTCGTGAGGAGGCTCAATGTCCATCCGAGGATTCATGTCGTCGATTGCCGCACTGACGCTGCTTTGCCCCGCACTGTGCACGGCACAGGTTTATGTCGGGGCGACCGTTGGCGTAGGCGGCGCCGAAGTTCCCTTCGGCAGCGACCTCGGTGGTTTCCGTGGGGCGCTGCGCCTGTTCGGCGGATACGAGTTCGGGCGACACATTGCAGCGGAAGTGATGACACTCGACCTGGGCGTCCCGACCAATCAGTACGGCGCCAGCGCGACGAGCACGATCGGTGCGTTCGGCGTTGCGGTCGTGGGCACGTTGCCCGTTCAGCGTTGGCGCTTCTCCGCTCGCGTGGGCGCGTTGTCGATGGACGGCAGGGTCACGGATACCGCCGTCACACGAAGCGGTCAAGCGATGTTCGGACTCGGCGTCGGCTTCAATGTGATCCAGCGGTTGACCCTCGGGCTTGAAACCGCCGTCTCGCGTGCGAAGTTCGGACCGCCGGTTGATGACACCACGCGAGTAACCTGGACGGCGCTCACTACATCCTATCGATTCTGATTCGAACTGCGGCGAGCGCGATTCAAAAGTAAATATGTCGCCGCGTCGACGATCTCGCCGCGGCCGATGGCGGCGATCACCTCCAGCGGTCCGTGACGAAGGCCGAACGATCGCATCGAAATGAGCGCGCCTCATTGTGAGTCATTCGAGTAACCAGACGTCGACTCGGTCTCGTCGAGCAGCGCCCGGGCCGCAGCGCTCGGTTCAGCGAAGCGCACTTTTCGGCAAGACCGCTGGTCGAGTAGCAGATATAACAGGCTGCATGGAGGACATCGTCTATGGCCACCTTCTACATCGGCAGTTACGACATCATCGATCCGCAGCTGTTTCAGAAGTACCCACCGATTGTGATGGCTCTGCTGCCGAAGTACGGCGGCGTTGTGCTCGCGTCCGACACGTCGGGCGTCTGCGTCGAGGGGACGATGCGCACGATGAACGCGATCATCCGATTCCCGTCGAAGGACCAGGCGCTGGGTCTCTATAACGATCCCGACTATCAAGAGGCGAAGCGGATCCGACAGGCGTCCACGCGCAACGTCAGCATGGTTCTGGTCGACGAATTCGGACGTTGAGCTTGACAGCCAACGCGGTTTTATATAACCATATAGTTATTGAACTGAATGGCTATGAACAACGCGGCCGATCGTCTCGACTCGACCTTCCTTGCACTTGCTGACCCGACTCGGCGGGCCATTCTCGCTCGCCTCGCGCTCGGAGAAGCTTCCGTGACAGAGCTCGCAGAGCCGTTCGAGATGAGCCAGCCCGCGATCTCGAAGCACTTGAAGGTCCTCGAACGGGCCGGTTTGATCACCGTCGGACAGGACGCGCAGCGGCGGCCGCGGCGGTTCGAAGGGAAGCCGCTCGCGGAGGCAAGCGCCTGGCTGGAGCGGTATCGCGCGATCTGGGAAGCGAACTTCGAGCGCCTCGACAGCCTGCTGCAGGACCTGCAGCGCGGCTCGGGCACGTCGAGACGTGTCGTAAAACGCAGGAAGAGGTCCGGCTGATCCGGACACGACGTACGAGGAGGGTGAAATGCCGGTGACATTCGAGAAGGCACACGTCACGCTGCCAAGCGATCGTGAAGTGAGGGTCACGCGTTCGTTCAGAGCGCCGCGAGCCCTCGTCTACAAGACGTACACCGAACCGTCGCTCGTCCAGCGTTGGCTGCTCGGCCCGCCCGGATGGTCGATGCCGGTGTGCGAAATGGACGTCCGGGTTGGCGGGCGCTACCGGTGGCGGTGGCGCAGCGACAAGAACGGAAAGGAGTTCGGCTTCAGCGGAACCTTCCGTGAAGTTGATCCGCCGTCGAAACTCGTGCACAGCGAGGCGTACGACCCGGGCACGGTCAGCGATGACTTTCCGTCGAACGACGCTGTCGTCACGGTCACGTTCACAGAGGACGCCGGCGTCACGACGATGACGTCGCTGATCGACTTCGGTTCGAAGGAGGCGCGCGATGCCGCGCTGGCCACGGGGATGACCGATGGCATGGAGCAGAGCTACGAACTGCTCGATCGTCTGCTGGACGATACGCGAAGCGCGTAGGCTCTCACAGGGCATGGATCATGCGTCTTACTGGGGCGAGATCTGGAAAGCGACAAACCTGACGTCTGTCCGAGGCCGTTGAGATTCTTAACGAGTGCCGCCGCGCGCCTCGATCAACTGGAGCGACTCCCGGCTCACGAAGATCCGGGCGTGGTACTGTTCGCCCCAGCCAAGCGGCGTCACGTCCCGATACTCGCGCAGTGGTCCGCCGCCGTGCCCCTCCTCGAGGCGTGCCCGCAACGACGCCCGAACGTCGGGATCGGCGCCGCGGTCCAGCAGGAGACGCGTGAAGCGGGCTTCGTCAGGCCGGCCCTTGCCGTAATTGACCCAGAAGTTGTGCTGGGAGACGACCGTTGAGAAAAGCGCAGTGTATCCGCCGAAGCCGTCGGCATCGATTGCTGCCCGCGCGTTCGGATCCATGCCCCGGTCGAGTAACCACTCCGCTATCTCCAGCTCGTCGAAGTAGGCGGCGATGTGCAGCAGCGTGGTCCCGTGAACGGGCGTCCCCTGAGCGGTGTACGGCTCCCGGGCACAGGCAGGAGCGAGCGGAAAGACGTCGGCAATGTCGAACGTGCGCGTGAGGAGCTCCGGGTCGCGCGCGAGATGATCGTCGAGCAGGTCGATGCGGCCGCGATGAAGCGCCATCACTGGCGTGTCGGGAGGCTCCAAGCCGTGCTCGACATACATCTCCAGGATGCGGTGCTTCGCGGATGGGTGCCTGCTGTCAGTCCCGAGCAGGTGCTCCATGGTATTCCGGTCCACGCCTTCCGGGCCGATGATGCCGGCTCCCAGCGTGAAAAGGACGGCGGTACCTTCGACGCTCAAGGTGTACGCCGGACCGGCCAGCGACAACTCGTGGAATGGACGCCCCGCCAGCTCATAGATCATGTGTACCGTTTCGGTTTTGCCTTGCAGCGCGGCGCGTCCGGCAGCCGACTCGAGGTCTCTGGCGCCATGACCGTGCAGGAGCCGGATAATGGCGTCGCGCCCAAGGTTCGCGGCGTACGTCATTGGCGGCCCCCAGTCGCTATCCGTCCGAATCAGAACATGCTCCTCGATGAGCGCTGGATTCCGTGTGATCAGTGCGCTGACGGCGTCAGGGTCGTCACGCCAGATCGCGTCCGCGAGTCGCACGGCGTGGACCAGCCTCGTCCAACTCGGAGCACCGTAGCTGCGCGCGAGCGCCAGCTGCGCGTCAACCAACCTGGCGGCAGACGAGTCGATCGATTCGGGATGGTGCTCGCGCAACTCTGCGATCGCAGTCGCATCGCCGGTGTGAATCGCGCGGAGGAATTCCTTGGCTTGACGCTGCAGCTGCTCGAGGTCAGGGCGCACGGGCAAACGACGGACGGGCATGACGAGCCTCCTTCGATGAGCCCGTGGTCCGCTGGCGTCGGGCAAGGAGGTTCGGCGATCACGTCCGAACGTCTGGAAATCTGCTCAGGTGGACTCAGTCCTGTCCGCGGACGGGAGGCGCCCTGTCACGCCCGGTTCAAACTACCACCGCAGACGTGAGGCACACAAGATCGGAGTTCTTCATGCGAAGACGTCCGTCGACGATCTCGTCATCGACCACATCGAGCGTCCCGATCCCAACTGACGATCGATGACGCGCGTTCTCGTCACAGGTGCGACCGGCCACATCGGCAGCGAGGTCGTCTCGCAGCTTCGCGGCACGGGCTGCCGGGTTCGCGCCATGAGCCGCAAGCCGCGCTCCGCCAGCCTGCCGGCCGACGTCGACATCGTGCACGGTGATCTCACCGCGCCCGACACCCTCGATGGGTGCGTGAACGGCATCGACTCCGTGTTCCTCGTGTGGACCGCGCCGCTTGCGGCGGCGGCGCCGGCGATCGAGCGAATCGCTGCGCACGTCCGGCAGATCGTGCTGCTCACGTCGCCGCACCGCGCGCCTCACCCGTTCTTCCAGCAACCGAACGCGATGCGCCTCGTTCACGCAGGCGTCGAACAGCTGATCGAAGCGTCAGGAGTGCGCTGGACGTTCTTGCGGCCGGGACCGTTCGCGATCAACTGCCGCAACTGGTGGGCGCCGCAGATCCGGAACGGCGACGCGGTGCGATGGTTCTACGCCGACGCCGCGACCGCGCCGGTCCACGAGCGTGACATCGCAGCGGTGGCGGTTCGCTCCCTCTTGGACGAAGCGCACGGCAACGAGTACGTCCTGACCGGACCCGCATCGCTGACCCAGCGTGAGCAGGTGCAGATCATCGGCGACGCGATCGGCAGGCGGCTGCGTTTCGAGGAGCTCCCGCGCGAATCCGCACGGGAGCAGATGCTCGCGATGAGATTCCCGCCGCCGATCGCCGACATGCTGTTGGATGCGTACGCGGCTGCCGTCGGACGGCGGGCTTTCGTGACATCGGCGGTATTGGACATCACTGGAACGCCGGCGCGTTCGTTCCACGAGTGGGTCAACGATCACGCCGGCGATTTCACGACGACCTGACTACTTCGCCGCCGCAATCTTTGCGACGGTCAGCGTATCGCCCGACAGATCGCCCGAGACGGTCACGCGATCTCCCGCGAACTTCTTGAGGTCAGCAAGATTCTGGTTCTTGATCATGAGGACCTTGCCGTCATTGACGAAGACGTACTTGGCGCCCTTCATCACGCACATCTGCGCGCACTGCTTGTCGTTGCCCTTCTTGCCGTGTTCGGTCATGGCGTCGTGCGAGGCGCCGCACCCCGAATCGCTGATCGTGCCTGTCCAGGTACCTGTTTCAGCCGACACCGGCGCGTAGCTCATCAACGCGCCGGCCGCGATCAGCCCAAGGATCGTTCTCTTCATAGGGTCTCCTCCTTGTACCGGTCGAGGGGGGCGCGACCTTCGAGTGAGCATTATCGCCCAACAGGACTCCTTCGGAGCTGAGACTCGGCGGGGTTCGGTGCCGAAAGGCGTCTTTGAGCCTGGAAAGGAGGATTCGCGCTTCGGGCGGAACAGCTGTTCGGTGAGTCTCCCCGTTTGCGTTTAGGTCGTGAGGGCACCTCGCCTGTAAACGATCAGTTTTGGACGCAGCTGGCGACGCAGCCTGAGTGGATCGGAGGGATCCTAGTGGATCTGGACGATCGCTCGGGAGGGCGCTTCGCCTCGACTCGCATTGTCCGGATCGAATACGTCGATCGCGTCTTCCGTGTCATCGGACGTGGGTTCACATGTGCAGCTGATGCGGTGGATCTCGTCATGGTCATCGACAGGCCGGACTATCTCGAATTCGCTGCGCCGATGTCTGGTCAGCGGTTCACGATCTCACGACTCGTGAGGAAATCGAGGTGAAATGACACCGGATGTCGCGTCGGGCTCAGTGGTGGTAATGAGGTGGGAAGGTTACGCTGCGGAACGGGTTGCCAGGCGACGCAGGCGGCGAGCTCTACCGCCAGCGTCACCACCTGCCAGCCGGCGGCCGACATGCGGCGCACAGGAGTAGCACGATGTGGTCGGCGATTGGCCAATGGGCATTGATCGTCCTGATCGGCTTCGTCACGTTGACAGGGCTCCTCTATCTGCTGCGCGGCACGGTCGTTCGTCACGTGCGCGGAGTGGGCGCCGATGGTTCGCCAATTGCGCCGTCAGAGCCGCAGTTTCCCCTCAGCGTCGCCATGCTCACCGGTGCGGCCCTTCTGCCACGGAACCGCGTCGAGGTGGCGTTGAACGGAGATGGCACGTTCGAGCAGCTGTGGAACGACCTGCGCTCGGCAGCGCAATCGATCACGCTTCAGTTGTATTACAAGAACCGCGGTCAGCTGGCCGACACCCTGCTGCGGATCCTCGCCGATCGTGCGACGGTCGGCGTGCACGTCTACGTGCTCTACGATGCGTTCGGCACTCGGGGGATCAACTCTGAAACCCGCACCTTCCTCGAGCGGGCGGGCGTGAAGGCCGTGCCGTTCCGTCCATTGAGCCTGTGGACGCTGCATCTGGTACAAAACCGATCGCACGTGCGCGGAGTCGTCATCGACGGCCGGATCGGATGGACTGGCGGATTTGGGATCGACGACAAATGGGCCGGTGACGGCCGCACCAACGGCTCGTGGAGGGAGACGAACGTCCGCTTCGAGGGGCCGGCAGTCGGGCAGCTCCAGGCCGCATTCGCGGCCGCATGGGCCGAAGCTACTGGCGTGCTCCTGACCGGCCGCCTGACGATGACCGACGGCCCGGACAACGGTGGTTCGGCGGCGGGTCTCATGCATGCCGTTCCGACCATGGGCAGCACCGCGGCCGAACGATTTCTGGCGCTCTCCATTGCCGGCGCCACCAAATCGTTGTATTTGACGAACCCGTACTTCGTGCCCGATCGCAACTTCGCTGCGCTGCTCGCCGACTCGGCGCGCCGAGGGGTCGACGTGCGTGTCCTGACCGCCGGGCCAAAGACGGACATTCGCGTCGTGCGCCTCGCCGGCCGCGCCGCCTACACGCGCCTGCTCTCCGCGGGTGTACGCATCTATGAATGGCAGCCGTCCACACTCCACTCGAAGACGTTCGTGGCCGATGGTGTCTGGTCGACGATCGGCTCAATCAACTTCGACAACCGGTCGCTGGTCCTCAACGACGAGGCCACGCTGATGATCCTGGACGAGCGAATCGGGCAGCAGATGAACGACATCTTCTTCGAGGATCTGGAGGATGCGGAAGAAATCTCGCTCGAGAGCTTTCGGCGTCGTCCGTGGCTCGACCGTGTGGACGAGGCCGCCTCCGTCCTCATCGCTCGTGTTCTTTGACTCGTGTCCGCCCGTCCGCACTCCTTCAAAGCAGCAGAGTCCGGGTTACCAAGGCTGAATCTCGACGATCGTCCATTCGGCCATCTTTCTGACCGTCACGCGCTGCCCGGGGCCGTGGACGGTGACGTTCGCGCGCAGGTGCACGTGCACATCGCCGCCAGACCAGGCCGTGACGTCCTCAATCGTCCATGGCTGCACCGCCTCGTAGACGGCTCCTGTGCGGAGGTTGCGTGACCCATCGGCGGTCCGCTGGACGAGCGTCACGATGGCAGCGGCGTCGTCGATCGTCAGCGCCTCGCTCGGCGTCTTGGGCACCAGGACCGGGCGATTCCTATCGTCGTTGCCACGCACGTCGTCCGGTTCTCGGCCCGCACGCGGTACGTGGACATAGGGCCACTCGATCCAACGTTTCCATGTGCGCTTGGTGTCCGAAGCGGCTCTTTCAGGCCATGCAGCTTGCATCATTACGGCTCGTCCCCACCGGTGCCCGAGACGCACTCCGTCCGGATTCAGATAGAGCGTCGCGACGAGCATTCGTCCCCCATCGCCAGAGCTCTCGCCCGCAACGAGAAACCACGTCTTCTTGCCCGCCGGGACCAGTGCCGTCACTTGACGAACATCGTCTTCGGTCAACGCTGCAGCCGTTGTGCCCAACACGAGCAGGCCGAGAAGCTGCCGCGTGGGCATCGCCGCCGGCGGCGAAGTTGACACGTCCGAGGCCCGCTTCTCTAACGCCGCAGCCTCGCCTGATTCGCCAAGCGCGCGTTTCACCACGGCAGCCTGCTCCAGAGCGTTGCGAAGCCGTGGCAGGTAGCGTTCGCGGAACTCGGGCAACGTCTCGATCGCGCGTTCGAGGATGGAGATCGCGGTTGTGTACCGCGCAGCGGCTGCCGACAGCCGATTCAGGCGAGCCTCCATGCCGGCGGCCGCCGTCAACAGCCCGGCCATGTCGGCGTCCGCGGCGGAGTCGCTGCGCTCAGCGCGCAACACGTCCTGATGTGCGGCAATGGCTTGCTCGAATCTCGCGAGCGCATCGGCGTTCCGGCCGGCGGCGGCGAGGCTGATGCCGTGATCGCCAAGCGCATGGGACCGCTCCAAACGCCTAGACGCGTCCAATGTTTCGCTGAGGCTAACCGCGTGCAGGCAGACCGGTTCGGCGCTGCGGGCGTCGGTCGCCAAGGCGCGCTCGCATGCGAGTTCCGCGGCGAGGTAGTCGTTCGACGCTTTGCGAAGGGACTCCTCACGAGGATTGGCGAGCGCTAAATCGATCATCGCCACAGCTCGGACGGGGCGTCCATTGCGCAGGAAAGGGCGGAACACCCACTGACGCAGCGCCTCAACGAACGGCCGTTCGAGTGCACCAGGACCCGTCACGAGCGTGACGGATTCGACCGTTCCGTCCGCTCTGATCACGACATCCGCTGCCAGCACCGCACCGGGATTGGCGGCGACGATGTCCGGAGGGAGGCTGGGTTCGACCCGCTTGACGGTCTGTTTGAGCGCTTCAGCGGTGTCGAATCGCACCGGCGCGCCACCGATCTGACTCGCCGACGCCAAACTGACCATGATGAGAACAGCTAGGAGCGTCGCCGCCGACGCGGTGCGGATCTTCATGGTTCATTATTGCCGAGTCTCATCGAGGTTCAGATGGACGTGGGATGCGGTAAAGACGATGACCGACGAATCAATCTACACGGGCGCTCTCGGCTCATCACTTTACGTCGCGCTTTCGCGGACGGTTAATTCACGCTGCGTTACCGCACGATCAGCTGATGTCGACATCAAGGCAGACGCATGGCACAGATCGAAAAAGTGGCGCGCCCGGGGGGATCCGTGAAAGGTTGCACCGTGCATTTTACGGGCATTGCGGCCTAATGGCTGAGTCTCGTCTTCGGCCTGCTTCACCAGACGCTTCGCGTGACGCCCGCGCTGAAAGCGGCGTGACGAAGTTCCAGCGACGTTCGCCGCCGCGTCGTCGGCTGTACTAATTAGGCAGCGAATGGCGAGGCGGCAGTATCCGCCAGCAGAAATACGACCCCAAAGACTGTCACGTACCTGCTGCGCGTACCCGTTCTACTGGTTGAGCGCGCAACAAAGCGCCATCGAACATCGACGATGAACGGGTACACCACCTCTGCCCGTTTCACACCAACCCATGGCAGGCACGTCACCAGTGCTCGCGCCATGTCGCACGGAATTACATTGAAGCCGGATTCCCGCAAAATGGTTTCCGATCCAGGGTAGCCCACCGGTGAGGTCCACCCCTCGAGAGTCAGCACGAACACATCTCTCGTGCCGAGCTCACGAGCCGCTCGCTTCGCTGTCATCGCCTCGCATTGCTCACGGCTGATGAAGCTCGAGCCGTAGCCGACGATGACAACGCCCACTGCAATCGCCACAAAGGCACGAGTCCCTCTCCACCAAGGGGGCAACATGCCTCGTTAGACACCGAGGCCCCAATCGATTGTCTAGCTTCTCAGAGCCGTCGCCTTCTGCGCCAACGGTGCTAACGTGCGTGTTGACAACCGGCAGCAGCTCGCCTTCGGTGGCTCGCCATGAGCGAGCCTGCGCTCGCGCGAGCGCAGGCGAGTCGAATGGCGCGCCCGGCAGGGCTCGAACCTGCGACCCCCGGCTTAGAAGGCCGGTGCTCTATCCAACTGAGCTACGGGCGCGTACTCTGATCGTACTTGAGCTAAAGGACGTAGTGATGTTACGACGGCGCCACCCGAACGCGACAGATCGCGCTGTTTCAGGCGGCTCGCCCCAGCAACTCCGTGCTACCGTGTAGACACCTTTCCTGAGTCTCCCGCACTCTGCGGGTTCCTCATCCAAGGCAACGCCTTCGGGAGGGGAATCCAATGGGCATGCTCAAGAACTTCGAGACGCTCTCCGAAACCGCACAGCACACTCAAGAACTGGTCGGTTCACTGAATCGCCAGAGGGCTGTTCTTCAACGCGCTATCAGCCGGTCCCGAGCCAGCATCGACGAATCGCGTAACGCCATGTGCCGACCCTTCTTGACGCCGTGGTCTAACGCTGCGGGCCCGACGACGGGAACGAGCGCCATCGCCGGACCCGTTCGTAAACAGGCTTGACGCGTTGGCATCAACGGCAACACACCGAGATCGACGAGGAGCAGGGATCGCGGAGGCGATTCCTGCGTGCACGCCTTTCTCCGCCATTGGTAAACGCGTGCAGCCGTTCGAAGTCTTCGGCAGAATCATCGAGCGGAGCCGGCGAAGCGCGGCGTGACCTTTCGGCGTCCAGGTCGTCATACTCTGCTGATGGCGCTCGGTGTGAACGCGATTCGTGTTCTGACCACGCTCTGCGTGGTCGCGGCAACGGCGATCATCCTGTTGCCGCTGCTCGCTCGCCCCGCGGCACTCCCGATTCATCCTGCGGCCCCCACCACACCCGAGCGTACGGACCGGGTGCTCGACGAGCGTATCTTCGGCGCCAGTCCGGACCGGATGATCCTCTACACGCCACCAGGATTCCGCGGCGCGAACGAGCGTCACGCGCCGAAGCGCTGAACGCAGACGCAGGTTCACAAGAGACGTGCCCCCCGTCATTCACGCGCGCCCTACCAGCCCTACGCGAGCCAACGGCGAGCGCCCCACCCAGTTCCGGGTGGTACTATGAACCGTTTTCAGGAGGCCCCATGCGCTGGGTGATCGCGCTCGCCCTGTTGACGAGCGCCGCAACCGTATCCGCACATCATTCCTTCGGCGTCGCGTTCGATGCCAAGAAGACTGTCAACCTGACCGGCACGATTACCAGAATCGACTGGACCAACCCGCACACGCACGTCTACGTCAACGTGAAGTATCCGAACGGCAAGCTCGTGAACTGGAAGCTCGAAGGCTATCCGCCGAACGTGCTCGAGCGCACCGGGTGGAAGAAGGACGTCACCATCAAGGTTGGCGATAAGATCTCGTTCTTCGGGTGGCCGGCTCGGGACGGCTCCGCCTACGCGCATCTCCGCGAGGCCACGCTTGCAAGCGGACAGAAGTTATACTTCGGCCCACCAGCTGGCACCGGTGAAGGCCCCGCCACCGCGCGCTGACGACATTCACCGGTAGAGCGGAAGCTTCAGCCTCCGCGGCAACGTAGAGCGGAGGCTTCAGTCTCCGCGGCGAAGTTTCAGCCTCCGCGGCGAAGGAGACGTGGATGCGTACTGCAGGCATCGTGATGTCGTGCGCGCTCATGGCGTCGGTCGCGATGGCGCAAACGAGCGTGCAACCCGCGCCGAAAGCGCCCGACGGGAAGCCCGATTTGACCGGCGTCTATCAGGCGAGCACACGACGAGGTGGATGGGATGCCGAGGCGCCTGGCGACGAACCGGGCGTGCCGGCACAACGGCGACAGGGAGATGTCGCCGTGCTCCCGTCCGATCCAATCCCCTTCCGGCCCGAAGCGCGCGCTCGCGCCCAGGAGCTGCTCAATCGGCGCAGCATCGACGACCCCGCGAGCCACTGCATCTTCATCGCATCGCCCCGCATCACCGGCGTCGGCCTCTTTCCCGTGCAGATCGTGCAGACGCCGACACAGGTCGTGATCCTCTACGAATACCTGTGGACGCATCGGGTGATTCCGATCGGCGCGAAACACCCCGACGATGTGTCGCCCAGCTTCATGGGAGATTCCGTCGGCCACTGGGATGGCAACACCTTTGTCGTCGACGTCATCGGCTTCAAGCCGGGTGGCTGGCTGACCGGCGGGCTGGTGACGAGCGACGCCCTGCATCTGACTGAACGCTACACCCGCGTCGATCACGATCAGCTGACGTACGAAGTGACGCTCGACGATCCGAAGGTCCTGACGAAGCCGTTCACGCAGCGAATGACGCTGATGCTGCGCGAAGGCGCGCGGCTTCGCGAGTACTCGTGCCCGGAGAACAATATGGATCCTGCAGTCTACGAGAAGTTGCTGAAGGACCCGTCAAAGTTCCAGCGAACACCCGGTAAGTAGGCGAATCCCTCAAGTTGTCGGTGCGACCCCAGTCACGCAGGATCGCACCGACTGAGCCCGGGATCGCACCGCCTCGCGCAAAAGGGATCGCACCGACCCCCGTCAGAAGTTAAATCTCGCCTCACCCACAATCTGCCGCCGGATGATGTCGCCGAAGATGTGCTGCTGGATCTCCTGATTCCCGAGGTTGGTCGCCTTGACGCTCGTGACGAGCTTCTCCCCGAGCCATTTCACCCCGAACGCGCCGTTGACGAACGTATACGCGTCGGTGATGCCGGCAAAGCGTGCATCGAGCACGTCCTGCCAATACGCACTCCCGGTATAGCTCACCGAGAAGTTGCCCAGATAGCGCTGGTAGTTGGCGGCGAAGCCGACGTTGAACCGGTTCTTCGCGGGCCAGTTGAAATCGTTGATGGTGATCCCGAGCGGCAGATCCTCGACGACCGGCATCCACTGGTACGAGTAGTTGGCGAAGAAGTTCACGTATCGATTGACCACGGTGTCGGCACCGAGCTCGATGCCCTTGTCCTTGACCGTGCCGAGATTCAGATAGGTGTAACTCGAGGGCAGCGTGTTGACGGGGACGAACACCGGCGGCAGCGGCCAGCCGGGCGGCGGAGAGGCCGGAGAATAGAACGTCACCGGCGTGAAGCCGATCGATCCGTCGGTGTTGTTCCAGTACACCGACGCGCTGACCGTCGTCCGTCGATTCACCACTCCTGTGTACCCGAGCTCGAACGCGGTGAGCGTTTCCTGCTCGAGATTCGGATTGCCGAGGGCCCGGGTGGGAAACGCGAACAGGCCGACAACCGGCAGCGTCACCGGCGTGAGGATCGTGACGTCGAGATTGTTGTTGATCGCCGATGGCGCGCGGAATGCGCGATTGAACGAGACGCGGAACGTCTGGTCGGCCGCCGGCTTGTACATGAACGTCGTGCGCGGCGAGAAAACGGCGTTCTCGATCGACGAGAACTTGTCGAGGCGGCCGCCGACGACCCAGCGGAAGCGGTTGGAGAGGAAGATCTCGTCCTGAATGAACCCGCCGCCTTCGTTGCGATTCTCAGCGTTGGGCGCGAGCGTGATGTCGAAGCTGTTGTGCCGGTAGTTGCCGCCGTAGGTCAGCGCGTGACGCGTGCCGATGGCGTGCACATCAGCCGCTTCGATGTCGAAGGTCTTCGTATCGAAGGCAAGGCCGATGGGCTGAAGGTTGGGTCCGACGGTGAGCAGATTGGCCGCGTCGCCGTTCAGCAGGTTGGTGAAGACGGCCACATGACGCCCGCCCTTGGTGTAGCGCGCGGTCGCATAGCCGAGCCGTGAGGAGTTGTTGACGTCGAACGGTCCAATGCCCGTATAGATCAACCCTTCGGTCCAGTTCACTCCGCCTGCGACGGTGAGTCGGGCGCCGTCGTTGAGCTCGCGGTCGACACGCAGGTCGAATTTCGGCTGCGACGTCCCGGTGTTGGTGAAGGACGGGTACGGTGTGTTGAACGAGTTGTTGATTGTCCCTGCCGGCCGAGGCAGAGGGTCCTGCGAGAAATAACCGGCCGAGAGCCGATAGGCCCACTTGTCGTTCACCGCCTCTGCGCGCGAGCCGTTCACGTAGAACAGCGAGCCCGCATCTTCATCACGCCCGGTCACATTGCGATTGAAGAACCCCGCACCGATCGACACCGAGTTCCCGCCACCCTCCTGCGCAAGCTCGCGAGGAGTCTTCGTGATCACGTTGACAACGCCGGTCATGGCGTTGGCCCCCCAGACGGCGGACGCGGGTCCGCGCACCACTTCGATCTGTTTGATCTCGTGCGGATTGGTGGGGACGAGGTCCCACATCACCATGCCGAAGAAGTCGAGATATACGCTTCGGCCGTCAACGAGGGCCAGCTGCGACGTCGCCAGCGTCGACGTCGCGCCGCGCGTCGTGACGTTCACGTCGCGAGCCGACACCTGCGTCACGTTCATCCCCGGAACGGCCCGCAGCAGATCGCCGACATTCGTGGCCGGAGAGCTCTCGATGGTCGCCGACGGAATCAGGCTCACGGCAGCGGGAGCGTTGATCAGCTGTTCCTCGGACCGCGACGCTGTCACGACGACCTGCTCTTCGATTTTGATCGGTTGTTCCTGATCTGGAGGTTTCTGCTCGGCAGGTTTCTGAGACGACGGGGTTCCTTGGGCAAATGCTGACATTGGTACAGCCAGCATCAGGGCAGCCAGATAGAGGCGCACTCGCATCGGGGTTCTCTCCTTTTAGGGAAAGTATCGTCAACAGCACACGGCTGTTACAGATGCCGATGATATGATGAACGCTTTCGCGCCCGTAGCTCAGCTGGATAGAGCGACTGGCTTCGAACCAGTAGGCCGGGGGTTCGAGTCCCTCCGGGCGCACCAGCCTTCGCTCACGCCAGTCTTCGCATAGCGTGAGCTTCGGCTAGGCAGGCTTTGCAGCAATCACGTCGACCTGCAAATTGGTGACGAGAGCGGTGTTCCAGCCTGTCTCGAGGTAGCTTCAGCGGAGGCGGAAACGCGCCCGTAGCTCAATTGGATAGAGTACCGGCCTCCGGAGCCGGGGGTTGCAGGTTCGAGCCCTGCCGGGCGCGCCAACCTTCGCTCACGCCAGCCAACACGCGCGTGAGCTACGGTTGGCGCCAGGCGAAGTTCAGGCCCGAGCGCACCGTAGCTCCGAAGGAGCGAAGGTGGGCCGGGCGCGCCAGCCTTCCCTCATGATCACGCCCCGCCCAGCACGCGTCATCACGTGAATTCTCGAGCACTTGCTTCGGCCCCGACTGTCAGAGAATGGTCCGGCACACTTCCGTCGATGACTGACTTGGGAACGGGACGTCGGGGATCGGACATCGCGCAACCGGTGCTGGCGCTCTATGCGCTGGTCGGCGGACTCACGTCGTTCATCGGTTACTACGCGGACGTCCCCCGCCTGGCCGACTGGCTCAACTCCGGCATCTCCATCCAACCGAACGCGGCGATCGCGGTGATGTGCGCAAGCCTTGCGCTGCTGCTGTTGAAGGCCGGCCATCGGTACGTCGCTGTCGTCTTCGGCGTCCTCGTGTTCGCGATCGGCAGCACGGTGCTCGTCGAGATCGCCACGGGGATCGACTTCGGCATCGATGGTCTGTTCCTCTTCGGTCGCGAATGGGGGCGCACCGGCGTCGTCGTACCCGGGCGCATGGGCCCGCCGGGGGCCGCGTCATGGATGATGCTCGGCCTGGCCCTCGTGTTCGCATCAGCCGCGCGGACCGATCGCCTGCGTGCGATCGCTCCTCTCCTGGCATTGCTGGCCGTAGGCATCGCCAGCCTCTCGCTCATCGGATATCTCTACGGCGTCACGATCCTCTACGCCCTGCCAACCGTCACCGTCATCGCGTTGCAGACGTCGACGTTCGTGCTCGCGATCGCGATTGGCGTGATGCTCACGCTTCCCGAGCAGGCCCCGATGCGACTGCTCGACGATACGAGCCCCGCGGGTGCGCTGGCGCGAAGAATCCTGCCCGTCGTGATCGTGCTGCCGATCGTGTTGGGCCTGCTTCGCCTGTACGGCGAACGAGCCGGCTTCTTCGATCTCGCGCTCGGCACCGCGTCTCGAACGCTCGCGGAGATCCTGCTCATGCTGGCCTTCCTGTGGTGGGCGGCCTCCACCATCGGCAAGCAGGCGCACGCACGCAGGCAGGCCGAAGAGCAGCTGGTCGAGTCGCTGCGTGAAGCCGATCGCCGGAAGAACGAATTCCTGGCGACGCTCGCGCACGAACTGCGCAACCCGCTCTCGCCCATCCGCAACGCCGTCGCGGTGATGAAACTCAAGAAGCCGGACGATCCGACGCTCGCGAGGGCTTCCGACGTCATCGATCGTCAGGTCGTGTTGATGGCGCGGCTCCTCGACGACCTCCTCGACATCGGCCGGATCACGAGCGACAAACTGGAGCTTCGCAAGGAGTGCGTCGACCTCGAGGTCGTCGTCCGCGATGCAGTGGAGATGTGCCGACCACTGATCCAGCAGTACGACCACGACGTCGCGGTGGAGGCGACGCCACCGGCAATCCACCTCGATGCCGATCCCGCGCGTCTCGGTCAGGTGTTCGGCAACCTCGTGAACAATGCCTGCAAGTACACGGCGCGCAACGGCCGGATCCGCGTCACGCTCGCGCGCGGCGCGACCGAGGCGATCGTCAAAGTCAGCGACACGGGAATCGGCATCTCACCCGATCAGCGATCGAGCATCTTCGAGATGTTCTCGCAGATCGATCACGCATCCAATCGTCCACAGGCCGGATTGGGTATCGGACTCCACCTCGTCAAACGCCTGGTCGAGATGCACGGCGGCACGATCGATGTGGAGAGCGAAGGACCGGGGCACGGCAGCACGTTCATCGTCCGCCTCCCGGCGCTCCCCGAGCAGACCGCGAGGGACGTCACCGAAGCGGCATCGCCGTCGATGCTCACGACGCCCGCCCACGTACGCCGCGTCCTGGTCGTCGACGACAACGCCGACCATGCCGAAACGCTGGCCACGCTGCTGTCGATCGGCGGTCACGATGTGCACACGGCACACGACGGTGCCGAAGCGCTGGCCGCCGCCGAACGCTTGCGGCCCGATGCGATCCTGCTGGACCTCGGTCTGCCGCTCGTCAACGGTTTCGATGCGTGTCGTCGTCTTCGCGAGCAGCCGTGGGGCAAGGATGCGCTCGTGATCGCCATCTCGGGGTGGGGACAGGAGGTCGACCGGCAGCGGTCGACGGAGGCGGGATTCAATCATCACCTGGTCAAACCGATCGACGCCCGCGCAATCGCAACGCTGCTGGCAAGCGCGCCCGCGCCGTCGGACAGTAGTGTGCGAAGCGCGTTCTGAACTACAATCGGAAGTTCCTGGGCCGGTAGCTCAATTGGCAGAGCAGCAGACTCTTAATCTGCGGGTTGGGGGTTCGATTCCCCCCCGGCTCACCACGATTGCCGAATGAATTCGCCTACTTGTCAATTTGACGAGCGACGAATGACTAACGACTAATGACCAAAGGCAGTTCAAGCCGGCGCTCGCGGATGTGCTCGCGTGGCGGCGGCAGCGTCCCTACCTCTCCGTTCGGCACGAAGCCTTTGCGTTCGTAGAGCGCGACAGCAGCCTCGTTGTGATCCGCCACGTCGAGCAGCAGCCGCACGACGCCGGCACCACGCGCGTGCTCGATCACCGCGTCAACGAGCGCGCCGCCGACGCCCATGCGCCGCACCTCCGGTGCTACCCACATCGAGATGAGCCACGCCGTGTCGGCGCGTCCGCCGGGCGCGAAGCGCACCATGCCGACGTCGTGGCCGTCGCTGACGGCGACGAACGTCGGAAGCTCGCGTAACTGCGACGTCCAGCCGTCGAGACAACGCGCCGCCGCGTCTTCGTATGTCGCGCCGAAGGCGTCGGGCGCGTCGAGCAGCGCGCGCAGGCGGATGGCTCGAAGCCGCGGCGCCTCCACGGTCGTGAGCCGCACAAGCCGCACCATCGTTAGGCGGCGGGGCTGGCCGTTGATAATGTGGACGTTCGGGCTATTTCCACTGGATCCCCATTCGTTTATACGGATTCATCGGTCGACAATCGTCAACCTGCGAAGAATCCGCCATCTGCAAGCATGCCGGTCTTCATCTGTTCAGGTGTTGCGCTCGGCCATTTGCTGCACTGCAGGGACATTTGATTTGTAGAGAACGAGGAATTTCTTCATCGACATCTCCCGTACGCGAAAAAGCCTGCTCTACCCATCAGGACATCGCGCGACCATGTTACATACCCAATGGTACGTAGAGACTCAACTCGTCGAGGTCGCTCTACGAACGACGTCACGGTTCAAGTCTTCTTGGTTGCTTCCGCCGCCAACTGCTCACTCAGCACCCACAACTGCGATCGAGCTTCCGCGCTTCGAACCCACCTTGGCACGGAGAGGCCGCTTCCGGTGGAATATGAACATCAAGGTGCCAGTCTTGCAGAGGGGCTCGTAGTTGCGCCAAGCCCGAGGAGCTTCGTCGCGCTGGCGATTACGCGCACGTGTGAAATCAGTCCAGCAGCACTTACATCGATGCTGAGCACGAGCCGGGGCGGACGACGACCTCGCTGGGACGTGAACTCCAGAAGTGCAGCCGGGAACTCGTTGATCGATCGAATCGACACATCCAGGCGACCCGCTCGTGAGGCGGCCAGCCGTGCAAAGAATCGGGCGACTGGCCTGGCACCGACGATTGGTCGTCGTGATGCCGTGAATTCGCCTCCGGCGTCCGTGACCGCCTTCACATCTGCGGCGAGCATCCGCTCGATGCCCTTGACATCCCCGATGCGGACCAGTTGAAGAAACTTCTGTAGTATCTGGTCGGTTCGGATGCGGTTCGGCGCGGTCGGCACCGACCGACGGCGCTCGTACGCTTCCATGACGCGGCGCGCACGGTGATGAATGATGCGGACGTTACCATCGGACAGGTCGAGCGCCGCGGCCACCTCCGCGGCCGAGTAATCGAACACGTCGCGTAGCAGCAGCACGGCGCGTTGAGTCGGCGAGAGTGCTTCGAGCGCCACAAGAAAGGCAAATGATGCGCTTTCCAGCAGGTCGTACCGGCCTTCGAGCGTGCGTCCCTCCACTACCGGTTCGTACGACGGAGGCGCGTCATCCGACGTTTCGATCGGCGTTGGCAACCACGGGCCGACGTAGCGTCGACGCTTGCGGCGCCGCAACAGGTCGCGAGCAGCGTTGACGGCGACCCGCGTCAGCCAGCGACGCGGATCGTCGAGCTGCGCGGGGGCGTGCTGCCACGCACGGACGAATGTTTCCTGCACGACATCGTCGGCATCCGCAGCGGATCCTGTGATGCGATACGACAGTCCCCAGAGGAACGCCCGGTGGTCCTCGAACCAGCCAGTCAGCACGGCATCCCTTGTTCTCATAACCCATACCGGCTACACGATATCTGCGCGATCGTCCGTGCGGCTTCGATTCCGCTCGCGACCGACGCGTCCGCCAATTGCCCCGTGCGACCGATCCAGTCGCCGGCGAGAAACACGTTCTTCAACCCGGGTACCCGTCCACTAGGCCGGCCCGCAAATCCGCCCGATTCGGCGGCGACAAGAGCGTGACTCACAACAGCGGTGGGAAGAAAGCGCCGATAGACGATCAGATCGCGCCACCCGGGCTGCAGTAGATCAAGTGCCCGTTCGAGCTGTCGCTCATCACTTGCTGTTGCGGCACCGCCTCGCAGGTACTTGGCCACGTGTACCACCGCTCCGTTCTCTGGCGCCACGCGCGCGATCACCGAATCAGCAGAAAAGCTCCAGGGCTCATCGATGCCCAGCGCGAAGACGGCTCGTTCTCTCGGCAGCCGCCGAAGCGCGACGTCCAGCGCCGCAACTCTAACCGGTGTCGGAGGCACGTCAACCGCGGCGCGGCCACACAGCAGCTGTCGGGCTGATTGCGGACTCGTCGCCACGATCACCGCACGCGCGGTGACCAGGGATCCATCGGCGAGCGTGACACTCGTGGCGTACTCGCCTGCGGCGTTAACCGCGACAACCCGGCGGCCGCGAATGATCTCGCTGCCGGAGGATGTCGCGGCCTTTTGTAAGCCGGCCACCATGGATCCCCAACCGTGATGGATGTAGAGCACCGGACTTCCGATGCTCAAGCGCAACTGCGCGATGGCTGCGCTGGCGCTTTGATGCTCCGGGTCATCGCAGTATGTCGCGTACCGGACGAACGCGTGTACGAGCTGTATGACGTCCGGGTCGTGCACGTTGACTTGTAGCCATCGACCGATCGAGATGCAATTCAACGCGTCGATGTCGACCTTCGACATCGATGTCAGCAGGCGCGCTAACTCGCGCTTCGCCCACGCGCCCAGGAGTCCTGTCGTCAACAACGAGCAGAAGCCGACCGGCAACGTATATCTACCGCCCCGCAAGACGGCAAAGCCGCCGTTCGGCCCGCGCGTGGCGCTGTTGATCGGCACACCGAGCTCACGGAAGGTTCTTGCGGCGGGTCCCATTTCATACAGGCGATGAGGCCCGTAGTTCAGGTGAAAGCCATCGCGGCATTCGGTTTTCGCGCGCCCTCCCATTTCGGTGGAGTCATCGAATAACAGGGCCGGAAGCCCGAAACGCCCCAACTGAACGGCCGCCGCGAGTCCGCTCAAGCCGCCGCCCACGATGACGACTGTGTTCGTCGGACAGTCCATCCCAAAGGGTGTACACGTCCGAACCAGCGCAAATGTTACAGGCGCTGGATCTGTAACGCCTCGTTCAGCGACAGCGTGTTTCGATCAGAGACCTGCGACAGGTCGCAAATCAGACTGGAGGCTCCCTCACCATGACTGTACTAAACGCCATTGACCCCAAACACGCGACCGGCAGGACCAAGGAACTGTTCGGGACGCTTGAACAGGCGCTGGGTCGCGTCCCGACGATGATCCGCATCATGGCGCAATCACCCTCGGTGCTCGAGACCTATCTGCATTTCAACCATGCGCTCGAGCAGTCGACATTGTCGCCGCGAACACGCGCCTTGATCACGGTTGCGATCGCCGAAGTCAACCGCTGCGACTACACGCTGTCGCTCGGCATGGCCCTGGGGAAACGCCAGGGTGTCGCTGATGCCGATCTGAAGGCGGCTCGCTCTGGTCGCGCGGACGACGTCAAAACGATGGAGGCACTTCAATTTGCGACCAGCATCGTCCGGCGCGCCGGACGGGTACCACACGCCGAGGTCGACCGTCTTCGTCACCTTGGCTTCACAGACGGAGAGATCGTCGACATCATCGCGGCTGTCGCCCTGAACCTGTTTCGAAATTACTTCAATCTCGTTGCAGGCACCGACATCGACTCACCGGTGGTGAGAACGCCGGTGAGTGCCTAGCTCGTCCCAGCGCGTAACGTCTCGCAGGCGTTGCGCGTGTGTTCTTCAGGAGGGCATATGGCTCAATCTCATGGCCGCATGATGCTCGCCCTCGCCGGACTCTTGGGAGTCGCGATGATCGGCGGAGGCGCGATGAAGCTGATCGGCCAGGCCGGTCAAGTGACGGCGTTTGCCGGATGGGGATTGCCAGCGTGGTTTCGCGCGCTGGTCGGAACATTCGAGGTGCTGGGAGGCATCCTGCTGATCGTGCCCGCGACGACACCAGTGGGAAGTTTGATCCTGAGCACGATTATGGTTGGCGCAGTCTGGGCTCACGCGGCTAACGGCGAATGGCCGCATCTCGTGCCGGTGCTGGTGATGCTGACCTTGTTTCTCACGATCTTCCGGCACAATCGTGCTCGAGCGTTTCGGCTCCTGGGAGGTGCGTGATGGCCACAACCGCGCTCGCGATGACATCGTTCGCACGCCCCCCATGGCTGCCTTCCGACGTCTGGCCGTTCCGAACCGTCGCTCTGGACGTCGATCGATGCGTCGTCGCCTTCTCGGAGACAGGTCGCGGACCGATTCTGCTGTTTTATACCGGTATCGGCTCGTTCGTATGGCGCGACGTCATGCTGCGACTCTCGAGCGATTTCCGGTGCGTCACGCTTGATCCACCCGGCATCGGCCTGAGCGGACCGGCACCTCGAGCGGACGTCACGCTCCAGCGCTCCGCGCGCGCCGTCACGGCGGTCATTGAGTCGCTCGACCTTCGCGATCTCACGCTGGTTGCGCACGACACGGGGGGACCGCCGGCATTCGCTGCCGCGGCGCGGGCCCCTGAGCGGATTCGCGGCATTGTCGGCGTCAACACGTTTGGCTGGCGCCCATCGGGGCGCGCCTTTCGTGGAATGCTCGCCGTGATGGGCAGCGATTTCATGCGTCGAGTCGACCTCGCGACGAATTTCTTGTCGCGCGTGACGAGCACGAACTTTGGCGTCGGTCGCCATCTCGACGGGAGGAGCCGTCGGGCGTTCCGAGAGGGCCTCGAGAGGAGTCAGAGCGCATTTCACGATTACCTGCGCGACGCGCGGCAGAGCGACGCACTGTACGACGAATTGGCGTCCGCATTCGAATGGCCACTGGGACGCCTTCCGCTGCTGACCATCTTCGGCGAACGGAATGACCCGTTGGGTTTTCAGCCGCAATGGAAATCGTTGTTCCCAGCCGCGCGCCAGGTGGTGATTCCCAAGGGGAATCATTTTCCGATGTGCGACGACCCCGATTTCGTCGCGGAAGAGATTCGTCATTGGCACCGCGAGCGAGTGGGACGAAGCATGGAACAGACCGTGAGGCAATGAACATGACTCGCTACTCCCGTGGAGTGATCTGGTTCAACCGGCTCGTACTCGGCGCCGCGATCTTCGTCATGACGATGATCGCGCTTCGGAATCTCCGCGATCCGATCGACGCAACGCTGCCGCTCGACATCGCGCTCGGCTCTGCCAGCGCGGTCACGATCGTCCGTGTTGGATTTGGCGGGTTTCCCCTAGGCTTTGCCGTTGCGCTGTTCGGCTGTCTCATCTCGACCAGGCGTCTGCTGACCGGAATGTCGCTGCTCGCCGCCGTGGTGGGGGCTGTAACGCTGGCGCGGGTGCAGGGCCTGGTGCTCGACGGTGCGACGCCCTACAACATCGGACTGCTCCGGCCGGAACTCACGATGCTTACGCTGAGTGTCGTGGGGGCCGGACTGGAGCTCCGCCGCCGGCGCGTCGAGCGCCATGGCTCGCGTGTGGAGAATCAGCAGCTCTTCCCCGCCCCGGGACGATGAGGCTCCTACAGGCGCGTGAAGGCTCCGACAAGGGCGTGGTGACGCGCAATGAGCGGGACGTCGCGGGTGGTATATTCATACAAATGGGTGAGCCTCGAACGTCTCGACTCACGAACGTCTTCGGCGCCGTCGCCGACCCGACTCGGAGGGCGATTCTCAAGCGCCTGGGGCGCGGCCCCGCCCGAGTGACCGAAATCGCCAAGGATTTTCCCATGTCGCTGAATTCCGTCTCCAAGCATCTGCAGGTGCTCGAGCGCGCGGGGTTGATGCGGCGGGAGATCCAGGGTCGCGATCACATATGCACGCTCAACGTTCAGGCGTTGCGCGAGGCGACCGGCTGGATGGAGGAACTGCGGACCTTCTGGGAGTCGCGACTGGACGCACTGGAGCGCCAGTTCGTGGCCAAGCGGAGCGATCGATGATTGGGCCAACGGACGAGGGCGAGGCCATTGTGATCCGGAGGAGGTTTCCGGCGTCCCGGGACGAGGTCTTTCAGGCATGGACTGATGGCCATGGAATGAAGGCGTGGATGTGCCCCGGAGATATCGTCGCTGCCGACGTCCAATTGGATCCGCGTGTCGGCGGCGCGTTGCGGGTCCTCATGCACGGTCCGAACGGCTCGTACGAGCACTGGGGCGAATTCACGGTGTTCGTGCGCCCCTCGAAGCTCGCGTTCACGTGGTGCGCCAGGGCCACCAATTTCCTGCCGACGCTCGTCACCGTCGAATTTTTCGAAGCGCCAGACGATCAGTGTGATCTGCTGCTCACCCACGAGCGATTTCCGCGCCCGGAAGCCAGAGATCAGTATCGCCAAGGCTGGGCGCAGATCGTGGCGCATCTCGAGAGCTTTCTTCGCGACCGGCCCGCCTGATCTACTCTTGTTGACAAGCGCGAACGCGCGACCATATATTCACCTCAATGGATGAATGTTCGATGTGTCCATCGGACCAACGAAGGAGATGGAGATCATCATGAGTGGAATCGATCGGCAGAAGGCGGCTATCAGGGAATTCACCAAGGTCTTCAAGAACGAGCACAACGTCGACGGGATTGATCATCTCTTCGCGCCTGAGTTCAAGCATAACTTCAAGGTGCCGCTCGCTCCCGGCCTCGAAGGGTTCAAACAGGTCGGACGGATGATGAACGGGGCCTTTCCCGACGTGCGAGTAACGGAGCAGGATTTGATCGCCACCGACGACATCGTCGTGGAACGCACGTCGGCCGCGGGCACACACCTCGGCCCCTTCTATGGAGCGGGACCCACGAAGACGAAATGCCACTGGACGGAGATCCACATGTACCGTTTCAACAATCGAAGCCAGATCGTCGAGCACTGGGTCGAGATGAGCATGCTCGAACTGTTGGCACAAGTCGGCGTTGTGAAGATCTAGTGCCGCGGCACGAGGCCTCCCGATGCCTGACATCGATCATCTCATTCGAGTGGGCGCTCCAATAGCCGCTATCCGTCATCTCGAGATGCTGCTCAGATTCGCCCTGACTTCCTCCGTTGATGGCACGAGCGTCCGCTTCACGAGCGCTTTTACCCAGGCCGTCCATTCATCGCCGAGGATTGCGCCATTGACAGCGCCATCGCTCATCGATGCGTCGTCTTTGAAGTTGAGGTGCGCACGATCAAAAAGGCCAGCAGCGGGATGACGATCGCGTACACGTATTGCGTCCGCGACACGCCGATGCCGAAAGGAAACCAGATGCCCGGCACGCCGATCGGATCGAGCAGTTCGCCGCCGAACAGCGCGGCCATGATCGAGGCCAACGTGACGAGCGCCAGGATCCGCATGGGTCCGCTGCGGACAATGCGCGCGCCGATCACGACAAACAGCCCGATCGACGCGAGACGGCTGCCCCTCGTCACACTCGCCGATGGGATCACCGCGCCGACGATCCCGGCGACCGCCAGCACGACGGCCGACACATCGATGCTTCGCCACGGAGGCAGGCGCCAGCGGTTCCAGGCCAACGTCCAGGCAGCCATCGTTGGAACCCACATCACTGACGCCAGCCACGCATAGGTAGTCAGATCCATCAGATCGGTCCATGCGACGATCGCATTGTTGAGGCGCCTGGCTGCCATGAGCGCAACGGCGATGCTGGCAAAGATCAAGAAACTCTTGTGGCCGCTGCGAGACCGGTACCCGATCGCCAAGCCGATGAGTGCCAACATGGCGAGCGGCTCGATCACTTCGACGATGTAACCGGCGATGGTTCGCTCCCATTGCGCGCGGTGGAGCGCATCGCTCATGGGGCGCGGCGCCAGTATGGGAGGGCTGTGCATTCCGCCGCTGTCAGCGCCCCGGTTGCCGGGAAGCATGTATGCGCGGACAGCGAGCACGCCACGGGTGCCCGCGGCATCGGCGGGCAGGGCGAAACGCAGCGGACGCGTGCCGACGACGCGCGGGTCTGGGCCGAGTCTGCCCGACCCGCCCAGACGTTGGCCATTCCAATAGAGTTCGTAGCCGTCCTCGACGAGGGTCGGGCCGAGGATGTCCCACGACGCGCGTCCGGCCGGCACCGTCACCGCGCGCCGGTACCAGGCGTAGCCGTGATAGCCGGGATGACCGTGCGCCATCCACCCGCCTACGTAATCGGGCAGACCGACGTCGCCGTCGTGGCTGCCCGGCGGAGCGGTCATATCGACCGTCTCCCAACCGTCATCGTCTGTATTGGCGTCCGCCCAGCGTGGGTCGTCGCCGATATGGAATCGCCAGGAGCCATCGAGCAGGGTAGCTGCGGCGCGCAGAGTCGGCGGATCAGGGCGGCCGCCGATCGCCAGGTCGGCGATCACGATGGCCCATGCCATCAGCGTCACCAACACGATGCCGACGATCAGTCTGCGTTGTGTCGCGTCGATCGAGGTCGCTGTCGAAGTTGTCGACCCGGGCATCATGCAATGGAAAGTACAGGCGTGAACGGCAGGTCTGTCAGGGATGCGGTTTCAACGGTTCTCTGAACATCCGATTCACATCCTTTTCGTTCTCACAGAACGTTTCGATCAGATCTGAATCAGGCAACAGATTCACCGGCACTCTCGCGGTCCATGGCTTCACGTACGCCTTCGGATCGTTGATGGTGATATCGATGTCCATGTTTCCGATGTTGCGCCGCGTGAAGCGCTCGGTCACGTGTGCCGCATCGGTCTGTGGATGGCCGGCGCCGGTATCGACCCAGGCGCGGCCGTTGAACCCGGTGGTCTCCACGACCAGTGTGTCGACTTCCCAGCGTCCGATCGAGTAACCGAGCCAGGTCGGTTGCGGGTCAGTCGGGTGTGGACGGCCATCGAGGAACACCTGACGGAACGTCTGGTTCGTCGAGGTCTCGTAGAGGAAGACCACCAACGCGGGGGTCTGCACGATCTTGAAGGGATGCGGCATGCCGCGGCTTCCGCCGAGGTTGACTCGAGGAACGCCTGGAGGCATGCAGGCGACCATCGGATCGTTCTTGTGCTGGTTCGACTGGTTCTCCTTCACCCGTTCTTCCGCCCACGGAAGCATCAGGAGGTCGCCCGGCTTCAAGTCACGCGCCAGGTTGCCGAAGTAGCCGCGATCGCTGTGCCACGTGCCGGACAGATCGGGCTTGCCATCAGGCGTTCGAGCGACTGGCGCGGTGAGATTCACGTTGCCGTCTGCGGTGCGTGGAAGTCCCGGGATCTTGTAGTTGATCCATTGCGCGTGAAGCACGGCAACCGACAGCCACAACACGGCGATTGCAGACAGCTGGATTCGGTGGGACAACGCGCGATTGGGTGCAGCCGTACATCCTCCGTTCAGTAACGGGCCTACCGAACGACGCGCCAATGGACTGGCGAATTCTACCTGATGGCGACCGTCAACGTGAGAGATTGTGAAGTGGCTCCCAGCCGCTATACTTCGCCATCGATTTCCATCCTTCGAATGTCGCGGAGGCATGTATGAAAGCACGAAGGCCGCAGATTGTTGCCGCTCTCGGTATCGCGTTGTCCGCGATCATCATCGTGAGTAACCGGCTGGGGGTCGTCGAAGGCCAACAGAAGAAGACGCCGGGCGAGGGGTTCGCCGCCGTTCCGGGACTCAAGGGCGGACAAGACGTCTTCGGTCCGTACGATCCGGTGCAGAACTGGCCGAAGCCGTTAGGGGAAAGCCTTCCCGACCATCAGGCGTGGACCTGGTCGCAGTCGACCGACATTTTTCCCGAGAGTCCCGACCGCGTGTTCGTGACGCAGAAGGGCGAGCTGCCTGTGCTTCCGATGGGGCGGGGTCGCGGGACGACATGGCTTCCGCAGATCGGGCCAAGCATCAAATTCCCCGTCGGCGGCGGCCTGCCGTTACGCGAAACCGCGAGTGCCACGCCGAGCGGCGGCAAGGCCAACGCAGACGGGAGCGACGGCCGGCCCGGCATCGACTGGCGATGGGAGCACGTCATCGTCGTCTTCGATCGCAACGGCAGGATGATCGAAGACTGGTCGCAGTGGGACAAGATCTGGGGACGGCCACATGACGTCGAGATCAGTCCCTACGATCCGGAGAAGAACATCTGGATTGTGGATGCCGATGCCCACTTCGTCTCCAAGTTCTCTCATGACGGCAAGAAGCGTCTTCTGACGCTCGGCACGCCAGGTGTCCCAGGCACCGACGATACGCATTTCAGCCGGCCGACGTTCATGGCGTTCATGGATGCGAACACGTGGTATCTCGCCGATGGCTACGATGGGACTCGTGTAATCAAGTACGACATGAACGGCAAGAAACTTCTCGAGTGGGGCATGAAGGGGACGCCGCCAAACGAGAAGCGCCCGGGCTACTTCAACAGCGTGCACGGAATCGCCGTCAACCCGAAAACACGGCGGGTCTACGTGAACGATCGCAACAACGGCCGCGTGCAGGTGTTCGACGAGAATGGCAAGTTCCTCGACCAGTGGGAGTTCGGTCCGCGGCCGCCGATGAACATCCACAGCATCTATATGGGCAACGACGGCATCCTATGGGCCGCCGATCAGGGATCGAACAAGCTCCTCGCCTACGACGCCGAGGGTCACTTCCTGTATTCGTGGGGAACGTTCGGCACATGCCAGGGCTGCCAATGGGGCGTGCACGGGTTCGCCACCGACAAGGAAGGCAATCTCTACACCGCTGAAGTGAGAACTGGCCGGGTGCAGAAGTACACGCCGCGTAAGGGTGCTAACCCGCAATTCCTCGTGGGCAAGCCGTGGCCGGGCGTGTGGTAGGCGGCCGGTGCTCTCGGCGTGATCACACGCGTTTTCTGGATCGGTCGTCATACTTCCGAGGGGATGTATAAGAGCGCTAGAATCGGGTCCACGCGGACGCTCGTGAACGGAGAGGAGGTGCCCGATGCGCGGCCTTCTGGTTGTCATCTCCCTCATGGTCTCAACGGTCTTCGTCGACGCTCAGCACTGGACGCCGCCACGGACTCCGTGGGGCGAGCCGGATTTGCAAGGGTACTGGCCGAGTGTGGCCATGCTCGGCGTTCCTCTCGAGCGCCCGGTCAGCTTGGGCGAAAAGGCCACCCTCACCGACGAAGAATTCGCGCAGCTCCCGGCACACCGTCGGCTGCCCAACGCCAACGATGCGTTCTTCGGCGAATCGAGAGACCATTGGCGCGACTACGGCAAGCCTCAGCGTCAGACGTCGCTGATCGTCGATCCGCCGAATGGCAGGTTTCCTCCACTGACGGCGGATGGCGCCAAACGGACGGCAGCGATTCCAAACGAAGCGCGCGGACCGCTCGACGGTCCTGCCAACGCGAGTGCCCAAGCCCGATGCATCTCACGCGGTGCGTTCGGCTCGATGCTGCCCATCGGCAACTCGAGCGGGAATCACATCATCCAGGCACCGGGGATCGTCGTCATCCGCAACGAGATGATCCATGAAGCGCGCGTCGTATACGTCGACGGGCGTCCGCACGTCGGCACGCGAATTCTCGGTTACATGGGCGACTCCCGCGGGCATTGGCAAGGGAACACACTGATCGTCGAGACCACGAACTTCGAGGAGGGCGCTGGCGTCAACCGCGCGTTCACGCGTGACGCGCGCATGACCGAACGCTTCACGCGAGTCGACCGTCAGACGCTCCGATATGAAGTCACCGTAGACGATCCGCAGACGTGGTCCAAGCCGTGGACTGTCGCGTTTCCTCTCGAGCAGGATCCCGGTTATTACCTCTTCGAGTTCGCCTGCCACGAGGGCAATTACTGGAGCATGCGATCGATGCTCGGCGGCGCGCGACGCGCGGACAAGTAGGAGGCCGGAAATGAGAGGGCCGCCTCATGGTGACCCTCTCGATCGAAGACAGCTGCCGACTGCTTCATTCAGAACGTCAGCGTGCTGCTGAACTGCACCATCCGGCCATCCTGCAGCAGCGATGGCTGCAGCCACAGCGGACCGTAATTGGTATTGAGCGTCGAGGACGCGCTCCCGTTGAACACGTTGTAGATGTTGAAATTGGCCTGCAGTCGCATCCGCTGCGTCACTGCGATGCGTTTTGCCAACCGCACATCGAGTCGCGTCAAGCGATGATCGAACATCGTCTGGGGCGCGATCAGTGGAACCGTGGCGGTGGCCGCACACACTGCGGCGCCGCGGCACGCGGCCAGGTTGCGATTCAAGCTCGGAGCGATCTCCGCGTTGCTCGCGGCGTAGTTCGCCACGATCGTGGGCCCGGAGATGTTCTGAAAGACTGCGCTGACGATGACGTCGTAGGGCAGCGGATACGTCATGAAGCCCTTCAGTTGCGTCTGGCCTGCGAACGGCGTCACGATCCTGCAGATCTTCTTGCCGTCGATCGTCGTCGCGGTGAACGGGATGGGTGCGGACAATACGCCAGCTCCCCCCGGCGCAATGTTGCCCGGGAGACCGCCTGTCGACGCGCCGGGAGAATCGACGTTGAAGCAGGCATCGTTGACGCTGCGGCCGGTATCGACGCCGCCGCCGATCAGCACGTCGGCGCGGAGCCGCGCCATCAGCGTCACGTTGAAGAAGTCGTTGACGCGCGTCAGCTTTCCGTAGTTGTCCGCCTGCGTGATCACGCTGTTGACCTGGCCGAACTTCGACGGGTTGACGTCATACAAACCGCAGACCTGGTATCCGCCGCCCCCCGGTAAGCGTGAATCCTTCGGCGCCGTGATGCAGAACGGATCGAAGTCGGTTGGTGCGACCAGCGTGTTGTCGGTCACGAGATGGTTGCCGAACCAGTTGCGGTAGTACCCGCCCGATATCGAGACTCCGCTTTGGAGCTGGTGCTGCACTTCGGCTGTGAAATCCCAGTTGTAGCCCCGGGCACCGTAACCGAGCAGCGCGTCGTCGGCGTACCGCGTCGTCACGTTGAGACCACCGAAATTCGGATTGGCCAGTGCGCCGCACTCGCCGTTCACGGCGCGGTTCGCGAGGTCGCAGTCGGGCACGTAGTTGCCCCGGCGCGGGTCGCCTTCCGGATAGGTCAAGTCGTTCCACGTGCGCGTCACCGAGTTGACCGACGTCGTGATCGGATTGTTGTTCTGCGTAATCGCGATCGCCGTTTTCGACACGTACCGGCCGAGCGCCACCTTCAGCGCGGTCTTCCCGTTCCCGAAGAGGTCGTAGGCGACGCCGACGCGCGGATCGAAGTCCTTCCACAACGGCACGTTCTTCACTTCGGCGAAATTGCGCTCGGGGACCCACCCGTTCGGCGTGGCGGCAACGTGCTGTGCCGGCACGTATCCGTTGAAGTACTCGAACCGCACTCCGTAGTTGACCGTCAGCCGATCGAGATTCCATTGATCCTGCGCGTAGAACGCGAAGTCCTTGTTCTGCGCGTCGAGTCCGTACGGCGTCGCCCACTGGGTGAGCATGACGGGAATGCCATTGTTGAAGATGTAGTCGACGTTCTTGTTGCCCACTTCCGCGGCGAGCTCCAAGTAGCTTTCTTCGAGCTGCATGCCCGCCTTGACGTTGTGGCTGCCGGTGACGTAGGAGACCGAGGCGCGCTGACTGAAGCGCGGCACCAGCTGCTTTTCGTAGTACAACGCGCCGAAGGTCGGCGTCCCCGAGTTGTACCGCATGCCGGTCGACTGCTCGAAGATCGACACGTCATCTTTGGTGACTTCCGGCTGCCGGTAGATCGGCCAGCTGCCGTCCGCGCGTCCTGCGCCGGCCTCGAACAAGAGCTTGTTGGTCACCGGGGCGCTCCACGTGGCCTGATAGAGACCCGCCGGCTTCAAGCGATAGCTGAAATAGGCCTCCGGTGCGTTCAGCGTTCCACTCGCCGTGAGTGCGGGGCAATGGCAGTCGCGTTGGGGATCGGCGAAGAAATTGAACCTGTTTTTCTCTGTCGCTCTCCACGTGACCCGAATCGCTTTGGACTCGTACCACTCCTTCGCGAAGCCCGGGCGGCTGAAGTCTGGCGTGTAGAACGGCGTATGCTGGGTGGCGTTGTAGAACTTGTTCGCGGCCTGCCGTTCGTTCCCCCACTCGCGGAACGAGCCGTAGAACCAGAGTCGGTCCCGCTTGATCGGCCCGCCCAACGTGAAGCCCGCATCGTAGATGTAGTTGAGACGGTTGACGCTCTTGAGGCCGCGGGCGATCAATTCGTCGCTCAGGTTGTCGCTCATCAGGTTGTGGTTGGAGTACAGACCGGAGACGTTGCCCGCGAACCGGTTGCCGCCTTCCTTCGGGATCATGTTGACGATCGCACCATCGGCGTTGCTGTCAGCAGTGATTCCGCTCGTCGACATCAGGATTTCCTGAACGGTTTCGGCGTTGGCGTTGTAACCCTGGTTACCCGACGCGTGCTGAATCCCCATGCCGTCGAACTGGACGTTGGTGCCTCCCTTGCCGTGATACGTGCCACCGATCTGTCCGACGTACGCGCCGGTGACGTCGAACCCCTCGTTCCCGCGAAAGCCTGGTGTGAGCGCCACCAGGTTGTTCAAGTTTTTCACGCTGCTCGGGAGCACGTTGAGCAGATCGGCCGAGACCACCGTCTGCTTGCGGGCGTTGCGCGTGTCGACGAGCGGTGACTCGCCGGTCACGGTTATCGTCTCTGTCAGCGCACCGACCTGCAGGTCTGCATTCACGACCGCCGTGAACCCCGACGTGAGCTCGATGCCGTCACGTCTGAAGGCGTTGAAGCCAGTAAGCGAGAAGTTGACGGTGTAGGTACCTGGCCGGAGATCGACGATGTTGTACCGTCCCTCGCTGTCGGTGACAACGCCGCGAATCTTTTCGATCAGCGCGGGACTCGACGCTTCCACCGTGACGCCGGGCAGCACCGCCCCCGATGTATCTTTGACGACCCCCGCGATTCCGCTTGCCTGCTGTGCCGACGCAGCGTTCGGCAGCAGCAGGGCACACATCACGACGCACGCCCCCAAACCTATCGTGGTTCGTCCCATAGGCTCCTCCGCATCCAGTGGCTTTCGAGTTTGCCGACCCCGCCCTGTCTGATGGTTGGTGACCCGCAACGACCCTGAGATTGAGGAAATCGAATGAGTGCGCACGCAGTGGATATCGCGCGTCTCGGACGTTGTCAAGCGCCAAGTCGCAGGCCCGGAACATCCGGGCACCCTTTTCCGGCAATCAATGGATGAGATCGCACGGGTGTAGACTCGCGCCGGAGGATGTATGACGCGTCGGACCATGACCGTAGTCGTTGTCGGCATGCTGTTGGCGGGTGCCGCAGTAACCTCGATGCTCCCGGCGTTCGCGCAGGGTCCCATTACGGCAGATCTGGTCCTCTCCAACGGAAAGATCGTCACCGTCGACGACCGCTTCACGATCGCTCAGGCCGTCGCCATCAAGGGCAATCGCATCGTGGCGGTCGGCGCCAATCAGGAGATCGACCGGCTTGCGGCGCCGAGTGCGAGGCGCATCAACCTGAGGGGTAGGACGGTCATCCCCGGTCTGATCGACAACCACAATCACCTCCTGCGCGCGGGCTCGACCTGGCCGCTCGAGCTGCGCTTCGACGGCGTCGGCACTCGCAAGAAGGCGATTGAGATGATTCGCGCGCGGGCGAAACAGGTCGGTGCGAGCCAATGGGTGTTCAACATCGGCGGCTGGGCAACGGCTCAATTCACCGACGACCCGAAGCCCTTCACGCGCGAGGAACTCGATCAGATCGCTCCGGACAATCCGGTGGCGCTGCAGGAGTCGTACTACCAGGTCTTTCTGAACAGTCGTGGTCTGAGAGCATTCGGAATCGAGCCGAACACGCCCGACCCCGCAGACTTCGTCAAGGGCTCGATCATGCGCGACGCGGCCGGCACGCCGACGGGCGTGATCAGAGGGGACATCGCGGCCACACGTCCCGTCGCCGCGAGACTTCCGAAGGTGCCTCCCGATCGTCTCGAGGCCAGCAGTCTGTCGCTCGTCAAAGACATGAATCGAGCAGGCCTCACGACCTTCGGCGTCGCCGGATGCAACGCCGACGTGCTGGACATCTTCAGGACATGGAAGTCGCAGGGGCGGCTCGATGTGCGAGTCTTCTGCATCGGCGGCGCCGCCGCGGGCAGTCCCGAGCAGGTGGACAAGTCGCTTCAGCAGATCGCACAGATGAAGCTGTATCAGGGCGACGAGTTCATCGACGATGTGGTGTTCGGAGAGAGCGTGTACACGCCGCTGCACGACCGGATGTTTGCAACCAAATCGGATCCGACGCCCGATCAGCTCGCGCAGTGGCGGCGCATGGCAATGGGGATAGCGCAGGCAGGTCTGCCACTTCACGTGCACGCCGAGCTGAAAAACACGATCGACGGCTTCCTGGATCAGATCGAGGCGGTGAACAAGCAGTACCCCGTCAGGAATCTCCGGTGGGCCCTTGCCCACGTCAATCAGATCAACGCCTCACAGCTCGAGAGGATGAGGAAGCTCGGCATGTACGCAGCCGTGCATCCCTGGGCCGTGATCAACGGCGGCATCATGCACGAGTCGTTTGGGGACGAGGCCTACGACATGCCTCCCCTGGCGACGATTCAAAACAGCGGCGTCACGTGGGGACTGGGGACCGATGCCACTGCGGCGAACCAATACCTGCCGTTCACCACGCTGTCCTTTGCGGTGACGGGCAAGATGGCGGGCGGCGCGAGAACAGTCATTCGCCAGACGATCAGCCGCGAGGATGCCCTGATCGCGCATACGCGCAAGAATGCGTATTTCGTGTTTCAGGAGAACAATCTCGGTTCGATCCAACCAGGCAAGCTGGCCGACCTGGTCGTCCTCGATCGCGATTACCTGACGATACCGGCCGACCAGATCAAAGACATCTCGCCCGTCTTGACGATGGTGGATGGAAGGGTCGTCTTCGACGCAGAGACGAACCCGTCCACTCGATGAACGACGATTGACGACGCGCCGTTACTTGTTCGCGGGCGTAATCGCTGGCTTCGCCAGGTTGTCGAAGAACCGTTGATTCTCACGTACAGAGCAGATCTGCTGGTACCGCAAGAAACCGGTCGTCGACAGGATGAAGTTGCGGCGCGCGTTCCAGGGCTTCGTGTAGGCACCCGGATCGTCGATCGTCATGTCGAGCTCCATCGTCGTCTTGTCGACCCGGCGGTAGCGTTCGATCAGGTGCAACCGGTCGGTGTGCGGATGACCGACTTGATCGAGCCACGACTTGTCGTTGAAGCCGATCGTGTCCACCACCAGCGTGTTGTCGTTCTCGTACCATCCGATCGAGTGTCCCCACCACTGCGGATCCGGATCCTCAGGGTGCTTGCTCTTCAGCCATACGACGCGGAAGTACGGGCCGAGCTCGTGCAGGATGTAGACGGCTTCAGGCGTCTGAACGAGCTTCGTCTTGATCGGCCACAAATAGATGTGCGGGACGCCCGGCGGCTCGCAGTAGAGGACCTGAGGGTCGGTGGTGCTGGCAAACCCCTGGTCGGGGCCCGTCGAGGATCGTTCCGACAGCGTTTTCTCGCGAGCCCACGGCAGATACGGGACGTCCGTTTCGTTCCCTCGCTGCCTCCCGCCGTTGTCCGAGAGGCTGAGGCTCTGCCCGATGCCACCCCTCTTGGGATCCGGTGCCCAGTCTCCGGAGAGATCCGCCACCTTCGACGTGGTGCCCGGAGGCGGACCCGCAGGCGCTCGTGTCGGCGCCGCGTTCTGCGCGCGCACGACGAGCGAGAAGATCGTCAACGCCATCAGGGCAAGGGCTGATACCAACACGCGGTTTCGCATGGGACACTACCTCGCCGACAGCTCTTTGCCGTCGGCCAGCACGAGCCTCTGCAGGTTCCCCACCGGCGCCCCGTTCGACGCAATGAAGGCGTAGACCGTGACCTGATCGCCTTCCTTCAGCGACCTCCTGGTCCATCCACGCTCGAGCATCACCTGCGGCGGCTCGGTCGCGACGATCCAGTGCACCACGTTGCCTTTGTCATCCTTGACGTCGAAATAGATTTGATTGTGGGGATTGGTCCACTCGAACTTGGTGATGGTCCCTTTCATCATGACGGCCTTGGACATGTCATACAGCCCCGCTGCTCCATGATGTGCGAGTAGGGGGCGGGCTACGACCAGACCAACCGCCACAGCGAAGAGGATGCCGACGACACGCTTGCTGTTGCTGTTCACGCCATCCCTCCTGGAACTCAGAGGCCTCATGGTCTCGCGCGTCAAACTATACCGCTAGGTGATTCTCAGCAGCTTCATGAGATTGCCGCTCAAGATCGTCGTTTTCTCGGCATCGGTGAGGAACTTGGCGTTCAGGACGAGGTCGACGGTGACGGGCCAGTTGAAGGGCACGTCCGTACCGTAGACGACTTGACTGACACCCGCCTCGGCCACCAGGTGCCGAAGGCCCTCTTCCGAGAAGACCATCGTGTCGATTGTGATCTGACTCCTCAGGTATTCACTCGGCTTCTTCTTGTTGGCGCAATTGGCATTGGCGCGCACGGTACAGGCCACTTCGCTCCGTCCCAGATACGACGGCAAGTAGCCGCCGGCGTGCGCGGCGCAAACGCGGAGGCCGGGAAAACGGTCGAACGTGCCGTCGAAAATCAACCGCGAGAGGAAGTACGTGGTTTCGAGCGGGTTGCCGATGATGTTGCCGAGATCGGCGCGTCCGCGCAGCGCGCCATCCTTGAGGATGTTGTCCGCGCCACCCGGGTGCATGACGACGGGAACGCCGAGCTCCTGTGCTTTGGCCCAGAACGGATCGTACTTCGGCAGTGACAGATCTTCACCATTGACGTGCCCGCCGATCGACGCGCCACGCAGACCGAGTCGCTTCACCCCGTCTTCGAGCTGCTGCGCTGCCAGATCCGGGTGTTGCAGCGCCACCGATGCCATGGCGACGAAGCGATCCGGATGGCTCGAGACCCAGGCGGCCAGGCCCTCGTTCTGCGCTTTCACGATGCGGCCCGCCAGCTCGCGATCCTCAGCGGAGTACCACCAGAACCCATTGATCGTGAGCGCCTGCACGTCGACGCCCTGTTGATCCATCAGTTGCAGCCGCTGCGGCCCGAGGATCTGGTTTCCCACTCGCGCTGCATTCGCCAGCGGCGTCCCCTTGACGACGTCCGTTACGTCAATCGCGCCGTGGCAGTGAATGTCGATGACCTTGATACGGCGGCCACCAACGGAAACCTGCCGGCGCGCCTGGGCAGCGAGCGGTGCAAAGCGGACACCGAATGTGGCCGCTCCGGCCGCTGCACCAGCCGCGCTCTTGAGAAAGTGCCTTCGATTGGTCATCGGGCGCCTCCATCGACTTCAAAGTTACGGGAACTCTGCTACTGCGCACCCGCAACCGTCAAGTCAAGGCGCAATCGCCCTTGACATTCTCACCCTTCAGTTCTAGAAACGGGGCCTCATGAGTACGCGAGTCGCTGAGGAATCCTTTTGCCGCTGAACACAACGGAGGGCTCGATGCGCACGCGTTCTATCGCAGCAGCCGCGACGGTGATCATGCTGGTTCTCGCGTTGATTGGTTACGTGCACGCTCCCGTCGAGGGACAGACGACACCGGCGAGCGTCGCGGCCGTGGCAAGTGAGAGGGGTGGGCAGGATGTTTTCGGCGCCTACGAGGTCGCTGCCTGGCCGAAGCCGCTCACCACGATGAAAGGCCACGAAGCGTGGACATGGGGCGCCGGGCAATACGTGTTTGCCGAGAACCCGAATCGCGTCTTCGTTCTGCAGCGCGGCGAGCTCCCGGTCGTCGCACGGCCGCGGCAGCCCGTTCGGATGCCGCAGATCGGGCCGAGCATCGAATTCCCGATGTTCCGGCTCCCTCTCAGAGATGCGACGAGCGCGAGCCCTCCAGGGGCTCTCTTCGGGCCCGACGGCAAGACGCCTGGTGACGATCTCGACGCCGGGAAGCCGGGTGTCGATTATCGCTGGGAGCACATCATCACGGTCTGGGACGCGCAGGGGAATCTGATCGAGGACTGGACGCAGTGGGACAAGATGTTCCGGAGGCCCCACGCGATTTACATAAGCCCGTACGACGCGGAGAAGAACATCTGGATCGTCGACGACTACCGCCATGCGATCTTCAAGTTCACGCATGACGGGAAGAAGATCCTGCAGACGCTGGGCGAGCCGAACGTGCCGGGTGCCGACGACAAACACTTCTATCGCCCGACGTTCATGGCGTGGTTGCCGGACGGGACGTTCTTCGTGGCTGACGGGTATCAGAATACGCGCGTGGTGAAGTTCGACAAGAACGGCAAATACCTCATGACATGGGGAGAGCGCGGCACACCTCCCGAGAAGCGCCCCAGTTACTTCAACAACGTCCACGGGATTGCCGTCGATCCGCAAACGCGTCGCGTGTTCGTCAACGATCGCGGCAACGGCCGCGTGCAGGTGTTCGACGAAAACGGGAAGTATCTCGACGAGTGGAGCTTCGGCCCGCGCGGCATCTCGGACATTCACATGTTCATCATCACCAGCGATCGATTCCTGTGGGCCGCCGATCGAGGTACGTCGAAGCTCCTCAAGTACAGCCTCGATGGGAAGTTCCTCTATTCATGGGGCGTGTGGGGCGAGTTCCCGGGCGCCTTCTGGGGCGTGCACGGCATGAGCGTTGACCAGGAGGGCAACGTCTACACCGCCGCGGTCGATAGTGGAGGGGCTCAGAAGTTCACGCCGCGCAAAGGTGCCAACCCCGCGTTTCTGCTCGGCAAACAGATCAACCCGGGTTGGAAGTAACGCGTGGCGCTCATCGCTGATCAAAAGCGCGTCGCGCTCACTGCCGATCAAAAGCGCGGGTTCCTCGCCGCGTGGGGCGGCTGGGCACTCGACGGGATGGACGCGTCCATCTACGCGCTCGTCCTCTCGCCGGCATTGACCGAGCTGCTGCCGAGATCCGGCATTGCCGTCTCGCAGGCGACCGTCGGGTACTACGGCAGCGTCCTGCTGGCGCTGTTCCTGTTCGGGTGGGGCCTCTCGATGGTGTGGGGCCCCATCAGCGATCGCATCGGCCGCGTGCGCGCGCTGATGCTCACGATCCTCTGCTACTCGCTGTTCACGTTCCTCTGCGGCCTGGTCACGAACATCTGGCAGTTAGCCGTGCTCAGAGTGTTCGTGGGCCTGGGCATCGGCGGCGAACAGCCGGTGGGAGCGGCGTACATCGCAGAGGAATTGTCCGAGAGCCAGCGCAAGCTCGGCGCCGGGCTGATGCACACCGGCTACTACTTCGGGTTCTTCTTCGCCTCGGTCGCCAACTACATCATCGGCGCCAACTACGGATGGCGCTGGATGTTCGTCTTCGGCGGCTTGCCCGCCTTGCTCATCGGGTTCATCCGGTACGGCATCCGCGAATCGACGAAGTGGCAGGCGCGCGTGAATGACGAGACGCGCGCCCGTCCCGCGATGCGCGATGCGATTGCCACGATCTTCTCGCGCACGTATCTGCGCCGGACGGTCGTGATGTCGGGCCTTTTCCTCACCTCGATCATCGGACTCTGGGCGGGGTCGATCTATGTGCCCACGGCCACGACGCAACTGGCGGTCCGGAGTGGCGCGAGCGCCGCGGACGCCGCGCGCCAGGCCTCGTACGGCGGGATGGTGCTCGCGTTTGGAACGATCGTCGGATGTGTGGCGGCGCCGCTTATCGCCGAACGTCTCGGCCGGCGGAAAGCGATGGCCCTCTTCTTCGCGCTCATGGGGGTCAGCATTGTCATGGCGTTCGGCTACGTGTTCTATATGCCGGCGTCGGCCCTGTCGTTGTTCTACTGGTGCATCCTTCTGCTCGGATTGGGCGGTGCCAACTTCGCGCTGTATACGTTGTGGTTGCCCGAGCAGTACCCGACTGATTGCCGCGCGAGCGCAATCGCGTTCATCAGCTCGGTTGGGCGCTTCGTCGGCGTGGCCATGGTGTTTCTCGTCGGCGCGGGCATCCGGTCCTATGGCAGCCTGGGTGTTCCCGTGGCCGTCACCGCCGTGGCCTTCATCTTCGGGTTGATGCTCTTGCCGTTGACGGAAGAAACGCGAGGCCGATCGTTGCCCGCGTGACGTACGTAGTGTCCGGCTTCAGCCGGACCGTGATCAGACGCGAATCAGAGGTTGACCAGAGTCAGCAGGTCGCGGCTGAATTGCTTGCGCGCTTCGCCGTAGATGGGGCTGACGGCGGAGACGAACGCCTGGCGCTCGGCCATCATCAACTCGACGATCTCGCCTCGTGCCATCGCGATCGCAACCGCTGCGTCGGCTTCCTCTTTGACATGCAGATCGCGCTGGAACGCAACGGCGCCGCGGACCGCCTCACGAAGCTCGTCTTGCAATGGCCGTGGCCACACGTCGAATGATGGCCGGTGCACGAAGATGGGCCGCGACACGTAGAAGTGATTCGTCGCAGTGTGGAATCGGTGGTACTGGTGAACGCCGTACGTCACCGTGTTGGAAAATGGATTCTCCTGCGCATCGAGCGTCCCCGCCTTGATGGCTTCGATCGCCTCTGTCAGGTCCATGACCTTCGGATTGGCTCCCAGCAGCTCGAACGCCCGCGCCTGCACCTGGCTCGGAAGCACACGGATGCTGAGGCCTTTCATGTCAGCGGGCGTGTGCACCGGCCTCACGCGATTCGATACGTGGCGGAACCCGTTCTCAAAATACCCAACGATTCGGAAGCTCGTCGCAGCTTCGACTCTGGCCGTCAATGCGCGACCGAGCGCTCCGTCCATCGCCGCTCGCGCCGTCGTCGCATCCGAAAAAAGAAACGGCAGGTCAACGACGCCGAGCGCCGGGATTCGATCCGTCAGATAGCTGCTCGATTGATACCCGAGCGTCAAGACGCCGTCCTCGACCAGCCAGAGGATGTCTTCACTGCGATAGCCGACGTCGAGGATGTTGTAGACGTATCTGATGTCGACGAGGGTGCCGAACTTTGCTTCGAGCCGATCGCCAATCTGTTTGAGCGCCAGGCTGAAGCCGGTCGTCGCCGGTCCGTAGCCTCCCATCACGATTCGGATCGGACGCTTCGTGGCGCTCGCCGGCGCTCCACGCTGCTGGAGTTCACGCGCCTCCGGCGCGCTCACACCGCTTGTCAATGCCGCGGCTCCAATCAGCGCCGAGTGTTTGAGAAAGCGTCGTCTCGACACGTACGTAGTGTCCGGTAGTACGTAGTGTCCGGCTTCCTTGCCCTGAGCGAAGTCGAAGGCAGCCGGACCGTCACGGCTAGCGTAACCCAATCACCTCCATCGATTGTGCTAGCATCCCTCACCGTGAACGCTCTCAGGATCGGCCTCGTCCTGATCGTCGCGGCACTCATCACAGCCGCGGCAGGTTCTACGCTCTCCGGACAGAATCAGGCCGCCGCGCCGGCTCAGGGTCAAGGAAGAGGCCGAGGCGCGCCTCCGCCTCCACCGGATCCTCAGGCAGGCCACCCGAGTGGGAAGCTGGTGATCTGGGGCGATCTCGCCAGCTTCGATGTTCCCGGTACCGTGCCAACACACTGCATTCTCACCAGTCGCTTCAAGCGCGGTCAGCGCGTCGGCTTCCGCATGACCGCGATTGACGGTGGCAGCGGCGAGACCGAGAACACGGCGGTTCTCGTGGCCCACTTGAAATATGCCGGTGCCACGATCGACATCCCTATGCGTTGGCGTGGCCAGGGTGGGTTCCCGGCGGCCGAGTATCCTCGACAGCCCTCAGAAATGTGGACCGGCGTCTGGGTCGTTCCGGCAGACGCGCCGCCTGGAGCGCTGAGTTATACCGTGACTGCGACGGACCGTTTCGGTCGGACCGCGACGTTTTCGCCGTTCATCAACGTCGTGTCGCAGCTCACGATCGTCGAATAGCAGGATCCGCGAATGCAACGGTGGCTGCGATCAGCCGTGGCGGTAAGTACGGTCGTGGCGCTGGCCGCGTGCTCTCGCACCACGGCGTCTCCGTCCGAAGCGCCCGCTCCTGATGCGAGCCGCGCAGCTGCAGCCGCTCGCCCCCCACAAACGCTGAAGCTCACACACACTGCGACCACCGTCGGCGCCGAGGTGCACGCGTCCGCCTCGGATCTTCCCGCAGGAACGACCGTCGAGCTCACGTGGAAGACCGTAACAGGCGGCTGGGTGATCGAAGACTACTATCACTTCCGCGGGAAGAAGTACACGGAGTCCACGTCCTCGCTCGGACGATTCACTGTCGACGCGAGCGGACATCTCGACGCACGGTTCACGATCCCCGAGGACTACGGCGGCGTCCACGATGTCATCGCGCTCGTCGATGGACGACCCGTGGCGCAGAACGGCATCGAGGTCACGCAAAGCTTCGACATGAATCCTGCGTCCGGACCCGTCGGGACGCCGATCGAGCTCACGGTGAAAGGACTCGGCTGGCGGACGATGGAGAGCACCTGGGTGGTGAATTGGGACAACAATCTGGTCGGCTTCGTGTCCGCGGCCGCCTCGAAGGGATCCGCGGTCGCGCGGTTTCGCGCCGCCGGACCGGCCGGCCCGCATCTGGTCAAGCTGCTGACCGGCTATCAGGGGCAAGGGTATCTGAACCACGAGCAGTCGCCGATTCCTCACCTTCCCCGTCCCCAGTTCACGTTTCAGACAACGGCCGGACGCGCCGCGATTCCAGCGATGTACGCGGAGCCCTATCAGCGGCAGCCAATCACTGCGCCTGAGATCAACGTGGCGAATGCGAAGTTGTCGATCGCGCCGACACAGGGTCCGGTGGGCACTCGCGTCAGGATGCGCGGTGAGGGGTTCCCGAGCGGATCGACGCTGAGACTGGTCTGGCAGACGTTTGTCGGGAGCCGTGTGAGCGGCCAGGGCTTTGCCCCTGACGAGAAGGACTTCGGCCAGGTGACGGTCGGCCGCGACGGACGCATCGACGCGCCGGTCACGATTCCCGACGACCTCGGCGGGCTCCACGGGCTGGGGGTGCGCGACGACAGCACGCTGCTCGCCCGGACTTCTTTCGCGATCGAGACGAGCATCGTCAGCATCTCGCCGACCTCGGGCCCCGTTGGCACACCGGTGACGATCCATCTGAAAGGCGTCGGCTGGACCGAATACGACAACATTTACATCGCCACGTATGACAACGCGTACATGGGGTACGCATGCGGCTTCAACAGCCAGGGCGATGTCGTGATCAATTTCACGGCGAGCGGTACGCCGGGCGTGCACATCATCGATCTCTACCCCGGCATCTACCAGGGGCCGCCAACCGAGCCACAGTTGCTGTATCGTCAACCGCAACTGACGTACGCCGACGATCATCCAGGCAACAAGATCCCTGCGCTCCGCTTCACGTTCGAGGTAACCCCGGATTCGATTCGTCACCGAGACGAGCCCTCAACGCGGTGACTTCAATCGGAGTCATCGGTCTCGGCATCATGGGTTCGGCCATGGCCGGCCATCTGCTGCGGACCGGTCATCGCGTCGTCGGATACGACGTGCGGACGGCTCGTGCGCGCGCCCTTCGAGCCAGTGGAGGATCAGCAGCAAAGGGTTGCGGCGATGTCGGCCGTCAGGCTCGCATCATCATCACGTCTTTGCCCTCAGCGGAGGCGCTGACACAGACCGTCGACGATCTGCGTCCGGTCGCGCGTCCACGGCAGATTGTCGTCGAAACCAGTACGCTGCCGCTCGATGTGAAGGTGCGCGCCCGCCGGCGTCTTCGCGCGTCGGGTATCGAGCTGCTCGACTGCCCGATCAGCGGCACCGGCTCCCAGGCACGCGACAAAGACATCGTCGTCTACGCGAGCGGCACGCGCAGGGGCTACGACCGGGTCTCAACAGTGCTCGACGCGTTCACCCGCGCACACTACTTCGTGGGTCCGTTCGGCACGGGCTCCAAGGTGAAGTTCGTGGCCAACCTGCTGGTCGCCATTCACAACGTCGCAGCAGCGGAAGCGCTCGTGCTGGCGATGAAGGCGGGCCTCGACGCGGGCACGGTCCTCGAGTTGATCACTCAAGGGGCCGGAAGCTCGCGGGTGCTCCAGCTGCGGGGCCCGATGATGGTGAAGGGCGACTACCGCAATGCCACCATGACGCTGGCGACGTGGCAGAAGGACATGGCGATCATCGCGGAATTCGCACGCCAGGTTGGGTCCGCCACACCGCTGTTCTCGGCAACGGCGCCGGTGTATGAATCCGCCAGAACGATGAACGCCTCTCATGACACCGCAGCGGTGTGTGCCGTGCTCGAGCGGATGGCCCATCATCGACGGCCCGCGCGCCCACACCAGCCTCGCGCCACACGTACTTGAAACCCGCAAGCGCGGGTGGAATCATGGGGCGGTGATCGGTCACCTTCCTTCGCCGTCGCATGTGCGGGCCGCCGTCGTGGCGTTCATGGTGTTGTCTGCTGCTCCGGCTGGGACGCAAACGACGCGAACCGACACGCCGAAGGGCACACACGCGTGGACGCCGTCGCTGACTCCCGATGGTCAACCGGATCTCCAAGGAGTCTGGTCGGACGTCAGCATCACTCCGCTCGAGCGGCCATTGGTCTTGCAGGGACGACAGTTCCTGACCGATCAGGAAGTGAGTCAGCTGAAGGCTCGCGCGGAGCGGCTCTTCAACAACGCGGCAAGCGACTTCGTCGCCGGCGACAATCTGTTCCTGGCGCTCCTTGCGAACGCCGACACGGTTGACAATCCCAACGCGACCGGCAGCGCGCTCAACATGGTGTTCAGGGAGTTCGACAACCGAACGTCCCTGATCACCGATCCCGCAGATGGACGCCTTCCCGCGTTGACGCCGGAAGGGCGGCGACGGGTGATCGCGAACCAGGTGGCCACGCTCGCTCTCCCCTGGCAATTCGATCAGAGTGCTTTGGCGCAGACGCGAGAGTTGCCGGCGGGGCGTGCGCGGCCGAACGGGCCCGAAGACCTGAGCACTCTTCTGCGCTGCATCAGCTGGGGCGTTCCCAAGATTGCCGGCAACGCGAACTACACGAGCCACTACGAGATCGTCCAGAGTCCGGGCTACGTCGTGTTCCTCAGCGAGGTGAACCACGAAGCGCGCGTCATCCCGCTCGACGGGCGCCCGCATCTTCCTCAAAGCATCCGCCAGTGGAACGGTGATTCGCGGGGTCGCTGGGAAGGACACACGCTCGTCGTCGAGACGACGAACTTTGCTCCGAAGAGCTACTTCATGGGATCGGCCGATCGTCTGCACCTTGTCGAGCGCTTCACGCGAGTAAGCGCCGACCAGATCGACTACCAGATCACGATCGACGATGCGACCACCTGGACAAAGCCGTGGACCGCCGTTGTCCGTCTGAGATCAGCGCAGGAGGACCTTCACGAGTTCGCATGCCATGAGGGAAATCACTATCTCGTGCGCGGCATCCTCGGCGGCGCGCGTGCGGAAGAAAAAAAGTCCCACTCGAATTAGCCTCGCGATTGACAACGCTCATCGCGAGAGCGACGCTAACTGAGTCGCGAGCGGAGCTCGATCCCTCGACAACTAGTTCGTCGTCGGGTCGCTGTGCGCCTGATCGATCACGAGAACATCCACGAGTAGTTTCCGGGACTGGAGCTCCAACCCGTACGGCCGGAGCGCATCATTGAAGATCGTTGACGGCGCCTCGACCAGCGATCGACGTTCCCCCGCGCCGGGGGCATCTTCCAGCTTCTTCCCCTCTGCCGACGGCGCCAGGTCGATGTGCATATCGTAACGTCCGTCGATGCCCGTCTTATCGACCACCGGCAGACCGATCGGACCGAACCTCGAAAGGTAGTGGGCCAGCTGCGCCATCGTGTGGCTTCTCAGGTCGGTGCCGCTGGACCCGGTGATGATGTCCGCCAAGCCATTCGGTTCTCCAGGAGTCAACTTCGGACCGCCTCGGCGGGCGGTCAACGCGAACGCTCTCATCTCGCGCGGCTCCCGATGCAGCCGCAACGCAAACCGGTCCGCAAGCAGCGCCTGCAACATCAGCATCAATTGCTCTTTCGTCGCCCGGCCGACGCCTCGGGCGGTGATATCGAACCGCCGCGTGCCGAGCCACTCCGGACCCGACACCTCGAATCGCGACACCTGGTAGGCCGCCTGGATGCAGTCCGCGAGCGTCGCATTGGTGTAATAGATTCCGGAAGGAATCACGCGAAAAGAGCTCGGCCCGCCGTGAAGACTCGGAACAACCGACGCGGCATCGAACGCGAGCGGCTGTGCTGCAGGGATCCCAGCGCGGTTCACGACGAGGAGGAGCGCAGTGCCGAGCAGGATTCGATGGACTGTCATAGGTCCTCTCAATCGTAGACGCCTCGTCGATCACGAGAATCCGGTCAATTCACGGGCGCTCCCGGTTCTCGGCCGCCGCCTCGAAGAAAATGGATTGCCCTACCGCGACGCGGCCGCGTCGAGTGACGGTGCCGTAGACGCCGGCCTTGTTGTCCCTCACGCGAACGATCGCTTTCAGCACTTCCGGAGTGGGCTGTGCCGAGTCAGGGTCGAAGTTCACCATCGCGCAGCGCTCGTCGCGCTCGGTGATACCGATGACGGCACCGTGGTTGGTGTCTCCGAACCAGAGGACGCCTCCCACCCACTCATCCTCCTCGAAGGGAACGGATCGCAGTGATGCAATCAGGATGTTCGGTCGGAATCGTCGGACGTCGGGGCGTTGCGCCGCAAGCCTGGCAACTTCGCTGACCGTGGCGGAGGCAATCACGGAGATGCTCGCTTCATCGAAGATGCCACGATTGAGGTGCATCATCTCGACCGGTGAACCATGGCGGCGACCGACCTCCCCCGCCAATTCCTGGCCGAATACGGCCAGCTCCTGCCCTTCCGGCGTGCGAACGTGCGTCGGGTGGGTTCCACTGACGGCCGGTCCCCGCTGGGGAGTGAAGAGAATCAGATCCGGAAGCTTGGAAGCGGTCAACCAGGGGAAGCCGCTGCGATCATCAGCCCGACGGAAGGCGAAGCGGCGGTCGCCATCAAGACCGTGCCAGCCCAGGTCGGTGACTCCCAGACTCTCGCCCGCCATTGACTTCACCGGATACCGGTAGAGCGCCTCTACTTCACCAATCTTGACGGGCATGTCTGATGTCGTCCGCCCAACGTGTGCCGCTCACCTGCGGCACGCACCCGTCAACGATAGCACCGCGCACCGCGTGCGGGCGGCACGCGCGAGCGTGGGGATCATCCGCCTTTAGACATCACGCTTCGGATGAAGGTACCGATTGGGAACATTGTCCAGCGGTGGGACGCGTCGGCCGGCGGCTTCGAGCAACAACCGGATGTTCTCGTAGATGTCGCGTTCCTCGCGATGCACCTGCGGTAGAAGGCCGAGCTGTGCGTAGGAAATGGGCGTGACGTCGAAGACCGTCGTCTCCCATTCCATGTCCTTGCCCCAGGTGATGCCGGCCAGCAGCACGTCGACACGTGCCCCAGCGTCCAACAGCAGTCGCATGAGAGAAGCAGACCGGTTCGCATTCGAATTGACGGTATGGAACAAAGGCGTATGCCCATTGAGTCCATGTTTGTCGACAGATGCTCTGGCATTCACATCTGCACCCATGTCGACGAGCACGCGTGCAGCCTTCAGATTCCCGAATTCAGCGGCCACATGAAGAAGCGAGGCACCGATCAACGGGGTAAAGGCGGACACCATCGACGTCCGATGCTCGATCAGGGACGGATCACGACCCAGTTCTGCGGCTAGGCCATCGGCATCGTCGAGGAGAACAGGGCGAAGTCGCGGATCATCGAGCTGGCCCCCGCGATCGAGCAGAAGTTGCAGACACTCGGGAAACCGGTCTGACCGGGAGTACATCTCCGTCAAATGCGTGATGATCGATTTGCCGTCGATCATCGACCTCACGTCGAACCCGTTGTCCAGAATCCGGCGAATGTCATCGACCGAATGCATTTCGATCGCGCACAACAGATTGAATTCAACAGTGGCCATGATTGAGTGTGCCTAACGTTGCAAGTGAGCCGCGCGCCGCAACGACAGGATCGCATCGATCGCCGGGCGCGTCGGCTCCATTTGCATGTTGGGCGGCCGTTCATGTGATCGGCACGTTGGATTCATCAATGAGACCCGAACCGGCTCTTGGCATCGCCGATGACCATCTCGGCGAACCCCAACACGTGTCGGCGCCTCGCGACCGGAGTCCGGTACAGCGAACCGCCATCCGCGGCAGTTCGGATTCGAAGGTCGTCGATGATCTCGGAGAACGCGCTCATCATTTCAGGGCGCGCACGATCGGCCCGACGAATGCGCAATGCTTCGTTCAGCGGCAAGTGCCACAGTTGCGGAAATGTGTGAAGGCCATAAGCGCCCGCCGCTTCTTTCGAAGCGATCTTCCCGGTGGCCAGAGTGTAGTGCAGCCGGCACACACCCAATACGACCCAAACGGCACCGTACGACGTGAAGATGGTGATGCTCCACGGATCGGGGAAACGCCGCGCACGGCACAGGAGCGGTCGCCAGTAGCTGTCGAAGTTGTTCAGCGTCCACTGCCTCAGCGCCGATGAATCTGTCCAGATGGCGAGCGTCGCCGGCTCCGGGCCACGGCACCGCACGCCGTGCCACGCGACGGTGTGCCATGTCACCGGATCGCAGTCGCCGCGCCCGTGCGCATGGAACCGTCCTTCATACGCGTACGGTCCAGAAGCCGCCAGCGTCGGGTCGCGTGCCAGTTCGGCCCACGTCACATACCGACCGTCGAAGAACGGCCGCGGGCAGCGATTCCGCAGGCGCGCGTGTGCTCGACCGAGAGCCGCCACATCGGCGGCATTTGGTGGGTTCGCCGTGACGGCCAGAAAATCGATGTCGCTCGTGCGGGGACGAAATTCGTTGAGAGCAATGGATCCGGTCAGGTAAAGGCCTTCAACCAGGCCGGGAGCTTCCTCATCGACGGCTTCCAAATAAGCGCCGACGATCCTCTCGGCATGATCATGCAGAGGCACGGCTCAGCGCCCTAGATGATGACCGTGCCCAGATCTGGCCTTCGTCGGGGAGGTCCCATTCGTGCGTTCGTCGGTCCAACGACCAGGCTTCAGCCGCGGGCGGCTCATCCTCACCCAGACCGCCGTCGGCTGCAAGCTGTGTTAGACGGCGTACCAAGAAACCGACATCCTCTTACGATGAATCCAGCGCGATAGAAAGTAGCCGATCGAGACAACGACAGACATCGCTGTGGCGACAACAGCGAACTCGATCGCATGCTGCGACCATGGCAGTCTAAGGCCACGGTAACTCAGGTGACCGTTGCCGAGTCGTTCCGTGACTGCCGACCTTTGTTTCCTGATTCGCTGGTGATTTCAGATTGTCGATTCATTGATCGAATCGGGCGATTCAAAACAAGAACGAAATCACCAATCGATAATCGACAAACGAATCACCAATCACCAATCAAAGATCATCAATTCTGATTGACCCTGGCAGTCGACGCCCCCGTTCCGCCCACGAGCCGCATGAACTCCTCATGCGTCCCTACGCGGCCGTGCGCCGGGGCGTGCTGAACGACGTCGAGCTTCAGCTTCCGGATGTTCTGTTGCAGCGTGCGCATGCCGGCCGTCGGTGGTGTTGGCGCGGCTCCTTGTGCCGGCGGTGAGTAGAGATCGGCGTTGAAGAGGATCTTCTCCTTCGGCAGGTAGGCGATCAGCATGTCCACGCTGTGGTTGCCCTGCGCGTACGATCGGTCTCCCAATTCGTAGGCCATGTCCTCCACTTTGATGATTTCGAGGATGCGCACGCCGTCAGTCACCACGTACTTCGCGGTACTGCGGGGCTCGCCAGCGACCGTTTCGATCGGCGGTGGCCGCCTGCTGATCCAGTACATCGGGTTGTACAGCGCCATCCGGTCCGGCTGCAGCGTGCGCGGCGTCGGACGGAAGAGGATGTCGAGGTAATACTGCTTGTTCGACTCATGCGTCACGATCGTGGTGCCCTGCGAGAGATACGTGCGCAGCCCGCCCGCGTGATCGAAGTGGTGGTGCGTGTTGATGACGTACTGCACAGGCTTTCGAGGAGCCAGGCGCGCGGCCTCCGCGATCACCGCAAGCGAGCGCTCCTCGTTGTTCGGCGCGTCGACGACGGCGACGTAGTCCTTGAACTCGACGAGCAGGCTGTTGTGAGTGCCGCCACCAAGCAGCCAGACACCGTCCGCCAGTTTCTGACTCTCGACCTTCGCAGGCGGCGTGACGGCCGCGCGCACGACCTCAGGCACCGGCATCGTGGCGACGGGAACGTTCGGCTTCACGCTCGTGACGCGGTACTCGTAGTAGTTGTGCGCCACGTTCAGCCTGGGATCGCCCTGGTGGGTGTGCAGCAGCATCGGGAACTTCACGCCGCCGAAGTCCTTGTACTCGGTGTAGCGCATCTCGTAATCCATGTCGCCGTAGACAGGATTGGGAAACCACGTTCCGACGAGCTCCACGAGATTGCGATCGTCAATCGTGCCGACGATCTTGTACTTGCCCAGGAAGGTGAACGTCACCATCGTCACCGTTCGGCCGAATTGCGAGAGCCCGAAATCGGATGCGCCGATGTACTGAATGCGAATCGCTTTCGCATCCCTGGCTGCGAGCGCCGTCTTGAGGAACCCATGCGGCGTGATCGCGAGCTCCAGCTGTCGGAGCTCGTTGACAGGTACGCCATCGAGGTACGGACGAGTGACCGGCACGGGCATCGTGTCGCGCATGTCCCAGGCGTACGCTCCGCTCACGATGGCGGTGATGCGCTGCTCCGCCATCGGCACGCGGCCGAACGTCGGAAAGTTGCCTTGCCTTCGCGTGTAGTCCTCGCGAGACCACCTGGCGTCGAAGTCGATCGCCCGCGTGTAATTGGCGACCTCGAACTGCGGCCAGTTGCCATCGACCGAGTACTGCTGGCCAATCAGCGACGAGGAGCCCGCGGCCGAAATCTCGAGCGTCTTCAGGTTCTCGCCGCCCATCGCCTTCAGAGATGCGAGCAGGGCCGCACGCGCGTCAACGTCCTGAGCGGAAGCGGGCGCGACCAGGAGCCCCAACAGAGCGACGAGAATCCACGGTTTCCACGCCATACAAGCCTCTCAGTGCATTGACGATTGCCGATGGCCTACTTCCACGCCACGCGAAGCGGCTTGCCGATGAGCATCGCCGGGTTCGCACCCTTGCGCGGGCTGTACTTCTGCGCGCCCCCGTTGTCGACCTCGGCGACGTAGACGTTCCCCTCCTGGTCGACGCTGAATCCGTGCACGCCCCACATGCCGCCGGGGAAATCGCCCCACGTGCCCCACGAGTACATGAAGTTTCCGTCGAGGTCGTACTTCAGCATCTTGCTCGTGCCGCGATCGGCCGCCCACAGGTAGCCGTCGCTGAAGATGTGGAACAGGTGGATGTCCGCGGGCGGCGCACCGAACGACCATTCACGCAGGAACTTGCCGTTCTCGTCGAACACCTGTGCGCGCCGGTTGCCGCGATCGTTCACGAACACCTGCCGCGTCTTCGGATCGACGGCAATGCCGTGTACGTTGTTGAAGTAGCCGGGCCTCGTCTCCTTGCCGGCCTCTCCGCGCTGTCCCCACGCCGTCAGGTATTTGCCGTTCTTGTCGAACTTCACGACGCGCGTGCCGTTGTATCCGTCGGCAACGACGAAGCTGCCGTCGGGGAACCAGTCCATGAACGTCGGCCGGTTGAAGTGCTTGTCGTCGGCTCCGGGCTCACCGTAGGTGCCGACTGTCAGCACTTCCTTCTTGCCGTCGTTGGTGAACTTGTGGATGACGTGCTTGTGGTCGTCGATGATCCAGACGTGCTTGTCCGGATCGTAGGGACTGATCGCGACGAAATGCGGCCGCTGCAGCATCGCGTCGTACTGGTTCCACGAGTCGATCAGATTGCCCTGGCCGTCGAAGATCATGATGCAGTGTTCCCACCGCGCATCGACGCCGAACTTGTTCCCCGCCTTCTCCCACGCCTGCATGCCCCCTTCAGCGGGTTGCCCGGTGCCCCCATTTCCTGGAGGGCTCGCCGTCGTCGCATCGCGCCACGGCAGACGCCCGATCGGAAACACCAGTCCGGGTCCGAGATCCGTCAGCCGCAACGTCTTCGGCCGTCCAAGGTTCGGCAGCTCCCCTCGCTGAAGCACGAAGATCCGGTTGGGGCTTTCCGCAAACACGCTTTGCCCCGCGCCGAACGTCCATCCTTCGTGCCCTTTGATCGTCGTGAGGTCCTTCGGCCAGTCCGCGACGACGTCATAGGCGCCGAAGATGTCCTGACCGCCCTTCTGGCCCGGCACCGCGGCAAAGCGCTGGTCGGAGGCCCGACTCGGCGTTTGTGCGGCGATCGAGTTGTCTGCAGTCAGGTAACCTGTCCCGAGAACCGCGGCGAGTAGTGCAACCAACAACATCACGCGTCCGGGCATGTCATCCTCCTCAGCGGATTTGATGATTTCGGCGGGTCCAGATGCTAACACGCCTGAACTTGGTAGTTGACGTCAAAGGCCAGGAGCGTTATGTAACGGCTCTCAGTGTGACGAGGCGCGAATAGTAGCGCTGTCGACAGTCCCGAAACGGAGGGGCCCGTGAAGAACCCGTCGTTCTACTTTGTTCTCGCGACCGCTGCCGTGCTCGTGATGGGGGCGCCGCTCGACGCTCATCATGGGGCGGCGAGCTTCGACACGACGAAGGAACTCACCCTGCAAGGAACCGTGACCGAGTGGATCTGGGCGAATCCACACTGCTTTCTGAAATTCGACGCGAAGGACGACACGGGTACGGTCCGCAACTGGGTCGTCGAAACCGGAAACCCGACAGACATCTCCCGCAGCGGCTATGCGCGGCTGTCGTTCAAGCCCGGAGACAAGGTGACAGTCACGCTGCAGCCGGTGAAGAGCGGCGCGCCCGTGGGACGTATCAGAAGCGTGCTGCTCCCCAACGGCGAGAAACTGGGACAGCAGGCGCCGGCGCCGCGAGCCGGAGCGCCTCCTCAGAATTAGTGCGGAGGACTCGCACATGTTGAAGCGCCTGATCGTCGTGCTCGTCGTGTTTGTGCCGTGGCTCGTCGTGTCGTCTGCTCTGCGCGCGCAGGTGTGGAACAGCCCCGGCATGATCGGAGCGCAACAGCCACAGCAGACCGGACCGGCCCCTCCACGCGACATGACAGGAACCTGGGACGCGGGTGGCGCCGGTATCGGAGCGCGGGGATCGCAAACCGCTCCGTTGACCGCGTGGGGAGAGAAGAAGGTCAGTACGTTTCGGCCAGGGGACGGCCCACGTGCAGCACAGGCCATCGGAGAGATCAACGATCCGCTGTCCACGATGTGCGATCCCGCCGGGTTTCCACGCAACTTGCTGTTCGAGCTGCGGCCGTTTCAAGTCGTTCAGACCTCGAACCAGGTGCTGATGCTGTACATGTTCGAGAAGCGGTTCCGGACCATCTGGACCGACGGGCGCGCGCTTCCCAAGGATCCAGACCCACGCTGGTATGGCTACTCCGTCGGCCGCTGGGAAGACGACTCCACCTTCGTGGTCGACACGATTGGACTGGACGAAAAGACGTGGCTCGACAACGCGGGCAATCCGCATAGCAACGACATGCGCGTCGAGGAGCGATACCACCGCGTGAACATGGGAGCGATGGAGCTGACCGTCACGATCAACGACCCGACGGCGTACACCAAGCCGTGGGTCGGCCGGAACAAGTTGCCGTTGAGACTCATCCCGTCCAACGTCGATCTCATGGAGATGATCTGCTCGGGGACCGAGGCGCAGGAATACAAGAAGAACATGGGTAAGTAGGAGCAACACATGCCGCGCTCCTTCACCGCCATCCTGGACCGGCTCACGCCGTATCTGCGTAGCCTCGCCCGGATCGTGTTTGGCTTTCTGATCCTGCGGCACGGCATGGAGCAGCTGCTCGGATATCCGGAAGCGAGCGGCGCCGCGCGGATGTCCTACGAAGGGATCCTCGAGCTCGTGGCGGTGCCCGCGGGGTTGCTGATGATCGCGGGGCTGTTCACCCGGCGAGTCGGCCTCGTGCTCGCGGTGATGTATCTGGTCCTCTTCTTCGTCGGCCCGCTGCAGCGTGGTCCGTTCACACATCGCAACGGCGGCGACCCCGTGCTGCTGAACGCGTTCTTCTTCCTGTACATCGCGGCGGCTGGCGGAGGCGCCTGGAGCGTCGACCGGTTGCGCGGCCGGGAGTCCACCGACGATCGATGGGCGCACACCACACTCGGCGTCCTCCGTATCGTGGCCGGTTGCCTGTTCGTGATGCACGGCCTCGAGAAGTTGTTTGGCGTCGGCGGCGGACGCATCGACCGCGACATCACGACCATGCGCGGGCTTGCCGGATGGCTCGAATCATTCGGTGGGCCGCTCATCATCGCCGGGCTCTTCACCCGACCGGTCGCGTTCATTCTGTCGGGCGAGATGGCGGTGGCCTACTTCAGGTCGTGGGCGCCTCGCGGCTTCTGGCAGAGTTTTACGCTGCCCGGCATGGAGGCGTCGATCCTGTTCTGCTATCTCTTCCTGCTGCTGTGCGCGGCGGGGTCAGGAGGCTGGAGCCTTGGCGATCGGTTGCGTCGTCGAATGCGAAACGGCGCGCGCGTGAGTCTTGCACACGAGGGAGGACCGACATGACACGACGGCCGGCACTCGTTACGATCGCGGTCCTTGTTGCGCTGACGGCGGCGACCAGCGCACAGTGGGTGAAGTATCCGACTGCTGGAATTCCGCGTCTGCCCGACGGAAAACCCAATCTCTCGGCGCCGGCGCCCAAGATGGCGGATGGGCGCCCGGATTTTTCTGGCATCTGGGACGTGGGAAACATGACTTACTTCCACGACCTGGGCAAGGGTCTGAAGCCCGGCGAGATTGAGCTGACACCGTGGGCAGCGAGCGTGCAGAAAATCCGCAGGGACCGCAATCACGTCGATGATCCATACGGCTACTGCTTGCCGCTGGGTGTACCGCGCGTCTACACCCGCAGCCCGTTCAAGGTTCTCCACACGCCTGGGGAAACCATCGTCCTTCACGAATCGTTCGTCGGGAACACGTTCCGCCAGATCTTCACCGATGGTCGGCCGCTGCCCAAGCTGAGTGAGACCGAACCAGCCTGGCTGGGATACTCCGTTGGCAAGTGGGAGGGCGACACCTTCGTCGTCGAAAGCCTTGGCTACCGCGATGGCGGTTGGCTCAGCGCCAACATGGCGTACCCGAACAGCGACGCCTTGCGTGTGACCGAACGCTGGAAGCGAAGCGACTTCGGTCACATGGGGATAGCTGTCACCATCGATGATCCCAAGGCGTACGTGAAGCCGTGGACCAATACCATCCCGCTGCTTCTGCAGGCGGACACTGAAATCCTCGACTCGTACTGCGACAACCAGATGCAGATTCTCAAGACCTGGAGTTACCCGAAACCTTCGCCGGAGCAACCGAGCCCGAGATGAGGCGGTTGGCGGGCGATTCAGAAGGAGATACACGTCATGCGCGGTCTTGTGCTATTCGCTGCCGGGATTCTGGTTGGAGCGGCGGTCCAGACCACGATCGCCCAGAACGAGCGGCCGGGCGTGGTTGGCTTGAACCACGTGGGCGTCGCCGTGCCTGACATCCCTGCGGCAGCGGCATACTACACGGAGAAGCTGGGATTCAAGGAAGCGTTCCGCAACAGCAACCCTCAGGGACAGCCGACGGCGATCTACATGCAGATCAGCCGCGACACGTTCCTGGAGCTGCAGCAGGCCAACGCGCAGCGTCCTGCCGGGGTCACACATTTCGGGCTGGTCGTCGAGAACATGAAGACCGCAGTCGCGGCGTTTCGATCGCGCGGGGCCGTCGCGGGCGATCCGGGGCCGCCAAGCGGGTTCTCGAAAGCGATCCTGTCGAACGTGACAGACCTGAACGGCGTGCGCATCGAGTTGGCAGAGCTGACACCGGATTCGCTCCAGCGGAAAGCCGCGGAGAGCTGGAAATAGGACGCGTGCGGTTCAGGGTTCACGGCGGCATCGCCACGACCGCGGCGCTCTGGCTGCTGAGCGCGAGCCTTGTTGGCGGCCAGGCGTCGCAAGGCGCAAGGCCGACGATGGCCGAGGAAGTCTTCAAGAACATCCAGGTGCTCAAAGGCATTCCGGTCGATCAGTTCATGGGAACCATGGGGTTCTTCTCCGCGGCGCTCGGCATGAACTGCACCGATTGCCACGTCGATGAGAGCGGCGGGAGCTGGGCGAAGTACGCCGACGACAACGACCTCAAACGGACAGCGCGTCGAATGGTGCAGATGGTCGCTGGCATCAATCGAGGCAACTTCGGTGGGCGCCAGGTCGTGACGTGCAACACGTGTCATCGCGGCAGCCGGCGGCCCAATGTGATGCCGAGCCTCGCGTTGTTGTACGGGAGTCCGCCGCCTGACGAGCCCGGCGAACCGATCGAACAGGCAGCCGGCCAGCCTGCCGCGGAGCAAGTACTCGACAGATACATTCAGGCAGTCGGCGGACCCGATCGGCTCGCGAAGCTCACCAGTCTGGTTGCCAAGGGCACGTACAAGGGGTTCGACGATGCGGACAAGAGTCCGCTCGAGGTCTTTGCGAGCGCGCCTGGGCAACGCACGACGATCGTTCATACGCTCAACGGCGACAGCACGACGGTCGTGGGAAGTGGCGGCGGATGGATCGCGGCGCCCGAGGCGGAGAAGCCGGTGCCGCTGCTCGCGATCACGGGACAGGAACTCGACGGCGTTCGCCTCGAGGCATCGCTCCTCTTTCCCGGGCGGATCAAAGAGGCGTTGAGCACGTGGCGGGTCGGCCCGGCCGCCCTCGTCGACGATCGTGAGACGCTCGTCGTTCAAGGCACGACGGCCGGTGGCGCGACGGTGACGCTGTGCTTCGATGCGAAGACGGCGTTGCTCGTGCGTCTCGTACGCTTCAGCGAATCGCCGGTCGGCCGTCTGGTGACGCGTGTCGACTACGACGATTATCGCGACGTCGCCGGCGTCAAGATTCCGTTCAAATGGACAGTGAGCTGGCTGAGCGGCCGATCGCTCTTCGAGTTGAGCAACGTGCAGCCGAACGTCACAATCGACGCCGCGAAGTTTGCGAGGCCCCCGGCCGCGCGACGGTGAGTCACCGCGTAGTGTCCGGCTTCAGCCGGACTAATAAGTAGTACGTAGTGTCCGGCTTTAGCCGGACCAGCCGCAGTCCTGGGCCGGACTGAAGAACGGGCAGCTGCTCGATGCCGCTGAACCGCAGGTTTCACCGTCCTCGTAACCGGCGACCGCAATCTTCCGTCCCAGCAGAATCTTGCCAAACGATAACTTGGAGTCGTCGTGCTCTGCGGCGCACGTCAATGCTCTCGAGGATCTAGTGCCCCTCGTTCCAGCTGCGATTGGCGCGATCGAAGCTGTTCAAGCTGGCCAGGTGCTTCGAGTTGAGGCATAACGGAATGGCGATGACCTGCACCGGGTACGGCGCGAGAGCGACGTGCCCGGCGTCAGGCCCATCGCCTGTTAGGCCTCGTGTCCGCGAGGCGTATCATAGCGTCATGGATCTTCAATTCACTGCCGTCTTTCGCCAAGTGCCTGAGGGGTACATCGGTTTCGTCGAGGAATTGCCAGGAGCCAACACGCAGGGCGCAACATTGGAGGAGGCGCGCGCGAACCTCCAAGAAGCCGTCGCCATGATCTTGGATGCCAACCGGGAGCTGGCCCAGCAAACGACCGGGGAAGGACCAGTCATCCGCGAGCCACTCAAGATCAGCGCGTGAAGCGACGCGCGCTCGTCCACCACCTGGAGCAGCACGGTTGCCGCTTGCTCCGGGAAGGCGGCAATCATTAGATCTTCGTCAGCCCCACCGGCAGAACATCCAGCGTTCCCAGACACACCGAGATCAACGACGACCTCGCCAAGAAAATCTGCAAAGACCTCGGCATCCCGCCACCGTAGCAGTAGCGGCGGTTCGCCATATTTTGATCGAGTTTGCTCGTTGTCCAGATCAGAGGCCTTCGGTCCGTTCGCGTGTTCGGACGGGAATGTGATCATGCCGACCGACGATTTCCCCAAACAGCCTGCCGCTTCGGAGTTGGAGGTTGGGCGTTGACGCGTTTGTCGTCAGCTTGTTAATTAAGGCACGATCACGAGCTGTGACGCTTCGGCCGTGAAGGGCTCGAACGTTGCTTTTCGTCCGAACCTGTCTGTTGCCGTCACGGTGTAGCTGATCCTGCCGATCGGCGCGTCATCAGGTACGGTCCACGAACCGGTCCACAAATTGAACGGCGAACGCAGATAGCCTCTGGGAGGTGGTGCCGTCGGACCCGCTGCGCCGCGCCACCGCATCGGCGCATCAACAGTCTTCCCTGCGTAGGTCACGTGCGCAACGAGCACCGCCGAGTTCTCCACGTCGCTCGTACCGCCGTCGATCGCCGTCATCCGGAATCCAACGCGCTGTCCTCTCTTATAGCGGTTCGTGAGAATGCAGTTGTCCGGGTCGGTGGGACTATTGAACAGCGCAACGTCACCCCAGATGACGAGCCGGCCGGATGGATGCCCCGCTTGTGCCGGCGGCGGCGCGGCTTGCGGCGGTGCTGCCGGCTGGCCTCCGGCCTGAGCGGCGGGCTGAGATTGCGACTGTCCGCCGAGCGTCGCAGCCACGACGACAGTCAGGACCAGATATACAGAGCAAGCGAGTACGTGTCTGGCTTTCATGATTCTCGCGATCACGCGTCAGTTGGAAGTGAAGACGTACGCGGCGCCTGCCTCCTTGGATCCGTTGTCGGCCTGGTTGCCACCGACACCGTGGGACGAGCCGCTCTCGCTGTGCGCGCTGACCACCATCGTCTTGCCGTCCCGGCTCAGAGCAACCGATCCGCCGAACTCGTCGTATGCCTCTGCGTTCGAGGCCTTGACATAGTGCTGCTGACTCCACGTTGTGCCGTTGCGCCGGAAGAAGTACACCGCACCTGATTCAGGCGCAGCGTCGTCGTCCTGCTTGCCATCGACGCCGCGACCCGAGCTGTCCTCGAGCGAGGCTCCGATCGCCGCGGTGTTTCCATCGCCGCTCAGCGCCGAGCGCGAGCCGAACCAATCGTTCGCCCCGGTGTTCGATGCCTTGATGAAGGCCTGCTCGGACCATGTGCTTCCTGTGCGGACGAAGATGTACGCGGCCCCCGAGGAGCGATCGGCTGCGCGGTCATTGTCGCATCCCGGAGGGTTGACGCCAGTGGCAAGGCAGTCCTCGTCGAGTGATGCGGTCAGCAGCGTATTACCGTCGTCGCTCAGCGCGACCATCACGCCAAGCGAATCGCCGGCCTCGGCATTGGACGCGTGAATGTACGCTTCCTGCGCCCACGTGGTTCCCGTGCGCGTAAACACGTAGACTGCGCCCGCGCCCCGGCGCATGTTGTCCGGCGGGCCGTTGATCCCTCGAAAGGATCCACCCTCGTCGTAACTGCCGACCGCGAGCGTGTTGCCATCGGCATTCAGGGCAACGCTGTAGCCGAACATGTCTGCCGGATCGGGGTTCGAGGCCTTGATATACGCCTGCTGCGCCCATGTGTTGCCGGTGCGGAGGAACAGGTAGACCGCGCCGGCCGACGTTGCGGAGTTGTCGGCCTGATTGCCGTTGATACCGGGCGACGCGCTGTCTTCCGAGATGGCTCCTACAGCCAGCGTGCGTCCGTCGTCGCTGAGCGCGAGCGAGACGCCGAACTGATCGCCGTCACCGAATCTGTCCTCAGTGCCTGCTTCGCCGGTGTTCGAGGCTTTGACATAGGCCTGTTGTGTCCACGTCGTTCCCGTACGAGTGAACACGTACACCGCGCCGGCCTGTGGAATCGACTCGTCACTCTGATCGCCATTGATACCGGTGGCTTTGCTGGATTCCCAGTACGCCGACACGGCCATCGTGTTGCCGTCGGCGCTGAGCACGACCGCGTGGCCGAACTCGGCGTTCATTTGAGGATTGGACGCCTTGACGTAGGCCTGTTGCGCCCACGTCGAGCCGCTTCGTACGAAGACGTACGCCGCACCCGATCCGTAGACCTCGCCGTTCGGTTTGCCGTTCACACCCTTGGCGCCGCTGCTGTCGTGCGGCGCGCCAATGGCGAGCGTGTTGCCGTCACCGCTGATGGCAGCGCCGTAGCCTGCATGACCATCCAGCACGCCACCACACCCGAAATGGTCCCCGGGCTTCGTGTTCGAGCCTTTGAGGTAAGCGACCTGTTTGAGCTGAGCGCCTGCGATGGTGACCGACGAAGGCGCTTGCGGTGCCGCTGTTTGCAATGACGCACCAGCGACGACAACGAGGACCGTCCCAACCGCCAGCCGAAACGCAACGCGCATCAACCCCTCCTGGGACACGAATGCCGAGCCCTGTTCGTGAGACCCGGCGGGCCAGGGCGTGATCTCGACAGCAAGACCCGCCCCTACAGACCGGCTACTGCTTCGGCGGCGGCTGGCCGTAGTTCTCAGTGCGGAAAATCTCCTTGCCGGTGTCGGCGACGACGATGCGCGCGCGCTCGGTCAAATTCATGTACGGAGCGCCGCTCTTGAGTCGCCGGCCGGTCATCGTGAGCTTCATGCCCTGCTTCACCGTGAGCGGCGTCCACCCAAACTGTTTCGTGAGCTGCTGTGGCCCGCCCAGTTCGGCCTGCCACCTGACGGTCTTGCCGGTCGCGTCGGTCACGTCGAAGATGATGTGGACGTGGGGATTGACCATCTCGAGCGCCACGACGGTGCCGGTCACGTCGATCACGTCTTGAACATAGCGATCGGCGTCGCCGTGATGCGCCAGAGCAGGGCTGGAAAGACCGACAAGACCGACGGCAACGATATACAGTAGGCCTCTCTTCATGGACCTTGGCCTCCTCAAAATCCGGTCGGAACGTCTCAGCGAACTCCCGATAAGATGCCGAGAATCTCTCACCATCGACAAGGTCTGTCAAATCGAAGGAACGGATCGTATAGTCGCACGTCACGGGAAGGACACAGCATGAAACGTGAGCTGAAACGATCGATTCCGGGCGTCATGGCATCCGTCGCTGTGTGGCTGTCGAGCGTCGTGTTCGTGAACGGCCAGGCCGGACCCGCCGCAACACCGCCCTTGTCGGAACAAGTGTTCAAGAACGTCCAGGTCCTCAAAGGCATTCCCGTGAACGAATTCATGGGAACGATGGGGGTCTTTTCGGCGGCGTTGGGTATGTCGTGCGAAGACTGCCACGCGGCGGGCGACGCCGACTGGTCGGTCTATGCGAAAGACAGCCCGAGAAAGCTGATGGCCCGCGTGATGGTGACGATGATGGCGACCATCAACAAGACGCACTTCGGTGGCCGGCAGGTCGTGACGTGCTACACGTGTCATCGCGGCAGCGCGCGCCCCCGGGCCACAGCGGACCTCGCCGAACTGTACGGCACTCCGCCTGGCGCCGATCAGAACGTCGTGTTCGAACAGACGCGCGGCGCGCCGTCCGCCGAAGAGGTGCTCGACAAATATGTTCAAGCGATCGGAGGTACGCAGCGGCTGAGCGCCCTCACGAGCTTCGTCGCCAAAGGGACCAGGGTCGGCTATGGCCCGGACAGCGAGCCGAGCGCCGCCGAGATCTTCGCGCGACGAGGGCAGCGCACGACGATTGTTCACACGTCAGGGGGCGACAGCACCACGGCCTACGACGGCCGCGCGGGCTGGATCGCGGCGCCGTTCAGACCGGTCACTGTGCTCGCCTTGAGCGATCAGGATGTCGACGGGTTGAAACTGGAAGCGGACCTGTCTTTGCCCAACGGTATCAAGCAGGCACTCGCGAAATGGCGAGTCGGGCCGGCGGCTGTCATCGATGACCACGAGGTGCAGGTCGTGCAGGGGACGACAGCACGAGGGGCGACCGCCACGCTCTATTTCGACATGGAGTCCGGCCTGCTCGTGCGGAGTGTCCGGTACACTGATTCGCCGGTCGGTCGCATTCCCACACAGACCGACTACTCGGATTATCGCGACGTGTCGGGCGTGAAGATGCCGTTCAAGTGGACGAAGACGTGGCTGGACGGACGCGACACGTTCGAGATCACCGCCGTGCAGCCGAACGTCGCGATCGACACCGCGAGATTCGCGAAGCCGTCCGCGCCGGTCGCGCGCTAGGGAGGTTGCTGAAAGACGCAACCCGTAATGCAGGATGCAAAATGCAGAATGCAGACCGTATCCGTTTTCCAGGCGTTTTCAGTGTCTGCATTCTGAATTCTGCATTCTGAAGTGCTCTCAGTTCGCCATCAGCCAGACTTGCCGGGTACGCCCAGGTACTGACTTTTGATCGCTTCGTTCGTCCAGAGCGCCGCTGGCTCCGACGCATGCACGATTACGCCCTGACTCATCACGTGCGCGTAGTCGGACATCTGCAGAGCGAATGCTGCGCTCTGTTCGACCAGCAACACCGACATCCCTTCCTGCCGCAGCTGCCGGATCAGGCGACCGACTTCAGCCACGAGTGACGGAGCCAGCCCCTCGGTCGGTTCATCCATGATCAGCCAGAGGGGGTTCGCTACCAGCGCGCGCGCGATCGCCAGCATCTGCTGCTCACCACCGCTCAAGTCGCCTCCGCTGTGATGGACGCGTTCTGCGAGCCTGGGGAACAAAGCACAGACTCGCTCCACGCTCCAAGCGCCGCCCGATGGTCCTTGGCGAGCGGCAATCATGAGGTTCTCAGCGACTGTGAGCGACGTAAAAATGTGCCGGCCTTGCGGGACAAGACTGATTCCCGCCTCGTGGATCACGTGAGGCGCGAGCCTGGTGATGTCGAGGCCGTCGAGGAGCACGCGACCGCTTCGAGCGGGCGTCAGACCGGTCAGGGAGCGGCACAGAGTCGTCTTGCCGGCTCCGTTCCGGCCGAGGACCGCGGTCACCGTTCCGCGCTCCGCTCGGAGCGTGACTCCCTGCAGCACGTGGCTGTCGCCGTAATAAGTGTGGATGTCGGTCAGATCTAACACGCGTCACGCGACTCCCAGATAGATCTGTTGCACCATCTCGTTCGCGCTGACCTCGTCCCGCGATCCTTCCGCCATCACTCTTCCCTGATGGAGCACGGTGACGCGCTCCGCGAACGCGAACGCCATGTCCACGTCGTGCTCGATGAGCAGGACGGCAATGGTCGGATCGAGCATTTCGAGCAGCCTCCGCATCGAGACGCGCTCCGGCGTCGAGAGCCCTGCCATCGGTTCGTCGAGCAGCAGCACTCGCGGGCGTCCGGCTAGCGATATCGCGACCTCGAGACGCCGCTGATCGCCGTAGGAGAGATGCCGTGCGCGTGTGTGCGCCAGGGATGACAGCTCGAATCGGTCGAGCAAGCTGGTCGCGTGGTCCACGAGATCGTGATGCGACGAGAGCGATCGAAACCACGCAAAACGACGACGGTCCAGCGCCGTACCGGCGAGCAGCAGGTTCTCCATCACCGTGAGATCGGGAAAGAGCCTTGTGATCTGAAATGTCCTGGAGACACCACGCGCCGCGCGCTGGTACGGAGCCATCTTCGTGATCTCCGTTCCCGACAAGGTGATCGTGCCGCTCGTTGCGGGCAGCTCACCGCTGATCACGTTGAAGAGTGTCGTCTTGCCGGCGCCGTTCGGACCGATCACGGCGTGACGCGCGCCGGGTGCAATGGCCAGGCTCACCTCGTCGACGGCCTTCAGGCCGCCGAAGTGGCGAGACACCCGGTCGAGCCGCAGGCAGGGCGCCGCGATCGTCACTCGACGATCGTCAGTTGAGAGGCCTGCACCTCGAACGGTTTGAATTCTCCGGTGCGTCCGTACTTGTCCGTGGCTGTCACGGTGAATCGAATGATCCCGACCGGCGTCTCCTGCGGGACGACCCATTTGGCAACCCAGAATTCGCGCTCAGGCTGCGCCTGCGTCGCGCGATAACGCATCGGGATGTCCACTGTCCTTCCGCCGACGGTGAGATGAACGACCAGTTGCGCCGACTCTTCACGCTTGCCCGTGGACGGATCGGCGACGAACATGCGGAACCCGACAGGATCGCCGCGCTTGAACCGGTTCCGCAGGATGCAGTTCTCCGGATGGCCCGGAGGCTGGAAGAGCGCGATGTCTCCGTAGACGATCAAGCGCCCTTGCCCCGGCGCAGGTGGCGCAGGCGCCGACTGGGATGAGGCGCCCGAACCGGCCTCGGCGCCGACAAGTACCGCGATGACTATCGCAAATCCGGCGAGGAGTCCTCTTGATCGCACGTGCGGCCTCAGATCGAAGAGCAGTGTCTCTTTGGCGCGCTCCGCGCGCCAGTTGCGGCGCATTGTAGCACCTCATGTTCGCTCATCTCGCGTAGAGCGGGTCACGCAGGTATTCGGCCGGCGGATATTTCCAGAACTGCGAGACCTTCGGGAACGTGTCGATCACCGTGTTCTGCAGCTCACCGTTTACACGCTCGACTCTCCGGATGTACACGTTCTCGATCGGACTACCGTAGGCATCGAGCTCAACGGGACCACGAGGCAGGTTGGACGGTCTGGCGTTTCGAAGTGCCTCGAGAAGAGCCGTGCGATCCTCGACTCGCCCGTCGATCGCGTCGATGGCGGCCACGAGCCACTTGCCGCCCGTGTACATGCTCTCCGAGTAATAGCTCGGCACCTTTTTGAAGCGCGCGCGATAGGCCTGCACGAACGCTTCGTTGGCTCGCGTCTTCAGAGCGGCGCTGTAATGCAACGCCGTGACGGTGCCGATCGCCTCATCGCCCATGAACGGCAGCACGTGCTCGTCGGTCGTCGTACCTCCGCCAATCAGCTTCACGCGTCCCTTCAAGCCGAACTCCTGGAACTGCTTCATGAACTGCAGGGCGGACCGGCCGAGCAGGAGCGCGTAGACCGCATCGACGTCCCTGGGTATCTGAGCGAGATACGGCGCGAAGTCGTGTACCGAGACGGGAACCCAGATCTTCTGCGTGATGCGGCCGCCCTCGGCACGGAATGTCCGTTCGAAGCCACCGACCGACTCCCATCCGAACGCGTAGTCGAGGGCGATCGTCGCGACCGATCGAACGCCGAGCCTGTGATAGGCGTACTCACCGAACGCGTGATTCGGCTGGCTTCCGCTCCAGCCGGTACGCACGATCCACGTGCCACGTCGTCGCTGTGTCAGATCATCAGCCGAGACCACCGGGTAGACCATCGGGATCTTCATCGATTCGATGTACGGCGCGAGCGCATATCCAGTCGAGGACAAGAGCACGCCGGCCATCACGTGCACGTCATCGCGCTCGACGAGCTTCCGCGCTTTCGTGAGCCCGACCGCCGGGATCGCCTCGTCGTCTTCGACGATCAGCTGAATCTTTCGTCCTCCCGCCCGGTAGCCGATTTCGTCGAGGTACAGCAGAAAGCCGTTCAGGATGTCGCGGCCGTTCTGCGCGTTGCCGCCCGACAGCGGCACCATGAACCCGATCTTGATTGGATTGTCCGGTGTCTGAGCCCTGGGGTGAGCAGTCACGAAGCCGACTGCGACCAGCGCGACAAACGCCACGAGGATCGCATGAATGCGTTTCATGTTCTCCAGGTTCGGCGAACGCCGGACCCTACGTCGACCTTCGCCCAAGATTCCACAATCCCTGCGGCGCCCACATGATGGTCGCGATGTAGACGATCCCCAGGACGAGCAACCACCTCGCGGTGTAGGCGCTCATCACATTCTTGAGGAGCACAATCGCCCCCGCTCCGAATACCGGACCCGCGAGCGTGGCCGGGCCTCCGAGTGTGACCATCAGGAACAACTCAGACGAGGCCGTGAGGTCGAGATACGTCGGGCTGACGAAGCCGTTGTAGTACGCCCACATGACTCCGGCCACACTGGCAAAGGCTCCGGACACGACGTAACTCAGGTAACAGTGCACCCAGGTGTTGAACCCCAGGCTCTTCATGCGTCGTTCGTTCTCGCGAATGCCGCGAAGCGTCAGCCCGAACGGCGACGCCACGAGCCGCATCATCAGAACGCTGCACGCCGCGAGCACCAGCAGCGCCACATAGTAGAAAGGAATCGGCCCTGTGACCGGCAGCCCTGCATGCGACTCGAGACGCGGGATTCCCGAAATGCCGTTGTCTCCGCCGGTCATCGGGATCCAGCGATAGCTCAGGCCCCAGAGCACCATGCCCAGCGCGAGGGTGATCATCAGATAGTAGACGTCGCGCACGTGCGAGACGATGAGCCCGAACAGCGCGGCAAGGACAATGCCCGTGAAGAGACCGCCTGCCACCGACACCCAGAAGCCTGCGTGATACGTCGTCGACAAGATCCCGACGCCGTACGCAGCGACGCCGAAGAAGCCGGCGTGGCCAAGGGAAGGAAGTCCGGTGTAGCCGAGCAGCAGGTCCAGGCTCATGGCAAGGATGGCCAGAATCACCATCTGCGTGAGGAGCCCGATCCAATACGGAGACAGCAGCGGAGGACCGACGAGCAGGAATATCCCGAGGGCGACGAGGACAGGAAGCCTCCACGTGCGTCCGGGAGCCTCACGCGCGGCCATACAAGCCGGTTGGCTTCAGGGCCAGGACGAGGATCATCGGCGCAAACAACGTGAAGTACGAGAGCTCGGGCACGAGCGCCTTGCCGTAATTGTCGATCATGCCGACGACGATGGCTCCGACGAGCGCGCCCTTGAGACTGCCCATACCGCCGATGATCACGACCACGAACGCCAGCGGCAGCAGATCGAAATCCATCCCCGCGTATCCACCGAGGATCGGCCCGCCCATCACGCCGCCGAACGCGGCCAGTGCGGCGCCAGCGGCAAACACTCCTCCGGAGAGCCGAGGGACGTTGATGCCCGTTGCCGCAGCCATCTCGGGATCGTCAACCGTCGCTCGCACCCGTGCCCCGATGAGCGTTCTGTCGTTCAGCAGCCAGAGCCCCGCGCCCACGAGCGCCGCCACGACGATCACGAAGAGGCGGTACCACGGGAAGACGATCCCGCCCGCATCCATCGACCCTCTGAGCACTGCCGGAGTCGTGAGCGTGAACGGGTCGCCACCCCAGATCATGAGCGCGGCGTCCCGAAAGAACAGCGCGAACCCCATCGTCATCATCATCTGTGCGAGCGGCTGGGACGTGAAGCGTCGCAGGAAGAATCGCTGCATCACCAATCCAACCGCCGCGACGACGACGAGAGCAACCGTCGTCCCCAGAAGCAGACTATGGGTCCGCGCCGTCACGGTGTACGCGACGTAGACGCCCAGCATGTAGAACGAGCCGTGCGCGATGTTGACGATCCGCATCACCCCGAACGCCAACGTCAGTCCGCTCGCGATCAGGAACAGCAGCGCCGCGGAGAACAGGCCGTTCAACGACTGGATGATGAAGTAGGTCAAAAGTCAAAAGGCAAAGGTTAAGGCAAAGGTCAAAAGGCAAACCTTTGCCCTTTGACGTTTGACCTACTGCCCGCGTCCGCCGCGTCCGCGGCCGTCAGCAGGTGCACCGCTTGGGGCTGCGCCGCCGGCGGGAGCGCCGCGGCCGGCTGGCAGCGGTGGCTGAGGACCCAGCACTTTCGTGAGCGCCTGATACGCACACTGCTCGTCCATGTTTCCGCCGCCGACACCAATCGCGCCGATCAGATTGTTTTCGACCACTATGGGCAGTCCCCCGCCGACGAAATAGTACGCGAGACCGGACTCCTTCCCGAGATCGAGGCGAATCACGCGGCCTTCGACGTCCGAGAAGCGCTGCGCCACCGCGCTCGACGGCGTGCGTGCGTAGAGCGCCGTCTTCGCTTTCAGCAAGCCGGTTTCGACGCCAATCGGAAGGACGCCGTCCATCACGTGAGCATCGACGATGTCGCCGTTGGGTGCGAGCACGAAGATGGCGTAGGTGCCTGGAGCTCCGGTTTGATTGCGCGCGAAATCGACGCACGCGTCGACGATCTGCCGGGCTACGGAGGCACTGATCTGGGTCTTCATCAGCGTCCGCTGCGCGACCTCCTTGGACACGGTCGCCTTATCGAGCGGAACCGCCGTGGATCCCTGAGCGAGAACCGCGGCCGGCGCGAACATGGCCGCGAGGAAGGCGATGGTCGTAGCTCTCTTCATAGGTTCACCTCTCTGCGTTCGAACTACACTCCATGTTCGAGAATGATCTTCATCCGCTGACCACTGTCCGAGCCCAGCATCCCAATCGCGGCCTTCAACTCTTCGAGCGGAACGACGTTGCTGATCAGCGGATCGAGGCGCACCTGGCCTCGTTCGACCAGGCCGATCGCCGCCGGATAATCCTCGCTCTTGGCGACACGCGCGTTGATGAGCGCCAGTTCCTTGAAATACAGGTCGTAGAACGGCAGCGCCCCCTCCTTCGCGGTGATGATTCCGAAGAGCAGCAGCCGGCCGCCCGGGCGCGCCATGTCGATTGCCGCCGACAGCGACGGCACCACGCCGGTTGTCTCGATGATGACGTCGGCGCCGCGTCCATCGGTGACTTCCCGCACACGTTCCACTGCGTCCTCGCCCGAGGGAATCGTGACGTCCGCACCGAGCGTCGCGGCCAACGCGCGCTTGTCGCCGCTGCGTGTCACGCCGATGACTGTGGCTCCCCGCGCCTTGGCGAGCTGCACGTGCAGTTGACCGGTGACGCCCAAGCCCAACACGACGACGAACTCGCCTGGGAAAATGTCGACCTGGCGCTGCGCATGGAGGCAGGTGGTGAGCACCTGGATGAGGGGGGCCGTGTGGGTGTCGACTGACTCGGGCAGCGGGAAGACGTGGCTGGGTGGAGCGCTCACGTATTCGGCGAATCCACCATCTGTGTCTCGCCCGACGAGCATGCCGTTCGTGCACAAGTGTGTCTGCCCGATTCGGCAGTGGAAACAGGTGCGGCAGTACAGTTGCGGATCCACGATGATGCGCTCGCCGCTGCGCAGCGTGCTGGAGCCTGCATCGACGACCACACCGGCCATCTCATGACCCATGATTCTGGGGTAGCGAACAGGAATGGCCCCGTTGAAGATCTTGAAGTCGGTGCCGCAGATCCCACTGTGCATCACCCGCACGAGCACTTCGCCGGACGTCGCCCCAGGCCGCGCCACCTCGTCACGGACCAGCGTTCCAGGCGCGGTCAGCACCATGGCTTTCATCGAGGCGCAAGGACCTCCGGGTTGACGGGATTACGCGGGGCGTGTCCGCTGAGCACGGACACGACCTCCTGGGCGGCCTTGACCTGGAGCTCGACGAGCGACTCCTCGGAGTAGAAGCTCGTGTGCGGCGTGATGATGACGTTGTCGCGTCCGAAGAGTGGCGAGGGCGGCGGCGGCTCCTGTGTCATGACGTCGAGCGCCGCCCCCGCGAGCCTTCCGGTGTCGAGCGCCTCGGCCAGCGCGGCTTCATCGATGATCGGCCCGCGCGCGGTGTTCACCAGGTACGAGCCCGCTTTCATCTGACCGAGCGTGTCGCGGTTGAAAAGGCCCCGCGTGTCCGGCAGCAGCGGTACGTGTACGGACACGTAGTCGGATGTCTGGAGAAGTTCCCGGAACTCGACGCGCTGCACGTCCGCACGCGTGAACGTGTCCGGCGGGACGAACGGGTCGAAGGCGACGACCTTCATGCCGAACGATTTCGCTTTGGGTGCGACCAGTTGCGGAATCCTGCCGAATCCGACCAGCCCGAGTACGCTGCCGCGAAGGCGATGAATGGGCACCACGGCTTTCATCTCCCACCCGCCGGCATGCGTGCGTGCGCTCGATGAGGGGACCTTGCGGACGAGCGCCAGCAACAGCGCCAGCGCGTGGTCGGACACCTCGTCGATGCAGTAGTCCGGCACCTTCGTGACCACGATGCCCGCGCTCGTAGCTGCGGCCAGATCGACGTTGTCGACGCCGATGCCAAACCGCGAGATGATTCGACACCGCGGCATCTGCTGAATCATGTCTGCCGTGATCTTCGCGTAGGTCACGAGCAACGCGTCGGCCGAGGCCGACGCCCGCACGATGGCGTCGGGCGCAGGTTCATCCGCCATTCGCAGCTCGGCGCCGATTGACGCCAGCACCTGGCGGGCGGGCTCGAGATTGGGAAACACGGAGTCGGAGACGGCAACGAGCATGGCGCGGCGGTAAGTCTAGTCCAGGTGACTGCTTTGCCGATCACTTTCGGGCGGCGCTGGTGTAGCATCCCCCCGCACCACGCCCCGTCTGGGAAGTGAACGTCACCCGGATCCTACGGAGAGACGTATATGAAGAACCGCCTTGCCAAAGCCCTGCACGCTGCGGCGTTCATTCTGCCGATCACTCTGCTGGCCATCTACGCGGCTCCCGGCGTGCTGGCGCAAAACGCGCCGAGGTACAAGTTCGATCCCGACTGGCCCAAGCCGCTGCCCAACAAGTGGAAGATGGGCGGCGTCACCGGGCTTGCGGTCGACAAGGACGACAACGTCTGGGTGCTCAATCGCCCGAACGATCTGACGGATATCGAAGTCCATGCCGAGCTCACGCCCCCGGTGGCCGATTGCTGCGTGCGGCCTCCATCGATGATCCACATCGACAAGAACGGGAACGTGATCGGCTCATTCGACGCGCCGCAGGGCCACGGCATGGACGTGGACAGTCAGGGGTTCGTCTACATCGGACAGGATACCGTTCGAAAGTACGATCCCAAGACCGGCATGGTCGTCGCGCAGATCGCCCGTGCTCCGGAGACGGAGGGTGGCGGACCTCCTGGTGGTCGCGGCGCCGCTCCACGCGTTCCCGGCCGCGGCGGTGCCGGGCCGGTGTCGGGCTTCCTGGGACGTGGTGGCGGCATTGCCGGCGAGGGAGGCGCCCGTGGAGCGAACGCGGCAGCCTTCCGGGCGAAGTACCCCGCCTCGACTCCGATGATCGTCGGAGGCGTCGAGGAGATTCGGATCGATGAGCCGAACGGCGACATCTACGTCGCGGACAGCTACCTCGGTGGGCGCGTGATGGTCTTCGATTTCAAAACGCTGGCGTTCAAACGCGGTTGGGGCGCCTACGGCCATCCCCTGTCGGAAGTCTCGACCAATGACGCCGACCGCGCGTATACACCCGGCGGCCCGATGCCGAAGGAGTTCCGCGGGCACCTCACGATCAACGTCTCGAACGACGGCCTCGTCTACGCCGCCGATCGCAACGCGAACCGCATCCATGTCACGACGAGAGAGGGCAAGTTCCTCAAGGAGTTCAAGCTCGCCGAGCACACCGGCGTCGGCGGCGCGACTGGCGGCGTGGGGTTCTCACCTGACAAGCAGCAGCGGTTGCTGTTCATCTCGGACCTCACGAACAACCACATCTACTTCTTGAATCGCGAGGACGGCAAGGAAGTGGGCCGCATGGGCAGCATGGGTGACAACGGCGGCTCGTTCTACGGTCTGCACATGATCGCGGTGGACTCGAAGGGCAACATCTACACCGGCGAGGTGTTTGCCGGCGAGCGCGTGCAGCGGTTCGTGCCGGCCGACAGCCCGCGGGGAAAGATCCTGGAGCAGTTGTCGAAGGTGCAGCCGTAGAAGTGCGAGCCCGCTGACGCTGGTCGGTGCGATCTGAACTGATGCGGGTCGGTGCGATCTCTCCTGACGCGGGTCGGTGCGATCTCTCCTGACGCTGGTCGGTGCGATCCCGAACTATCGCTGTCGGTGCGATCCGGCTGACGATCGTCGGTGCGATCTCGCTAAGACGCAGTCGAGCGCTTCGTTGCTCAGGGCACCCTCACGAATTGCCCGCCCGCACCGACACGCGATAGCTGGATTGCACCGACCAGCGTAAGCGCGCTCGCACCGACAAGCGTCAGAAGGATCGCACCGACCCGCGTCAGGAGAGATCGCACCGACAAGAACTCAGGATCGCACGCTAAGACATCCACCTCACAATTCCAGCAACACCGTCGACAGCCACCTGTGCGCCGTCTGGAATACGGCGCGTCGCGTCGGCGACGCCGAGCACCATCGGGATCCCTCGCTCGCGCGCGAGCGATGCGAAGTGAGACGTGCTCCCGCCGCGTTCGGTGACGACTCCGCAGACCCGAGGCAGGATGTGAGCGAGCGCCGGACCGGCGACCCGCGTGACCAGGACGTCGCCTGGTTCGACGCGCTCCATCTCGCATTCGCAGTTGATCACCACCGCACGGCCGGCGCCCCAGCCGACGCCGGCGGGATGACCGCTGAGCCGGGGATGCTGCAGCCAGATCTCGTCGGGCACCTGCGGTGCCTGCATGTGCAGCGGGCGCGCCTGCAGCAGCGTGACCCGCTCCTCGTCGAGCGCCCACTCGATCTCGACGGGCATCCCGAGCACCTCCTCAGATCGCCGCAAGATCCGCGCGATCTCCGAGACCTGTGTCGTGTCGAGACAGGGCTCGGCGGCACGGGCCGCGGACACGGGTTCTGTCGCGGGCGCGCGGCGATGACCGCAGCTGACGGCGTGGTCCTTCCGCCCGGGCGCGACATGACGGAGCGTGCCATCTCGATCCAGCTCGAAGCGATCCGGCGTGACCTCACCCTGCGCGATCGACGACCCGAGTCCCAACGTGGCGTTGACGAGCATCCCGCCATCGGCGGTGCGACTCAGTCCGCCGCCTGCGGCGCGAGCGCGGACGAGCGGCTGCACCAGAACGGCCATTGCCGTATCCGCAGGATCCAATCCGTGCGTCGCCATATAGCGCAACGCGCGCGTCGACCAGAGCGCCGCCCAGCAGGCTCGCACCGCGGTCAACACCTCGGCCTCGTGCTCGAGCCCCAGGTAGCTCTCGAATTGCCCGGCGAAGCTCGACCCGAAGCGATCCTCCACGAGCGCCGACGAACGCACCACGGTGAGCGCGCCCGTGAGATCGACCAGATGCCGCCAGGCCCCGAGCAGTGAATGGAGCAGATCCGATTCGATCGGTTGCTCGAGCAGCCCGAGCTTCATCCGCAGCGCGTGCTGCCTCGCCTCCGCCGGACTGTCGCTCGCGAAGGCTCCGCGCGCAGAGACCTCCAGGCCCAGAGCAGCAACCTGGTGCCGGTACGCGTCGGCGGCGAGACAGAACCCGTCGGGAATCGGCAGGCCGGCGCGCCCGAGGATCGCGAGGTTGGCCGCTTTCGGACCGACGCGGGCAGCGTTGGTGGATTCCGGCGATGACAGAGGAACGATCATCGATGGAGCCTCAGCGTACGTGCGCTCCGTAGCCCGGCATCGGATCGACCACCGTGATCTGCCGGACCGGGAAGTTCGAGATGATCTCGATGCGGTCCTCATGCACGATGAGCATCTCCTCGATGCGCACGCCCCACCTGTACATCTTCCCGTGCTGTGTCTCGAGAGCGAAGACCATCCCGGGCTTGATCTCGATCGGATGGTCGAGCGACCAGATGCGCGAGATCACCGGCGGATCGTACTGGGCGAGTCCAAGCCCGTGTCCCCACAGGTTGGCAGCGGCCTGATCCTCTTCCGCGTAGCCGTACGCGTCCTTCGCTGACGGCCACTTGGAAGCAATTTCGCGCGTGGTCGTTCCCGCCTTCACCGCGCCGATCGAATCGTACAGCCATGTGAGCGCGGTCGCGTACACTTCCTTCTGCTCGTCGCTCGGCTCCTTGCCGACACAGTACGTCCGGTAGTAGCAGGACTTGTATCCGTTCCACGTCAGCGCGGCCAGATCCATGAACACGATGTCGCCCGGTTGAATGATGCGGTCGGAGAAGTTCCGCCAGTTGGGCCACGTGTTCGGGCCACTCGACACGATGACGTCTTCGACATCCTCCATGCCCGGAATCGAGTAGAGGAACTGCATGATGTGGGCGGTCACCTGGTTCTCGGTGACCCCCGGCCGCAGGAACTTCATCGTCTCCCAGTGCGCGGCGTCGCCAATGGCGCCGACGATGCGCAGGCATTCCTGCTCGTCGACGTTCTTGACGGCGCGCGCTTCCATCATCGGTGACATGCCGTCGACCCACTCGATCCCGGCGGTCTTGAAGATGTCGATCATGTTGATGTCGATGAAGTCGACACCGAGCTTCATCCCGCCGACGCCGCTCTTCTTCATTTCCTTGACGATCGCCTCGGTGAACTTGGTCACCTGCTGGCGTGAAGCCGCTCCGGCCGCGCCTTTGATCCAGGCGTAGGACCAGCGGATGTTCTCTTTTGGAATCCAGGGCGAATGCCGCTCGATCTGATACCCGAGATCACCCTGCTCGAAGAGCACCGGCGGATCGTCGCCGCAGAGGATCGCGTAGCGGAGACCAGGCTTCAAACGGTTCCAGCCCGGAGTGAGGGTGCCCGTGATATAGCGGACATTCTCGTCGTACATGCACAGCACGGCGCCGAGCCCGTGGGCCTTCATGCGCTCTCGAGCGCGTTCGAGGCGGTACGTCCGCATGCGATCCCAGTTGACGCGCTGCTGCCAGTCGAGGCCTGCGATTCCGAAGTTGGCGCCCATGTGTGCGTCGGCTCCTGAAAAAGAGGTGGATGGCTGATCGAGAAGGAAGAGAAGTACATGGAGGCGTTGATCGAGTCAAGAACGCGAGCGCTTCAACGTACCCGCGCCTTTTCAATCGCTGTTGACGCGGGTCCCCGGTCTGGGCTAGCTTCTCGCCGGCACTTCCTGTCATATCAGACCGAGTCCGACGTCGCCCGTTGTGAAGGTCCGTACGAGCCCACAAGGAATTTCGCTGTAGATCGTCCATCCGTCCAGTCGAACGCGGGGAACTCAATCGGAGGGATCCATGACGTCACGACTACTGGGGCGACTTGTCATGATCGCTGTGCTTGCGAACATGCCAGCGGTCTTGTTTGCACAGGAAGCCGTGCTCGGCGGCACGGTGACCGATCCGACGGGAGGCGTGCTCCCGGGGGTGACGATCACGGCGGTGCATCAAGCCACGGGCAACAGGTTTGTGGCGGTCACCGACGAGCGCGGCGTCTATCGAATTGCCGCACGTGCCGGCGTCTACAAGCTGACGGCGGAGCTCCAGGGATTCCGGGCTGTCACGCGAGACGGCCTCGAGTTGCTCGTCGGACAGGTGATGACCGTCAACTTGCCAATGCTGGAGGCGACGGCGGTCGAGACTGTGACGGTCAGCGCCGAAACGCCACTGCTCCACACCGTGACGTCGAGCCTGGGCGGCAACGTCGATCCGCGCCAGGTCCAGGAGCTCCCCGTGAACGGACGGAATTGGATGGGGCTCGCGCTGCTGGCGCCGGGAAGCCGGACGGTCGCGGTCAACGCAACCACGCCGTTGCCCGATAGAAACGGCGGTGAGGCGCGCGAGTTCCAGCTCAATATGGACGGCCAGCAGGTGTCGGCGGACATCGGCACGGGCGGCCAGCCTCGATACAGCCAGGACTCGATCTCCGAGTTTCAGTTCCTTTCGAACCGGTTCGACGCGACCCAGGGCCGGTCGTCGGGCGTGCAGGTCAACGCCATCACCAAGTCTGGCGGCAACCGTCTCTCGGGACTCTTTCGCGGCAACTTCCGCAACAGCAAGTTCAACGCCGAGAACCCGGTACTGGGCCGAGTCGAGCCCATCGACAATCAGCAGCTCAGCACGACTCTGGGTGGCCCGCTTGTGAAAGACAAGCTGCACTACTTCGCGAACTACGAGTACGAACGCGAGCCGCGGACCAGCATCTGGAACACGCCGTATCCGGAATTCAACATTGACCTCGAAGGCACGAACAGCAAAAAGCTGGGCGGCGTGCGCGTGGATTATCAGCTGTCCACTCAGACGCGACTGATGGGGAAAGTGTCTGCGGGGAGACTCTGGGAGCCGTTCGGGCTCGGCAACCAGCAGCATCCCGCCGCAACGAATACGACCTCCGAACACAACAACGAGGCGCTCGGCCAGTTGACGCAGGTGTTGAGCAACCGCATGTTGAACGAGGTCAAGGTCGGTTACGCATTCTTCAACCTCGAGAACCACAACCTGACCAACTGGGACAACCACTGGCAGAGTGCCAATGGCATCACCACTGGCTCACCGCGCATCACGTTCACTGGTTTCCAGATCGCCGGCAATCAGTTCCACCCTCGGCACCAGGATCAGGATGTCTGGAGCTTCCGCGACGATTTCTCGTACTCGTACGAAGTCGCCGGCCGGCATGACCTGCGCGCAGGCGGCGAGTTCCTGCGCCGTCATCAGATACAAGCCAATTGCCGGCAGTGCATGGGGACGATCGCCGCCAACCAGCGGGGTCCTCGTCCCGGCCTGCCTGGATCGCTCGTTCCCACTCCTCTCCCGGCGCTGTTTCCAGATCCCTTCGATGCCGACACGTGGAACCTCGCGGCGATTTCGCCGCTCGTCAGCACTTACAGCATCGGCCTCGGCGACTTCGACGTGCACATGGTCTCGCAGAAAGTCGCGGCGTGGGCGCAGGACGACTGGCAGATCTCGAACAGCTTGACCCTGAATCTCGGGTTTCGTTGGGACGGAGCATTGAACGCGTTCGCGAATGATATCGCGGTGCCGCCATTCCAACAGGCCGGACGTCCCAACGAGCTCGATAACTTCGAACCGCGAGTCGGGTTCGCCTGGAGGTTGGGCGAACGGACGGTCATCCGCGGCGGCACGGGCTTGTACTACGGAGATGCGCTCGGCGCCGATCAGTCGTTCGCGACTGGAAACGCGCAGATCGTCGTCATTCAGTACGCCAACGACGGCCGCCCGGATTTCGCGGCGAACCCGACGAACGGACAGCCGCTGCCCACCTACGACCAGGCGCTGCAGCGGTTCTGTTACGCCAACAACAACGCGCCTGGGTGCCTCATTCGCGATCTGCAGGAGTTCGTGGGACCGTTCGACCTGGTGAACCTGCCACGTACCTTCCAGACCTCGATCGGCTTCCAGCGTCAGGTGGGCAACACGATGTCCTTCGAAGCCGACTACGTGTACAGCAAGGGACGGGACGAAAAGGATGTCGTCGAAAACATCAACCTGACGTTCGATCCGGCGACCGGCACGAACTACCCGTCCTCGAACCGCGCGTTGCGCCCCTACCCGGATTGGGGCGTCGTCTCGATGAACACGCACCTCGCGCGTTCCGCCTATCATGCGTTGCAAACCGGCGTCACGAAGCGATACGGGCACCACTGGCAGGGCTCGGCCACGTATACGCTCTCGGGCCTCTGGAATGCCGACACGAAGCCGTTCAGCGGTCTCGAGCAGGTCACGTTCTACACCGTTCCGGATCTCGGCGGTGAGTGGGGCTTGTCCTCCGACGACCAGCGGCACCGAGCCGTCTTCAACGGCATCTGGCAGGTTGGCCGCGGCTTCCAGGTGAGCGCGCTGCACTTCTTCGCCGCGGGTCTTCGGTTATCGAGCAGTTGGGGCGCCGATCTGCGGCAGACGGGAGCCGTCAATAGCCAGCGGCTGCGACCGGACGGGACGATCATCCCGCGAAACTCGCTGATCGCGCCCGCGCAGAATCGAACGGACCTGCGCCTGCAGCAGAGGATTCCGCTCGGTGGGCGCCTCTCGATCGATGGCATCGCTGAAGTGTTCAATATGTTCAACCGGCCGAACTGGGGAATCGGCACCGTCGAGAGCAACGTCTCCCAGTATCTCCAGCACGTGAGCGCGCAGTACCGCTCGATGCAGTTTGGGTTCCGGTTGATGTTCTAGATCGCCAGATCGCAAAGGCAGCAGAGAGCGCAGAGAAAAGAACATCGCAGAGATCGCAGGGGAGCCACGGGTGATGCCGGCCTGCGGCCGCTCTCTCCTCTGCGTTCTCCGCGCCTCAGCGATCTCTGCGATGATCTTTTCCCTGCGCTCTCTGCCCCCTCCGCGATCTCGATTTGGGCAGCAGCGCCGCCGCAGCCGGCGCATCATCCATCGGGAGCTTCACGCGGCGGATACCGTCGTAGGAGTGAAGCGCACCGGCGACAGCGCCGGCCGTCGCGACGCAGCCGATTTCGCCGACGCCCTTGGCCCCGTAGCCGCCCACTTCGTCCGGCACTTCGATCAGGATCACATCGACACGAGGCATGTGCTTGGCCTGCACGATGCCGAGATCGCGGAGGCCCAGCGAGGCAGGAACGCCACGGGTCGAGGGGAAGTCCTCTGACAGCGCGTACCCCAGCCCCATGTGAACGCCGCCCTCCATCTGCTCGGCGCACAGTCTGGGGTTGATCGCGCGGCCCACGTCGTTGGCCACCACGACGCGCTCCGCCTTGCCTTGCTCGTCGAGGATCACGACTTGCGCCGCGTAGCTGAACGTCAGGTGCGTCGTGGGATTCAGCACCGCCTCCGGAGTGCCGGGCCGGGTCGTGAAGTTGCAGACGTACTCACCCGTGTACTCCCGCCCGACCAACTGCTGGAGTTGCCGCACTCTGAGCGCCGGGCTTGGAGTGCGATCGACGGGTTCGCGTGTCAGCGGAAGTGAGTCCAGTTCGGCTGCCAGCTTCCGTGCCGCGTGTTGTGCGGCCGCGCAACTCAGTGTCGTTCCCCGCGATGCCCACGTCTCCCCGCATTTCTCACCAAGCTGCTTGTCCCATACGACGCTCATGATCTCCGCAGGGAGATCGGTCTCCTCGCACACCGCCTGCATCGTCGCCGTGTAGACCCCCTGCCCCATCTCCGTGTAGCCGTTGAGAATCTGGAGTCGTGGCCCGTCGACGACGCGAATGACGATGTAGCCGCCTTCGATCGTGCCGTTTCCAAGACCCGTGCTCTTGATCCCGCAGCCGATACCCTTGTACTTCGCGCCCTTGTACACATCCTTGACGGCGTGGAGCGTTTCACGAATGCCGCGGACGCTCTCCCGCATGATCTGGCCGGTCCCGAGGGCGTCGCCGGGATTCAGAATGTTTCGTTCACGGATATCCCAGCCGTCCACGCCGACCTTCTCGGCCAGCATGTCCATGATGCCTTCCATCGCGAACTGCGCCTGGTTGCTGCCGAAGCCGCGCATCGCACCAGCGTTGGGGTTGTTCGTATAGACGGCCTTGGACTCGACGTCGACGTTCGGCACGCGGTACACGCCACACGAGTGGCACGCCGCACGCAGCGCACACTTGGCGCTCGTCGTGTGATAGCCGCCTGCATCAGCCACGATGCGAGACCGCAGCGCGAGCAGATGGCCATCGGCATCGGCACCTACGGTCAGCGCAATCGTCATCGCGTGGCGTTTGACGTGATGTTGCGTCGACTGCTCGCGGGTGAGCACAGTCTTCACCGGTCGGCGGAGCACGTGCGCAGCAAGAGCCGTCTGCGCCTGAATCGAGAGCTCTTCTTTCGCGCCGAAGGCCCCGCCGCTCGCGCACAGCGCGATTTCGACGTGCGCCGGATCGAGGTTCAGTACCTTGGCTATCTGCTGGTGGTCGTACAACGATCCCTGGCTCTGGGTGTGCACCGTGACGCCGCTCGCGTGCGGCACGACGAGGCACGCTTCCGGCTCGAGAAACGCGATGTCGACTGGCTGGGTCTGAAACGTTGCCGCGATGACGTGCGTGGCCTTCGCCAGCGCGGCATCGACGTCTCCTCGCGAGAAGGCAGTGATCGGTTGAAGGACGTTCGATGATCTCGGGCTGAAGGTGTCCGTTGGATGCACCAGGGGCGCGCCCGGCTTCATCGCCTCGAATGGATCGATCAGGGGCTCGAGGACCTCGTAGTCGACCGTGATCCTGCTCGCCGCCTGCCGCGCGTGAAACTGTGTATCAGCAACGACCATCGCGAGGAAGTCGGCGACGCAACAGGAGACTTCACCTTCGGCGACGAAGACCGGCTGGTCGGGATCGTTGAGGCCTGTTCCCCTGAAGCCCGGCACGTCGGTCGCAGTGAACACGCGCACGACGCCCGGCATTGCCGCGGCTTCTTCGGTGTGGATCTTCACGATCCGTGCGCGAGGATGTTCGGTCAACACCATCGCACCGTGCAGCATGCCGGGCACGCGCATGTCATCGACGAACGGCTTGTCACCGAGCGTCTGCTCGGCTCCTCCCAGTCGCGCGATCGACTGACCGATGCCATGCCCCGTTCCGCCATTCACGAACGCCGGATTCCGACGCAGCCCGAACTCTTCGCCGAAGAACGAGTGGCGTCTCGGCTCGGTGCGCGTCACGGAGCCGCGGTTGGCAGCCGCTTCACCAGCCGTTTGAATGGCATCGATGATTCGCCCGTAACCCGTGCAGCGGCACAGGTGCCCATCGAGCGCTTTTGCAACGGCGCCGCGATCGGCGGCCTTCCCGCGCTCGACGAGCGTCGACGCGCGCACGACGATCCCGGGAATGCAGAAGCCGCACTGAACGCCGCCCTCGAGCACGAACGCCTCGCTCATTACGCGCCGCGCGTCCTCGGGAAGTCCCTCGAGAGTCACGACGTCGTGGCCGTCGGTCTGCTCCGGCTGCCGGAGGCAGGAAAGAGCTGGCTTACCGTCGATCAGGACGAGGCAACACCCGCAGACCCCCTCAGGCGCACATCCATTCTTCGCCGAGACGATCCCGCACTCCTCGCGGAGCACCTCGAGCAGGTGCATCCCTGGCTCGTAGGCCGCGGTGGTCTCCTCCCCGTTCAGCGTGAAGCGGATACGCGGCATCTCGTGGACTTTGTCTTGGGTCAGATCGTAACATCACCGGCCTGACGGTCCGCCTGAAGGCGGACACTACGTGAGACGGAGACACTCGTAGTGTCCGGCTTCCCTGGGCGCCGAAGCCGCGCAGCGGCGAAGGCGGCAGCCGGACCCACCGGGAGGCGATGTATGCACGAACCTTGGAAGACGGACAAGTGGTTCAGCAGCCCATGGTCGTATCTGCCCGAAGTCCGGGAGAAGCAGGCCTTCGGCCGCCACCTCGAGATTCACGACGTGACGCTGCGCGACGGCGAGCAGCAGACCGCGGTGGTGTTCCGTCGCGAGGAAAAGGTTGCGATCGCGAAAAAGCTCGACTCACTGGGCATCCAGCGCATCGAAGCGGGCATGCCCGCGGTGTCGGCGCAGGACAAGGCGGCGATCTCGGACATCTCCGCACTCGGACTGAAGGCCGAGATCTTCGGCTTCGCGCGCTGTATCCCCGCCGAGATCGACGTGATCAAGGCGTGTGGCTGCTCGGGTGTGGTCATCGAGATTCCGGCCAGCGACCACATGATCCAGTACGGCTACGGCTGGCCGCTCGAGCGCGCCATGAAAGCCTCGATCGACACCACGCTCGCGGCCAAGGCCGCCGGTCTCTACACGGTCTTCTTCACGATCGACGCCACGCGCACCGAGCTCAATCGTTTCCTGGACATCGTAGAGCAGGTGGCCACCGAAGGACATATGGATGCGCTGACGATCGCCGACACGATGGGCGTGTGCACACCCGACGCGGTGTCGCACGTGGTGAAGAAGGTGATCGATCGCTTGAAGAAGCCCGTGGAGATTCACTGTCACCAGGACTTCGGGCTTGGCGTCGCCAACACCGTGGCTGCACTGGCGGCAGGCGCGTCGGTGGCGCACACGACGATCACCGGCCTGGGCGAGCGCGCCGGCAACGTGCCGGTCGAGGACGTGGTGATGTCGTTGCTCTGCCTCCACGGCGTGGACCTGGGGATTCACACGGAGAAGTTCGTCGAGGTGTCGCGCTTCGTGATGGAGCTTGCGAAGGTCACGCAACCACCGAACCGTCCGATCGTTGGAGACAAGCTGTACGAAGTCGAATCGGGCATCATCGCCGGCTGGGTGCGCCTCGCGCGCAAAGAGCATCCACTCGAGTACGTGCCGTTCGCGCCGGAGCTGGTTGGCCAGAAGCCGGTCTCGATCGTCCTCGGCAAGAACAGCGGTCCGCCATCGATGGAAGAATGGTGCGAGAAGCTGGGTGTCAAGGCGACCGACGAAGAGCGTATGGCCATGCTCCAGCTCGTGAAGGCGAAGTCGTTCGAAAAGAAAGATCTGCTGACATCGGAAGAATTCAAAGCGATCGTCGAGCAGGTCATGCAGAAAGCGCCGGTCTCGTGAGTCGGGTTCAGATCGCGATTCTTGCGTCCGGTCCGGCGTGACGTGCGCGAATCGCGATCTGACCTCTCAATCGCACGTTGACAGCCCCCCTCTCGGCGCTATAATGCGCGCACTTCACCTCGCCGCATGCGCGCCGAAACGTGAGGGCTCACGAGGATGGGCCACATTGGCCATCGCAATCGCCTCGTTACACTCCCAGACGCTCGATCTCTGTTCCTGAATAGTCCGTTTGCCTTGATAGGCCCTTGACGAGGAGGTCTCCGTGACGAGTCCGAACCTTGTAAGGCGAGTGATGTTGCTGTGCGCGCTGTTCGCGATGCCTGCGATCGCGCACGCACAAGAAGCCGCGATCACTGGCACCGTCACCGACGCGACGGGCGCCGTCCTACCTGGGGTCATCGTGACAGCGGTGCTCGAAGCTACTGGAAACACATTCACTGCCGTGACCGATGCCCGTGGCGTGTATCGAATCGCCGGGCGCGTCGGGGTGTACCGCCTCAGAGCGGAGCTCGCAGGATTCAAGGCAGTTACCCGCGAAAACCTTCAGCTGCTCGTGGGGCAGGTGATGACAGTCAATCTGCCGATGCTGGAGGCGACGGCTGCGGAGACGGTGACGGTCACCGCCGAAACACCGCTCCTCTCTACGGCGACCTCGAACCTCGGCGGCAACGTCGACCCGACGCAGGTGCAGGAGCTGCCGGTCAACGGGCGCAACTGGATGGCGCTCTCTCTCCTGGCACCAGGCAGCCGCACGTCATCGACCGCCGCCACTGCGCCGTTACCGGACAGAAATGGCGGGGAGGCGCGCGAATTTCAGCTCAACCTGGACGGGCAGCAGATTTCGTCCGAGCTCGGTGCGGGCAATCAACCCCGTTTCAGCCAGGACTCGATCGCGGAATTCCAGTTCATCTCGAACCGGTTCGATGCGACCCAGGGACGATCGACCGGCGTGCAGGTGAACGCGATCACGAAGTCCGGCTCCAACCGGCTCTCGGGCCTCTTCCGAACCAACTTCCGCGACAGCAGCATGAACGCGGAGAATCCCGTACTCAACCGGGTCGTGCCAATCACGAACCAGCAGTACAGCACCGCCGTCGGCGGCCCGATCGTCGTCGACAAGCTGCACTACTTCGCCAACTTCGAGTACGAGCGCAACCCGCTGACCAGCATCTGGAACACACCCTATCCCGCCTTCAACATCGAGTTGAAGGGGACGACGACCCGGAAGATGGGCGGGTTACGCCTCGACTATCAGCTCTCGCCGAAAACGCGCGTGATGGGGAAGTTCTCCAGGCACAAGACGTACGAACCCTTCGGACCCGGTGCGTCGACAAGCCATCCGGCGCAGACGGGCACCAACGATGAGCGGAACGAGGAGTACATCGGCCAATTCACGCAGGTCCTCAGCAATCGAGCGCTGAACGAAATCAAGGGGGGCACCAGCCACTTCGGGTTCGCGAACGAGCTGCTGACCGATTGGTCGAAGCACTGGCAGGCGCCTCGCGTGACCAACGGCCACCCGCGCATCACACTGACCGGCTTCAGCATCGCCGGCAACGCCAACTATCCCCGCCACCGGGACCAGAAGGTGTCGTTCGCGCGTGACGATTTCTCGTTCTCGTTCGACGCGCGCGGGCGCCACGACCTGAAAGCGGGCGGGGAATTCGTGCGGCACTTCGAGGACAGCGAAAACTGCAACAATTGCGGCGGAGCGATCACCGCGAACAACGGCATCATTCCACCCGACGTCCTTCAGGCGATTTTTCCAGACCCCTTCGATGTCGACACCTGGAATCTGGCAGCGCTCTCGCCGTACACACGGACCTACACGATTGGCATCGGGCAGTTTCCTCTCAGTTACGGTCAGCCGAAGTTCGCGACCTGGCTCCAGGACGACTGGCGGATCGCCGATCGCCTGACGCTGAACCTTGGCTTGCGGTACGACGCGAGTTTCAACTCGTGGGCGAACGACGTGGGCGTGCCGCCCTTCTACTCGCCCGGGCGTCCAAACGACATCAACAATCTTCAACCGCGGATGGGGTTTGCCTACGCGTGGAACGACAAGACGGTGTTCCGTGGCGGGTCAGGCCTGTACTTCGCTGACGCCTTGACGGTTGACGCCTTCTGGCCGTACTACAATGCGCAAATCGCCCGCATCCAATTCAACAACGATGGGCGCCCTGACTTTGCGTCGAACCCGCTCAACGGTCAGCCCCTTCCAACCTTCGAGCAGGCACAGACGCTGTTCTGCAACTCACCCGCTCAGGCCGCTAACTTCGCCGCGTGGCAAGCGAGGAACTTCGCGGCTCCGCAACCCTGTCTCCTGAATGCCTACCAAGAGATACCCGCGCCGAGCGACTACATGAGGCAGGCGCGAACCTGGCAGACGTCGATCGGCGTCCAGCGGCAGTTCGGCCGCGCGATGGCCGTCGAGGCGGACTATGTGTACTCGCAGGGGCGCAACGAAAAGGACACGATCGACAACGTCAATCTGACGTACGACGCAGCCACCGGCGCGAACCTCCCCTACACCAATCGCGCGACGCTGCCCTATCCTCAGTACGGCATCATTTCGATGATCCCGCACAACACCCGATCGGGCTACCACGGGCTGCAGACCAACCTCACCAAGCGGATGAGCCAACGCTGGCAAGCCTCGGCCACGTACACCCTGTCGTTCTTCAAGGACGCGCAGAACCAGCCGTTCAGCGGCCTCGTTCTCGTTCCGTTCGCGGTCGCGCCCGATCTAGGCAATGAGTACTCCTATGCGGACACCGATCAGCGCCACCGCGCCGTCTTGAGCGGCATCTGGGAAGTCGGTCGTGGCTTCCAGTTGAGCGGAATGCATTACCTCGGCGCAGGCATTCGCAGTGTCACCAACTACGGCGGCGATGTTCGCAATGTCGGTGCAGGAGGCAGCGCACGACTGCGGCCGGCTTCGTTGGGGGGCACGATCGTCCCGCGCAACGACTTCATCCAGCCGGCTCAGAACAGGACCGACGTACGGGTCCAGCAGAGGCTTCCGCTCGGCGGTCGCAGATCGATTGACCTCATGGCCGAGGCGTTCAATGTGTTCAATCGGCCGAACTGGGGGATCACGACGCAGGAGAGCAGCGCGAACTTCGGCCAGCAGACGTCGGCCCAATACCGCGAGGTGCAGCTCGGTTTCCGGTTGACGTTTTAGTGGAGTGTCTCAACTGGAAGAGTACCTCCCACAACCAGCCTAGACCGCAGATCCACCGGCCGCGACATCGGAGCGGCCGGTCGCGATTTCGCCCCGTACGTTCCACTAAGATTGCGTTATCTCCCGGTCACGCCTGGGTAGATGCGCTGGCCGGCGCGAATGAGCGGGTCTGTGTTCCGCTCACCTTCATGGCATGCCTCTTCGAGGAGCCGGAACCCTCTTTCCTTGTTCCGTCTCAACGGGAAAGCCATCTTCCACGGTCTCGTATACAGGGTGGAATCATCGATGGTCACTTCGTAGTGGATGGTGTCCTGATCGATCAGCGTGAAGCGCTCGACCATGTGCGCCGCGTTCGAATAGAAATGGCCCGCCTGGTCGAACCATGGCCTGGCGTTGTGGTTCGTGACGTCGACGACCAGCGTGTTGCTCTCCCAGCGCCCACGCGAGTCTCCCTGCCAGAGATCGATGCCCGCTCCGACGTGCGGGCGCGCGTCGGTCGGAATGATGCGATAGGTGTGGGCCCGCTCGAACAGGATGAGCACGTATCCTGGCGTTTGCAGGAACTCGATCTGGGTCGGGACATACAACGAACGCGGTACGCCGGACGGAAAGCACGGTACGTTCGGCTCGACGTACTGAGCGCGATGCTGTTCTGGGAGTGACGCCGCCCACGCTTGATACGGAATCTTGCCGTCGGCCGGTTCCACAATCAGGCTCTTTCCCCCGTCGTCGTCATCGGTCTTCGGATGTTCTTCGATGTTCTCGGTTCCAGACGCCAGACCTCGCCAGTAACCCTGCAAGTCCGGCTTGCCGTCGACCGTTCGTGGCGGGTTGAACGTCCTGGCTCTGGCCAGGGCGCATGGGTGGAACAACGCCGGCTCACCCGGACACGGTGGCTGTGTCGTTTGGGCCTGAGGATTCCGTGCGCCCAGAAGACAGACAAGGGACACGGCGACGAAGGTCAGGGTCGCGGGAATCACGTCACGCGGGTTTGAAGACCCGCTTCTACTTCGAGTCTTCGCGGGCATAGGCGTAGCACTCGTATTCGAGCAGCTGGGTGTTCATCTCCTGACGACGATAGAGCGGCATGCTCATCTTCCAGGGACGCGTGAAGACCTTGGGATCTTCAATCGTCGCGTCGTATCGCATGTGGTCGGGCCCGATGCGCGTGTAACGCTCGACCACGTGCAACGCGTCGCTGTGGAAGTTCCCGGCCCTGTCGAACCATGTCTGGTCGGTGAAGAGCGCGACATCGACGACAAGTGCGTCCTTGTCCCAGTGGCCACGCGAATCGCCCATCCAGAACTCGGCCGCCAGCTTCGGATGAGCGCTCCCGTCCGTGTAGATCTCGCGCGTCGTGTGCAGGTACTCGTAGAGGATCGCCACGCGGTCCGCAAACTGGAAGATCTGAAAGGGAAATGGCATGTATGTGATCCGAGGCACGCCCGGGAGGTAACACTGTGCTTCCGGATCGGCGCTGGCGCGGTTCTGATAGTTCTCCTGCTTCTTGGCGAGAGCCCACGTCTGATACGGAATCGCGTTGCCCTCCACGACACCCTGGCCCGCGGGCTCGCTGAACCTGGCCGGCAACCCGGCGAACCGCTGCCCGGCATGGTCCTGAATGTCCCAGGCCGCCGTGTTGACGACCTGCCAGATGCCCTGCAGATCCGCCTGCCCGCCTCTTGTCCTCGGTGGCGTGTAGGTTCGAGTAAGCGGGAGCGAGGCCTGACCTGTGATTGGCGCTGGTGCCGCCCCTGCGATCAGAAGCACTCCCGCACCGGTCAGGACGACGACCCGCTTCCACATGCGCAGGTACTTTTCCACTTTCCACTTCGTTTTTCCACTTTTCCACTTTCCCCTTTCCACTTAAGTTAAGCCCGGTGTTATTCCTGCTCTTCTTCTGCTCGGGCGTCAGCGGCTTGATCTACCAGGTCGTCTGGGTTCGATCCTTTGGCAACGTCTTCGGCAACACGATCTACTCGGCCTCGATCGTCGTCGCTGTGTTCATGGCTGGACTTGGTGCTGGCAGTTACCTCGTCGGAGCGTGGTCGGATCGCCGATATGCGGTGAACCCCGACTCGTTGTTGCGCGCCTACGCGTCTGTGGAACTGGTCATCGGGCTGATCGGGCTGGGCATCTCGGGGTTTCTGCCGCACCTCGGCCAGGTTTCGGCACTCGTCTCTTCCTACTCCCGTGAACCTTCCGGCTGGTTCGCCCTCTCGACGACGTCGTATCTCGCGCGCGCCGCCATTGCCATCATCCTGCTGACGCCGATGACGCTTCTGATGGGCGGAACGCTCACATTGCTCATTCGCCATCTGGTTCGGAGCGATCTGTCGAGAAGCGGATGGCGAATTGCGCTGCTGTACGCCGCCAACACGGCAGGCGCGGCGTTCGGTTGCTTCTTGACAGACTTCACGCTGGTACCTGCCGTGGGCCTGCAGCGAACGCAGATGATCGCCGCGGGTCTCAACGTCTCGGCAGGTGTGGGAGCGCTCTACCTGTCGTCGCGAGTCAGGGTCCGGCCGAAGCCGCACACTGCGACTTCGCGCACCAAGGTCCGGCTGCCTTCGCGCACCGCGCGTCGGCGCCCAGGAAAGCCGGACACCACGACGACGCCTCTCATCCTCACGAGCGTCGCGCTCGCAATGACGGGTTTCGCCGCGATCGGCATCGAGATCCTCTGGCTCCGTCATTTCTCCATCTTGTTGGGCGCTTTCCGAGCGGTGTTCTCTCTCCTTCTGACGGTGATCCTCCTCGGAATTGGTGTGGGCTCGCTCGTCGGAGGCATCCTGCATCGACGGGTACCGCGAGCCGCCGAATGGTTCATGGCGGCGCAAGGGCTCTTCGTCGCCACAACGTTGCTCGGGCTCGCGATGGCAGATGCGCGACCAATCGAGGCCGCAGCCGCGTTCGATCCTTCGGTCGGGGGAGCGATCGGTTTCGCTGGAACTGCTTCGCATGCGGTGTCCGATGTCGGGCGAGGGCTGGCCGAGTTGTGGTTCAACGCGAGGCCGATCCTGCTGGAGGTCGGAATCCCCGCGCTGCTGATGGGAGTCGGCTTTCCGCTCGCCAATGCCATCATCCAGCGCACGGAGGAATCGGTCGGCAGGCGTGCCGGCCTTCTCTATCTGACGAACACGCTGGGCGGCGTCGGCGGTTCCCTCGCGGCCGGGTTTCTGCTGCTGCCGTCGCTGGGGATCCAGGCGAGCGCAACAGTGCTGGCGACGGTCGCTGCGCTCGCGGTGATTCCGCTTTGGCTCTCAGGACCGCGGACTGGACACTCGCGACTCGGTTTTCAGGGATCTCGAGCCGCTGGCGCGTCGGTGCTCGTTGCCGCCGCGGCGCTCGTGGTGTGGATGCTGTTGCCGCCGAATCATATCAACACACGCGCGCTGGGCAGGCTGTCTGAGCAGGAGAAATTATTGACAGTCGACGAAGGGCTGACCGAAATCATCACCGTTACGGATGTGCCAGGCCAAAGCCGACGTCTCCTGACCAACGGACATCCGATGTCCTCGACGTCGCGACTGTCGCAGCGATACATGCGCGGGCTCGCACACCTCCCGCTTCTCGCGATCGCGAATCCGCAGTCGGTTCTCGTCATCGGATTCGGCGTGGGAAACACGACGCATGCGGCCACGCTGCATCCGTCGATCCGTCGTGTCGAGGTCGCCGACCTGTCTCGGGGCATCCTCGCGCATGCCGACTACTTCTCTGACGTCAACCAGCGCGTGCTCGATGATCCTCGAGTGGCCGTGTACGTCAATGACGGCCGGCAGCACCTGCAGATGCAGCCAGCGGCCTCTTACGATCTCGTCACGCTCGAACCGCCGCCAATCGCGTACGCCGGCGTAGCTGCACTGTACTCGCGAGAGTTCTATGAACTGGTTCGCAGCCGGTTGAAGGCTGGAGGCTATGTGAGCCAGTGGCTGCCGACGTACCAGGTGCCGTCCCGAACGGCCTTGGCGATGATTCGGGCATTCATCGATGTCTTTCCTCAGGCCGTACTGGTCTCTGGCGCTGAAGCCGACCTGCTGCTGCTCGGCGTGAACGATTCGCACATCGAGATCGATCCGGATCGCGTGGCGGCCGTGCTCTCGCGCGCGCCGGCGGTCGAGGCCGACCTGCGACGCCTCGACCTCGGAAGCGTGCGCGAGATCGTCGGTACCTTTCTCGCCTCAGCACGCACGTTGCACGAAGCGACCAAAGACTCGACCCCATCGAGCGACGATCGTCCGATGCAGGAATACGACGTACGATCGCTACTGAACCTCGGCGAGGCCGTCCCGGCGTCGGTGGTCGATCTGACGCAGGTCGCCTCGTGGTGCCCGCGGTGTTTCGTCGATGGCGCGCCCGCTCCCATCGTCGATGGGCTCGATACGTATCTCGCGCTGCTCGACCTTGCGTACACTTCTTCGCCATCCGAGTTGGCGAGCGTACGGCGCATCGCCGGCTCACGACCGCGGGTCATCGAGGGCAGCGAATACCTCGGTGCTGTCGTCCCCGACACGGCTGACGTGCACAACCTGCTCGGCATCGCGCGTGCGTCACGGGGCGCGATGGACGATGCCATCAGCCATTTTCGCGAGGTCCTCCGGCTCGAGCCCGATTCGGCCGTGACACATTGGCACCTGGGCGCGGCGCTGGCGGCGAAGGGCGCGCGCCACGAGGCGCTCGAACACCTCCGCCGCTCGGTCGAAATCGATCCGACGAATGCGCTCGCGCAGAACGACCTGAGAGCGTTGACCAGCATCGCTCAACGTCCTTGAGCGATCTGTCCTTCCCTGCTTCCCCGGCTACCTCACTTCGAAGAGCACGTTGCGCTCAGCGGCCTGTCCGCCGACGCTCGATTGTGCGGCCACGCGCAGGATGTAAGTTCCCGGTGAGAGATTCTTCAATGGCACTTCAGTACTGAATCCGTGTGTCAGCGATCGAGCTGGCGCATCGACGGCGCGGCGATCCTGAGCCTGGAAGACCGCCCGCCCATCTCGCGCGTCCTGCACTGACGTCATCAGCGTGACGGTGCGCGCGGGGCCGGAGCCGGCGTACAACTCTGCGTACGTCGTCAGCGTCTCCGCCTGGCTGAACGTGCGCGTTGCCACAGGTGAGGCGGGGAGAGCGTCCTTCAACAACGGGTCCGGATTGGACGTGACGAACGAGTCGGCGTTGGACGAAGTGAGAAGGACTCCGCTCAAGTCGAAAGCGGACTTCGCGTAGTCCGGAATCTCGACGTCATATGGCACGGTGCCAATGGTCGCGCCACTGGCTTCATGCGCCCCCACGTGGATCTGGTACCGGCCCGGCGGCAGCGCCAGCCGCGAGAGAAGCCGCACCCCGGTGCGGCCGATGCGCTCGCGGGTCTGCGGCTGGAGCCTCAGGTTGAACTCCTGACGATCGCCACCCTGCACCTTGGCGCGCTGGTCGGCCGCGACGATCGACACTTCGATTCTTTCGTTGAAACGCCCGTCGCGCTCCAGAAACTTCAGCGAGCTGCCGTCGATCTCGACGGCCAGGAACAATGAGCCGTTCGCGCCTTCGCCCTTGAACGGAGCGGCGAAGACGCGGAGCGGGAGATCGCCGATCGGCACCGGCTTGCTGAGGGCGGCCTTCAGGGCGGGCGAGGTGCCCGCCTTGACGTCGGCCTCGAGCGCTTTCGTCGTTGCGCGCGGATCGGGCGGCAGGAACCCGCGGCGCGCGCGCACGCTCACGCCGGGCCGCTTGACCCGGACGTCAATCTTCAAGAACTTCCGCGACCACTTCGTTGAGTCGCTGTAGTACCCCAGGAGATAGTACCGGCTGTTGTCGAGCACGACCCGGCCGAGGCCACCGACGACATCGCCCGCGTTGACGACGGCGAGGCCACCGGTCTCCTCGGACAATGAGATCAAGCTCTCCTGTGAGAGCCGCAGCTCGTGAAGCGCGCCTCGGAAGGTTCCGTATTCGAGCTGCGGATAGTCGGACCGCGCGCTGATGTCGATGAGCTCACCAAACTGACTCAACCCGCGCGGATCGATCCCATACACGTTCACGTTCGCACGTTGCGCGGCAGCTTCCGCTTCCCGCGCCTCGGTGATGATCGCGGAAGCCGATTGCGTCAGGTTGAACGGCTGGTAGATGTCGTAGTCGAGACCTTCGCTGAAGAGCAGCATCGCCTTGCGACGCCCTTGGACGTCGCGCAACCAGTTCGCGACGTTCTCGACTGCCTGCAGCGCACGGCGCGCGTTGAGCGCTCGCTCGGCGTCGTAGGGGTCTTTGATCGATTCCGCCTTCTCGAGTCCCTCCCGGCTGCGAGTCGGCTGGGGATCATCCGCGAGGACCGTGTCGGTGTCCGTCTGTCGGATATGGACTGCCAGCTTCTCGGCCCCGGCGGAGGGGAGCTTCTGCCCTTGAAACCTGTCAACGGCCGCCCGCAGCAGCCGCCTGCTGCTCGTGAGCTCCTGTCCTGATTCCTGGCGCCCGCTGGTGTAGACCACCGCGGCCAGATCGTGGGTGCCCAAGTACTGTTGAATGAACCGTCTGGCCGCGTCGCGCACGGCCTGCGTGCGTGTGAAGGCGGTGTGCAGATCGTCCAGCAGAAAAACGTAGATGCGGCCGTCGAAGGTCCGAGTGGTTGCATGCACATCCGATTCGATCGGCTCGGTGGCGCCCGCCGGCGTAAACGGTCGGTCGATCGGGAGATCGATCAGAGAGAACGCCGAGGTCGTCTGCGGTCTGCCGTCCTCGAGGATCTCGAAGTCGTCTTTCGTCAGATTCCGCACGAACCCGCCCGCCTGGTCCGTGACAATGGCGTGGACCTCGACGAAGTTGGTCTCCGCCCTGAACGTGACGGAGGGCTGCGGGCCGCTTCCCGGCTGCTGCGCGGCGGCAATGCCCGCACCCACGACGAGCGCGAGTGACAGGAGCCATCCGCGCGACGTGTTGCATGTGGCATGTGGCATGTGAATGACCCGCATAGCGCGTTGAGCGCGGTTGCGTGGACGACTCCGCCTACTGCGTCGCGTCACCGCCGTCGACCATGACGTTCTCGACGATCCCACCCCCATTGCGCCTGAACGACGCGGCGTGCTGGTATTCGGCTGATTCGAAGCAGGCGATCCCCTGCTCGAGCGTCGGGAACTCGATCACCACGAAGCGCTGAAAGTCGTGCGGCCCCTCGTTGATCTTGTAGCGGCCACCGCGCGCGAGAATCTTGCCCCCGTGACGCGCGATGATCGACGGCACCAGATCCGTGTACTTCTTGTACTGCACCGGATCGGTGATCTTCGCGCGAGCCACCCAATAGGCCGCCATGGCTAGCGGGTCGACGCGCCCGGGCTCGCGGCGTCGTACACGATTCGCCCTCCCACCATCGTCAGCATCGGCTTGATGTCCTTGATCTGATCCGCGGGAATAGTGAGGTAGTCGCGATCGATGACGACCAGATCGGCGAGTCGTCCCGCTTGAATCGAGCCGAGATTGTCCTCCTGGAACACCAGGAACGCGTTCCTGCGCGTGTGCGCGATGAGCGCATCCTCGCGGCTGATCGGTTGTCGCAGCACTTTCGTCCCGCCGACCATCTTGCCGGTGACCGCCCACCACAGCGTCGTGAAGGGCAGGATCTGATTGGCCCGGCTCCCGTCGCTGCCGAATCCCCAGACGACGCCGCTTTTCTGAATCGTGTCGAGCGGGGCCATGTCGTAAGCGGCGTCGCCGAACACGCGCTGGTTGATGCCGCCGTTGATGACGGCCCATGGATGGACAGCGGCATACATGCCCAGCTCTCTCATGCGAGCCAGCTGAGAGGCGTTGAGCTGGTTCACGTGCGCCAGCACCCAGCGCAGATTCTTGATCGGGTACTCCTTGTTGATCGCTTCGATCTGATCGAGGAAGCCGTCGATCGTGTCGGTGAGGTTCGCGTGCACGTGCAGCGGCAGCCGGTCCTTGGCGATCTCGGTGGCGATCTTGCGCCACAGCGCCAACTGTTCCGGGCGGGGATCGGACTTGCGGATGAACATCGGGTCGTGCAGCGGCCCGTAGACGCTCTCACCGTAGAAGATCTTGTCAACCCAGTGGTCGCCCTGGAACAGCTTGATCTCCGCGATGCGCGGGAGCGCGCGCTCGACTTGCTCGGGAGAGTTGCCGACGCCAACGCCGTCGATACAGAACGTCCGGACGTTCAGTTTGTCCTCAGCCGCCCACTTTCGATAGGTGCCGATCAGATCGGCGTCGCAGCCGGCCACGCCGAACGTGGTGAGTCCAGCGCGATTCAGATCCTGGATCATGGCCAACGTGCTCTTCTCGACGTCCGCCGGCGAGGCGGTCGGGAGTCTGCCGACCAGACCGCGGAAGCCCGCCTCCGTGATTCGACCGGTGGGCTGACCCTTGGCATCGCGAACGGCCCAGTCAGGTGACTTGTCGTCGATCTTGAGTTGCTGGAGCGCGCGGCTATTGAGATAGGCCTCGTAGTAGGACGCTTGCAGAAACACTGGATTGTCGGGGACAGCCTTGTCCAGTTCCTCGCGCGTGAACGGACGCGAGTCGTCGGCGAACTGCTCGATCGCCCACCCACCGAGGTTGTACACCCATTCGCCTGGTGCAACTGATTTGGCGCGTGCGCGCAGCTTCTCGAGCGCGACGGCGCGCGAGCCGATACCGTCCCATCGCACTTCCCACTGCCACGTCGTCCCCGCACGGAGCAGGTGCATGTGATTGTCGATGAGTCCCGGGACGACCGCGCGCCCATGAAGGTCGATCCTGCGCGTGGCCGGCGTCGCCAGCTTCAGGACCTCGGCATCGCTCCCCACTGCCACGATGCGGTCGCTACGGACAGCGACCGCCTGCGCCAACGTGAACCGCTCGTCGACGGTGATGATCTTTCCGTTGGAGAAGATGACGTCCGGAGCGGGGCCTGCCGCGCCGGAGCCTTGCGCGGAGGCGGGCTGCTGCGCCGGCAAAGCCGACACGGCACCCGCAAGCATCAGACCGACGAGGATTGCACGGGAAGCCGGGTGACTCATGTGCCCTCCGATGCGGCTGACGGAGAATCTATGGCGATTCGCCGCGCTTGACAACCCCTCTTGCGGGGACATAATCGGTGCGGCTGGCCAGGCGGATCATACGTGAGTCGTGCAGGAGGATGCATGAAGACCCTCCGGTTCATCGTCGTCATGGTCGTCGTGATGAGCACGACGGCGTTCGCGCAATGGTTGAAGCATCCGACGGCCGGCATTCCCCGCACGCCCGACGGTAAGCCCGACCTGTCGGCGCCAGTGCCGCGCAGCGCCAGCGGACATCCTGTCTTGTCCGGTCTCTGGCGGCCGTCACCTGGAATCGTGGGTGACATCACGCGCGGTCTCAAGGGCGGCGAGGTCCCGTTCCAGCCTTGGGCGGAAGCGCTCTTCAAAGAGCGGCGGGCAAACAACAGCCGCGACGATCCAACCGCCCGCTGTGTCGTCGGCGGTGTGCCGCGATCCGACTTTGTCGGCTACCCCTTCAAGGTCCTCGAGCCCCCGGGGATGGTCGTCATTCTGTACGAGGCGGTGCACTCCTACCGTCAGATCTTCACCGACGGCCGTGCCCTTCCCAAGGATCCGAATCCGAATTGGTTCGGCTACTCCGTCGGACGCTGGGACGGCGACGTCCTGGTCGTCGAATCGTCCGGCTTCAACGACAACGTGTGGCTGGACAACGCCGGCCGACCCGCGACAGAAGCGCTGAAAGTGACCGAGCGCTTCGTCCGTAAGAACTTCGGTCAGATGGATATTGAAATCACCATCGACGACCAGAAGGCGTACACGAAACCCTGGTCGGTGACGCAGCAGCTTGCATTCCAGCCCGACACGGAACTGCTGGAGTACATCTGCAACGAGAACAACAAATACTTCGAGATCATCCCGAAGCTCACGGAGCGGTGAGCGGGAGGAGCGCGAGTGAACCGCATCCGTCTCGCGATCGCGTTGGCATGTCTGGCGACCGCTGCACCAGCCGCGCAGTGGCTACGGCAGCCCACTCCGGGAATCCCCCGCGCCGCCGACGGCAAGCCTGACCTCTCGGCACCGGTCCCCCGCACGCCAGAAGGGAAGCCCGATCTGTCAGGACTCTGGCAGCCGGCGGCGATGTTGATCGGCGACCTTGCCGCGAACCTTCCTCGTGGGTCGGTGCCCTTTCAGCCCTGGGCCGAGAAGCTGTACAACGAGCGGCGCGCCAACAACAATCGAGACGACCCCACCGCGAACTGCATCGTCGGCGGCGTGCCGCGATCGGACGCCGTGCCGTATCCCTTCAAGGTCCTGCACATGGGGGACCTGGTCGTGATCCTCTACGAGGCGGTGCACTCGTACCGCCAGATCTTTGCCGACGGCCGGTCACTCCCCACAGATCCTAATCCGACGTGGTTCGGGTACTCCGTAGGGCGCTGGGACAAAGACACCTTCGTCGTCGAGACCGCGGGCTTCAACGACAAGGGCTGGCTCGACAACTTTGGCAAGCCCGCGACGGAGCGGCTGCGTGTGACCGAGCGTTTCGTGCGCAAGGACTTCGGGCACATGGACATCCTCATCACCATCGACGATCCGGGGGCCTACACGAAACCGTGGGATGTCACGCTCCCGCTCGTGCTGCGGCCCGACACGGAACTGCTCGAGTACATCTGCAACGAGAACAACAAGTACTTCGAGATCATCCCGAAGAAGACAGAACGCTGATGGAGCGGGCCGGAGGGCGCAGAGAAAGGCGTCGCTCCGCGATCTCCGCTCCCTCAGGTTCGACGCGAAACAGCTACGAGAGGAGTTGGCGATGCGAACTGTTCTTGTGTTCGTGACCGGACTGGCGATCGGGGCCGCCGTGACGCCGATGGTGGCGCAGGGCGACCGGCTCCCGGGCGTCAACAACATGAATCACGTGGCGATTGCGGTTGAGAACTTCGACGAGGCGCTCGCCTTCTACACGAAGAAAATGGGATTCCGCGAAGGGTTCACGGTCAAAAACGACCAGGGCCAACCGACCTTGTCCTACGTGCAGGCCAGCCGCGACACCTTCATCGAGATCGTTCCCGCCAACGCGAATCGACGCCCCGGCCTCAACCACTTCGGCTTGCACGTGGCGGACCTCAAGGCCTACGTCGCCGCGTTGAAGCAACGCGGAGTCACGGTCGAAGAGCCTCGCCAGGGACGCGGCGACTCGATGGTCGCGAACGCGACGGACCCGGGTGGCCTGAGAATCGAGATCTTCCAGTTCGGCAAGGACTCGCTGCAAGGGCAGGCGATCGCCGGCTGGACGCAGCCATGAAGAACGCCGCGCTCGTCTCGGTCCTGGTCGTCGCAGTGTCGCTCACGCTCCCGGCGCAGGGACCCGGAAATCTCGTCGAGGCTGCCGGGGACATGATGGGTGTGGCGATGCTGCAATCCGTCCAGTACTCCGGGAGTGGCTCGATCTACTCGATCGGCCAGGCAGCCTCACCCGGCGGCCCGTGGCCGCGATTCGAGCTTGCGAAGTACATGGCGTCGGTCGACTACGCGGCGCTGGCCTTGCGCGAAGAGACAGTGCGGCGTGACGTCGAGAGCCCGCCTCGGGGCGGAGGCGCGGGACCGTTCAATCCCGCGACCGGGCAGGGCGGCATGCGCCCGATCCCGGGCGAGGTGACGCAGACGCTTCTCCGTGACGGTCGCACCGAAGCAGGTCGACTCCAGATCTGGATGACGCCACATGGCTTTCTGAAAGCTGCGGCCGCGAACAAGGTCTCCGTCACACCTGCTCGATTCGAGGGTCGCACGGTCCAGGCCATCTCCTTCGGCGTCGGCGGCCGTACGCTCATTGGGTACATCAACGATCAGCATTTTGTGGAGGGCATCGCGACACGCGTGGCCAACCCGCTCCTCGGCGACATGTCCGTCGAGACGATCTTCTCCAACTACAAAGACTACGCGGGCGTGAAGTTCCCGACTCGAATCATTCAGCGGCAGGGCGGGCATCCAACGTTGGATGTCACGATCGCCGACGTGCGACCGAACGCAGGAACCGTCGCACTGCCCGCCACTGCGGGACGCGGGCCTGTGCCTGCGCCATCAGTGAAGACCGATCTGGACAAGATCGCCGACGGGGTCTGGTTTCTGACGGGTGGTGCCCCGATGAGCGTGCTCGTCGAATTCAGCGACCACGTGGCGGTCATCGAGGCGCCGCAAGACGATGCACGCACCGAGGCGACGATCGCGGCGGTCAAGCGCGCGATGCCGACCAAGCCCATTCGCTACGTGGTCAACACGCACCACCATTTCGATCACTCGGGCGGACTTCGCGGCTACGTCGCGGAGGGCATCACGATCCTCACGCACGAGAAGAACAAGCCCTACTTCGAGCAGATCTTCCGTCGCCCGTTCACGCTCGAACCAGACCGCCTCGCCCGCTTCCCTCGTCCCGCTCATATCGAGACGGTCGGGGCACGAAGAGTCCTGCGCGACGACACCATGACAATGGAGCTGTATCTCCTGCAGGGAAATCTCCATGCTGAGACGTTGCTCGCCGTCTACCTTCCCAGGCAAAAGCTGCTCGTGCAGGCCGACGCCTTCCATCCGAGGCCTGGTGCTGCACCGCTTGCGTCGGCGCCGCCCTTTACGGTGAATCTGGTCGAAAACATCCGCCGCTTGAAGCTGGACGTCGACCGGGTCGTGCATGTGCACGGCGGCATCGATCCGATCGGAGTGGTAGTGAAAGCGGCCGGTGGATAGGGTCGCCCTGTACCCGGCCGACGATCGCCGCGCTTCGTCTACATCCTGAAGAGCACCCGCCACCCGCACGGATACTGCGTCGGATTGACATCGGATCGCGTTCCAACTGGCGAAACCTGGCTCACCGTGCTAGCGTCAAGCACGTACGCGAGCGGCGTTTCGGCCCCTGCATCTGCTGCTCCGAGCTGGTACTCAACCGATTTCTCCATGTGCGCGATAAGGTCCGATGACGAAATCTGACGACGCCTCACGAGACGAACGACGCGAACTTCCTGGCCTGCCCGATCAGGAGTTTTCTGCAAGACGGGCAGAACTCGAAGGCGTGATCGAGGAAGCGACCCGCGATTTCATCAAGACGATTGAAAAGAGTGTCGCGAGCGGGGCCATGACTGCAGAAGAAGCCTCGGCAGAGATCGAGCGCTTCAAACGAGAACTCGCGCAGATCACAGGGCCGTCCGGCGCAAGCTGACTCCAGCATCCGGCCACACACTCAGCTGAACAGGCACATTTCGCCCGTTCCGCCTGTGGTAGAAGTCGGCTCCTTCACATCAGGACGGAGAAAGAACTGGAACTCAGCCAGCAATGGCTGACGGATTTGGGCGAAGCATCGCCACCGCACGATCCAACATTGCCGGATCATCCGATGCGATGATCGCTCTCCGTTTCTTGTTGCCGATCGAATCAGTGTAAGAGAACCTGAACGCACTGCGACGCGCAAGGCCGTAAAACAGATGGCCGAACTCACCCTCCGACACGGTGCCCGCCGCCATTGCGATCATCCATATACCTGATCGCTTTTTCGTGGTGAATCCCATGAACTTGCTGGACGCATCGATGTTCGATGCGATCACCGGCGCTCCGTCTCTCACGACGAGCATCGCGGGCATTTCCACAAAGCGTTGCACGGTCTTTTCGTCGAATCCGAGGTCACCGGTGACGCTCACATGGGCAGCCTCGGCGAGATCGGCGTTGGGAAAAGACGATGCCTGACGCCCGCTCGGCTGGAAGATCGTATTTCGCTTGACGGTCACGATCGCCCCACACGCCAGCACTCCGCCGATCACTGCAGTCGCTATCCCGTACAACCACGGGCTGCCGGGTCTTTCTCCCTCGACCAGCATGTAGCGTTGTTCTACAGGGAAGCCATCGATCTCGTAGCGTGCCGCGGCCAGTTTCGTTGCCAGACTGGTGTCGAGGTCACGCAGCATTCCCTCGACGGTCATCACACTCGCCTCTCCGCCCGCTACCGGACCGGCATGCTGAACCAGCAATACACGCCGGTTCTCAGTATCAACCAGGGGATACCACGACTTGTCGACGGACGTCAGCGTTCCGTTCGATCCCTTGTTGCCGTACTCGTATACAGCCTCTGGAACTGAGAGTCCCGACACGCTCACGTAATTCTGGCTGGTGGCATTGGCCCGAATCTGCTCGAGCGACACCCTCGACGGTGCCTTGGCATTCTGGAGTGCGTCGATCGTCGATTCCAACGATGCGATGCCCAGAGCGCCGAGCAGAATCGCCACGCCGACATTGAGGGGGATGAAGTTGATTCGGTGCCGCCACAGGGCGGAGTTCGTTTTCGCGAGTGCGCCCAACAGGTGATTAACGCTGCGCATGTGCCCCTCTCTCGAAATTGCCCGCAGTTACCACAGAAGGGTTTCCCAGTCCTTCCCCCTATTACTCGGCTGTCCATTAATGTGGATGCACTTCTGGCCCGGTCCAGGAGTTCTCTCGCAGAGCCCTCTGAACTTATCGGACTGTTCGCCGGCCGGCGACAGTTCGCGCTGATGACCGACACTCTCAGATCGGCTATCCTCCACCGGGGCCACTCTCCAGACGAGAAAGGGCGACCGATGGCGAAGCAATCACCTGCGACGAAGCGACCGGTCCGCGTGAAGAGAGTGAGCGCGCGGGCACTGACCGAACCGCAGCGGCGCGCGGTCATCTCCGCGTTCGTCGATGACCTCGAAGCCGTGGTTGGAGGCGGCAAGTTTCGCGCGCGCCGCCGCTACCCCGACCCGTTCATCGAGACCGAGCCCGATGAACACGGAGACATCCACAGCGAGCGCGCCAGGCATCGGCTGACGCCCGCGGGAATGCAACTGGCGCGTGTGGTCAGTCTACTGAATGCCAGGATCAAGGGGGCGTCGATGGGTCGCGCCGCGAAGGTCGTGCTCGAGATGATGCGACCGCGGACTGCGTGAGCGGAGGATTCAATCTGCCCCTACTGCCCTGATCCATTCTGCGTCACAGTGAGCGTCTGATCGGCAATCTCAATCGATCCGACACGCGCGGCACCAAAATTCGCCTCTACGTTGTAAGAGATGCGACTGCTTCCGACGTTCGTCACACCAGACTGCACCGTGATCCACGCGACGGTACTACGGGCGGTCGACTGACATCCGACCTGCGTGACGAGATCGATGATGCCGCTCCCTCCGCTCGAGCCAATGACCTGTTCGCGCGGAGAAATCGAATACATGCACGGCGCATCCTGGGTGATCGTCTCTGTCTGACCGGCAATGGTCAGCGTGCCGGTTCGTGCCGGGCCGGTGTTGGCTACCACGCTGAAGGCAACCGAGCCGTTTCCGGTGCCGCTCGTCGCCGAGGTGATGATGAGCCACGAGACATTGCTTCTCGCCGACCACTGGCACGAGCTCAGCGTCGCAACCGTCACAGGTGTCCCCACCGTTAGCGCAGAACCGACGCTTTGATTGGTCGGGTTGATCGAGTAGACGCAGGGCGCTTGCGATACCGTGAGCGTCTGACTCGCGATCGTGAGCGTACCCACTCGTGCAGCGCCGGTGTTTGGCGCCACGTTGAAGGCGACCGATCCGTTGCCCGTACCCGCCGTGACAGACGTGAGGCTGATCCATGGGGCATTGCTGGCCGCGGCCCATTGACACCCGTTCTGCGTCGATACCGTCACCGGAGTCCCGGCTCCGCCGGCGGCGCCGACGTTCTGGCTGGAACCCGATATGGCGTACGTGCACGATGGTGTGGGACTCTGTGGTGGAGTGCTCCCGGCTTGCGTCACCAACGAGACCTGCCCCGCAACGGTGATCGCGCCAACCCGCTCCGCAAGCGAATTCGGCGACACAGTAAAGCCCACGCTGCCATTGCCCGTTCCCGTCGCTGGCGGTGTCAGCGAGATCCAGCTGACCCCGCTCGCCGCCGTCCACGGACAGTCGCCTGCCGTCGCAACCGACAGGCTCCCGGCGCCACCGTTCTCGCCCACGATCTGACTCGGCGGCGTCAGCTCGATTCGACACGGCGCGCGCTGCGATACATGCACGCGGCTGTCTTTGACGAGGATGTCGCCTTCGCGCGACGCTCCGCCATCGTTGGGCGCGACTTGAAACTCCACGTTCTTCGTGCCCTGCCCCGATGCCGGTGACAGCCCCGAGATCCAGTCCGTGGTGGTGCTCGCATCCCATGCACATTCGGGCTGCGTCGTCACGGTGAAGACGCCGCGCCCTCCGGCTGCGTCGACACTGGATGGATTGCTCAGTGACAGCTGACACTTGACCGGGCTGGGATCAGTCGTCACCGACGATGATGTCCCGCACGCACCGGCCACGGCAGCGACCAACGGAACGATCGCCAGAAGGATTCGCCAACCGGAACCCACGCTCGCACGATCGCGTTTCAGTTTCACCGCTGCCCCCATGAGAAGGAGGTCGGCGCGATCCGCCACCTCGACTGCGCTGCGCGGATGTGGTGGCAAGACGCATTCCATCGCTCATCCAACGAATCCCCCGAGTTTGAGACGAACGGGCGATGCATCACGTCAATGACGCATCACTGTTCGTGATTCGGACACGACGCGACATGTTGCGTATGCGATGCGAAACGCACGCGACTTCGCGTCGTTGGCTGAGATTGAAGAAAGTCTTGGAACGTTTTGATATCTGGATCTGAACCGCAGCGCGACGGCTCGGCTGCATCGATCGCGAAGCTCGAGTCTCGATCATCGAACAGCCCGGCTGGTGAGCGGTCGAGCACGCCGATGATGCGATCGCTGCTGCGCGATCGGTGATAAACGTCTGGTGGGGAGGTTACTCGTGAAGACTCTCGACGCAGACACCATCGTGGCCCGCGCGACGCCTCTCACGCATCAGCGCGCGCCAGAGCTGCAGCCCTTCAAGCACCTCGTCCGGATGCCGATCGCGCTTTCGGAAAACGCCTGCACCGAATCGGTTGAGAATCTCAATCAGATCCTTGCCGACACCATCACCCTCCGGGACTTATACAAGAAGCATCACTGGCAGATCGCCGGACCGAGCTTCTATTCGCTGCACCTGCTCTTCGACAAACACGCCGACGAACAGAGCGAGCTGGTCGACGCGATTGCGGAACGGATTCAGCTGCTCGGCGGCGTGAGCCTGGCGATGGCGTCCGACGTCGCCGAGACAACGCTCATTCCCCGCCCGCCGCGCGGTCGTGAAGAACCACCGATTCAGATCTCGCGCCTGCTCCACGCACACGAGATCATCATCAAGGAAGCGCGCGCGATGGCGCGTCGTGCCGCCGAGTCGGGCGACGATGGCACGAATGATCTGCTGGTGAGCGACGTCATTCGCCGGAATGAACTGCAGGTGTGGTTCGTCGGCGAGCACGTGGTCGACGCGCCGCTCGTACGAGGCTGAGGCCCGTCCTCTCTCCGACATGAACGGCCGGCGGCGTGGGCGCCTCCGTGCGAGGCGCTCATGCGTGCCCTGCGACGTCAAAACACCCGCTCTGAGCCCAGGTCTGCAAGGCGAAGTCTTTGCACCGTCATGGAGGACCTCGTCCCATCAGAGGAAGCCCATGAGAACGCGAATCAGAGCCTTTTTCGGCGTCTCTCTCATCGCCGCGCTCGCGGCGATCGTCCTCGCGGCACGTTCGAGCTCGATCCCGCTCAGCCTTGCGCAGTCTTCCGCGGCCGGGCCCGATGCGCGGGTCGCTGCGACGTCCGCCGGCAGCGTCGTCAACGCCGATACGTTCCGCAACATCGCCAGGGCGCAGATGCCGATGGTCGTGAATATCCGCACCGAATCGCGGCGCGCCACGCGCGACCTGTCCGACTTCTTCGACAACGATCTGCTGCAACGGTTCTTCGGCTCGCCCGAGGCGCCTGGCGGCGGTCCACGCGAGCAGATTACAGAAGCGGCTGGCACTGGGTTCATCATCGAGAAGACCGGCCGGATTCTGACGAACAATCACGTGGTCGCGGGCGCCACCAAAATCACGGTCGCCTTATACGCCGCCGAAGGCGGCGATGAGGATGAGTACGCCGCCCGCGTCGTCGGTCACGATCCGCTCACCGACAGCGCGCTGATCGAATTGACCGAGAAGCCCAAGCACGATCTCCCCGTGGCGACGCTCGGTCGTTCGAACAGCGTCCAGCCTGGTGATTGGGTGATGGCGATCGGCAACCCGTTCAACCTGGCCCACACCGTCACAGTCGGTGTGATCAGCGCAATCGGCAGACCGTTTCCGGTATCGGAAGGTCACTGGCAGAACGTGCTTCAAACCGACGCCGCCATCAACCCTGGAAATTCAGGCGGACCGCTGTTGAATGTGAAAGGTGAGGTCATCGGCATCAACGCCGCGATTCTGACCGACGGGTCGCAGGGAAACGTCGGCGTCGGATTCGCGATCCCCATCGACGCAGTTCACGATCTGCTGCCGCAACTCAGTAACGGGACGATCACGCGGGGCCGCATCGGCGTGCAGATGACCGCGGTCCCCAAGGAGCTGGTGCAGCCCCTCGGCTTGAAAGATACCAACGGCGCGCTCGTCCGGACGGTCGAGCGAGACGGCCCGGCCGCCAAGGCAGGCATCGAGCCTGGCGATGTGATCGTCAGGTACAACAACCAGATTGTGGACAAGGAGCATGATCTCGTCGCGATGGTCGCCGGCACGAAGCCCGGGACGAGCGTGCCGATCGAGATCGTTCGGGATGGCAAGAACAGCACTGTGCGCGTCACTGTCGCGACCCTCGACGTGGAGGGCGATGAGACGCAGTCCGGCACCGCCTCTTCCGACGCGGGGTTCGGACTCGCACTGGCCGACGTCGATCAGCAACTCAGGAAGCGTCTCGACGTACCCAATGGGAAAGGCGGTGCTGTCGTTCAACGGGTTGAACCAGGCAGTGCGGCGCGTCGCGCCGGCATCAGGCCTGGAGACGTCATCTTCGAGGTGAACCGGCAGCCGGTGGACAGTGCCGGCAAGACGGTTGCCGCGCTTCAGAAAGTGCCGAAGAGCGATGCGGCCTTCGTGTTGCTGTGGCGTGAGGGCCAGGAGGTGTTCGTCACGCTGCCACCGAGGTGACGGTCTACTATGCAGTCGTGCTCGCCGCCCTGCTCCGACTCACCGCGCTCACGACCGCCGTTGCGTTCGTCGATCTCGGACGGCTCAGTGCACCAGTCGCGCTCGTCATCGCCTGTCTGCCGGCCTTTCACACAGCACGAATCCAGCCTTCAACTGAGGACGCTCACTTGGGTTCGACATGAGCGTTGGGGCTCACGGGGCCTGTCGGCGGGTCTCCCTGCTCGTCCTCGGCGCCAAAAGATCGATCACGCGTACCAAGAGACCTGATCACGGAGAAGGCGCCTGCGCGGCGAGCGGGGATGCCCCTCCCGCCGCCACCCGTTCGACGACGCAACCAGCGTCGCAGCCCAAGTGAGCTTGCATCGATCTTGACTATCGACGCAACAATCAGCCGGAGTTCAGTTGGGTGTCAGAAGCCGGACAGCCCTTTAGAGGCGACACGATCAGCGAACGTGGTCTTCCAAAAGCGAGAGATCGATCGGCGATCGACCTCTCGCGCCATCGTGCGGGAAGCGAGTCTGTCGCTACTTGCCAGTGTTGTAGTACTGCACGCAGTCGCCCTGATTCTTGAACGGCGTGCCGTCGTCAGTGCGGAGAACCGCCTGCCATCCGTCGCTCTTGCACATGTCCTTGTCGGTGACGAGCGGGGCGTGGATCAGCATCAGCTGACCGCCTTCGACCAGCTCGTTGGGATTGGAAAACCCGCGTGGGTTGGCTGTATTGATCGCGTAGTGAGCCTGGTCGACGACCAGGTAAGTGTCGGGACCGAGGATCGACGACACGTCGATCACACCCGATGTTTCTTCGTCGTTATTGAACGGCGCCGTCGGCCCGAACGTCACGTCGCCGAACCGCGCGGGATCGTGATTGGCGATCTTGACCAGTGCGTCCGTCGCCGGATCGTAGAGCCACACCTTGCCGTTGTGAGCAGCGCCGCCGACGTCCTCCAGCAGCACGATCTGGCCGGTCTTACTGTTCACGGTGATGTTGTCGAACATGTTCACCTTGTCACTATCGACCACACGGCCGTCGATGAGCAGGTCGATCGTGCCGCCAAGATCGGGATTGGTGATGTCGTCGAAGGTGAGTCTCCAGAGCCGGGTCTGGCCAATCTGTGTCCCAAGATTGTCGCTCGCCATGTCCAGCCGATCGGTGGTCACGAAGTAGAACTGATTCGGGTTCAGCGGATTCCAGGCTCCATCCTCAGGTCGAGAGAAGGTCGTCGAACTCGTGCCGCTCAGGAAGAAGCGCGTGCCGCTCTTGATGTTGGTGGTCCGGGTGGGGTCATCGACGACTTCGAGTGGATTGCCGACCACGTTGACCATCTGCAGCGTTCCGTTGGTCAGGCCCGCCTTGTCCACCTCAGTGCCGGTCGACTGCTTGGTGCCCACGTACACCATCAATGCGTTGGCCATGATGCCCGTTCCCCCATCGCTGTCGCCGATGACGACCGTCTTGTCCTGCGGGAAGGGATTCGCGAGGGCGTTCTCATACGCGGCGACGGCACTGATGCCGGATCCGTTGGTCGCGAGGTTGAACTTGCCGAGGGTGTAGCTGTTGCCACCCTCCGGTCCGGTGACGACGGTGGCCTGCTGGAAGCCGGTCGCGCCGCCTTCCTCACCGTGCAGATAGATGCGCTGGCGGGTGCCGAGACCAGTCGCGGCGTTGTAGAACGCCGACACCTCCGGCAGATCACCGGAGCAGAACCGGTTGAACGCAAACGTCGAGGGTGACGTGACGTTGCGCTGAGTGGCCGTATCCCACGCGAAGATGCGCTGCATGAGATCGCCACCAGAGAGCACCTTCAGATCGCTCTTGTTGATGATCCACTTCGAGACGAACGAGCCCCGGCTACCGTGGGCGCGATTCACTCCGACCGCGTTGCCGAGTTCATGATTCATCACCAGGGTAAAGGTGCCATCGCCATTGTCGAACGCACCCATGCCGTCCGGAATGCCGACCATCCGATACGTGCCCACCGTATCGCCCACCGAGATGATCGATTTGGTCTCGACCGCCGCGACCGATGGCAGGACATACGCGGACTGCGTGCTGCTTGGACCGGACGACTGACCGGTCAGCACGACTCTGCTGGTGATGATGGCGGCAAGCGCACACGCGCACAGGACTATCTTCCTGGGGACACTCGTCATCGGTGTACTCCCTCCTTGGGATTGTCGGGTCCGGAAAGCCCTGAACGTACCAACCCGCAGTGACCGCCAAACCAAATCGGTGTCACGTGCATGTAAAAGCGCGATCTCGCGACCGTAGGGCTGGCCCCCAAAACGGAACAAGGGCAGGAGATCGACCCGCTGACGATCTCCCGCCGTCATCAGTCAGGGCAATGAGCTCGTGATAGAGGCGTCTATCGGTTCCACAGCCAGCTCCACTTATCGCCGTCGTCGTCATCGCCGCTGTGGCCGTGCGTGTGCGATGTGACCTTGAAACCCGAAATCTTGATCAGCGCACCGAGGTTGTGGGCGTCGTTGTACGCGCGGTGCTGAATGTGCACGTATGCGGACTCACCTGATCCGGTGAAGATGAATCCGCTCGGCTCCGCGCTCGTGTCGCGGATCGACGCGAAGCGCACACACCCGTCCGTGAGGTAGTCGTCATCGTCGCCATCGGGCAGACAGATCCAGAGGTCGTTGCCGCGCAGCTCGGTCGTCAGAGGATTGAGCTGCGTGACCGAGGTCACCGAGTTGTCCTCGAGGATCACCAGATTGCCGGTATGCGGCTGGAACGCAACGTTGTCGTACATCCCGCGCTCTTCGCTGCCGGTCACGAAACGCGTGACGACCGGGATGGTGCCCGTCGTCGGACTCGGCACGGCCGCGCTCGGTGGGTTTTCCACGAGACACATGATCTCGGCGAGCACGCCGCTGTTCTCCACCAGGCTGCTGTCGGTGTGGCTCATACGACCGGTGTTGGCCCAGCACGCTCTGAACACGCCGTCTTCCAAGGCGACCGGATCGATGTCCATGTCTTCAGGTCTGTAGTAGCCGGTGAATTTCTGGAGCAGCTGGGCATTCCTCAGGATGATGTTCCCCTTGGCGTCAACGACGTTCGCTCCGGCCAGGTCGACCTTGACCCACGACCCGTATCCGGTCTCCGCGCCCTGGCCCCAGTTCGATGATCCGGACGCCGCCACGCGCAGTCCGTACACGGTGCCGGCGGCAAGCGGGGACTGGGCCGGCACGGTGATGGGACCGTTGCCCTGGAATGGAAGTGACGGCACGAACTTGTAGATCGCACCGCCGGCGGTGCCGCCGCTCGGCGCAAGCTCGTCTCCGTAGATCACCGTTCCGTCGTCGCGGAACGCGAAGCTTTCGAACGAAAGGCTGCCGACCGCCTGACGCTTCACGAGATGCATCTGGTCGGTGTTCGCTCCGGTGCCGCGGTCCGCGACGTTGATCGCTGTGGTGATGTTCACGGGATCGATGAGCTCATAGAGGCCCCCCGTCGCTCCCGCCTCTTCGGCCACGATGATGGTGCCCCATGCGGTGCGGCGCACCGGATCGCACGAGGTGAGACCGGTCACGATCGTCGTCGTGTTCGCGGTGGGCGGTTTGGACAGGTCGACGCGCTGCACTGCGGGATTCGTCGTCTCCTCGTCGCACACGAACAAGTACTGCGGATGGTCGTTGTCGGGCCACATCGCGATCTGGTCGCCCGCAGATGCGACGCCGCTGGAGACGAGTGACACATGCAGACCCGGTGCAACCTGGATCGCCTGCAGCTGATCGGGCCCATCGTAAGGGCCGAGTGCGCTCTTCTCGAGCGGATGCTTGAAACCAAAGAGTTGTTCGGAGTGATCGGCCAGCTGATCGGCTACGAACGTGCCGAAATCTTTGTGCGGATTGTTTGCGATCGGACGCGACGACAGTCCGACGACGGCGAGTCCAGTAATAAGGACGGCACTGCGAATCCACGTTACACCCATTACACATTCCTCCCACGATATGCCGCGGAACGAGCAGCGGCCGGGATCGTTGCCGATCGACACGACGCCGTCGCGACGCGAGTGTCAATTCCGCTCGATTCTCGAGCGCGGCCCGAACGACTGTTTGCCCGACACGCATGGAGGGTTTTGGCGCTAAGCTGAGCGCATGTTTCCGTGGCGTCCCGTCATCGTGTTTGCGGCGATCGCCGTGGGCGCGACCTCGGCCGTTGCCGCGCTCATGGCGCCGATGGGATGGACAGTCACGTCCCCGGCGTGGATTGCGCTCGTGCCGGTTGCGATGTGGGCGCCGGCCTTCGCACGCTTCGTGACGCGTCGAGCGGTCGACCGCGGCTTCACCGCCGTGCTGCCCTTGCAGCGATGGAGCGCACGCGTGGTGCTTCGTCCGCTGGCGTTTCCGCTCGTCGTCTACGGAGCCGCGTACGCCATCGCATGGTCGGCCGGCTTCGCGCACTGGAGCCCGGGCGGCGGGAAGTGGACCACGGGATCGCAGATCGCGGCCAATCTGGTGATCAATCTGGCGATCCTTCTTCCGTTCGGTACGTTGACCGCGATGGGAGAAGAAATCGGCTGGCGAGGGTATCTGCAGCCGCGTCTCGATGCGGCTGGCGTCCGGTCAAGTCTGATCGTCGTGTGGCTGGTGCAGGTCGCGTATCATGCCCCGCTCATCGCGGGTGCCGGTTACTCCAACATCGGCGGGCTGTTCACGAATCTGGCGCTCTTTCTCGTCGGCGACCTGTCGTTCACGTTCCTCATTGCACGCGAGTCGTACCTCGCGCGCAGCCTATGGCCGGCGGTGTGGTTCCACAGCTTTCACAACACGATCTCGCAGTGGTTGTTCCCGAAGTTCATTGCCGTCGACCCGCAGCAGATGTGGCTCCAGGGAGAGGACGGCTTGCTGCCGATGGCGGGTTACATGGTCCTCGCAGCGGCCTTCTACTACTCGATGCGGCGACGCGGGCAGTCGTGGCGTGCGCTTGCCGACTCGGCGCTGGGGCCGGGAGACCAGACGCAGATTCGGACGTGAGCGCGCGGCGCAGCTCACGTGCCGCTGCTGCGATGCCCTTCGAGCAGCTCCACGATCGCCCGCTGCTGAAAGAACGACGCCCACCCGAGCGCGTCGCCATTGTGCTTGCTGTCGCGGATGCGGGGATCGGCGCCGGCGGCAAGAAGCGCGCGCACGACATCCGCGTGCCCTCGCCCGGCGGCCAGATGCAGCGGCGTCACGACGGCATCCCAGTGCGCCCACCGACCATCGGGATCGGCGCCGCGATCGAGCAGCCATCGCACCGCCGCCGTGTCGTTGCGTTTCGCCATCAGATGGAGCACGCCTCCGGCCGGCTCGATGAGCTCGCCGTTTGCCTTGACGATCTGCGCGGCGGTATCCCACTCGCGCAGCGCGAGCAGCGCGACGAGATCCATCGGCACGCACCGCGGTGGACGCTGACCGCGAACCGCGCTGATCATCTCCGCTGCGGTCAGCGCGCGAATCTTCTGCATGACGCGCTGATCGCTGTCCGGCGCACTGGCATGAACGGCCACCGGCATGCCCCATGAATCGACCGCCAACGGATCGGCACCAAGCTCCAGCAACAGCTCGATCATCTGCAGGCGATTCTTCGCCACGGCGAAGTGGAGCGGCGTCTGATGATTCTCGTTGCGGCTCTGCCGCCGGTTGAGCGCCGAGGGATCGGCCGCAACGATGCGCCGGACTTCGTCGCCGAGGTTCATCGCGATCGCCGAGAAGATGTGGTGCCGGGCGCCGCGGGTGACCAGAAACTCGGCGACCGCACCCTGACACGGTTCCCAGCAGGTCGCCCAGCCGATCACTTCGAGGTCGTGGTCGTCGCCGCCCCCGATCACATCACCGCCGGCGTCGGCCAGACGCCGCACCACATCGAGGTGGCCGCCGGCCGCGGCCCAATGCATCGCATAGGTGTTGTCGCCGCTTTCCCGCAGGTTGACGTCCATCCCACGTGCGAGCAGCAGGTCGACCACGTTCACGTGCTTCGCAGCAAGGTGCAGCAGCGACCAGTCGTACGGCTTCTTCCGGACCTGCAGCTTCTCGGGATGCTGGTCGAGCAGGGTCGCGAGTCGCGCGGCATCGCCGGTCCACGCTGCGTCGAAGAGCTGATCGTCGACGTCGGTCGAATGGCTGGGCAGGGTCTCGGCCATCCGGTAAGCGTATGGAGAAACGCAACATTGCGCAATTCCGGTCGAGACACTGCTGAGCGAATTGGCGCTCGAGGTTCGCGATCTGCGATGTCATCTGCAACCGGCGACTGTCGAATCAGTTGGGCTGCGCCGAGATCAGATTTGCGGGAAGACCATGTACCGACCCCTGTTTCACGACCATTGCGGAGTGGTCCGCCCCGCCCGACGCTAGCCAAGTCGCACGCTGCACGCGTTAGCACCCGTTCGTCACATTCTGGTTCGAGCTCCGGTATGCGTTGCCGGCGCTCGAGGAGGCCGCGATGTCAGAGCAGAACACGGGGTCCGATCTCCAGTTCGATCGCGTCATCACAGAGTCGACGGCGCCCGTGGCGCCGGGCACTGCCCAATGCACGGGATGCCACACGGCGATCGCAACCGAGTACTACTCCATCAACGGCCACACGGTCTGCGAGCGATGCCGCGAGGCGATTGCGGCATCCGCGCAGACACCACTCGGAGCCGGCCCTCTCCTCAAAGCCGGCGTGCTCGGTCTCGGCGCCGGCATCGTCGGCTCGATCATCTACTATGGCGTCATCGCGCTGTTCGATCTCGAGATCGGAATCGTGGCGATCCTCATCGGCTACATGGTCGGGTATGCGGTCCGCAAGGGGGCCGGCGGGCGTGGCGGACGCCGCTTCCAGGTGATGGCGATCGCGCTCACCTACTGTGCGGTCGCCCTGGCGTATACACCCATCGTGATCAAAGCGGCGCTCGATGATCGGAACGGCGGGAAGGCCTCGGCTCCGACCACTGTCTACAGCCAGCAGCCGGCACCCGCGCCGACGACCGCCGTCGCGAGCGAGAGCTCGCAAGATCCTGCGCCGCCACAGGGACCATTGGTCGCGATCGTCTACGGGCTTGGACTGATCGCCGCGCTGCCGGTGATCATCGTCTTTGGATCGCTGCCGTCCGGCCTGATCAGCGGCGCGATCATCTCCTTCGGCATGCGACAGGCCTGGGTGATGACCGGGGTTCCACTGCTGCGCGTCGAAGGGCCTTATCGGGTGGGCGCTGATTCGGCCACGCCAACCGCGTGACGCGAGCGGCCTGCACGCACTGCGGCACCGAACTGTCGTTGGAGGCACTCGCCTGCCCCGTCTGCGCATCGCTCGTCCACGCTGACGCGCTCAAACGATTCGCCGCCGACGCGGACACCCTCACGCACGACGGTTCGCTCCTGGCGGCACGAGCCGAATGGACCAAGGCCCTCGGCCTGCTGCCTCCTGACTCGCAGCAGTACGGAGCCGTCCAACACCGGATCGCGGAGCTCACACGGACCATCGACGGCGACCCGGCCGGATCGTCTTCGGCCGCACCCGCGAAGGACAGGCCGATGTGGTGGCGCGGGCTGGCGGGTATCGGCACTGTCGCTCTGCTGCTCGTCACGAAGCTGAAGTTCCTGCTCCTGGGACTCACGAAGATCAGCACCTTCGCGTCGATGTTCGCGTTCTTCGGCGTGTACTGGTCGATCTACGGCTGGCCGCTCGCGCTCGGACTCGTGGTCTCGATCTACATCCACGAAATGGGGCATGTCGCGATGCTGCGGAGGCTCGGCATCGATGCTGGGGCGCCACTCTTCATCCCCGGCATGGGCGCGTTCGTGATGTTGAAGCAGCGCATCTCCGACCCGTTGACTGACGCGCAGATCGGTCTCGCGGGTCCCGTCTGGGGGTTGGGTGCCGGGCTGACCGCCCTTGTCGTGTACCTCGCGACGGGTACCGAGATCTGGTTTGCGATCGCTCAGGTCACTGGATTCATCAATCTGTTCAATCTGATCCCGATCTGGCAGCTCGACGGATCGCGTGGCATGCACGTCCTTGCCCGAACCGAACGCTGGATGCTCGTGGCAGTCATCGGTGCGGCGCTGCTGCTGACCGAACAACGCATGCTGTTCCTCGTCGGCGGCGTCGCCGTGTGGCGAGCGATGCAGAAGGATGTCGGCCCAGGCGACGCCCGCGTGCTCGCCACATTCACGGTGCTCGTCCTCGCCCTCTCGCTGCTGGCGAGAGGCGTGAACTAATCGTACGTAGTGAACTAATCGTAGGTAGTGTCCGCCTTCAGGCGGACCAACAGACGTAGTGTCCGGCTTTAGCCGGACACTACATAGGCCCTACTTCATTCCGAACACCAGCACATGAAATGAGTCGGGAATCGGCGCCGGTCCGCGGCCGCGGCCGGACGGTGGTGGCGCGTTCGGATCGACCGGCGGGAACTTCGACGACGCGGTATACACCCGATGAGTGGCGCCGTCGAGTGCCATGGTCCTCGCCCCGAAGAGCGTGGGAATAGTCTCGATCGTGATCAGCGCCTTCGTGCCGTCTTCCTTCATCACGGCGATGTGCCCATCGCGGCACGAGCTGAACACCAGCTGCGTCTTGGGATCGAACCAGGTGGCATCCGTGCCGTTGCAGATCGCTGCGCTGGCCAGCACCTTCCCGCTCTTTGCGTCGATCATCACCGTGTTCGGACCACCACCGACGAAGAGCACGTGACGATCGAGGTCGATCGCCATGCCGGTGGGTTCCTCTGCCGGCGCGACCGGCCAGTTCGCCACGACCTTGTGCGTGGTGATGTCGATGACGTCGACGGAGTTTTTGTCCTCGATGTTGACGAACACGCGATTGAGCGCAGGATCCGCCTGCCCGCTTTCGGCATCGCCGGCGAGCGGGATCGTGGCGACCACCTTCCCCGTTGCCGCATCGATGACAGTCGCCGAGTGCCCGGTGTGGTTGAGGGCGTAGATCTCTTTCTGCTTCGGCTCGTAGAGAATCGCGTCCGGGTTGGCTCCGGTCTCGACCTTGCTCATCGTCCGGAGCGTCTTCAGATCGACGATGCTCACCTTGTTCTCGCGGCCGTTGCTGGTGAAGCCGCGATCTCCGGGCGCGATGGCAATGCCGTGGACGCCGGGCGTGTCGGTGATGCGGCCGACGATCGCGTTGGTCGACATATCGATCACGACCACTTCGGTTCCATGTGTCACATAAAGTCGTTTGGCTGCGCTGTCGACGTTCAAGTAGTCGAACGCGCCCGCACCGCCGATCGCGATTTCACCGATCTTCGAGTACATCGGATCGGCGGCGCGGAGACCGGCAACCGATGCGATGAGCGCCGCACACAACATCCCGATCATTCGGACGCGCATGATGACTCCTTTCAGTCCGGCTAAAGCCGGACACTACGTACTTTCCTTGCCAACCAGCGACATCATCGTCGGCACGAACACAAGCGTGACGATCGTCGACACCGACAGACCGCCGATGACAGCGATCGCGAGCGGCTTTTGCAACTCCGCGCCAGCCCCGATCCCGAGTGCGAGCGGCAGCAGGCCGAACAACGTGCACAACGTCGTCATGAGAATCGGGCGCAGGCGGATCGCACCCGCGTGCGCGAGCGCATCGAGGCGCGGCACGCCCTGCTGGAGGAGGGCTTCGGTGTAGTCGACGAGGATGATGCCGTTCTTGACGATCAGGCCGATCAGCAGAATCAGTCCCATGAACGACGAGACATTCAGCGGTGTGCGCGTGATGAGCAGCAGTCCGAACGCGCCCACCAGCGAGAGCGGTGCGGCCGACATGATGATCACGGCCGACGACCACTGGCGGAACTGCGCCAGCAGCAGACCGAACACCAGCAGCATTGCGATCGCGAGCACAACGATGAGCGACTGGAACGACTCCTGCTGGCTCTCGTATTGCCCGCCGAGCTGATAGGTGTAGCCCACGGGGAGGTGCTCGGCGTCGAGGATGCCGACGATCTCCCGAATCGCGCTGCCCAGATCGCGGTTCTCGAGTCGACCGGTGATCGGGAGCATCTGCTTCAGATCCTCCCGATGCAGCTGCGCCTGTGCGCTCACGGAGACGATGTCTGCGGTCGACGACAGCGGCGTGACAGCACCTTCAGCCCCGGCCAGAGGAAACTCCGGCAGCCAATGCGGGTCGAAGCGATATCGATCGGGATAACGCACCCGAAGGTCGATGAGCCGATCGCCGCGCCGCACTTCGGTCGCGACGTTCCCGAGCAGTCCCGAGGATAGCTGCGTCGACACCTGGTCTGGAGTAAAGCCGGCTTTCGCGGCGCGCGTCGGATCGACGCGGACTTCGAGTTCTGGATTGCCGGTGCGCGGCTCGACGAGATCGACGAGTCCTTCGACGTGTTCGAGCTTTGCCGAGACACGTTCGGTAATCGTCAGCAGCGTCGACAGATCGTCGCCGAACAACTTGATCTCGATCGGCTGCGGCGCGCCTTCGAGATCGCCCAGCATGTCCTGCAGCAGCTTGACGAACTCGATCTCGACCCCAGGCACGGTCTTCGCGAACTCCTCACGCTGCTCCGAGATGAGATCGTCAGCCGAGCGCGATCGCCGGCCTGCCGGTTTGAGACGCACGAGGATATCGCCGCTGTTCTGCTCGGTCGCAAAGAGGCCGAGCTCGGTTCCGGTCCGCCGCGTGAAGCCGGCGATCTCCGGCGTGGCACCGAGCTGACGCTCGATGCGCTTCAGCATCGCATCGGTCTCGGCGAGCGACGTTCCGCTCGGCGTCACGTAGTCGATCACGTAGCCGCCCTCGTCCATGTCGGGCAGGAAGCCGGTCTCCAAGCGGAAAAACAGCAGCGCACCAACCGCTGCCGCTGCGACGGTGACGCCGACGACCAGCCACGCGTGACTCATCGCTCGCCTGAGGAGTGATTGATAACGAGCGCTGAGCGCGTCGAGCTCATGCCCACCGTGTTCGCGGGTTCGGAGGAACGCGGCCGCAGGTACGGGAATCAGCAGCAGCGCATAAAGCAGTGAGAGCAGCACGGCGCCAGCCAGCGTCAACGACAGCGCCGCGAAGAACTGCCCGACCATACCCTGCAGCAGGCCGAGCGGCAGAAACACGACCACTGTCGTCAGCGTCGATCCCACGACAGCTGCGACGAGCTCGTTGGTGCCGCGCTCGGCCGCCACCCGCGGCGCATCACCGGCGCCGAGATGACGATGGATGTTCTCGACGACCACGATCGCATCGTCGATGACGAGGCCGATCGCGATCGCCAGTCCGCCCATCGACATCAGATTGATCGTGCCGTGAGCGATGCGCAGGATGAAGAACGTGCCGACGATCGTCAGCGGCAATGTGATCGCCGCCACGAACGTCGCCCGCCAGTCGCGCAGAAACGCCAGCAGCACCAGCACCGCGAGCAGACCGCCGACGATAATCGCTTCGCTGACGCTGGCGACCGCCTCGCGCACGAACTCGGCAAGGTCATAGACCTTCGAGATCTTGATCCCCGCCGGGATCGAGCCCGCCTGCGCTTTCAGCGTCTCCTCGACGCCGTCGGCGATCGCGACGATGTTCCCGGCGATTTGACGACCGATGGTCACGACCGCGGCCGGCTGCCCGTTGCCGCTCACCAGCGTCGTGCGATCGACGACCCCCTCCCGTACTTCGGCGACATCCCCGACGTAGACGGGCGCCTGTTGTTTGAACGCCACCACGACTCGCTTCACGTCGTCGAGGCTCTTGAGCTCCGATGTCGAGAGCACGAGGAACTGCTGATAGTCCTTCGGCAGCCGGCCGACAGAGGTGACCTGATTCGCCTTCCTCAGCGCGTCTTCGAGCTGCTCGAGGCTCAACTTCGCGGCCGCAAGCCGCTCCGGATCCGCGATGACAGACACCTCGCGTTCTTCGCTCGCGATCACGTCGACCCTGGCGATCCCCGGGATTCGGCTGAGCAGCGGGCGCAGCTGGAACCGGGCGACGTCGGCGAGATCGACCGGCGTCAGCGAGCCTGTGAGGTTGTAGCTCAGGATCGGAAACACCGACGGCGTCATGCGCTCGATGACGATCCTCGTCGCTGGCGGCAGCGACTGACGCACTTCGTCGACCTTGCCCGTCATCAGCTGCAAGGCCTGCTGCATGTCGTTGTCGGGATTGAAGAACACCGAGATCTCGGTCGCGCCGCGAATCGTTTTCGATCGAACGCGACGCACGCCGAGCACCCCACGCGCCGCCTCCTCGATCGGGCGCGTCACCGAGACGAGCATGATCTGCGGCGAGAGATCGCCCGAATTCGCGATGATGGCGATGCGCGCGAATTCGACTTCGGGATAGATGCCGCGCGGCAGCACCGTCAGCGAGTAGATGCCGGCGAGCGTGATGCAGGCAACGGCGAAGACGATGACACGCGCGTAACGGGCCGCAAATCCAGCGACGGTCATGGTGGCGACGTCTCGTCAGTCCTTCTCTGGCTTCTTGGTCTTCTCGGTCTTCCCCGGTGTTTCCGGCTTCCCGGACTTGTCGGCGGTCTCGGGTTTGGCCAGCGTGGCCTTCTCGCCGAGGCCATAGACCGAGGAGGTCAACACCGTCTGTCCTTCCGTCACGCCCGAGACGATCTCCACCGCCTCAGATGTCTCGAGGCCGATTTTGACCGCCGTGCGTTGAGCAGTCTGTCCGTTCACGACGTACACGAAGACGCCCTCGTCGTTCTTGACCACGCCTTGCGGCGGGACGACGAGCACGGACGGACGCTCAGCAAGCTCGATTCGCGCCTCGGCAAACATCCCGACCTTCAACGGGCGCTCCGCGTTCGCAATCCGGATGCGCACGAGGGCGGTATTGGTCGCAACGTCGACCGCAGGTGCGATCGCGATCACAGTGCCCGTCAACTCGACGCCGGGAACAGCGGCGCTGGAGATCGTCGCCTTCTGGTCCACATGCACGCGCGACAATTGGTCGGCCGGCACGTTTGCCGCCAGCTCGACGCGTTCGAGGTTGGCGACCTCGACGATCGGCTGGCCTGCCGTGCCATCGACCTGTTCGCCGACGCTGACCATGCGCTTGACGATCTGTCCGGCAATCGGTGCGCGGACGTTGGTGCGCTCCAGTTGGAGGTTGGCGGTGTTCAGCGCCGCGGTGGCCTGCTCGCGCGCGGCAGCGGCCGTCGCCATCTGGGTTTTGGCGTCTTCGACTTCCTTGCCGGCGGCAATCCCGCGACCGAAGAGTTGCGAGGTGCGATCGAGGTTGAGCCGCGCGTTCTCGACCTGCGCGTTCGCCTGTTCGAGCGCCGCGGCCGCCTGGCGACGCTGCTCTTGAATCGGGCGCCGGTCGATTGACGCCACCACCTGGCCTTGACGAACCGAGTCGCCCTCGGCAACGGTCACCGACGTCACACGTCCCGCGACGAGCGAGCTGACCTTGACGTCTTCGTTCGGCAGCGCGGTGACCGCGCCACGGACGGTGATCTCCTCGAGGAGCGTGCGCCTCATGACTGTCGTCGTCTCGGCGGAGATCGTCGGAACGGCGGTCGCACCGGTCTCCTCATCGTCGGTCTTGCGCCCGCATGCGACGCAGATCAAGAGCGTCGTCGCGACGACCGCCAGACGAAGAGATCTACTGGACCGTGGTCCCAAGCAGTTCCTCCAGTTCGGCGATGCTGATCTGCACGTCGAGCGCCGCCTGCACCGCCTCGTCTCGTACATCCCGCACCGTACGTTGCGCATCGATGAGGCTGAGGACCGGCGTCCGCCCCGCCTTGTAGCTCTCTTCTGCCAGTGATTCCAGGTCGACGGCAGTCGGCACCAGACGTTGCGTGTATGCCGTCGCACGCTGCCGTTGTGCCTGAATCCTCCCGACCGTTCCAAACAGTGCGTTCTCAATCGTCCGCTCGGTTGCATCGCGCTGCGCGCGCAGCTGCGAGGTGACTGCGACCGATCCGGCGATCTCGCCCTGGTTGCGACTGAACAACGGTACCCCCATCGTCACGCCGAAGCGTGGACCGACGGTGAATTCTCCCGGCGCATTCCACAGCGCCCCGAACGAAAACACCGGCGTCGGCACCCGCTCCGCGCGCAGCAACTCTACCCGTCGCCGTTCGACAGCGGCCTGCCGATCCAGCGCGACCAGATCGACATTCGATGCCCGCGCGATACGGCGAGCCTCTTCGTAGGTCGGAGACGCGGCGGTGTGGTCCGAGAGGCTGCCGGCGACATCGGTCGGCTGATCCGGTGGGAGATTGATGACCCCGTTCAGCGTCGCGCGGAACGCCGCCTGAAGACTGCGAACCAGGTCGAGGTCGGTCGCCGCACGTGCGACGCCGAGATCAGCCTGCAGGACTTCGAGCCGGGGCACGGCGCCGGCGTCGAACCGTGCCTGCGCGATATCGCGAACACGCTGCGCAATCTCGACCGCGCTTTCGGCAAGTCTGACCCGCTCGTTGGCCGCGATGAGCGAGTAGAACGCCTCGCGGACCTCCCGACGCAGAGATCGAAGTTCGACCTGCACATCGCTCTCAGCCAGGGAGAGCTCTTCGCGTGCCAGGTCGAGACGGCGCGAGCGCTGGCCGCCGATCTCCAGAGGGAAATCAAGGCTCAGCGCCTGATGAGGGATATCCCGCGAGGTCTCAGCCACAAGATCCGGGTTGGGCAGCAGCCCCGCGGTGCGGACGGCGGATTCACGGACCGCCCGCTGCCGCCGTGCGGCTTCGACTCGGAGATTGCGGCTGGTCGCCATGTCCAGCGCGGCTTCGTACGTCAGGGGACCTTGTCCATCGAGCGTGATAGGGACCGCGAAGGGCAGAGCCAGCCACCACACCAACCGTGCGACGCGCGTCATCGATGGGGTGAACGGTAGTGCTGACGGCCACGCCCGGTCAATCCAACAGACGCTGGATACCTATCCGGCAGACGACGTATCCGAAGTTGTTGGGGCCGGAAGCAGCAGATCTTCGAGGAAGAAAGCGGCGAGATCGCTTCGCCCGTTGAGGCCGGACTTGCGGTACACCGAGAGCGCCTGCTGGCGAACGGTACGTTCGCTGGTATGGCGAAGGTCGGCAATCGCCTTGTGGCGCAGCCCCTTGAGCTGCAACAGCGCGACCTCGCGCTCGGCGGGCGTCAGCCCCCAGCGATCGAACTGGCGGTCGATCGCTTCGCCGAGCCCCTGCAGGACCTGCTGGGCCTCGCGGTTCCAGCGGCGCGCGTCCTCGCTCCACTGGTGCGCCTCGGCACGGGCCGTCGCCAGTTCCTGGTCGAGCTGTCGTGAGCGCCGCCTGGCCGCTGCCATCTGCCACCAGTGAAAACCGATCCCAGCAAGCGCCAGCGAGAAAATGATGATCTCGAACGTCTGCAGCGCGACGGCGACGCCGCTGCGAAACTCGATCGTGACATCGGTGGCCATCAACGCCGCGATCAGCGCGAAGAGCACGATCGATCCGAGCCCTCCGCCGCGTTCCTGGGACATGGTCACGATCTTATCCGGTGCTTACCCGTCCAACATCGATCTCACCTTGGCGGCGAGCTCCGCCGACGTGAACGGCTTCTGTAGAAACGTCGACTGCCCCGACGCAACCTCGCGATGAATGGCGTCCGACCGGTCGTAGCCGCTGATGAAGAGGACCCGCAACGACGGGTTGGCGGCTCGAAGGCGATCGACGGTCTGCGGGCCGGTCAGGCCGGGGGTCAGGACATCGGCGACCACCAGATCGATGTGGCCCGCATGTTCCTGCGCGACGCGAACCGCCTCGTCGCCGTTTCCAGCGACGAGGACTGAATAGCCATATCGCTCGAGCCCCGCTCGCGTCATGCCCAGGACGTCCGGATCGTCTTCGAGGAGCAGGATCGTTTCTGAGCCGGCCCCGGCTGGTTCGGTTTCCGATCGGCCGGCATCATCGGGCGCGGCCCGATCGCTGGCGGGAAGAAAGATCTTGAAGGTCGTGCCGTGTCCGACGTGGCTGTCGACGTCGATGTATCCGCCGGTTTGCGTGACGATGCCGTCGACGACCGCGAGTCCGAGACCCGTGCCTCTTCCGAGATCCTTGGTCGTGAAGAAGGGCTCGAAGAGGTGTGCCTTCGTCGCCGAGCTCATGCCCATCCCGTTGTCGGCGACGCTCATCACGACGTAGCGACCCGGCTCGGACTCGGCAACCGGAGGGCGCGACCCGTTGTCGACATTCGAGGTTTCGATGGTCAGGCGGCCACCGTGAGGCATCGCGTCTCTCGCGTTGATCGCGACATTGAGGAGCACACGCCCGAGCTGATTCGCGTCGGCGCGCACGTGCCACAGCTTCGGCTCGAGACGGACGACGAGCTCGATATGCTCGCCAATCGTCCGCCGCAGCATCGTCTCGGTGCTCTGGACAACCGAGTTGATGTCGACATCCTTCGGCTCGAGAACCGATTGACGGCTGAACGCCAGCAGCTGGCCCGTCATCGATGCGGCGCGCGTCGCCGCCTGCCGAATCTGTTCGATGTCGCTCCGCGTTTCGTCGCTGGCACCGGGCAGCAGCATGTCCGCATGACCACCAATCACTGTCAGGATGTTGTTGAAGTCGTGCGCGACGCCGCTGGCGAGCTGGCCGAGCGCTTCCATCTTCTGCGCCTGGGCCAGCCGGTGCTCGAGCGCACGCTGTGTGCGCTGAGCGGCGAGCAGCTCTTCGTCGTGGCGCCGGCTGACGGCAAGCTGCAAGCCGATCACGAGGATGAACGCCGCAATGCCGAAGGTCCCGATATACGGAATCGGGGCCTCGCTGATGTCGACAAGAGCACCTGAGATCAGCGCGACCATCGATACCAGCGTCGCAACCATCAACAGCGCACCGCTGAGGCGATCGCGAGCCATCAGGCGGATCGCGCAGCCGATATTGAAGACGACCGTGGAGGCCATGACCGCGTACACCAGCGAGACCAGCGGGCGGCCTGGCGTGTGCTCGAGGAGCGAATACGGCTCGCCCCACGGCAGCGTGATGCGTTTCACCCCGATGACCTGTTCGCCAAGCAGGCGCGCATCGAGGTCGAGCACGATGAACGAGGCGACGACCACGGCTGTCGCGGTCACGAACCACAGATACCAACGCGCCCGCACGTGAGCCATCGCTGCGTACAGCCAGGCGAGCGACGCGAAGCTCATGAGCCCGCACACGACGCGCACTTCCTGCGCATTCTGCGCCTGGGCCGCACTCTCGGTGGTCGCGATGGTCAGGATTGCGACCGACTGTACCGAGCCGATCGCGCACACCGCAGTCAGCAGCAGTGCCGTCCAGTCGTGACGGGTGCGCAGCCAGAGCACGAACGACGAGACTGCGGCGAAGGCGAAGAACCCCGAGACGAACGCCTGACTGAATGCGTAGGGCCCCATCGGGCTGGCGATAGTGCTGCCCCCGATCGGCTGCCGGCCGTTCGAGGGGAAAAGCAGGCTCTATGTGGCTCGGTACGACAACGTGCCCGCCACGAACGCGGCGCGGGCCGTAAACCCCATTTGTTCGTAGAGTGCGCGCGCGGCGAGGTTGCGATCGCCGACGAGCAGCGTCACCAGACGCGCGCCTCGGCTCGCCGCCAATCGACACGCCTCCTCGACGAGGCGGCGGCCGAGTCCCTCGCGTCGGCGAGAAGGGTGGACCGCCACTTGTGCCAGATGAACGGTGCCGGGCGCAATCCGCGTCGCCAGAACCAGCGCCTGCATCCCTTCAGAGGTGCGGACAACGCGGGTGATCGCCGGCTCGAGCACGCCACACCCGGGTCGCTCGACGAGTCCTCGCACGTAGTGCTCCCATTCCACGTGCAGTCCGCGCGGAGCAAAGTGGCGTCCGCCCTGCCCGTAGGCCGCCTGCAGGAGAATCGCCGACGGCACCAGCAGATCCTCCTGCCACCCGATGGCGTCGGACGACCCGCTGCTCACTGGTGGCGTCACCGGGCGTGCGAGATAGTGATAGCGCTCGCAGCTGAAGCCGCGTTGGACGAGTGCGGGCTCGAGCCCGTCGGCCCGTGTCGGAACAAACGACGAGACACGTGCGGGACGTGCCCCTGCGGAAGCGATGTCGAGGCTCGCGTCGACGAGCGCCGCGGTGACACGCGGGTCATCAGCAACGATACCGCCGAGATGAAAGGTCTCGCCGTCTGGCATGCAGTAGCACCAGCCGCGAATCGTCTTGTGCTCGTCGATGACGATGCGGCCGGGCAGACCCCATGTGACACGGGCCTGCTCGATCTCGCGCCACGCCGTCGACGCGTCCCAGGCGAGTTCGCGAACCCAATAGTCCTGTTCGCGTGCGTAAAGCCACTGCGTGTCTGCCGGATCGGCATCACGCCAGTCCCGTATGTTCATGGATGGTTGTCGCCGTTCCGTCTCCGAAGCCACCGGGGCGGGGAGAGGCGCCGCCGAACGCATGGCCTGACGGATCTGCAAAACACGCTCCTCGGTGCAGTCCTCGATCATGATAGCTTCGTCCGCCGCCGTCATCTACAATGTGGCCTTCCTCTGGGTAACCGCGCTCGGGATTCCCACCTGAGCGCTCGTCGACGATGTCGGCGTGCCGGCATCAGCGGCGACTTGCCGTCAAGGACCTATGAGCCTGAGCGCCCTGCCGTCCATCCTCGTCGTCGAGGACGATCTCGACCTCCGACAAACCATCGTGGCAAGCCTGGAAGCGAACGGATTCGCCGCGTCGCAGGCGACCGACGCGGCCGATGCGATCGATCGATTGCGATCGGCGGCCTTTGATGGGCTCGTCGTCGATCTGCGCCTGCCGGATGCGGACGGCATGACCGTCCTGGACGAGGCGCTCGATCGTCATCCCCACATCCGCGCCGTGGTAATGAGCGGTTTCGGCGGTGTTGCCGAGGCGACAGCCGCGGTGAAACGGGGCGCGGTCGACTTCTTGATCAAGCCCTTCCAGTTGTCGCAACTCGCGCGCGTGCTGCAGGCCGGCCTCGAGCAACAGCGGCTTCGCGAAGAGAACGCCGAGCTCAAAGCACAGCTCAAGGGCAAGTTTCGCTTCGAAGCCATCGTCGGTCGTCACAGCACGATGCAGACGCTCCTGACAACGCTCGAGCTCGTGGCGCCGATGAACAGCACGGTCCTGATTCACGGTGAGACCGGCACGGGCAAGGAGCTCGTCGCGCGGACCATTCATCACAACAGCCCGCGGGCGGCGGCACGTTTCGTGGCGTTCAACGCGGGAGCGCTTGACGAAACACTCGCCGAAGCCACGCTCTTCGGGCACGTGATGGGTGCGTTCAAGGGCGTCACCGTGGGACGGTTCGAGCTGGCGCACCGCGGGACGCTGTTCATCGACGATGTCGATGCCATGCCGCTCCCGCTGCAGACCAAGCTCCTGCGCGCGCTGCAGGAACGCGAGTTCGAGCGTCTGGGCGAATCGCGTCGGATACGTCTCGACATCCGCGTGATCGCGTCCACCAGCGTCGACCTGCGAAACCGAGTGAAGGATGGAACGTTCCGCGAGGATCTCTACTATCGCTTGAACGTCATCCCGCTGACGTTGCCCGCGCTGCGGCAGCGGCGCGAAGACATCCCGCTGCTCGCGCAGCACTTCGTGCGCCGGTCGTGCGCGGAGAACCGTATTGCGTCGAAGACGCTGAGCCAGGAAGCGATCCGCACGCTGATGGCCTACGACTGGCCGGGCAACGTCCGTCAGTTCGAGAATGCGATCGAGCACGCGGTCGCCATGGCCGCGGCGAAATCCGAGATCGGTCCCGAGGCGCTGCCCGACGATGTCCGCGAGCGCGTCAAATCGATGCTGGTGCCGACCGTGGCCATCCCGGACGAGGGGCTCAACTTCACCTCGCTCGTCTCGCAGCTCGAGCGCGAGCTGATCATGCGCTGTCTCGAGAAGACCGGCGGCAACAAGCGTCAGGCCGCGCGGCTGCTCAACCTCAGTCGCACGACGTTCATCGACAAGCTGCATCGGCTGAACCCCGTGAGGGGCGCCGCCTAGTCAGCGGCGCACCCGGATCACGAAGACGCCGACAACGGACTGCGGAGGAAACGGAGACAACCATCAACACGGAGGCAACGGGGGCAACGGAGAACAACGATTCACACTCCGTTTGCTCCGTTATCTCCGTGTGATCATCCTCCGTTCTGTCCATACCTCCGTGTCCACGACAACGAAGGCCGTCAGCGAGCGGATGGCAGCCGCAAGATGAACGCGGCGCCCGGGGAGCGCGCCTCGTACGTCAGCGTGCCGCCGTGCGACTCGGCAATTGCTCGGGCAACGGTCAGGCCCAGCCCGGCTGCCTCCTCGCGCGGCCGTGTCGTCACGAACGGCTCGAACATCGTGATGACAAAGTCGGGATCGACGCCTGGTCCATCATCGGACACCGTGACGCGCAGCCACGCGCCCTGGCGCTCCACGCCGATGGCAATGGCGCCACCGGGTCGGCCGGTGAGCGCCTGTTCCGCGTTGACGACCAGATTGAGCAGCGCCTGCTGAAGCAGCACCGCGCTCCCGACGACCGTGAGATGCCCCTCCGCCGGGACCCGCTGCGCAATCGCGAGCCGCGAGCGGCCGACGGCGTAGGTGCGCAACGCGACCGATCGTGCGACCACGTCACGCAGATTCACGAATCCGTGTGCGTCGCTTTTCTGCCGTGCGAAGACCATCACCTGCGCGAGGGCCGCGGCTGCACGGACGTTCTGCGCGTGGATCCGTCTCAGGCCATCGGCGACAGGCGCGGCGAGATCGGGTAACAGCTGCAGAAGCTCGGTCGTGCCTCCGATCACCTGCAGCGCGTTGTTCACTTCATGAACCGCGCCGAACATCAGTCGCGCGACCGTCGCCGAGCGGTTCAGTGTAATGAGGTCGTCGATCCGCACTCCGTCGCCACCATCCTTGGCCATCCTGGTCGATCGCTCCACCGCCCTGACAGATCAGAAGCGCATACATCCTATCTGCGTTACCCGCCCTCATTCGCGTCGTTCGCCCTGCCTGTCCCCCCCCTCTTACGCTTGTCACTCGGCGTTGAGTACACTGATCGCATGCAGCTTCGGATAGCACGGCTCTGTCTCGACTGCGAGGAAGTCCACGACGGGCAACAGTGTCCCATCTGCGCGTCCGAGACGTTCATCTTTCTGACTCGATGGGTGCCCACGCCCGAGCGTCCCTTGCGGCCGCGGCAGCCGGAGTCGACTCCGTCGGAAGCAGCGACGGCGTATCGTGAAATGCTCCATCCCACCCCGCACAGCCCCTGGCGCGCGGTCCGTCGCGGTGCCGTTGGGCTGGCGCTGTTTGGCGTGGCGGGATGGTGGCTGCGACGCAGCAGCAGGCTGGAGGCGGAGCCCGAACGTGGAAAGCCGGAAAGTAGCAAAAGGTGAAGAAGTGGAAGACGTCTTTCACTCCTTCCACTTGTGAAGAATTCTTCCGTCGCTCGTCGCATCAACGCCGAACGCATCGTGCTGTTCGGCTGGGGCCGCGCGATTCTCCTGCAGCTGGCGCACCCTCTGATTGCGGCCGGCGTCCACGATCACAGCGGATTCAGAGCGACGCCGTGGGCCGCTGTTACGCGGCTGTATCACACCGTCCACGCGATGCTCGCGCTGACCTTCGGGACGCCGGCGGGCTATGAGAAGGCGCTCGAAGGCATTCGTGCGATTCATCGGCGAGTGAATGGGATCCTTCCCGAGCACGTCGGGCCCTTCGACGCAGGCACGCGCTATTCCGCAGAAGATCCCGACCTCGTGCTCTGGGTACACGTCACGCTGCTGGAGTCGCTGCCGCTGGCGTACGAGCTGCTCGTGGGACCGCTGACCGATCAGGAACGAGACGCGTATTGCGAGGAAGCGGCGCCCGTCGCGATCGCGCTGTGCGCGCGTGATGGCGATGTGCCGCGCACGTGGGCGGCAACACGTCGTCACATGGATCGCGTGCGCGCGTCAGGCGTGATCGCAGTCAGCAATCAGGCGCGCACGCTCGCACGCAGCGTGCTCTATCCGCCTGCGGGGTGGGCCTTTGGCCCGGCGGCATCGATCAACCGCATCGTGACGACTGGGTTGCTACCCACGGATCTTCGGGAGCAGTACGGTCTGCGCTGGACCCAAAGAAGTCAACGTGCGTTCGATACAATCGTCCCCGTGATGCGAACGACGCGGCGTGTACTACCTGCTTCACTCGCGCTCTGGCCGGAGGCGCGGCGGTCTGACTGACACGTTCTTCCGCGCGGTGATCCGCTCGCCGGCCAACGCCGGCCTTCATCGAGAACATCGCAATCAACGCCTTCCTGATCGCAGGCCACTCGCCGGTCACGACTCGATCGTCATCGGTTCCGCGGCGGGAAACTCGCCTTCCCAGCGCGCAATCACAACGGTCGCGAGACAGTTGCCGAGTACATTGAGTGACGTGCGCAGCATGTCGAGCACCGCGTCGATGCCGAGGATGACCAGCACGGGTTCGACCGGCAATCCAAACGACGACACCGTCCCGAGGAGAATGACGAGCGCACCGCGGGGCACGCCGGCGACACCCTTGCTCGAGAGCATCAGCGTGAGCAGCAGAACCAGCTGTTGACCGATCGGCATCGTGATGCCAGCAGCCTGCGCGACGAAGATCGCCGCGAGCGAGAGATACAGCGTGCTGCCATCGAGGTTGAAGCTGTAGCCGGTCGGGATGACGAAGGCGGCGATCTGCCGCGGCACGCCGATACGTTCCATCGCCTGCATCGCGCGCGGCAGCGCAGCCTCGGAGCTCGTTGTCGCAAACGCGATCGATACCGGCTCGGCCACCGCCTCGGCAAAGCGACGAAGCGGCACTTTCGCGATCAACGCCACCGGCAGCAGCACCGCGACGACGAAGACGGCTACTGCTGCGTAGAACGTGAGGAGCAGCATGAACAGGTTCCCGAGCACGCCGATGCCGAGACGGCCGACGGTGTAGGCGATGGCCGCGCCGACACCAAGTGGCGCCATCAGCATCACGATCTTGGTGAACCGGAACATCGTCTCCGCGAGGCTGTCGGCGAAGGCCAGCATCGGGCGTTTCTTGTCGTCAGGTAACAGGGCGAGCGCGATTCCGAAGATCACGCTGAAGACGACGATCTGGAGCATCTGGCCATCGACCACTGACTTCGCGAAGTTCTCCGGGAAGATCTCGAGCACGATGTCCTGCCACGTGCGCGCGACCGCCTGCGGAATCTGCGTGGCGTCGGGAGGCGGCCCCAGTGCGACGCCGACACCTGCGCGGCTCAGGGTGATGGCGCCCCACCCGATGAGGAGGGCGAGCGTCGTCACGACCTCGAAGTAGATGAGCGCCTTGACGCCCATGCGCCCGACCTGTCGCAGGTTCGAGTGGCCGGCGATGCCGACGACGAGCGTCGCGAAGAGGAGCGGAGCAACGATCGTTCGGATGAGACGCAGGAAGATCTGGCTCAGCACGCGCAGCGAGACGGCAGCGTCCGGGAAGTCGTGCCCCACTTCCGCGCCGATGACCATCGCGACGAGAATCCAGATCGTGAGCGACTGGCGGCGCGCCGCCCAGACGGCGAACGCCGCGATGGCGAGCCATCGCAGGAGCATCGAGTGCGCATGTTATACTGCGAAATTGCCGTCGCCCAGCCTTCGCTCATGGATCCAGCGAGCTACGGCTGGCAAGCCAGCGAGCATCGTGACAGGCGAAGGTTGCCCACCGTAGCGCAAAGCGCGAGGGTGGGCTGTCTCCATCGCGATCGGCAATTTTGCGGAAGTGGCGGAATTGGCAGACGCGCTAGCCTCAGGAGCTAGTGGGCGCAAGCCCATGAAGGTTCGAGTCCTTTCTTCCGCACCAACAATCAGTTCAAAGAGTTAACCGGTGTTTCGACGACGGCCACGGACGTGGTCGTCGAGGCCTCAGATGTGCCTGTGTGCGGATACTGTGCGGAACCGGCCCCGCGCTCCATCGCGTCGAGCGCGCGCGCCAGTCGTATCGGGGTCGAGCGCAGATACTTCGAGGTCGTCGTGATGTCTCCGTGTCCCAAGAACATCATGATGTCGTGGGTCGTCGCGCCCGACTCCAGCAGCCGACTCGCAAACTCCCGACGCAGATCGTGCACGTGCAAGTTGATCGCCTGGAGCGCCGCGCGTGACTCCGGCGTGAGCTTCCCGTGCTTCCGTGTCGCGGCGTGGCCATGAGCCACGAGCACCGCGGTCTCCCATTGCCGGCGGACGTCCTTGACCCGGTCGCCGACCGCGTTGCCGAACACGTAGCGGTCTCGGGCGTGCTCCTTGCCGTCTGGTGCGTGCCGACGCAGACTCAAGACCGCACGGAGGTCGGCGCCCACGGGAATCACCCGCGCGCTCTCATCCGTCTTCGTCTTGGTCGGTGGCAGCACAATCCATCGCGCCTCGCCTTTCTCGTTGCGTCGAATCTGGTGCCACTGAAGACTGAGAATCTCGCCGATGCGACAGCCCGTGGTCAGCGCCGCCACGAGCACGGCACGCAGATGCGGATCCGCGTGATCGAGGATCCGCTGTCCTTCGTTCACTTCGTCGGCTTCGGCCTCATCGAGCCGTCGCGTGCGCGCGTACTCGACGCCACGTTCCAGCTTCACGACGGTCACACCTCCGCGTCGGAACGGGGTGTCGGTGAGATGTCCCTCGGCGATCGCCCAATTGAACACATGCCGTAAGCGAGAGAGCAGGCGATTGATCCCGGCCTCGCCGCCCTTCGCGCCCGCGTGACTCCGGCCCGCCTTGATCTCGTCGCGCCTCCAAGTGCGCACGGCCTCGACGTCGGCCTTCGTGAGTTCCGCGATCGGCTTCGCCTCCAGTCTGATCGTCGTGCCATTGGCCGCGGGGATCTCCGCGCGTCGGATCACACCGATCAGGGTCTCCATCATCTTGCGTCCGCCTTCGCGACGCGTCGGCTTGCGGACATGGCCTGTCAAGTACGCGTCGCACACGTCGCCGAACGTGAGGCGCGTATCGATCGGGCTCGTGGTCGGAGCCGGAGATGGCGCCGCCTCAATAAACGTCCCGGTACGGATCTCGGTGCGTAGCCGATCACGCCACGCGATCGCCTCGTCCTTCGACTTCGGCGGCTCCTCCAGCCGCGCCAGGGCCAGTTTCGTGAGCGAGTAGCGGTACTCGCGGCCCTTATGAATAAAGCCGAACCACCACGGACACGCGCAGTCGTTCCAGCCTTTGCGCTTGTGGGCGCATCGCTTCTTCAGTCCGTCGTTCGTACGTTTGGGCATGACAGCCTCTGTTGAAAAGAGGCCAAGAGAGGCGGGACTACAATGCGCGTAGCCGTCTCGCTTGGTGACTCAAGTGAGCGGTTAGGACCGGCGTGCGAGGTGGCACTCGACGTCGGTCCGCTTTCACCCGGTCATTTTACCTCGGACTCGCGCCGTGGCGACTGCGCGCGCATCGTGTATTTCGCAAAGTTCCACGCCTCGGCGGCCGTGCGCAGCGCGCGATCGCGGGCGTCACACGCATCGCGCGCCGCCTTCTGTGCCGCGAGGAGATCGCGGAGTTCTTCGATCTGTTTCGCGAGCGCGCTTCTCGACGCGAGACCGTAGCCGACGCGAACGGGCACGGCCGCATCTTACGCGAGACGATCCACGACCTCGAATCCCCGACTGAGCGCGTCGGCCATCCACTCATCGGCGGTACACATTTCCGGACGACGCAATGCCATGCGAGTAGATGAGACTGTCATGCGATCGTGAAAGTAAAACCCACCATCACCGTCGTATAGATCGGTACGCCCTGCATGGTTGTCGGTCTGTATTCCCATTGTCTGACCGCGTTCACAGCAGCCTCGGCCAGTAGCCGTGACGATGGGGTGACGACAACTGCGTCAAGCACTCTTCCGTCCGGCTTGATGACTACCTGCACACCGACCGTTTCGCTCAAGCCAATGCCATGCAAGTTCTTTGGAATCAGAGGCGGAACAGACTTGATGACTTCGGGATAGCGCGGGCGCGGGCCGTCCACTTGAATGACGGCTGGAGCCACCACTGAGGGGCAGGGTGTACTCTCACGATCCTGACCGCCAAGCGTGTTTGCGGCCACTTGGGCGGCAACGATTGCACAACACACAGATCGCAATACAGGCATGGGCGTTGCTCCAGTCAATCGGTTGTTGCTGCGTGCAAGTACAACGCACACGAGAGCAAGGAGCCACTCTCGACCTTCTGCACTCGCCAGAGGCGCTGGACGAGCACCGGCTCCGGCGGTTCGCGCCTGCGACCGGCGAACGGTGTGTAGCCGTCATCGCGTGTCATCGTCAGCAGCTCTGATGTGAGTCCGTGATGCAGATTAGCGCCTTTTGCGTTTCTGGGTACTCGTCCGGCGTGGCGCTTTGCGATTCAGCGGTGCTCTTTCAATTCGCTTACTGATGTCGAGCAACTGGCCCTCGCACCGCTTCAATCTGACCAGATCTTGTTTGTTCGACTTTGTCGCGGCGATCGAGAATTGCACCGCCGCGAACAATCGCCCGAGTTCCTTCGCGGAGAGTGTGAGTGACATTACAACGCTGGTACCGATCCTGATCTCGCCGTCCGACGACGTCTGTCCGAGCGCGACTACAGGGATCGTCTTTCGATCACGGAGTTTTAAGAGGACTCCTTTGATCACGTCGTACGCGAGATTGCCGACGATGCCGCTCGCCGCAGCAAGCGCCAGCCACACCAGCGTCGGGTCTGTCAGCAATGAATACTGGCGGTCTCTTCCCTTCGCGGCTTCTACTCTCGGGTAGAGATAGCCAAAGGTCGCCAACGTCTGCGCATACCGCACCACTCTTCGGAGTTCGCCGACAGACAGGGACAGTTCACACGTCGGGCACATGACGCCGCGAGTCTTGGTCCTATGGAGCGGAGACGCGCAGGCCGGACACAGCATTTCCCGACGTGACATCAGCTGGAGTGACTGTCGCACTACGGTGGCCTCCGGTGAAGAGGCCGACAGGTGGGCGCGTGCCAGAATGCACGCAGGCATCCGTCGGCAAGGGTTCGTCTTGCTGACTTGCTCAGGAACGCGGGGCGGCGGTCACCGCCTCGCGGCTCCGATTCTAGCCGATGGGCTCGTCCTCGGTCCCGTGCTCAACCTCCCAGATGTCGCGCACATCCGCGAGGTACACAAACAAGTCTGCGTCGTCTTTTTTGCGCTGCGCGGTCAGCTTCGCGTCGATGAATTCCAGACTCGCGCCCTTCCCGATCAGCCGTAGCGCCTCCTCGTGCCGTTGCCGTTCGTAATCGGCGGCTCGCTCGCGATGCGCGGTGCCGAGCGCTTCCGAGAGCGTCATCGGCGATGGTCCAGGCGTGCTTCGAGCGCCTCGACGCGCGCGGTGAGATCGGCGGTCGCCACCTGGATGACGTCCAGGATCGTGTCGGCGAGCGCCTCGTTGTCAGCGTGGCGCGCCGCGGTCGGCTGATATTTGCGGATGATCGGCTGCTGTTGCGCCTTGACCACTTCCGCGCGGCGGCGCGTGAGCCCGTCTTCACCCTCAAATTTTCGGCACACCGCCCACTGCAGCCGCGTCCACTGCGTCGGCGGCGTGGTGCCGATGATGGCGCGATGCTCGGCGTCGCTCACTTGGTGTCCGAGCAAGCGATCACATTCGTTCGCGTCGAAATCGTCATCGTTGGTCATTGGTAGGTCTGCGTGAGATAGACGACGGCGTTGGCCTTCGCCAGTTGATAATTCAGAAACCGTTCCGCGCGCAGGCCGATCAAATTCGCCTGCCACAGATTGACCAACACCACCGCCGCCGAGAGCGGCGACGTCGGCGCGTCTTGATATTCAAGTGTCGCTTGCGTCGAGACACTGACCGCGATCTCCCCCGAGTCGGCCAGGACGAGCGCGGTCGGATCGAGCATGATCGCCCGCGGGCCCGTGTTGCCAGTGATGACGGTGACGCCATTCAACACGCCGCCATTCCAGCCACACGTCGTCGCGGTCAATGCATTCGCGTACGCCACCGCGGTGCCGGGTGTCGTCAGCAACGCGATCGCACGGGCGCGTGGATTCGCTTGTAAAAAAGCGCCGAGCAACGCTTGAAAATCTTTTTTCGCCGCGGTGGCGTCCGTGCCGACCGATCCGATCGACGGTGACTGATTCGTGATGCTCGCGGGCCGCTCCGACGTCGCCGTGATCGCGGGGTCGCAGAATTGCTGATCCAAGTAGTCCGCAAGGTCGCTGTTCATCGCATCCCGCATCGCGACGTCTGACCCCGGCATCTCCAACTTCGCGAGTTCCTGCGAAACGGCCAACACGCCTCCGGCTTTCTTCACGCCCAATGAGACCGAGCGAAAGGCCATGTTGCCGACTGGTTTGCTCGATCCTTCGCCGATCCATTTGAACGTGCCGCCGCTCATCCGGATCGGCACACTCGTTTGAAACGGAACCCGTTGCGCGTACGGCATGAGACGACCGAGGACCGTGGTGCGGTTGTTCAACTCGATGAAGCCAGCCGCCATCGGTTTGATCGCCGCGAGCGGCGCGGCCCATGCGGGGTCGGCGACCGTGCCGGGATTCACCGCGCTTTTCGAAATCAACTCGTGGGCGTGTTTGCGCACCTGCGCGACGTGCAGCGAGGCCGGCCAGCGACTCACAAAGCGATCGGCGGCGTCGTACGGAGACTGACACACGCACAGACAACTCACCCAACGCGTGAAATCAAGCGACTTGAGATCGGACAATTGCGCATCGGTGTAGGTGGAGAGCACGCCTTCAATCGGTCGCATGACGTGGCAGTGTGCAGGCGCGCGGTGCCGCGACTCTCACAGTCGCACGCGCCACAGCGTCCCCGCGCGACACGTGCCCACCCGGTCCACGTACAGCCCGCCTTCGATCCGCGTGCCGCACATGCGGCGCAGCAGCGCGCCGAGGGCCCGCGCGTCATCGCCGCAGTCGGCCGCGATCAACGCGTCGCGCAACGCCGGATCGGCCGTGCTGTGCCGCACCAATTGCTTGGCCGTGAACGGCCGATCGGCGATGGATTCGCGCACCGCGACGAGTAAGTGCCGGTCGGCGTCATCGCGTGGGCCGAAGCGCGACTCCAGCAGCACCAGCACCCGATCGAGGCGTACGGTGATCTCGCGCTGCTCGCTCGCGAGCGCGGCAATCTGCGCTTCGAGCGTGTCACGACCCGTGGCGATCGTCGCCAATGGCTTACTCGATGATCGTGCCGCGCGAGCGCGCGTCGGCGAGTTGACGCACGAACCACAAGCGCTCTTGGCACCACGGCGTCTGTTCGCTGAGTTGATCGCGGAGTTCGGGGTGGGCTTTCCAGCAGTCGCGAATCGCGCGGCGGTGCAATTTCCAGAGCGCTTTGATCCGCTCCGTGTTGACGCGCGGATGCCAATACGGCCCGCGCGAATCAGTAGACGGCACCGCCGCCAAGGGACACCACGGACCGAAACTCATCAGATACACATCTTCGGGCGCCAATGTCGCCGCCGATGTTGCTGCGCGTCGGCGTGTCGTCATGACGGGCCAGTCTCGCCCGCGAGATCGAGCATCCCGAGCAGCGAGGCGAATTGCTGGCGCGCGGTCTTCATCGTGACCATCAACGGATGCACCTTCGTGCCACCATCGGCGGTCCGCACCGTCATCCCCTCGCGCGCGATCGTCTCGCGCGCCGTCTCGCTCAGATCCCACGCGGCGCAACACGCTTGGAGCAGCCGGCGTTTCGATGGCGTGATCTCCCAGGTCTCGCAGACGTGCTGATACCACGCCGCCGTCTCCGGTCTCAGGTGCGCCGGGGGATCGGTCGGCTCGGTCAACGGTGGCGCCAGGGCCGCGGTCCCAATGATCGGCGCCGGCTTGACCGGCGACAGACCGTAGAGCCTCCGGACTTCCGGACGCATAGGCGGCCGGCCAGCGTTGCGACGACGGCCCCCTGACTTACCCTTGACCCCTGCCACAAATCCTCACCATTTGATTTCTAGCGCGGTTGATTTGAATTCGGACGATCCTGCGCGTTCCTGCCGTCCTGGTTTGGGGTCTCACGCGCAGCGCCTTGCCCCCTCCCCCGACTCCCCCGAACGGTTGCAACTCCAACTATTCTCGGCGGTTCAGCCGATGTGCGACCGACTGATATCCGTGCTCGACGAAGTACGCACCGACGCGCGCCGAGATTAGCCGTTGCAGATCGTCGATGTTGATGATGCCATCCGCGTCGGTCACCTGATGAAACACCGCTGCACACGCGTCCTCGTCGTAGTCCATGACATGCATCATGCCGAGGATCGCGACGAGCCGTTGGCAGTTCAGCTCACTCAAGTACGGGAAACTCCGGCGGCAGGTCTCCCAGGCCTCGGCCAGTGCGGCATTGCTCGGCGGCATATTCGTAATGGTCATCGGTCATTCCTCCTTGCGTTTAAACATCACGCCGCGGTGTGGCTCGCGTCATCGTCGATGTCGAGCGGAAAATCGGGAACCATCACCGCGCCGCAGCCGGGACACGTCGGGATACCGACGCGGAGCAGCGACTCCCGGGCGCCGCGCAACTTGAATTCACACGGCACACACTGAATCAATCGATTGCGTACGCCCTGTCGCTTGCGAATCGTCGGCGTCAGTTTCGCGTGGGGATACGGGCCAAGGTCTTCCTCGACGAGCACGAGGAGTCGGGCGGCGAGATCGAGACTGGGCGACGTTGATTTCATCGGACCAACGAGGCCGATCCCTTTCGCCGCCGTCGCAAACGGGCGACGATGGCCCACCTCGCAGCCGACCGCGGCGTGCACGAGTTCGTGGACCAAGACCGCGAGCACCGCGATGGGGTCATCCAGGAGCGGCGTCACAAAGACTTGATTCACCCCATCGGCGGCGACGTTCTGTGCCCAACACTGTCCCATCGTGCGGTTCTCGTTCAAGTGCTTGCGCGACCATCCGGTCGGGAATCCGGTACTCACGCGGATGCGCGACGGCAACGGCGTGGCAATCGCCGCGAACCACGGCACCATCGCCGCGACCGCCGCTTCGAGCCACTGCTCGCGCGTCTCGTGTTTAAACGCTGGCGTCTCGTGCGACGGCTGTTGCTCTCGCGGAGGTTGGTGCTCGTGTTTAAACGTAGACTCGTGCGACGGCTCTTTTGTAAACGGCGGCTTCGTTGTTCCCTTCTTCTCGATCTTCAGGGTCTCGATGTGCGTGGCCGTGGTTGTGACCTTTGTTCGTTTAAACGCTGGCGCTTTCTTCGTCGTCATCGGTGCACACTCCTTTGCTCGTCACGATGAAAAGTGGGATCGAAACCTCACACCCCCACTGGTGTTCGCGCTCACCTCAGCCGTCTCCAACCTCCTTTAGATCTGGATCTGGCTGGTGGATGGATTTATCGGACTCACTTTTCAGTGAGTCACTTTTCAGTGAGGGGAAATATTGGCGAAGCCACGCCGACGCGATCCACAGATCCGGCGAGTTCGGCTTGTCGTTGAGTTTGCTGCGCACGGCGATCTTCAGAATCGAGAGGTCTTCGAGATGCCGCGCCGCGGTCTTCGTCGCCGTCTGGATCGCCGCCGCGATCGCCGCGGTGCGCGTGGGAGTCTCGTGCGCCAGCAGTTCGCGGATGACGCGCAGGCGCAGTGCGGGGACCGAGTCGCGGGCCATGCGCGTGATGGTCTGCCACGCGTCGTCGGGGTCGCAGCCGATGGCCTCCAACGCGCCGAGCAGCCGCGCGTACGCTTTCACGAGTCGGCCCGGTCCTTCGACCTGGGGCAGATACGTGATCTCGTGCGAGTAGCCGTCGCGACCGACCGCAGTCCGCGCGCGGGCGGTGAACGCCGCCAATCGAATCAGCTTCTGCTCCTCGTCGTGTGTAAACGCGCGGTGCACGCGGGTCGGATCCGCGGATTGGACGAGCCCCGCCAGGGCGGCGCGTAACGCGTCGCGCATCCGCTGTTCGTGTGCGCCATGGTGGAGCGCCGCGGCCCCGAACGCCTCGACATCGGCCTCGGGCAGCCGGAGCAGCACGAACCGATCGCCGAGGGCGGCCATCACTTGCGCGTGCTGATCGAGCGCCGGGGTCACGCCGCCAATCACGCCGCACTTGCCACGCCACGTCAGGACCTTGCCGCCATCGGTCCCCACGGGACGGTGCCACTCGCCGTCGTAGATTTCGCGCAACGCGGCCATCGCTTCGCTGCGGGTGTCGTAGTGCTGCGACAACACCGATCCGAAGTCCTTGCAGAGCAGCACGCCGAAGTCGCCGATCTGCCGGAGCAGCCCGCCGGTCGCGTGTTTGTTGCGCTCGCGCGCCGAGGTGCCCGAGAGCAAGCTCGCCTCCGTCACCTTCGCCGCCGACACCACGAACTTGAGCCCGGTCGCCGCGGTCAGCAGTTCGGTCTTGCCACTGCTCGGCGCGCACACGAGCAGCAGCCAAATCGGATCGCCGATCGCGCGGTTCGCGACGAGCGTGGCCGCAATCGCATACAACGGGATCGGGTCAGTCAGACACAGCCAGCGTGTAAACGTGCTGACCGTCGCCGCCAACGGCGTCGGCGGGAGATGATCGGTACAGCTGTCGCGCCCACACACGGGGCACACGGTCGGATCGGCGGTCGAAGCGTCCGGCGGCGTCGTCGGCGCGGGATCATCGGGCCGGCCATACCCCTCGTGCGACAAGGCGCGCGCCGCCGCGGCGAAGTCGCCGCCGTGCTGCAGGACGGTATAGACCGCGAACTTCGAATAGCTGCGCTCGGGATCGAACGCGGTCGCACTGGTGAACACGTAGAACAGATCGGCGCCACCATAGTTCGTCGTCGCACTCACGCCCGCGGTCTTACCGGGCCGGCGCCAGTACGCGACATCCCCACGCGTGGACACGTACCGCCAGCCCGCAGGCTCAAGGACCGAGGGCCATGTGGCGCGCTGGTTGTAATCGTCGCCGGGTCGCCGCCGACCGCTCGGCTCAGTCCGTGCCGCGGTCGTCGATTCGTGCGGCCGTCGCGGCATCTCATCGAAGCTGCGCGCGAGATCGAAGAGCGCGGCCCGTTCCTCGACGGTGTAGCGCGCGATCGTGCTGAAGCCACCGGAGACGTGCACGTAGGGTCGGCCGCTCGGATGCGTCGCCCCGTTACTCGGCGCCAAGATCGAGAACGTGGTGATCTCGATCAACGTGATGACGCCGGACGCTTGTTTAAACGATGGGTCCCCGTCACGCCACGGACGCCGCGCCAAGATCGTGTCGGTGAACGTGGCCGCCGCGTCGTAGCGCGCGAGCCACCGCACGCCGCCGCCGGGCGAGGTGTCCTCGTACCCGTTACGAATGCGGCGCACCACGTCCCCGAGGCCGCTCGTCTCGGCGGTGATCACGAATTGATCGAACGTCGCGCGATCATCGAAGTCCCACGGATCGAGGTGACCGGATACCGGGCCTGCGATCACGCCATAGCCGACACGGGTGGCGAAATCGAACGCCTTCATCTGGTCGAGGGTCGGGCGCGTGTGTTTAAACGCCGTCCACGTCGCGACGTCCGGTGCTTTCGATCCATCGGGCCGTACCGGCAGGACGCACAACCCCGCGGCCCACGCCAATCGCACCGCGACGAGCAGATCGTCGGGCATCCGTTACGCCGCTTCTTTCGTGATGATGCCGATGGCGTCCTTCGTCGTGTCATGCGCGGCGCGTGCCGCGGCCAACTCGTTCAACGTGTGCTCGACGAGCCCGCGCGTGGTCTGGAGGTCAGCGCTTTGATTGCGGATGAGCGCCCGCTGCGCGGCGATGACGTCGGCTTGTTCGGCGATCACCTCGCGCTGCTGCGCGATGATCTGATCCTGTGCTAGGTTGGTGGTCGGTTCGGTCGGTTCGGTCATCGGTCCCAACCTTTCGCGCCGCGGGGGTTCTCGGCCTCCGCGGCGTTCGTCTGTAACGGTCAGCCGCGCGTCATCGCCTCCGCGATCCACGAGCGACGTATACGGATGCGTCCCCTACCAGCGCCGACGCGCGCGTGTTTCAGCAAGCCGGCCGCAATCATGCGGCGCAGCGTCTTCTCAGACGTCTTGGCTTCGCGTGCCGCTTCTCTCAGCTTCAACCACTCGTCGGGGTCGTGCGTCTCGACGGTCGCGGGCAGCCTGTAGGTAACAGCCATCGACTTACCTACGGGTGCGTACGGTCACGTCGGTATCCGTGCTCGGGAGGTCGAGCGCTTCGGCGAGTCGTGCCATTTGTTGGCGCGAGGGCGCGAGACGGCCGCATTCAACGCGACTGATGTCGCCGATGCTGACTCCACTGCGAACGTGGAGCACCGCTTGTGACCAGCCGTGACGCACACGCGCATCGCGTACGACTTGTCCGAACTTGCGCATCTGCATGCGCAACATCGTCGCACCGGTTTTCCGCCAAACCGGCGTGCAGTATTTTGAAAAATTTTGTGGAGCTTTCCCCGGCGGCTAGTAGGGCTCGGGTGTGCGGATGGCTGTGCGGAAACTGTGCGGATAGAACGGGGACAAGGTTGGACAGGAGGGGACAGACGATCCGCGACTGATCAAAATGTCTCGGAAAGTCTGTGTGAGTCCCCGCCTGTCCCTCTACGCGTGATTCTCAGGAGCTAGTGGCCGCAAGGCCATCGGGGTTCGAGTCCCCGCTTCCGCATTACCTCTCATTTCAAAGCGTTAGGTGATGTTTCGACGGCCACATCGACCCGGTCGCCGAGGCCTCAGACGTGCCCGCGTGTGAAAACTGTGTGAATCCGGCTCTGGCCTCCATCGCGTCGAGGCGCGCGCCAGTCGCATGCGGGTTTCCGCTCGGCGAGTGCATGAGCGGAGGTCGAGCACGGGCGCCTAGAAACGCCAGGACGCGCCGACCGTCACGCTCAGTTGATGGGCCGCGCCGTCGCCTGAGAACGTGACGAAGTCGGTGATCGGCACACTCAACGTGGAGGTCACCGAGGGCCTGCCGCTGAAGATCAGCGGAGGATTGTCGGAGACCTGTGCGCCGAAGGTGGTGGACGAGAACGGTGGCAGCAGTGTGGGCGCCGCCGAGACGTGTGTCGTGACCCTGTTGCGCTGGACCCAATCGCGGACGTCAACACGCAGTCCCCACCGATCGCCGAGAGGCAGGCGCACTCCACCGCCGAACAACCAGACCAGCGCCGAATCGACGTGCGAGGTCAGCGTCAGCGTGTCTGCCTGGCTGAACGTCGCCGGCGTAGGCGGCAGGTTGCTCAGCACCACCTCGTACGTGCCGGTCAACACGGCGCGCACGTCGTCTGCTTGTGTTGAGTTCACTCCGAGTCCGCCGATCACATACGGCGTCCAGCGTCGATCCGGCATCAGGTCGAACCGCACGGCGCCGGTGGTCACGATCTGACGGGCGTCGCCTTCGGAGATGGCGAGCGTCGAGTTCACCGTCCTCGATCCCATGGGTAGCGTGAAGAAATCGCCCAGTGCCGTGACAAAGCTGGCATGGCTGGCTTCGAGAGCCAATCGCGCATCGTCAGTGAGCGAGACCGCGAATGCTGCAGAGTCGATGGACAGCTCCGCGGATATGCGAGTGCTGATGCGGCGTGAGACGCGCACGCCGAACACGCCCGCGGAGGGACGTTCCACGATCGAGCTCTGGAGAGTGCTGTCCAGGGGCACGAGTGGCGCGGTCCGGCGTACGCTGGCGAGGAGGTTCAGTTGACGCGTGCCGTCGCCGAAGTACCACGACGACACGGGCCGAGTCGAGTTGGGAGGCACCAGCGCCTGCTCCGGCGGCAACTCTCCGGTGCCGTCCAGCGGCGTCGAGGGCACCGCGCCGCCGCCATGAACTTCGATTTCCCAGGCCCTCGCCGGCTGCGCATTGGCGCCAGGGCCGGACAGGAGGAAGACTCCCATTGCGAGCGAGACCACGCAGGTGTTCAGCCGCATTCGCGGAAGATACTGCGAACGTCCACTTCCCGGTGCACTGAAGAGGCCATTTCGCGAGAACGCGTGCGGCCGCGTGCATGAGCGTGAACGGACCACTCAACGACCGCACAATTCTAGAAAACAACAGAGTCGGGCAAAGGCACCTGTGTACACACGCTGCAATTGGATGTCGGTGTAATCGCTGAGAGACGGTGCGGCGTGCATGCGCTCCAGTGTGAACGCGTGTGCTGATGTGCTGATGATCTACATCATCGGCACCGCCCGTGAAGGAGCGGCTAGTTGCGCTTGGGATTAATGTCGCCGAGGACGGTCAAGTCTGTGCGCGGTGGCTCATGGCGAGGACCGAAGATTTCCCAGAAGATCGGCTCAAGAAGTAATCCGAATAAGCCGAGTAATCCGAGCAGCCATGCCATGCTGACATGTTACAACTTGTGACGCTCGGTTTGTGACAGGTCGCGATCCCAGTGATATCCCCCCGAGCCCCCGTCACTCAATGCAGGCATGTGATCGGCGTGGTCTACGGCAACAATGGCCCGGACTCAAAGCGATACTCGATGCGATGATGGACGCTGCTTCGCCATGGGATCATGGTGACATTGTTCCGCGGCACATCGACGATTGTCTTCGGAGGATCATGCGGCTAGCGCGCTTGAAGCAAACTGATTGCCCGTCGATACGATGCACTTTGATTCTCGCGATCGCCGTGTGCTGCGCGACCGCGAACTGGACTTACGCGCAGGAATCACAGCGACCCGCAGTTGACCCGTCTCAGGATCGATGGGTGTCCGTATCTGTTCAACCTGGTGGCTTCGGCTCACAGTCACCCCCACAATCGCGACACGGCTGCTGCAACAGAAAGGGAGCGATCATCGGCGCTGCGATCGGCGCTGCGGGTGGCCTGTTTTTGGCTTTTGGTTGCGATTACGATTGTACTTCGTCGTACATAGGAGCTGCGAGTCTCGGCGGCGGCATTGGAGCGGCAATCGGAGCATTCGCGGACGCGAAACATGGACCCTCGCCCTTTTCTGATCGGCGCTTTCGCGTTCGTGGTGTCGTCTCCCCAACAGTGCGCGCTGTTGTCACCACGGTTGGGTTCAGTGGTACGTAAGTCGTCGCAGCCGGAAGACTCGCTCGATTCAGGGCCAGTGTGACCGGTCGGTGTGACTCGACCTTTCGAAGAGTTGCGCGCACCCGATAGCCCCAACATTTTTTGGCGTGTCGCGCTCCGCATCGAACGCGTTCGCCGAGGCCTCAGACGTGCCCTTCATCGCGTCTTCCTCGGCATAGCTCACGCTCGAGTCCACGATGTCACCCATCGAAGGACTTGTCATCGATTCCATTGAACGTCCGACTGAGAACCGAGGGTTATAATCCCCGCGACCGGAGTCCATCCCATGCGAAGAACCGGCGGAGTTATTGCTTCGGGGATCATTGCCATCGTTGGGAGTCTCGTCACGATCTTGATTGGAATACTTCTGGTCGTGACGGTGAGTGGGATGCGGGCAAACCCATTGCCTGCAGGCAGCCCAACACCACCGATCAACATACCGAGGGTCCTGATAGCCGAAGCGGTCGTCTTAGTCGGTTTCGGCATTTTCGGAATCGTCTCCGCCATCGCATTGTTCATGCTCAAGAACTGGGCGCGCATAAGCTTTCTCGTTTTTGCCTGCTTGCTTGCCCTTTTCTCCGTCACGGGAATGATCGGTACGACCATCGGGACTTTACTCGCTCCGCAAATGGCGACTCCGGGACAAGCACCGCCCCAAGGCATTCTTACCGGTGTTCTTGTGATGTTCGCCGTGATCTGGCTATTGCTGCTCGGACTCTCCATCTGGTGGCTGTATTACCTCACTCGACGGAGTGTTAATGAGCTATTCCAGACCGGGGCCGAAATCGATACGCCACGGCGCGGCCCGCTCAGTGTCACGATCATTGCCTGGCTTCTGACTATTGGCGGCTTGTTTGCCGGTGTCACTGTGTTTGCATCCTACCCGGTGTTTATGTTCGGGATGCTGTTCACCGGGTGGACTGCACGACTAGTGCTCATTCCATTCGGTGTCGTCAATCTCGTGGCTGGCATCGGAATGTTGCGATGGCGTCTTCAGGCGCACACCCTGGCAGTGGCTCTCTATGGCTTCTATCTCCTTAGTACCATCACTTCTGTCATCCTGCCCGGATCTATAGAACGAATGCAGGTTGCCATGCAGCAAATGGGTTACCCAGAGGCGCCTGTCCCTGCTCTTTCCACGTCGTTCATTGGGATCGGGATGGTGATTTCAGTGCTCGCCGTGTGTGTACCGCTTTTCTTCTTGATCACGCGACGCCGAGCATTTCTCGAAGCCTGCACGGTGGCTGAGGTCGAGGGTTAGTGCCGCGGAATTCAGTCGTGGTCCCGACGTTTGTCCACTATCTCAGGAGCCGGGTGTTGACCCTGTAACGGGGCGGTAAACGCTCGACCCGCTCTGCGTGCGATACTGGGTCCATGGACGGCCAATCGCGGCCGGACGGGGTCTAAATCGTTGTGAGGCGGCTGGCTCTACTCGCCATCGGACTGAGCCTCTTCTCCACAAATCTGCACGCCCAGGAGAAGACCCGACCTCCTGCGCCCGGACCCATCACCGAATCTGCCGACCGCATCGCACGCGAATGGTGGCCGACTGATCCGCAGTCGTTCACTGTCGACGATGAAGGTCGACCGCGCTTCCGAGGTGGCGTCACCGAGACCGCACCGGCGCCGCCGTGGCAGCCGACCCCGGATCTAACGCCCACTCCTTCCCGCGGCGCGATCTCCCATCAGGAGATGCTCCGGATGATGACCCCGCAGGAATTCTCGACACCGCTGATCAGTGGCAGCGTGGATCCCGGGACGATCGTGAACGGCATCAGGGGCGCGTGGCGCGAATGGCAGGCCCGACGCGTGCACGAGCGGGTGATGAAGGAGCTCGAAGAGCTCAAGCGGCTGAACGACGCCGCAGGCAACGAATCGCAGTAGCGGACAAGGCCGCCTGAAGGCGGCCTCTACGTACGCGCTCAGCGCGTCAGGCTGATGGTCATGCTCATGTTCGGGCAGCCCGAAGACTTGAGCATCGTCGAGATACGAAGTTCCTTTCCGTAGAAACCGCCGCTGATCGTGTAGGTGTAGACGCCGCATGACGGGTCGGTCGTGGTGCCCGACTCCTGCACGAGCGATCCGGTGGCATCGATGGTCGTCTGTCCTACTGGAAGACTCAGGTTGCCACACTGGCCGCCGAGCATGATCGGCGCGATGTTGATCGTGGCGCCGTTCTGCGTAACGGCCGTCGACGTCGGGCACGAGCCGGAGATTCCGAGGTCCGGGAACACGAAGCTCGTCGTGCCTGAGTAGCTGCCGGCCACACTGGGAATCTGCGATGACGGTCCGGTTCCGTTATCACCGCAGCCGCCGGTCAGTAGAACGACCGCGAGGCACACGATCGTCTTGCGCATCATCATCGTTTCACAGCCCTCAAAAGGTATTCGGCCCGATGACCCCGTCACATCAGCGTGTCGAAGTGCCGCATTCAGACCACGTGTGAAGAAACAGGCAGGCTCAGGAACGATCGATCCGGAGCCGTCGAGTACTAGTCGGGCGTCGGCATCTCCACCGAGTCGATCACGAGGACCTCGAATGGACCGGTTCGTGGTTCCAGCTTCAGACCGAGCTAGTGTCCCGCCGAAGGCGGACTGCCCCACCTGCCCTACGCGCGCGAAGCGCGCGCCCCACCTGCCCTATTTCCCCTCCGAGCACTTCCCCCCGGGGCAACGATTGTTCTCCTGGCACACGTACTCGAAGAGGCCGTCCTTGTCCCACTCGGGCTTGGCGATGATCTCGAACTCCTGCGACCAGGCCTTCGTGAAGATCTTGGGATCGTCAATCGTGATCGTGTAGGAGATCGCCGTCGGGCTCTTCCAGCGCAGCCGCTCGGTCGTGTGCAGCGCGTCGCTGTGCATGCGGAACTCGTTCGGATCGGTGTAATGGTGATCGTCGAGCGCCCAGCGCTTGAAATTGGTCGTATCGATCACCAGCGTGTCGCCTTCCCACTTTCCCACCGGATCGCCGTCGTACATCGGCTCGAGTCCTTCGCGGTGCTTGCGGCCGTCGAGCGGGATGATGCGCGTGTTGCGCTGGAACTCGTGCACCATCACGAGGTAGTTCTTCGTCTGGAACAACTGCATGGCATTGCCGGAGAGGATGCTCGCCGGAAAACCAGCCGGCATGCAGAAGTCGCGCGGCTCGTCGTGACGCGGGTCGCCGGTGCGCGGCTCGAAGAACGGCTCGCCGCCAGGCTTGAGCGGCGTGAAGTTCTTCTTGTCGAAGATCGTCGCGGCCGATCGGCCGCGCTCCTGGCCGGGCAGATACGTTGGCCACTGATACGTCCCGGAGAAATCAGGTTTGCCATCCGCGGTCCGCGGAGTCGCCGTTGCGCCTGCTGCGGGCTTTGCCGTCGACGCGTTCTGCGCGGAGATCGGCACGTAGGTGATCAGCGCGCCCACGGCGAGCGACAACAACAGCGATCGTGACAGACGAAGCATCATGGTGATCCTCGCGCTTACTTTGCCGCCGGTGTCGACTGCTGATCCTGCGGGTTCGCCGTGAACACGTTGCGGCCGTCCTGATACGTCACGCTGCGACCGAAGCCGTTGTGCGAGCCGTCCTTCGCTCGGAATCCTTCGACGTTGACGACCGCACCGACGACCAGCGCTTCTTTCCGGATGCCACGGCGCATCAACTGTCCCGGCGCGCCGCCCGATAGCGCCCACGTCGTCGTGGTGCCGTCCGGGTTCTTCACGTCGACGAAGTACCAGATGTGCGGGTTGGTCCATTCGACTTTCTTGATGGTGCCGGTCAGCTTGAGCGGCTGCTTGTCGTCGAATTCAGCCGCGAACGAGTGATGCGCGAGCACCGGCTGCGCCAAGCCGATGGCGGCGCCGAGGGCAAGTCCGATTGTGACGAACCTTCTCATGAGTTCCTCCCCGCACGCGGGCAGTGCGGCATCCGTGATTCTACCGCCGCGGCACAACCACGGAGGACACTGAGAGAAACGGCGGATTTCAGGCCACGAAGATCACGAAGTCAGGAACGGAGGCTATACGCTGCCCAGTCCGAAGACATTTCCCTCGGGATCGACTCCGTGGCATGCACCCCAGGGCTTACGCAGGACGGATACGCCAAGCCCTTCGAGCCGCGCGACCTCGCTCTCGACGTCCGGGACGAGGAAGTCGAGGCGGAGTGGGTTGCCTTCGCGCGGCTTCGGCGCCGCTGACGCGTCGACGTCGCCCAGCCGCTCGCGCGGGGTCACGTGCAGGCCGAATCGGACGCCCCCTGCATCAAATGGCGCCCAGACCTCGGAGCGCCCCTCCGCGATCGGCGTCAGTCCGAGCACGTCACGGTAGAAGGCGGCCATCCGCTCGAGATCCCTGACGAAGAGCACTGCACCTTGAAGCTGCATAGCAGTGAACCTACCACGGCCGCGCGGCTGACGTCATGGCTCATGCGGTTTTTCCTTGCGCTCTTCTCATCCGTGCGCGCAGCATCGAGCATGCCCCCTTCACTTCGTCGCCCCGCCGTTGTCTTCACGCTGATCGCAGCCCTGCTCGTCCCGCAGCCAAGCCACGCCTGGGGACGCGAAGGGCACCGCATCGTCGCGCGCATCGCCACGAAGAACGTGTCGCAGACGACCCGCAACAAGCTCCGAGCGATTCTCGGCCTCACCACGGATGCGGCGCTCGAAAACGCGATGGCAACCGCCGCGATCTGGCCGGACCGCATCGATCGGGGCACGACGGGCACCGCGAAGTGGCACTTCATCAACGTGCCGATCTCGACGCCCTTCTCGATCGCCGGCCACTGCGCGAATCACGACTGCGTGATCGATCGGATCGACGAGATGCGGAATCGGCTGCAGACGAATCAGAACGGCTTCGCCCTGCTGGCACCGCCCGACCCGCCGCGAGCGATGACCTCGCAGGAGCTGGCGTTCCTCGTTCATTTCGTCGGCGACGTTCATCAGCCGCTGCACGCGGCCTGGAACGGCGATCGGGGCGGCGGCTGCGTGCCGCTCGCCAAGCCGATCGTCCACGACGACGGCAACGCGAACACGACGGACCTGCACATCGCATGGGACATCGACACGGTGCTCACGGCGATGAACGCGCACGGTGGCAGCGAACAGGCGACCGCGGCTGCACTGTTCAAACGTTTCAAGAGCGGCGCCGTTGTGTCGCAAGGCACACCCGTCGACTGGGCGCGCGAGTCGCACGGGATCGCGAGATCGGCGATTTATCAGAAGCTGGGCATCCCGGCGTACAAGACGACCTCGGGTGACTGCGCCACAGGAATCAAGCCGGTCCTGATCACGTCGTCGTATCTCGAGAGCAACGTCGCCATCGTCGAACAACGGCTGATGGAAGCAGGCATCCGGTTGTCAAACGTACTCAACGAGATTTGTGCCACTGGCGGGTGCAAGTCGAAGCCCTGAGGCGTGTCTTCTCTCGCAGAGATCGCTGAGGTGCAGGGACGCAGGGTGCTGGCTCCGCCTACAATGCGTCTGGCATGCTTCAAGTCAGTCGCCGCGCCTTAATCCAATCGCTTCTCGCGCAGCCGCTCTTCTCTGGCTTCGGGCTTGCGCAGACTCGTGTCCTCGCGAAACCAAAACCGCTGCCCGCAGGCGCGGTGACGCACGACTGGACCTCGTTCCTCGGGCCAACGCACAACGCGGTCTCGACCGAGACGAAGTTGAGCCGCACGCTCCCGCCGCCGCTCGTCTGGGAATTCCCAAAAGGCACGAGCTACTCGTCGCCCGCGATCGCGAATGGGCGGCTCATGTTCATTCACCGCGTGCGCGATGAGGAAGTCGTCGAGTGCATGGACGCCGAGACCGGCGCGGGCAAGTGGCAGTTCAAGTACGGAACGGTCTTCGAGGATCGCTACGGCTACAACAACGGGCCGCGCGCGAGCCCGGTGATCGACGGAACGCGCGTCTATACGATCGGAGCCGAAGGCAAGCTCCACTGCTTCGACATCGCCTCGGGCATGGTGCTGTGGAAGCGCGACCTCCGCACTGATTACAAGGTGCCACAGGACTTCTTCGGCACGGCCTCGACGCCGCTCGTCGAAGGGCGCCTGCTCATCGTGAACGTGGGCGCACCCGGCGGCCCTTGCGTTGCCGCGTTCGACACGGGATCAGGGAAGGAAGTGTGGCGCGCGGGAACCGAATGGGGGCCGAGCTATGCGTCACCGATACCGTCGATCGTGCACGGCAAGCGTCGCGTGTTCGTGTTTGCCGGCGGCGAGTCGGAACCGCCTGCAGGTGGCCTGATGTCGATCGATCCCGCGAACGGCAAAGTCGACTTCTCGTTCCCGTGGCGCAGCCGCAGCTACGAATCGGTCAACGCGTCGTGTCCGGTCATCTTCGACAACAAGGTGTTCGTCTCCGCCAGTTATCGCACCGGCGGCGCGCTCATCGAGATCCGTCCTGACTTCACTCACCGCGTCGTGTGGACCACGCAGGAATTCGGACTGCACTTCAACACCCCGATCTATCGCGACGGCTATTTGTACGGCTTCGATGGCCGCAACGAACCCGATGCGTCGCTGGCCTGCCTCGACGTCGCAACCGGCAGGGTCGTCTGGCGCGAGATGCCCGAATGGAGCGACACACTGAATGGACGGCCGCAGGACGTCAGCACCTACCGCGGTTCGCTGCTCGCTGTCGACGGCGCGTTTCTCTGTCTCGGAGAGCTCGGACATCTCCTCTGGCTGGAGCTGACGCCGAAAGGCTACAGACAGATCTCACGCGCATGGCTGTTCCCCGCGCGCGAATCGTGGAGTCTGCCGGTGCTCAGCCGCGGCTTGCTCTACGTGGTGCAGAACACGAGGGACGTGACGCGGGTGAATGGGCCCAGGCTGCTCTGTTACGACTTGCGGGGCGCTTAGACCTCGAGGGCCGGTCGCTTCGCGACCGGTAGGGCTGGTTGCTTCGCAACCAGTGGGGCTGGGCGCATTCGCGCCTAGTGGGGCCGGGTCGCTTACGCGACCTGGTTGGGATATCCATTTTGGGCAGCCCGACCGCGAAGCGGCCCCATCGACCTACGAGCGCGGAGCGCTCGCCCCACGCGCCGAAGGCGCGCCCTACGGCGAACCGAGCGCGCCGCCCTACCGGCGCGAAGCGCCGGCCCCTATGAGCCCCACAGCTGCTGCGAGGCGAGGGCCGCCCCGTCCGCAAGCGCCTTCAACTTCGCCCATGCAATCTGCGGATGGACCCTGAATCCGAGACCGCAGTCCGTGCCGGCGATCACCCTCTCGCGTCCGACGACGTTCGCGAAACGCACGATGCGGTCGGCAACGATCTCGGGATGTTCGACGACGTTGGTCGCGTGGCTGACGACGCCGGGAATGAGCAGCGCATCGGGCGGCAGCGGCACGCGTTTCCAGAGCTTCCACTCGTGTTCGTGCCGAGGATTGGCGGCTTCGACCGAATAGGCGCCCGCGCGCACGCGCAGCATCAGATCGATCACGTGCTCCAGCGGTAGATCGTGGGTGTGCGGACCGTGCCAGCTGCCCCAGCAGATGTGATAGCGAACGCGATCCTGCGGGATCCCTTCGAGCGCTCGGTTCACCGCTTCGACCCGCACCTCGGCGAACTTCCGGTACTCCTCTATGCTCGGCGCCGGCACGATCATGTCGTAGGTATCGGGCAGCGCCGGATCGTCGATCTGCAGCACGAAGCCGGCGTCGACGATCGCCTTGTATTCGTGCCTGATCGCGTCGGCGAGCGCGAAGAGGTAGTCCTCATCGTTTTCGTAATACTCGTTGTAGAAAAAGTGCTCGAGCCAGCCGGGTGCGAGGACGCACATGAAAGTGTCTTCGGGGGTGACGCCCGCCTCCGCGAGCGACGTGCGGAACAACTGCAGATCGCGCTGGACCTCCTGTTGGCCGATGTACTTGATCGCGCCGGTCACCACCACGCGCTCGCGCGGCGCCGGCCACTGGAGTTCCGAATAGAACTCGGCGAACTCGATCCGCTCGCCGGTTCGCATCGACATCCAGCCGGGCTCCCCCGGCTTGACTTCGCGACTCGCGAGGCCGCTCAACCGCTTCCCGTAGTACGCGAGCCCGAATCCCATCTTGCCGATCTCGCCGTCGCTGATGACGTCGATACCCGCAGCCGCTTGCCTGCGAACGACGTCCACCATCGCCGTGCGAACCGCGGCCTGGAGTGCCGCCACGTCGGGCTGCGCGCCGGTAAACAGCGAGCGTCCCATCGCCCGGTACTCTGGAGGACCATCGAGTCTGCCCGCGTGCGTGGTGAGGATGCGAGTCGTACTGGATTTCATGGCGTACCTCAATTGGCCCGGTCCCTTCGGGACCGGTAGGGCCGGCCTTTGGGCCGGTGGGGCTGGTCGGTGCGACCGGTCAGGCCCCTATGATCTGCGCGAGCGCGCTCCGGCCCTACAGCGAAGGGGCCCCATCGCGAACAACGTGAGCGACCCCACGTCCGCCGAAGGCGGACGCCCTACGGCAGCGCGAACGAATACAACGCGCTGCCGCCCCCGAAGATCACATGCTGCTTTCCATCCAGCTCATACGTAATCGGCGAATTGCCGACGCGGCCGATGCCCGAGTGCCAGAGCGTTGAACCGTCGCTCGTGCGCAGCGCGATCGCGCTTCCGACGGAGTCTCCAGTAAACGTAACGCCGGAGGCAGTCGTCAGCACACCAGCGGTGCCTGCACCACCGTGGAGATCGTGGCTCCACCGGAGCTTTCCGGTCTGATAGTCGAGCGCACGCAGGACTCCGCGCGCGTGCACGCCGTAATCGGCACCGGCCCACCCGTACTTCCCGTGTTCCTGCTTGAAGAAGTAGATGCCGTACGCATCGGACGCGCTGACGATGAAGAGACCGGTCGCGGGATCGAAGCTCGGCGATCGATAGTTCGTGCCACCGCCTTCGTCGGGTGAGACGAGACGGCCATCGCGCGCCGGCTCTTTGTCCTCGAGCGGAATCGGCCGCCCTTCCGCGTCGATGCCTTTGGCCCAGTTCACGGCCGCGAACGGTGTCGTCAGAAGATTCTTGCCGGTCGCGCGATCGAGCACGAAGTAGTAGCCGTTGCGCGACGCCTGCAACAACAGCTTGCGCGGCGCGCCGTTGAAGGTGGCATCGACGAGCACCGGAACTTCGGCGGCATCCCAGTCGTGCGTGTCGTGCGGCGACGCCTGGAATCCCCACGCCAGCGAGCCCGTGTCCGGATTGAGCGCGACGATGCTGCAGGTCCAGCGGTTGTCGCCGGGGCGAATCGGACCGTTGAGAACCGGGGTGGGGTTTCCGGTGCCGACGTACAGCAGATTGAGCGCCGGATCGTACGTGCCGGTCATCCACATCTGCCCGCCGGTCGCGCCGCCGCTCTGTGCGTTGGGCGCATCCGGCGGCAGCGTGCTGTTGAACGTCCATTGCACCGCACCGGTCTCAGGATCGAACGACTTGAGAATGCCAGGCAGGTTGTCGAAGTCACCCGACACCCCAACGATGATGTGATTGCGGATCACGAGCGGTGCGTTGGTCGACCAGTACCCCCGCTTGGCATCCGCGATGACGGCGGTCCACTTCACCATGCCGTTTCTCGCATCGAGCACGACGAGATGCGCGTCGGGGGTCGTGAGATACACCATGTCCTTGTAGACCGCCACGCCGCGGTGTCCGATGTGGAAACCTTCGTTCGTCGGATAGGTGTATCGCCAGATCTGCCGGCCCGATCGCGCATCGACTGCCCACACGTTGTCGGGTGTGGAGACGTAGATGACGCCGTTCACCAGGATCGGCGTCGCCTTGATCTGCTGCGTCTGATTCGTCTGAAACGCCCACGCAAGCGTCATCTGCCGGACGTTGTCCGGGGTGATCTGCGAGAGCCGGCTGTGACGCTGCCCCGAGTAGTCGCCGTGATAGGTGGGCCAGGTGTCGACGGGAGGATTGAGCAGCGTCGACGGATCGAGACCCTGGGCGGACAAGAACACTACGCTCCCGAACGCGATCGAACAACTAGCTAACAGAGTCTTCATCGTCGCCCCCGCCGGGTCCACAGAGCGGCACCCCGCCTACAACGTCCGAACGCGCTGAGCGCGATCATTTCAACGTCTGCAAGTACGCCAGCACGTTGTGCACGTCTGCGTCGGTGTACTTCGCGAGCTGATCGACGTGTGCCTGCAGCGGATCATCGACCGTCAACTTCACCTGCGATGTCGGCCACGAGTGATACCAGCCCGACGTGTCGGTCAGCGCGATCGTGAACTCGTCGCGATACGCCTGCTTCCCCGTCACAACCTGACCCGTCTTCGTCGTCACCGTGATCGTCGGCACTCCACGGGGGCCGACGCCGCGTCCTGAGGACGGATTGAGCATGCGCTGCAGCAGCGGGAGGCCTTGCAGACGGCCCGCGATACCCGCGAGGTCGCCACTCGCGGAGTGGCATCGCCCGCAGGCGCCGTCGAAATATCGCTTCCCCGCCACGGCGTCGCCTGTCTGCAGATCGGCGACATCGACTGCGCGCCGGCCGCCGGTCGCCGCGTCGGCCAACGTCTTCTGATCGTGAACGAACGCGACGATCGCGGCGAGATCAGTGTCAGAGAGCGTAAACGCCGGCATCCCCTTGTCGACGCGTCCGGAGCGAATGACGGGACCGATGCGATCGCCGCGAACGTCGCCGGCCACGAGCGCCGAACGCGTCAGATCGGGGCCGCTTTCGCCGCCCGCGGCATCGCGGCCATGGCAGAAGCCGCACTGCGAGGCAAATCGTGTGCGACCGGCTTCAATCTGTTCGCGTGAGTATTGTTGTGGGGTTGCAGTCGGTGGCGGAGGCTGTGCCGCGGGACTTGCCTGTCCGCGTCCCTGGGCGGAAGCCAGTTGAATCACCGCACACATCGCGACGATCCACCCAGTGCCGATGACCGTGAATGCTCGCACCGTGCGCCAGCCCGTACTCATGCGGCATGAGTATATAGGTGAGTTCGTCCGCACCGGGCCGCCTAAAGGCGGCCCCCAACGAACGATGCACTACGTCGGGGCCGCCTTCAGGCGGCCCGCACCCGTTACTAAGGCTTGACCGAGCGCGCAGCCTCGAGCTGTCTGCGAATCTGTTCGACCTGATCCGAAAGCTGACGCAGCGCCTCTCTCGTCTTCTCCTGCTCGACGGACAGCGCCTTCAGCTGGATCTCGAGGAACGTTTCCGTGTGCTCGCGCTCCGCCGCCCGCTGCGGCTCGCGCGGGCCTTCCAAGAATCGACGCACCGCGCTGGGCATCTCCGACGCATCGCGGAGGCGCGACGCCTGGTCTCGAGCAAGAAGCGCCCGCAGTTCCGCACGCACCTGGTTGAGCGCTTTCTCCAGGTCCTGTACCGAGGCGCGCCGGTAGGCGATCTCCGCTTGTAGCTGCTCCTGTTCTACTCGCCTCTCATCATCAGGACCGGCCTTCTTTGGCGGCGCAACGGGAGCGGCGGCTTTCGGCGGCTTCGCCGTGCGCTCCTGCGGAGCCACGGGCTCCAACGGCGCAACGGGCTCAGCGGCCTGCTGAAGCGCCGCACGCGGAGTGGACGCTGCAGCGGTGCGTTGCACTGTCACGTGCATCGGCACGACGATCAACGGCGCCGCGACCGCGAGCAGCGCGAACGCGCCTCGACGCGTACGAGACGAGGTCAGGTCGTTCAACATCGCGAGTCTCCTTCTGAGTGACGACATCGAGGGTGACGAGCCGTTGGCCGTGAATGCGGGCCTGAACCCGCCGACGCCGAGGTGAACGAGCATCGCTCCATACGCGCGCGGTGCGATGTCCATCAGGCGCAGGACCAGCGCGTCGCATGCGGCCTCACGTTCGGCGACGTACTCGCGGGCCGCGAATCGCGCGAGCGGATGAAAAAAGAACAGGCGCTCGGCGATCGCGGGGACCCACCCGAACACGAGATCGCCGCGGCGCACGTGCGCCAGCTCGTGACAGATCGCCATCACCCGTTCATCTGACGAGAGCACCGTGATGCCGCCTGTGGGGAGCAGCACGGTCGGGCGCCACATGCCGACGACCATCGGGATGACGATCCGATCCGACTCGCGAACGGCTGGCTTCTTCAACCCGAGAAGACCGGACAGGCGATCGACGACGTCCGCATCCTCAGGGTCGAGCGGCCTCGAGCCTCGGACGATGCGCTGCAACCGCACGAAAGCCACTGTCAGCCGGGAGGTCTGAACCGCCACGCCCACGAGCCAGACCGCCAGCACCGCGATCAACCACAGCGGAACCGCTTCTTCTGACGGCACCTGAGAACCGATCGGCGGCGTGGCGAGGTCCTCAACGTTCGAAACAGCGATTGGCAGTGCGGACGAGAGCGGCAACGGGACCGACGGCAGCGGCAGCAGCGATGTCATCATCGCGAGCGATGCGGCCCACCAGAGAAACGCTCGCGCCGATGCTGGGACGATCGCGATTCGACGGCAGACGAGCCACACGACGATCACGATCAACGCGCCCCGCAGAGAACCGGCGAGCAGGCGTTCGGCGGCCCACCAGAGCCACGATGCGACCACGACCGGAACCGTCATCGTCATCGTCGTTTCCGGCGCTGACTCTGCAGCCGGGCCAGTACCGTCTCCAACTCCGCGAGCTCTTCGTCCGAGAGCTGTTCGCGCTCGGCCAGGTACGCGACGAACGGCGCAATCGATCCGTCGAGCGTGCGATCGACGAAGCGCCTGACCGCCTGCTTCACGGCCGTGCGGTGAGCGGTGCGCGGCGAGTAGTGGTACACCCCTTCCTGCGGACGCCTCGTCAGGTGTCCCTTCTTGCGCAGCCGTTCCATCATCGTCAACACCGTCGAGCGCGCGAGGCCGCGCGGCTGTCCGAAGCTCTCGGCGGCCTCCCCCACGGTGGCGTGACCGGCATCGCTGACGAAGCGCAGCAGCGCGAGCTCCTGGTCTCCGATCGATTTGAGGGGCTTCTGACTACTCATGTCGTCACGCTGGATTCTAATCGTGACGACACGTGTAGTCAATCCAGGGGGGTCCGGCTAAAGCCGGACACTACGGCTGCGGGCCGCCTGAAGGCGGCCCCTACGAGCTACGGCTGACCGTCGTAGCCGCGGAGGCGCCGGATCCAGATGTTGCGAAAGCGGACGGGCTGTTGATGGTCCTGCAGCACGAGCGCGTCTTCGGCGGGCTGCGGTGCGTACTTCGCGAGCGCGCGATGAACGGTCGCGCCGATCAGCTCTTTGCGGTGGTGCAGGAGCACGCCGTTGAGGAGAACGGTCAGGTTAGCGGGCTTCACGAGTCGCTCGCCCTCGAAGCGCGGTGCTTCGAAGATGATGTCGTAGGCCTGCCACTCGCCGGGTTTTCGCACGGGATTGACGAGCGGCGGCCACTGCCCGTAGATTGCGCCCGCCTGCCCATCCGCATACGTCGGGTTCTCGTACGAGTCGAGCACCTGCACCTCGTAGCGGCCCTGCAGAAAGATGCCGCTGTTGCCACGGTTCTGACTGCGGTTCCTGACGTCGGCGGGAGCGGCCCATTCGACGTGGAGTTGGACATCGCCGAACGCCTCTTTGCTCCGCATGTCACCGCTGTTGGGAACGACTTCGACGTACCCGTTCTCGACCTTCCACGGCTGCTTGCCGGATGTCCAACCCGAGAGATCGCGGCCGTCGAAGAGCACGACAGCATCCGACGGCGCGGAGCCCGCCCCTACTCCAGGCGTCACGACACCAGGATGCGGCCGCGCAGGATCGTGGACGCGATACGGCAACCCGGGCAGCATCGGCGTGTCGGTGTAGCCGAGATCGTTGTTCGGGGCTTGAGCGGAGGCAGCGGCGATCATGAGCAGAAGACCGACGATGGATTTGGTCATGTCGCTGTCCTCACGTAGGGCAAAGGTCAAAGGTCAAAGGTCAAAGGTACGGCCTGAGGTAAAACGCGTACAACCGGTCCCCCGCCCCGACGACGACATATTGAACGTTGTCGAGTGCATAGGTCATCGGTCCGTTCGTGATCGACGTATGCAGACGCTCGTGCCAGAGCGGTACGCCTTTGGCCGCGTCGAACGCGACGAAGTTGGACGAGGCGTCGCCAGCGAACAGCACGTTGCCCGCTGTACTCAGAAGACCGGAACGGACGCTGGGACTGTCGGCCCATTTGTGAGTCCAGGCGATCGCGCCGGTGCGGTAGTCGATCGCCTGCAGCATCGCCTCCGACCATCCACCGCGATCGTTGCCGCCCCATCCCTGCGGTTTCTCGTCGTTCTCGTTCTGATAGAGGTAGTACACGCTGAACGCCCGCGTCGCGTTGGCGTAGAAGAGACCGGTCCGTGGGCTGAAGCTCGGTGGAGGCCAATTCTGTCCGCCGCCCTGATTCGGCGAGACCAGCGTGCCGTCGGTCTGCGGCTCCTTCGCTGGATCGGAAATCGGCTGCCCCTTCGCGTCCACGCCTTTCGTCCAGTTCGTTCGCACGTACTCCCTGCTCAGGATGTTCCTCCCGCTCGTGCGATCAAGCACGAAGAACCAGCCGTTGCGACTTGCCTGCGCGAGGAGCTTCCGCGGCTTGCCATCGATCTCACCGTCGATGAGCACCGGCGTCTGCGTCGCGTCCCAGTCGTGCGTGTCATGCGGCGACGGCTGGAAATACCACACCAGCCTGCCAGTATCGGGATTGATCGCGACGATCGATTCCGTGAAGAGGTTGTCGCCCTGGCGCTTGCGTCCATTGATGACCGGTTGTGGATTTCCAGTGCCGAGATACAGGAGATTCAGCTCCGGATCGTACGTGCCCGATCCCCATGTCATTCCGCCGCCGTGAGCCGCGGCTTCCGCATTCGGCCACGTCTTCGCTTCCGGTGTACCCGGCTCGGGATATGTGTACCAACGCCACTGTCGCGTTCCGGTCTCCGGATCGTGCGCCTCGATGTAGCCGGGAATGTCGAGATCGTCGCCGCTCACACCGGTGATCACGTGATTGCCGACGATGAGCGGGGCCGCGGAGGCGTAATAGAACTGCTCGAGATCGCAGATCTCGGTGCGCCACTTCTCGCGTCCGTCCGCGATGTCGAGCGCAACGAGATGACAGTCGGGCGTCTCGACGTAGACAGTGTTTCCAAGTACCGCGACACCGCGGTTGCCGATGTGCCACCCGCCCTTCGATGGCCATGTCGAGTGCCAGACCTGACGGCCAGTGCGCGCGTCAACTGCCCACACATGATCGGGAATCGTGACGTAGAGCACGCCATTCACGACGACCGGTGTGCCCTTGATGAGGACTGACGTCGATCCGCCGCCGCCTGCCGGCGCAGTGCCAGCGTCGGGACGAAACACCCACGCCTGCGCCAACGACGAGACGTTCGACGTATCGATCGCTGCGAGCGCGCTGTAGCGCCGGCCAGAATAGTCGCCGTTGTACATCGGCCAGGAGTCGCCGAGCGGCTGGCGAAGCGCGGCCGGCTGAACGCCGCTCTGCGCGAGAAGAGTCAACCCGGCAAACAGGCAAGCGCCCCACGCGCCGAAGGCGCGCCCCACCTGCCCCACCGCAACGCGGCCCCACGAGTTTCGCCGAAGCCGGAGGCGAAGGCGGACCGGCCCGGTCATTTCAGCGTCCACAAGTACGTCGTTACGTTATGCATGTCCGCGTCGGTATAACGATCGAGCAGCGCATGATGCGCCGCGAGCGGATCCTTCACGGTCACGATCACACCGGGGCCGCGCGTCAACGACTGCTCCTCACCCGACGCGTCACGCAGCGTCACGGAGAAATCGTCCAGCCGAACGAGTGCGCCAGCCGTGCGCGTGCCGGACGCGACGACCTCCACTTGACGCGGGCCGCTTCTCCGCAACGTCGGAAACAACCACCGCTGCTGCAGCGCAACCGGATCGGAGATGCGCGTCGAGATCCCCGCGAGGTCGCCCGTCGGCGAGTGGCATGTGCTGCACGTGCCGGTACCGTTGAAGTATGCGCGACCGGCTTCGGGATCGCCGGTCAGCACATCGAGGGGGGCGCGCGCGTTTCTGTTCGAGGCAATCGACTCGACGCGCTGGTGCAGGAAGTGAGACACGTCGACGAGCTGAGCGCTGGTCAGCCTGGCCTGATGCGCGCGGGACGGCGCAATCGCGGGTCCGATGCCGTTGCCCAATCGATCGCGGAGCACGACCACCGAGCGAATGAGGTCGGGACCGCGATCGGTTCCTTTCGCCGTGCTGCCGTGACAGTTGATGCAGTGCTGCGCGTAGAGCGCGCGGCCGCGCGTCGCGCCGGCCTCGTCGATGCGCTGGCGCTCGTAAGGACCCGCCTGGGCCAGGAGCGCGGCGGTTCCCGAGACGACAGTCATGCAAAATGCAAAAAGCAAAATGCAAAGGGCGTTGGCGTTGCCGCGTCGCCGTGCCCGCCCGGTCGAGGGTTTTTCATTTCGCATTTCGCATTTTGCATTGTGCATTTTGAATTTCGCATTACACGTCACAGATCTCGATCGCCTTCTGCAGCACCGCGAGCGGGTCGCTGCCCATCTTCGGCGTGTACTCGTGCGATACGAAGCCGGTGAAGCCGAGCCTCGCAATCTCCTGCATCACGTAGTGGTAGTTCAGCTCCTGCGTCTCGTCGATATCGTTGCGTCCGGGATTCCCGCCGGTGTGGAAATGGCCGATGAGCGCGATGTTGTCGCGAATGGCGCGGACGATGTCGCCGTCCATGATCTGCGCGTGGTAGATGTCGTAGAGGATTCTGACGCGAGGTGAGTTCACACGCTTGATGACATCGGCGCCCCACGACATGTGGTCGAACATGTAGTCGCGGTGATTGACCTTGCTGTTCAGCAGCTCGATCTGGATCGTGACGCCCTTCTCCTCGGCGTGCGCCTTCACCTTGTTCAGGAACTCGACGCAGTTGTCGGCGCCCTCCTGATCGGCCATCCCCCGCCGGTTGCCGGAGAAGGTGATGATGTTCGGCACCTGATTCGCCGCGCACTCGTCGATCGCCGCCCGCAGCGAGGCTTCGAGCTTTGCGTGGTTCTCTTTCCGATTGAGCGCATCGGCAATGGTGCCGCCGGGGCCGAGCGGATACATCGACGGCACGAGGCCGTACTTCTTGAGCAGCGGCCAGTCAGGCGGGCCGATGAGATCGAACCCTTTGATACCCAGCCGCGCGGCCTCGCGGCAGCAGTCCTCGAGTGACGCGCCGCGCGCAAACACACCGCGTGTGACGCCCTGCTTGATGCGTCCTTTTCGCGTGACTGCGGCCGTGCCCTGCGCAACGGCCGGCAGTTGTGCCAACGCGATTGGAGTGGCGAGCGCGAAGAGAAAGTCTCTGCGATCCATTCACGTCCCCCCGAAGTCCGACAGGCGGGACGCATTGTGCGTCAAATCATTCCGTCGAGCAACGCGGAGTGGCTGCGGCCTACTCCATGTGCAGCGTGGCGACCGGGTCCAGACGGGAGGCGCGCCAGGCGGGAATGCCAGCGGACAGCACGGTCACGGCCGCCAGCAGCGCAGCGGCCGCAGCAGACGTGGGCATCGTGGGCGCAGGACCAAACAGCAACGCGTTGACGCTCCGCATCGCCAGGAACGAGAGCGGCACGCCGACCGCAAGGCCGCCGACCACCAGGCGCGCCGTGTCTCGCATCATGAGGCCGATCACCTGAGCCCTCGTGGAGCCGAGAGAAAGTCGAATGCCGATCTCATGACGACGAGCGGCGGCGAGATAGGCCACGAGACCGTAGAGCCCTATCCCGGCAAGCGTCGTGGCCAGCGCACCAAACGCACCCGCGAGCCAGGCCATCAGACGTTCGGCCAACGACAGCTCGCGGATCTGGCGCTTGATCTCGGCGACCTGGACGACGATGCCCGGATTCAGCTTCGCGACACTGTGTCGGATGCGGTCGCCGACACCGGCCGAGCCATCCGTCCGCGCCAGGACGTTGGCCCACGGTCGCGGGCTCGGATGCTGCACCATCGGCACGAACGCGATCGCGGGCATCCCGCCGCGGAGCGAATCGTACATCGTGTCTCGTACGACACCGACGATCTCGTACACCGTCGCTGGATAGCCAGGTTCGGCAAATGTTCGCAGCGTCGCGCCGATCGGGTTTTGCGCCTGCAATTGGGTGCGCACAAAGGCCTCGTTCACGACGATCACGCGCCGGCTTGCAGCGGTATCCGCGCTCGCGAGCCCGCGGCCCGCAACCAGTGGAATCCGCATCGTCTCGAAGTAGCCGGGGTCGACATACGAGAACTTCGAACTCGTCCGTGCGTCGATCGAGACGCTGGTGAATCTGAACCCCTGCGACCAGCTGGCACCATTCAACGGCGTGTGCGTGGACGAGGCAGCGGCCACGACCCCTGGTGTCATCCGGATCGCATCCGCAAGCGCCTGCTGGAACACGATGCGACGCTCGAGTGGGAGACCGGATGCGGCGAGGTCGGCAAACGAGACCGCCAACAGATCCTCCGGCTCGAAACCGGTCTTCGCGTCGATCAGATTCCTGAAGCTGCGCACAAACAGCAGCGCGGAGACGACGAGTACCAGCGACATCGCGATCTGACCGACGACGAGCCCGCGCTGGAACAGCGCACGGGTGCGGTCGAGGGTCAGCCCGCGTCCCGCTCGTCGCAACCCGCTGACCGGACTCACGAGCGATAGGCGCACGGCGGGCACGAGGCCGAAGAACATCGACGTGACGAGCGCCACGGTGCCGGCGAACGCCACGACCCGCCAGTTCAGCGCCAGGTTCAGATGAATCGGGTTCCAGTCCGGACTCAGAAACGCAACCAACGCGCGGCTCGACAGCAGCGCGACCGGCACCGAGAGGACGGCGCCGGCGAAACCGATCAGCAGGCTCTCGATCAGCAGCTGCCAGAGCACACGTCGATTGGTCGCGCCGATGGCGATGCGCACCGTGATCTCCCGTGCCCGGGCTCTCGAGCGCGCCAGCAGCAGCGTCGCGAGATTGCCGCAGGTGATCAACAGCACCAGCGCCGTCATCACCAGCAGGAGCCACAACGATCGTCCGTAGTCTTCGCGCAGTCCGCTCACGCCTCGCGACGCCGGCACGGCGCCGAGCACGAACCCGAGGTACCGCTTCGTGCTCGCCGCGCTGTATCCCGAAGGGACCGTTGCCTCGAAGAAACCGGGGCTCAACGCGCTCAGTTGCGCGTCCGCTTCGGCGATGGACCAGGATGATTTCAGCCGTCCCATCACCGTCAGCCACCAGTAGTGACGCTGATCGAGCGCGTCCCCCCACAGCGCCGCCGAGCACACCGGGATCACGACATCGAAGGTGCGTCCGACTTCGAGACCGGTGAAGCCGGCGGGAGTCACGCCGACCACGGTGAAGGTCTGGTCGAGGATCTGCAGGCCAGTGCCCACGACCGACTCCTTCCCACCGAAGTAGCGCTGCCAGAACGCATGGCTGATGACGACCGCTCCCGCGCCGCAGCCACGACGATCGTCCGAGTCGACCAGCAGGCGGCCGCGCTCGGGCGCAATGCCCAGCACCCGGAACAAGCTGCCGCTCGCCCAGAGGGCGACCGCGGGCTGCGCCTGCGCGCCACGACCGACAAAGGGCCGGAACACTCCCCACGCGAAGACGCCCGAGAATGCCTGCTGGCGATCGCGAATCTGCTCCCAGAGCGGATAGGTAATCTCGGAATTGAAGCCATCCGAGATGCCGAACGCGCGAGGCCCCTGCCCCTTCACTTTGATTTCCGTCAGTTCGTGTGGACTGGCGACCGGCACGCTGCGCAGCTGGATGAGGTCGATCAACTGGAAGAGGGCGGCATTCGCGCCGATCCCGACGGCGAGCGATCCGATGGCGATTGCGGTGAACAGCGGACTGCGTCGGAGCACTCGCAACGCATAGCGCAAATCGCGAACGGTCATGTCGATCAACGAGAAGCCGCGCGTGTCGCGGCACTCCTCCTTGCGCGCCTCGACGCCGCCGATCGCCCGCAGCGCCGCCGTGCGCGCCGCGTCCGCCGTCATGCCGCCCGCGACGAGTGCGTCGATCTGCCGTTCGATGTGGTACTGGAGCTCGTCATCCAGCTCACGTTCGACCGCATCCCGCCGGAAGACCGATCGCAGCTTCAACGGAAGGACATGACGCCAGCGCTCGAACCACATGTCACCCCTCCGGCAGTTGGACGACCAGCGAGATCGCACTCGACAATCGCTGCCAGTCCGCCATCTCCCGCTCGAGCTGTCGCCGGCCGATACGCGTCAGCGAATAGAACTTCGCCTTGCGGTTGTTCTCACTCGGTTTCCATTCGGCCTTGATCCACCCCTGTTGTTCCAGCTTGTGCAGCGCGGGATACAACGAGCCGTCGCTCACCTGGAGGACCTCGCGCGATACCTGCTTCAGTCGCTGGCTGATCGCCCAGCCGTGCTGCGACTCGAGCGCGAGGATCTTCAGGATCAGGAGATCAAGGGTGCCCTGCACGAGATCGGCCGGCCTGCTCATCGCTCCTCACGGTTACCGAGTGAAGCATACACGGGCTCCTCTCGGTAAGCAAGAGGAGAAGAACGCGACCGATTCCGAGCGGCAGCTTTGCGCCCACGCGGCCGGTCGGGCCAGAATGCGCGCGACACCGCCCGCGCGCCGGCGCGAGCAAGGAGGAGACGTGGCACGAATCGGAATGGGGCTGGTCGGGGCCGGCTTCGTCGGACCGCATCACATCGATGCGGTCAGGCGTCTGGGCTTCGTCGACATCGTGGCGGTCGCCGGCAGCAACGACGAGTCCGGACGGCGAAAGGCCGCGGCGCTGGGCGCGCGCAAGGGCTACGGCAGCTACCAGGCGCTCATCGACGACCCCGACGTGCACGTCGTCCACAACGCGACGCCCAACTACCTGCATCACGAGGTGACCGCCGCTGCGCTCGCCAAAGGCAAGCATGTCGTCTCCGACAAGCCGCTCGCCATGACCGCGGCACAGTCGAAGGACCTCGTCGAGCGCGCTCAGCGCGCCGGGGTCGTCACCGCCGTCACCTTCAACTACCGCGGCAACCCGCTCGTGCAGCAGGCGCGTCTCGCGATCGCTCGCGGCGACATCGGCACACCCCATTTCCTGCACGGCCACTACCTGCAGGATTGGCTGCTCGAGGACACAGACTATTCATGGCGACTCGACCCGGAAAAAGGCGGCGCCTCCTCTGCCCTTGGTGACATCGGGTCGCATTGGTGCGATCTGGCGCAGCACGTGAGCGGCCTGCGCATCACACACGTGCTCGGCGACATCACCACGGTGATCCCCAAACGCAAGAAGCCACGTGGCTCGCGTGAAGCCTTTCAAGCGGGGGGCACCGACGCGGTCGATGTGGTCGACATCACGGTCGAAGACCTCGCATCCGTGCTCGTCCGATTCGAGAACGGCGCAAAAGGCAGCTTCTCGGTCGGCCAGGTCTGCAGCGGTCACAAGAACGATCTCGTGCTCGAAGTGTGCGGATCGCACGCCTCGATACGATGGCGGCAGGAACACCAGAACGAGCTGTGGATTGGTCGCCGCGATTCGGCAAACGAAGTGCTGCAGAAGGACCCGTCGCTCATCGACGAAAGCGTGCGCGGGTACGCACATCTTCCCGGCGGACATCAGGAAGCCTGGGCCGATGCGTTCTGCAACCTGATGCGAGACATCTACGCGAGTATTGCCGCAGGCAAACCGTACAAGCCGTTGCCGCCCGCCGTTGCGACGTTCGAAGACGGCTACCGCGCGAATCGCATCGTCGAAGCGATTCTGGAGAGCGCGAAGAAGGGTGGAGTGTGGACTGAGATCTGACAGGAATCCTGATTCCTCCGAAGGGACACAGATGAAACCGTTTTCACCGCAATTCATGAAAGTAGGGATCCTGACCGCGGCGCTTCAGGAGCTGACGCCGCGCGCGGTGCGTGATGCGGATCCCGATCGCGCGATCGAGGATTGGCTGGCGTTTGCGCGGGAGGTCGGCTCCGGACACATTCAGCTGTCCGCGGCGTTGCATCCATCAGAAACCGACGTGCCGCCGGAAGCGATGCTCGATCCGGTCGCCAACACGCTCGATCTGCGACGCCCGTTCGACAAAGAGCGCGCACGGCGGGTCGAGGCGGCGCTGCGGTCTACTGGCATCGGCCTCTCGGACCTCGCGTACTTCGACAACCTGCTCCATCACGATCCCGCCACGCGGAAGAAGAAGCACGACTTCGTGATGCGCGTCTTCGATGCCGCCGCGCTGCTCGGCGTGAACGCGGTCTGCGGTTTCGTCGGCCGCAACCAGCAGCACAGCATGGACGAGAACCTCATCGACTTCGAACAGCAGTTCATTCCGCTGCTCAAGGCGGCGAAGGACCGCGGCCTGACCTATCGCGTCGAACAGTGTCCGATGCCCGGCTGGACCACCGGCGACAACTGGCACAACAACATCGCGTACACGCCGGGCACGTGGATTGCGCTGCACCGCATCTGCGAAAAGCACCGCGTGGAGGATCGGTTCCGCATTCACTACGACCCGTCGCACGCGATCCTGATGGGTCAGGACACGCGCTCGATCTTCCAGTTCCTCAAAGAGAGCGGATACGCCTTCCTGATCGGCGGCTTCCACGTGAAGGGCCAGGTCGTCGACGCGCGCGGCGTCTCCGCGTGGGGCTACGGCGGCCAGACGATGGAGCGTGGCGACTGGATAAAAGGCAAGCCGTCACCAAGGCAAGGGGACCAGGTGAATGCGTGGAAGAAGCAGGTCGTCCTGTGCGAGCACGAGCTGCCCGGTACGGCGCGGCACGATCCGCTGGCCTGTCTGCAGAACCGCACCGTCGACTGGCTCGACCACCAGCTCGCGGCGCGCGAGCTGCTGCCGCTCGATGTCGCGAACACGCATCTCGTCGTCGAGCACGAGTATCCCAAAGCGCGCATTCAGGATCGCGAGCGGCTCAAGCCGATCCTGCAGGGGTCGCTGGCGTTCGTGCGACACATCGATGAAGCCGCCGCCTGCATGTTCGCGCTGCAGCACGAGGTGCTCGCCTCGCAGGACATCCCTGTTCAGGGCATCGGCCGCGAAGCATTCCGTTCGTAGCGTCCGCTTTCCTGGCACCGAAAGGGACTGGAAGACGGCAGCCGGACCTCCGAGCCTCTGCTACACTCGACGGCCATGGCGCGCAATCGTCTCGGCGTTGCCGTGTTCATTTTCGGCGTTGCGGCCTGCGCCTGGTGGGCCTTCGCGAGCATACGGCCGCTCTTGGCATTCGTTGGAACTGGCAGCGGCGGCGTGGGCGAAATCAGTTACAGCCCTTTCGATCTCTATACTCTCGAGGCCACCGGGGCGCCGCTGATCGCGTTCATATTGGCAGTCCTCGTGCGCAAGCGCGGCCGATTCGCGCGCGTGCTGTGCTGGGCGCATGTCGTCGCAACGGTGACCGTCGTGCTCATCATGGTCTTGGTGATCGGGTCGGGCACCGTTATTCCGCGTGGCGTCGTGGGTCTGGAGCCAGCCCTGTTCATTGCGGCCGTGATCGGCGTGGCGCTCTGGGTACCGCTTCAGGCATTCTTCGCGTCGGCATTCCTGGGGCTCCTCATACAGCGGCGATTATGAAACGACTCTTTTCGATCGGCCTCGCCGCGACGCCTTCAGTACGTGGGGTCCGGCATTAGGGGGACCTCGGTGCTACACTCCACGCCATGACGCGCAATCGTCTCGGGGTTGCCGTGTTCATCATCGGCGTTGCCGTGTGCGGCGTGTGGGCCTTCTCGAACATGCAGTTTCTCGTCGGATTCTCCGAAACGGGCAGCGGCGGGCTTGGCTATGTCAGCGGCGGCTATTTTGCGATCGATGATCTTCAAGTCATCGGGGCACCGCTGATTGCATTCGTCCTGTCGGTCCTCGCACGCAAGCGCGGCGGCTTCGCGCGGTCGCTGCGCCGGGCGCACATCATCGCGACGGTGACCGTCGTGCTCATCCTGGTACTGCTCATCACGTTCGTTATTTCAGGGCGCGCTCCGCGACTCGAGCCCACTGTGTTTCTTGCGCTCATGTTCTGTTCGGCGCTCTGGGTCCCGCTGCAAGGATTCTTTGCGTCGGGATTCCTGGCGCTCCTCATTCAGAAGCGAACATCGTGAGACGACTTCTTGCAATCGGTCTCCTCGTACTCGCCGGCCTCGTCGCGCGCGCGGCCACGCCGATCCCCGTGATGATTCTCGATGGCGAGAGCGGCGGGCCGTATCACGACTGGCAGCATGTCACACCCGTCCTGAAGAAGATGCTCGATGAGACCGGGCTCTTCGCCGTCACCGTCGTCAGCGCCCCTGCGGCCGGTGCTGATTTCTCCAGCTTTGCTCCCGAATTTACGAAATACCGCGCGGTCGCGCTCAATTACGATGCGCCCGACGAGCGCTGGCCCGATGCGCTGAAGCGTTCGTTCGAGCAGTACGTCTCGAGTGGAGGCGGCGTGATCTCGGTGCACGCGGCCGACAACGCCTTTGCGGGATGGGTCGCGTTCAACGAGATGGTCGGTGTCGGCGGATGGCGCAATCGCACCGAGCAGGCCGGGCCGTATTGGTACGAACGCGACGGCAAGCTGGTGTCGGATTCAACGCCGGGGCGAGCCGGCAGCCACGGACGCCGCGTGCCGTTCCAGGTGACCGTGCGCGAGCCGAACCACCCGATCACGAAGGGACTGCCGAGGATCTGGATGCATCAGGGCGACGAGCTCTACGCTCGACTGCGCGGCCCGGGCAAGAACATGACGGTGCTTGCCACCGCGTTCTCCGATCCTTCGAACGCGGGATCCGGCCGAGACGAGCCGCAGCTGATGGTGCTCTCGTTCGGCAAGGGTCGCATCTTCCACACCACCTGGGGACACGACATCACGGCGTTGAGCTCGGTCGATTTCGTCGTGACGTTTCAACGTGGCACAGAGTGGGCGGCCACCGGTCAGGTGACGCAGAAGATCCCCGCGACGTTTCCGGGCGCGGACTCCGTGAGCTACCGCGCGGATATTGCAGCGATGGATCCTGATTTCAAGTACGGCCTCGATAACCTGGATTTGCCGGTACCAGGTCAGCGTCGGTAAAGGGCCGCCTAAAGGCGGCCCCTACGAGAGGCGGCCCTGCGAGACACCCCGCACCTCCTGATTCCTGATTCCTGCTTCCTGATTCCTTCTCAGATCAGATGAGTAATGTTCGGCTCGACGCCGAGCAAGGCCTTCCCGTACACCTCGAGGTTCACCTGCCACTCCGTGATCGCATGGTGGCTGGCGGTGTGGACGTCGCGCCACAGGCGCTGCATCCGGTTGGCATCGGCGAGGCTCGACGTGCCGTGCGCAGCGACGAGGAGTTCGACGGCGTCGCGGCAGTGCTTCGCGGCGAGCGCCGTATCCATGCGTACCCGCGCGCGTGCGGTGAGATCCAGGAGGCGGTCCTCGGCCGCCGCGCGATCGAGATCGTCGGCCGCTCGCTGCGCGTGCAGCGTCGCCGTATCGATCTTCATCGCGGCCTCTGCGACCTGCATCTGGAACCCGGACGAAGCGGCTTGCGTCGCGAAGTTCGTGTGCGTGATCCCGCGCGTGCCGGCTTTGGCGATGGCGTGATCGAGCGCGGCCCACGCGACACCGAGTTGTGCAGGCACGAGGATCAGCACGGTCACCGGCACCAGCGCGACGCGATACACCGTTTCGCCGGTGAATTCGGTTCGATAGGTTCCGGCAAAGGCCTGCGGGTACGGCAGGAAGCGATGCTCGGGCACGAACACGTCGTTCGCGAGAATCGTGTTGCTGCCGGTCCCTTTCATGCCGACCATGAACCAGGTGTCCTCGACACGGAGGTCGCGCATCGGCATCAGCGAGAGGCCAAAATTCACCACCTCGCCGCGATCGTTCTTCATGTGGATGCCGCAGGCCCCCCACTGTGCATGGAGCGACCCCGAGGCCCAGGGCCAGCGACCGGTGACCCGCCACCCGCCGTCCACGGCGACGGCTTCGCCATTCGGCGCCAGCGAGCCGGCGATCCACGCATCGGGATCCGATGCCCAGATGTCCGCTTGCGCGCGCTCCGGAAACAGCGCGGCCAGCCACGCGCAGACGTTCACCAGACTCGCGACCCACGACGTGGATCCACAGCCGCGCCCGACTTCGGTCAGCACGTCGATGTAGGTGCGGATGCTGGTCTGATAGCCACCGAAACGAGCCGGCACCATCAACCGGCAGAGCCCGGTCTCTTTCAGCGCCTGCACGTTCTCGTCGGCGAGCCGTCGCAGCGAATCGGTCTTCTCGGCGTGGCGCTCGAGAACGGGCCGGATCGCCGCCGCACGCGCCAGCAGCGTCGATGTGTCAGGTGCGCTCGTAGTGCCGCTCATGTTGAAGTGTGGGGCGGTCGCCCCAGGTAATGCAAAATGCAAAATTCAAAATGCAAAAACCGGAACTGCCCGAACGGCTCCGCATTTTGCATTTTGCATTTCGAATTCTGCATTCCGAATCGACTCGAGTCTACTCCTGTTGCACGATCCGGGTGCCGGTAATGAAGCGCCGGTAGTTCGTGTACGTCTGCGTGATCCGCATGCGCTGCACACCGCCGCCGCTAATCACCGTTGTGGTGTCCACCCGTGCGGGAAGCAGAATCGTCTCTTCGGGGTCCTGGAATGTGATGCGCTTATAGATCATCGACGAATCCGCACGCTCGATCGTCCAGTAGACCGGCAGGTCGGCCCGCTGTCGTTTGCGAGGTAGAGCCACATCGACCATGCCGGTGAGTTGTTCATCGAGACGGATGATCTCCCCGGTTTCGGGGTCGGCCCACACCCGGCCACGCGATCGACCGGGCAGGTCGAACATGATGCAGTCTTTGTCCTTCTCGTCGATCGTCGCGGTCGGTTTCTCGGGCCGGGTCGAACGGTAGTCCACCATCAGCGCGGAGTGGCCGTCGATCTTTCCCAAGCCCGCGCTCGAAAATGTGAACTTGTAACGGCGATCGGGCAACAGGAACCCGAGCGGCTCCGGGGTTGCGGTCTTCGGATCGAGACACTTGGGCTCGTCGCGTGGCTTGGGAGGCTTCCCGTTGACGCTGATCAGGCGCCGCGTGATCGTCGCGGGCGATTCGTCACCGACGGCATCCGGGTTCCATTCGAGGCGCAGCTCGTAGACCAGCCGTCGCGGAAAGCCGACCGCGGAGAGATCGCGCTCGAGCGGCTGCACGGCGACCGCCTCGTCCGCCATGAGGCTTTGCGCGCGGTCGTAGTATTTCGCGACGTAATCGCCGATGCGCGCGACCGTCTGTTCCGCACCGCTTTGCGCGCGGATTGGACCGTCCCACAAGACAGAGAAGACGGCCAACACCACTGCGAGCGCGCCGATCGTGATCGTGCGAGGCCCGGTCACTGTTCCCGTCCCCTGTGTTACCTTAGCCGCCTTCAGCGGTCCCGGAATTTGGAGACGACATTGTACGAAAGGAGACGCGATGCGTAGGATGTTTCTCGCGGCGTTCGCGATGGCCGCACTTGGATCTCTGGTTGCTCTTGCGCAGGCACCCCAACAGCCCGCGGCGCCAGCCGGACAGGGCGCGGCCGGACAGCAGGGCCGCGGTGCCGCACCAGGGCGTGGCGCTCCGGCAGGCCCACCTTCCTTCTTCATCACGAGCGTGGGAAAGGGTGACGGCGCCAATTACGGCGGCCTGGCGGGAGCCGATGCGTACTGCGCGCAGATGGCGCAAGGCGGCGGACTGCAGACCCCGGCGGGACGCACGTGGCGGGCGTACCTGAGCCAGCCGGCCGCAAACGGTCAACCTGCGGTCAACGCCCGGGATCGCATCGGCGCTGGACCGTGGTTCAATGCCCGCGGCGCGATCATCGCCCAGAATGTCGCCGACCTGCACGGCGACGTGCAGCGCGATCGCAATCAGATCAACAAAACGAACGCGATCACCGAGAAGGGCACGCAGATCAACGGCGTCGGTGACATGCCGAACCAGCACGACATCCTGACCGGATCGGACTCGCTCGGCCGAGCCATCGCCGGGGACATGGATATGACCTGCAACAACTACACGAGCAACGCCGATGGCCGTGGCAGCGTGATGCTGGGCCACCACGATCGGACGGGCGGCGGCAATTCGTCCTGGAACTCCGCGCATCCCTCGCGCGGGTGCAGCCAGCCGAATCTCGTGCAGACGGGTGGCGCAGGATTGTTGTACTGCTTCGCGGCGAACTGAAACGGTTCGGCTGACCGCCGACGCCAAGGCTACGGCGGTCCGTCGAAGCTTCACGCGCAGGCGGAGGCCGGGGACGCGTGCGGTCCGGCTGAAGCCGGACATCCGTACGAACTACTCGTCGATCTGCCAGTCGGCGGGAGGTTGGGGGCCGGGTTTGATGTGGGCGATATCGGGATCGCCGTCAACCTCGGCTTTGTTCTCCGCCTTCCGCGCCTTTGCATCGACTCGTCGGGCTGCCTTCTGCTGGCGGCGCTCGATGAGAGCCTTTTCGCGTTCGCGCTTCGCGGCCGTGGGGCGTGCGTTTCTCGCCATTCGGGGGTCACAGTCTACTCCATCCACCCGCTCTCCAGCTACGTTGGCTCGACGGGGGACGGCTCGCGACGCACGCATAGGTCGTGGGAACAGGGCCGCGTGCTAGCATCCGGGGTCTGCGTGCGCACCATCCCGCTCGAGCGCATTGAGGCGTCCGCCCAAGCCATTTACGACCTCGTCGTTCACACGCCAGTGATCCGACTGCCTCTACCGGAGGCGCTTGCCGATCGGCTCACTGGATCCGAGATCTTTCTCAAACTGGAAACGCTGCAGCCTGTGGGGTCGTTCAAGATTCGCGGCGCTCGCAACGCGATTCGACAGCTCAGTCGCGAGGAAAGCCGCGAAGGCATCTGGACCGTCAGCGCAGGCAACGCGGCTCAGGGGGTGGCGCTCGCCGCGCGTCACATCGGCGCCCCGTGTTCGGTGATGGTCATCGATACGGCCCCGCAGGCCAAGCTCGATGCCATCCGGCGACTGGGCGCGACCATCGTCCCGGCCACGTACGACGAATGCTGGCAAACGGTCACTGCGCACGCTTCCCCGCGGATGCGCGGCCGCTTCGTGCACCCCTTCGATGACGACGACTTCATCGCCGGCAACGCCACGCTGGGCCTCGAGCTGCTCGACCAGGTCCCCGATCTCGACGTCGTCGTTGGTGCGGTCGGTGGCGGTGGCCTGTTGAGCGGAGTCGGGTCGGCGATTCGCGCACGCAAGCCGCACGTGAAGATCGTTGCGGCTGAACCTGTGACGGCCGCTCCCCTTCATATGTCTCTCGAGAAGGGTCGCGCGTGCGTCTTCGACACGTGGCAGGCATCGTTCGTCGACGGCGCCGGCGGCAAGTCGGTGCTGCCGACGATGTGGCCGCTGCTGTCGACGCTGGTCGACGAGTCGATCGTTGTCTCGTTGACCGAGGTTGGGGACGCGATGAAACTCGTTGCCGATCGGTGTCACGTCATCGCCGAGGGCGCCGCCGGATGCGCCGTGGCTGCGGCCCTCAGCGGTCGCATCCACGGCCGCATCGTCGCCATCGTGTCGGGAGGCAACATCGACCTCTCGACGTTTGCGAAAGTGGTTCGTGCCTGCGAATGACCTCGCGCACGCAAAAGAGTGCAAGTTGCGAATTGCAAAAGGGAACCAGCTACACTGGAACTCTGAATGCGAAATGCAAAATGCAAAATGCAAAATTTCGACAAACCTGCTGTCGCCTTGTGCGCAGCTGCCTTTTGCGTTCTTGAATTGTGCATTTTGAATTTTGCATTTTGAATTCAAGGATCCTCATTGACCCCATTACCCGATCGCATCAACCGCCTCGACGCGCTCGCCCAGGATTTGTGGTGGAGCTGGAATCCCGAGGCCCGACAGGTATTCCGACGACTCGATTACGCGCTGTGGCGTCTGACGGCGCACAACCCGGTGCGCATGCGGCAGGTGCTGTCTCCAGACACGCTTGCGCGTGCCGCTGCCGATCCGGAGTGGCTCGCCCTCTACGATCGCGCGATCGCGCGGCTCGATGCGGTCCGCGCCGCGCGGAACACCTGGTGCGAGAGCCACTGCCCCGAGCTCGCCGACAAGACGATCGCGTACTTCTCCGCGGAGTTCGCGCTGCATCAATCGCTGCCGATCTACGCCGGCGGCCTCGGCGTGCTGGCCGGCGATCACTGCAAGGAATCGAGCGATCTCGGGGTGCCGCTCATCGGCGTCGGGTTCATGTATCCGCAGGGATACTTCCACCAGACGCTCACCGCGGATGGCTGGCAGCAGGAGGTGTACGAGAAGTTGACGTGGACCGCCACCGCGATCGAGCCGGCCATCACGCGCGACGGCAAGCCATGCATCACCGCGGTGCCGCTGGGTAATCGTACCGTGCTCGTGGCGGTGTGGCGCGTACAGCTCGGACGCGTCACCTTGTATCTGCTCGACACTGATCTCGAGGAGAACGCGCCCTGGGACCGCGAGCTGTCGGCGCGTCTCTACGGGGGCGACCGCGAGACCCGCGTGCAGCAGGAGATCATCCTCGGCATCGGCGGCGTCCGCATGCTGAAGGCGATGGGATGCGTCCCCTCGGTCTACCACTTGAACGAAGGACACGCCGCGTTCGTGGTGCTGCAGCGCATTCGCGATCTGTGCGAGGCAGGCGCGAACTTCGACGACGCGCTCGAGGAAGTGCGGCGGACCACCGTGTTCACGACGCATACGCCGGTGCCTGCGGGGCACGATGCCTTTCCGTTCCATCTCGTCGAGACGCACCTCGCGGGAGCGTGGGGCGATCTGGGCGGGCATCGCGAGCGCTTCTTCGCGCTCGGTCATCACGACAACGGCGGCGGCCCGATGTTCAACATGACGGCGCTGGCACTCCGCACGAGTGGATCCGTCAACGGCGTCAGCCATCTGCACGGCGAGGTCACCAAGCAGATGTGGCAGTCGATCTGGCCGGGCACGCCGTTCGAATCGCTGCCGGTCAAATCGATCACCAACGGCGTGCACGTGCCGACGTGGATGTCGTCGGAGATCGGCGCGCTCTTCGAACGGCACCTCGGGCCGGACTGGCTCGAACGTCATGACGATCCGGTCTTCCTCGATCGCGTGTTCGACATTCCCGACGACGAGCTGTGGGCGGCCCGCCAGTCGCTGCGCTCGTTCCTCTTCAACTTCGTTCGCGAGCGCGCGCGCACACGGTGGTCGCAGGAGCACGTCAGCGCCGCGCGCATCGTGGCCGCCGCCACGATGTTCGATCAGAACACGCTCACGATCGGCTTCGCCCGTCGCTTCACCGGCTACAAGCGCGCCGAGCTGATCTTCACCGATGCCGAGCGCCTGGCGCGGATCCTCACCAACCCCGGACGCTCGGTGCAGATCGTCTTCGCCGGCAAGGCCCATCCCGCCGACGATGTGGGCAAGCATGCGCTGCAGCGCATTTATCGGCGCGCGCTCGATCCCATGTTCGGTGGCCGCGTCGGATTCGTAGACGACTATGACCTTCACGTCGCCCACTATCTGGTTCAGGGCTGTGACGTCTGGCTCAACAATCCGAGGAAGCCGCTCGAGGCCAGCGGCACGAGCGGCATGAAGGCGGCGATCAACGGCACACCGCACATGTCGATCGGTGATGGATGGTGGGCCGAAGGGTTCAGCGGCGACAACGGATGGCTCATCGAGGGGCGCGGCGTCGATCCCAACGACCACGGTGCGCAGGACTGGGCCGACGTCCAGGCGTTATATGCGCTCATCGAGGAGCAACTCGTGCCGACGTTCTACGAACGCGACGAATTGGGCATTCCGCGCCGGTGGATGAAGATCGTCAAAGCGTCGATTCGCACGGTGCTGCCACGCTTCGCGGCACGGCGCATGGTCAAGGACTACGTGCGCGAAATGTATCTGCCGGCGGTCCGCCGCGAAATTGTCACCAGATAGTCATAGACCTCAGGGCTCGGGGCCCAGGCCTCAGTGCTACGCTGAGGCCTCTTTCTGGGGCCTGGGGCCTAGGCCCTGAGCCCTGGCTGCGAAGCCACCCTTTCGGCGTATCCTCCGTCTAAGCCGACACGAGGTTTCTGCTGTGACGAGAACACAGATGCGCACCACGGCAACCGGGTTCGTCATTCTCGCCGTCATCATCACGGCGCCGGCGGTACCGGCCATCGACTTCCCTGCCGGACGAGACGCCGTCGGGCATGCGCTCAATCGACTGACATACGGTCTGCGGCCGGGCGACGCAGAGCGCGTGCAGCGTATGGGGCTGAGCGCGTGGATCGATCAGCAGCTCTCGCCGTCTCGCATCGACGACTCCGCGCTCGCGTCGCGGCTGCCGGCGATGCCCGTAAAGCCCAAGACCGTCGGCTCGCAGCAGGAGGCGCGACGCTACGGCCGCGAGGCGGTGCAGGTGCTCGCGCAGCAGAAGGTGATGCGCGCCGTCTACAGCGAGCGTCAGCTCGAAGAACTGCTCGTCGATTTCTGGTTCAACCATTTCAACGTGTATGCGGGAAAGGGTCGGACCAGTCTCTTCATTCCCGAGTACGAGCGCGACGCGATCCGTCCGCATGTGCTCGGCAAGTTCCGCGATCTGCTGGGCGCGACGGCCAAGAGTCCGGCGATGCTGTTCTATCTGGACAACTGGCTCAGCGCCGATCCCGACGCGGCGGAGCGGCTGGCGTCGCAACAACAGCAGCGGCGGGCCCGCGCCGGGCTCACCCCGCCTCCAAACGCACAGCAGCGAAAGCGCGGTCTCAACGAGAACTACGGACGCGAGCTCCTCGAACTGCACACACTCGGCGTCGATGGCGGGTACACGCAGGACGATGTCATCAACGTGGCCAAGGCGTTCACGGGCTGGACGATCGGTCGGCCGCAACCCGTGGGCCGTCGTGCAGGTGTCCGGAGACGACCGTTCGCGCAGGCCCCGCCGGCGATGGACATGGATCTCGGAGACGCGCAGTTCCGATTCACGCGCGAGCTTCATGACACGAGCGAAAAGATGGTGCTGGGCCACCGCTTCAAGAGCGGGGGCGGCATGGACGAAGGCGAGCGCGTGCTCGACATCCTGGCGTCCCATCCGTCGACCGCGACTCACATCGCGACGAAGCTGGTGCGCCGGTTCGTGAGCGACGATCCCCCGGAGGCGCTCGTGGCCCGCGTCGCGGCACGTTTCCGCGAGACCGACGGCGACCTGCGCGAGGTCGTCCGCGCAGTGATCACCTCGCCAGAATTCTTCGCGGCGCGCGAAGGCAAGATGAAAACGCCGCTCGAATTCGTTGCCAGCGCGGTGCGCGCCACCGGCCGCGACCTGACCGATGCACGGCCCATGCTGCGCGCGCTGCAGCAGCTGGGCATGGCGCCGTACCAGTGTCAGCCGCCGACCGGATACGACGACACCGCCGATACGTGGATCACGGCCGGCGCTCTGGTGACGCGCATGAACGTCGCACAACAGATTGCCGGAGCCCAGCGAGCCACCGAGATCGGCGGACCGGAATTCCAGAAACGATAGCCGCGAGGACACGACTCATGATTGCTCGAAGAGTCTTCGTCAAGTCAGGCGCGATGGCGATGGTCTCGCTGGGCTTTGCGCCGTCGTTTCTCGCGCGCGCGGCCGACGCGGCAACGGCGCGCAAGAAGCTGCTGATCGCGATCTTTCAGCGTGGCGCCGTCGACGGGCTGAACATGGTCGTGCCATATGGCGAAGCCGACTACTACAAGCTGCGTCCGTCGATCGCGATTCCGCGTCCGAACGCCGCCGAGGGAGCAATCGACCTCGACGGCTTCTTCGCGCTGCATCCTCGCATGGGCGCACTCAAACCGCTCTGGGACAACAGCTCGCTCGCGATCGTGCATGCCTGCGGGTCGCCCGATCAGACCCGATCGCACTTCGACGCGCAGGACTACATGGAGACCGCGACTCCCGGCGTGAAGAGCACGCGAGACGGCTGGTTGAATCGGTATCTGCAGGCCAGCGGCGGCGACCCGTCGCCGCTTCGCGGTGTGGCTGTGGCCAAGCAGATGCCCCGCTCGCTGCAGGGGCACGCGCCGACCCTGGCGGTCGGCAACATCGAGTCGTTCGACGTTCGCGGCGGAATGGGCGCGGCGCGCGAGCTCGAAACCGCGTTCGCAGGATCGTCCGACTCGCTCCTGAGCGGAAGCGCAAAGGCGGCGTTCGAAGCGATGCGCACGCTGCACGCGGCGAGCAGCGGCCCCTATCAGCCGGCGGCCGGCGTCGAATATCCCCGGTCCCCCTTTGGTCAGGCGCTTCAGGAGATCGCGCGCATCGCGAAGTCTGACGTCGGTCTCGAGGTTGCGTTCACGGAGGCCACCAACTGGGATCACCACGTCGCCGAAGGCGGCACCCAGGGTCAGATCGCGCAACGGCTCGACGACTTCTCCCGCGCCCTCGCCGCGCTCGCAACCGATCTCGGCGAGCGTCTCTCGGAGACCGTGATTCTGACGATGTCAGAGTTCGGCCGCGCGGTGGCGGAGAACGGCAATCGCGGGACCGATCATGGGCACGGCAATGCAATGCTCCTCATCGGCGGTCCGGTGAAAGGACGCAAGGTTTACGGCAGGTGGCCAGGCCTCGGCGCCGGCCAGCGGTTCGAGGGGCGCGATCTCGCGGTGACCACGGACTTTCGCGAGGTGTTCGGCGAGGTGGCGACGCGTCATCTCTCGCTCAGCACGGAGGCCCTCGCGAACGTGTTTCCCGGATTCAGACTCGGTGAACAGCTCGGTATCTTCCGCGCCTGAGCACGCCGCGCCTCACGAGCAGCCCCGGCGCATGTGTCAGCCGCGAAATATAATGGTCGGATGGCCCCCCGGAAATCCAACCTGGCCAAGACGAAATGCGCGCTCTGCGGGTCGAAGGAGGTGTCCGAACCCCGCGGCGAAGAGCGCTACTGCCGCGACTGTTGGGAAAAGAAGATCGCCGTCGAGGAGATCGTCGCGCGCGAGTTCGCCCTCAAGCGCTACATCCGCGCGCACAGCGCCGAGAAATACCTGGTCTATCACTCGACCATCAAGCGCCCCTGCGGTCAGATCATCGTCGTCGACGACGGCTACGACCTGTTTCTGTCGATGATTCTCTATCCGAACTTCGGATGGGATGAGCCGGCATACCACCTCGAAGGCGACCCTGAAGGGCGCACGTTTGCCGAGGTGCTGGTCGATGTCGTCGCCACCGAGGTCATCGAGCCGTGGGGCGGGGGCAAATGGCATCTCGAGATCTTCAGGTCGGCCAGTCCGGAGCCCGAAGACTGGAATGGAGAGATGTAGGCGGCGTTCATATTACGGACGGGCTAGATCGGTATAATTGCGGCGGTTCTTGGGGAGGGTCACATCATGAGCGGTCAGAAACGGACGTTCCTGACTCTGGTCGGCGTAGCGTTGCTCGCGACGGGAATCGTGGCCGAACAGGCCAAACAGGCCAAACAGGCGGCCGCAAAACCAACGGCCGCGACGAAAAAGCCGAACGACGAAGGCGCCACGACCGCACCGAGCAAGCTGGTGGCTCCGGTCCGTGGCGAAGCTGAACTCGGTTACACGAAGCCGGCGCAGAAGAACGACGGCAAGTTCCTCATTACGACGATGAAGGTGAAGAACCTGTCGAGCGGCGCGATCGCCGGTTTGAAGATTGACGAGTTCTGGTACGACAAGGATGGCAATCCGGTTACCGGCTCGCAGCCGTTCCGCTACCGCAAGCCTCTTCAGCCAGGTGAGGTCATCGAGGTGACGCTCAAGGTGCAGGTCGTTCCTGCAATGAAGACGGGACGCAACCAGTACAAGTTCGAACACGCCAACGGCAAGATCAAGCCGACACTGTTGCCGAAGCTGTAAGCGCTCAGCAACGTTCGCAGGCCGGGTCTTCCCCGCCTCCGCCAAGGCTGCGGCGAGAGCAGGACCTGGCCTGCGAACGTCTCTGTTTCATTTGACCCTGATCTGAATATCTCTACTGACTGTCTGTACGTCTTTCGTACGGGACTGCCCTTCGATGTGAAGCACGTACAAGGCAGGCGGGATGCTGTCGAGTGGAATCCGCGCGCTGAAGCCGTAGCCGCCGGAGCTCCCTTGCAGTTCGGTCGACGATCGCTCGTCGGTCACCGTGCGCACGACCGTGCCGCCGCCCTCAGCGCGCAGTTCGGCCTTGAAGTCGAGCATGTGCGCGGGAGCCCCCGGCTTGTTCTCATAGAACTCCGCGAAGAGCGCGATCTCGTCGTTCTGCGAGAACTCGCGAGTGGCCGTCGGCGGTCCAGGCAGGTAATCTCCAAGTGGGTTCTTTGGCTTGATCGTCGGCGCTTCGGCGGTCGCGCGCGAGGTAATCGACACGCCGCTCATCGTGAACGGCGCGTTGGCAAAGTCGGGAACCTCGAGGTCGTAGAGCACGCTTCCGACCTTCCCCGACTTGGCCGACGCGGCGATTCGCATTTGATACCGCCCCGGGGGCAGGCTCGCCTGCGACAGCATCCTGAAGCCGCGGCTTCTTGCGCGGGCGAGCGTATCGGGCTTCAAGGTGAGGGTCGCCGTCTGCCGATCGCCGGGAAAAGTCCTGCCCTTCGAGTCGGTCGCGGTGTTGCCGATCTCGATCGTCTCGTTGTAGATGCCGTCTTTCTCGACGAAGTCGAGACCGTTGACATCGAGCTCGACGGCGAACGCAACCGTGGCATTCGGCGCCTGCCCTTTGTACGCCGCGGCGAACACTTTCATCGGGATGCCGGTCACCGGCAGCGGACTGCCGATCGCGCCGGAGAGCGACGGGTTCGGGTTGCTTTCCGAGGGCCGCGCCGGGCGCCGGCCGCCGCGTGCTTCGTAGTAGCCGTTGCGGGAGCGCACCATCAGGCCCGGCCGTTTGACGCGAACTTCGATCTTGCGGAAACGGCCGTCGCGCCGCTCGTTCGGCGAGTAGTACCCGAAGACATAGTAAGAGCTGTTCTCGTTGACGATGCGATCGAAGGCGCCGTTGAGGTCGTTGCGGTTGACCGCGGCAAATCCACCGGTGCTCGACGCCAGCACGCGCAGGCTGTCCTGCGACAGACGGAGCTCGTTCTGCATCGCGCGTCCATCGGCGTCGCCGATCGTGCTGCTCTGCGTGATGAGATCTTCGTCGCCGGCGACGAGGCCGCGGGGATCGATCGCGTAGATCGCCACGTTCCCGCGCGTGGCCGCGGCGATCGCGTCGTGCGTGTCGAGCATGACCGAGGACGCAGTCGCGCCCAGGACGCCGGTGGCCTCGTAGATGTCGTAGTCGACGCCTTCGCCGATGAGGAGCATCGCCTTCCGTCGTCCGTGCACGCCGGCCATGAACTCGGACATCTTGCGGATGTTGTTCATCACCGATCGCGCGCGGAACGCGCGATCCATCTGGTCGATGTCGTCACCCGGTTCGAGGTTCCCGCTCGTGGGATTGACGCGGGCGGTTTCGATCCGCTGCAGCGTCGCCGAGCGCAGCTTGCGCCCGACGAACTTGTCGGTGGCGTTGAGCAGCAGCTTCGTGTTGTTGGTGAAGTCCTGCGATGCTTCGGTCCGCCCGGTGTACACCACCGCCGCCAGATCATTGGTACCGAACTGCTGCTCGAAGAACCGGCGCATGGTCGCCTTCACGCGCGGCGTCCTCGTGAAATCCGTGTGCACATCGTCGAGGACGATGAGATAGATGCGCCCTTCGACGTTTTGATTCGTCTGCACGTCGGCTTCAATGGGCGACGACGCGAAGATCGGGCGCTCGGCGCGCTGGATCGGAATGTTCACGAGGGAGAAGGCGGTCACCTTCTGCGCCTTCCCGTCCTCGAAGACGTCGAAGTCCGACGCGGCCAGGTCGGAGACGACCCGGCCCTGGGCATCGGTCACAGTCGCATCGACCTCCACATAGTTGACCTCGACGCGGAACGTGACCGCCGGCTGAGGAGACTGCGGGGCTGGCGGCGTGGCACTTTGCTGCTGTGCGGCGAGGATGCCGCCCGCTGCGGCCACGAGGAATACGACCCAGATTGCGGGGTCCCCGCCGTGCATTCTGCAAGCACGGTGGCGTGCAAGTTGATATTTCATAGCTTCTTCGGGCAGGCTGGCCAGCCCCGATTATAGGTGAACCGACTTTCACCTGCGCAGTCGCGTCTGTAGGAAGAGGGGTTCTATACTGAACGCTCAATGGGACTGGACATCGCATCCGTACAGCGGGCCCTGCGTGCAGCACGCCTGGATGGGTGGTTGCTCTACGACTTCCACGGGTCCAACCCGATCGCGGCGCATCTGGCCGGATTGACGCACGGGCCCCATATGACCACGCGCCGCTGGTACTACCTCGTTCCCGCTCAGGGCGAACCTCGCGGTCTCGTCCACGCGATCGAGCGACGCAACCTGGACGAGCTCCCGGGCGAAAAGATGGTCTACGCGGGGCGCCGTCAACTGGATGAGGGGCTGACGCGACTCCTTTCCGGGATGCGGCGCGTGGCGATGGAGTACTCGCCAATGTGTGCGATTCCGTATCTCTCGCGCGTCGACGCGGGAACGGCCGAGGCCATCCGGGGGAAGGGGGTTGAAATCCTTTCGTCGGGGGATCTGGTCCAGGAGTTCGAAGCCTCCTGGACGCGGGATCAGCTCGCGTCGCATCGTACGGCCTCCGCGTCGCTCTATCGCATCAAGGATCGGGCATTCGACGCGGCACGCGCGGCGCTTCGAGCGGGTCGCGCGATGACCGAATTCGAGCTCCAGCAGCAGATGGTCGGGTGGTTTTCGGAGGAAGGATTGATCAGCGATTCGGCTCCGGTTGTCGCCGTCGGCGGCAACGCCGGCGACCCGCATTACCTGCCTACTGCCGGGAGCGCGCGGCCGATCGTCGCGGACGAGATACTGTTGCTCGATCTCTGGGGCAAGACACGCGAGCCGGGGGCGGTGTTCGCGGACATCACGTGGGTCGGCGTCACGAGCTCGCGCGTGCCGGACGAGGCAGCGCGGGCGTTTGCCGCCGTGGCGGACGCTCGCGACGCGGCGGTCAGTCTGGTTGAAGACGCCGCCGCGCGCGGACGTGACCTGTGTGGGTGGGAGGTCGACGATGCAGCACGTCGGGTTATCCAGCAGCGGGGGTACGGGGATCGCATCCTGCACCGCACCGGCCATAGCCTGGGTGAGCTGGTGCATGGCAACGGCGTGCACATGGACGACTACGAAACCCACGACGACCGGCGTCTGCTGCCGGGCACCGGGTTCACCGTCGAGCCCGGGTTGTACTTCGACACTTTTGGCGTGCGCACTGAAATCAATGTTTATCGGGGCGAACGCGAGGCAACTGTCACCGGGCCAAGACAGGCCGAAATCATCGCGCTGGCGTGAAACTGGAATTGGTTCGAAACTTGTGTATGCGGGAAAGCGAAGAGGTGTGGAGGCATCAATGTCCAACCGAGGAATGACCTGGTTTTATGCGCTGCTGATCGCGACCACCTCGGCCGCGGCGGCGCTGGTCCTTGCGTCGAGGCTGGGGCTTGCGCCGGAATCATCGGCGCAGACGGGACCGCTTCCCGTCCAGAACAGCGCGCCGATCACCGGCCCGCTGACCGCAACCACGTTCCGTGAAATCGCCAAGTCGGCCACGCCGGCGGTGGTGAACGTCCGGACCGAGTCGCGTCAACGCACACAGGATCTGAGCGACTTTTTCGGCGGCGGTGGCAGCGATCTCTTCGATCGCTTCTTCGGCGGCGGCGGTGGTGGTGGTGGCACTGGCGGCCGCAGCCCACGTCAGCAGCCGCGCCAGCGCGATCAAGTGGTTCAGGCCGCTGGCACCGGATTCATCATCGACAAGTCCGGTCTCATCCTGACGAACAACCACGTCGTCGAAGGCGCGAACAAGATCAGGGTGTCGCTCTATGGCGAGGACGAAGATCAGGAATACGACGCGAAGATCATCGGACGCGATCCGCTGACAGACAGCGCCTTGATCCAGCTGACGGAAAAGCCGAACCACACCTTGCCCGTGATTTCCTTTGGCGATTCGTCGAAGCTGGAACCCGGCGACTGGGTGATGGCGATCGGGAATCCATTCAACCTCGCGCACACCGTCAGCGTCGGCGTGATCAGCGCGATGGAGCGCCCGTTCGAAGTTGCGGAGAACCGCTTCGCGCAGGTGCTGCAGACCGATGCGGCGATCAATCCCGGCAACTCCGGTGGACCGCTGCTGAATATCCGCGGCGAGGTCATCGGGATCAACACCGCGATCATCGCGGACGGCCGTCAGTCGGGCAACATCGGCATCGGCTTCGCGATTCCGATCAACACGGTTCGTGATCTGCTGCCGCAGCTCGAGACTGGAAAGGTGTCGCATGGCCGCATCGGTGTCACCGTGGGATCGGTGGCGCGCGAGGCCGTCGCCGAGTTCGGCTTGAAGGAGCGCAAGGGCGCGGTCGTCAGCTCGGTCTCGCCGGGCAGCGCAGCAGCGAAGGCCGGTTTGGAGCCGGGCGACGTGATCACCTCCTACAACGGCAAGCCCGTGACCGGGCGCGACGATCTCGTGCGCATGGTGGTGGCAACCAAGCCGCGTACCACCGTGCCCGTGCGCGTGCTACGCGACAAGCAGGAGAAGACGCTCAGCGTGACGGTCGATGAACTCGATCTCGAGGCTGAAGGCAACCTGGCACGTACTGGCGGCGGCCGTGACCGCGACAACGACACGGCGCAGGAAACCAGCGCCGGCTTCGGGTTGTCGCTCTCGAACGTGAGCGCGGACATCGCCCGCAAGCTGCGGCTGGACGACAACAAGGGCGCGCTCATCACCGACATCGAGCCGGCCAGTCCTGCCTACCGGGGCGGTCTGCAGCCCGGTGACGTGATCATCCGCGTCGGGCGGGCGGCGGTGAACAACGCGGCGGAAGCGTCGCGCGAGCTCAGCCGTGTACCGTCGCACGGAACCGTGTTCCTGCGCGTACTGCGCAACGGCACGGAGACCTTCGCGTCGCTCACGAAAGAGTAACAGGCGGGACCAGGACGCCGACCACGATCTCTTCGACACGGTCCGCAGGTTTTCGCATAGACTGCGTAACTTGCGGACCGGACCTTGAGACCGCACACCGGAGTCCGATGATCGAACGCGAGATCAAGCTGCCTTTCTCGACGCCGACCGATGCCCGGTTGGCGATCCTTGCCGCCGGGGCCGCGCCGCTCCGGTGCCGCCGACTCCAGGAAGATGCCTTGTTCGACACCGACGACGAGTCGCTTCGCCGCCGCGGATGCGCGCTGCGGATCCGCATCGATTCCGGTCGCAGCCTGCTGACGTTCAAGGGCCCGATTCAACCTGGTCCGATGAAGATTCGCGAGGAGCACGAGACCGTCGTCAGCGACGGTGAAGTGTTGATCCAATTGCTCCAGTCGCTGGGCCTGCACGTCTGGTTCCGCTATCAGAAATTCCGGGAAGAATTCGCCGCCGAAGACGCAACGATTGCCATCGACGAAACCCCGATCGGGACCTTCGTCGAGATCGAAGGCGGAGAGCGCGCGATCCTGGCGCTCACGCGGGCGCTCGGGCGTTCGCCGGACGATTTCATCCTCGATTCGTATCGCGGGCTCTTCCTCGCGCGGAGAACCGAGTTCGGACTGCAGGGCGCCAACATGGTGTTCGCCGACGAATGGTCCCTGCGCTCGTCCTGACCGCGGGGCTGGCCACCCGCCTGCGTCCGCTGTCGTTCGTCCGCGCGAAAGCCGCACTGCCGGTCGCGGGTATTCCCATCGTTCGTCGCATACTGACGTCGCTTGCGTCCGCGGGTATCACCAACGCGGTACTCAACCTGCACCATCTCCCCCACACGCTGACGGCACATGTTGGCGATGGCAGCGATCTCGGTATCCGCGTCCGCTATTCATGGGAGACGCCGGTCCTCGGCTCGGCCGGCGGACCGCGCCGCGCCCTGCCGCTGCTCGGGGAAGAGGGACGGGACTCGACGTTTCTGATCGTCAACGGCGATACGCTCACCAACGTCGATCTCGTTGCGGTCGTGAACGACCATCGCCGATCCGGTGCACTGGTGACGATGGCGGTCGTGCCGAACACCGAGCCCGACAAGTACGGCGGCATCGACGTCGGCGATGACGGCGTCTTCAGAGGCTTCGTGGCTCGTGGATCGACGCAGCCGTCGTGGCATTTCATTGGCGTGCAGGCGGCGGAGTCCGCGGCATTCGCCTCAGTGCCGGCCGATGTCCCGCACGACGTGCTGACTCTGTATCCCGCCCTGACCGCGGCACGGCCCGGCTCCGTGCGCGCCTACCGGACGAATGGTGTCGAGTTCTTCGATATCGGCACGCCGTCGGACTATCTTCGGACCTCGCAGCTCATCGCCGCACGCGAAGGCGTCGAACTCGGCGTAAATGAAGGGGTTTGGATCGAAAACGGCGCCCGCGTCGAGGAGTCGATTCTGTGGAACGATGTGGTCGTCGGCGCGGGCTCGATGCTGCGCGAATGCGTGGTGACTGATGGTGTGCGCGTACCGGCCGATACGTCATGGCGCGGGGTGACTATGCGGGTGGCATCTGGGGAGCTGGGTCCTGGAGAACGTCAGATCGAGGGTCTGGCGATCGGACCGCTGGACGTGGCATGACCGACAACGCGGCAATTCAGTCACGTATCAATCAGTACCTCAGCGAGGCGGGCCTCACGTCACGGAGCCCGCGGGTGGTGCCGCTCACCGGCGACGCCTCCGATCGCCGCTATTTTCGCGTGCTGCTCCGCGACGCGCCGTCGCAGGTGATCGCGGTTCATCCGCAGGCGATCGAGTTCGAGCGGTTGCCGTTTGCGAACGTCGCGCGGCTGATGAGCAGCATGCCGGTGCCCGTACCGGTGATTCTTGGACATTCGGATCCGCTCGGCATCATCGCGCTGCAGGATCTCGGCGACGTGACGCTGCAGGCCCACCTGGGTGCTGCCTCGCCGGAGGAGCACGCGGCGCTCTATCGCCAGGCGGTGACGCTCATCGAGATATTGCAGCGACGAGGCGCCGACCTCGCGTCGCCCGAATACATCCCGTACGGCATCGCGTTCGACGTCGAGAAGCTGACGTGGGAGCTGCAGTTCTTCACGAAGCATTTTCTGGAAGGGTATCGCGGCGCCGTGCTCTCACCATCGGTGCGCGAGGCGCTGGCCGCCGAGTACGCCGCGATCGCCGAAGAGCTCGCGGGCGAGCGCCGCGTGCTCTGCCACCGCGACTATCACAGTCGCAACCTGATGCTTCACGAAGGGCGCCTCTACATCATCGACTTCCAGGACACACGGATGGGGCCCGACACCTACGATCTGGTGTCGCTGCTCCGCGACTCGTACGTCGATTTCACCGAACAACAGGTCGACGAGCTGATTGCGTTCTTCCTTGCTCTGCGCGGGATGGGCTGCGGCGACGGCTCCGAGGCTCGCGAGTTCCACGCCCGCTTCGATCTGATGGCGCTGCAGCGGAATCTCAAAGCGCTCGGCACGTTCGGTTTTCAGACCGCGGCGCGAGCCAACCCCGTTTACATCCAATACATCCCGCGCACGCTGACCTACGCGCGCCACAACATGGAGCGCCACGCCCGGTTTGGCCGCCTGAGGGAGCTCCTCGCGGAACACCTCGAGGAACTGCGATAACACCCCGGCGTGGTTCGGGGCTGCGTGAGGCACCCCTGTTAGAATTCTAGTCAGTTCCCTTCGCAGGCGCGACAAGCCATGAATCGCTTCGGGATCTCGACGCACCTCTTTCACGAGCAGCGCCTCACGCGCGAGCACCTCGTGCACATCGCCGCGTACGGCTACGATGCGATCGAGCTCTTCGCCACGCGGACGCACTTCGATTATCACAGCGCCGACGCCGCATCTGCGCTGGCCGAGTGGCTCTCGGACACGCGGATCGAACTGCATTCGGTTCATGCGCCGATCGTCGAGAGCCTCCAGGCCGGACGATGGATCGGATCGTTCTCCAACGCGTCGGGCGACGACACGAGGCGCAAGGCTGCCCTCTCCGAAACCGAAGCTGCACTCGGCATAGCGAAGCTGATTCCGTTTCGCTATCTCGTCGTGCATCTCGGCATGCCGACAGTCGAAAAAGTCCCGCCCGGCGACAACCAGCGCGATCCGGCACGGCGAAGCCTCGAGCAGATCGTGGAGATGGCATCCGGCATGAACGTGCGCGTAGCGGTGGAAGTGATTCCGAATCCGCTGTCGAGCGCCGACGTGCTCGCGCACTTGATCGAGGACCAACTCGAGGGACTCGACATCGGCGTGTGCCTCGACTACGGGCACGCGCACCTGATGGGCGATGTCGGCGAGGCGATCGAAACGCTGTCAGGGCACCTGTGGACGACGCACGTCCACGACAACAACGGCCGCCGCGACGAGCATCTGCTGCCCTATGCCGGCACAATCGACTGGGACGCGGCGATGATGGAGACGCAGAAGGTCGGCTACGACGGGCTGCTGATGTTCGAAGTCGCCGACACCGGCGACCCGATCGACGTGCTCAAGCGATCGATGAAGGTCAGGGAGCGGTTGGAGAAGATGTTGGTCACGTTCTGACGCGTGTAATGCAAAATGCTGATCGTGTGTAATGCAAAATGCAAAATGCAAAATCCAAAATGCAAAAGACCGAGCGGGCTAGTTTCCAGTTCGCATTTTGCATTTTGCATTTTGAATTACGCGTCCTCCTAAAACGTCGCATTCCCTGGCGTCCGCGGAAACGGAATCACATCTCTGATGTTCGCCATCCCTGTCGCGTAGATGATCGTCCGCTCGAGGCCGAGACCGAAGCCGGCGTGCGGGACGGTGCCGTAGCGGCGTAAATCGCGGTACCACCAGTAGGCCTTCGGATCCAGCTGCAGTTCCGACAGCCGTCGATCGAGGCAGTCGAGCCGCTCCTCGCGCTGCGAGCCGCCGATGATCTCGCCGATGCCCGGAGCCAGCACGTCCATCGCGGCTACCGTCTTGCCGTCGTCGTTCATCCGCATGTAGAAGGCCTTGATGTCCTTTGGATAGTCCATCACGACGACCGGTGCTTTGACGTGCTCTTCGGTGAGCCAGCGTTCGTGCTCGGACTGCAGGTCGATTCCCCATCGAACGGGAAACTCGAACGGCTTGCTGCTCTTCTCCAGCGCCGCGATCGCGTCCGAGTACGACATGCGCTCGAATGCGGACGTCACGAATGCCTCGACGCGGCTGATGCACGTCCGGTCGATGCGATCGGCGAAGAACTTCATGTCATCGCCACGTTCGTCGAGCAGCGCCGTCAAGATGTACTTGAGAAACGATTCCGCGAGGTCGGCGTCGGCCGCGAGATCGGCAAACGCGATCTCGGGCTCGACCATCCAGAACTCGGCGAGATGGCGGCTGGTGTTGCTGTTCTCGGCGCGGAACGTCGGCCCGAAGGTATAGACCTTCGACAGCGCCAGACAGTAGGTTTCGACGTTGAGCTGACCGCTGACCGTGAGGAAGGCTTCTCTCGCGAAGAAGTCCTGGCTGAAATCCGTGCGCCCTTCGGGGGTTGTCGGAATCTTGTTCAGGTTGGTGATGTCGAGTGTGCTCACCCGGAACATCTCGCCCGCGCCTTCGGCATCGCTGGCGGTCACGATCGGCGTGTGCACCCAGAAAAAGCCGTGCTCGTGAAAGTAGCGGTGGATCGCCATGCTCAGACAGTGCCGCACACGCGCAACCGCGCCGAGCGTGTTGGTTCGCGGCCGCAGGTGCGCGACCTCGCGGAGGTACTCGAACGTCGCGCGCTTCGGCTGAATCGGATACCCCTCCGGGTCGTCCACCCACCCGACCACTTCAACGGCGTCTGCCTGCACCTCGACGGCCTGCCCCTGCCCCTGGCTCTCGACGAGAACCCCGGTGGCGACCACGGCGCATCCGGAGGTGAGCTTCTTGATTTCGCTCTCATAGTTCCGGAGCTGAGATGGTGCGACCACCTGAATCGGATCGAAGCAGGACCCGTCATGTACGTGGATGAACGACAGTCCCGCTTTCGAATCGCGGCGAGTACGAACCCACCCACGTACGGTGACGCGGGTTCCGACCAGCGTTTTTCCCTTCAGAAGCGTAGAGATGTCAGCTTGGTCGGCGGTGAGCATGCCGGTACCGTATCCTAGATCTCGTCTCTATTTCCCGAGAAAGCGACTGAATGAAGATTGGAATGGTGTCCCTGGGCTGTCCCAAGAACCTCGTCGACTCCGAAGTGATGCTGGGGCTCGCGCAGCAGGAGGGGCATCAACTCACGCGTGATGCCGCCGATGCCGAGGTGCTCGTCGTCAACACGTGCGCGTTCATCGACAAGGCCAAGCAGGAATCGATCGATACGATCCTCGAGATGGCCGAGCACAAGAAGAGCGGCGCGTGCAAGCGACTGATTGTGACCGGTTGCATGGCGGAGCGCTACCGCGACGAGCTGCGCGCGCAGATTCCGGAGATCGACGCGGTGCTCGGCACGAGCGAAGTACCTGGGATCGCCGATGCGATTGGTACGGGGAACGATGCGATCGCCGGGCCTAAAGAGCAAGGCCCGGCCTACACTGTCCCGTTACTACGTTCGAACGGACAGCCAGTCCTAATCAAACAGGCCGAGCCGACGAACTCTCCACAAGCGTCGGCGAGTCTCGCCGAAGCCAACGGCGAAGGCGGACGACCACTTCCAACCTATCTCTACGACGCGAACACACCGCGTCTGCTGGCGACGCCGCGGCATTACGCCTACCTCAAGGTCGCTGAGGGCTGCGATTACAAGTGCGCGTTTTGCATCATTCCGAAACTTCGTGGTCATTACCGCAGCCGCTCGATCGAATCGATCGTTGCTGAAGCCGAACGGCTTGCGGCCTCCGGCGTGCGCGAACTGCTGCTCATCTCGCAGGACACGACCTTCTACGGCAACGATCGCGGTGAACGCGGATCGCTTGCCCGCCTGCTTCGTGCACTGGACCGCGTCGACGGCCTCGAGTGGATCCGGATGTTGTACCTCTACCCGACCACGATCGGCGACGAGGTGCTCGAGGCGATCGCCGAAAGCAAGAAGGTGTGCCGCTACATCGATCTGCCGCTGCAGCATGCATCCGATCCGGTACTCAAGCGGATGAAGCGGCCCGGCACGCGCGCCGGCTACGAACGCCTCCTCACCCGGATCCGTGAGCGGATCCCTAGCGTCGCCTTGCGTACAACGTTCATCGTCGGCTTCCCTGGCGAGACCGAGGCCGACTACGCCGAGCTTCAATCGTTCGTACAAACCATCGGCTTCGATCACGTCGGCGTATTCACCTACTCGCACGAAGAGGGTACAAGCGCCCACGGACTCGACGATGACGTGCCGGCTGCCCTCAAGCGGAAGCGGCAGGCGGCCCTCATGCGGCTCCAGAAGCGCATCGTCGGCCAGGCCCAGCGGAGACGAGTCGGGCAGCGGGTTCGTGTGCTGGTGGATGGGCCATCTGTGGACCACGAGCTCGTCCTGCGGGGGCGGCTCGAAGGTCAGGCGCCGGACATCGATCCACTCGTCTACCTCACGGAGTGCGACCCCTCGAGGATCTCGGCCGGGCAGTTCATCGAGGCTCAGATTGTCGGAAGCCGGGGTTACGACCTCGTCGCCAGGCCCGCACCTTCAGCGTAAAACCGCCGATCTAGCAGGCGCCGATCGAGCACGCACCCCTGGAGCGGGTGCGTGGACGACACGTTTGCGCGAAGGCGGGCACGTGTTAAGCTAGAACGTTACCTAGGCGGAGGAACACTCCAAGTGGGCTCGTGCCCACTTTTTTTGTTTCAGCCGACAGTTGGTTCTTGTTGGGCGGTTCTTGTTGCAGGCCAGTATCGATGCAACCGCTGGAGCAGATTCGGTCGATTGCCGAGCGAGTGGCCCGCTCGCGCGGCCTGGAGGTCTGGGACGTCCAGAGCCGTCGCGAAACGGCCGGGCATGTGGTTCGGGTCTTCATCGATCGGCCCGGCCCGTCGGCAACCCCCGACGACAGCGTCAGCATCGAGGACTGCGAGCAGATCAATCGGGAGATCGGAACGATCCTCGATGTGGAGGACCCGCTGCCGTTCGCCTATACGCTTGAGGTGTCATCCCCTGGGTTGGATCGACCGCTCCGGGCGGTTGAGGATTATCGTCGCTTCACGGGACGGCTCGCCAAGGTCGTGGTGAGCGAGCCGGTGGACAACCAGAAGGCGTTCGAAGGGCGCCTGCGCGGGGTCGAGGACGACGAGGTGCTGCTCGAGGCGCCGAACGGACGGAAGCACCGCCTGCCCGTGCGCCTCATCGCGCGCGGCCGGCTCGAGGTGGAATTTTAGGAAAGACACATGCAGAACCCGTTGATGCAGACGATCGAGGCGCTCGCGAAGGAAAAAGGGATCGAGGCCGAAACGATCATCACGGCGATCGAAGACGCGGTCCTCACTGCGTCGCGCAAGTACTACAAGACGAACGAAAACCTGAAGACGCGGTTCAATCAGGAAACCGGGCAGGTCGATCTTTTCGCCATCAAGCACATCGTCCCCGAGGTGACCAACGACGCCACTGAGATCTCCTTGAAGGAAGCGCAGGAGCTCTACGGCGACGAGGCCGAAGTGGACATGGAAATCGAGTTCCCCAAGCGCACCGACGTACTCGGTCGCATCGCGGCGCAGACAGCCAAGCAGGTGATCTTTCAGAAAGTGCGCGAAGCGGAACGTGAGAACGTCTTCGCCGAGTACAACGATCGGGTCGGGGAAGTCATCAACAGTACGGTGAAGCGCTTCGAGAACGGCGACCTGATCGTGGAAATCGGGCGCGTCGAGGCGGTGTTGCCGCGCAAGGAGCAGTCGCGGGCCGAAAGCTACACACCCGGTGAACGCATCCGCGCCGTCATCAAGGGCGTCAGCCGCAGCGCCAAGGGACCGCAGATCGTGCTCTCGCGCACCGATCCGGCGCTCCTCATCAAGCTGTTCGAGCAGGAAGTGCCCGAGATCTACGACGGCACCGTCATGATCCGTGGCGCAGTGCGTGAGGCGGGCGATCGCGCGAAGGTTGCGGTCTATTCGAGGGAGCGCGATGTCGATCCGGTGGGCGCGTGCGTCGGCATGAAGGGGACGCGCGTGCAGGCGATCATCCGCGAGCTGCGGGGGGAAAAGATCGACATCGTCGAGTGGTCGGAAGATCCGGTACTCTTCGTCACGAACGCACTCAGCCCGGCGAAGGTGCAGCGCGTGTCGATCGTCGATGAGAAGGAACGGGTCATGGAGGTGGTCGTCGAGGACAAGCAGCTGTCGCTCGCGATCGGCAAGAAAGGACAGAACGTCCGCCTGGCGGCCAAGCTGACCGGGTGGCGCATCGATATCAAGAGCGAAGAGGAGAAACGGCGAGAAGTGGAAGCACAGTTCGGCGCGCTCGAAGCCGGCACGGAGAGCGCCGAGGCCGCGGCGCCTGCGTCAGAGACGACCGATCAGACCGATCAGACCGATCAGAACGTCGACGCCGAACAGAGCGGCGAAGCCACCGAGCCTGCGGAGACGGAGCATTAGAGAGAGGAACCACAAGCCGGACACTCGTGGTGCCGGTTTTGGCATTTCGTCGCGCACCGGCTGGAGCCTGTGCGCAGCAGCGCGTAGCCGCAGGGGCAACCTGCGCGGAATCAACAGAGGGAACACGTTTGTCAACGGTTCGGATCTACAAAGTCGCGGAGCTACTCGATACGACGAGCCAGGAAGTGCTTGCGCTGTTGAAGCGCGATCACGGCATCGAGCTGAAAAGCGCGTCGAGTACGATCGAAGAGGTCGTCGCGCGTTCGTTCGTCGAGCGCGTCGCGCGACAGCGTGGCATTTCCCTGCCGGGCGGTGACATGTTCGCCGAACATGCCGCGTCCGCCAAAGGGGGACCCAAGAAGGCGCAGCCGCCGAAGAAGACAGAGGCTCCGAAACCGACCGTTCCGGTGCTCGGTCCGCCGCGGCTCGTCAAGACGGTGAGGCCAGTGCCCCCCCCTGCCGAGGCTCCTGCCGCACCTGTTCCCACGCCCCCTGCGCCAGCTCCCGTTGCCGTTGAACAGCCGGTCGTCGAAGCGCCGGCACCGCCGGCCCACGTTCCGCCGCCCCCGCCGCCCGAGCCCGAACCGGTACCGGTTGCCGCATCCCCAGCTCCGGTCGAAGAGGAAGTGGCACCGCCCCCGCCGCCACCTGCAGTCGAAGAGACCGAGCCGGCGGCGGTCGAGCCTTCGTACGAACCGCAGCCTGTCGCGGCGCAGCCGGCGTCATCGCCAGCATCGGGACGATTCGTCCCGCCCACGATTCGACTTCGCATCGAGGAACCGGGTCAGACCCCGCAGCCCGCGCGTCCCTTGACGCCGGCAAAACGCCCCCAGGTCTCGCAGCCCCGTATGGTGCAGCCGCCGCCTGCCACTCCGCCGGTGTCAGGCAGCAGGCCGGGGCAACCCGCAAGCGCGAAGTCAGCGCCCGCTGGCGCTCAGCGCACGGGCACACCCGGTCAACCGCGAGCCCCGTACTCACCGCTTCGGCCGACCACGCCCAGCATGATCGGCGGACCGAGGCCGCTGCCGTCGCAGCCGATTCGTACACAGCAGCCGCAACAGGCGCGTCCGGGAATGCCAGCGCAGCCCGGGCAACGGCCGCCACTTGGACAGGGCCGGCCGCCCGCAGGTCAGATGCGACCACCGGCGCCACGACCCGCGCAGCCGCGGCGCGAACGACCGTCTGCGCCCATGGCGCCGTCAATGCCGGCCGCTCCTCCACCGATCACACGGACGATCACGCTCGCCGAAGGCATGACGGTGAAGGACCTCGCCGACAAGCTCGATGTGCGCGTGAAGGATGTCCTCGCCAAGCTGTTGATGAAGCGCATGATGATGACCATCAACAGCACGCTCGATGTCGAAACCGCCAAGGACATCGCGCGTGAATTCGGCGCCGACATCGAGATTCGGAGCTTCGAGGAAGAGCTCGTTGCCGAAGCTGACGAGTCGAAGCCCGAGGACATCAAGTCGCGTGCGCCGGTCGTGACGGTCATGGGCCACGTCGATCACGGCAAGACGTCGCTGCTCGACGCGATCCGTGAAACCAAAGTGGCCGAACGCGAAGCGGGCGGCATCACGCAGCACATCGGCGCGTATCACGTCGACGTCGGCGACGGCCGCAGCGTCGTGTTCCTGGACACGCCTGGCCACGAGGCCTTCACGCTGATGCGTGCTCGCGGCGCCAAGGTCACCGACGTGGTCGTACTCGTCGTCGCCGCCGACGACGGCGTCATGCCGCAGACGCGTGAAGCCATCGATCACGCGCGCGCCGCCAACGTGCCGATCGTGGTGGCGATCAACAAGATCGACAAGCCGGGCTCCAATCCCGACAACGTCAAGCGCGAGCTGGCTGAACTGAATCTCGTGCCTGAAGACTGGGGCGGCCAGACGGTCATGGTGCCGGTGTCCGCGAAGAAGCGGCAGAATCTCGATCAGCTGCTCGAGATGATCCTGCTGTCGACTGACATCCTCGAGCTCAAGGCGAACCCCAAACGGAGTGCGTCGGGCGCGGTACTCGAGGCCAAGCTCGATCGTGGGCGTGGTCCGGTTGCCACCGTCCTCGTGCAGGACGGCACGCTCAACGTCGGCGACAACTTCATCGCCGGACCGGTCGTCGGCAAGGTGCGCGCGCTCATCGACGATCGCGGTCGTTCGGTGAAATTGGCGGGCCCGGCGACGCCCGTCGAGGTGCTCGGGCTCACCAGCCTGCCCCAGCCGGGCGATCCCTTCCAGACGGTCGCAGACGCCGCCAAGGCGCGCCAGATCGCGACCTTCCGTCAGGCGCAGGCGAAGGAGCGCGCGCTCGGCGCGAAAGGCGGACGGCTCACCCTCGAGTCGCTCAAAGAGCAGATCGCCGAAGGCGGCGTGAAAGAACTGCCGCTCATCGTCAAAGCCGACGTGCAGGGCTCGGCGGAAGTGCTCGCCGACACGCTCACGAAGCTGTCCGACGACAAGGTCAAGATCCGCATCATCCGATCGGGCGTCGGCGCCATCAACGAATCGGACGTGCTGCTCGCCTCGGCGTCCAACGCCATCATCATCGGCTTCAACGTCCGTCCCGATCGCAACGCCCAGGACACGGCGGAGCTCGAAAAGATCGACATCCGTCTGCACTCGGTCATCTACAACGTGACCGAGGAAATCAAGAAGAGCATGGCGGGGCTGCTCGAGCCGACGTTCAAGGAAGTCCGCATCGGTACCGCGGAGGTTCGAGAGGTGTTCCGCGTGCCGAAGGTCGGGGCGATCGCCGGCTGCATGGTCCTCGATGGCCGCATCACCCGCGCGGGCGAGACGCAGGCGCGACTCCTGCGCGACAACGTCGTGGTCTTCGAAGGCAAGATCGGGTCGCTGCGCCGCTTCAAAGACGACGTCAGCGAGGTCAAGTCCGGCTTCGAGTGCGGCATCGGCCTGCAGAACTACAACGACGTCAAGATCGGCGATGTGATCGAAGTCTTCGCCATGGAGCGCGTCGCCGTCACTGCCTAGCGCGTGCGTATCGCCGTTCTCCACGTCGAGCTCTACCTTCCGTACGCGCAGTCGCTGAAGGACAAGCGCATGGTGCTGCGGCGAGTGAAGGATCGCCTGCAGAAGTTCAACGTCGCCGTCGCCGAAGTGGATCATCACGACGTCTGGCAGCGATCCACGCTCGGGATCGTGGCGATTTCGACGACGACCGAACACGTTGAACAGTCACTCGGAGCGGCCGTCGACGAGATCGATCGCGTCGAGCCAGGATTGGTCACGAGGACTGAAATAGAGTTTCTGATGTAATGGGGTCGGGAGTCATTTTCCCGAGAAGCCATGAAATGACTCCCGACCCGATTACGTTTCTGCAGTACAACGTCATGGCACAAGGCCATCGTCCCGATCGAGTCGGCGAAGAGATTCGCCAGGAACTCAGCGAACTGATCAGCCGCGGCGGAGTCCACGATCCGGGGATCGGCTTCATCACGCTGACGCGGGTGAAGGTGTCGCCTGATCTGCAGCTGGCGCGGGTGTTCTACACGACGATGGGAGATGCCACGGCGCGGCGCGAGACCGCGAAAGCGCTGGAGCGGGCGACGCCGTTCTTCCGCCGTCATATCGGCGGCCAGCTGCGACTCCGACGCGTGCCGGAACTGGAATTCCGCTTCGACGAATCGATCGCCAATCAGGATCGCATCGAGCAGATCCTGCGCGACCTCCATGAAGAGGAAGCGCAACGAGCCGAAGCACAGGCTGATTCGGGGAAGACGGCCGGCGATGCCGGGTCCGAAGAACAGGACCCGGCCTACACTGACGACAAGCGTGGCTGAGAACACACAGGCGTCGATCGCCGAGGTCATCCACGCGCGACAGCGGTTCGTGATTGCCTCCCACATCAGACCCGATGGCGACGCGGTCGGGTCGTCGCTCGCGATGGCGTTCGCGCTGCGACATCTCGGCAAGCACGCACGCGTCGTCAGTCGCGACGTGCCGCCATCGCCGATGCTGGCGTTCCCGGGTGTGCTCGGAATCGAAGTGACCGACCGCGTCGACGATCCCGGCGACGCCGTCATCATCATGGAGTGCGGCGATCTCAAGCGCACGGGCATCGAAGGCCTCGAGCGTGGGTTCGTGATCAACATCGATCACCATCCAGGCAACACGATGTACGGGGCAATGAACTGGTTCGACCTGTCCGCGGCCGCATGCGGCGAGATGGTCTTCGAGCTGGTGCGGACGCTCGGCGTGCCGTTGACGCAGGAGATCGCGACCCACGTCTACATCGCGATCCTCACCGACACCGGCTCGTTCCACTACTCGAACATCACGCCGCGCACGTTCGACATCTGCCGGCAATGCATGGAGGCTGGCGTCAACCCGCCAGCGGTCGCGCGCAGCATCTTCGACAGCAACAATCTCGGACGGCTCAAGCTGTTTGGAGCGGTGCTGAGCCGCATGCAGCTCGATTCCTCGTCCCGGATTGCCACGCTTTACGTGGACCAGCAGCTGGCGCGCGAATCCGGCGGAACCTACGAAGATACCGAGGGCCTGATCAATCTGCCGCTCACCGTGAAAGAGATCCTCGGGGTCGTGTTCTTCAAGGAACAGGCGCCGGGTGACTGGCGTGTCAGCATGCGGTCCAAGGGCGAAATCGACGTCAACGCGATCGCCAAGGAGTTCGGCGGCGGCGGTCACAAGAATGCGTCTGGCTGCGGCGCCAACGGAGAGCTGCGGGTGCTGAAGGTGATGTTTGAACAGAGACTCAGCGACGCGATCGCACGCGCGCAGCAGGCCTCAGGGGCCAGGCCTCAGGCCTCAGGGCTGGGCCAGGCCTGAGGCCTCGCCCCCGGACATGAGCTGAGGCCTGAGACCTGGGCCCTGAGGCCTGTTCTTCTATGGATGGAGTGCTCGTCGTCGACAAACCTGCGGGGCTCACTTCGCACGATGTCGTCGTCATTGCGCGCCGCTGTCTCGGTGAGCCGCACATTGGTCACACCGGAACACTCGATCCGCTTGCGACTGGCGTGCTTCCGCTCGCCTGCGGTCAGGCCACGCGACTCATTCGGTTTCTGACCGCATCGGACAAGGAGTACGACGCGGGCATCAGGTTCGGGCTCACGACTGACTCCTTCGATATCACAGGACACGAGACCAGCCGCTGCGAGGCAGTGCCGACGAGTGAGGCCGTCGAACGCGCGCTCGGCTCACTGCGCGGCGAGTATCTCCAGACGCCGCCCGCCTATTCGGCCAAGAAGGTTGCCGGCGAACGCGCCTATGTGCTGGCTCGGCGGCGTGAGGAGGTTCGCCTCGAGCAGGTACCAGTGCGCGTGTCGCGCGCGGAGGTGCTGGCGTTCGACGGGGCGACGGCACGCATTGGCATCGTCTGTTCGGCCGGTTTCTACGTCCGTGCGTTCGCGCATGCGCTCGGGGAACTGGTGGGCACTGGAGCGTGCCTCGAGTCTCTTCGACGAACGCGCAGCGGTGAGTTCGGTGTCGCCGATGCGATCGACATCGAGCGTCTAGGGTCGGAACGCGACGGCTGGGCGGACCGATTGATTCCGCTCGAGCGGCTGCTGCCCGGCTTCCCCGCCGCGGCGCTGACCGACGAAGGGCGGCGTCGGGTCTCACACGGGCAGGATGTGCTCGCCGTGCACCTGTCGAGAAGAGAGATCTCGACCAGGTCCGAAGCGGTGCCACCGCCCTGGATCCGCCTGCTCGATGCCGAGGGCAGGCTCGTCGCCCTGGCGACCGCGGGTTCGAGTGCAGGTTCTTTGCACCCGACGGTCGTCCTGATTTAAAATCAATCGTTTAAGGGATCAGGAGATTCCACACAGTACGGCGGCTCGGTAGTTCGATGAGGGGCGTGGGCCCGGTTCGAGCAGGTTCTGAGCCGTTCGTGAAGGAGCCAGCAGTGGCACTCACCAGGGATCGCAAGAGCGGAATCATCGGCTCGTACAAGACTCACGATGGCGATACCGGATCGCCGGAAGTCCAGGTGGCGCTCCTCAGCGAGCGTATCAATTACCTGACGGAACACTTCAAGGTTCACGCGAAGGACCACCACTCCCGCCGCGGCCTGTTGAAGCTGGTCGGCCAACGCCGCCGGCTGCTCGACTATCTCAAGAGCAAGGATTCGGATCGATACGCGGAGCTCATCCAGCGTCTCGGCATCCGCAAGTAACCGACGCACATGCACAACGTCAATCTGCAGACACGCGAGATCCAGATCGGATCGCGGCGCATTTCCCTGGAAACCGGCAAGCTGGCCAAGCAGGCCGACGGCTCCGTTGTCGTCCGATCGGGTGACACGATGGTGCTCGTCACGGCCGCACATGCCGCCAGCGCACGCGAGGGCATCGACTTCCTTCCGCTCACGGTCGACTATCGCGAATACACCTACGCATCGGGCCGCATCCCCGGCGGGTTCTTCAAACGTGAGGGCAAGCCGTCGGAAAAAGAGATCCTCACCAGCCGCCTGATCGATCGTCCGATTCGCCCGCTGATCACCGCGGGCTGGCGGTTCGAAACGCAAATCATCGCACTGCTGCTGTCCGCTGACACGGAGAACGATGCCGACGTGCTCGCCATCACCGGTGCGTCAGCGGCGCTCGCGCTGTCGGAGATCCCGTTCGAGAAGGCGATCGCCGGCGTGCGGGTCGGTCTCTTGAACGGCGAGTACGTGATCAACCCCACCTATAGCGAGCGCAAGCAGAGCTCGCTCGATCTCGTGGTGGCGGGAACCGCGGACGGCATCGTGATGGTCGAGGCCGGCGCCAAGGAAGTGACGGAGGCACAGGTCGTCGGCGCGCTCGAAGCCGCCCACGCCGCCATCAAGAAGATCGTCGCCAGCATCGACGGCCTGCGTTCAGCTACCGGAAAGAAGAAACTGACCGTCCAAGCGCAGGCGATCGACCACGCCTTCCACAGCGAGGTCGAGACCAAACTCTTCAGCCCGCTCGCTGATGCGATGCGCGTCCGGGACAAGCTCGATAGCTACGGACAGGTTGATGCGGTCTTGAATGATTTTCTCGACGCGCTTCCCGAAGGCGACGAGCAGGAGCAGCAGGTTGCGCACGCCAAGCACATCTTCCACGAGCTCAAAGAGAAAGTGCTGCGCGATGAGGTCCTCAACAAAGGCGTACGGCTGGACGGGCGCAAGTTCGACGAGATCCGTCCGATCTGGACCGAGGCAGGAGTGTTGCCTCGCGTGCATGGCTCGGTCGTCTTCACGCGTGGCGAAACGCAGGCGCTGGTCAGCTGCACGCTTGGCACCGCCGACGATGAGCAGAAGATCGAGCACGTGAGCGGCGAGTTCTACAAGCGCTTCATGCTCCACTACAACTTCCCGCCGTTCTCGGTGGGCGAAACCGGCCGATTCACCGGGCCGGGCCGCCGCGAGATCGGTCACGGTGCGCTCGCGGAACGCGCGCTCGCCCCAGTGGTTCCGGGCGACGACAAGTTTGCGTACACCATTCGTCTCGTATCCGACATTCTCGAGTCGAACGGATCGTCGTCGATGGCCTCGGTCTGCGGCGGCTCGATGGCGATGATGGATGCGGGCGTGCCGATCAAGTCTCCGGTCGCAGGGATTGCGATGGGTCTGATCATGGACGAGAAGACCGGCAAGTGGGCCGTGCTCTCGGACATCGCCGGCGCTGAAGATCACTACGGCGACATGGACTTCAAGGTCGCCGGCACTGCATCGGGCATCACCGCCCTGCAGATGGACATCAAGGTCACCGGCATCACGTCGGAGATCATGGCCAAGGCGCTCGACCAGGCGCGGGCCGGGCGGATGCACATCCTCGACGAGATGAGCAAGACGCTCTCGTCGGCGCGCACCAACATGTCGATGTTCGCGCCGCGGATCATCACCATCAAGATCCCCGTCGACAAGATTCGCGACGTGATCGGTCCGGGCGGCAAGATGATTCGCAGCATCATCGAGCGAACCGGCGTGAAGATCGACGTCGAGGATGATGGCCGGGTCAACGTCGCGTCGGCTGACGGCGAGTCGGCTCAAAAGGCGATCAGCATCATCCAGGAGCTGACCGCAACGCCCGAGCTCAATAAGACGTATATGGGCAAGGTGCAGCGCATCACCGATTTCGGCGCATTCGTCGAAATCATGCCCGGCACCGATGGCCTGCTGCACGTCTCGGAGATCGCCACGCATCGCGTCAAAGACGTGCGCGACGAGCTGAAGGAAGGCCAGCAGATTCTCGTGAAGGTCATCAACATCGACCCGACCGGAAAAATCAGGCTGAGCCGTAAAGCTCTGCTTCAGGAAGAGGCTCAAAAGGCCGGGGCTCCAGCTCCAGCCGCGAAGGAATAGCTGAGCCGGCAACCGCCGCCCCGTCGAGGTCGTCTAATATGATGTGATGACACCGACGCGGCGGATGCTCGGGCTGCTGCTCGGCGGCGCGGGCCTCATCTTAGGCGCATCGTTGCATGCTCTCGCGCAGTCTGCGTCAGTTCGACCAATTACTGCTCGACCTGACGCCCAGGACCAGGCGCCAAACCGGCGCGAATTCACTCTGACGGCGCGTGACTACCGTTTCTCACCCGACCGCATCGAGGTCGGGCAGGACGACCTCGTCAAGCTGACGGTACAGAGCCAGGACGTCGCCTACAGCCTGGCTATCAAGGAGTATCGCGTCTCACGGCGAATTCCGGCGGGCGGCTCGACGACCGTCGAGTTTCGCGCCGATCAGGTCGGCACGTTCAACTTCTACTGTGATTTGACGAGTGACGCCCGTCACGCCCAGATGATTGGCCACTTGGTCGTTCGTCCGCGCTAACCCTCCTACACAGGGGCCGCTCGCAGGGGCCGGCTTTAGCCGGCCCATCACCCGCTCAACCCGGTGACCACTGACGCGCGGCTTCTATCCGCGCCGATGTCGACGGATGCGTCGAGAACAGCACGCGCACGAGTCCCGACGGGTTTTCTTCCGCAAGGTTTTGTGCAGCGAGGCGCTTCATCGCGGAGATGAACGCCGACGGGTTGCGTGTGAGATCGAGCGCATACCGGTCGGCTCGCCGCTCGTGAGCACGCGAAACGGCGTTCGCGATCGGCAGCAACGTCAGTGAGACCGCGCCGGCCGCGAGAACGAGCAACGGCAGTCCCGCCAGATCGGCCTTTCCCTCGAGGCCGGCCTCTGCACCCAGTCGCGTCAACGCCGCATCGGCGAGATAGAAGCCGAGGGCAATCAGCACCGCTTCGAGCAGAACACCCGACCAGATGTCGTGATGCACGTGATGGGCGAGCTCGTGCGCGAGGATCACTTCGATCTCATCGTCAGAGTGATCGGCGAGCAGCGTGTCCGAGACCAGGATCCGGCGCGTGCGGCCGATGCCTGCGAGCGCGGCATTGGCCTTCCTCGTGCGATCGCTGAGGCGCCACTCGAACACACCGAGCACACGCGCGCCCGCGCGGTCGGCCAAGGTCAGCAGACGATCGCGCAGCGAGTCGCGCGCAAGCGGCTTGACCTCGTAGAACAGCGGCAGCAGCACGACCGGCGCGAGCTGCGCGAGCAGCACGAGGATCACCGTGAACGTGATCGCCGCGCTCACCCACCATCGATCGGGACTCCACTTCACGAGCGAGAGGACGATGAGCGCGGCGCCAATCGAGAACACGAGCCCGATTGCCGCGGCCTTGAGATGATTCATCCACCACTTTGCTGTGGTTTCCGTGGACAGCCCGTAGCGTCGCTCGAGCGTCACACCGGCATAGAAGGCCCACGGCAGCTGAATCAGATCGAGCAGAACAGCGAGCATGACGACGTAGACCGCCACCGCAGGTATGAAGTGCCGACCCGTAAGCGCGATGGCTGCGTCGCGTAGAAGAACGGAGCCACCCGAGATCAGCAGGAGCGCGAGGGTCACCACCTGCACCGCCGTGCCCAGCACGGACGATCGTCGTTTGAGTCTTTGATATCTGGTGGCTTTGTCTTCGTTGAGCATCAGGACCGCATTACCGCGTTACGATGGCGGCGCACCACGGCGTTCACGCCTGCCCCGGTCCGGAAGCTTGCCCGATCTCACGCGCACGGCACCGTTGGTCGTCTGTGCCACGATTCTCGGACCGCCGCCATTGATCTCGCCGGTGACCCGTTGTGCCGTCGACTCCTTCTTCGCCATCGTCAGATCGTTATCGATCACGACGGCGCCGTTCACGACCGACGCTTCGAGCGAAGCATTGAGATCAGGGGCCAGACCCAATTCGACCGGACCGTTGACGGTCGTGAACCGCGAGTCTCCCGTCACCTTCGAGATGTCAATGCGGACGGGACCGTTCACCGTGCCGGCGGTCACCGGCCCGGAGATATCGTGGCCGATGATCGGCCCGTTCACGGTGTTCGCGGCGACCTCGGTCGTGATGCCGTCGAGCCTCACGCCCCCGTCGCGCGTTTTCAACGAGAGCCTCACGCCGGCTGGAACGCGCACCGTGATCTGCACGGTCAGCCTGCTGCGCATGCCATTCTCCTGGCTGGTGCGTGATTCAATCGACACGCGATCGGGCGAGACCTGCTCGATCATCTCCGCCTTCTGAAGCACTTCCCTGGCGGCGGCGTCGCTGCTCGCGCGAACCTCGCGCTTGGCGAAGACTTCCACGTCAGCGCCGCTGGCAGGCTCGGCAATCAGAAGCCCACTGACGTTCTGGACATCGACCAGTCCCCCCGGCGTCACGTGGTAGGTGCGCTTCCACTCATCGGAAGCGTTGCCGTGAGCCACGTCGACGGACAGGCCGTTTTCACCGACCTTCACGTCGCAGGCGGTGAGCGCACACAAGGCAGACAGAATGAGGATAGACGCTGACAGGCGGCTCATCATGCCGACTACTTACGTTCGGATCAGCCGAATCGTTCGAATCGTTGACCTAGTTTAACTGGACCGAGATCAGCTTGGATACACCCGGCTCTTCCATCGTCACCCCGTAGAGGCGATTGGCGATTTCCATCGTCTGCCGGTTGTGCGTGATGAGGATGAACTGGGTGCGGTCGAGCATCCCTTTGAGCATCTCGACGAAACGATGGACGTTGGCGTCGTCGAGCGGCGCGTCGATCTCGTCGAGCAGGCAGAACGGACTCGGCTTGTATCTGAAGATCGCGAACATCAGCGCGATCGCGGTGAGCGCTTTCTCCCCGCCCGAGAGCAGCATCACGCTCTGCAGACGCTTGCCCGGGGGCGACGCGACGATGTCGATCCCGCTCTCGAGGGGATCGTTCTCATCGAGCAGCGTGAGGCCGGCGCGGCCGCCCCCGAAGAGGGTCGTGAACGTGACCAGGAAGTTGGCTTGAATCGCCGCGAACGCCTCGCTGAAGCGCGCCTTCGTCGTCTCGTCGATGCGCGCGATCGCCTGTGACGTCTGCGCGATCGAATCGAGCAGATCGCGACGCTGCGTGGTGAGAAACACGTGGCGCTGCTCGAGCTCGTCGAACTGCTCGATCGCCATCATGTTGACCGGACCGAGCCGATCGATCTTCGCCTTGAGTCGGGTGATCGCCTCCTCGGCAGTCATCGATGCCGGCACGTCGACCGGGACCACCGGCGCCTCGGAGGCGGCGGCAGCGCCCTCTTCGTCGGTCTCGAGGTCTGGCTCCTCCGACGCAATCGCCTGCGCATCCGGTGTCGTCTGTCCCTCGAGCTCCATCTGTTCGACTTCCGCGAGCACCTCGTCGAGTGACCCCTGAACCGCCTCGATGCAGGACTGCGCAAGGTGCGTGAGATCGCTTTCAGCTGTTACACGCGCGAGCTCGAACTCGCCGGCTTCGGCACGAACGGCTTCGAGCGCTCCGCGTGCTTCCCGAATCACGACGTCCTGGGCCTCCACGGTCGCTCGCAGGGCGCTCGCGGCGTCGTCGGCGCCGCGCAGCTCATCGCGCTGTTCGCTGAGTACTCGAATGTCGACGTCGAGCGCACGTTCGCCGTCGGCGACTGCGGCCAACAGCGCGACGCGGCGCTCGTCGGTCTGCTGCCGTTCGGTGCGGCGCGCCTGAATCCGCAGCTCGAGATCGCGCGCGCCTTCTTCGAGACGCTGCACCTCCGCCTCGAGCGCTGACGCGCGCTCGACGAGCGCGGCATGCGCGGCCCGGGCTTCGGCGGCCTGCGCCCCAAGCGCGCCGGCCGCGTCGCGTGCGTCCGACAGGCTTCGCTGCGACAGGCCGAGACGTTCTTCACCCTGGCGCTGCTCGGCTTCGAGACGGATGATCGACGCTTCGGCCTCGGTCCGCCGCGCCTCGAGCCCGGCGCGCTCTTCTTCAGCCTGGCGGCGCTCGAAGGCAATGACGTCCGCCTTGCGGTCGAGACGCACGGTCTCTTCGTCGGCGTGCGCCAACTGCGCTTCCTGCGCGACGATAGCCTTTTCCTGCCAGTGCTCTTCTTCCTGCAGCGCCGCGATCGCGCCCGTGGCCTGCGCAATGGTCAGCTCGAGTTGCGCTGCTTCGGCAGTGAGCCTGGCCAGCACGTCACGTTCCCCGGTCACGCGCTCGCGCAGTTCCTTGATCTCGCGACGTGTCGCCAGAATGCCGCGCGATTCGACTTTGGTGCCACCGGTGACGAGGTGCGGACCTCGCAGCACGTCTCCCTCGAGCGTCGCAATCACGGCCGACGTTTCGCGTGAGAACGCAACCGCCTGCGTGAACGACTCGGCGACGTAGGCCTCGGGCAGCACCTTGCTGATCGTGATCGCGTGCGGTCCCTGCACGCGAAGGACATCGGAGACCGGCACGATCCCCGGCCCACGGAGCATCTCGCGGGGATGATACCCGTTCGATCCTGGATCGAGGACGACGAAGCCGCATCGTCCGGCATCCTGTTCGCGCACCAGCGAGAGTCCGGCGGCAGCCTGATCGTGACGATCGACGATCACGTACTGGAGGAGCTCGCCGAGGCAGGCCTCGACGGCGCGCTCATAGCGGCTGTCGACCTCGAGATAGTCGGCCACTGCGCCCTGCTGCCCGACATGACCGTTGGCCTGCACGAGCACGGTGCGCGCGGCGTCGCTGAAATCAGCGCGGCTCGCGGCCAGCTCCTCGAGCGAGGCGAGGCGGGCCTCGAGTGCCGCGACATCCTGTTCGCGCGCACGGACCTCGCGGCTGCGCCCTTCGTGTTCCCCACGCGCGGCCGCGAGCTCCGACCGTCGCGTGGCCAGATTGATGCGGACGGTCTCGAGCGCCGCACGGGTACGCGTGAGCGCGTCGGTGGCAGCGGCCCGTTCGGACAGCACGCGTTCGTGTTCGCGCCGGTGGTCGTCCTGCTCCACGTCCAGCTTCCCGAGCGTCTCCCCCACGCGTTCCTGCTGCGAGGAGGTGTGCTCCATGACATGGCGCACCGCCATGACGGAGTTGACCGTGGTGAAGAGATCCGAGCGCGCAGCCTCGACCTCCGACTCGAGGCCTTCGATTCGCTGCAGCGCAATGGCATGTTCGGCGTTGGCGGTGGCGAGCAGGCCGACGGCCTCTTCGCGAGATTGCTCGGCCTCGATCGCAGCCTGACGACGAGACTCGATCGCAACGCGCGCCGGTTCACGACGCTCCTCGAGTTCGCGGATCTCGACGTCGATTTCGGCGCCGCGCGTGTCGAGCCCCTCAGCCTGCTGCCGATTGAATTCCTGCTGCTGTTGGCGACGAGCGATGTCGAGCTCGCGCGCATGCGCATCTTCGCGAATCGCCGACGCACGGTTGTCGGCTTCGGCCTGCTCGATCCGGAGTCGGCTGAGATCGGATTCCACCTCGGCCACGCGCGCCGCGGCGCCGGCCTCCCGTGCGCGTGCTTCGCCCAACCTGGCGCGGGCCCCTTCGATGCTGCCGCCCAGCTCGCGGTATCGTCGCGCGAACAGGACCTTCTCCCATCGCCGCAGCTCGTCGCGCAGACGACGATAGCGGCGCGCCTTCGCCGCCTGACGCTTGAGTGCGCCGCGCTGCTTCTCGACCTCGAAGACGATGTCGTCGATGCGGACGAGATTCTGCTGGGCCGCTTCGAGCTTCAATTCCGCCGCACGACGACGCGACCGGTACTTGGTGATGCCCGCGGCCTCCTCGATCAGCTGACGCCGATCCGTCGGCCGCGAGCTGAGTATCATTCCGATCTTGCCCTGCTCGATGATCGAATAAGCCTTGGCGCCGAGCCCCGTGTCCATCAGCAGCTCGTGAATGTCGCGGAGGCGGCAGACCTCGCCATCGATGAGGTACTCGCTCTCACCGGACCGGTACAACCGCCGTGTGACTTCGACGTCGCGTGTCAGCGGCGGCTCGCGATCGAGTTCGGCCTGACCGGCCGCGAAGTCGACGGCCGCGACGCTCGCGGCATCATCCCCGACGGTTTCGAGGCCGCTCCCGTTCGTCCCGACCGGATGAAACTCCTTCAGCTCCTCGACTTCTGCCGCCGGCGTCGCCAGAAGCGCCGTCCTTGGCACCGGCAACCCTGCGAGACGAAGCCGGACCTCCGCGGTGCCGCCCGGCTTCCGGGCGTCGCTCCCGTTGAAGATCACGTCTTCCATCTTGTCGCCGCGGAGACTCTTGACGCTCTGCTCGCCGAGCACCCAGGTGATGGCATCGGCGACATTGCTCTTGCCGCAGCCATTGGGCCCCACGATGGCGGTCACGCCCTGGTCGAAGGAAAGCTCCGACCGGTCTGAGAACGATTTGAATCCTGAAATCTCGAGACGTTCGAGGCGCATTCCGGTCCTCTTGCCGACGGTCAGGAGGCGCCGCCCCGACCGGCGCAGGCGTACAGTGGCGGGCGGCTCGATCAGCCGGGCAAAAACGGCGTCAGTCTAACAAGGGCTAGCCATTGTGGCAAGGTCAAAGTCCCACCACAATATTTTGGGCTAGGAACCCAACTGCTGTGTCTGAACCGGCCAGTTCCAAGGTTCGGGAGTTCGGCCTTCCAGTTCTACTTCCTGTTCTCGGTTCCAAGCCCAATGTTCTGCACTGAGCCAGATTTCAGCGGGCGCACGCCTCAGGGTCTGGACACAAAACATCCAACTCCAGACCAGAACTGGCGACCCCAGAACTGGAACATCGAGCTCCCGAACTCCGATGGCAAGTGTTCCTCGCTATCGTGCCGCCCGACTGGTCCGCGACCGTTTACTCGAGTCGAGCAGCTGCTGCGCCTCTGGAAAGAGTGTCAGCGAGTACTGCAGTTGAGGGTCGTACTTCGCGATGTTCTGATAGGCGGCTGCCACGCCGAAGAGATCGATGTCGATCTCGCGGTGAATCATCGCCTTGATGAACTCGAGGTCCTTCTGCCACGACGCCTCGTCGAACGGGATCGGCGATTTCTGCACCAGTTGCTTGAAGTCCGCGAGCATGGCCTCGGTCACGTCGTAGTCCGGCGTGAGCTCGCGCGTCTTCGCGTCGCGCAACGTCAGACGAGTGTCGCCTTTCCTGGTGTACTGCTGCGCGAATGCGTCGAAGAGATTCCTCGCGGCGATCGCGCGGCCAAACCGCGTCGGATTGAATCCCTCCGACGGACCGTCGAATCGACGATCGGGTTCGATTCCTCCACCGCCATAGACCTTGCGGCCGGCGTCGGTGTATTTCAACTCGTCGGGCTTGTGCGCGCGATTGGGATCCTGATCGCGATAGATGTACATCAGATACTCGTCGAAGGTCCCATCCCACGGCCGCTGAATCATCCGACCGCTCGGCGTGTAGTAGCGCGCGGTCGTGATCGCGGCGCCCGCATTCTCGGACAGACGATAGACCGACTGCACGAGCGCCTTCCCGAACGTCGTCTCGCCGACGATGAGCGACCGATCGTGATCCTGCAGCGCACCGGACACGATCTCGGATGCGCTCGCGCTGCTGCGGCTGACGAGCGTCACCATCGGAAGATTGAGGTACTCGCTGGTTTCAGTGGCGCGATAGTCCTGATCGGAATTCGGTACGCGCCCGCGCGTGTAGACGATCAAATCGCCCTTCGGCAGAAACCGATTCGAGACCTTGATCGCTTGATCGAGCGCGCCTCCAGGATTCCCGCGGATATCGAACACCAGCCGCTTCATCCCCTTCTGCGTGAGATCGCGCAGCGCGCGACCGAGCTCCTGATCGGTGTTCTCACCGAAATCCTGGAGCTTGATATACCCGGTCGACGCGTCGAGCATGATCGCGGCCGGCACAGTGGGAATGTGCACTTCATCGCGACTGACCGCCAGATCGATCGGTCCGGGATATCCGACCCGCCTCAACGTCACGTTGACCGAAGAGCCCTTCGGGCCGCGCAGCTTCCGCACCGCCTGCTCGGTCGTCCATCCCTTGGTCGCCTCGCCCTCGATCTTGGCAATGACGTCGCCGCGGCGAAGCCCCTTCTGATACGCGGGCGACCCTTCGAACACGTTGAAGACGGTGACGTCGCCGTCGACCACGTTGATCGAGATGCCGAGACCGTAGTAGCGACCTTCCTGCCGCTCGCGCATCTGCGCAAAGCTGCGTGGGTCCATGAAGCTGGAATGTGGATCGAGCGTCTGCAACATGCCAGTGATGGCGCTGTACACCAACTTGTCCGACTGGTAGTCGCCGACGTAATTGGCTTCGACAGCGGCAAGCGCCGCCGAGAAAATCTTGTATTGCTCCGGAACTTGGTCCTGCGCGACGAGCGCCGTCCGTCCCAGGAAGCCGCCAACGAGCGCGCAGACGGCGATGACCGAAACCCCAGCCGACAGTGAGCGATAGCTGCGCATACTTTCGAATGTACACCCTTGCGTGGGAATTTGGGGACGTCAGCGACGTGATCTTCGCCAATTCAGGCCCGGGCACGGCCAATGCCTTGACCCCGTCCGGACCGCATTTCTATAATGCCATGAAGGACTTGCGGTAAACCCCACCCCACTGCGCACATGTGCACCGTGGGGGCCTCCGGGTCGCGGCCCTGTGCCGGTGGTGGCCGGCTGGAGTAACGCCTATGTTTGGTTCTGTCGGCATGCCAGAGCTGTTGATCATCCTGGTGATCGCACTCATCATCTTTGGACCGCGCAAACTCCCCGAGCTCGGCCGCTCGCTCGGCAAGAGTCTCGGTGAATTCAAACGAGCCTCGAACGAACTCCGCAACACCCTCGAAGAGGAAGTGCGCATCGAGGAACAGAAAGAGCAGCGCTCGAAGATGGAGGCCGAGCAGAACTCGGCCATCGACGCCGCACGCTCACACGACAGCGCGACGACATCCCATGACGGCGGTCAGAAAGAGGACGACCGCACGGTCAGCCGTACCAGCACCGGCACCTCGGCGTAGCGGATCGATATGGCCTTAGTGCCGTTTCCGAACAAGGCACAAAAGCCAGACCCTGACGACGAGCTGGATCCGGACTCGATAGACGAGGACGGATCCGGCGGCGGAAAAATGTCGTTTCTGGAGCATCTCGACGAGCTCCGGAAACGCATCATCTACGCCCTCATCGCCATCGTCGGCGGGTTCGGCATCGCGTGCCTCTTCCTGACTCCGCTGTTCAACTTCATCATGCGGCCGATGACGGCGGCGCTGCCGAAAGGGCAGACGCTCATCTACACCGAGCCGACTGAAGCGCTGATGTTGTATCTGAAGATGGCGGTGCTGGCGGGGCTCCTCATCGCCTCCCCCGGCGTCATGAGTCAGGTCTGGCTCTTCGTCGCGCCCGGTCTCTACTCGCACGAGAAGAAGATGGCGGTGCCGTTCGTGCTGATGTCGTCGTTCTTTTTCATCGTCGGCGCCGCGTTCTCGCACTACCTCGTCTTTCCGCTCACGTGGAAGTTCTTTCTGAGCTTCTCGTCCCAAGACCTCACGTTCATGCCGCGGGTCGAGCCGGCGTTCGGTTTGTACGTCAAGCTGATGCTCACGTTCGGCCTGATCTTCCAGATGCCGACGATCGTGCTGTTCCTCGCGCGGATGGGCGTCATCACGGCGAAGTTCCTGATCAAGAACTTCAAGTACGCGATCTTGGTCAACTTCATCATCGGTGCAGTGCTGTCGCCAGGCACAGATCCTGTCGGTCAGGTTCTGCTCGCAGCGCCGATGTGCCTGCTCTACGTGATCAGCATCGGGTTGGCCTGGATGTTCGGAAAGAAGCGAACTCCAGCCCTCGCGGAAGCCGACTAGTGGTATGTATCAGCGATTTCTACGGCGGGCCCCGGGGTTGGCCCGCGAATTCGCGGTCGCGAGAACGGAGCGACCGCTAGACAAGTGACCCAAATCGTCCACTAGTGGAATGCGTTTCGTGAATCCCGACCGGCCGCCGTTGTCGCGGCCCGCGGGATCGTTGTCGAGGCTCATTGTGACCGGTAACCGATCAGTAGATACGGTCCACTAAGAGTCGTCCCTGCCGCGTGGTGTCCCGCTCCTCAGGCAGTGAAATCGCACGGCTCATCGCCGATCTGGATTCGAGCGACTCGATTCGCCGGGTGGCGGCAGTCGCTCGCCTTCGTGTCATCGGGGAGCGCGCGATTCCACGTCTTGCGAACGTCATCGAATCGAACGCAGCGACCGGGACCCGGGCATTGGCGCTCCGCGCCCTTCAAGATCTGCGCGCCCCACGAGCCCTTGACGTTGCCCTGCGCGCGGTGGACCAGCCCGAAGCCGATCTCGTGATCGCGGCGCTGGCCGTGCTCCGCGAGTGGGTCGTCCGCGAGGAGGGCACGCGCGCACTCGAGGCGGTCACCGCAATCGCGGTTGATGCGGCACGCACCCCCCGGGTCCGTGCCGCCGCCGTCGAAGCGCTATCTGATCTTCCCGCCCACCTCGTTCGGCCGCTCCGCGCTCAGGCGCCGCGTCTCGCACACGAATGGACCTCGCTCGATGATCCTCTCGATGCCCGCGCGTGGATCGAGGCTCATGGCGCGACCGCGGCGCCGTCGACGCTGCATGCGCTCATCGAGCGCCTCCACACACAGGAACGACTCGAATCAGCCGGACGATTGCGGCACGAATGGCGACGCGCGCGAGGGCTGGCGCATCGCGTCCTGGCCAGGAGAGGCAGTCGGCTGGCCCTCTACGATTTGCGAGAGAGCTTCGACAAGACGCCGGATCCGCTGCCCGAGGATTTCCTGATGGCGGTCGAGACGCTGGGCGACGCAAGCTGTCTCGAGCCGCTCGCGCGCGCGTGGTCGATCGCGCCGAACGACCCGACCTGGCGCGCGCGAGTGTCAACCACGGCGACCGCGATTGCGCGCCGGGCGAAGCTCACCTCGCGGGGCGCGGCGATGAAGCGGATTCGAAGTCAGTGGCCTGGGTTCATCTGAGGAGAGCCAGTCACTTCTCGACTTTCAGCGGCCGCGTTCCTACGGACTTGCCGTCGATGAGGACTTCGGCTTCATACTCGCCTGCCGGAAGTCCGCTCGGGTACTTGATGTGAAACGCGGTGGCCGCGGCGTCACGAAACGATACGTCGCGCGAGTCCTCGCTGACGAGGCGGCCTGCAAAGGTCCACCGAACACCGATCGTTCCCGACCCCGCTCCCTTCGTCAGCACCGACACGAACATGGTGTCGTCCGGCTTGAAGCGGCTGGTGAGAGTGCCGACGCTGTTATCGGAATTCAGCGACGAACCCGTCTGAATCGTGTTGAGCTGCAGCGGACCGCTCGGCCGACAACCGGCGAGTACTGCTACGACAACGAGCGCACCTAATAGCTTTTTGCAAACCATGCTGACACCGTGGCGGCCCCGCCGCATTTGATGCACGTCTTCCCGCTGAGCGGCGCCTCGCCGAAGGGGATGTTTCGAATCGTCGCCTGCGTCTCGGTCTTGATATCGGCTTCACACGTCGCCGACTCGCACCAGGGTGAGACGACGAAGCCAGGCCGTCCTTCCATGATCGCCTTGAATTCCTCGTACGAGTCGGTCCGGCTCGTATGCTCCGTGCGATACGCGATCGCGCGATCGAGAAGCGCCTGCTGGATCGCGGCGAGCTTGGTCGTGACATGAGCCGCCAGGCCTTCCATGGCCGCCGTTGATTTCTCGCGCGTGTCGCGCCGCGCCAGCATCACTTGCGACTTCTCGAGGTCCTTGGGTCCGATTTCCAGGCGCAGAGGGACGCCGCGCATCTCCCACTCGTTGAACTTCCAGCCCGGTGTCTGCGTGTCGCGTTCGTCCAGCATCACACGCACACCCTGAGTTGTCAGCTCGTCGCGAATCTGCCGGGCGCGTGCAACAACCGCGTCGCGCGAGCTGCCCTTCAGTATCGGCACGATCACCACCTGATACGGTGCGATCCGCGGCGGCAGGATGAGGCCGCCGTCGTCGCCGTGCGTCATGATCACACCGCCGATCATCCGCGTCGACACGCCCCACGAGGTGCCGTACACGTACTGCACCGACTTGTCGCGCGCCTGGAACTTGATGTCGAAGACCTTCGCGAAGTTCTGTCCGAGGTTGTGCGATGTGCCCGCCTGCAGGGCGCGGCCGTCGCGCATCAACGCCTCGATCGAGTAGGTCCGCTCGGCGCCCGCGAACTTCTCGCTCTCGGTCTTCTGTCCGTCGATGACCGGCATCGCCAGCTCGGTCTCGGCGAAATCTTTGTAGACGCCGAGCATCCTTCGCGTCTCCTCTTCGGCCTCCTCGGGCGTCTCGTGCGCCGTGTGACCTTCCTGCCAGAGGAATTCGGTCGTGCGGAGAAAGAGCCGCGTCACTTTCTCCCAGCGGACGACGTTGGCCCACTGATTGATGAGGATGGGCAGATCGCGCCACGATTGAACCCATTTCGCGTACATCGTACCGATGATCGTTTCCGAGGTCGGGCGAACGACGAGGCGCTCCTCGAGTTCTTCGTTCCCGCCCTGGGTGACCCACGCGACCTGCGGCGCGAAGCCCTCGACGTGCTCGGACTCCTTCATCAGAAGGCTTTCCGGGATGAACAGCGGAAAGTACGCGTTGACGTGACCGGTCGCCTTGAACCGCCGATCGAGCGCCTGCTGCATCAGCTCCCAGATGGCGTAGCCGTACGGACGAATCACCATGCAGCCTTTGACTGGCGAGTAGTCCGCCAGCTCGGCGCGGCGAACGACATCGATGTACCAGCGGCCAAAGTCCTGCGACTGAGGCGTGACCTCGGTTGGAAGATCGGGGATCTCTGTCTCTTTGCTCATCGAGGCTAGTCAACTCCCAATTCCCAACTCCCATTCCCCGAGGCCCTTCGCACAGTGCTCTGCTGGAAAGTCGGGAGTGGGCAGCTGGGGGTTATCGCTGAAGCACGTCGGCGACGTGTCTCAGCCAGTGTATATCGTCGCGTCGCGGGAAGTCCTCGCGGAAGTGGCCGCCACGGCTCTCTTCGCGGCGCAGGGCGGCACGCGCGATGAGCAGCCCCACGGTGGCGAGGCTGGCCACGCGCCGCAGCTCCCGATCCCCTGGTGCCCGATCGCGGGCGCGAACGATCGCCGACCGCCAGGCAGACAACCGCGCCGCCGCGGGCCGCAAGCTCGCCTCCGATCGCATGAGGCCAGCGTGTCGCCACATGACGTCGCGCACATCCGATGCGGAAGGGGCGCCCACTTGCGCCGCGTCCTGACAATATCGTTCGGGCGCGGCTGCAAACGACGCCTGAACCATCGGGCCCTGCATGGCCTCGGCTGCGCGCGCGCCGAACACGAGCCCTTCGAGCAGCGAGTTGCTCGCCAGTCGATTGGCGCCATGCAGTCCGGTGCATGCGGCTTCACCCGCAGCGAAGAGACCAGCCACCGACGTGCGCCCGTGGAGATCCGTTTCGACGCCTCCCATGAGGTAATGCGCGGCCGGGCTGACTGGAATGCGATCGGTCGCGAGGTCGAACCCGGCTTGACGACAGACTTTCGCGATCGTCGGAAACCGGGCGCGCACATACGCTGGATCGAGATGGGCCATCGAGAGGTAGATGCGTGCGCCTGTCCGCTGCATCTCGCGAACAATCGCCCGTGAGACGAGATCGCGGGAGGCAAGGTCACCGGCCGGCTCGTATCGCTGGACGAAGCGCTCCCCGGCCTCGTTGACGAGCCATGCGCCTTCGCCGCGCAGCGCTTCCGACAGCAGAAACCTGGGCGCACCGGCAACATTCAAGGCGGTCGGGTGAAACTGGACGAACTCGAGATCGGCAACACGTGCGCCCGCTTCGAAGGCCATCGCGATCCCGTCACCGGTCGCCACCGCTGGATTGGTCGTCTCGCGATACACCTGACCGGCGCCGCCAGTGGCAATCAGCGTGCGCTCCGCCTCGACTGCCTGCTCGCGTCCGTCGCGATCGAGGAACGTCGCGCCTCGACAGACGCCGCCACGCACGATCAGCGAGAGTGCAAGGGCATCGTCAAACACACGCACGCGCCTGTGCGCCGCCGTGGTCTGCCAGAGGACCTGCCCGATCGATCGGCCGGTGGCATCGCGCACGTGCAGCACCCGCCGCACGCTGTGGGCCGCTTCGCGGGCGAGCGCCGGCTGGCCGTGATCATCACGGTCGAAGGCGACGCCCCACTGGATCAGCTCTCTTACATAGCGGGGGCCCTCGTGCACGAGCACGTCGACCGCCTCCGGCGTGCACAACCCGTCGCCGGCAGCGATCGTGTCCCGTGCGTGCGAGTCAGGCGAGTCGTCCTCCCCGAACGCGGAGGCGATGCCGCCCTGCGCGTAGCCGGTGTTGCTCTCGCGGGGATCGGCCTTGGTGAGCACGATGACGGTGCCAGCCTCCGCCAACGAGATCGCCGCACGCAGGCCGGCAATGCCGCTGCCGATGACCAGGAAATCGCCACGCACGCTCACCCCTCGACTCCGCTCGGGGTGACCCTGAGCCTCGGTCGAATTGTCACGCACTTGTATCCTATCAATGCTCAGTGCTCGAGGGTCAAATGGAGTCGGGAGTCATTTTCTCGATCCGCGTAAAATGACTCCCGACCCATTTGAGCCCAATTTGAGCGCTGCGCATTGAGCATTGAAACCCCGGTCAAAGTAGACGTCGCCGTCGGCTCGCGCCTCTCGCCGATCCTCATCGGCGACGGTGCGAGCGAACAGCTTGCCGCCCTTCTCGACGCGCACTGTGTCGGCTCCCGGCGCTTCGTCGTGTCGAATCCCACGATCTGGCGCCTCCACGGCGAGCAGCTGCAGCGAGCGATCGGCATCGTGCAACCGATTCTGCTTCCCGATGGCGAACGCTACAAGACCCTCGCATCGGTCGCACGCGTCTACGACGCGCTCATTCGTGCAGAGGCCGATCGTGGCAGCGCGATCGTTGCGCTCGGGGGCGGCGTGCTCGGGGACACGGCCGGGTTTGCCGCAGCAACCTTCCTCCGTGGCATTGCACTCGTCCAGGTACCGACGACGCTGCTCGCTCAAGTCGACAGCGCGATCGGCGGTAAAGTCGGCGTCAACCACGCGCTCGGCAAGAATCTGATCGGCGCCTTCCACCAACCGGCGCTCGTGGTCGTCGACCCGCGGTTCCTCAGCACGCTGCCGCGCCGCGAGTTCCGCTCCGGTCTCTACGAGGTGATCAAGTACGGAATGATCGCGAGCCGCGATCTCTTCGAGCGTCTGGCGCGCCAGACCAAGGCGGTCATGGCAAAGGAGCCGGCCGTCCTCGTTCCAGCGATCGAGGAATCCTGCCGAATCAAAGCCGACGTCGTCTCCAAGGATGAACGCGAAAGCGGACTCCGCCGCACCCTCAACTACGGCCACACGGTCGGACACGCACTCGAGGCTGTCACGAAGTACCGCAGGTTCAGACATGGAGAGGCGATTGCGATCGGGATGCTCGCCGCCGCCGACCTCGCCGCCGCACGGGGTGCCCTTGCCGCAAGCGATCGCGATGCGCTCGCGAGTCTGATCGCAGCGCTCGGTCCGCTTCCGTCTGTCGCAGATCTGCCGATTGCAGATGTCCTGGAGGCCATCCGCCGCGACAAGAAGGTGGTAAACGGACGCCTGCACTTCGTGATCGCGATCGAAATCGGCGCCACGATGACGATCGATGACGTCACTGAAGACGAACTTCGTGGAGTGCTTCGTAGAGTAGGCCTTCGAGCGTAACCCCGGGCGAAGGCCGACCGGCCTCATGTTTCCAGCCCGAGGGCTTTCAGTTTCTGGACAAAGACCTTGTAGCCGATCTGCAGCGCGTCAGCGGCCGACGCCTTGTTGCCGCCGGCTTTCTGTAACGCCTGACCGATCTTTATGCGTTCGACCTCGGCCGTGACCCGCTGGAGCGCGTCGGACAAGGTCCCCGAAAGATCGATCTGATCCCACGGACTTGCCACCGGCTGCGCGGCCACAGCCTGCCGGAACGACAGGTTGAGATGACGCGGGTAAATCGTGTCGCCCTCGGTGAGGATCACCGCCCGCTCGATGCAGTTCTGCAGCTCGCGCACGTTGCCCGGCCACGGATACGTGCGAAGCTCGTCGATCGCCGCCGGCGCGAACGCGAGCGCATTCTTGTTCAGATCGCGACAGAACTTCTCGACGAAGTAGCGTGAGAGCATCAGCACGTCATCGCCGCGCTCACGCAGAGGAGGAATGACGATCGGGAAGACCGACAAGCGGAAGTAGAGATCCTCTCTGAACTGACGCTCCAGGACCCGCTGCTTCAAATGACGATTGGTTGCGGCGACGATGCGCACGTCGACGTGGAGCGACTGCGTACCGCCTACCCGCTCGAACTGCTTCTCCTCGAGGACGCGCAGGATCTTCGCCTGGAGCGGCAGCGGCAGATCGCCGATCTCATCGAGAAACATCGTTCCACGATGAGCGATCTCGAAGCGGCCCGGCTTCCGTTGAGCAGCCCCCGTGAACGCCCCTTTCTCATGGCCGAAGAGTTCCGTTTCGAGCAGCGTCTCCGGAATGGCCGCACAGTTGATCGCCACAAACGGCCCGTCGGCACGGGGACTGAGCGCATGCAGCGCGCGCGCGAAGAGCTCTTTCCCTGTCCCGCTCTCACCCTCGAGGAGAACGGTCGCGTCGGTTGCGGCCGCGCGATGGAGCTGCTGCGACACCTGCCGGAGCTTTCCGTCTTCGCCGATGATTCGCGGAGCGCCGCGTCGCTCGGCGAGCTCCTCCTTGAGAATGATGTATTCGGTGAGCATGCGCCGCTGCGCGATCGCACGCCCCACTATCAACAGGAGATGATCGGGATCGACCGGCTTCGCAAGAAAGTCCATCGCCCCCTCCTTCATGGCGGTCACCGCGTCCTGAACGCTGACGTAGGCGGTCATGACGACGACCGGGACATCCGGATCGAGCTCCTTCGCAGCGCGCAGAACGCCCAAGCCGTCGCCTGAGGGCAATTTGAGGTCGGTCAGCACCACGACCGGCCGCGTCTGGCGCAGCTGCTGGATGGCCTCGTGCTCATCCCGCGCCTCGAGCACGGCGTGGCCATGCCCCTCGAGCGCGTGACGGAGCATGGTGCGGAGCGAATCTTTGTCTTCGACGATGAGAACAGGGAATGACGACATTTGCGATTAGAGATTGGTGACTAATGATTCGTTCGTGATTGGTGATTCCGTCGATTCGTGATTGAGTCGCGCCTGAATCATCAGTAGATCGCCCGGTCACGAATCACAGATCGTCAACGAATCATGAATCAAAGACCGCTCATCGCCAATTGAGGATTACCTCACCCACGCGGCCGGCACACCGGCCTTCCGCGCTTCCTCCTGAATATCGTCGATCGCGTTCTTGTGTTGCCCGACTTCCTTCTTCACGCGATCGAACTCGGCGATGCTGTTCTGCCGCCTGGCGGATATCTCGCTGCACTGCGGAGGCGCCTGGCAGGCGGTGAATTCACCGTAGAGGCCGTTGATCTGACTTTGAAGGGCCGCCGCAAATATTTCGGCTCGCGCCAGAGCGTCGCGCTCGGTCTTGATCCGATCCCGCCATGCCGCCTCGTCCTTGGCGCCGACCGGCTGTTTCGTCTTGCTGCCGACGGCTCCGGAAGGCGACGGTCCCCCCGCGGGCGCCGTCGGCGCTGGAGCGGCCGGAGCCGGCGAGGGAGTTGGATCCGATTTGAGGCTGTCGTTGGTGTAGACCTTGCCGCTCGCTTTGATCGTTTTCCGTTGGGCCTCGGTTTCTTTCGCGACAGCGTCGAGGCTCTGCCCCAAGGCCGGACTTCCGATCGACACAGCGACGACCGTGGCCGCGATCAGCCACCAGCCGCCGACGCGCGCACGCATCACACCTGGCTTCATGATTCTGATTTTCGAACCGAAGAGCCTCACGGTCAAGACGACCGTGGTGGCGCACTCTATCGGCTGGCCTATCTGGACCAGCCGCGCGTCCTTGTCCTGAGCCATACGGTCCATCATTGTCGGACGACACGCCACGAGAGTACACGAGTGCCTGTCAGTGCACGACGCAACGTTACTTCGATCGTCTGCACCGAACCTGCTGTCCCGTAGGCCTGGGTGTGCAATTGGAGAACGCCCCGACCGGGATTCGGCCCACGAGACTCGTCTCCATCGACAAGCGCGTCGGCGTCGGTCTCGAGCGGATCATCGGCAGCCCAGATCACGACGTAAACGCGCGAATCAATGGAGCCTGAAGGGCTGAGCGCCGAAAGCGGCGCATGCGCATACAGACGCCAGATCGGATTGTTCGCGCCCCATGGTCGGTCCCCAGTGTTGGCGATCAGGTCGTCGCTGCTGCACGAGACGTGGCCGCAGTTGAGGACGTCGGTGGCTTCGCTCAAATCCAATCGCGAACCGTCAGGAAGGACGCGCACCCCCGGGGCACCATCGCCAAACGTGGACACGAGCGCGCCGTTCAGCACGTCGGTCCAATCGCCCACGCGCGAGAGATCCAGGATGGCGCGTTCCACCGCCGCATCGGCGGCGAAGAACGTCTCAGCGCTCCAACGGTGGTGTGCGGCGATGCGCGTTTCGGTCGAGGCCAACAGCGTCAGCGCCAGGCCCAACGCGCTGATCAGGATCATCGACAGCAACACGACGACGAGCGCGATACCGCGCTCGGCGTTGACCGCACGATCGCGTCCCTGCTCCTCAGCGCCCGATGAACAGATTTCGTGGCGTAACATCGAATTGCACGTGGATATCAGGAACGGACATGTCCGCGGCGCCGCTGATCCCGCCTCGCGAGAAAAGCGGGCCTGCGGGGCCGCGCAACGCGACGATGGCTGATTGCAGGCGCACGCTGACGCGCACTTTGCGCACACGCAGCAGATCGGCGTCGAAACGGTTCGAAGCCGTGGCATTCGGACACCACGGACCATCGGTGAGCAGTTCCGGCGTCAGCTCCACAGGCGCACGACCGCCTTCCGCCAATGTTGGCAATCGTGGTACGTGCTCCCCAGCCACGACGAGAAACGTGCAGTTCTCACCTGCGGGCCACGCCCCGCCGTCTGCGCCGATTCCCGGCGGTTTCGGACCGTACGTCGTCCATGGGCCAGGCTGGCTGTCGAGTGCGATCGCCGTACGTCGCGGCGGCTCGGCCTCGCCGAAGTAGTCGAACCGCAAAGCGACCACGTCGTCGACAACCGGTTGATCACTCGCCCATCCATCGAACCGCATCAACTGTGATGTGCCGGTCGCTGTATCGATCTTCAGATAGTAAGTCGCCAGCTTCACCTCGGCGATCGCACTGCCGGTCTCGTACGAAGCCGCCGGCGCGCCCCGATGACGAAGCGTGGCGATCCCGGCGCCTGTCTGATCGACCGTGAAGACGTCCCACTGACCACGCTCGTTGAAGACCATCGCGCGGGTACCCATTTCGAACCCGCACACCTGCGTCGCCGTCGCCTGCGGGCAATTCGGCATCGCGCCGAGAGAGGCGTCGACGCTGCCTGCCGGCAGAGCGGCGGCCAACGTGGACTGAGCAGCCGTCGCGGAGACGTAGACCATGCTCATCGCATCGTGACGGAAGAAGACGCCGCGTGTGGGATCCGAGCCATCTCCGAACGCCCGATATGGCATCACCGGCGCCATCGACTCGTTGAGCGGTCCACGTGCCGGACCGGCATAGGTTCCCGCGCCAGCCATGAGGAGATCCTGCCGAAGAACATCAACCGCGACGCGGGCACGCTGCTGGAGATCGGCCTGCTCGGCCTGCACCCGGAAGATGCGTTGACCCTCACTCGCCACGCCCAGCACGGCAGCGATGACCGTCATTGAAATAAGCAACGCGACAAGCAGCTCAACGAGCGTGAATCCGCGTTCGATTCGCGACGGGACCTCTGACGAACGCATCATTCGCTGTGCCTTGCTGCCACGCTGACAAACTGCGCCTGGCGGATCAACCCATCCGCGCCTGCCTGATCTCCCATGCCGCTTCTCACGAGGACTCGCACGACCAGGACGAATGCTTCGTCGGAACCAGACCCGATCCGTTCGACCGACCATCGTCGCGTGTAAACAGCGGCGGCCGGCCGCTCGACGCCCTGGCCGACGACCGCGCCGCTCGCGTCAACGTGATCGACGAAGCCTGCGATGTTCTGTGCGAGCGGGTCACCAGACACGGATTCAACCGTCCATTCGCTGGCTCGCAGCTGTTCCAGTTTCTGCACGCCGAGAATCGTCGCCACAGTGGTGCTTCTCGCCGTGAGATTGGTGGCTGCCACGAGCGAGAGCAACCTCACGACCGCGAGCAGGCCGGTGGTCATGAAGAGCGCAGCGATGATGACTTCGATCAGCGACATGCCGCGCTCATTCGATCGGACGCGTGTCGCGAGCCCTGCCGTGTCGTTCATGCAGAGGAACATCGCAAGTCGAATGCCGCGAAGCGCCGGGATCCACTTCGCACCTGCAAGTCACATCGCGTCGTGGAGTTGCGGAGACGTTGAAGGGCGTGAGGGGGTCGCGATCGGGTGCCGGATCGCAGAATCTGCCACCTCACCGAGGGGAGAAGATCAGGTAATCGGCAACGTCACTTGAAAGCTTGCGCCACCACCAGCGAGGCTGGTGGCGCTCACGCGACCGTTGTGCGTGACGATGATCTTCTGCACGAGCGCGAGGCCAAGACCGGTCCCCGTCTTCTTCGTCGTGAAGAAAGGTCGGAAGATCTTTTCGCGGGCCTCAGGGGCAATCCCCGGGCCGTTGTCCTTGACGGTGACTCGGACGACATTCGCTGCGTGGTCGATCGCGCCTTCGACCTTCACGTCAGGCGTCACGCCGTAACCCTGACAGGCCTCGACGGCGTTGCGCAGCAGGTTCATGAACGCTTGACGCAGCAACACATCGTCGGCCTCGACGCGCCCGAACTCACCGCAGACGGCGATATCACCGCGCAGCTGACGCGCCTCTGGCTGGAGGTCGACGCGCACACGCTCGATGATCGCGCCAAGCTCGTGTGTCGCCAGGGACAGGTGCGTCGGCCGCGCGAAGTTCAGGAAGTTCGTGACCACCTCTCCGAGGGCGTCGGTCTCCTGACGAATACCCTCGACGTACGGCGCGAACTGCACCGGCAGCGCCGCCGGGTCGAGCAGTTTCCCGTACCCGTGAATCGTCGCGAGGCCGTTGCGGAATTCGTGCGCGATGCCCGCGGTGAGCTCGCCGAGTTTGGCGAGCGTGTCCTTGAGACGCAACTGCTCCTCGAGCTCCACGACCGCGGTGATGTCCGAGAACAGGCAGATGACGCCGCCATCGGACCCGGCAGGCGAGCCCAGCGGCGAGACGGTTACGCCCACATGGGTGACCGCTCCGGCATCCGGCATTTCGAGCGCGCGTCGCACAATCGCCTGCCCGGTCGTCAGGCACTCGGTGATCGCTGACGCGAGCGGCGCCGCCGGAACCGGCAGGTCCGCGAGTCGCGATCGCACGCTATCGCCGACGCCGAGCATTCTGCGACCCGCTTGATTGAGAATCTGTATGGTGGTGTTGCGATCGACCACGAGGAGTCCCGCAGTCAGGCTGTTGACGATTTGCGTGTTGAGGCGCTCGGATGCTTCTGCGCGTTCCGCAGTCGCCCGCTCCTGCGCGCGCGATTTCTGCACTGCCTCCTGGAGCGCCGCCAGCAGCGGCGGCTGGCCGGCATCCTCGCGCAGCACCCGGCGAGTGTCGCGCGCTGCTGCCCCGATCCGCAGTAATGCGAACACGACAATCGCCACGACGACCCCGACAATGGCGGTCAGACCGAGCAGCGCGTCGCCCTGAGGACTCACGCGTAGAAGCCCATATACCAGTCGATGATCGGGGTGCCCCAAACCGCGGCAATCAGCGCACCGGCGGCGAGGAAGGTCCCGAACGGCAATGCGTACTTCAGGCTGCCACGGCCCGACGCGATGAGAATGCCTCCGGCCACGGATCCAGAAAACGACGCCAGGATCAGCGTCAACAGTACGAGCTTCCATCCGAGGAAGGCGCCGATCATCCCGAGCAGTTTCATGTCCCCCATACCCAGGCCCTCCTGGTTCCGAACGCGGTAATACGCTTTCGCGATCGCGAACAACGTGCCACCGCCCACCACGATTCCGATCAGGGAATCGCGCCAGCCGGGTGGAAGAAACAGACTCAGGACGAACCCGATCGCTATACCCGGCACCGTGATGATGTCTGGGAGAATCTGGTGCTGAAGGTCGGTGACGAAAAGGACAATGAGCGCGCAGGCGAACACAACCCGCACGGCCGCCGTAGGCGTGAAACCGTACAGCGCGTAGCCGCTCACAAATGTCAGAGCCGCGACGATCTCGACGATCGGATACATCCACGACACCGGCGCGCGGCACGTCCGGCATCGGCCTCTCAGCGCGATCCAGCTGACCACGGGGATGTTTTCGTACCAGGAGAGCGCGCGATTGCACGTCGTGCAGCGGGATGCCGGCCATGCGACCGACTCGCGGCGCGGCAGCCGGTAGATGCAGACATTCAGGAAACTCCCCACGCACAGGCCGACGAGCGCGACGGCTGCAATCATGGGCCACTGCGGAATCACGGGCGCGGTCTCCTGCCCGGCAGCGGATACAGTGGCGATTCCCGCGCGACATCGACCTCGCCAGAGACCGGGTCGAGCGCGTACGGTTGGCCCGACGGGTCAAGGGGCGTCCCCTGGATGCGCCTCGACTGGATCATGGCCGACCACGAGGAAGGAAACCGGCCGTTATCGTCGTAGAACTTGTTCACCGCCTGCTGGAGCGCTTCGATGACCGCCTCGGCATCGAGCTGCATGAGTCCACGACGCGCCGCCTGCCGCAGCCATTCGTGCTCCGCATTCGCAGCCATTTCAGCCCAGAGTCCACGAGCCGAATCGCGCGCCCCGCCCTCGGCCAGAAAGGACGCGGCAACCTGCCCCAGCCACTTCGGCGCGTCGGGCAGGGCTTCGGCTTTCAGGAACCAGTGAGCGGCCGACGTGTAGTCGCGATTCCACCAATACGCCACCATGCCCGCATCATGGGGGTACTGCCACTTGTCGGGCATCGCGCGCATTCCCTTTTCAAGCAAGGCGATCGCCTGATCGGGTCTTCCAGCCCCGCGCGGATATGGCTCGGACAACAGAATCGCTCCAAGCCGATACGCGATGTTGAAATGTGGATCGAGCCCAGTGGTGATATCGAGCAGCGAGTTCAACCGATCGTAGTTCTTGTCCGGATCCCGTGAGCGCAGCGTGTCACCGAAGAACTGGATCGTGCGAATCCAATAGATGTCCGCCCAGAGAGCATTGAACCCGAGGGTCGCGCGACGCATCACCTCGGGCGATCGAATCCAGGTCACGGCAGGCGGTGACGCTCGCTGTACGAACCGGCCGTCTATCGATACCTGCGACGCCACGGCGCTCGACAGCAGCGCAACCAGAACGAGCCACTGCATTCCCGACGTTCGTCCGGCTGTGTCAGGCTGCGGCGCCATCTACTGCAGATCGCGGCGCGAGAAGATGATGGTCGCGCCAACGAGAAGCGTCAGGATGTACAGGCCGCTCGATAACGTCGTCACGGCCATGTACGCACCGGTGATTGGTTCAGCATGAACGACCGCCGCCCTGACGTCGAGGCGGGAGAGATTGGGCATCAGGTAATACGCCGCGCGGCCCAGCATCGGCAGGAACCACGAATTCACGGTCATATCGAGGGTCTTCAGGTCGTCGCCGAAATGGCCAACGATATACACGCCTGCCGCGAGTACGGCTGACAGAAACGAGCTGGAGAACGTCGAGAAGAACAGCGTCACCGCCGTCATGACCATCAGCTCGACGCCGATCAACGCAAACGCCTCGAGCATGCGTGGATCGAGCGCAGACGATTCCCATGCCGCCTTGACGCTGGCCGGCGTGACCCAGTCGAAATACGCAAGCACGAGATATAACGCGACCGCCATCACGGACAGGTTGATGAGCAGCGTCATCACGAGCCCAATGTACTTGCCGACGATGAACTGACTGCGCGTGACCGGCTTCGAAAGCAGGCTGTAGATACTGCGGCGTTCCACCTCTTTCGTCACCAGCCCGATACCGAAGAACACAGCGATGAACAGACCGATCATCGACGAGGCCGCCAACCCGAGATCCTTGATGATCTTGACGTCCTGTCCGGCAGTGAGCTGCGCCAACAGGAACGATGCGGCGATCAGCAGGACCGCGAAGAACACGAGACCATACGCGATGCGATCGCGAATCGAGTCTCTGAACACCCCGCCGGCGATAATGCCGATCGCTTTCACGACGCCCTCGACACTTCGCGATCCTCGGCGGCAGCGCGCACACGTTCCACGAAGAAATCTTCGAGTGTGCTGCGCACGGGATTGAGCGACACGACATGTGCGCCGGCAGCAGCCAGTTCGGCGATGAGCGGCTCGGGCGCAGTCGATGGCGGCAGAACCAACGCATACCGACCCTGCCCGACACGCGTGCTGTGGCTCATGCGGCTGCGCACACGCTCGAGCAGCTGTTCCGACAGCCCGGCGACGACGAGCTCGTATCCCTTCGCTGCGAGTGCCGTCAATTCCTCGACCGAGCCGGTCACGGCGAGGCGGCCCTCGACCAGAATCGCAACGCGGTTGCACAGCGCCTCGGCATCGCTCAAGACATGAGAGCTGAAGAAGACGGTGCGCCCCTGATCGCGCAGCTCGAGGATCAATTCCCGCACGTCACGCCTGCCGAGCGGATCCAGTCCCGACATCGGTTCATCGAGAAACACAACCTCAGGGTCGTTGATCAAGGCTTGTGCGATGCCGACACGCTGGATCATCCCCTTGGAGAACTTGCGCAATTGAAAGCGGCGTTCGGGGCCGATGCCGACGCCGTCGAGGAGGCGCTGCGCGCGAGCGCGCCCTTCCCGTGCACTGCGGCCAAAGAGGCGTGCGAAGTACACCAGCAGCTCCTCGGCCGTCAGGTTGTCGTAGAAGTACGGGTTCTCGGGAAGGTAGCCAATGCGGCCGCGAACGGAGACGTCACCGACCGGCCGTCCCAGGATTTCGGCGGTCCCGGAAGAGGGGTAAATGAGCTGCATCAGCAGCTTGAGGGTCGTCGTCTTGCCCGCGCCGTTCGGGCCAAGAAACCCGAAGACGTCACCCTGTTCGACTTCGAGCGTCAGGTCCCGCAACGCCGGGTACGGGCGGGGCCGCCAGAACCCGGTCCTGTAGTGTTTGGCCAGTCCCTCTGTCCTGATGACGGGCATCACTACCGTGGTTTCGGCCCAGGCCGAGGAACCGTTATGGCGTCACCCCGGCTTTCTTCAACTCGTAGGCAATCATCGCGTCGAATGCCGCCGGCCTCAGGAGACCGAGCTTGATGCCGTTGAGGAAGAAGGTCGGGGTGCCGTTGACACCGAGTTTCTGCCCGAGTTGCGAATCGGCCTTCACGTCCTCGATCACCTTCGCATACCGGGCGTCGTATTCGCTTCCGTCGATATGTGCCACTTCCTTCAAGGCGGCTTTCACATCGTCCCGGGTCAAGGAGAACGACTGCCGCTCGAACAGCGTGGCCTCCATCTGCTTATCGAGATTCTTCTCGCGCGCCAATCGAACGGCGACCGCCTCCTCGCACGCGGCGGTGTGAACGCCGCCGGCCCCGCACTCGGGCTCGAGCGGGAAGTCACGCGTCTCGAACCGGAAGACGCCCGGATAGGCCTTCTCGTACTTCGCGATGATGTCCTTGTACAGCAAATAGGTCTGGCGACACGTCGGGCACTGATAGTCGTTGAACTTGATCAGCAGCACCTTTGCGTCGCGCGTCGGCATCGCATCGGGCACTCGCGGTTGGCGATCGAGCCAGGCATGCAGTTCCACCAGCTGCTCGGGAGCAAGCGTTTCGACCGGCGTCGGATCCGGCGTCGACGCCTGAGCCGCGACCGTCTGCTCGCGCGGGAACAACAGTACGAGACCGGCGGATGCGGCCAGCCAGATCACCGCGAGAGCGATGCCCGCGGGACTGCGCCCGAGACTCCCGACGTCCTTCCCAATGCCCGAGGCCAATGAACCAAGCGGACCCGCCGCGCTCGCCGACAGCAGGAAGATACCGATGACGCTGATGTACATCGTGACGCAGAGCGGGCAAACATGGTGGAGCACAAAGATCGACGCGTACGCCAGATAGAACACCGCGGCGAGTCCGAGCGTGGAAAGCAGGAAGGTGTAGCCTGCCGCTCGCGAGGCATCTTCCGACTTGGGCACCCGCATGCCCCAGGCCGCCAACATCAACACAAGAGCCGACCAGATTGCCCCACCAGCTGCAACCGGCACTCCGAAGAGCGTGCCGTACTGACTTTGAAATACCTGCTGGCAGCTGACGGTGTCACTGATCTCGCAGAAGCTCGAATACGACGGGTCCATCATCACTCGGTAGTGCACGTACAAGGCCGCGACGGACGCGCCCAATCCGAGGAGGGCGAGAAGGACAATCGGAATGCGGTAGCGGCTGTTCTTGATCATGATCGAGCCGATTATAACGAACCCCGGCTTCACAATTCGTGGAAGGCCGCTCTGGTGTCCGGAGGGGTTTCTGCCCTGTCCTGCAAGGAAAAGGGATGGATAACGTCGAGGGCCAGCAGCGGCGCCGGCCCTCGAAGAGGAGCTGGGACCTGACTGTTACTGGAGGATGTTCGCCGTCCCTCCGGGCGGGTTCGTCTGGATGTCCATCTGCGACGGGGCAGTCGCTGTGTTGTTGAAGAAGATCGTGCCGGTGTGGTTCGTCGCGAACGACCGGTTGCCGGTCGAGCTGAAGGTGATGGGCTGCGCGGTCGAGTAATAGCCGACAACCGTGTCGGTCGTGTTGCAGTCTTTCGGACCCATCATGAAACCGCCGTCCGTCAGTGCGATGTTGTAACCGGCCTTCTGAGGAATACCGGCCCTGCCAAGGTCCGGCGAGATGAAGCCCTGGTTGCCTCCGGGCGGCGCTGTTCCGAGGGTCGCCAGGCTACCGGTGTAGCCACCCTGGCCGCAAGCCGACGAGTAATTGACCTCCGCGGTGTTGATGGCGCGCATCGAGCCGATCGCCGACGTCTCGTTGCCCGACATTTTGGCGCGCATCAACCCAGGCACGGCAATCGCCGCGATGGTGGCGATGATCGCCACGACGATCAGCAGCTCGATGAGCGTAAAGCCTTCGTTCTTCTGCATCTGCTTCACAACCGTTCTCCTTGAGAGCGCTCGGGCCGGTGGCCCGACATTCAAATTCAATCCGCCGCTCCGACACGGCGCCTCGTAAGTCGACGGTGCAGGAAAACCCGGCCTCGTCGGTGAACGGTCGAGTCAGAGGCAACTGCGGTGCCACAAACCAACCGCGACAGGTCCTTGCCTTTTAACCGACTCGAATGCCTGGAGATAGCTCGCTGATTTGCCGACGTGATCGTGGTGCTCTACTCTGCCAATTCTCGACGGCGTCACAGAAAGTGTCAACCACAGCTGTCAAGAATCGGCGCAAAAAGCCCCGCTGCTTTTGACTGCGAAGTCGGGTGTTCGGTCGTAACACCGGGGCATTGAGCATTGACCTCATCCACTGACCTCATCCACATCACCCGGTGAGCTTGGTGATCAAGTCGAAGATCGGCATGTACATCGCGATCACGATGCCACCGACCACGCCACCGAGGAACGCGATCATGATCGGCTCGAGGAGCGTCAGCAGTCCCGCGACCGCCACGTCGACTTCCTCTTCGTAGAAGTCGGCGATTTTCCCTAGCATCGTGTCGAGCGCGCCTGTCACTTCGCCGACCCCGATCATCTGCACCACCATGGGCGGGAACACCCCCGTCCCCTTCAACGGCTTCGCAATCGTCTCGCCGCGTTCAATGCTCTTCCGCGTGGTGAGAACGGCGTCTTCGACGATCGCGTTGCCGGAGGTGCGCGCGGTGATGTCGAGCGCTTCGAGGATCGCGACGCCCGAGGCCAGCAGCGTCGACAGCGTGCGGCAAAAGCGAGCGACCGCGATCTTGCGAAAAAGCAGCCCGAGAATCGGCAACCGCAGCATCATCCCGTCGATGAACGTGCGGCCGGCCCGCGTTCCGTAGTACGCGCGAACGCCGAAGACCAGCGCACCGATGCCGATCAGTACGAATGGCATGAAGCGAACCAGTCCGTTGCTGAGCGCAATCACGATCCGGGTCGGCAGCGGCAGCTGCGCCCCCAGGCCCGCGAACAGGCTGGCGAAGGTCGGAATGACCTTCCAGAGAATCACGCCGACGACGATGGCGGCAATGAGGATGACGGCGATCGGGTAGATCATCGCCGACTTCACCTGTCCTTTCAGCTTGACGGCCTTCTCGATGTAGATCGCCAGCCGCTTCAGGATCGTGTCGAGAATGCCGCCCGCCTCGCCGGCGGCGACCATGTTCGTGAACAGCGCGTCGAACGTCTTCGGATGCTTCCGCATCGCATCGGCGAGCGAGGAACCGGCCTCGACGTCGGTCCGTGTGGCCAGGATTACTCCGGAGAAGTTCTTGTTCTCCTCCTGCGATCCGAGAATGTCGAGACACTGCACGAGCGGAAGGCCGGCGTCGATCATCACCGAGAACTGGCGCGTGAACACCGCCAGGTTCTTGGCCGAGACACCCTTGCTCTTCGCTTTGGGTGCGGCGGGCTTGGCCGCTTCCTTGATCGCGTTGATCTGGGTCACGTGGATCTGCTCGCGCCGCAGGGCCGCTACGGCGCCGTCCATGGTATCGGCGACGCGCTGGCCGCTGACCGTCTGTCCGGCGCGTGTACGACCGTGATAGGCAAACGTGGCCATCCGCTACTCCAGCGCGTAACTACTTCACAGGTCGCATGCCGGGCCGGTTGAACCCTGCGCCGGCCACGACGCCCACACCACGGTTGATCAGGTCCTGGAGCTCGTCGCGGTTCGACGACGCCATCATCGCGGTCTCGAGGGTGATGAGCCGCTTCTGATAGAGCGTTGCCAGCGACTGGTTCATCGTCTGCATGCCCATCTTTTCCTGCCCGGTCTGCATCGCCGAGTAGATCTGATGGATCTTGTCCTCGCGCACCAGGTTCCGGATCCCGGGCGTGGGCACCATGATCTCGAGCGCGACTACGCGTCCGCCGCCAACCTTCGGGAGCAGCGCCTGACAGACGATTCCTTCGAGGACGAGCGAGAGCTGCATGCGGATCCGGCTTTGCTGATGCGCCGGGAAAATGTCGATGATTCGGTTGATCGTCTGCGACGCCGAGTTCGTGTGCAGAGTGCCGAACGTCAAGTGACCGGTTTCGGCGATCCGCAGCGCCGATTCGACCGTCTCGAGATCACGCATCTCGCCGATCAGTACGATGTCGGGATCCTCGCGGAGCGCCGCGCGCAGCGCGTTCGAGAAGCTCTCGGTATCGCTGTGCACCTCCCGCTGGTTGACGAGACAGTTCTGGTGCTGATGCACGAACTCGATCGGATCCTCGATCGTGAGGATGTGGTCGTAGCGTTCCTTGTTGATCTTGTCGATCATCGCGGCCAGCGTGGTCGACTTGCCCGACCCGGTCGGACCGGTCACGAGCACGAGACCGCGGGGGCGTTCGGAGAGCGTCGCCAGCACCGGCGGCAGGTTCAATTCCTGGAAGCTGCGAATGTTCTCGGGAATCAGTCGATACACCGCCCCGACCGACCCGCGCTGATTGAACATGTTGACGCGGAAGCGGGCCAGCCCCTTGATCGCGAACGAGAAGTCGAGCTCCATCGTCTCCTCGAACCGCTTCTTCTGCGCGTCGGTCAAGACACTGTAGGCGAGATGCTTGGTGTCGGAGGGCGTCAGGTCGGCCGCCTGCAGACGCACCAGATGCCCGTGCACCCGAATCTGCGGCGGCGTGTTGGTCGTGATGTGGAGATCCGAGCCCTCCATCTGCGCCATCGTGTGGAGTAGCTCAGACAGTGTCTGCATTACCTCACGGTCTCCCTGACGATCTCCTCGATCGTCGTGACGCCATCCTTCACCTTGAGCAAGCCGCTGCGTCGAAGCGTGATCATTCCTTCGTCGACCGCCTTCCGACGCAGTTCGAGCGCCGAGGCGCCGACCAGAATGAGCTCACGGATTTCTTCGGTGACTTCCATGACCTCGTACAACCCAACCCGGCCCTTGAAGCCGGTGTTGTTGCACTTTTCACAGCCCCTTCCTTTGTTGGGAACTACTCCGTCTGCCTCCTCTATCGCGAAACCGGCGTGCACCAGCGTTCGGGCTGGAGTCGGATCGGGTTGCGCGCAGTTCCTGCAGATTCTGCGTACCAGTCGCTGCGCGCATACGAGGTTCAGGGAGCTCGCGACCAGGAAGGGCTCGATGCCCATGTTCATCAACCGGTTGATGGTGCTCGGCGCGTCGTTGGTATGCAGCGTTGACAGCACGAGGTGTCCGGTGAGCGCCGCCTTCACCGCGATCTCCGCCGTCTCGAAGTCGCGGATCTCGCCCACCAGGATGATGTTGGGGTCCTGACGCAGGAAGCTGCGAAGCGCCGCGGCGAAGTCGAGCCCGATGCTCTCCTTGACCTGCACCTGATTGACGCCCATCAGGTTGAATTCGACCGGGTCTTCCGCCGTCATGATGTTGGTCGTCGGCGTGTTCATGCGGGAGATCGAGGAGTACAGGGTGTTGGTCTTGCCCGATCCGGTCGGCCCTGTCACCAGCACCATGCCCCACGGCTTCTCGATCGCGACCTCGAACTTGTGGAGCGACTCGGACTCGAATCCGAGCTTCGTCATGTCGAGCATCAGCTTCGTCCTATCGAGGACACGAAGCACGATCTTCTCGCCGAAGAGCGTCGGCAGACACGAGACGCGGAAGTCGATGTCGCGCATCTCGCCGTTGTCCTGGAAGCGGATCTTGATGCGGCCGTCCTGCGGCAGGCGCTTCTCGGCGATATCGAGCTTCGACATGATTTTGATGCGCGAAGTGATCGCATCGCGAAACTTCATCGGCGGCTGCATGATGTTGTAGAGAATGCCGTCGATGCGGTACCGGACCCGAAGCTCCTTCTCGTAGGGCTCGATGTGGATGTCGCTCGCGCCCTTCTGAATCGCCGACATCAGAATGACGTTCACCAGCTTGATGATCGGCGCTTCCTCGCCCTGCGTCGCCAGCGCCTCGACGCTGATCTCTTCGAACTCCTCGAGGACTTCGACGTCGCCGGTCTCTGCTCGCGCCGGCATCTCTTCGAGCGCTCTGCTCGCCATTTCGAGCGCGCTCGTGCCGCCGGCCGGCGCGCCGTTGCCGTTCCCGTAGGCGGCGCCCCGGCTGTAGTACTTCTGGATCGCGTCGATGACAGCGGTCTCGGATGCGACGACCGGTTCGACGTTGCAGCCCGTCATGAACTTGATGTCGTCCATGGCGGAGACGTTGGTCGGGTCGGTCATCGCGATCGTCAGGGTGGCCCCTGACCGCGAGAGCGGGATGATGTGGTACTTCTGAGCCGTGTCGGCCGGGACCAGCTTCAGGACGGCGGGATCGACGTCGAACTGACCCAGCGAAATCGACGGCACCCCGTACTGCTTGCTGAGGAGAGCGGTGATCTCGTCGTCTTTGACGTACCCACGCTTGATCAGGGTGAAGCCGAGCTTTCCCCCGTTTCGGCGCTGGTAGTTCAACGCCTCCTGGAGTTGCTCCGGCGTAACGCGCTTCTCTTTGAGAAGCAGCTCTCCGATTCGAACCGCCATGGGGGGATCAGGGTGTGTCCGTGGTTCTACTCATCCATCTTCTCGGCCCGCTGCCCCTGCCTCGATAGGGCCCGATGAGGCGTATGTCTGTGATGGAGAAGCGGTAACGGGCTGCAAAGACCGCGTGTCACCAGGGCGAAGTTATGGTGGAATAGACTGAGTACTTTCGTCTTCCCCTCTCCTGAACGCCTCCGCGTCCATCACAGGAATCGGGCGATTGCCCACGGGGAACAGAACGTAGTTTTCGCCGTATCTAGGAGTCTGAGTGACCTCCGAACCAGGGGCCGCTGTTCCACCAAACAGACCGGACGGAATCCTGACTCGAGTCTATGGGGTCGTTCGGTATCCGCGAGCCACGTTGACGGCGGTTGCAGCCTTACCCAGATGGATAGGGATACTAGCCATCTTGACGATTGCGACCGCAGGAAGCCGAGTGGCAGTGTTCGAAACAGAGGTCGGGCAACAGGCCTTGGTCGACGAATGGGACCGCACTGCGGCCGCGTTCGGCCAGGAGGTCGACGATACCCGGTATGCGGAATTTCGTGCGCTGAGTGCCCATGGCGTTGCATACGGTCTCGGAATGGCACTCCTGAGCGGGCCGGCCCTCGCCTTGGTGGTGTCCGGGGTGATCTATGCGGTGTTCGGCGGGCTCCAAGCGTCGTTCGCGCAAGTGTGGGCGGTGGTCGTCTACGCCAGTATCCCCCTCGCGCTGAGACAAATCGTCGCGTCGGTCACCACCTATGTCAGCGAAACGACGACCAGCGCGACGTCAATCGGGACCTGGTGGCCGACGCTCAACGAGGCTTCCGCCGCGGGCAGATTCCTCGGCCAACTCGACCTGTTCGTGATGTGGTGGGTCGTGTTGCTCGCGATCGGTGTCAGTGTGTTGTATCAGCGCAACCCCCGCCGCATGGCGCTGACCTTTCTCGGTGCCTATGCGGGGTTGGCGCTGCTGCTGGCGGGAACGATGGCCGCCCTTGGCGGGACCGCGTAATCGTGGAACGACGAAGGGATGACTGACGTGGCAGATGCAACTACGGTCCAAGAGAAACCGCCCGCGGAACTGGGCCTTTTCGCCCGAATCATCGGCGTGCTGGTCTCGCCCAAGGAGACCTTCGCCGCGATCGCAGCGAGGCCCAAGTGGATCGGCATCCTTGCCGTCACTCTGACGGTCGGAGCCGGCTGCCAATACATCATCCTGTCATCGCCAGCCATGCATGATGCGATGGTGGACCAGGCGCTGCGCGGCAATCCGAACGTCACCGAGGAGCAGGCGGAGCGGATCATTTCAGTCCTCCCGTACGCCATCTCTGGCGCAACGTTACTCCTTGGCGCGGTGTTCACGGCCATCTTCGCGGGCATCCTGATGCTGATCTTCTCGACGCTGATGGGTGGATCGGCCAGGTTCAAACAGGTCTACTCGGTCGTCGCGCATTCGGGAGTCGTCTCGACGCTGCAGGGCATCGTGACGGCGGCCCTCCTGCTTGCGGGCGCAAAGCCAGCGGGTACGAGTCCGCCGGGCGCCAACCTCGCGATCTTCGTTCCGATGCTCGATGAAATGAGCTTCGTGACGAGATTCCTCGGCACGATCGATCTGATTCTCGTGTGGTGGCTCATCACGATGTCGATCGGTCTCGGCGTGCTCTATCGCCGGCGCACCGGCGGCATCGCGACCACCCTGCTGGCCATTTACCTCGTGATCGCTCTTATCGTCGGGTACGCGCGCTCGGGGTCCTGAGGAGCATCGATGACTCGGAAGAAGATTGCGATTGTAGTGCTGGTCGTCCTGGCCGCCGCGGCGGTGTTCGCCGCGAACCTGTACTTCAAGCGCGAGACCGGCGCGCGCGTGACGGCAGAGGACATCCGCGCGCGCGACCTGGAATCGATCGTGTCTGCGTCGGGCAAGATTCAGCCGAAGCGTCAGGTCAACGTGTCGGCGAATACGACCGGTCGCGTCACCAGGCTGGCGGTGGAAGAGGGCCAGCGGGTCAAGGCCGGTCAGTTTCTCCTGGAGATCGATCCCCGATCGCTCGCCGGTCAGCTCGAACGGGGCCAGGCCAGCGTCGCCGCCGCGAGGTCGTCGCTGCAGTCAGCCCGCACCGGCGTGGAATCGGGAAAGGTCAATCTGGAGCTGGCGCAACAGAACCTCAAGCGGCAGCAGGAGCTCTTCAAGGAAGGCCTGACGACCCGCGAGGCCTTGGAGCGCGCGGAGAACGACCTGGCCGCACGGGAGAGCGACCTCAAGTCGCGGCAACAGGAAATCGAGACCAACGAGCAGCGCATCCGCCAGGAGGAAGCCTCGCTCTCGACGACGCGGTACAACATGAATCAGGTGATCATCAACGCGCCGATGGACGGCCTGATCACGAGACGCAGCATCGAGGAAGGCGAGACCGCGGTGCTCGGCACGATGAACAACGCCGGCTCGGTCCTGCTCACCATCGCCGACATGTCGCTGCTCGAGGCGGAGGTCGAAGTCGATGAGACCGAGATCCCGACGGTGCGGCTCGGACAGACCGCCAAGGTCATGATCGACGCCGTACCGAATCAGACGTTCAAAGGCCACGTCACCGAGATCGGCAACAGCCCGATTCAATCGAACGCACAGACCTCCGGGCAGCGGCAGGCGACGACATTCAAGGTCGTCATCACGATCGATGACATGGTGCCGGACGTGCGTCCCGGCTTCACATGCACCGCGGAGATCACGACGGCAACACGCCAGAAAGTGACCGCCGTTCCGATTCAGGCACTGACCGTGCGTGAGCTGCTGTACGACACCAACAACAAGCTCGTGCGCGAGCAGCCGCAGCGGCGGCGGCGGGCATCGAGCGGTTCCTCCAATGCGGTCGAAGCGACCGTGAGCGCCTCCAACGAACCGCCGCCCGGCTTCACGCGCAAGGAGACCGAGGGCGTGTTCGTCGTCAAGGACGGGAAGGCGATCTACATGCCGGTCAAGGTCGGTGTCGCCGGTGAGCGCTACTTCGAAGTCCTCGAAGGGCTGAAGGGCGGCGATAAAGTCATCACCGGGCCGTTTGCCTCGGTCCGCGAGATCGCCGACGGCGACGCGGTCCGCCTCCAGGAATCGACGACGCGAACACGCACGAACCGCAATTAATGATGGGTACTACCCAAAACGGGACCGGCCGCTCCGCTCGCACCCCACCGCGCAAGCGTGCGCGGCGGGGACCCCGCGTTGTCGCGGCCGACAGATCGCGGTCGATGCTGGTTGTGCGCGGTACTCTTCCCGTTGATACGGTCCACGAGATATCCGGTCGGGCATGAACCAGATCAAGGATTCCATCGTCATCGCGCTGCAGGCCATCTGGGCCAACAAGCTGCGATCGTTCATGACCGTGCTCGGCAACATTGTCGCGGTCACGTCGATCGTGACGGTGGTCACCCTGATTCAGGGCATGAACGCGATGGTGTCGGACGCGATCGTGAGCGACGTCGGCGCCGATTCGTTCACCATCCAGCGCCGGCCGCCGATCCGCAGTCAGGATGATGAAGAGCGAACCCGCGCAAATCCGCTGCTGACGCTCCAGGAAGCTGCCGCGATCCGCGGGTACAGCCCGGTCGTCAAGGCGGTGATGGCGCAAGCCTCGCGCGGCGCGACTGTGGGCTACCGCGATCAGGAGCTCGACAACATCAGCATACAAGGGGTCACGAGCGACTACTCCGACTTCTCCACATTCACCGCCGAGCGTGGCCGCATGATGAGCACGATCGAGGTCGAACGCAGCCAGCCGGTCGCCCTCATCGGCAACGACCTTGCGGACAAGCTGTTCGGCGACATCAACCCCCTCGAGAAGAGCATCAAGATCGCCGGCATCCCGTTTCGGGTCGTCGGCGTCAGCGAAAAGAAGGGCAGCTTCTTCGGCAACTCCCAGGACAACTTCGTCGTCATCCCGCTCGGCGCGTATCAGAAGCTGTTCGGCGCGAGACAGTCGCTGACCCTGACCGTGAAGCCGACCTCGACCGACGAATTGAACGCGGCCATGGACGATGCCACCGTCGCGCTGCGCGTGGCGCGGCATCTCAAGCCGGCGGATCGCGACAACTTCGGGATGTTCACCTCCGACACGATCCTCAACCTCTATCATCAGGTCACCAACGGCGTCTTCGCCGTCCTCGTGGGCATCGTCGCGCTCTCGCTGCTGGTCGGCGGCATCGTGATCATGAACATCATGCTGATGGTCGTGAGCGAGCGGACGCGCGAGATCGGCCTGCGCAAGGCGCTGGGCGCGAAGCGCAAGGACATCATGGCGCAGGTGCTGACCGAGTCGATCACGCTCTCGACCTTCGGCGGCGTCATCGGCATCGCGCTGGGATTCTTGGCCGCGACCGGCATCTCGGCGCTGACGCCGCTGCCCGCCCGCCTCGAGCCGTGGTCGGTCGTGCTCGGCATCGGCATCACCGCCGGCGTCGGCCTGTTCTTCGGAGCCTATCCGGCGTCGCGCGCGGCGTCGCTCGATCCGATCGAGGCCCTGCGCCGTGAATAAGGGGTTGCTGCGCGAAGTCGTCTGGATGGCGTTCGACACGCTGCGCACCAACAAGATGCGCTCGGGCCTGACCATCCTCGGCGTCGTCATCGGCATCACGGCGATCGTCGGCATGACGTCGCTGATCCGCGGGTTCGATGAATCGCTGCGCGCGAGCATTCGCGAACTTGGGCCCAATACGATCATCCTCAGCAAGATCAGCCTCGTGAACATCGCCGGAGGTGCCAACTTCTCCGAGTTGATGCGGCGCCCCAATCTCACCGTCGACGACGCCAAGGCGATCGAAAAGCTGGCGCCCTCGGTCGGCATCGTCGACATCTGGCTGGGCGGCGGCGTCGAAGGCACCATTGCCGAACGTGTCAGCTACAGGAGTCAGCGCACGCCGATGATCGGGGTGCTCGGGGCGACCGAGCAGTTCGCGGCGGTCAACTTCGTGAAGCTGTCGCTCGGACGGTTCTTCACCGAATCGGAGGTCGCACACCGCCGTCGCGTCGTCGTCCTCGCCGACTCGCCCTATCAGGCGCTCTTCGCGCCGCAGGGACTCGATCCGATCGGCAAGCATGTGCGGATCGGCGCGATCGAGTACACCGTGGTCGGGGTGCTCGGCAAACGGCCGTCGCCGTTCCCGCAGGCCGACGACTTCGTCGTGATCCCGCAAACCACTCACCAGGTCGTATTCAGCACGAACGCGAGACAGGGGTTTGCACGCGGCGGCAGCGCGCAGATCACGATCGTGCCTCGCGAGGATGCGACCAGGCAGCAGGCAGAGGCGGAGATCGAAGAGATCATGCGCATCCGCCATGGCCTGAAACTCGACGAGCCGAACGACTTCGAGATCGGCGGGCAGGACGCCATCCTCAAGGTCTGGGATCAGGTCAGCCGCGCCATCGTGCTCGCACTGGTCGTGATCTCCTCGGTCGCGCTGATGGTCGGGGGGATCGGCGTGATGGCCATCATGATGATCTCCGTCACCGAGCGAACGCGGGAGATCGGCGTTCGCAAGGCGCTCGGCGCGCGACGCCAGGAAATCCTGTTTCAGTTCCTCGCCGAAGCGGCGTTCCTGACGGCGATCGGCGGGGTGCTCGGGATCCTGTGCGGCAGTGCAATTGGCGTGACGATCAACCTGGCGACCGGCTTCCCCATCTCGCTCCCGTGGTGGTCGTTCGCGATCGGCCTCGGCTTTTCCGCGAGCGTCGGCATCTTTTTCGGCATGTTCCCGGCCGTCCGGGCATCGCGTCTCGACCCGATTGAAGCGCTTCGCTACGAGTAGCGGCTTCGGTAGGCGCTGCGAGCCGCGGTGAGGAGCAACCACCAGGACGAGGAGCGACTGCCGTCTCTTACGCCGACCAGCACCCGACTGGCTGACGCATTCCTCCGCGCCGCAATCCGCTCGCCTGCCAACGGGCTCTCCAGTCGCCAATGGCTTCGCAGGCGCCGCGAGCGGCGGAGGGAGGAGCAAGATCGTCAGACTCTTGCGACGGGGGAGCCGCGAGGGATCGGAAGCGCACGCGCCGGAGATGCCATTGGCCGGCGAGCGGATCGCCGCGCGGAAGGGTGCGTCAACCTGGGTGGCGCAATCGGAGTCGGCGCGAAAGTCAGAGCGGGCGCGTCAGGCGCTCACCCTGACACTTTGAACTGCGTGCTGTCGATCCCGTGCTTTCTCAGCTTGTAGTTGAAGATGCGATCCGTGGTGCGCAGCAGACGCGCGGCTTTCGATCGCACGCCACGAGCCTGCCTCAGCGCATCCTGCAGCAATTCCTTTTCGTAGGCATCGATCGCTTCGATGAGCCCGATCGGCGCCTCGGATCCGGCCGGCGCTGCCGCTTGCACGGCGGGCGGCAGGTGATGGTGATGAATCACCGGTCCGTTGGCGACCACCACCGCTCGCTCGACGACATCGCTCAGCTCGCGCACGTTGCCAGGCCAGTCGTAGTTCATGACCATCTCGCTCGCGCGCCTCGACAGCCGATCCACGCGACGGGCATGCTCCCGTGCGAAACGCTCGACCAGCAGCTGCAGCAGCGCGGGCAGATCGGCCTTTCGCTCACGTAACGGCGGGACCGCGAGCGTGACGGCGCTGAGGTGCTCGTAGAAGTCGCGCCGGAAGCGGCCACATGACACGCCGTCTTCGAGATCCCGGCTCGACCAGGCGATGAGACGCACGTTCGCACGCGTGGTGCGTCCGTGCCAGTGCAACACGCCCTCGCGCGCCACTGTCAGCAGAAGATCCTGCACCTGCGGACCGAGATCGGTCACCTCGTCGAGAAACAGCGTCCCTCCGTCGGCTCTGATGATGTACGCGTCGAGCGGAGAGCTCGAGATCTGACCGGTCGTCCTTTCGAAGACGCCGGCATCGAGCACCATGTCCGGCATCGCCGCACAGTGCATTCTGACGAACGCCTTGTTCGCGCGGCCGGAGTTGGCGTGAATCGTACGCGCCACCAGCATCTTCCCCGTGCCGGGCTCTCCCCGGAGCAGAACCGGACACTCGAAGGCCGTCATCTGCTGAATGCGATCGCAGATGGCACGCATGGCCACACTCTCACCAACAATCCCGGACGCCCGTTCCTGATCCCGGTGAGATGCCATCACATCGCCGATGCCCGGCGACTCGCACTGGCAACGTCGATGCCAGGCCGGCGCGGCCGGTGCCGTGGTCCCGATGCAACTTGGGCCGAAAATCGGTCGGCACGTGATCGACCGTAAAGATGCGCGGACTCTGGCCGACGGGATTGTCTGAGTCTACCGGCACGGCAACATGACTGTCGGAAAGGAGGGCGGGCCGGACTCAACGGGCGCCGTCCCTCCACCCCTCCGCTACGACTCTTTCTCCCCTGTCCTGATGCGATAGCTTTCGAGGACCGGCAGCACGAACACGCGCCCATCGCCGATCTCTCCGGTGCGCGCCGCCTGCACGACGGCTTTCACGACGTCGTCAGCCATGTTGTCGGCGACGACGACTTCGATCTCCATTTTTGGCAGCAGGCTGACGTTGTATTCCTTGCCACGATAGATGGCGGTGTGCCCCTTCTGCTTGCCGTGGCCGCGAACCTCGGTCACTGTCATTCCCGCGATGTTCAACTTGGCGAGCGCATCCTTGACCTCATCGACCTTATTCGGACGAATGATGCACTTGATCAATTTCATATCGAACCCTCCAGTGTACGAAGGAGGTCGGACGTCAGCGCCTGCTGCTCCGCCTCGGTAAGCTTGGATCCACCCTTGGTGATGTGGAAGACGTCGATCGCCTTCTCCCCTTCCGTCGCGATCAGCACGAGGTCGACGTCACATCCCTGACGGGAGATGACGCGGCTGATGCGATAGAGCAGCCCGATGGCGTTGCTCGCGACGATGTCGATGATCGTGTAGCGGCCCGATGCGTCGTTGTCGGCGCGAACCACCGGCGCAAAGCGCGACGCGCTCTTGGCATGGAGCACGCCCTGCTCGCGGCCCCGTAGCAGGTTCGTCACGTCGGCCTTCGCGGACACGACGCGCTCGAGCACCTGCAGCACCTGCTGGTGCGCTTCGGGATTCAGCTCGAGGAACCGCTCGTCGTCGGTGAACTGAAAGACGTCGAGCACCAGACCGTTCGGGTTCGTGAGCGCGTGGCCGCGGATGATGTTCATGCCGAACGACGAGAGCACACCGCAGATGTTCGAGAAGAGATACGGTTTGTCGAGTGTCGCGACCGCCAAGGTCCAGATCGCGGCGTCGCCGCGCTCGAGCGACAGATGCACCTCGTCGGGATGGATATCGCGCCCGAGCCGCACGTGGCGGTAGATCGCCTCGCGCGAAAAGAGTTGCAGATACCGCTGTGGGAGTCCTTCCAGGAAGCGGGTGATCTCGGCGACCGAGAGATCCTCCGGGCGCTGCTTCAGTAACACGTCGAGACCGGCCTGGTTCCGCTCGATCAGCTCGTCGCCGTACCGTTGCGTGAGGTGGTTGTAGGTATCCACGTAGAGCCGCCACAGCAACTCCTCTTTCCAGGGCGTGAGCGTTTCCGGACTCACCGCCTCGACGTCGACCAGCGTCATGAGACAGAGCATTTTCAGACGCTCCTCGGTCCCGATGAAGGTGGCGAAGTTCTTGACGATCTCGGGATCCTCGGTGTCCCGCCGGAACGCGATGAGCGACATCCGCAGGTGGTGACGGATCAGGAAGAGCACCGTCTCGCGAGCCTCGCCCCGGAGCTGGAGCCGCTCCAGGACATCCACCGCCATGCGCTCACTTTCGACCGCGTGATCGTCATCGCGCCACTTGCCGACGTCGTGGAGGAGCAGCGCCAGAACGACGAGCTCCGGCTCCGCAACCGCAGTGAGCACGTTCCGGTACCTCACGCGTTCCGGTGCGGTCGTCGTCGAGATGCGCTCGAGATTGCGAATCGTGAGCAGCGTGTGCTCGTCCACCGTGTACTTGTGGTAGAAGTCGCGCACGACTCGCCACGAGATCGCCTGAAATTCGGGGAAGACGCGCCCCAGCAGGCCGCAGTCGTGCATCTCGGAGAGGCGCTCGTAGAGGCCCGCTCTCGGTGTCAGCAGACGCAGCAGCGCAACCTGATCGGCCGCTTCCGGAAAGAAGTCGTCGGCGCGATAGCGGTCGACGTGCTGCTGCACGCACGACAACGCCTCTTCCGACACCTCGGCGTTGTGATCGATCGCCGCTTGAAAGGCGCCTATCCAGGTGGCCGGGTTGCGTGCCGCGAGAATCGGATCGAGAAAGCGAATGCCGTCGCGCGAGAGTCCGAGGTTGGGACCGACCGGCAGCGGCGCACTCTTGCGCGCCCAATCGAGGGCGCGCGTGACGATGCGCGCGTGGCGGAAATAGTCGCTCATCAGCCGCTCGACGCGCTGACGGGGCTCGGCGCCCGGGTATCCGAGGAGATCCGCTGTCCGTTCCTGCATGTCGTGGCTCAGGACATTCTGGTTGCGGCCGGCGTCCAGATGGAGCGTCGACCGCACGCGCAGCAGAAAGTCCTCGGCCTGATCCACCCGCGCCGGGTCCGCGGGCCCTCTCCGCAGCAGCAGCGGATCGGTGAGCATCGCGATCGTCCGCGTGGCGGTCAGATCGCGCAGCGCGCCTGGCGCTTCCTTGACGTCGGGCTCGAGCTGATAGAGCGTGGCGTTGAATGCGGCGTGCCGCTGATCGATCAACTCGAGCAGCGATTTCAATATGTACGCGTGCGTCGCCGCGGTGTGAAACAGCGTACGGAATCGATCGAAGAGCGACCGCAGCCCCGCTACCGGACGCGCGTCGAGCAGCGCGAGCAGGAACTCCGCGTTGTTCGTCTCGAGCCGCTCGAAGTCGCCCAGCTCGCGAACCTGGTGGCCCACGACGACCCCGAGATCCCACAGCGGATTGAGAAAACCGCGAAGGAAGCGCTCTTCGGCCTGGCCGATCGCGCGCTCGAAGAGCACGAGGAGATCGATGTCGGACTGCAGGCAGAGATGACGTCGCCCGTACCCGCCGAGGGCGATCACCCCGACCGGCACATCCGATCCGGATGCATCGGAGAACAGCTGACGCAGCATCGCGTCCACGCGGTCCGCGTAGCGCTCGAGCGCAACACGACCGCCCGCTCCTCGAAGCGCGTCGGCTTCGAGCTCGGAACGAGCCGCGTCGAATGCGGTCACAAGGGTGGAACCGCCGGAGCCCGGCTGTGTCAAGGACATGGAGCGATCGTCTCGGTTGGCCGCCTCCCAATATGGCGCACGCCGTTCACGCGACACCAGGGTTCGAGCGCCTCGCGCGTTCGGCCGCAGTGCGTGCGGGAGGCTAGTAGCTGAGACCGATTCCGCCGGAGACGATCACTTTCGACCGGTCGCCGAGGATGGCTTCGTTGCGGTCGCCGAGCGTCACGAACTCGACACCGCCATGTACGTTCCAGCTGCCGAAGCGCGTCGGCTTGCTCGAGAACGGTACGCTGACGACGCCGGCGACACTGAAAAACCCAAAGCGCTCGTCACCGTTGGCGCCCTCATAGTAATTCGCCAGGCTCAGACCCAGCCTGAGCGGCACGGCAACGCTCACGTGCGAGACGCCGATCGAGGGCGCGGCGCCGAGCTCGAGGTACGTCCCCTCTTTCGTACCGGCGTCCGCCTGCCCTTCCAGTTCCCGCGCGATGATGACGTATGGCTTCGACGCGGCTCGTCCCAATGGGCCGCTGTCATCGACCGCAAACCTGAACGAGATTTCCTTGACCGGTATGAA
>DASWZV010000171.1:0-98751 GCA_036407095.1 Vicinamibacterales bacterium | reverse complement strand
AACTGCTGCCGCCGCGACGGGAGGCGAGCAGCCCCGCCGGCCGGAACGCGTCATCGTCGTGGTGCGGATCCCGCAGCTGGGCCTTCCCCGTCCGAACCTGCTGGATCTCTACATCGTTCGCCGCTACCTGTCGGTGTTCTTCCTGGCGTTCTTCTCGCTGATCGGCATCTTCTACATCGCCACGTTCATCGACCACTCCGACAAGGTATTCAAGGGCACGGCCTCGTGGACCACCCTGCTCGAATATTTCCGCTACGCGACGCCGCAGTGGTTCTACTACGCCCTCCCGGTCGCCGTGCTGCTGGCGACGCTGGTGACGATTGCCGTGCTGACGAAGAACAGCGAGCTGATCGTCATGAAGGCGTGCGGCATCAGCCTCTATCGGGTTGCGGTGCCGATGCTCGTCGGCGCCGTCTTCGCAGGTGCGGCGCTCGTCGGACTCGAGCAGACTGTGCTCGGCGAAGCGAACCGGCGCGCGGAAGCCATCAAGCACGTCATGAAAGGCGGGTCACCTGAGACGTTCGACGTGCTCAACAGACGATGGGTCATGGGAACCGACGGCGCCATCTACCACTACAACTACTTCGATTACCGCACGAACCGGTTCTCAGGCCTCTGGGTCTACCGGTTCAGTGACGATCACACGCGGCTCACCGAGCGCGCGTTTGCCGCACAGGCTACGTATGAAGGAAACACGACGTGGCTTCTCCAGAACGGCTGGAAGCGGAAATTCGACTCGGGTGAGCCCGGGCTTCTCACCCCATTCTCGAACGACCGCCAGACGCTCGAGTCGGCGTCGTACTTCACCACGCAGTCGCCCGACGAAAGGTTCATGAGCTATACGCAGTTGCGCGCCTACACCGACCGTCTCGAGGCCAGCGGTCTTGATGTGGTCAAACAACAGGTGGCGCTCTGGCGAAAGGTCTCCTTTCCTTTCGTGACGATCATCATGACGCTGCTGGCGGTCCCCTTTGCCGTCACGATCGGTCGAAGCGGTGCGATGGCGGGCATTGCCGCCGCGATCGCCATCGCGATCATGTACTGGACGACGATCAGCGTGTTCGCAGCGATGGGGGCTGGTGGCGTCATCGCACCGCTCCTTGCAGCCTGGGCTCCGAATCTTCTGTTCGGCGCAGGTGCGGCCTATCTCCTGCTGACGGTGCGCACATAAGCACGACGTGACGAGGGTCAGCGGCCGTACTTCACGTCGTCGAGCCAGATCTGACCGTTCGATCCGGGACGAGCATTGACGGTGTCGACGACGAAAAGCACATCGCTCACACGCTCGACCATGGGGTGCGCCCCCGACGCCGCGCCGAGCGGCGTCATCTCGCCGAAGGGCACGACCAGCGATCGTTTCGTTTCATCGAGATAGATCGACCGCTGCCATCGCTTCGCTGCTGCGCCATCTGGTGTCCGCAGCTGCACCGACATCCGCATCGGCCGACTCGCGGTCGCGCTGAACGCGATTCGATCGGCGCCGACGATCGACCCGGCGGGCATCACGAAACCGACGAACGGGCTCTCTCCGTCCATACCACCGAGCCCGAACCGAAGCGACAGCTGTGTTCCGCCGATTGTGCGAACGACGTTGATGGCGCCCTCCGAGTTCGCGCTCTTCTCCACCCGCCACTCATCCGCCGGTCCATCGCCATAGCGCGACGTGAACGAGCCCGAGTCGATCTTCTCGAGCGGTCTCGCGCCGCGTGCACTGAGGTAGATCGGATTGGTCACAACCCACGGGATGGGCGGGGCTCCCGGCGCATGAGGAAGGTAGATTTCGGCGCGGTAGGCACCCGCCTCCGTTCCCATGTGCACGAGTGTCGGCCCGATCGCATCAGCCACCTGGACCCCGTTTCGAAACAGACGCACGCGCGCGTCAGCGGGTGCATTGCTCTCGATCGAGAACGTCGCGTGATTGCCCGCAGGCAGGGTGTCGCCGCCCTGAGCGCTGACTCCCCCGTTCTCGGCGGTGAATGCGACGATGGCCGGACTCGCGAGGCCATCTATCGACGAGAACACATGGCCGTGTCGAATGGCATCCACCACCGCCTTGGCGTCTGTGGCGGCATCGTGTCCGAGAGCGACTCCCGGTATCGAGATCGAAAACGCACGAAACACCTGCTCGTAGGCGGGGAGATGCAGCGCGATCCGAGGTTCGAACGGGTCGCCTTCTGAGCGGAATCCGATGCGGGCATGCGCGTCGCTCGCGGCGACCGCGACGACGGGATGGTCGGACCCCAATTTGTCCCACGCGTTCAACGCCGCATCGGGCCGGTCGAGCAGCGACGCGAGCGTCTCTGCCTGTCGAAACGGATACGTCAGCAGCGTGCGTGCGAGTGACGTGGCGCGTTCGTCGCGCCATTCACTGTCGCCGTTGAGCCATTCGATGCCATCGATCGGAGCACTCCAATCACGCCAGCGCAAGTCAGCCTTCGACGAGGTCGGATGCGCGGCGATCGACATGCCGCCGAGCCGTGCGATGTCGTCGACCACGTCGCGCGGCTCTCCTCCGAGGGGATACGGCGACTTCGACAACCCAAGTGCGACAACGTGACCACCGGTGGTGCTGATTTCGACAGCCTCGATGCAGAGAACGCCGCTTCGATACGACGGCGGCTCGAGCTCGCGGCTCAAGTTTCCATGATCCGTGATGATCACGAACGACAGGCCCGCTCGCGCGGCGGCCGCCGCGATTTGATCGACGGTACCCGTTCCATCGGAACGCCGCGTGTGAATGTGCATCGCACCGCGAATGGGCGCCCGGTGGCCCGGCATCGCCGGCATCGATCGCGCCAACGACGGCAGCAGACTGAATGAGGCGATCGCCGCTCCCAGAACGAGCGCGAGCGCCAGAAGACGCAGTAGTCTCATGCTCTTGGATGGAACCTATCGTAGACGGCGCGCATGCGCTGCTCGAGGACGTGTGTGTAGATTTGGGTGGTGGACAGATCGGCGTGTCCGAGCATCATCTGGATGGCGCGCAGATCGGCGCCTCGCTCGAGCAGATGCGTCGCAAACGAATGTCTCAGCGCGTGAGGGCTGATCGTTCGGCTCAGCCCCGCTTGTCGGACGTACGCTTTCAAGATCTTCCAGAAGCCTACTCGCGTCAGGCCTGGCCCCCCTCCCTTCGCGTTGACGAACAGTCGCGGACTGCTCCGCTTGCCAAGCAGCACCGGGCGTGACTCCCGAAGATATCGTCGGACCCACTCTGCCGCTTCATCACCGATCGGCACAATCCGCTGCTTGTCTCCTTTTCCTGTGCATGTCAGATAGGACGCTTCGAGATTGATGTCGGACGGCCGGAGCGACACCAGTTCCGACACGCGCATGCCGGTCGCGTACAAGAGCTCGATCAGGGCGCGGTCGCGCAGTCCACGGGGAGTCTCCACTGCAGGCTGTGCGATCAGACGATCGACCTCCTCTACTGCCAAATATTTCGGGAGGACCTTCCACGCGCGTGGCGGCCGCAGATCGTCGGCGGGACTCGCCTGCAGCCGTCCGTCGACAACCAGAAAACGGTAGAACCCGCGGTAGCAGGCGATCGCGCGCGCCACCGACCGAGGGGAGCGGCCGCTGGCCATCAGGTCGCGCGCGAACGCTTCGAGGTCGGTACGTGTCAACGCGTCAACGGACACGTGCTGCCCGGCGGCACGCTCGGCCAGAAGTTGCAAATCATGCGCGTAACTTTCGACAGAGTTCGCCGCGAGCCTGCGCTCGACGGTGAGGTGTGTCAGATACGCGTCAAGCGAGGACGGGCTGCTCAAGGGGCCGGGGTAGCCGTCTTGACCGGCTGAATCGATGAAAAATGAGTCAAGTCTTCCTCGGTCGAGACGGCTCGCCTCGCAACGCGGGGCAAAGAGATGCTGAAGGCTAGCGAGGCTCACAGGCTCGACGGTCTGAGGCAGGCCTCGCTAGAATTGTAGCCGTATGCCGGTTCGTTCCAAGTGGCAATCCCTTCCCACTGAAGCCATCAACGCCGTCAGTCTCGGGATCGACAAACTCGCCGCGGACGACATCGTCGACCTGATGGTCAACGAAGATCGCAAGATGCTCGACGCTGTCAGACGCGAGCGCGAGCGCATCGCGGTCGGTGTCGAGATGATCGCCACCGCGCTTCGCAAGGACGGCCGGATCATTTTCGTCGGCGCGGGCACAAGTGGACGACTCGGCATCCTGGAGTCGGCCGAGATGCCGCCAACGTTCAGCACCGATCCCGACCATGTGCAGGCGATCATGGCCGGCGGCCGCGACGCGATCTTCAGCGCCAAGGAGGGCGTCGAAGACAACTACGAGGAAGGCACGCGCGCAGTCACGCGCCTGCGCCCGACGAAGAAGGACGTCGTCGTCGGCGTTTCGGCCAGCGGGATGACGCAGTTCGTGCGAGGGGCACTCACCCGAGCCCGCAAGGCAGGCGCTCGAATCATCTTCGTGACGTGCGATCCCGGCACGGAGTTGCAGACGTTCGTCGATCTCACGATCGCGCCTGGCGTCGGTGCGGAGGTCATCGCCGGCTCCACGAGACTCAAGGCGGGTACGGCGACCAAATTGATTCTCAACATGCTGACGACGGGCGCCATGGTCCGCATCGGGAAAACCTACGGGAACCTGATGGTCGATGTGCAGACCGGATCCGAAAAGCTCAAGGATCGGGCCCGTCGCATCGTGAACATCGTCACTGGACTGGACTACGAAGACGCTGACAGGCTGCTGAAGACCGCGCAGTGGAACGTGAAGGTCGCGATCGTGATGCAGAAGACGGGACTGAGCTACCACAAGGCGCAGGCGCGTCTGCGAAAGGCGCACGATTCGATGCGCGAAGCGCTCGGCGAAGACATCGAGCCGCGGCTCCGCGGTCTCCTGCAAGGGCACGCCGAGGGTTCGGCGGTCACGACCGCGCTTGGTGCGACGAAATCACCGCGCTCATAAACGGGCGGCGGCGGCGCGATCGATGTACACCTTCACTGCCGGGTGTAACTGAAGCAACGACGCAGGCAGTCGAGTAGTGACGCCGCCGCGAATCATCCGCTCCACCGGCTGCGACTTTGCCTCTCCGGTCGCGATCATCAGGATCGCCCGTGCCCGGAGGATCGTGCCGATGCCCATGGAAAGCGCTTCGCGAGGTACGAGAGTCGGATCGCCGCCGAAGCTGGCAGCGTTGTCACGTCGCGTCTCTTCCCTGAGCACGACACGATGCGTGCTCGCGACAAGCGTGTCGTCCGGCTCGTTGAAACCGACATGACCGTTCCGACCCAGACCGACCATCTGGAGGTCGATGCCGCCGGCCGCGATGATGTCGGCTTCGTAGCGATCACACTCGGCGTCGAGATCCGCAGCGGCACCATCGAGGGCTCGGATTCGAGTCGGGTTGAAGTTCAGACGCGAGAACAGATGCTCCATCAGGAACTGATGGAAGCTCCCCTTGCTGGTGCGGTCGAGCCCGACGAACTCATCGATCGTGAAACAGGATGCGACTGAGAAGTCGACGGCGCCTGAACGGTGCAGCCGTCCCAGCTCTTCGTACGTCGGGATGGGTGTATGCCCAGCGGGAACGCCGAGCACCAGGTTCGGCCGCGCCCGCACCGCTTCGATGACGCGCTGTGCTGCCGCACGAGCCAGGTGCTCACGCGTCTCGAAGATCGTGATATCCAATGACGAGTCAGATGTAAGAGGGGATGACCACGCGTCCGCGCGCCGCCGCGAGAGCGAGCCTCACCGCACCATAGGCCGGTTCGACCTCCAGCCGTCGTACGACGCTTCTGGGTGCCACCTCCGCCAGCAGTGCCTCAACGCCGGAGGCGAGGGACGGAATGCCCCGGAAAATCCCTCCGGCCAGAACCGTCTGAAAGACTTCGCCACGCATCTGCAGCCTCGTCACGACCGATGCCGCCGCTGAGGTCAGCTCGACGGCCGCGCGATCCAGAATCTCCGCAGCCACTGCGTCGCCAGCGCCGGTCGCGTGCTCGACGACATCGGCGATCCCCGCGATGACGTGCCTGGGAAGGCCTCGATCGTACACGGCCTCGATGACCTGCGCGGGCGTCGTCAATCCCATCTGCGTGAGTACCAACTCGGTGAGCAGGGTGGCCGGACCACGCCGGTCGAACTGACGAACCACCGCCGAAAGGGCGGCCCGGCCGATCCAGAAACCACCCCCTTCATCGCCCAGGAGATATCCCCAGCCGCCCGCCCGCGCGGCCCGCCCCGCGGCATCGCGACCATAGGCAATCGATCCCGTACCTGCAACGATGACGACCCCGGCGCGTTCTCCGACGCCGGCGACGAGGGCAATGAGAGCGTCGTTGACGACGACCGTGGCGACGTCGTGTCCGAGACGGCGGGTCACATCACGAACGAGGTCGGCATCGCGCTCTCGGTCGGCACCAGCAATCCCGATGCAAATCGCCTCGGGTCGGATCTCGCGGTGAGCGAGAACATCTTCGATCAGACGGCGAAGCACGCGCTCCACTTCGATTTGACCGGCGGCGCGGAGGTTCGCCCCGCCTCCCCTCGCCTCTGCGACCACCGCCCCTCGTTCGTCAGCCAATTGACAGACGGTCTTCGTACCTCCGGCATCGATGCCTAATACATGCATTTCGGTCGCTCAAGTATGGTACATTTCGATGTCCCCCAAAATGTTGCGTCGCGTCCTCCGATCGTGGCACCACCGCCGCTCTGTTCGCGCGGTGTGCGGCGCTGCGATCGCGCTGCTGATGCTCGGACCTGCACACGTTGTCGGACGCGCGGCCGGTGAGACGCCGATTCGCGCGTATTGGATCACGCGAGACTCCCTCGATTCCCTCGACGCCATTCGACGCAGCGTGGCGTCCGCTCGAGCAAACGGGTTCGATACTGTCTTCGTTCCGATCACGTTGACCGATGGTGATAACGCGCCGCATGGTTTCGACGGCGTCCGCGAATGCATCCGCGAAGCTCGCGAGCGCGGTCTCCACGTGCAGGCGTGGATCGACGTGAATCGTGTCGCGCGAGTTGACGAATTCCCTGCCTTTCGTGGGCATGTGATCTACGAACATCCCGAATGGCTCATGATTCCGCGTGAGCTGGCATCGGCGATGATGACCACAGATCCTCGCGGACCGGCGTATCTCGGGCAGTTGTCGCGGTGGACGCGAGCGAACCAATCGAGAATCGACGGGCTCTACATCTCACCGTTGGATCCAGACGCGGCGTCGTACCTGACGACGCTCGTCACCGCGACCGTGCAGCGCTATGTCGTGGATGGTGTCTATCTCGACGCGCTCCGTTTCCCGGGCAGCGACTTCGACTACAGCCGGCACGCGATCGATTTGTTTCGTGCCGACGAGCGTCCTCGACTGCCGATTCGCGAACGCGCGCGGCTCGACGAAATCGAAGGGATCGATCCATTCGGCTACGTTTCCGAATTTCCCGCCGAGTGGACGAAGTTCAGGGAGACGCGTCTCACGGCGCTCGTCACCCGTGTGCATGCCGCCCTCAAGACGGTCAACGCGTCCTTGACCATCATGGTCAACATTCCCGTCGACGACGGCTCGGCGCGAGAGGAGCATTTCCAGGACTGGCGCTCGTGGATCGCGGCTCGCCTGGTCGACGGGGTCGGACGCCGATCCGGCACCACCACCACCATCGTGCTGACGTCCGATGGAGTCGTATCGGGATCGGCCATCTTTCCACCGAATGGAGTTGCCACGGCGGGTGGCGGATCGCGGTAGTCTCGCTGCATGGTCTCCGCGTTCCCGGCCGCGCGCCCGGTGCTTCAGCGCGCGGTTGCTGAGCGAGCCTTTCCAGCTGCCGTTGTCGAGGTCGGTCAATCCAGCCAGGTGCTGTGGCGGGAAGCGTTCGGTACACTGAGTTTCGACCCCGACTCGCTGCCCACACAGGCCGACACCATCTTCGATCTCGCATCGCTGACCAAAGTGCTATCGACGACGGCGATCGCGCTCCGACAGATCGAACGAGGCGCGATCGGACTCGACGATCCAGTGACGGCGCACATTGCCCGATGGCGAGGGGCGCTTCGAGATCGCGTGACGATTCGTGACCTGCTCGCACACTGCAGTGGTCTGCCGGCGCACGCGCCCCTGTATCGCGATCATCGTGGCCGCGCCGAGTTCGAGCGCGCGATTTGCGAAACGCCGCTCGAGTACGAGCCGCGTTCGCGATCGATCTACAGCGACCTCGGTTTCATGCTGCTCGGTTTCATTCTCGAAGCACTCTCCCCTCTTTCCGTGCAGTTCGATGCTCTGAAATCACAGATGGGGATGGTCCAGGATCTTCAGTTTCTTCCGCCGGCGATCTGGAAGTCGAGGACGGCACCGACGCGCGAAGACGACTTTCGCGGGCGACGGGTCGGTGATGTTGACGATGACAACGCCTGGGCGCTCGGAGGGGCAGCCGCACAGGCAGGGCTGTTCGGAACCGCCGCCGCCGTAGGCGAGTACGCGCGACACCTCCTGCAGATACTCGACAACCGCACGGGTGTGTTTCGGCGGGACGCTCTCCTGATGTTCATTCGTCGTCGCACCGAGGTGCCCGGAAGTTCGCGCGCGCTCGGATGGGACACGATGCTGCCAACGTCATCGTGCGGCACCCGGATGTCGTCGACCGCGTTCGGCCACACGGGGTTCACCGGCACGTCGCTGTGGATTGACCCCGAGCGCGCGGTCTACGTGGTGTTGCTCACGAACCGCGTGCATCCGAAGGCGAACAACGATGCGATCGGCAGAGTCCGTCGGGCGCTACACGATGCGGTGATGGAGGAATTGCCTTAGGGTTGTCCCGGCCCCGGCCCGGGTAGACGAAGCGGACCTTGTGGTGCTCCCATGTCGCGGCCGAATGGCGATTGTTGCGGAGATCCGCCGAACGGCGATTGTGGGGATCCGAAACGCCCGCGGTTGTCTCCCTGTGGCTGATTCGGTCCGCGCCCGCCGCGACCCGCGTTGCCTCCGGCGCCACCGGCTGCTCCACCACGCGCTCCTCCGCCAGCGGCGACACTCATCTGCGTCGCGGTGAACACCCACTCGTTGTACTTGTCGTGGCCGTTGTAGAGGCGCAGCGAGGTCTTCGGGCTTTTGCTGACGACTCCGAGGACGCCGCCGGGAGCGCCTCCTGGATTCGCACTTCGTCCGGATCCCAGCCCGCCGGATTGATTCATTCCGGATGACGACTGGGTCTGGCCGAAGGACGACTGCGTCTGGTTGAATGAACTGCCCTGACCCTGACCTCGACCCTGCTGGTTCGCACCTCTCCCCTGCTGCTGGCCGGTCTGGGGCGCAGCGTTCGCCGCGAGCGCCAGCTCGGGACTGCCGGGTCCGACGACCTGAAAGTCGTCACCCGTGATCGGATCCTTGTACTTCTTGCGGAGGAACTTCTGTTCGATCAGGACGTCGACGTTCGGCGGCAGCGCGTTGCCGAACTTCTTTTGGAAGAGACTGACTGCGCGCGCGTACTGCTGCCCGCGAAACACGAGTTCCGTTTCGCGCTCGCGCTGCGCCATCGTGGACAACACGGGCAACGCGACAGTCATGATGACTGTCATGACGCTCAACGTCACGAGCAGCGCGACCATCGCGAAGCCGCGCTGATCGTTACGGCAAGGTGATCTGCGCGCTCGCCGTTCCCGACCGATTGTCACTCAACGTTACCTTGACTGTTACCGTCTTGAGCCCGGGGTTTGTGTACACGCTCGTTGCCTCGCGCGTTGTGGTCGTCAGTGAGGTCGGCGAACCGTCCGACCCGAAGGTCCAGTCGTACCTCAACACTGTGGCGGCCCCTGGGTCGACACTCGCCGCCGCAGTCACGGTCCGTCCACTGTTCGTGAGGGCCAACGTAGGCGCAACCGGAGCACTCGCAGCATCGACGTTCACCACCTGAGTCACGGTGTCGGTGATGCCGTTGATGTCGGTCCCGGTGAGCCGCGCATTGAACGTCCCGGTCTGACCGTAACGATGCGGCACTGACGAAGCACTGGACAATGAGCCGAGCGATACGCTCTGGCCATCACCGAAATCGAGCGTCGAAGAGGCAAGGACACTCGAACCGCTATTCTTGCTCGCCAGGAAGGTCACGATGTCGCCCAGCGTGGCGCTCGAGCAATTCGTGCTTGTGGTTGGAGTCGTTGCCCCTGCAGCGCACAACAACGCGACCGATGGCCCTGGTTGTGCGGTTACTTTCGCTGTCGCAGGGGTAACGCCACCGGCCGCCGCAGTGATGTCCGTATCGCCGTTCGTCGTCAACGTCACGCGCGCCTGCCCGTTTGCATCGGTGATCGCGTTGGAACTGCTCAACGTACCCCGGGTCGCCGTGAACGCCACGCTGATATCCGAGAGTAGACGTCCACCCTCACCAGCGACCGTAGCGAGCAACTGCACGGTTCCGCCGTTCGCGGAAACGGTCGCCGGATTCGCGGTTAGAGTCACCGTTTTGACAGCGGCACTTCCGATAGTGATCTGAACGACGTTCGAGGCGGTCGTCGCTGCGGGGGTTGTAGGCGTGCTGCCGCTTCCGTTTCCCGTCGTAGGCGATGTCGGCGTCGTGGACGTTCCAGCGCCCGCTCCACCCGAGTTCGCTCGAATCTCAGCGATGCCCGACGAATCGCCCGCACGGAATGTCGTGACTGCGATCCCGTTGTGCGTCTGCGCCTCGGGGGGATCGACCCGACCGAGCGTGCTGCTGAACTGGACGGTCGTACCGTCATGCACCGGCGTCCCTGCTGACTCGATGACGGTCGCTTGCACCTGTGTGCTGCCGCCGAGCGGCAGCACGCGATCTTGCGCCGACAGGTTCACCGTCGAACCCGCGGGAGCCGTAAGAGGGGACTTGTCACACGCCGCAGCGATTGCGGCAGCAACGATGACGCTCACGAAATATGCTCGTCTGAACATCATGGCTATAGTTCCGAATACGGCGTGCCGTCAGTCGACGTCCCGCTCGCGTTGCTTTTCACTTCCGCGATTCCCGGTTCTGCCGACGGATTGGCAGGATCCCGATCCGACATGGTCGTCTGCCAGTCCTTGGCGTTCGTAATCGGATCGACTGGGATAGCCTTCAGGTACTTTTCACTCACCAGGTCGTCCAGCGCCGAGGGATATTTCTGCTTGTCCGCGTAGAACGCGTCGATCGCCTTGCGCATCTCCGTCAGATCGGCCTTGAGTGTCGTGTCACGCGCATTCTTCACGCTGTTGCCGTACAGCGAGACACCAACGCCGGCAAGGATGACGATGATGATCATGACGACCATCAGCTCGATCAGCGTGAACCCCGACTGCTGTCGCGCCCTCGCGATGCTCCAACGGTGTTTCATCGGACTACCAATCTTTGTATTTCGTGCCATCGAGGGCGGTCCCCTCGCTCGTCGTGTACACCTCGTACACGTTCTGCCCGCCCCACGACGATGAGTCCGGCCGATCCTGATACGAGCGCTTGCCCCACTCCTTGCCCTTGGTCATCGGATCGATCGGAATGCGTCGGAGGAACTTCAGCTTCCGCCCCGACGCGTCGTTGGCCGCGGACACCCCGTCGACGAGCACATCGAGCGTCTTGGGGTATCCCTCGTTGCCGGGATCGAGCTCGGTCATCGGAATGAGTCCCTGGTCGACGGCATCTTTGAACTTGTCGATCGCCGTTCGCATCTCACGCAGCGAACGATGGAGCTCGGCCTCACGCTGACGCTGCGCGGTCACCTGCGCAAGCGGCATCGCCACTGACGCGAGGATCAGCAGAATCGTCGTCACGACGATCAGCTCGATGAACGTGAAGCCGCGAGCGTTTCCCACCTCACCGCACCGTGATGTTGGGGACCGGTCCGAATTGCAGCATCACCGGCGCACCATTCGGTCCGGACGCAGACCCGGTGACCGCGAGGTTCGCTTGACCCGGCGCGATCGCCTCGAACATCAACGCCGTCAACAGACCCGTGCCGGCAACGCCGGTCAAGTCGTTCGGTCGGACCATCGCGATATCGAGTCGTCCGCCGCCCGGATCGGGCTGTTGATTGAACACAGCGGCGACGCCACCGGCTCGAAGGAACGTGCCCTCCTGGGCAGCCATGATCCGAAGCACCGCAGGGTTGTAGGTGATCGTCAACGACACGCTCGAGATCTGAGAGGCGCCGGTGATCGAGATCGGTACGGTGTAGGGACCGCCGTTGATCCGGAATTCAGGCGGAGCCGACACGACGATCTGACCCGTGCCCGGAGTCGTCGCAGCCCCAGCGGCACCTCCCGGGGGGCCGGTCGCAGGGCTCGGTACCTGTGTCGGGGCCGTCGGAGAAGGCGCGGGGGCACCGGGCGCCGGCGGAGCCGGCGGCTGAACCTGAGTTTGAGGCGACGGTGAAGGCTGAGGAGCCGCAGTCGGCGCGCCCGCCCGCGGAGCCAGCGCTTGTGGACCTGTGGCGGCGTTGCCGCCCGCCAGTGCAGGCGCTCCGCTTGGCCCCCCCAAGAGCGGCGGCGGTCCGCTCAATCCCAGATTGGCCTGCGTGCCGATGCGAATGGGACCGATGTCCTGCGGCGTCAGTTCGTGGGTCCGCACGATGCGCGGCGTCAGCAGCATCACGATGTCGGTCTGTGTCGCGTTGGTGTCGTTGTTCGAGAACAGCTGCTTGATGACAGGGAGCTTCAACAGTCCAGGGAATCCAGCAACCAGTTTCCGCTGATCTTCGCGAAGCAGGCCCGCGAGCAGCGAGGGCTCTCCCTCCCGCAAGCGGAGCACCGTCGAAACCTTTCTCGATCCGAACGAAGGCAGGTTCTGCCCCGCGATCACGATTCCAGACCCGAGCGTGCTGCTCTCCACTTCCAGTTCGAGCCGGATGTCGCTTTCGTACGTCACATGCGCGGTCATCTTGACGTTGATACCGACCGAGCGATATCCGAACGAGGTCAGCGGCTGTGAGTTCGCCCCGCCGGCGGCGACTGGGGTGAACGTCGTCGACGGCACCGGGATGTCTTCGCCGAGGTTCAGCGACAGAGGGGCGCCTTCCGCGCCTCGCAGCTGAGGCTTCGCCATGACTTTCGTCTCGGTATCGGTCTCGAGGAATCGCATGATCGCAGCCGGCACGGCGAGGTAGAAGTCGTTCGCGCTGATGCCTCGCGTGATCGTGTTGGCGTTGAACGCGCGTCCGGTCAGCGTCGACGTCCCCGCGTCCGTCCCGGTGCCTCCGACAGTCCCGCGCGGGTCCGCCTCGGGCGAAAACACCGCGTTGATCGCGTAGTTGCCGAGATCCAGCCCGTACTGGCGGGCCCGGGTCCGGTTGACCTCGAGGATCTGCACGTCGACGATCACCTCGGCACGAGGCTTGTCGCTGCCCTCGATCATCCGCTCGATGATCTGCATCATCGCGGTCGTCGCGCGGACGGTGATCACGCTCGACGTCTTGTTCGCGGAAATGACCGGCGCGAGCTGCTGCCCACCGACGGGCCGGATCACCTGGTTGAGCATCTGCGCGATCTCGAGCGGGTCGCCGTGCGAGATGTAGAAGTTCTGCACGAGCTGTTCTTCGTATTGCGCGCGCTTCTGCGCGTTGTCGGGAATGATCATGATCGTCCGCGGATCCATGACCTTGTAGAACAACTGGTTCGCCGACACGATGTTGTTGAGCGCCTGCTCGAGCGTCACGTCCGACATTTCGACCGAAAAGACGCGGTCCTGGAATGTACTGTCGAACGTGATGTTGATTTGTGCGAGCTTCGCGATCGACCCGAGGATGTCGCGGACGCTCGTCTGCTGAAAGCGGATCGGCTGCAACACCGTGTTGAAGTTCAACAGCGCGGGCGCAGCCCCCTGGCGCGCCTGATCGCGAAGGTTCTGCATCGTTGGACGCCGCGACGCTTCGATCTGATCCCGAAGCGTCCGCTCCAGTTCAGTCACCTTGGACGCGAGCTGACGGTTGGGCGGATCGAACTCGCTCGCGCGCCGGTACTCGCGCAGCGCGTCGTCCAGCTGACCTCGCGCTTCGGCGATGCGCGCCTGATCGAGATGCTCCTGCGACGCGCTGATCATCGCCCGCTCGAGCGCGATGCGATATTCAGGATTGTTGGGAGACTTCTGCACCGCCTGACGGTAGTGATCGACCGCGGTGTCCCAGTTCCCGGAGCGCGCCGCCTCTTCGCCTCGACCGAATGCGCGACCAGCGGCGCATCCTGCAACGAGGAAACTCGTGACGACCAGCGTAGCGATGATGGCGTATGCGTGTCTCATTGTCCTGACAGTCGAATCGTCTGCCTCCCCCGACCGTCCAGATACACCAGATCGGCGGAGTCGTTTCCGACGCGCAGCAGACGATACCGACCCTCGATAACGTCACCTTCTTTCCCAGGGATCACAGAGCCTCGCCCATCGCTCAACATCGCGATGCGCCCCTCGCCCGTCGGCTGCATGAAGCCGATGTAGCGCAGCGGAATTGGTGGTGGCAGCGGGTCCGGCGGCGGACCGGTCGGCTCGGGTGGCGCTTCGACCACGCGACGAGGCCGGGGCCGGACAGCCGGCGCTTCCACCGGTGCTTCGTGTCGCTCGAACTTGAAAGGATTGCGGACCGGGCTCTGAAACGTCCCTTCATCGTGCCGCAACAAGTCCAGCCGCACGTCGGGAACGCTCGCCTCGGCTTTGGCCTGAGCGCTCCGGCTCGCGGCAGTGCCTGCCGGCCCCGCTCCCGTCGTGGGCTCACCGGACGGGCGCAGGAACACGAAGCCCGCCAGCACGGCGAGCAGCAACCCGATCAGCACGATGCTGCGACGGCCAGGCATCGTCATGGCGCGCCGTTCCGGAAGAAGGTCGACACATCGAGGGTGACGTGGAGCGCCGAGCTCCCGTTGCCGGCCTCGCTGAGTTGCAAGTTGTCGATCACGACGAACTCGGGTGCCGTCTCAATCGCATGAATGAACGTACGGATATCGGCCCAAGTTCCCTCGAGCTCTATCCCTGCCTTGAATTTCGTCAAATTGCTTCCCCGTTCAGTCACCGGTTCGTACGTGGCCCGTTCGTAATTCAGGTGCGACTCTTCGGCCAGCCGTCGCATCCGTCCGTAGGTGAGCCGCCGCGCACCAGCCATGTCCTGAGCGATCACCGTTGAGTAGAACGTGGACAGTTCCTTGGCGGCCCGGTCTTTTCCGGTCAGCGTTCCGCTCGCCTTTCCGTGCTCGGCCTGGGCAGCCGCGAGCGCCTGTTCGGCTGCGCCTTTGCTCTGCTCGACGTTGGCGACCCGTTGCTCGAGCGGATACACGACGAACGCGTACAACAGCACGTTGGCCAGGAAGGCTGCAGCCAGGAGATAGACGGTCCGCCGGTGTTCCTGGAGCACGCGACGAACGAGCGGGATACCGTGCGTCGAACTAATCACCGGCCGCTCCGCTCTGTGGAGTGCTCTTGACTCCGACGGCAGTCGCTCCCTGCGCCGGCGTCTGGGAGTACGCGCCTTCGACAATGGCCTCGATCAGGCGGTCTTTGTTCGTCCGCTCTTCGGTGGTGAGGACATCGTGGAACGAGCCGGTCATTTCGAGCGCGTCGAGAAACGCTTCGAGGTCGGTGCTGCGGCGCGCCTCGACGGCGACATCGATGAGGACGCGGCCGTCTTTGTCGACGCGAGGCTGGATGGTCGTGATGCGCACGCCATCTGGCAACGTCGTCTCGAACTGTGCCAGCAGCTGTGTCCACGAGAACGTGCGGAGATCGATGATGCCGTTCGCTTCGCGGGCCGATGCCGCCACCGTTTCGAGTTCCTTGGGATTGATCTGCGCGCGGATGCGTGAGGCGTCGTTTCTGAGACGCGTCGACTCGGCCTGCGCTTCGACTTCGCGTGCGCCGAGCGCGCGCTGCCGCGTGCCCTGGCGAATCAGCTCGAACGCGTTGAAGAGCGTCAGGGCGATCACGAGGAGCCCGAGCGCGCCGAGCGCCATCTGCACCGCGCGCATGTTGTAGAACGGCCGCGTGGAGAGATTCGTGCGCAGCATCAGAGCGCCACCGCTTCCTTACGGGTTCGCAACAGCATGCCGATCAGCGGCGACAACGTCGCCAGCAGTTCGGGCGTCGCATGAATGCGATCCGTCAGCTCTGCCCCGCGAGTCGGATCGATCGGTTCGACTTTGGTCCCCATGTGCTCCTCGATATTCCGACGAGCCTGCTCGACTGCGCCCGGCGTGCGGCCGATGCCTCCCAGCAGCACGCGCTTGAAGCCGCGCCCGTTCAGCCGATCCTGGTAATACATCGCCGTCTGATGGACGACGTCCTGGAGGAGTTCGGCGTCTCCTTCCGAGCGGTTCCTGAAGAAGATCACATCCTCGCCACGCAGAATCACGATCGACGTGTACTCCGGCCGCATGTGGACGATCAGCCAGTCGCCCGAGACGTCAGGCCCGGAGGTGAGGATCAAGTTGATGACGGCCAGCGTCGACAGATCGATGAGGCCCGCCTCGATCCCGGCCTCGTCGCAGACACCCTCGTATTCGCGAATCGCGTCGCGTCGGGCGGCCACGACGAGGAACTCGTTGCCGTCAACCGTCTTCGCGCCGGGCGAGTGCGTCACGCACGCGTCCTCGATCGGAAACGGCGTCGACTTCTTCATTTGCCAGCGAATCATCTGATCGAGGTCGTCGCGCCGCGTCGGAGTCTGCTCGAAGCGCACCAGCGACACTTTCGACGTGAGATCGGGGATGACCAGCGCGGCCCGCTTGGGACGGACGCCGACGCTGTCGCACGCCGAACGAAGCGCCTGGATCACCGCGCTTCGATCCGAGATGTTCATGTACATCAGCGACGGCGAGACCGCGCCCACGGGCAGCGGCTCTACCGCGTAGCCCTGGACCATGGGATTCTGCTTGCCGCCGAGTACAGCAATCGACACCGCCTCCGGGGCGATTTCGATCGCCGCGTCGAGCGGCGGGCTGGCGAGCCAAGAGGCAAGCGCGCTCATTCGACGAACGTCACCTTGTTGATTTCGCGCAACGTGGTCAGACCTGTAAACACTTTTTCAACCGCCGACTCACGCAGGAAGCGCATCCCTTCGTCGTGAGCGGCCTTCTTCACTTCGGATTGAGGTCGTTTGTCGAGGATCATCTCACGGATGCGATCCGAAAGATTGAGCAGTTCGCAGATCGCCGTGCGCCCTTTGAAGCCGGTGCCGCCGCACTCGATGCAGCCCGCGCCCTCGTAGAACGTCCGGGTGTGCGCCCAGTCCTGCGGCAGCCCGGCCTCCTCGAGCGCCTTCGGATCGACCGTCGCCTGGCGTTTGCAGTGCGTACAGATGAGCCGCACCAATCGCTGAGCCATGACGCAGTTGAGCGCCGAGACGAACTGATAAGGTTCGACCCCCATGTTCAGGAAACGACCCAGCACATCCACGACGTTGTTCGCATGTACGGTCGTGAACACGAGGTGGCCGGTGAGCGCCGACTGGATCGCGATCTGCGCGGTCTCGGGATCTCGAATCTCACCCACCATGATTTTGTCGGGATCATGACGCAGGATCGACCGCAGACCGCGTGCAAAGGTCAGCCCTTTCTTCTCGTTGATCGGAATTTGTGTAATACCGCGCAGCTGATACTCGACCGGATCCTCAATCGTAACGATCTTGTCTTCGACGGATTTGATCTCCGAGAGCGCGGCGTAGAGCGTCGTCGTCTTGCCCGATCCGGTCGGACCGGTCACGAGCACCATGCCGTAAGGCTCGCGGATGTACTTACGGAACCGTCGGAGCTCGAGCTCGGGGAACCCGAGGATGTCGAGTTTGAGCTCGGTGAACTGCTCGCTGATCGACTCCTTGTCCAGAATACGGATGACCGCATCCTCGCCGTGGACGCTCGGCATGATCGACACGCGGAAGTCGATCGTCTTGCCGGGCATCCTGACCTTGAAGCGGCCGTCCTGCGGCACGCGCTTCTCGGCGATATCGAGCTCCGCCATCACCTTGATGCGCGAAATGATCGAGCTGTGGAACTGTTTGCCGATCGGGCGCATCGCCGGCTGGAGCACGCCATCGATTCGATATTTCACGTGAACCGCGTCGTCTCCGGTCTCGATGTGGATGTCGCTCGCGCGCCGTTGAATCGCGGTGTAGATCGTCGAGTCGACCAGCTTGATGATCGGGCTGATGTCGCTCGTGAGACGCTCGACGGTGAGGTTCTCGTCGCCGGTCTCGTCTTCCTTCAAGACCTGCAGCTCGAAGCCCTCAGTGGCTTCTTCGAGCACGCGTTGCGAGCTCTCGCTCTTCTTGAGGATCGACTGGATCGCCGACGGCGCCCCGACGGTGACCTTGATCGGCGTGCGCAGAATGACACCGAGCTCGTCGATCATCGGCAGGTCGGTCGGATCCGGCACGACGATCACGAGACCGCGGCCCTCGCGCCGATGCGGGACGAACCCGTATCGCAGCATGAGATCCGCGGGTATCGACCGGAACAGATCCTGATCGATGCGGAACTCGTTCATGTCCACGAATTCCAACCGATACCGGTCCGCGAGCGCCTTGGCACGCGTGACCTCCTGCGAGTACTCCTCAGGACTTTGAACGGTCGTATCGATCATTGCCATTGCTATGTCCCCACGACGGAACTGAGATCGAACAGCGGCATATACAGGGCCAGCACGACCAGCGCGATGATGATCCCCATCACCACCAGCAGCACCGGCTCGATCAGCCGCGTCACTCGCTCGACCTCGGTTTCGATTTCCTCGTCGTAGAACTCCGCCAGGCTGTTCAGCATGTCCTGAAGCGCACCTGTCGACTCCCCGACCTCAACCATCTTGACGGCCACATCCGGAAAGACGTCGCGAGCCCGCAACGCGGCCGCAAAGCTCTGCCCTTCCTGTACCCGGTGTCGAACTTCATCCAAACCGCGGGCCATGTATCGGTTTGAGAGCGACCGCACCGCGATTTCGAGCGCGTTCACCAGCGGAATACCGCCGCCGAGCAGCGTCGACAACATGCGCGCAGCCTGCGCGGTGAAGAATTTCTTCGCCGTCGTCCCTGCCCAGGGGATCCTGAGGATCATCTGATCGAGCTGTATCCGTTGGGCCGGCTGACGACTCCACATGTACAGTACGACGACGGCCCCGACAATCACTACCGCGATTAGCCACGCGTTGGCGACCGCCGCGTGGGACGCCGCCATGATCAGTCTCGTCGAGAGTGGTAACGGCTTATCGAAGGTCGCGTAAAAGTCTGAGAAGGCGGGAACGGCTTTCAGAAGGATGATCGCGATCAAAACCAGCATCATCGTTACGAGGATGGCAGGGTAAATGAGTGCAGACAGCGCGCGCCGTTTGACCCCTCCGACCAGCTTCTCGTACGCCACGTACCGGCGGATCACGGCGTCGAGGCTGCCGCTTCGCTCGCCGGCCATCAACGACGCCGAATACACCGCGGGAAAAATGTCTCCATGCGCACCGAAGGCGTCCGACAACGCGGTTCCACTGACGACTTTCTCGTACACACCGTCGAGGACCGCCTTGAACGTCGGATTCGTCACCCGCTGACGCAAGATCTCGAGCGACTGCGTCAGGGGCATGCCCGCTTTCAGAAGCGTCGCCAACTCTTGATTGAAGACAAGAAATTCCTGACGTTTCACCCGCCGCCGGCGCGTGGATCCGGACAGGCCAGGTACCCATCCTCGCGGCTGGAGGGACAGGACGAACAGACCTTTTTCCTCGAGTTCCCGACGGAGCCGGGCCTCGGTATCGGCTATGTAGATACCTTCGACGATTTCACCGGTAGGTGTTCCAAGCCGACAGCGGAATTCCATTCTTCAGTTAGACCTCAGACCTATTGTTTCGGCTCGACGAAGACATGGAATACCCTGACGCCGAGTTCTCTTGAATCCAGGCTCTTCAATAGGGGGACTGAGGCCGGAACAAACGTTTTATCGACGACGACGGACATCTCGACGTTCTCGCCGGTACCCAACTGCTGCGGGGTCAGCGAGATACGTCTCAATTCCGGTCGGCCAGCGGCCAGGGGGAAGGAATCGACGAGGGCCTGGCCGGCGCGTATTTCAACCTGCTGCGGCGCCGAGAACGCCATCGCCGGTTGGTCTAATTGGATCATCAGCAGTGTATCGCGCTTTGGGTTCCGGAACGACAAGTTCCCCTGTTTCTTCGACCATTGCCACCCATTGCCGCTTGCGCTGTCGGTGATCTCCGCGTCGTACCAGCCGTTCTTGAACACGACGAAATAGCTCTCGGCCCCCAGCCGAATGGCGAAGGAGGCGACTCGAATCGAGCGATTGCCGGCGTTGTCTCCGGCCAGCGGCACGCGCTCCCCCGTCTTCGGCGCGTAGAGGCCAACCTCGATCTGCGCGTCGCCGACGTAGGGGAACTTCGGGACGAACATCGTGCGCGTGTACTCGATGGTCGAACCAGGCTTCCACTCGCGCGTGGGTGTGGGCGGCCGGTGATCGTCGCCCCATAGCTGCTCACGATCGGCGTCCAGCACGTGGACGAAGACCGTGTAGTCCTCGGTCAGCGCGGGCGCATTGGGTGCCATCACGAAACGGTAGGTCATGTCGATCGGGCTTCCGACCGCAGCCTCTGTTCGACTGAGCTTCAGTGATGGCGTCGCGACCGGTGTCGCCTCGTCCTTCTTGCGGCCGCAGGCGAGGAGGACACCTGCCAGTATCAGCAGGAGAAACAAGCGAGCAGGGCGCGTAGGCATCGGCGGTGAATGATACTATCTCTGGCGCATGGCTTCAGACGCGCTCGGCATGGTGGAAACGCGAGGTCTCATCGGCTCGGTGGAGGCCGCCGACGCGATGGTCAAGACCGCTAACGTCGTGCTCGTCGGGAAGGAATACATCGGGGCGGGATATGTGACAGTGCTGGTACGAGGCGATGTCGGTGCGGTCAAGGCCGCGACCGACGCGGGAGCGGCAGCGGCGCGCCGGGTCGGCGAGCTGGTGTCGGTCCATGTGATCCCACGGCCGCATACTGACGTCGAGCGCATCCTGCCGAAGACGTAGTTCACCAGCGCGTCGACACCTCGGCGCCGCATCGCAGGTTCATGGCCGCTCAGGACATTCAGCCCCAGACTGACAAGGACCTCGCCTCTGTCGCCGAGGCACGGGCTCTTGCACGCGCGGCGCGCCAGGCGCAGCCCCTGCTCGCCGAACTTTCCCAGGAACGGATCGACCGCATCGTGACCGCGATGGCATCCGCGGTGACGCCTCACGCCGAAGCGCTGGCCGCGCTGGCCGTCGAAGAGACCGGCTACGGCGTGGTTGCCGACAAGGTTCAAAAGAATCTGTTCTCGTCGCGTCAGGTGTACGAGTTCATCGCGCCGATGAAGACCGTCGGCGTCGTCAATCGGATCGAAGACAAGAAGGTCGTCGAGATCGCCGAACCCTTCGGTGTCGTCGCCGCAATCGTTCCGTCGACCAATCCGACGTCGACCGCGATCTACAAGGTGCTGATCGCGCTCAAGGCGCGATGTCCGATTGTCATCAGCCCGCATCCGTCCGCGGCGCGCTGCATCACACGGACCGTCGAGATCATGGCTGAAGCCGCCACTCAGGCGGGAGCGCCTCCCGGGAGCATCGGGTGGATGAAGACGGTCACCCTCGAGGGCACGCAGGAGCTGATGAAGCACCGCGATGTCGCCGTCATTCTGGCAACTGGCGGCCTCGGGCTCGTGCGCGCGGCGTACAGCGCGGGCAAGCCGGCGTACGGTGTGGGCCCAGGCAATGCCCCCTGCTACATCGAGCGCACAGCCGATCTCGAAAAGGCCGCGCGGGATATCGTGCTCGGCAAGACCTTCGACAACGGCGTTCTCTGTTCGTCACCGAATTCCGTGGTCGTCGACGAATCGATCGCCGAGGAATCGCGCCGTCAGTTTCAGACGCAGGGCGCGTACTTCATGACCGACCGCGAAATGGACGCACTCGCGAAGGCGCTCGTCACGCCGCAGCGATTGCCCAATCCGGCACTGGTCGGTCGAAGCGCAGCGCAGATTGCCCAGCAGGTCGGCATCACCGTTCCACCGGGTACGCGAGCGCTCATCGCACCGCTCACCGGCGTCGGTCGGGACTTCCCGCTGTCGATCGAAAAGCTGTGCCCGGTCTTGTCGTGGTACGTGGTCAAGGACTGGATGGAAGGTTGCGAACGCTGCATCCAGATCCTGCGCTACGGTGGCATGGGCCACACGATGTCGATTCACTCGAAAAACGAGGATGTCATCCTGCAGTTCGGCCTCAAGAAGCCCGCGTTCCGAATCTGCGTGAACACGCCGACGACCCACGGATCGATTGGACTGACGACCGGCCTCGACCCAGCGATGACCCTGGGGTGCGGCGGGCCTGGCGGCAACATCACATCAGACAACATCTCGCCGCGCCACCTGCTCAACATCAAGCGTCTGGCGTACGAGCTCCGTCCGGCGGTTCCCTCCGCGACAATCAAGTCCGGTCCGAGTACTGCCTCGTCGCCGGCACCGCCGCCGCCGACACTGCCCCAAGCGACCGTGAGGGACACCCCCAAGGGCATCTCGACTCAGGCGCTGGCATCGAGGATCGACTCCTTTCTCGCATCTCGTGGGTATCGCCCGACGGATCCCGCTTCTTCGGCGTCTCCCTCAATCACCAGCGCGGAGCCGACAGCTGGTGCCGAGTCCACGGCTGAGTTTGTTTGTGAAGATGATGTGCGCGCGGCGATTCGAAGCGGTCGGAAAATTCTGGTAGGTGAAAGAACGATCGTGACACCGTCCGCGCGGGACCTGGGTGAGTCGCTGCAAGTGTTCGTCGAGGAGAGCTGGCCGCGATAAGCATTGATGCACGCAGCTGCTCGTGACGGCTGAGCCGTAACGTGCATTCGCTTTACCCTCTGATCAGGCGGATGCTAGAGTACGTGACCAATGCCGACAGCATTCCACGGCCTGACAAGGGCGTTCGTCGGCGCCCTGACGCTCGTGATCGTGACCGCTGCCTGCGGGGCCAAGGTGCCACCCAAAGTGAGCACGGCCCCAGTACCTGCGCCTCCAGCCATTCAAACGGCCGCGCCCGCTGATGACCCGCCGGCGGTCGCCGCTCTCCCGGCGCCGGTACCCACTCAACGCGCCGATGCCTCGCCCGCTCAGCCGGTCGTCGCAGTGCCCCAGGTGGGAACAGTTCAGGAGAAATCCGAACCGGCGCCCATCGATCAGTTGCTCGACATCTCGGCAACGGAGAAGACACCTCCCGCTACCCCGGATCTGGAGAAAACTGTCGCGCACGATCTCGAGACCGTCGCGCACGACATCGACATCCCGCTCAACGACCGTGTGCTCTCGTATGTAGAGCTCTTCACAGGTCGATTGAAGGGCTATCTCGAAGAGGGGTTGAATCGCAGTGGGCGGTTTCTTCCGATGATTCAGGACGTCTTCCGCGCTGAAGGACTCCCGCTGGACCTTGCCTACGTTCCGCTCATCGAGAGCGCATTCAAGCCGAATGCGTTGTCGCGCGCGCAGGCCAAGGGCATGTGGCAGTTCATGCACGGCACCGCGCTCGAGAATGGCCTGCAGCACGATTGGTACATCGACGAACGATCGGATCCCGAAAAGGCGACACGCGCGGCGGCCAAATATCTCAAGACTCTCTTCGGCATGTTCGACGACTGGCACCTCGCACTGGCCTCGTACAACGGCGGGCCGGGTCGCGTCCAGCGCGCGATCGATCGTTCGGGACTCACCGATTTCTGGACGCTCTCCGACAGCTCGCGCTATCTCCCGCGCGAAACGCGCGACTACGTGCCGCTGATTCTCGCCGCGGTGATCATTGCCAGGAACCCCACGCAGTACGGGATGAACGTCGAGCCGATCGAAGCTCCCGGGTTCGAAACGGTGACGCTCTCCAGGGCCGTCGATCTCCGGCGCATCGCGGAGTGGACGGGAGCGTCAGTCGAGACGATTCAAGATCTCAATCCCGAGCTCCGTCGCTGGACGACGCCGCTTCGCTCCACAGACTACGCGTTGAAGGTGCCGCAGGGAAGCGCGTCGGTGGTGAGGGCGCACATGGCGGGGATGCCGTCCGATGATCTGGCGCCGGTGAATCGCTACACGGTGAAGAAGGGCGAGACGATGCTCGGCATCGCGAAGAAGCTGAGCGTCACGCGATCCGATCTGGCGGAGGCGAATTATCTCTCGACCAGGGCGACGCTTCGCGCCGGTCAGAAACTCATCGTCCCTCGCGAACCGGCGCTGGTAGTCGCCGCTCGAGAGCAGACACCACCCTCGCGTGCCGCGGTGATTCCATCGCGGCCCAACCGTGGTATCGACGCCGTGAATGCGAGCAACACGTTGTCGTCTCGTTCGCCAGCGAGGATCGAGAGCACTCAGCCCGTGCGGCTCACCCATCGCGTGCAGCAGGGTGAGACGCTCACTGCCATCGCGCGGAGGTACGACACGACCGTTCAGTCGCTGAAGGAATGGAACCACCTCCGAGGCAACGTCATCAAAGCGGGTCAGCGGCTGACGATTTACCGGAGAACAGCGGTTGCGACGGACTAACGGCCTTCGCTCGCTGCGCGAGCGTCGGCGCGTCCGCCGTGGCCTTGGCCACGGCGGGCCTCCACACGGTCACTCAGCATCCCGAAAACGAGCTCGGAACTGCGCTAGCGCCGCGGAGGGATCCGGTCCGCGTCCGAGCGCATGCGTTTCGCACGCGGCGTAGAACTTCGCCCACTCGCGATACATCGCGTGATGATCCGCGTCGGGCCTGATGCGTGAACTGGCGCGCGGCTCTGTGAAGCCGCCGACGACTTCCTCCCAACTGACAGAAAGGCCGCTTGCGGTCATGTGGGCATGTGCCGCGCGCAACGCCGCTCCAAGAGCGGCCGAATTGGCCACTTCCACCTGATAGACGTCAGCCCCGAAGACGTCGGCCATCACCTGCAGGATTTCGCGGTTGGCCGCTGCTCCACCCGTGGCGTGAATGGTGTGGACATCGACGTTCATCCAGGACGAGTGCAGCATCATCGCGATCTGCTGCGACTCGACCAGCGCTCGAACGATCGCTCCCCCCTCGTCGTCGCTTGCGTATCGCCGCACTCCCGGAACACGCACATTCGGCGTAATCTCCGGCTCGAACCATGGAAGGATGACGCCTCCCGCGGTCGGTGGTGTCCTCGCGATCGATTGTGAGAACTGCGACCACGTCATGTGGGCGGCATCGCGCACACGCTCACGAGCGAGCGACCCGTTCTGAAACACCGTCAGGCCCATGAACGCGCCGGTCGGCGATCCGAAGACATGGCCGGTGCCGGATTCGTCGACGCGTGGTTCGTTCATCACACCAAACACCGTGTCGCTCGTGCCCATCGACACGGCGATTCGACCCTCCCGGATCAGGCCGGTTCCAATCAGACTGCAGGGGTTGTCGCCTGACCAGACAACGACGTTGGCCGCGGGGTATCCGTAACGGGATTGCCAGTATCGCGATAGGGTGCCAACGCACGTCCACGGAACCGCCAGCGATGGCAGCTTCACCTCGAGATCGGTTGTCGTCGCGCGCACGGCCGATGTCCACCACTGACTCGAGGCGAGGTCCATCAGATTCATGCCGGACCCGTCCCCTGTGTCGATCGCGGCGTGTTGACCCGCCAACAGAGAGGCGAGAAACGAGCTCACCAGATGGATGCGGTCAGTCGCCGCGTACGCCGCGGGAGCCTCCTTGAAGAACTTGCGAATCTGCGGCCCCGTGAATCGCTCGAATGCGCGCGATCCGGTGCGGCGAGCGAGCTCGGCTTCCCCACCGACGGCTGCGGTGATTTCAGCGCACTCCTGTGTCGTGCTCGAATCCATCCAGATCGGCGATTCCGTTCGTGAGAAGACACCGCGGATCTGATCGACGAGCGGCGCGCCGGGGTCGAGCGATGCCAGCACCCGCGTTGCGCTGGCGTTCAAGAACACGCTGCCGTGCTGCTGCGCCGAGCCGCAGACCGCGGCGAGATCGCGAACGTCGATGTCGTTCGCAAGTTGACCGAGCATCAGATCGAGCGCCTCGGCCCACATCTGGGGCGGCGACATCGCCACTTTGGGATCGTCATGCGGCAGCACGCCATGCCGCGTGCGGTACTGTGGAAGGACCTCGTCGAATGCGAACGAACACGTGTGGACGACGCGCCGAGCGCTGCCGGAGATCTCGATGACGACGGCCGACAGGCTCTGAGTGCTCGAGTCGAGACCGAGGTAGAGGGCCACGTCGAGTGTGGTCCGTCAGACGCCGAGAAGCAGATCGACGACGAGCTGATCGATGCGCTCGTACGGCAGACGACGAGCGGCCAGCGTCTGGCGGTCGAACACGCGCGCCTTGAGTTCTGAGGCACGCTGCGGTGTGTACGGACCGATCGGAGCGGCGCCCCCCTGATCGCGGATCTCGGCGAGCAGGGCCTGGATGCCGGCGTGTTCGCAAAACTGCCGCGCCTTGTCCTTGAGAATCAGATAGGTGCGCATGCACCCGCGGGCGAAGTCCCACACGCCCTCTTCGTTCTCGGTCCGGTAGGCATGCGCATCGAAATGCCGTGGACCGTCGTAGCCGGATTCTTCGAGCAGCTTGACCAGGAAGAACAGCGGCTTGATCGATTCCGACGCAAAGCGCAAATCCTGATCGAATCGGCCCGGCTTCTGATCGTTGAGATCGATGTGAAACAGCTTCCCCGCCTCGATCGCCTGCGCCACGACATGAAAGAAGTTCAACCCTGCCATCTGTTCGTGCGCGACTTCAGGATTGACGCCGACCATGTCAGGGTGGTCCAGTGTGGGAATGAACGCGAGGTAGGAGGCAGTCGTGGCGAAGTAGATGTCGCCGCGCGGCTCGTTCGGCTTGGCCTCGAGCGCGAATCGCAACTCGTAGTGCTGGTCGCGCGCGTACCCGCACAGGAAATTGATCGCGTCGCGAAAACGTTTGATCGCTTCGACGGGATCCTTCGCGGCGTCGACTTCAGCCCCCTCACGACCGCCCCAGAAGACGTAGGTTCGCGCTCCGAGCTCCACACCGAGATCCATCGCACGCATCGTCTTTTGAAGCGCGTATGCGCGAACCTGCGGATCGTGCGCGGTGAACGCTCCGTCTTTGAACACGGGGTCGGTGAACAGATTCGTCGTCGCCATCGGCACAGTCATGCCGGTCGATGCGAGCGCCGCCTTGAAGGCGTGCACGATCTGATCGCGTTCGGCCGCCGTGGCGTCGATGGGCACGAGGTCGTTGTCGTGGAAGTTGACGCCCCATGCGCCGGCGTCGGCGAGCTTGTGGACGGCGTTGACCGGATCGAGCGGCGGGCGCACGAACTCGCCGAAGGGGTCGCGGCCTCGATTGCCGACAGTCCAGAGGCCGAATGTGAATTTGTCTGCGGGCGACGGAGTCAGGGTCATCGCGATTAGCCGTTGAAGAAGAAATAGGAACCAGCGATCAGCGACAGGACATGGAAGGCGTAGCATAGCAAGGTATGCCCAGCGAGGGCTCCGCCTCGCTAGGCGCAGCGTCTTCGGCCCGCACTCCGTGCGGGCGAGCCGTCTTGACCGGGGAAAACATGACTCATATGTCACGAATCGAGGCGGTCAAGACGGCTAGTCTGCGTCCGCTGCGATCCGCAGCTGCGTGCTTGTGTCTGCAAGCGATCCTGGCGGTGCTCGGCGGCGCGCAGGCGCGAGCGGAAACCGGATACGACGGCTGGCTTCGCTACGCCCCGATCGAGCCTGCTCTTCGAGACAGATTTGCGTCGGTCCCTCGCCGGCTCGTCCTGCTGGGCGATTCGCCGGTGCTGCGCACGGCGCGTGACGAAACCGTCCGCGGCCTGAGCTCGATGCTCGGTGAGCCGGTCGTGTCTCAAACCAGTCGCGGTACCGACGCCGTCATCCTGCTCGGCGTGCTCGATCGTGTTCGTGCATCGATCGACGATCCGGCGATTCCTTCGCAGCTGAGAGCCGACGGCTTCTGGCTCGGACGTGTCGCAACGCCTCGGGGTCAAGCGCTCGTGGTGGCCGGCCAGAGCGATCGCGGCGTGCTCTACGGGGCGTTCGCCCTGCTCCGTTGGATCGCGATGCACGTCGACCCCGCGCAGCTCGACGACCGCGAGGAGCCCTCGGCCTCGATTCGATGGGTCAATCACTGGGACAATCTCGACGGCACGATCGAACGCGGCTATGCGGGACGATCGATCTTCTTCGACAACGGACGGGTCGTCGACGACCTCACGCGCGTCCGCGACTACGCGCGTCTGCTCTCCTCCGTCGGCATCAACGGGCTCACGATCAACAACGTCAACGCGAATCCCCAGGTCATCACCGACGCGTTCCTGCCGCAGCTCGCCCGCGTGGCCGACGTCCTGAGACCATGGGGGATCAGCCTGTCGGTCTCGATCGATTTCAGCAGCCCCAGAAAGATCGGCGGCCTGGACACGTTCGATCCGCTCGACCCGCGAGTCGCAACCTTCTGGAAAGATCGGGTCGACGCGATCTATCGGGCGGTGCCCGATCTCGGTGGCGTCGTCCTCAAGGCCGACTCCGAAGGCAGGCTCGGTCCGTCAGCATACGGCCGGACCCACGCCGACGCTGCCAACGTGATCGCACGCGCGCTCGCGCCCCACGGTGGATTGATCTTCTATCGCGGCTTCGTCTACGACCACCTCATGGACTGGCGCAATCCGAAGAACGATCGCGCCCGCGCCGCCTACGACAACTTTCACGGGCTCGACGGACAGTTCGACGCGAACGTGATTCTCCAGATCAAGCATGGGCCGATCGATTTCCAGGTTCGCGAGCCATCCTCTCCGCTCTTCGGCGCCCTGCCGAATACCAACAAGGCGATCGAGCTCCAGATCACGCAGGAATACCTCGGACAGCAGCGCCACGTCTGCTTCATCGTCCCGATGTGGAAGCGTGTGCTCGATTTCGATCTACAGGTGAATGGCACCGGGACGCCGGTCAAGAGCTTCGTGTCGGGCCGCCTGTTCGGGCGGCGTGACGCCGGGTTCGTCGGTGTGTCCAACGTCGGGCGCGACGTCAACTGGCTCGGACACGACCTCGCGATGGCGAACCTGTACGGCTTCGGCCGGCTCGCCTGGAACCCCGATCTCCCGTCGCGACAGATCGCCGAGGAGTGGACGAAGCTGACCTTCAACGACAAGCCGCTGGTCGTCGACGTGACGGCCGGTATCCTGCTCGAATCGTGGCCGGCCTACGAGCAGTACACCGGTCCGCTCGGCGCCGGCACGCTCACCGACATCATCGGCGTGCATTACGGTCCCGGCATCGAATCATCCGAGCGAAACGGTTGGGGCCAGTGGCACCGCGCGAATGGAACCGGCATCGGCATGGATCGCACGGTGGCAACCGGCACTGGCTTCGTGTCGCAGTACTCACCGGCGGTGGCCGCGATGTTCGAATCGCGTTCGTCGACGCCCGAGGAGCTGCTGCTCTTCTTTCATCACGTGCCCTACACCCATAAGCTGCGCTCGGGGGAAACGGTCATTCAATACATCTACAATTCCCACTATCAAGGCGCCATGACCGCGGCCGCCTTCGTCGAGCGATGGCGGCGGCTCGAACCGTTCATCGATCCCGAGCGCTTCGCCTCGGTGCTGGCAAAGCTCGAGTATCAGGCTGGACACGCGATCGTCTGGCGCGATGCGGTGACCACCTGGTTTCGTTGGGTCTCGGGCATTCCTGATGCGACCGGGCGGGCCTCGCGACTTCCCGGCCGCGTCGAGGCCGAATCGATGACGCTCGATCGATTTTCGGTGACAGCAGTGACCCCCTGGGAAACCGCCTCAGGGGCTCAGGCGGTGGTTTGTGCCGCAGGCGGACTCTGTGCCGCTCACCATCGTTTCCAGGGAGCCGCGGGCCTCTACGACATCGCGGTCGGATACTTCGATGAGAACGACGGCGAGGCGAGATACGGCGTGTCGGTCGGCACTCGCCGGATCGACAGCTGGGTTGCCGATGGGCAGTTCGGATCCGCGAGCCCGAATGGGCACACCGCGACGCGGCACACCGTGCGCCGTGTGACGCTGACGCCGGGTGACGAGATCACGATCGACGTGAACACCACGCCGCCTGACGGCGGCGCGTTCGACTACATCGAAATCGTGCCGGCCAGGGATTAGTGGATGTATCAGTCGAAGGACGGAGCGACCGCTACAGAAGTGACCCAGAGAGCGCGCTAGAAAATGTCGACCATCGAGACGGAGCACCTGTCACGCGAGTACGGCCCCAAGCTCGCGCTCTCCGATTTGAACCTTCGCGTCGAGCCGGGTGAGATTCTCGGATTCCTCGGACCAAACGGCGCCGGCAAATCGACCACTGTCAAGATTCTCACCGGGATGATTCGGCCGACCCGCGGTCACGCGCGAATCGCGGGCTTCGACGTGGTCGAACAGCCGCTCGAGGTGAAAGGGCGCATCGGCTATGTGCCTGAGACCGCTGCGCTCTACGACGGACTCACGCCGTCGGAGTACCTCGAGCTCATCGCGTGCCTGCATCATCTCGATCCCAAGACAGCCGGCACCAGGAGTGGTGAGCTGCTCGAGCTCTTCGGCCTCGATGCCGAGAAGCATCAGCGGATGCGCGAGTTCTCGAAGGGCATGCGACAGAAGGTGCTCATCGCGTCGGCGCTCATCCATCGGCCCGAAGTTCTGTTCCTCGATGAGCCGCTCGATGGTCTCGATGCCAATGCCGCGATGGTCGTCAAGGAGGTCCTGAAGCAACTGGCGGCACAGGGTCGCACCATCCTCTTCTGCTCTCACATCCTCGACGTCGTCGAACGAATGTGCACGCGCATCGTGATCATCAACGACGGGAAACAGATCGCGGACGGTACCGCCCAGGAGATCCGCGGCCAGACCGCCACGGCCAGTCTCGAAGAAGCCTTCAGCCAGTTGACCGGCGTGCGTGACGTGACGCGGCTCGCCTCGGAGTTGATCGCGGCCCTCGATCGGGTATGAGGCGCCTGTTCGCAGCCGCAGGGATCGACTTCGATCAATGGAAGGCGCTCACGCTGACGGCGGTGAAGCTCGACTTCCGCGTCAGTGCGCTCGGTCAGCGTCGGTTCGGCCGCGAAGCGCGCGTGGTGGCGGGACTCGTGTTCCAGGCGGTCTTCTACACGCTCTTCGGCGCGTTCATCGCGTTCTTCGTCTGGGCAAGCCGGGATCTCTTCCTGGTCGGCACGGTGGCCGCGACGTATACGGCCTTTGTGATCGGCACCGCGGTGATCCTCGATCACAACTCGGTGATCGCGTCGCCCGCCGACTACAGCATCCTGGGCTTTCGACCTGTCTCATCACGCACCTACTTCGCCGTCAAGCTGACCAACATCCTCGTGTACACGACGACGCTGACGACAGCAGCTGCATGGCTGCCAATGTTGTCGGCCTTTCTCCGGCATGGGTGGCCGGTGGGCGTCGCGATGGGGCTCAACGTCTACGGCTCGTCGATGTCGACCACGCTGGTGATTACGCTCGGCTACGCCTCGGTGTTGCGCGCCGTTGGTCCTGATGCCATCGAACGGGCGCTCTCGTACGTGCAGTTCGCCATGAGCTTTGCGGTATACGCGGGACAGATTGTGCTGTCGCGCCTCGTGTCGCGAACGGTCATGAGCTCCTTCACGATGCCGGACACGACCTGGCTTTTCCTCTACCCTGGCACGTGGTTCGGAAGTTACCTGGAAGTGGCCGCTGGCCAGGCGCCGACGCGGGCCGTCGTGCTGACCGGCCTCTCGTTGGTGCTGCTGGTGGCGACGGCGTCGCAGCTCGGGGGCCGGTTGTCGCTCGACTACTCGGAGCGGCTCGGCGCGATCACGACGTCGGCCCGCGTTCAGAACCGGCCACGACGGAGTGGGCGCTTAGCAGTCTGGTTCACCCGTGACGAAGCGCGCGCCGTTGCGCTGCTCGTCCGCAGCCAGTTCCGACATGATCAACGCTTTCGCATGGGCGTGCTGGGACTCCTGCCCTTCACCATTTTCTACGTCTGGCTGGGCGTCCGTAACGGCGCGCTCGTCGACCCGTTCACACCGGGCGCCGGTTTTCAGTCGTGGCCGGTCACGCTCTCGGTGCTGATGTCGCCATCGATGCTCAGCATGCTGCTGACGCGGAGCGACGCCTATCGCGCGTCGTGGATCTTCTTCACGACGCCGGCCGATCGCATGCAGATTCTACGCGCCTCGAAGAACGTGCTGGTCACGTTCTTCCTCATCCCGTACCTTTTGCTGGTCTTCGCGCTCTACACCTATGTCGTCGGGCATGCCGGTCACGTGCTCGTTCACATCGCGTTTCTCGGACTCGTCGGCCACCTCGTGCTGCAGCTCGCCGTGCTGATCGATCCGTCGCTCCCCTTCTCGAAGCCGATGGGCAGGACTCGCGGATCGACGCTCTACTTCGGTTTCACGATGGCGACGATCAGCGTGAGCGCAATCATTCAGTTCTTCTCGTCCCGGCTTTACAGCAGCGCGATGTCCATGGTCATTGCGGCCTCATTCATCGTGCTCGGTGGCATGGCGATCGACCGTCTCACACGCGCCCGCGTCGCACGACAGGCACGACTGCTCGAATTCGAAGAGTAGCGAGGGTCCGCCTCGCTACTCACCGTCGTTTCCTCCGCCGTCGCCATTGTCGGCGTCAACCCGGAAGCACGGTCCCCACGCAGAACTTGCGATCTTTTCGGGGTGTGACAATCGCAGAAACTTCGATCCCGTGACCAGCGGTCTGCGGGTTCACGTCAGATTTCGCTTGATCGTTCCGCGACCCGCTTCTTGCACTTCAAAGCGGCATCGTGCTCGCGAGCCTGCGCAGTGCTGCCGTCTTCGGGATCGACGCCTACCCGGTGCATATCGAGGTGGACGTGGCCTTCGGGCTTCCCCACTTCACCATGGTCGGTCTGCCCGACGCGACCGTGCGTGAAAGCCGCGATCGGGTCCGCGCCGCCATTCGCAATTCAGGCTTCGAGTTTCCCCATCACCGCATCACGGTCAACCTGGCGCCAGCCGATGTTCGCAAGGCAGGTTCGTCGTTCGATCTGCCGATCGCGCTCGGGCTGCTGGCGACGTCTGGGCCGCTGACACGGCGCGCCGTGGACGACACGGTGGTCGTTGGCGAACTGTCTCTCGACGGAGGCATCAACGCCATTCGCGGCGTTCTGCCGATAGCGGTCGCAGCCCGCCGCCTGGGGCTCAAGCGGCTGCTGCTGCCGCCGCAAAACGCCGCCGAAGCCTGCGTCGTCGACGGCCTGGACGTGTGCACTGCGCGCTCGTTATCGGAAGCCGTGGATGCGTTGAACCGGCCCGAGGACGCGCATCGCGCCGTGCCGGCGCCCGCAGTCGCGTCGCCGTCACGGGAACATGATCACGATCTCGCCGACGTCCGTGGCCAGCTGCTCGCACGGCGCGCCCTCGAAGTGGCCGCGGCCGGCGGGCACAATCTCCTGCTCACGGGACCGCCAGGTGCCGGCAAGACGATGATGGCTCGTCGTCTTGGCACGGTCCTGCCGCCGTTGACCTTCGATGAGGCGCTCGAGTGTACGGCGATCCATTCGGTCGCCGGTACGTTGCCGGCCGGGTGCGGCCTGCTGAGCGAACGTCCCTTTCGCGCGCCGCATCACACCGTGTCGAATGTCGCCCTGGTGGGCGGCGGCTCCATTCCGCGACCGGGCGAAATCTCACTCGCTCACAACGGTGTGCTGTTCCTCGACGAGATGCCGGAGTTCGACCGCCGCGTGCTCGAAGTGCTGCGTCAACCACTCGAAGAAGGTCGAGTGACGATCGCGCGCGCCGCGCGCACTGCGGTCTTTCCTGCGCGGTTCGTCCTGGTCGCGGCGATGAACCCGTGCCCGTGCGGGTTTCAGGGCGACGAACGCCGCGCCTGCCGCTGCACGCCCCAGCAGATTGCGAAGTATCGAGGACGACTCTCGGGTCCGCTCCGGGATCGGATTGATCTGATCGTCCACGTGCCCGCGGTGCCGGTGCACGCGATTGCGGAGGGTCTGCCGGGCGAAGCGTCGGCGCCGGTGCGGGAGCGTGTGTGCTCCGCACGTCGTGCACAGCAGCGCCGCTACGGCGAGCGCGGCGCGCGCACGAACGCCGACCTGCGTGGCACCGCGGTCGCCGCGTTCTGCCGGCCCGATGCCGCCGGCCGCGCGATCCTGCGGCGCGCGGTCGGTGCCATGGGGCTGACCGCGCGGGGCTACGACCGCGTCCTCAAAGTGGCGCGGACGATTGCAGATCTTGTCGGTGCCCGCGACGTGGCGGCTGATCACGTCGCCGAGGCGCTGCAATACAGGTTGACGGAATGAGGCTGGGTGCAGAAACGCATGGTGAAGTATGAACGCAGATGTCAGTCGTCGTGTGTTCGTCGGTTCAGTCGCAGCAGGGATCCCTGCGCTGGCAGGAGTCGCCTACGGAGTCCGCGCGGGTTCGGCAGTCACGCAAGGTCACGCTCACGGCGTGGCTGGAAGTCCGGACCCGATGTTCGATCACGCTCTCAAGGAGCTCGCCGCCATTCACAACCGGGTTCAACGGCGCGGCGCCAAAGGCGAGGATGCACGCAGCATCGCTGCGCAATTGCGATCGATAGCCGCCTACGGTCTTCTCATCGACATCGATGCGCCATCGAAGCGGGCGTTGAGCGATCTCGTTCGCTCGAAAGGGCGCGATGCCGTGCTGTATTCCGAAGTCGATCGCGCGACAGTGAAGGCGCGCCTGAAGGAGTACGGCGTCCAGCTCGACGACCGCATGCCCAATCGGGTCGCGCTCGACTACAACGCGCGCAACGACATCCTCACCGAACTGGAGATCGGAGGCGTCACCGGACTGCTCACCCGCACCGCAACGACGTTCGAGACCATTGCAGCAGAGACGGATCGCCTCGGTGATCGCGCCGCACGCGTGCGCCGGGTGCAGTCGTCGAGCGACCGGGACTGGTACATCGGGTTCTGCCAGCAGCTGCAGCAGGAGATCACGCGGCTCGGAATCGATGCGGGGCTCGTGTGCGGCATCTCGTACTTCTGGCCGTTACTGGCACCGGTATGCGCGATGATCGAGCTCGCGGCCAGTGTGCAGGGACTCTTCTACCTCGGGTCGTGTTACTAGCGCCCGCACAAAGGAACTGCGATGCTCAAGATCGGTTGGCTGCTGGCGGTCGCCATGCTCGTGACCGCTGCGACACTGGGGCTGATTGCCTTCAGGGCTTCAGCTGATCACTCCGGGCCCGCGCTGGTGCACTGGGGTGTCATCGCACTCTCGCTCGCCATCTCTCCATGGACCGTGCGGGATCTGCATGCACCCACGCCGGTCGATCCGATCGCAGCGCGAGCGAGGATCGTGCGCATCGTGCTCCTGATGTACTTGCCGTTGTCCAGCGCACTCTCTCTACTGGCCTTCAGCGGCCGGTGAACGTTCGCAGCGGCGGTCTCTTTGGGACCGCCGCTGCCCCTCACTCGTGCCGCGGACAGAACGGAGCGCGTGGTTCTGAAACGTCAGACGATGGCGCCCACGGTCCGATCCTCGTAGGTCTCGTAGATGCTCTTTATCGCAGTGACCGCGATGATGATTGCGCCGCCCACGATGGTCCATGTGCCTGGATGCTCGCCTCGTATGGCCCAGGTCCACGCCGGGTTCAGAACAGGTTCGAGCAGCAGGAGCAGTGAGACCTCGAATGCCGGCAGTCGCCGCACCGCCCTGGTCAGGAACACGTATGCCAGCGCGATCTGAAACGTGCCGAGGTAGCCAATCGTCGCCCACTCGAGAACCGACGCCATCGGCAGTGGCCACGCGAATGGCAGTGCCACGAGGCTCGCGAGTGCATTGCCGACGACCACGGCCGTCATCGCAGATCCCTGTCGCTGAGCGTCGCGCTCCAGATGACGAAATCCCAGCAAGGTCAACGCCCAGACGATGCTGCACAGGACGCCGAGTAGATTACCCAGCGGAGGATTAGGAGCAGTCGTCGTTGCCGGAGGGCGGCCAGCCACGCAGAAGGCCAGGCCGATCGCAACGCCCGCGAGATAGAGAATGTCGCGTCTCGTGAAGCGCTCTCCTAACAGCATCGGAGACAGGAGCAGCAGGTAGAGCGGCGCGGTCGATTGCAGAAAGATCGCGTTTGCGGCAGTGGTGAGCTTGGTCGAGAGGACGAAGAGCGTGAGGGTGGCTCCATACACCACGCCAACCCGAAGCACCGGCCACGACATGTTCAGGCGTCTCCGGAAGACCACTGCGAGGACGAACGCCGCAATGCCCGACCGGAGCGCCGACACCTGCACTCCCGAAAACGCCGCGGCCTTGATGCCCGCGCCCCCTGTCGAGAACAGAATCGCGGCGAGAAGAACCTGTAACCTCGGCTGATGAGTCGATTTCACAGAATGTCCCACAAAGTTTCGCTAAAAAAGGCGAAAAAACGGGCAACCTCATTGAAGGGCATTTTCGTCCTATGGTAGGCTGTGCTCCGTTCACTCTCCTCCCAAGAGTCGGACGTCCGATAACAATGGTGATGAAGCACTCATTTGGTAGTGCCCGTTCGTCCTGTTTGTTAATTGGGTAGTTGATGGCCGCACGCCGTTACACCATCCTGATCGCCGACCGGACCTCCGGAGTGGTCCGCCGAATCACGATCTCGGCCCGACCCACGATGGTGGTGGCGTGCGCGATGGTGACGTTGCCGGTGCTCGTTGGCATAGGCGCCGCCTGGAAGGCCAGGAGCGACGTCGCCGGTCTTTACGCCAACCAGCAGGCCCTCGAGATCGAAAACTCCAGTTATCGCAGCGCAACCCAGGAACTGTCCGGGCAGATTGAGTCGATCCAGTCGGCCATTGCCGACCTGGGTTCGCGGGCCGCGCTCGACCCGAACCTCGCCCGGACCATGGACAAGCTCCCGGCGCTCGTCAAAGCCCGCGCCATAGGCGGTACAGCGTCGGCCACTGGGGCCGCCACTCCAACGACCGCCAAGCAGGATTCCTCGTACGCCCGCACGCTCACTTCCCTTTCCAACCCTGACGATACGTTCGGCCTCCTCCGCACCCTCCTGGAAGGGCTCGAATCGCGGCTGCAGTCGGTCCGAACCAACGTCGAGAAACGGAACGCGCTGGCAGCGGCGACCCCGTCGATATGGCCCACTCAAGGGTGGCTCACATCCACGATGGGGCCGCGCATCGATCCGGTGAACGGTGGTGCCGACTACCACGGCGGCCTCGACATAGCCGGCGAGAAGGGTCAGCCGATCTATGCGACCGCAGCCGGAGTGGTCACGCAAGCCGGCCTCGCCGGCGGCTACGGGAACCTGATAATCCTCGATCATGGGTTCGGCCTCGAGACCCGATACGGCCACCTCTCCGCATTTCTGGTCAAAATTGGTGACCACGTGAAGCGCGGCGAGATGATCGGCAGGATTGGAACCACGGGCAAAACGACCGGCCCGCACCTCCACTACGAGGTGATGGCGAACGGCCGACTCCTCAACCCGCTTCAACTCCTCACACAACAGAAGACCCGCGCGCAGTAGCTGGCTGGAAACAGCGGTTTCCTTGCCGATCTGTAGTCCGACGGCTACAATCGGTAGATATTCCTTCGTAGCCAGCTCTTTCCATACGCATGATCGGCCAACTGCTCGCGAAGGTCATCGGTACTCAGAACGAACGTGAGATTAAGCGGCTCCGGCCGCTCGTCGGGGAGATCGGCGCCCTCGAACCGTCGATCAAGGCACTCAGCGACGAACAACTCCGGGAAAAGACGATCGAATTCCGGAAGCGCGTCGCCGGCGGCGAGGCACTCGACGACCTGCTCGTCGAAGCGTTTGCCGTGGTGCGCGAGGCTGGCCGCCGCGTGCTCAACATGCGGCATTTCGACGTCCAGCTGATCGGTGGCATGGTGCTGCATCACGGCACGATCGCCGAGATGAAGACCGGCGAAGGCAAGACGCTGGTCGCCACGCTTCCCGCTTACCTGAACGCTCTCGAAGGCAAAGGGGTCCACGTCGTCACCGTCAACGACTATCTTGCCCGACGCGACTCGGAGTGGATGGGGCGTCTGTACCGGTTCCTCGGCATGAGCGTCGGCGTCATCCAGCACGACCTGCGGGATGAGCAGCGACAGAGCGCCTACGGTTCGGACATCACCTACGGCACCAACAACGAGTTCGGCTTCGACTACCTTCGCGACAACATGAAGTTCGAGCTGCACCAGATGGTGCAACGCGGACATCACTACGCGATCGTCGACGAAGTCGACAGCATCCTGATCGACGAAGCGAGAACGCCGCTCATCATCTCGGGCCCTGCCGAGGAGTCGACCGATCTCTACTACGAGGTCGATCGGATCATCCCGCGGCTGAAAAAGGGCGCGGTCACGCAGGGGAACGTCAAAGCCGAGGATCGGGAAGAGCTCGAGAAGACCGGAGACTACATCGTCGACGAGAAGCACAAGACGGTGACGTTGACCGAGACCGGCATGGCCAAGGCGGAGGAGATGCTGAAGCATCGTCTCGCGCCCGAGTCGAACGGTCTCTACGATCCGGTCAACATGCCGCTGCTCCACCACATCAACCAGGCGCTGCGTGCGCACACGCTGTTCCGTCTGGATGTGGAGTACATGATCAAGGACGGCGGCATCGTCATCGTCGACGAGTTCACCGGTCGGCTGATGCCCGGCCGCCGCTGGAGCGACGGGTTGCATCAGGCCGTCGAGGCCAAAGAGAAGGTCAAGATCGAGCGCGAGAACCAGACGCTCGCCACCATTACCTTCCAGAACTATTTCCGCAAGTACAAGAAGCTCGCCGGGATGACCGGCACTGCCGAAACCGAAGCGCCGGAGTTCGCCAAGATCTACAACCTCGATGTCATCGTCATCCCGACCAACCGGCCGCTGAAGCGCATCGAGGAAGCCGACCTGATCTATCGGACCGAGCGCGAGAAGTACGAAGCGATCGTCACCGACATCATCGAGAAGCAGAACACCGGCCGGCCGACGCTGGTCGGGACCGTGTCGATCGAGAAGTCCGAGAAGCTGTCGAGACTGCTCCAGAAGCGCGGCATCAAGCACGTCGTCCTCAACGCCAAGTACCACGCGCAGGAAGCCGAGATCGTCGCGCAGGCGGGACATAAAGAGAACCTCACGATCGCCACCAATATGGCGGGCCGTGGCACAGACATCCTGCTGGGCGGCAATCCCGAGCACGCCGCACGGCAGCAGTGCCTGGCCGAACAGGTGGCCGAGCGTCTGCCGAAGGGTGAAGAGAAGTTCATCGACGACGAAGAGTTCGTGTATTTCTTCCACGTCGACGGCTTCTATCGCGTGCCGCGGCCGGACTGGGAACGGATCTTCGCGCACTTCAAACGGCAGATGGACGACGACCACAACGTGGTCGTCGACCTCGGAGGCCTCCACATCCTCGGTACCGAACGTCACGAGGCGCGCCGCATCGACAACCAGCTGCGAGGCCGCGCCGGACGGCAGGGCGACCCGGGTTCCTCTCGCTTCTATCTCTCGCTCGAAGACGATCTGATGCGCATCTTCGGGTCGGAGCGCATTTCAGGCCTGATGCAGCGCCTCGGCATGGAAGAGGGCGTGCCAATCGAGCACGGCATGGTCACGCGGGCGATCGAGCGGGCCCAGAAACAGGTCGAAGCGCAGAACTTCGGCGTTCGCAAACACCTGCTCGAATACGACGACGTGATGAACAAGCAGCGTGAGAGCGTCTACACGCTGCGGCGTGAGATTCTCGAGGGCAAGGTCCACCTGACGGAAGAAGACCTCGTCGACACGGGTCACTACCTGCTCGCCTTGGCGGAAGACATCCTCGACGATCAGGTGGAACGATTCGCAGGCAAAGAACTGGCGATCGAGGAATGGGACATCCCCGCGCTCAAGCGAGAGGTGTCGCGCGTGTTCGGCGTCGATCCGGCAGTGCTGGATGGCCTCGATCTCGAGACCAAGAGCGCCGACGAGATGGGCGACGCCATGTGGGAGGTCATCAAGACCGGCTACAAGGACAAGGAGAAGTTGCTCGGCGGCGAGCTCCTTCGCCGGGTCGAGCGCGACATCATGCTCCAGATCGTGGACGCGCAGTGGAAGGACCATCTCTACTCGCTCGATCACCTGAAGGAAGGCATCGGGCTGCGCGGATACGGCCAGCGTGATCCACTGGTCGAATACAAGAAAGAGAGCTTCGCGCTCTTCCAGGACATGAAGGGCCGCATCGAGGAAGAGATGGTGCGGTATCTCTTCTGGCTCAGGCCGGTCATCGGCCAGGAAGGTGAAGCCGGTGAGGCCGCCGTTCCACGACCCGTCGCACAACGCTCGAGATCCCCTCGCGCGGCACAGATGACGCTCAATAATCCGGGCGCCGAGGCGGTGCCGGCTTTCGCCGGCGCCTCCCGCACCCATGCCGCAGCGGCTCAAGCGCCGATACCCGCGCGCACCGGCGGCGACGATGTGGTGAAGACCGTCAGACGCGAGGAACCAAAAGTCGGGCGCAACGATCCGTGCCCGTGTGGCAGCGGCAGGAAATACAAGAAGTGCCACGGTGCTGCAGCATGATTGAGACGAAAAGGCCGACGCATGTCGGCCTTTTGCGCATTATGAGGAGTCCATGGAACTGACGACCGCTTCCCCGCTGATGACCGAAACCGGTCTGGGTATCACGACCGCGCTGACCTTCGACGACGTGCTGCTCGTGCCTCAGCACTCGACGGTCCTTCCCACTCAGGTGGATGTCTCCACGCGACTCACACGCAACATCCGATTGAACGTGCCGGTCCTCAGCGCCGCGATGGACACGGTCACCGAGTCGGCGCTCGCCATTGCCATGGCGCAGCTCGGGGGGCTCGGCATCATCCACAAGAATCTCCAGATTCACGAACAGGCCGCTGAAGTCGATCGCGTCAAGCGCTCGGAGAGCGGCATGATCGTGAACCCGATCACCCTGTCGCCGTCGAACCGCATCTTCGAAGCGCTCGAGCTGATGAAGAACTACCGGATCTCGGGCGTGCCGATTACCGAAGATGGGAGCAAAGAAGGACACCTCGTCGGGATCCTGACGAATCGTGATCTCCGTTTCGAGACGAACGTGCATCGCCCGATCTCGGAGGTGATGACGAGAGAACCGCTCTTCACCGTGCCGGTGGGCACGACGCTCGACGAAGCCCGCGAGTTCCTGCACAAACACAAGGTGGAGAAGCTCCTCGTCGTCGACAAGGACTACCGGCTGAAGGGGCTCATCACGGTCAAGGACATTCAGAAGGGGATCAAGTATCCCAACGCGTGCAAGGATGCGCTCGGGCGTCTGCGGTGTGGCGCGGCAATCGGGATCGGAAAGGATTCGCTCGATCGGGCGCGAGCGCTCGTGGCCGCCGGCGTCGACGTGCTGGTCGTCGACACGGCGCACGGCCACTCGCAGCTGGTGATCGACATGATCGCGCGCGTTCGGCGCGAGTTCCCGAACATCGAGCTCGTCGGCGGCAATGTCGCGACCGCGGATGCGACCGAGGCGCTCATCGGCGCCGGCGTCGACGCCGTCAAGGTCGGTATCGGGGCCGGCTCGATCTGCACCACGCGCGTGGTCGCCGGGATCGGCATGCCGATGATCAGCTCCATCCTCGAATGCGCGGCGGCCGCCGACAAGCGCAACGTTCCGATCATCGCCGACGGTGGGATCCGCTACTCTGGCGACATCGTCAAGGCGCTCGCGTGCGGCGCAAGCTGCGTGATGACCGGTAACCTCTTTGCGGGAACCGACGAGAGCCCAGGGGAGCTGATTCTCTTTCAGGGTCGCAGCTACAAGGAATACCGGGGGATGGGATCCATCGGCGCGATGCGACGCGGCAGTCGCGATCGCTACTTCCAGGACGAGTTCGATCTCGAGGGTGGCCGCGCCACCGAGAAGCTCGTGCCCGAAGGTATCGAAGGGCGCGTGGCACACAAGGGCAGCGCGCAGGCGGTGGTGTTTCAACTCATGGGCGGCCTACGTGCCGGAATGGGTTACTGCGGCAGCGCCACGATTCCCGAGCTCCAGCGGAAGGCCAAGCTGATTCGCATCACACCAGCCGGCGTACGGGAGAGTCACGTGCACGACGTGGCGATTACCAAGGAAGCTCCGAACTACCGGATGGAGTAGGAATCCCAGGAATCAGGAAGCAGGAATCAAGATTCAGGGCTGGGCCAGGTCGTAGGAATCAGGCCGCAGGGATCAGCACTGGAGAGCGCGGGCTCGAGCCCGCGCGGACAGGCTTCAGTCCGGGCGAAAGCTGATTCGACGGGTCGTATCGTCCACCAGCTCGATGTTGATGGTTCGCGCGCCCGGCAATGCATGCGTCAGACGATCCGGCCATTCGATGGCAAGCACGCCGTCGGCCACGCCGAGTTCGTCCAGGCCGAGATCATCAGTGGCCGCTCGATCGAGTCGATAGAGGTCGACATGGTAGAGCGCCAGTCGCCCGCCCCGGTACTCGTGGACGATCGTGAACGTCGGGCTGCTGACCTCGTCTTCCGCGATCCCGAGTCCCTGAGCCAGCCCCCGCACGAACGCTGTCTTCCCTGCTCCAAGCTGTCCCGACAGCAGCAGGACATCGCCGGCCGACAGTGACGCGGCCATTCGGCGCGCCACCTCGATCGTTTCCTCCTCTGAATGTGTCACGGGTGACGACGAGGTCGTCACGACTCTTCGACCTTGCCGCGGACCAGCGTGGTCAGTGCGTCACCCAGGCAGTCGAGCAGGTCGGTCGCGATCATGGCCACCTGCCCTTCACGTGCTTCGGCGAGATCGCCGGCGGCGCCGTGAAGGAACACCGCGAGACGACACGCCGCCTCCGCATCGAGCAGCTGCGCGAGCCATGCCGCGATCATCCCGGTCAGCACGTCGCCGGTCCCGCCGGTCGACATGCCGGGATTGCCCGTCGGGTTGATGTAGACACGTCCTTCCGGTGTGGCGATCACCGTGCGGTGCCCTTTCAGTACCACGTAGACGCGATGCGTGGTCGCGAAATCCGAGGCGACCTCGATGCGATGGGCCTGCACATCGGTGATGCTGGAACCCACCAGCCGCGCCATCTCGCCAGGATGCGGCGTGATGATGATGTCGCGCTCCTCGCTGCCGGTCAGCCTGCCGGGATCATCAGCGAGCACAGTGATCGCGTCGGCATCGAGCACCAGTGGCCCGGTAGCGCGATCGAGCAGCGTGCGAACGAATGCCGCTGCGTGAGGCGTCCGGCCGAGACCGGGGCCGCACGCGAGCACGTCCTGATCGAGATTGAGGAGCGATTCGATCCCCTCGACCAGCACACCGCCACCCTCATCCTCGGGCAGCGGGAGCGTCATGAAGGCGGGTTCCATCGATGCCACGATCGGCAGGCACGATCGCGGCGTTGCGACGGTGACCAGACCGGCGCCTGATCGGAGTGCTCCCATCGCCGCAAGGTGTGCGGCCCCCGTCTTCCCCATCGAGCCGGCAACGAGCGTGACGCGGCCGAAGTCGCCCTTGTGCGAGTCGGCTGGGCGGGGTGCCACGAGCCCCCGCAGCTGCTCCGGCGTCAGCAGATCTACGTGACTCCCGTCGAGCCCTTCGATGACTTCGATCGGGATCCCGATGTCGGCGATGACCACGTCCCCTGCGTACGCCTCACCGGGAGGCAGCACGAGTGGCAGCTTTGGCGCAGCGAGCGTCACCGTGAGCGAGGCATCGATGCAATCGCCGATGAGATGTGGGGTGTCGGCGGAGAGACCGCTTGGCAGATCAACCGCGACGATCGGGATGTCGGATGCGTTGATGTCGGCGATGACCGTCTCGAGCATGCCATTCACCGGCGCCTTGAGCCCGGTGCCGAAGATCGCATCGACGATGAGGTTGCACTTCGAGATCTCGGAGAAATGCAGCTCCCACTGCTGCTCGTCGTTGACCTCCACGACCGTCAACCCGAGCCGGCCAAGGATGTCGAGGTTCGTTCGCGCGTCGCCGCGCACGTCGGCCAACGCGCCGATGACGAAAACCGCGGCATCGATGCCACGCTGCAGCAGCGTGCGCGCGACCACGAAGCCGTCGCCGCCGTTGTTGCCGCGTCCACACAGCACGGCCACTCGCCCATCGAGTCGATCTTCGTAGGCGGCCTCGATCGCGGCGACGACCTGGCGCCCCGCGTTCTCCATGAGCACGAGCGAGGATATGCCGATGTCTTCGATCGTGTAGCGATCGGCTTCGCGCATCTGCGCGGCATTGAGGATTCGCATCAACGATGACGATGTAGCGCGGCGGCTTCAGCCGCCGCGTTGGCGGAGTTTACACTACTCACTGGTTTCGACCGGCGGACATGAACAGAACAGATTGCGGTCGCCGTACGGATTGTCGATGCGCCCCACCGGCGGCCAGACCTTCCGCTCCCGCACGAACGGCAGAGGATACGCTGCTTCTTCACGCGTGTACGGGTGCGTCCACGTCGACGCGCCGACGGCTGAAGCCGTGTGCGGAGCGTGCTTCAGCACGTTGTTCTGCGCATCGGCTTTCCCCGTGACCACCGCTTCGATCTCGCGGTGGATCTGAATCATCGCGTCGCAGAATCGATCGAGCTCCGCCTTGTCCTCGCTCTCGGTTGGCTCGACCATCAAGGTCCCCCCGACCGGGAACGACACCGTCGGCGCGTGGAATCCGAAATCGATGAGACGCTTGGCGACGTCCATTTCATCGATGCCCGCGGATTTGAACGCGCGGAGGTCGAAGATCAACTCGTGGGCGACGCGACCGGTCGCCCGGGCGTACAGCACCGGGTAGTGCCGCTCGAGGCGGGCCTTGATGTAGTTCGCGTTGAGGATCGCGTGGCGGGTCGCGTCGGCCAGGCCGTTCGCGCCCAGCATGCGGATGTAGGCGTAGGAGATCAGCAGGATGCTGGCGCTGCCCCACGGGGCCGCGGACACGGCGTGAATGGCGCGCTCGCCTCCGATCGCCGCGAACGGGTGACGCGGAAGATACGGCGCGAGGTGCCGCGCGACGCCGATCGGCCCCACCCCGGGACCACCCCCGCCGTGTGGAATCGCAAACGTCTTGTGCAGGTTCAGATGGCACACATCAGCGCCAATCGACGCCGGACTCGTCAGCCCGACCTGTGCGTTCATGTTCGCGCCGTCCATGTAGACCTGACCGCCATGCGCGTGCACGATCTCGCAGATCTCACGTACCGCGTCTTCGAACACGCCGTGCGTCGAGGGATACGTGATCATCAGGCAGGCCAGACGGTCCCGGTGCTCGCCTGCCTTCTTCCGCAGGTCTGCCAGATCCACGCTGCCGTCGGGCGCGCTCGCCACCACCGCGACTCGCATGCCCGCCATCGTCGCACTCGCGGGGTTGGTGCCGTGGGCCGAGGCGGGGATCAGCACGACATCCCGTCCAGCCTCGCCGCGATCGCGATGAAACGCACGGATGACCATCAACCCGGTGAACTCGCCCTGCGCGCCGGAGTTGGGCTGAAGCGACACCGCGGCGAAACCGGTGATTTCGCAGAGCGCCGATTCCAGCTCGCGAATGATCTGCGCGTAGCCGCGCCCCTGCTCCGTCGGCACGAAGGGGTGGATCCGGCTGAAGCGCTCCCATGTAAGCGGTAGCATTGCCGACGCCGGGTTCAGCTTCATCGTGCACGAACCGAGCGGGATCATCGACGTGTCGAGTCCAACGTCCTTGCGTTCGAGCCGGCGGACATAGCGCATCAACTCGGTCTCGGAGTGATGCGTGTTGAAGACCGGATGGGTCAGGAAGGCGCTCGTCCGCGTCAGTGCGGCCGGCAGACCTGTCGCTCCAGAAAGGGACGCGGCCGTCTGACGCAGCGTCTCGCGCAGGCTGCGTGACGGGCTATGCCCGAGCGCCGCGTCGAAGATCGCAACGATCTCTTCGATGTCATCGAGCGTCACCGTCTCGTTGAGGGCGATGCCGATCGTCCGCTCGTCGATGTAGCGGAAATTGATGCCGCGCTCGGTCGCCCGCGCGCGAACCTGCTCGACACCAGAGGGCATCTCGATCAGCAGCGTGTCGAAGTAGTGCGCGTTCCGCTGTGGGACGCCAAGTGCTGTGAGCTGGCGTGCCAGGATCTCAGCCAGCCGATGCACTCGAGTTGCGATCGCCTTCAGCCCCTTCGGGCCGTGGTACACCGCGTACATCGCCGCCATGTTCGCGAGAAGCGCCTGCGCCGTGCAGATGTTCGACGTCGCCTTCTCACGTCGGATGTGCTGCTCTCGCGTTGCCAGCGCCATGCGGTACGCCGTGTGCCCATGCGCGTCGACCGAGACGCCGATGACTCGACCCGGAATCTGGCGAACGAACGCGTTGCGGGTCGCGAAGAACGCCGGGTGGGGCCCGCCATAGCCGAGAGGCACGCCGAACCGCTGGCTCGAACCGAAGACGACATCGGCTCCCATCTCACCGGGGGGCGTCAACAGCGCGAGCGCGAGCAGATCGGCCGCGACTGCGACGAGCGCACCGGCTGCATGGGCACGCTCGACGATTGGTTTCAGATCCTGGGCCAGACCCGCTTCGTCCGGATACTGCAGCACCGCGCCGAACACATCCTGCGCAAAGGTCATCCGAGTGGCCGGAGTGATCTCCAGTGACACCCCGATCGGTTCGGCCCGCGATCGCAGGACCTCGATCGTTTGGGGCAGGCATCGATCGCTCACGAGACATCGCTGACGCGCCGAATCCCTGCCGGCCACGACGCGATGCATGAGCGACATGGCTTCCGCGGCCGCTGTGGCCTCGTCCAGGAGAGACGCGTTCGCCACGTCCATCGCGGTCAAATCTGCGACCATGGTCTGAAAGTTGAGGAGCGACTCGAGCCGGCCCTGAGCGATCTCCGCCTGGTAGGGGGTGTACGGCGTGTACCACCCCGGGTTCTCCATCACCATCCGGAGGATCACGCTGGGTGTGAAGGTGTCGTGATACCCGAGCCCGATATAGGAGCGGAAGACCTGATTCTGGTGCGCCAGATGTCCCAATCGCCGAAGATACTGCTGCTCGCTCTCGGGAGGCGGCAGATTCAGCGGCGCGGCGAGACGGATGGACGAGGGAATCGCTTCATCGATCAGCGCGTCCAACGACTGGGCGCCGACGACAGCGAGCATGTCGTCGCGTTCGTCGGGCGATGGTCCAATGTGACGGGAAGGAAACCAGTCGGTCGCGTCCAGTGAATGCATGCGCTACGTTGTCACCAGGCGTTCGTAGCCGGCGCTGTCGAGGAGCGACGTAATCGCGCGAGGATCGCTGAGGCGGATCTTCACCATCCAGCTTTCATACGGACGGCTGTTGACCGCCTCCGGATGATCCTTGAGCGACGGGTTGATCTCGACGACCTGCCCGCCCATCGGCGCAAACAGCTCCGACACCGCCTTCACGGATTCGATCGATCCGAACGAATCGCCGGCGGTGAGCTGTCGTCCGACGTCGGGCAGTTCGACATAGACGACGTCGCCGAGCTGTTGTTGCGCAAAGTCTGTGATCCCGATCTCGGCGACTTCGCCGGCGATGCGGATCCACTCGTGGTCTTTCGTGTACTTCAGGTCAACTGGATATGACATGACGACTCCGTTTGTAAAACGGCAGTGGCACGACGCGAGCCTTCGAAAGTCGACCGCGGATGTCGATCTCGATCTCGCCGCCGGATGCAGTCATGCCGGCCGGCACATAGGCCATGCCGATCGCCTTCTTGAGAAACGGCGTCTGCGTGCCGCTCGTCACCATGCCGACCTGACGCCCGTCTCTCATCACCGGATAGCCTTGTCGCGCGATGCCGCGGTCGATGACTTCGAAGCCGACGAGCTTCCGCGCGACGCCGGTGCTCTTCTGCTGCGACAGCGCTTCGCGGCCGATGAACTCCGCTTTCTTCCACCCGATCGTCCATTCCAGATCGGCCTCGAGCACCGTGGTCGAGTCGTCGATATCGTTGCCGTACAGACGCATCGCCGCCTCGAGCCGCAGCGTGTCGCGTGCGCCGAGTCCGCACGGGATGACATCGGCGTGCCGCCCCGAGTCGACCAGGGCCTGCCAGACGCGATCAGCGACGTTCGGCGGCACGAAGATCTCGAACCCGTCTTCGCCCGTGTACCCGGTGCGTGAGATGGTTACCCGGGCACCGGCTACTTCGCCGTACGAGAACCAGTAGTAGCGAAGCTGCTCGAGATCGACGGCTGTCAACGGCTGCAGCGTCGATCGAGCGGCCGGCCCCTGGATCGCGATCAACGCGTATCGGCTGCTGCTGTCGATGACGGCGGCGTCACCGACGGCTTTGATCTGTTCGCTGATCCAGGCGTAGTCCTTCGACGCATTCGCGGCATTGACCACCAGCATGAAGTGGCTCGGCGCCATGCGATAAACGAGCATGTCGTCGACGAAGGTGCCCTGCGGCGTCAGCAGCCCCGCGTAATGGGCCTGGCCGACGGCCAGCCGACTGGCGTCGTTGCTGGAGATCTGCTGCACGGCCGCCAGGGCGTTCTTCCCGGCGATCTCGATCTCACCCATGTGGCTCACATCGAAGATGCCCGCGCTGGTCCGGACCGCGAGGTGCTCGTTGCTGATGCCCGAATACTCGACCGGCATCTCCCATCCGGCGTACGGGACCATCCTGGCTTTCGAAGCGAGATGACGGGCGTGCAACGGGGTCTTGCGGAGGGCGGCGGCAGCCGTGTCAGTCATGGACAAACGAGGTTGGCGTCTGGTGAGACCTGACCGTTCGACTGTACTCGGCGCAGCTTCGACGGGTCAAGAAAACAGCGAACGCCAGTCGACATCAGCGCCGCGGCTGGGCTGCAACGAGACTCGAGCGTATCGAAGACAGGGCGAGAACACCCGAACGAAGTCCGTCCGCCGGACGTCTATCCTCGCGTATGAGAAAGGTTATTCACCTGATCGATGGCGCGCTGCTTTCCCGAGGAGTTCGAGAATCCGGTCGCCGCCTCAGTGTCGCCAACCGACTGGGTACCGCTTCGGATCGTCGTGAGTACGCCGAGAATTCAGGTGTACGTCGACTCGGGAAAAGCACCGGCGCTGGAAGCCCGTACGCTCGGTCAACTCGATCGAGGGATGGTCGGCTTGTGGACTGGCAACAACAGTGACGGCGACTTTGCGAACCTGCGCATTACTACGACGAAGTGAGCGGCCGGGATCTGCCGACACTCGACATCTACATCAGCTTGTCGAGCGTGATCGGCAGCTCCCTGATCCGCTTTCCAGTCGCGTTGTACACAGCGTTGCCGATTGCGGCCGCCACGCCAATGAGGCCGATCTCGCCGAGCCCCTTGGCCCCCAGCGGGTTCACGATGTCGTCCCGTTCTTCCACGAAGATCACCTCGAGATCGTGCACGTCGGCGTTGACCGGGACGTGGTACTCCCCGAGGCTGTGATTCACGAAGCGGCCGAACTTCTGGTCGATCACGCTCTCCTCTTCGAGTGCCATGCCGATACCCCACACGAGGCCGCCAAGCATCTGGCTGCGCGCTGTCTTTGGGTTCAGGATGCGGCCGGCGGCAAGGGCGCTGACGGCGCGGGCCACGTGAATCGTGCCGAGATCCTCATCGACGTGGACCTCGGTGAACACAGCGGAATGCGCGTAGGTCCCATAACCCTGCTGCTTGGGCGACGGGCCAGTCGACGCGTGCCCTTCGACCTCGTTGACCATGCTGTTCCGCATCGCGTCGGCAAATGAGACCGCTTTGGACGGATCCTTCCGCGACCTGATGTACCCATCGTCGAAGATCACCTCGTCCGGGTTCACGCCGGCGATTGGCGAGCGCGGTACCCGCAGCGCCAGTCCATACAGCTGCTCTCGCACCTTCGCGCACGCCGCCTGCACCGCCGGACCCACCGTCGCCGCGGTGAACGATCCCCCTTCGACCGGCGCTTTCGGCAGCGATGAATCTCCCAGCGTGAATCTCACCTTGTCTACTGGAGACCCGAGCGCTTCCGCCGCGATCTGCGTCATGATCGTGTAGGTCCCTGTTCCGATATCCGCTGTCGCACTCGAGACGGTCAGCATGCCGTCGAGCGTCAGCACTGAGCGCGCGGACGCGATCAGCTGCGGTGATTCCCAGACGCCGGTCGCCATGCCGAGTCCGACGAGCGCGCCGTCCTGTCGCAGAGAACGGGGCTCGGCCTTGCGCCGCGACCACCCGATCCGCTCCGCACCCTGTTTGTAACAGTGGCGCAGCGCCTTACTCGAGAACGGCACGTCGCCATTCTGATCGCGCTCGGCGTAGTTCCGCAGGCGCAGGTCGAGTGGATCGATCTTCAGTTCGACCGCCAGTTCGTCCATCGCCGACTCGAGCGCGTAGAGACCCCATGCCGCACCAGGCGCGCGCATGTCGGCGGGCGCCGTGAGATCGAGCGGCGCGAGCTTGAAGCCCACCTTGACGTTGCTGCATTGATAGAGCATCGCCGACCAGTGCACCGTCGATTCGCAGTAATGCTCGTAGCGCGAGGTGTTCTGGACGGCTTCGTGCACGAGCGCCTGGAGCTTGCCGTCGCGCGATGTGCCGAGGGCGACGCGCTGCCATGCGAACGGCCGGTAGCACAGGCTGAACATCTGCTGGCGGGTCAATGTGACCTTGACAGACCGTTTCAGCGCACGCGCTGCGAGGACCGCGAGGAACACCTGATACTGGGGCCGCAACCCCGACCCGAAGGCGCCGCCCACGTACGGCGAGAGCACGCGCATCTCGTCATCGTCGTAGTCGAACAGGCTGCAGAGGAAGCCCTGGACGTTCTTGACTCCTTGCGTCTTGTCGTAGACGGTAAGCGTCCCGTCATCCTGCCAGACCGCCGTGCTCGCGTACGGCTCCATCGGGTTGTGGTGTTCCGCTGGCGCCCGATACTCCACATCCACACGAGTCGCAGAGGCCGCGAGCGCCTTGTCGGCATCCCCGCGAGGCTTGGGAATCGGTGGGAGGATCCGCCGCCATGGTGGGTCGTACGCCTCGCCCATCGCCGCGCTGAGATCGGTGCGATGCGCCTCCGGGTTGTACTCGACGCGCACCAGCGTTGCGGCGTATCGCGCCACCTCGAAGGTGTCGGCCAGCACCAGCGCGACAGGCTGCTGGTTGAACTTGACGTCGTTGTCGCGAAACGGAATGAATGTCTCGCCCGGCGAGCCGGCTTCGTCGATGAACGTCCGTTTCGAGGCTGGCAGTGGAGAGTTTTCGTGCGTGAGCACCTCGAGGACCCCCGGCACCGCAAGCGCTTCGGTCGTGTCGATCGTGCGGATCTTCCCTTTGGCGATCGTGCTCGACACGACGTAGCCGTACACGAGGTTCGCGACGATGGGTTCTCCGGCGTATTTGGCCTGGCCCGTGACCTTGGCACGTCCATCGACACGGCTGATCGGCTCGCCGATATACGCCACCATCATGACGTCCTCCTGATCCCGGACGCGTGCCGCAAGGCCCGCACGATCGCCCGCTGCGCCAGCGCGATCTTGAAGGTGTTGTGTCGGAATCCCTTGGCGTTGCGAAGGATCGCGAAGGCGACCGCTTCGAAATGATCCCTGGTGACCTTGAGGCCTTTCAACATCGCCTCGGCGTCGGTGTCGCGCCACGGTTTGTGAGCGACGCCGCCGAGGGCCAGGCGCGCCTCGGTGACGATATCGCCGTCCATCTCGAGCCCCGCAGCGACCGAGACGAGCGCGAACGCATACGACGTCCGGTCGCGCACTTTCAGGTACGCGTAGTGCTCCGGGAATCCACGTTTGGGCAGATCGATCGCCGTGATGATCTCGCCGCCGCGCAGGTTGTTGTCGAGATGCGGCGTATCGCCGGGCAACCGATGGAAGTCGGCGAAGGGAATGGTCCGTTCGCCCTGTGGTCCCGTGACACGGATGACCGCTTCCAATGCAGTCATGGCCACGCACATGTCGGACGGATGCACCGCAATGCAGTGTTCGCTCGTCCCGAGGATCGCGTGGATGCGATTGAAGCCATCGATGGCCGAGCAACCGGTGCCAGGCTCCCGCTTATTACAGGGTGTGGCCGTGTCATAGAAATAGTAGCAGCGTGTCCGCTGCATCGGATTGCCACCGTTGGTGGCCATATTGCGAAGTTGCGCCGACGCGCCTGCGAGAATCGCGCGTGAGAGCATCGGGTAACGGCGCTCGACCTGTTCGTGGTACGCCGTGTCCGCGTTCGTCACGAGCGCGCCGAGCCGCAGTCCACCGTCGGGCAACTCCTCGATGCGTCCCAGTGGCAACCGTGTGATGTCGACGAGCCTGGCGGGCCTGGCCACGTTCTCCTTCATCAGATCGATGAGGTTCGTACCGCCGGCAATGAACACCGCCGAATCGTCCGCTGAGACTTCCTTGACCGCCGTCGCTACGTCGGCGACTCGCGTGTAGCTGAACGTGTTCATCGCGTGACGCTCCCTTCCAGGGTGCGCATGGCCTGCTGGATAGCCGCGACGATTTGCACGTAGGCGCCGCAGCGGCAGATGTTGCCGCTCATGAGCTCACGGATCTCGTCGGCGTTGTGTGCACGCCCTTCCGCGATCATCCCGACTGCCGAACAGATCTGTCCGGACGTGCAGTACCCGCACTGGAACGCGTCCTGGTCGATGAACGCCTGCTGGACGGGATGGAGCGTCTCTCCTGTGGCGAGCCCTTCGATGGTCGTCACAGTGGCGCCGTCCTTCATGATCGCCAGCGTCAGACAGGAGACGATCCGCTTCCCGTCGACCAATACGGTGCATGCCCCGCACTGTCCGTGATCGCAGCCTTTCTTGGTGCCGGTGAGATGAAGGGTCTCACGGAGCGCGTCGAGCAGTGTCGTCCAGGGTGCGACGTCGAGCTTCATCGCTGCGCCGTTGAGATGCAGCGTGATGGAGCTCGTGGGCGGCAGCGACGTGGTCGATCGCCCCGCAGAGGTCTTGGCGCCTGTAGCAGTTCGCATCGCGGTCTCCTGCGTGGTGCGTGGCCGCGGTGCAACGATCGTGCTACGAGGCGCGCTCTGCATTCGAGGAATCTATGTGCTCCCGCGCGTTGGGTCCGCTGTTCGGAAGTACACGCCACGATGCGGGAGCTGAACTCACCCCCGCTTCAGATCGCGGGCGCTATGACACTGCGCGGAGCGACATCGCGGCACCGCGCAGCTTGCCCGCACTTGAGCTCTGTGGCACCAACGCGAGCAACCCGGTAAAGCAAGGCGGGAGTTCAACCAGCGCAAACGTCGAAACGCCGGCAAGCTTGACACCGCTCGACGAGATGGCGCACAACGATGACATCACGAAAGCCGTCGATCGGCTGCGCTAGCGGCTCGGCGTACCTTTGACGCGGCCGCATTCGACCCTTCCATGAATTTCCCGACAACAGCAAGAATTGCGAGCATTACGACCAAATCGCTGAGTCGATGCCGGCAAATACCGCTGCAGGGATCCATTTCGTCGACCACTGTCAACGCCGGTTCAAAATCTGACAGTTCCGCCGGTTGAAAATCTGACAGATCGACGAGGGGACGAGCCTCAGGTCGTCGTGGCCTCCTGACGCGCGCGTCGGCGACGACCCGCGGGCTCGGGATCTTGCGGCGCATGCAGCGTCTGCCAGAGTTCGGTGTGTTGGCGCAGACGGTAGCTGTTGCCGCGGATCGTCACCAGATGGCAGTGGTGGACGAGGCGATCGATAAGCGCGGCGGCCATGACGTCATCACCGAAGATGTCGCCCCATTCCTCGAAGCCTTTGTTGGACGTGAGGACGGTGGACGCGCGCTCGTAGCGGCGCGTCATCAGCTGAAAGAAGAGCATGGCGCCGGTGCGCGTGATCGGCAGGTAGCCAATCTCGTCGACCACCAGTACCGCGGGATGCGTCAGCACTTTCAGCCGTGCCTGCAGTCGGCCCGCGGCCTGGGCCTCTTCCAGCGACGTGATCAAATCGGCGAGCGTGCCGTAGTAGACGCGTCGACCGTTCTGGGCCGCGGCAATGGCGAGACTGATAGCCAAGTGCGTTTTGCCGACGCCCGGCGGTCCGAGGAAGATCACATTCTCGCGACGCTCGACGAAGCCGAGCTCGTGGAGGCTTTCGATCTGCTCACGTCGCAGTGACGGCTGAAACGTGAAGTCGAAGTCGCCGAGCTGTTTGACGACCGGGAGGCGGCTGGATCGCATCGCGGCCTGAAGCCGCCGGTTATTGCGAAGCTGAATCTGCGCGGCGAGCAACTGCTCGATCGCTTCGGGCGCGGTGAGCGTGCCGCCATCGACGCCGTGAAGAATCGCGTCGAGTGCTTCGAGGGCGCCTGGCATGCGCAGGTCCGCAAGGATCTGACGCAATCGGTCACGGCGTGTGGGCGCGCTCTTCATACGAGCCCTCCGGCGAGGTGGGCGTACGCCGAGAGGGGCCGCTTCTCGACGGCAATCGTCGGGCGCGACGTGCGAGGAGCGGGCGTCGACGCGGATGGCCGATCGAGCAGCAGCGAGGTGTAGCGGCGCGAGGCCAGCGGCTGCAGCAGGAAGCGCTCCTCACCGTCGAAGCGGACGCGCGGGCGCTCGTGTGTGGTCCCATGGAGCCGCACATTGGCGACGCGATCGAGCCAGAGCGCGCGCTGGTGATCGAGATCGGCGTCGTGCAGGAACGTCCGGCCATAGACGAAATTGCCGCGCAGGTAGCGCACCGGTCGCTCCACTTTGCCTTTCGTCTGCGCGCGATACGGACGGCACGCGCGCGGCGTAAAGCCCCAGTGGCGTGCGAAGCGGAGGAACTCCGCATGGCGGATCAGCGCGCCGCCCTCCAGGCGCAGGTCGCGCGTGATCACCGCTTTCATCTGGTCGAAGAGCACCTCCTGCGGGACGCCACCGAAGTAGAGAAACGCGTCCTCGAGGCCCTCGACCAGCGTCCCCATATCCTGGCGCGGATAGAACCGGCACCAGAGCAATCGCGAGTAGCCGAGCACCACGAGCAACGCGTACCGCACACCCCACGAGAACCGGAACCGTGCGAAGTCGACCTGCGCCTGACGGCCTGCGGCCGTTTCGAAGCGGATCACCGGATCGGGAGCCGGCGTCGGCCGCACCCGTCGGACAAACGCTTTCAGCTGCGTGTAGCCACCGGCATACCCGGCGGCACGGATCTCGTCGAGCAGACGGACGGCCGAGAGCTCGGGATACGCGGCCAGGCGAGCTTCGATGATCGGCTTGTAGTCATCGAGCTTCGTCGGCATCGATGGTCGCGGTCCGTAGCGCACAGGCTCGCCATCGAGATCGCGATCGAGATCACCGGAACGAATCCACCGATGAATCGCGTCGCGGCTGACCCCGAGCCGTCGCGCCATGGCGCTCTTGCTCGTGCCTTGCTCTAAGTAGTGCCTGAGTAGCATTCGCGTCTCCCGTCCGAACATCGCGCCTCCGCTCGTCGCAGAGTCGCATGATCAAGTGCATCACCGGCCGGGAGCTACGCTCGCAGCCGGCAGCGAACCGTGCTGCCGACTGTCAGATTTTCAACCGCCACAAGTGTCGAATTTATCGCCGCCGCTAACAACCACGGAACGATCAGGATCAATGGAACGTGAAGAGCGGCGAGGATGGTCATGGTGCCCCAGAACCATGCACGCTGTCTCAGTTTCCACTTCACGGCGATGGCGAAGCCAAGTACCCCGATACAATTCAGTGTTGGCAAGGTGAGATTGAGGTGTCCAAATTGATCGAATAGCCACGCGCTAAGGCAAGCGGCGACTATTCCACACAACAACAGCGACCAGGGTAAGCGGATCTTCCTGGCCGCTTTTATATCGCGCTTGATGTCGTGAGCTAGCGGCATCGCCTGACGGCCTTTAGTCCCCCTTTGGAAATGCCCACACTCCATTCTGAGTGTGTGGACGGTAGCACCCTCGCATGCGAGGAGAGTGCCTACGACACGCGCGGAGCGCCACCGTGCAGCTTCTCGACGCGTCAACACTCGCCACGACCGCATCAGGGATCGCCTGCTGTAGCAAGAGCATCCGTGGCTGTCAGTTGGAGCTGCCTCTACATCCCCAACCGATCAAGCACGCACAGGCGATCAGTAATCCGGTAAGGTTCTAAACTAGAACGCAGTCGCGATCATGTTGGGAGCCACGCGAGCGACCTGTGACTACTGCGCCAGTGCTTGGACGAGCTTCTGCACGTTCTGCCGGTGCTCCAAGTAGTTCGTCTCCGGCAGAAGTATTTCACCGTTCTTGAGCCACAGATAATCAGGACCGCTTCGTTCCGGCACAATCCCCAGGTCGGCCACGGCAACTGACGTCTGTCGGGAGTACGTGACGAAGACGTCGTCCTGAAGCAGTGTCCCTGCACCATTGAAGATGCGGCATCGTGTCTGTGTTCCTTCCACCCAGCATTTGGCCCACAGCCGGCTCTGCGCAATGTACGGAATCGCCACCGCGTCATCCGGGACATTGGCCGGCTTCGGGTCAGGGGACCACAGCTGCATGTTCAGGTGCGGGAGCAGCCCGAACGCTGCCACCATAGCGACGATCGCAATCACTCCAACCGCCAAGGCGATCTTCGCGAGCATCACGCTACCGGGGTGCGCCAGATTCGGCGATATAAGGACAGCAAAACAGAAGAAGGCTGTTACGAAGTTCCGACTTTCGTCCTTCGTCTCGAGGTCTCGTATCCGTCATCGCGGTTGAATCACGACAATATCGAGAACTCGATGGCACACGAGACGCGTTCTGCGCAATCGCATATGCCCCGAGCCGCGCGGGATCCTGTCAAGGTACTTTCGGTTGGAGGCGAACATCTGGACTAGTGAGTCTTCTCAGAACGCTACGGCGAAACCCACGAAGGAGCGTTGGGGATGTTTGTGGAGAACGAACCCGGTCGAGGCATCGCCCGCGTGACCGAGAACATAGAGTCGGTAGTCGAGTCGCAGCCGCAAGGGGCCGGCGAGGTGAATCTTCATCCCACCACCGAAATTGCCGCTTCCGACCTCTCCCGAGCCGCCGAAGCCGTCAGCAGTCGTTTCGCCGTAGACGCCGGCACCCATACTGCCGTAGACCTGAAGCCGACGGGCGAACACCGTTGACTGAAACAGCAGGTTGACGCCAAACGTTTCGATTATCGTGTCATTGTTTCGTGCCCGCGCATATTCGAGTTCGAAGCCACCGATTCCAAAAAGCTCGCGCGGAAATACACCACCCGACGCTCCAATGGTTGATCGCATGCCGCCAGATGCCAGTGCGCCAGCAAACACAGTGGCATCGGCCCCAGCGCTCGACGCCACCGTGAGAAGACCCAGGCAAAGCGCGGCTACGCGGAAGACAGGGAACCGTTCCTGAAACATAGCTCTCCAAGCAATCCGGCACTCGACGCGAGTCTCATTCGCCTCGCGTGGCGAGCTTCCGTAACTGTCTGGCGTGAGAATGTGGACCTGGGGCCAGAGTAGCATCCGCCGACGCGAGCGTCCATGCTTTCTCTGGCGCCAGCTCCGTGCAGGTCACGATATAGCGTTCAGGGACGTCGAACAGATCTGAGTCGGACTCACGAAGCAGGATGTCGTGCATCTCACGCGTGAAGCTGCTCCAATCGCTACGACACAGCGCGCAGCGATGACGCGTCGCCGCGAAGACGATCGAAGGTCTCCGCGAGGAGATCTGCGGTCACCGGCGCACCCGGCGCGATGTCATGCGAGTGGACCAGCGTTGCCTGTCGAGGGAGCAGGAACAGATACATGTCGCACAGCCCGGCGAGATCGTGGAGCCGGTGCGATGACAGGACGACCCCGGCGCCGCGATCGCGTTTCGTTTCCAGGATCGTCGACAGCCACCGCGCCGCATCGGGATCGAGCCCTTCCCACGGTTCGTCGAGGATGATGAGGCCGAGCGGCTGCCGGCCCAGCGCCGTCCGCAGCCCGAGCAGCTGCCGCGTGCCTCGCGACAGCGCTCGAATGAGGCGCGTATCCGGCGTCACGGCATCGCCGTTCCCGAGGCTTCCCCACCGGGCCGCGCGAACGGATCCCGGCAGCGTGGCATCACCCGCAAAGTACGCGATTCCCGTTCGCTCGTACGCATCATGCGGGGAGAGTCCGTTGATCCGAAGCTCGCCGGCCCGAAGCGTCAGCAGCCCGGCCAGGGCGCGGAGCAGCGTCGTCTTGCCGGAGCCGTTCGGGCCGATCACGCCGAGCGACTGGCCGACGCCGAGATCGAACGACACCCGTTGGAACACACGCCTGCGGCCATAGTGCACGGTCAGATCACGTGCCGACACCGCGAGCGCGATCATTGCGCCGCCTCGAGCGGAAGCGTGGCCCGCCGAACCCACGCGCACGCAATCGCCATCGACCCTACCGCTACCAGCAACGCCGGTGCGACCACCACTGTGTCGCTCATCGTCAAATGCCTGCCAACCGCGGCGGTCGGATACACGAAGAACGCCCAGGACGAGACGAGCGCTTCGTGTCGATCTGAATGAAACGACAGCCAATCGTTCCCGCCTGGTGAAAACGTGATCCCCGCCAGCGTCAACACGAGAAGCCAACCGATGCCGCCGGAGAATCGAGGGAGCCCGATCGTCGCCGCCCACGGAATCGTCGACACAAGAGCGACAGCGGCGCATGTGCCAGATGCCAACGAGATCGATGCCCGCCCGCTCGCCAGTGCTTCGACACTGGCCAGAATCAACCAGCTGGCCACGCCCGCCGAAATCGACGTCAGCCAGTGCGCCAGTGCGATCGATGTGCGCCCGCCGCTGCGCGTCAGGAGCAGATCGTAGTGACCGCGCCGCGCCGGCACTGCGAAGCCGGAAGACGCGGCAAACATCTGAAGTAGCAGCAGTGGCGCAAGCACCCCCGCCGTTCGCTCCGGCGCAATGACGATGAGAATGCTGGCAGCGATGACGAGAAGCCCAAACGTCAAGACGACGAGACCGGAGAGCGGCGACACCACGAGAAAGAATCGCAACAGATACAGGCCGCTCTTCACGTCACGCCTCCGGACGATCGGGCCCCGCGCTCGTGGACTTCACCCATGCGGGCAATCGACGCTGCCGGCCGCTCCCGGGGCCGTGCCTATCTGCGTACCGCAAGTACGCGGTGAGCGTGTGATAACTGATGTCGAGAATCCTGCAGGCACGCCGCTTGTTGCGACCGCAGCGCTCCCAGACAAGCTTGGCGTAACGGCTTCCCCATGTCCTGAACGACTCGTCTTTTGCCAGCGACGGTCCGAGCGTTTCGTCGTACTCACCGCGCACGGCCGCCGGCAGATCGTCGAGCTCGATGCGATCGGCTTCCGCGAGCGCGACCGCCCGTTCCATGAGTCGTTCGAGCTCGCGTACGTTTCCCGGCCACGGATGAAGGCTCAACGCCTCTTGCGCCTGCGGCGACAACGACAGGTCGCGCGTGTGGCGATGGCGTTCGAGGAAGTAGCTGGCCAGCTCAAGGATGTCCTGCCGGCGGGCCCGGAGAGGAGGCACGTGAATCTCCACTCCGCTCAATCGATAGTACAGGTCCGCGCGAAACAGTCCGCGAGACGTGAGGTCCGAGAGCGGTCGGTTGGTTGCCGCGATGATGCGAGTATTGACCCGGCGCGTGCCATGTCCTCCGACACGTTCCACCGCCAGATCCTGAATGACCCGCAGCAGCTTCGCCTGCGCGGACAACGACAGGTCCGAGACCTCGTCGAGGAACAACGTGCCGCCATCGGCATTCTCGAACTTCCCACGTCGACCTCGGACGCCTGTGGCCGTGTGCTCTTCGATCCCGAAGAGCTCCGCCTCGAGCAACGTCTCGACGACAGCGGCACAGTTCACCGCGACAAAGGGACCGGTGCGCCGACGACTGAGCTCGTGGAGCTGGCGCGCCACGAGTTCCTTGCCCGTTCCACTCTCCCCTTCGATCAACACCGTGAAATCGGTAAGCGCCACCCGCTCGACCCGCGCCCGCAGTTCCTGCATCGCCATCGTCGATCCGATGAGCGGGGCGACGGCGCGACCGGGGCGAGTGCGTGCGTACGCGCGTCCACGGGCGACCTCGAGCACATAGCCGCCGAGCTGAGCGACCGCGACGAGGACCTCGACGTCCGGATCGTTGAGCGGCTGGTTGGGGTCGTATGAGGCTTCGAGCACTGCCTGCACATGGGGGTCGGACGTTGGCACGCCCAGGACGATCGAATTGTCGGTTCGTGTGGGCGTAACCAGCCGTGCCTGATATCTGGTTCTCACTTCGCGAAGCCGAACCGTCCGCAGATCCATCAGCTGACGGACCTGTCGCTCGAAGACCGTCTCGAGATCACCCTGCCCTGTGCTCGCAGTCAGCGCGGCGCCCAGAGCCACCAACACCTGTCGAAGACTCGACAGAGGTTCGTGGCTTCGAGGTGGACGACCGATTCCTTCGCCATTCGCCGGGTAGACCTCGCCGACCGACATCCGAACCTCCGCGACTGTGCACCCATCACTCAGCCATTTAACAAAGCCGATGCCATGCAGGCCCGTCAGGTAACCATCGATTTGACCGGCCTCATTCACGAAGTGTGTTCAGCGACTCCGTCGCTTCCAGGGTAAGCAGGCGCTCGCTCGCAGCGTCGGTGGGAACGCCATACCCGTGCGGGGTCGTGTCGACTGTGACGTCGAATGAGATGGCAGACCGGTAATTGACCCTGTCGGCCGAGAGTTGCCAGACCGATGCGCGCGTCACCCGCCCACGCACCAGGACGCGACCGTGCCGGGTCGTCAGGTGAATGTCGACGTGAGTACCTGGCAGGAGGCGGCCTTCACCCTCGAGCAGCACACCGGACGGGGAGATGTCGTGCACGGCCAGCTCGCGGCCTCCTCTCAATCGGATGCGGGCGAGCGGATCCTTCGGATCCGGCGGCCGCCGTGACATCCGCCTGCGCTCGACCGTATCCAGAGTGGTTGACATGACGGAATTGCGTCAGGACGCGATGACCCAGGTGGCTGTCGCCGGCTCGAAGCGCAAGACTCGTACGCGTGCCGTCACGCCCAGCACGCGGACGACCCATTGGGTGCCATCTTTCGCACGCACGTAGATCGATCCCGAAGACGACGTTCCGGATGGTGTGAACGAGAGGATCGACGTTCCACCCAGCTGCACGGCTTCTGAGGCGGGCGCTTGCGGGATCAGTCCAATCTCTACACCCGGAAACAGATCGGACAGCAATGCCGGCGGTTCGAGTGGCCGATCGATGTCGAGTTCGATGTCCCGGGTCCTCACACCGTTTCGGTTGCCGTCCTGATACACGCCGAACGTGATCCCGCGGCTGCCGGCTTCGAATCGCAATGCCACGACCGCTGATCGACCGACGGCCTGCGCACGGGCCAGCGCCATGCGGCCGGCGACGTACCGGACGGCGGCCAACCCGCGCGCGCGATCCACGGAAATCAGAAGGCGGGGGATCGAAACGGAGGCGATCACGCACACGAGCGCAACGACGAAGACGGCTTCGAGGAGCGTGAATCCACCTGCTTCATCGAGTTGACGCCGCGAGCACCAGTGGCGCCCGCGGCGTCGCCAGACTACTGACCGTCGCTGCCCTTCCCCGTACCGACCGTCACCAGTGGCTTCAGCTTGAGGAAGTTCTTCTCGCCGATGCCTCGAACGTTCATGAGGTCTTCGGGTTTCTTGAATCCACCGTTCTTCTGTCGGTATTCGACGATGCGTTCGGCCATGGCTTTGCCGATTCCCGGGAGACCTTCGAGCTGGGAGGCGCTCGCGGTGTTGAGGTTCACCGGCGTGCCCGCCGATGTCGACACCGATGCTTGTGTTGCCGCCGGCGTCTTGCGTGCGCCCGTTTGTGCCGCGGCCACCGCGACCGCACTGATTCCGAAGACCAGCAGTACCACCATCACTATGCGCGTCATGAGTCGACTCCAGTCCGCACCGGGCAGGCGCGACAGATCGCCGCGCGGAAACGTGCGGAATCGTGACGTAATCGGCTGCGCGTCGAGCTGCCACCTGTGTTCCCTGTACGCGAAGGTCCCGGCGGGGACGCTGACGAAATAACGGCATGGGTGCACGTTAAGGGCCGCACAACCCGCCGGGACACCGAGCCTTTCGCAAACGCACGGCCGCGTCGTTCACGCCATCGCTGATCACGCAACATGCTGGAGACGAGAGACTTCTGTGAGGTCGTGTTCAGCGGCGTCAGTCGGTGCGATCGGCTTCGTCAACCGCAGTTAACTGTCTGGCCGCCGAGGATGGTGTGATGGATAAATCGTCGGAGCAAACGGGTGTCGACGTGTCCACGGCCCGACGCTGAGAGCGATCAGGATCAGAACGGAATTCGCTGATGAACAGCTCTTACTGTCTGTCGAAAACGGATTTCGTCTTTTCGTTGGTTGCCGTTGTCGTCGACTCGTCGGTCAGCGTCTTGCCGTCGGGCGAAATCGTGTAGACATCGACGCTGAACGGTTTGCCGTTCATCTTCAATGTCGTGGTGAACGCGTTAGGTCCCGTCTTGGTCATGGACAGTGTCATCTTTGTTGCCTGACCGGCCTGCGTGAACGGATAGTCTTTGCCGTCGAAGTTTCCTTTGACCACAGTCTGAGCTTCCGGAGTCTCGAGAATTATTCCGTTCGCGCCTTGCAAGCTGATCTTCAACGTTATCGCACTTCCTTTCACGTCACCGGTCTTCCATTTCCCGACGAAGCCGGGGCCGCCCGACACGCGCGTATCCGTTGAAGTCTGCTGAACCGTCTTTCCATCCGCGCCAACCAGGTCTGAAACCCACATCAACTGGTTGTTGCCGAGGGTGATTCTGGATTTCGAAACCGACTTCCCATTCAGCCGGAACGTCAGCTCCCACGTTGTGGGGTCGATTTCCTTACCGATGATCGCCGTCCCATTCGGCATTGTGATTTCCTTACCCGACAGGTCGAAGTCCGTATCGAAACCTCCGCCGCTGTAGTGCATGAGGCCGGAAGGCTTCTTTTCGATGGAGTACACAGGCCCTCCGAGCTGGCTCTTGCTCAGATTGAGCTTCCAGGTTCCGTCAAACGTCGGGTCTGCGGCAAAGGAACTACCGGGCACGGCCAGTATCAGGCCGAGGATGGACAGGATGCGTAGATTCTTGCTCATACGACGCCCCCCATTTGTCTGGTTTGGGACAGCTACCGACCGTTCGTGTAGAGGAGGAAACCGGGCAGATCCTGCACGCCTCAAATTTCAGGGCGATTTTGATTGGCCCAGAATCCTACGGCCGTAGAACGGACAAGTCAAGTCGACAGGGAGACGCTACGTCGGGAGTTCTACTCCGGCGCGGGACGCCAGCCCACGGCCCGGTTGTGGGCCTGCAGTTGATCGCTCCATTCGAGCGCGCTGGTCCAATCGTCGAAGTCGCGATAGCCCAGCAACCGGCTGTTGACGTACCAGGCAACGACGGCTCTGTCCGAACGTGGAGTGATGACCGCGTGACACAGCAGACCGTCGGCGCGTCGCATTCTCCACAGGACGACCGGTTCGTTGAACGTCAATCGGTCTGGAGACTGAGGCACGTCTGCGGCGAGGCAAGGCTGATACCAGGAAAACGGGCCCTGTTTCTGAAGGAAGCCTGTTGTCGCGAAGCGCAAAAGTCCCGCGCTGGAAGACAAAGGTGGCGACCGTCGCGGCATACACGAACACCGCGCGGTCTTCGCACTCGTGTTCGGCGCTTGGTGCTTCGACGTTGAATCACAGTGAACACGAGCGCCGAGGCATGTGCCGTGGTCTGGTCCGCGTGCGACGCGCCCGAAGGAGTCACTCATGGCGACACTAGCGAGGCGAACGATCCGTAAACCCAAGTCGGCGTTACGCCCGGCATCCGTGATCGGCAATCGGCCGCTCACGAACATGGCGGCGTGCGTTGCCGACGCGAGCGCCGCCATTCGCGATCGCGACCCGGGGCCTGCCGACCCACGGCAGTTTGCCGACCTGATGACGCGCCTCACCCGCGCCAAGTCGAAGCTGGCACCGATCTATCAGCAGGGCATGTTCGATCCGTTCGTCGCCACGCTGACCGCCCTCGGCGAAAACGAGTTCAAGAAGATCCTCGCCTCCGACGTGAACAACGATCGCGCCGGTCGACTGATGATGGACATCGCTCAGGCTCTCCTCCAGCCGGGCGAAGGGTTCCAGCACGCCGCGCTGCGCGCGTTCCAGGAGCTCGTGAGCGATCTCTACGACGGGTTCCTCAGCGCCGAAGACCGGCGGGGCGTGAAGCCGCCGGACCGCGGCGTCACCGCACCGATGGTCAAGTTCGGCGAGCCGCGCTCGGGGCCGTATACATGGCCCATCGAGGCCACGGGGAGCTTCCGCGTCAGGGGCACGCCGGGCCCGAGCTCCGCGGTCGTGAGCCTGCCGCCCTCGAACGGACGCCTAGGGCTGATGGCCTGGTCGTCGATCGGCCACGAAACGGCCGGGCACGATATCCTGAGCGCCGACCGCGGACTGAAGTCGGAGATCGCCGACACCGTGGCCGATGCCCTCACTGCCGGGGGACTCAGAAGCCTGGCGGAATACTGGTCGGAACGGATCGACGAAACCGCCTCGGACGTGATGGGCATCCTGAACATGGGACCGGCGGCCGGCATTGGTCTCATCGCGTTCTTCCGCGGCTTCGACGGGCTCCTGCGCAGCGACGGTCCCACGGACGATCCGCATCCTGCCGACGTCCTGCGCGGGTTCCTGGCCTCAGCGACCGTGCGCCTGCTGGAATTCGACGATCACAATCGCTGGGCCGACGTGATCCGCGCGGAAACCGTGAAGGATATGCGCCGCATCACGATCGCCGGGCGCGCGGTCACGCCGGCGCAAGCCGAAAAATCTGCCGCCATCGTCGCGCAGACGGTCGTGACGACGCGGCTGCGGAGCCTCGAGCGGACGCCGCTGGGCCGTATTCAGAACTGGCGGAATGCGGATGAGAAGATCGCCGATCGGCTGCGCGCCATGCTGATTGCGCAAGGACCGCTTCCGAACAACTTCGGATCTGACGCGTTCGCGGCTCACGCAGTCGCGGCGGCGGTGCTCGCGGGACTCGCCGGCCAGGCGGCCATTCCCGATCTGCAGACGCGAATGATCAAGATGCTGAACGTGATGCACGATCAGAACGCCAGCTTCGGTCCGCTGTTCGTGAGCCAGCCGGGAAACATCAGCGCGCACTTCGATTACAAAGAGCTGATGGAGCTGACCTCGTAATCCTGGTGCAATCGCGGTCATCGGCGAGGAGGACGTGAGTCACGCTCTCGCGTCCCGTCGCTCGCCTTCACGTCTCGCGCGCACGAGCGCCAACAGCCGATTGCGATTCGCGGTACCACTCGACGGTGTTCTTCAGGCCGTGCTCGAATGTCACACGCGGCTCGTAGCCGAGCAACCGGCGGGCCTTCCCGATGTCAGCCTGCGAGTCCTTCACGTCGCCCGCACGCGGCGGCCCATACGCGGGTTCGATCCTGGCGCCGACCAGATCGCGCACGGTCCTGAACAGTTGATTCAGCGAGATCCGCCCGCCGGTCGCGACGTTGATCACTTCCCCGCTCACGCCGGCCGACTGGCTCGCTCGCAGGACGCCATCGACCACGTTGGCCACATAGGTGAAGTCGCGTGTCTGCTCGCCGTCGCCGAAGATCGTCGGCTGTCGCCCCTCGCACAGTGCGCTGATGAAGAGCGAGATGACGCCTGAATACGGCGACGAGGGATCCTGACGTGGACCGAACACGTTGAAGTAACGAATCGTGACGGTCTCGAGGCCGTAGAGCGACGTGAACAGCGCGCAATACTGCTCCACGACGAGCTTCTGCAACGCATACGGCGACAACGGGGCGGTCCCCATCGTCTCCACCTTCGGCAGAGTTTCGGAGTCTCCGTACGCGGAGGACGAGCCCGCGTAGACGACCCGGCGTACGCGGGCGTCCCTGGCGGCGACCAGCAGATTCACCGACGCGTCGATGTTCGCGCGGTTCGAGGTGATTGGATCTTCGACCGACCGGGGCACGGACGGAATCGCGGCCTGGTGGAGGACGTACTCCACACCCTGCACGCTGCGACGTGCGACGTCGAGGTTCGCGAGGTCGCCCTCGATGAACTCGACCTTGGGCAGATGCGCGAGGTTCGCGCGTTTGCCGGTGATGAGACTGTCGACGACGCGAACGCGTTCGCCGCGACGGACCAGTTCTTCGCAGAGGTGCGAGCCGATGAAGCCCGCGCCTCCAGTCACGAGATATGAGGCCATGGAGACGGCTCCTATTGGGGGAAGCCGGCGCGAGGCAGACCCGGAAAGAGCTTCAGCGCGTTCTGGTAATAAAGTTTGCGGAGCACCTGGTCGGGCAGTCCAAGCCCGTAGAGTTTCCAGAACGCGTGATAGTCGCGGTAGTAATCGAAGTACTCGTCATTGGTTTCGAAGACGCGCCAGTAATACGGGAATTCGTCGGGCTGATAGCTGTCCTTCCCGAACAGAATCCGGTCCTGATACTTGATGAAGAAATCGTGCGCGGCCCGGGGCTGACGTCCGAGGTCGTAGAGGATGGCGCCGACTTCGGTGTACAGGTTCGGCATCTCGTCGAACATCTTCCCCAGACGCGCCAGGTCGTTGGCGTGCCACCCCATATGCGCCGTGATGAACGTCGTCTTGGGGTTGCGCTTGAAGAGACGGTCGCGCTCACCGTTCAGCTCCTCCCACGTCGGGAACTGCGACGAGGGATACCGGCGATCGGGGTAGAGCGCGAGCTCCAGCCAGCGTTCGTTGGCCAGGTTGATTGGCTGGAAGAACTCCTGTGGGTCGGCGGTGTGAATGAAGATGGGGATGTTGAGGCGCGCCGCCGTCTGCCAGATCGGATCGAGCTCGGGATCGTCGAGCTTGAGGCGCGAGCCGTCGCTCTTCTTCACGCGCAGCCCGAAGTTCTTCATGATCTCGCCCACGCCGAGCGCGCCGGCCTTGGCGTCGGCCTCGAGCTGTTTCGCGGCGCGTTCCCCGAATCCGGGGGCGATGGTCTGACCCCAGTTGATGGTCGCAAACTGGACCATCCGGTCCTTGTATTTGCTTGCCTTGAGGGCGGCGATGCTCTGCACGAGGCGCTCGCCACTGACCCCTGACGCGTTCACGAGGAGCTGGAGGTTCAGCGGATCCATCGACTTCACGAGCGTCTCGAACTGCTGCTCCGGGATCGGGGCCGGCTGATGGCTGTGAATGTCGATGACCGGAAACTTCGCACGCGGCACCGGGTGCTGAGGCACCACCAACGTCGAATGCGGCTTGTACTCGCGGATGTTCGGAACAGGAAACTCAGGTGTGCGATCGGCGCCGGGGCGCTGCTGCAATGCACCCTGGCTTTGCGGTCCCTGTGGCGCTTGTGCGATGGTGGCGATCGCAGCCGCACCGACGAGGGCGGCTGCCGCAAGGACGCGTCGAGTGGTCATGAATGGAATTGTATATTCCTTGCTCTTAAGTGTCGCAGCCAGCCGATAAGCCGAATTCTGTTTCTCCACCTTCGCGCCTTGCGGCGCTACGGCGAGACGACAACCATTCCTCTAGGCCGGCGATCGCTCGCCGGCTCCAGCGACCTACCCGGTGGCTTTCGCCTCCGCTAAAGCTACGGCGAATCCGCCATAGCCTTGGCGACGCGGACAGACGGGCCGTCTGTCAGGCTTGCGCCAAAGCCACCCTATTTGGCCTTGCTCCGTGCGGGGTTTTGCCTGCCACCGACGTTGCCGCCGGCGCGGTGCGCTCTTACCGCACCTTTTCACCATTGCCGTCCCCCTTCGCGGCTTTCGCCACGATGGCGGGAGTAGGCTGTGTGTTTTCTGTGCCACTGTCCGTCAGGTTGCCCTGCCCGGGCGTTACCCGGCGCACTGCCCTGCGGAGTTCGGACTTTCCTCCCACCGACGCCCTTTCGGGCTACGGTGGGCAAGCTCCTTTCAGAGCCTGCCGCGCCGAAGCACCGAGGTGCGAAGGCGGGCGGTTGTCTGGCTGACTGCGACGGATCAATTGTACCGTGTGGGCAACTCGTCACGCTTGATCGATGTCCTTGGTACTTTGTTCTTGGTCCTTGGTCCAACTCGAGCTTTCTCGCAGCTGCGAACCGGACATCGGACAAGGACTACCGCATGGACCAGGCACCAAGCACCAAGGCCCAAGGACCTATCTAGCCGTCGACTTCCTGTTTGATCCCGTACTGTTCGAGCTTCTTGTACAGATTGCTGCGGGGCGTGTCGATGATCTCGGCGGTCTTCGAGATGTTCCACGCATTCTCGCGCAGCTTCTGCACGAGATACGCCCGCTCGGCGGCGTCCTTGAACGCTCGAAGCGTGGCCGGGCTTGCCGGCTGCGCGTCTCCGCTCTTGGGTGCCGGTGCCGACTCGATGACGGGGGCTCGATACGAGTCGCCGTTCCGCACATCGGGAGGCAGATCATCGGCGCGTACGATATCGGCCGGCGTCATGATCATCAGCCGCTCGACCGTGTTGCGCAGCTCGCGAATGTTGCCGCGCCAGCGATGGCGCTGCAGCGCATCGAGCGCGGCCGAGTCGAAGCGTTTCGGCTTGAGGTTGTGCTCTTCCGCCGTCCGCTTCGCGAAATGCTGTACGAGTCGCGGGATGTCCTCGCGCCGCTCGCGGAGCGGCGGCACCACGATCGGAATGACGTTGAGGCGGAAGTAGAGATCTTCACGGAACTCTCCCCGCTCGATCGCCTCCTCGAGGTTCTTGTTCGTTGCCGCAATCACGCGCACGTCGACCTTGATCGTGCGCGCCGAGCCCAGACGTTCGACTTCCTGCTCCTGCAGCACGCGAAGGACCTTGGCCTGGGTCTTCTGGCTCATGTCGCCCACTTCATCCAGGAAGATCGTGCCGCGATCGGCCTGCTCGAACTTGCCGACCTGCTTCTCGGTGGCGCCGGTGAACGATCCCTTTTCGTGGCCGAAGAGCTCCGACTCGATCAACTCTTCTGGAATCGCCGCGCAATTGACCTGGACGAACCGCTGGCCGGCGCGCGGGCTGTTGCGATGGATCGTGCGCGCGACGAGCTCTTTGCCAACACCGCTCTCGCCGAGCAGCATGACCGTGGCATTGGTCGGTGCGGCGCGCGTCACCGCCTCGAGCACGGATCGCAGCGCCGGGCTCTGGCCGACGATCTCGTACTTCGATTCCATCGCGATCTTCAGATCGCGGTTCTCCGTGCGCAGCTCCGACTGCCTCAGCACGTTCTGCAGCGTGACGATCACGCGCTCGCTGCTGAGCGGCTTGTCCAGGAAGTCGACGGCGCCAGTGCGCACCGCCTCCACGGCCGTCGACGTCGTGCCGTGACCTGAGATCATCACCACCGGCAGCGTGTCGTCATGGGCGCGAAGCTGACGCAGGACCTCCATGCCGTCCATGCCGGGCATCTTGATGTCGAGCAGCACCACATCGGGACGCTCGCGCTGCACGGTCGCGAGCCCGTCCTGCCCGCTTGCCGCGCCGACGAACTGGTAGTCCTCGTACTCGAGGATCATCTTGAGCGAGTCGCGGATCGCGGCCTCGTCGTCAATGACTAGAACTTTCGGTTTCATCGAAGGCACGGTCGGACGGGTCAGTCGATCTTGACGGTATGCAGTTCGCGCCGCGGGATCTCGGGCTTGAAGACGTAAAACGCCATCGCCTCACCGGGACGCGCACGGGCGGTGAGACGACGGTAGTCGTCGATCGATCGCACCGGCTGCCGATTGATTTCGAGCAGGACGTGTCCCCGCTCGATGTCGGCATCATACGCTGGGCTCATCGGCTCGACGCGCGAGACGATCACCCCTTCCAGCCCTTTCGGAAGATTGAACCGCTGCGCGAACTCGGGATCGATCTCCCGCACCGACATGCCGAGCGCCGGTCCTTGCTGATTCGAGGGCACGGCCACGTCGGACTGCGTCGTCGGCTGACGGCCCGGCGGCCGCTCCGACAGCTTCACGGCCACATTGATCGAGCGTCCGTCTCGCAGCACCTGCAGCGCAGTCATCGTTCCCGGCGCCCGCGACGCAATCGTCTGAATGAGCTCGTCGTTCCGCACCACCGGCTTGCCGTCGACGGCGACGATCAGGTCGTAGGGCCGCAGCCCTGCACGGGCACCCGGAGATCCGGCCGTCACGTCCTGAACCAGTGCTCCGTTTGACGTGCTCAGGTTCAGCGAGCGCTGGAGATCGGCATCCACATCGCGAAGCGCGACGCCGATGTACCCGCGCGACACCCGTCCCTTCTCGCGCAGCTGGGGGAGAATCGCGTTCGCCTGATTGATCGGCACGGCAAACCCGATGTTCGAGGCACGCGAGCTGATCGCTGCGTTGATCCCGATGACCTCACCCCGTGTGTTGATGAGCGGTCCCCCGCTGTTCCCGAAGTTGATCGCGGCGTCCGTCTGAATGTAGCGATCGAGCGACGAGTTGAACAGTTTTCGCCCGATGAAGCTGATGACCCCGACCGTGACCGTGTGTTCATACGCGAGCGGGTTGCCGATCGCCATGACCCATTCGCCAACACGCAGCGAGTCCGAATTCCCGAGCACGGCGTATGGAAGCGGACGCGGCGAATTGACCTTGATGAGGGCGATGTCGGTATCGGGATCCGATCCGACGCGCTGGGCCTTGAAGGTCCGCCCATCCGCGAGGCGCACCATGATCCGATCGGTGTCCTCGATCACGTGGTGGTTCGTCAGGATCAAGCCGCTCGCATCGATGATGAAACCGGTGCCTGCGCCGCGCCGTGGGCCGTCGCGTTCCCGCTCGGGGGGGCGGCCGAACAGATCAGGCGGCTCGGGAAGCTGGAACTCGGATCGCCGTTTCGTCCGCGCTGCGCCGCGCGAACTGGCGTCGATGTTGACGACGGCCGGGTTCAATGTGTCGGCGATGTCGGCAAACGAGCCGACGATCGGTCCGCCTGCCGCAGTCAGCCTCGATCGGACAGTCGCGGAGCTGCTGGTCGGCGCGGATTGCGCTGGAGCCGGTATCATCGACCCGGCGACGATGAGCCCGACCAGAAACGAGACGGTCGCCACCAGGCACACCGTCACCAAGAGGAAGCGCCGAGGCATTTACCGACATTATAAGGGGGCAGGGAGGGGGGCAGGGGCCAGCAAGGGGCCAGGCTTGAAGAGGATTCAGGGAGCAGCGATCAGAACTGCAAACTGCTCCTCATCGAGCGTCGGGACGCCGAGTTCACGGGCTTTGTCGGCCTTGCTGCCCGCTTCCTCCCCGACGATGACCCCGGTTGTCTTCCTGCTGACCGACCCGGCGACCTTGGCCCCCAGACGTTCGAGGGCCTCTGTCGCCTGCTCACGGGTCATCGTGGAAAGCGTTCCAGTGATGACGTATGTCCTGCCGGCGAGCGGTTTTGGCCCAGCGGCGGCTTTCCGCTCGTCTTCGGGCACTTCCGTCCGCACGCCGGCCAGACGCAGGCGGTCGACCAGTTCACGGTTGCGGGGCTCGTCGACCCAGTTCTTTACTGACTCGGCCAGCACGGGCCCGACCTCGTTGGTCGCCTGCAACTGGTGAAGTGACGCGGACGTCAACGCCTCCATCGATCCGAATGCACGCGCGAGGACCTGGGCTCCCCGCTCTCCGATGTGACGAATCCCGAGCCCGTAGATCAGGCGCCACAAATGGTTTTCTCTGCTGCGCTCGATCTGCTGAACGACCTTGGCGGCGTTCTTCTCTCCGAAGCGACGCTCGATCGTCTTGCCGTCACTCCGCTGCGATGAGCTCGTCAGCGCCGCCAGTTGTTCAACAGTCAGCGTGTACAGATCCGCGTAGTCATGAACGAGACCGTGTTCGATCAGCTGCGCGACCAGCGATTCTCCCAGGCCTTCGATGTTCATCGCCCCGCGCGAGGCGAAGTGCTCGAGGCCGCGCTGCAGCTTCGCGGGACACGAGACGTTCTCGCAGCGCCAGACCGCTTCTTCCTCCTCGCGATGCAGGGCGCTCCCGCATCGCGGGCAAGCCGCCGGCATCGCCCAGGGCTGCGAGTCGGCGGGACGCTTGCTCAGGACGGGTCCGACCACACGCGGGATCACGTCTCCAGCCTTCTCGACGGTGACCCAGTCTCGCTCCCGGATATCCTTGCGTGCGATGTCGTCGGCATTGTGCAGCGTCGCCATCGACACCGTGGTGCCGCCAACGAACACGGGTTCGAGCACCGCAAACGGCGTCACGGCGCCTGTGCGCCCGACGTTGACCGCGATCTCCTTCAGCTGCGTCGTTTTCTGTTCGGCGGGATACTTGAACGCAACCGCCCAGCGTGGAAACTTGCTCGTCGTCCCGAGCCGCCGACGCAGATCGATCGCATCGACTTTGATCACCACGCCATCGGTGTCGAATCCCAGGGTGCGCCGCTCGGTGGCCCACGTCTGACAGAAGGCCCAGACCTCGTCGACACCGTGACACGATGTCCAATGCGGCTCGACCGGCAGGCCCCAGCGTGCCAGCAGCTTCAGCGTCTCTGTGTGGGTCGGAGGGCGCGAGCGTTCGTCGACCAGCTGATAAGTGAACGACCGGAGGCCTCTCTTGGCGACGAGCGCCGGATCCAGATTGCGAAGCGCTCCCGCGGCGGCGTTGCGCGGGTTCACGAAGAGCGGTTCCTCGTTCTCCTCGCGTTCGCGGTTCATCTTCTCGAAGGCCTGCCGCGGCAGATAGACCTCGCCGCGAATCTCGATCGTCCCGGGCACCGGCTCGGACAGTCGCAGCGGGATCGCGCGGATGGTGCGCACGTTCGTCGTCACGTCCTCACCAAGTACACCGTTGCCACGCGTGGCGCCGCGGACGAACCTCCCATCGTCGTAGGTCAACGCGATGCTCAAGCCGTCGATCTTGAGCTCGACGACGTAATCGACGTGGTCGCACTTCTGGCCGGCTTCGGCCAGGCCTCGTCGAACGCGTTCGTCGAACGCCCGCAGTTCGGCCTCGTCGTACGCGTTGTCGAGGCTCAACATCGGCTCGGCGTGCTGAACGTTCTGAAAGCCTTCGCTGACGCGTCCGCTCACGCGCTGCGTCGGCGAATCCGGGGTCACGAGATCTGCGTGCCGGGTCTCGAGCTGCTGGAGCTCGCGCATCAACGCGTCGAATTCGGCGTCGGCGATCTCCGGCTGATTGAGGACGTAGTAGAGCTCTTCGTGACGGCGGATTTCGCGACGGAGGTGTTCGATTCGTGCGGCCGGGTCCATGGGAGATGTGTCATGCGAAATTCAACATTCAAAATGCAAAACGAAACGGCCACCACCTTTTTGCATTTTGCATGTTGAATTCTGCATTACACCTATCGATCCCGTGAGACCACGTAATCGGGGAGATACATCAGGGCGTCTCGCGCGTCGGAAGACGGGAACGCGTACAGGGTCTTCTTGGCGCGCTCGACGTAGTCGAGCGCCACGCGTTGCGCGTAGTCGATCGAACGGCACTGCCCGAGCATGGTCCGTATCTCGAGCCATTCGTCGAGGCTCACGTCGCGCGAGGTGACGACCTTGCGGAGCAGCGCTTTCGCGCGCGCGTCGCCACGCTCCCGCAGGTGAATCACGGGAAGCGTCATCTTGCCTTCGCGAAGATCGCCGCCGACCGGCTTCCCGAGGGCGCCCGGCTCGCCGGTGAAGTCGAGCAGATCGTCGACGATCTGGAACGCCATCCCGATGTTGAGCCCGTAATCCCACAGCGCTTCCTGCTGCTCGCGGGTGGTCGGTCCGAGCATGCCGCCGATGCGGGCGCAACCGGCGAAGAGATACGCCGTCTTCCGCTTGACGATATCGAAATGCTCCTCCTCGGTCAGATCGACCGAGCCGTTCTTCGTCAGCTGGTAGATCTCGCCTTCGACGATGCGCAGCGTCACGTCACACAACAGCCGGATGATCTCGAGGTTGTCCTGCGTCAGCGCCAGCGACATCGACTTGAGATACAGGAAATCGCCGAAGAGCACCGTGATGTGATTCCCCCACCGCGTATGCACGGCCTCGCGTCCGCGCCGGAGCTCCGCTTCGTCGATGATGTCGTCGTGCACCAGCGTTGCGGTGTGGATGAACTCGAGGACGGACGCGTACAGGACCGCTCGTTCACCGGTGTAGCCGGCGATGCGTGCGGCCATCAGCAGCACGGCGGGGCGAATCCGCTTCCCTCCCCCATCCTGAATGTAGTTGCCGATCGTCGGGATCAGCGCGACCTGCGACTGCACGTGACGGGCGAACTCGCGCTCGACACCTCGAAGGTCGTCGCGAATCGGCTCGAACAGCTGCGCAAGAACGGCGGCGGAAGGTTTCTGCGCGGTGGGATTCAAGCTGCACGATCAGAACACATCCGCGCGCGGAGTGTCAACGCGCGGCACGCCCTAATCCGTGTGGTCTGTAGGAGTTACGGGACGAACAATCGCGCAAAGTTCTTTGAAGTCGCCTCCTCGATCGCGTCGATCGATGTTGCCTTGAGATCAGCGACGACTTGAGCGACGCGGATGACGTGAGCCGGCTCGTTGCGCTTGCCGCGATGAGGCACGGGCGCGAGGTACGGACTGTCGGTCTCGACGAGCAGACGATCGAGCGGCACGAGCCGCGCGACTTCCTGCAGCTCGAGCGCACGCGGGAACGTCACGATGCCCGCCAGTGACAGGTGAAAGCCGAGGTCCAGCCCGCGCTTCGCCATGTCGCGGTCGCCGGTGAAACAGTGAAAGACGCCCCCGACGTCCCCCGCGCGCTCGTCCCGGAGAATCTGGAACGTATCCGCGTCGGCTTCGCGCGTATGGATCACGACCGGGAGCTTCATCTCGCGCGCCAGCTGAAGCTGCACGCGAAACACCGCGCGCTGCACGTCGTGCGGTGAGAAATCATAGTGATAGTCGAGTCCGATCTCGCCGACGGCTCGCGCCAGCGGCGCCGACTGAATCGCGCTTTGAACCGTACGACCGGCTTCCTCCGCATCGCTGCTGAAATGAGCGGCTTTGTGCGGATGAACGCCGATGGAAAAGCGGACCGCACTCCACGCGGCCGAGACCGTTGCCGCACGCGCGCGCTCGGCCTCATCCTCGGCTCCGAGGATGACGAGCGCCGCGGAGACCCCTGCGGCCTGGGCACGCGACACCACGGCCGCAAGGTCCCCGCTGAACTCGTCTCCCGCGAGGTGACAGTGAGAATCGATCACCGTACTCGCGAACCGGCGGGGAGATTCGGGTCGACGGCGACGAGCGACGGCAACCCTCCCTCCGGACTCGCGGCGAGCACCATGCCGTTGGATTCGATGCCCATCAACTTGGCCGGCTTGAGGTTCGCAACGATGACGATCGTACGGCCGACGAGTTGATCGGGCTGGTAGGCCTCCGCGATGCCCGCGACGATGGTCCGCTGCTCGGTCCCGACGTCGACCTTCAGCTTGACCAGTTTCTTTGATTTCGGTACCGCCTCCGCCTCGAGCACTTTCGCCACGCGCAGCTCGACTCGCATGAAATCGTCGATCGCGATACGTCCATCGGGACTCGCGACTGCCGGCGCTGGAACGGCCGGCGCCGCGGGCGTGGGAGGCGCGGGCGGCGGAGCGGGTGTTGAGTCGTTGACAGTGGTCATTCCGCGAAGCTCCTCTAAGGTTTTTTCGATCCGCGGGAAGAGCGGTTCCACCGGACCGAGTCGCGTTCCTGGCGCAAGCGTGCCCGCGGCCAGACGGGTCCACGATTCCGCCGTGATTCCGAGCATGGTCCGAATCCGGGCGGCTGCATCGGGTATCACCGGGTCGACCAGCGCCGCGATCACCCGCAGCGCGTCGGCGGCGTGGTAGAGCGTCTGATCGAGCACCGCAGTCTTCGCATCGTCCTTGGCCAGCGTCCACGGTTCGCGTTCGACGATGTACTTGTTCACCTGGCGAATCAGGCTCCAGGTGTCCTGCAGCGCCAGGCTGACCTGAGACGCCGTGAAATTCGCCTTCACTGCAGCGATGGTGGCGGCCACGGCCGACTCGAGCTCGAGATCGAGCGCGAGTTTCGCAGGGGGCGGCGGGTCGGGCACCGTGCCGCCTCGGTACCGGTGCACCATGGTTGTCGCACGGCTCACGAGGTTGCCGAGGTCGTTGGCGAGGTCGGCATTGAACCGCGTCAGGATGCCTTCATCCGAGAAATTGGCGTCTTGGCCAAGCGGCATCTCGCGCAACGCGAAGTAGCGCAGCCCATCGAGGCCGAAAATCCGGGCGTAGTCCTGATAGCGGGCCACATTGCCGAGCGATTTCGACATCTTCGCGCCGCCCATCAGCCAGAACCCGTGCGCGACGATGCGACGAGGCGGCTGAATCCCGGCGGACATCAGAAACGCCGGCCAGTACAGGGCGTGCTGCCGCACGATTTCCTTCCCGATGAAATGCGTGACCGTCGGCCAATAGCGCGCGATGCGCGATCCTTCGTCAGGGCGGCCGGATCCGAATCCAAGAGCCGTGAGGTAGTTCGTCAGCGCGTCGAACCACACGTACATCACGTGTTGGGGGTCACCCGGGACCGGAATTCCCCAGCGAAACGACGTGCGACTGATGCTGAGGTCCTGCAAGCCGGCCTCGACGAACGTCCGCACTTCGTTCAGCCGGAACTCGGGTTGGACGAAGTCGGGATGATCCCGGTAGAAATCGAGCAGCCGCTGCTGGTACTTCGACAGGCGGAAGTAGTAGCTCTCCTCCTTCAGCCGTTCTACCTTGCTGCCGCAGGTCGGACACTTCCCGTCGATGAGCTGCGCCTCCGGAACGAAGATCTCATCGACGGTGCAGTACCACCCTTCGTACTCGCCCTTGTAGATGTCGCCCGCCTTCTGCACGCGCGTCCAGATCTCCTTGGCGGCGGCGTAGTGGCGTGGCTCGGTCGTCCTGATGAAGTCGTCGTTCGAGATCGACAGATCGCGACACATCTGTCGAAAGGCGGCGGACACCTGGTCCGCGAAGGCCGGCGTGGCGAGCCCGGACTTCTGCGCAGCCCGTTCGACCTTCTGCCCATGCTCGTCGGTCCCCGTGAGAAAGAACACATCCTCGCCCATCAGGCGCCGCGCGCGTGCGACGGCATCCGCCAGCATCGTGGTGTAGGCGTGTCCCACGTGAGGCTGCGCGTTGATGTAGTAGATCGGCGTGGTGATGTAAGACGCGGTCATAACCCCCGATTCTTTGCGTCGAGGTACGCCTGCGTGGCCAGCGCCTGCACGTGCTTGGCGGGCACGTCGTGCTCGGCGGCGAGCCGGACGCAGTCGTCGAACTCGGGCGACGCATTGAGCACTTCACCGTTGCGGCGGGCGATCTTGAAACGTACTGATCCGAGCGGCGTCTCCACCGTGATCGTCTCGCGATCCAGGCACTCTCGCGCCATCTCACGGTACCGCACGCCGATCGTCGTCGTCTCGCGGAAGATCAGGGCGGTGAGGGCGTCACGTCGTTCGGGCGGAGCGATGATCGTCACGAGCATGCCAGGTCGACCCTTCTTCATCTGAATCGGCGTGTAAAACAGATCGAGGGCACCCTGCGCCAGGACCTTCTCCATCAGCACGCCGAAGATCTGCGGGTTCATGTCGTCGATCTCGGCTTCGAGAACGACGACCGTCTGGTGCGCGGCGGCCGCGTCCGACTCCCCGATGATCACCCGAAGCACGTTCGGCATGTCGCGGAGGTCGCGTGTCCCCGCGCCGTACCCGATCGCGCTCACACGCATCGCCGGCACCGATCCATAGGCCTGCGCGTAGGCCGTGACGAGCAGCGCTCCTGTAGGCGTGACCATTTCGGCCTGTTGCGGTCCGGAGTACACCGGGGCACCCGTCAGCAGTCGAAGCGTAGCGGGTGCTGGCACGGGGTACAACCCGTGCGCCGACCGAATCGACCCGCTGCCAACGTTCAGCGGTGACGACACGACACGCTCGACCTGAAGCTGCTCGAGCGCGAACACGGTGCCGACGATGTCGATGATCGAATCGAGGGCACCGACTTCGTGCAGGTGCACGCGCTCGAGCGAGGTGCCGTGAATCGCGGCTTCGGCCTCGCCCAGTCTCACGAACAACTGCTTGGCGCGATCTCTTCCAGCACTGCTCAAGGCCGAGCGATCGATCAACGCCGCGATCTCCGGCAACGTTCGATGACCGTGCGCCACCTGGCCATGGTCGTGATGATGCGCGTCTCCGTGCTGATGAACGTGATGATCGGCGTGATCGTGCGTGTGTGAGTGCTCGTGGCTGTGCAAATCACTGCGCGAATCACTGCGCAAATCACTGCGCGAATGACCGTGCACGCCGGCAGCCGCATGCACCTGAGCCTCTTCGCCGCGCACACAGAACTTCGTCGCTCTCACGCCGGCGCGCGTGACGTGTTCGGTCCAGATGGTCTCGGGCGAGAGCGCAAGACTCCCGAGCGCGCGGCGCACCTCGTCCAGGGGCACACCGGCATCGATCAACGCGCCAAGCAGCATGTCCCCGGAGGCGCCCGAGAAGCAGTCCAGATACAGGGTCTTCACGTCCCGTCAATCTTATCAGCCGCGCGCCGCTGCCGCCGCAGCGCTACGCTGCCCGATTCGACCAGCGAGTAGTAGCTCTGATCGGCGAGGACGATGTGATCGATGACGTCGATGCCCATGACGTCGCCGGCGTGCACCATCCGCGACGTCAGCACGAAGTCGTCCGGGCTCGGCGTCGGATCGCCGGACGGGTGATTGTGAAACAGCACGATCGCAGCCGCGGCGCTGGCGGCCGCTTCGCGGAACACTTCTCTCGGCTGCACGACGGTCGCGTCGAGCCCGCCGATCGACACGATCTTCGTGCGAATGACGCGGTGCTTCGTGTCCAGCATGACGAGGCCGAACTGCTCGACCGCGGATGCGCCATACAACGGAAGGAGGTACGCCGCGAGCGCGCCAGGCGAGGTGAACCGAGGCCGTTCGACCGTGTCGCGTACGAGGGTGCGTCGACCGAATTCGACCGCGGCGATCACTTGGGCCGCGCGGGCACGGCCAACGCCGCTGACCGCGCGCAAGTCGCCGGCGCCGATGCGCGTAAAATTATGAAGACCGCCGACGAACTCGATCAAACGGTTGGCCATCTCGAGCGCGCCGCAGCCTCGCACGCCGCCACCGACCACGAGCGCGAGCAGTTCGTTGTCGCCGAGCGCGGCGACGCCCAATCGCTCCAGCTTCTCGCGCGGCCGATCGTGTGGTGCAACATCTTTCATCTATACTCAGTCCTTCATGCGATGCCGGTATCGACTCGGTGCGGCGTGTCTGGTCATGATGTTCGTCGCGCCCGCTTGTGGCACACCCCCACACAAGGAAATCGATCAAGCCCAGGGCGCGATCGACGCCGCCCGTGCCGCAGGCGCCGATCGCTATGCCTCGACCGAATACGCCGCCGCGCAGACCGCGCTCAAGCAAGCCAACGACGCCGTCACCGATCGCGACTACCGGCTCGCGCTCAATCACGCGCTCGAAAGCCGCGAGCAGGCGCAGAATGCGGCGCGCACCGCTGCCGATACGCGCTCGCGTCTGCGCGGCGATGCCGAACGCGCGCTGGCCGAAGTCAGTTCGCTCATCGTCCAAACTCGCGATCAGCTCGGAACGCTGACGCCGGCGCGAGCACGCCGCGGCAAACAGGCGCTGACCCTCTACGACGGAGAGGTGCAAAAAGCGAGCAAGGCCATTCAGGCTGAGGACTACGAGGGCGCGCAGCGCACGCTGGTGGGCGTAAAAGAAAAGATTCGGCAGATTCTGGCGCCGCCGGCTGCCTCCGGCACTACGCAATCTTCGCGACGCAAGAAGTAAGTCGAGTACGCAGGATCTACCAGAGCCAGTGACCGTCGAGCACGACTTCCGCCCATCCGGTCAGATAGACCCCATCGTCCTCCCACTCGACGCGCTGGGTTCCGCCGGGAGCAATCACGTCGACCGTGCGGGCCGCGCCACCATGAGCAGCAGCGGCCACCGCCGAGGCAGACGAACCGGTCCCCGAGGAGGTCGTCGGTCCCACGCCGCGTTCCCAGATCATGATGTGGACCCGATCGCGCCCTTCCACTTGCGCGAATTCGACGTTGGTGCCTTGCGGAAACATCTCGTGCGTCGACAGGGCCGGGCCCAGCCGCTCGAAGCGCTCCTTGCTCGGCAGGCGGCCGAGCACGACGCATTGCGGGTTGCCGATCCGCAGGATCGAAGCCGTGATCCTTTCTCCGGCGGCGGTGATCGAGGCTTCACGCAGCTCGGCCGGTTGCCCCATCGAGGCCCTGAACGTGTAGCGCTCACGATCTCTCGAGAGCAACTCCAGCGTCTTGACGCCCGCATCCGTCTCGATCGTCAGCGTCGCTCCCAGGGCGAGACCCTGCGTGCGCGCGACCAGCGCGGCCAGACACCGCATGCCGTTGCCCGACAGCTCCGATACACTGCCGTCGGCATTGAGCAGCCTCATCGTCGCGCCACGATCGCGGAACTCGTACACCATGACGCCATCGGCGCCGATTCCGTGATGGCGGTTGCACATCGCACGAGTCAGGGCGGACAGGCCTTCATGCACGTCTGACGCGGGAATACACAGAAAGTCGTTCCCGTACGCGTGTGCCTTGACGACTCGGACTTCGGGCATCAGGGAATCTTGAAGGCGTCGAACACGTAGGTGAAGCCCCCGGCGAACCCGATGCTCGGATCGCGGCTCGTGATGCCAGTCAGGATTGCGGCGTCGGCGCGCCAGCCGCCGATCGTGTAGCGCAGACCTACTCGCACCTGACCGCGCGATCCGGTCCCCGGTGGCGGGGCGCCTGCTCTCGTATCGATCTGGCCATTGATCTCGGCGACGACCTCTGCCGGCTGCGTGATCGCACGGGCAAGCGAAAAACCGTAGGCGAGGACATCGTTCTGCCGGTCGCCGCGCGTCGGATCGCCAAGAATCCCGAGCCCGATGTTACCGACGACGCGGACCGAGCGCACGGTCTTGCCGCCGATGATGGTCGCGAAAAAGTCGGTGGTGTCGAGGCCCAGGCCGCTTTCATTCGATGCGTTCGGCAGCTTCGTGGCGAAGCGGACGCCGAAGGCGGGTCGCGACGCGGTTTCGGCGGCCACGCGGATCTTCATGGCGACTACGGCGTCCTCGACGTCCGACGTGCTGTCGCCGGTCACCGTCAGCATGTCGGAGAGCGGCGCCGGACTGCGTTCCGAGATCGCGAGGCGATTGTAGAAGCCGCCATCGATCTGAACTTCTGCGATCGAGCTGACGCCGACGCTGATGCCCAGGAGCGGCACGCGTAGCAGGTTCCCGGCGAGCCCTGACGCCGGGTAGAAGATGTCATGGCCGTAGTCGAATCCCCCTTCGATGAGGAGGCGGCCGGCGCCAATGGTTTCGGGATCTTCGGTCACGAGCGGGCGCTGCTGCGCAGACGCCGCCACAGGCAGCAGCAGCGTGACCGCTGCTGTAATGAACACATGTCGCATCAGAATTGTCGTGTGCTGTCGACGAGCACCGTCACCGGTCCATCGTTGACCAGTTCGACGTGCATCATCGCCTGGAACTGCCCTGTGGCCACGGGGACTTTGGCCGCCTGCAATTCTCTCACGACTGCCTCGTAGAGCGCGCGCGCCAATTCCGGCGGCGCCGCTTCATCGAATGAGGGGCGCCGGCCTTTGCGCATGTCGCCATAGAGCGTGAACTGCGAGACGACGAGGACAGCGCCGCCGACGTCGACGACGGATCGATCCATGGGTTTCCCGGCTTCACCCTCGAAGACTCGCATGTCACGAATCTTGCTCGCCACGTACTTGGCGTCAGCCTCGCTGTCTTGCCGGCTGACCCCGAGGAGCACGAGCAGCCCGGCGCCGATCTCGCCGATGACGGTGTCGCCCACGCGCACGCGTGCCGAGGTCACGCGTTGAATGACGGCTCGCATATGGGGTCGGGAGTCATTAAGGGGGTCTCCCGACCCCTTTACTGCTGGATCTGAATCAGCGGCGGCGATTGTTCTTCGAGCCGGAGCGCCACGCTGTCTCGCAACTCGCCGCTCGGGTTCAGGCGCGTGTCGAGCAGGTGCCGCGGCATGACGTTGGCGAGCGCCTTGAGCATCGACTGCTTGACACCCGCATGCTCGACCTCGAGGTCCATGATCAGCCGCTTCACCCGTTGACGCTGCAGGCTCAGATCACCGCAGGCCGGGCAGCAGCAGCCGATGATCGGCAGGCCCACTTCCTTGCAGTAGAGGCGTGCCTCGTCTTCACCGACATAGGCAAAGGGACGAATGACGACATGCTCGCCGTTGTCCGAAACGAGCCGCGCTGGCATCGCCTTGAGCGCGCCGGCGAAGAACAGGTTCAGGAGGAGCGTTTCGATGAAGTCGTCCAAGTGATGCCCGAGCGCGATCTTGCTGGCGCCCACTTCGGTCGCGATCCGATAGAGCACGCCGCGTCGGAGACGCGCGCACAAGGAGCACGGCGTCGCGTTCGATTCGAGCAGATCGTCCATGACGTCGCCGATCGCCGTGTGCTCGATGCGGTATTCCCAGCCACGCTCTTCGCACGCCTTCGCGATCGCGCCGTGCTTGAAATCCTTGTAGCCGGAGTCGACGTTGACCGCGATCAGGCTGAAGCGGATCGGCGCCCGCTTGCGCAGGTTGTCGAGCGTCTGCATCAGCGCCCAGCTGTCCTTGCCGCCGGAGAGGCCGACCATGATGCGATCGCCGTCCTCGATCAGATTGAAATCGGTGATGGCTTTGGTCGTTTTTTTCGCGACGCGGGCTTCCAGTGGACTTCGATAGGACATATCAACAGTGTAGGCCGGGTCTTGCCTTTTAGACGCGGCGCGCGCTAGACGGGAATGAGATCGTCTGTCGAAACCACACACTCAGGCAGCATCTGTGGCGCAAGAGCCTCCCCGCGTTGATGTCGATGCAGGCTTTGGTAGGCGCCGCCACGTGGCGAAGAGTAACGAAGCAGCACCTTGTCGTTGAGATCGACCAACCAGTACTCGGGCACATTGGCTCGAGCGTACAGCGATGCCTTGGTTTCGCGGTCGTAGTCAATCGACGATTCGGCTACTTCAACGACTAGCATGATGTCGACGGGACCGGGATGATTCGAGACGTAGAAATCCGCGCGAGGTCGAAGCACGGCAAGATCCGGTTCCGGTAGGTTGTACAAATCCAATCGGACCGGCCCCTGCACGCGAACGATCGCAGACTCGCCCACTTTCGTTATGAAAGAGCGAGCCGCGCGGTCGAGGCTCGCCGAATGACGTGGCCCCGCCGTCATCTTCGTGACGATCTCGCCGTCGATGAGCTCGACGCGGTCTTCGGCGCGCAGGATCCCTGCCTCCTCCATCCGCTGGTAATCGTCCACGGTGAAGCGCCGTCTGCTGACTGCGACCGACATAGTCTTCGAGCCATCCTAGCACGCAGCTGAAGCGAGCCGCGTGCCAGGGGTCCGCCTAAAGGCGGACACTACGTCTGCTGCTCGAGAACCGTGGCGACTTCGTACAGCTTGGGCAGATGCGCGGTCGGGTCTACGGCCTCCCGCATCAGCCCTCGCAGGTGCACGAGGTCGGAGATGACCTTGAAGGTGCGGGAGAGGCCGTACTTCGATTGCCCGAACTGACGCGCCCGATGGTTCACGACTGTCTCGGTGACCCGCCCTCCGAGCTGACTCGCGAGCGCTGGCAGGTAGCGGTGGCTTCCCGGTCGGAGCTTGAGCGGTTTGACGACCTCCGCTCGGAACACTTTCAGCGAGCACCCGTTGTCGTGAATGCGCACGCCGCTCACGATACCCAGGAGCCAGTTGGCGGCGACCGACGGGACGTGACGCGTCAGGAAGTCGTCCTTCCTGTCCTTCCGCCACCCGCACACGATGTCGAAGTCGTGTGCGATGGCCAGCAGACGCGGGATGTCGGCTGGATCGTTCTGGAGGTCGCCATCGAGGGTCACGATGAAACGCCCTCTCGCGTAGGCGAAGCCGGCCGCGAACGCCGCGGTCTGACCGAAGTTGCGCACGAAGCGAATCACCCGCACGCGCGGGTCGTGCCGTTGCAGCTCCTCGAGCACCCCAAACGTCCGATCGCGGCTCCCATCGTCGACGAGGATGAGCTCGTAAGCGATGCTCGTGGAGCGCAGGGCCGCGGTGATCTCCTCGAAGAGCGGCCGAACGTTCGGCTCTTCGTTGTACAGCGGCACGACGATGGAGATCTCTGGCGCGGATGTCATTTGGCTCGCGCCGCCTCGAGGCGGCGGCGCCGCCGATGCAGGATGAACCAGAGAAGGGCGCCGATCACGATCATCCCTGCAAGCCCGGACGCGACGACCGTGCCCTTGGTTTTCATCAACTCGACTGCCGCATCGCCGTAATAGATCGCGAGCAGGCCAAGCGCCAGATATCGGGCTCCCCGGGCGGCGGCGATGGCCGTGACGAACGAAAGCGGACGAACCTCGGCGAGGCCTGCCGCCAGCACGAACAGCTTGAACGGCGACGGCGGAGGCAGCAGCGCGGGCACTATCAGCGCCAGCAGGCCATGCCGCTTGTACATGTTGAGCGCGCGCTCGATGCCTCTCGTCGAGAGCCGCTTGTGCAGAAAGGTCTCACCGCCCTTTTCGGCGAGGAAGTAGATCGTGAAGCAGCCGACCACCGACCCGAGCGTTGCCATCAGTGCGTAATAGGGCATCCGCTCCTTGTGCTCGATCACCATCAGGACCACGAGCACATCGATGATCTGCGGCAGGGACAGAAACGACGAGTCGAGAAATGCAACCGTGAACAGTCCGGGGCCGCCCAACGCCAGAGCGAGGGAGTTGAGCCAGATGATGAAAGCGCGCAAGAGGTGAGGTGGTGCGCTATTCTGGGCGCAGCGTCGTGATTATAGCCCGCGAGCGTGATCGGTCGTCGGACCGTGCCGAGCGTTCAATCGAGTATGGACTGGCGGCGATGGCCGTCATCGTCGCGCTCGGCGCGTGGATCGTCTACCTTCGCGCGGGGCTCGTGCTCAGCCACTACGATGCCAAAGCGCATCTCGTGGTGGCGCGGCGGGTCATCGACAGCCTGACACCGGGCTGGCGGCAACTCGGCGCCGTGTGGCTGCCGCTGCCCCATCTGATCCAGGTCCTCCCCACGCAGGTCGACATCCTGTATCGCACCGGCGCCTTCGGATCGCTGATCTCGATCGCGTGCTTTGGCATCGCCGCGTGGGCGACCGCACGACTCGTCTTGAGAGCCACCGGTTCACCGGTCGCCGCCGCTACATCGACGATGCTGCTGGTGCTCAATCCGAATCTCGTGTACATGCACGCCACGCCGATGACCGAGCCGCTGCTCATCGCGGCGACGCTCGTCTCGGTGTTGTGGCTCTACGAATGGCTGGCCGACTCACCCGAGACCGACAGTCCGATGCGAGTCGGCTGGGTGCTCTTCGCGGCCGCGTGGACGCGGTACGAGGCATGGCCGATCGTCGCCGCCGCCATCTGCGCGGCGGGGATCGTGCTGTGGACGCGTGGCCTGCCGGCCGCCGCGACCGCCCGGCAGCTGTGGCGACTGGCGCGCTGGCCTGCAGCGGCGGTCGCGCTGTTCCTCATCAACAGCCGCCTCACGGTCGGCGCGTGGCTCGTGTCGGGCGGTTTCTATGTTCCCGATCCGACCTACGACGGGCTCGCGGGCAAGACGCTCCTCTCGATCTGGTGGGGTACGCATCGGCTTGGTGGATACGTGATCGAGATCGTCGCGCTGGCGATGGCCGGACTGATCCTCATTCGAGCCCTGGCGCGTCGTCACGATTCGGCACTGCTCGTGACGATCGCACTCTTTGCATCGGCGGCCGTCCCGTCGTTTGCCTTCTATGAAGGACATCCCTTCCGCATTCGCTACATGCTGCCGCTGGCGTGCGCGTGCATCCCGTTCTGCGGCCTCGCCGTTGGCCGGCTCTCTCGTCCTGCCCTGCGTACCGCGCTCTCCGTGCTGCTCGTCGGCTCGGCGCTATTCGAGTCTCCACCATGGGGACGCCAGGCGCCACTGCTGCTCGAGTCGCAGCTCGATGCGTCGAACAGCGCCGCCCGTCAGCAGGTGACTGCGTGTCTGGCGCGTCAGTATCACGGCGAGAAGGTGCTGGCGAGCATGGGCTCCCTCGCACACTACATGCAGGAGCTGTCGAACGAGGGTTTCGCGCTGACCGACTTCATTCACGAAGGCAACGGTGTGCTCTGGGATATGGCACTCGAAACGGGTCCCGCGCCGCACGTAGGATGGATGCTCGTCGAAGAGCAGGCGGAAGGTGGCGACGTGCTGGCCGAGCGCATCCGCCGCGACCCGTCGTTCACGCATCACATGCGACGGGTGTGCGAGGGTGGCGGAGTCGCGCTTTACAAGCGCGACTAATTCAAAATGCAAGATGCAAAATGCAAAATGGCTTACCTGTCGCCTTTTGCATTTTGCATTTTGACTTTTGCATTACAGCGTCAGAACCTGAAACCGAACGTACCGTTGTAGGTCCACCCGCCGAGGTCGATCTTCGGTCCTGAGAACGAGTTGTCGAGTGTGCCCTCGGCGCTCTGATAACGGATCTCGAAGCCGGCGCTGAACGTACGGCTGGCGCCACGAATACCCCCGAGTACGACGGGACCGACATCCGCACCAGTGTTCACGAACGAGTCGCGGAAGACAGCGTTGTTGTTGTTGAAGTCGATGAAGTCCCCGGTCTCGCTGTAGCGCCACGCGATCACGGCGAGTCCGGCGCCGATGTACGGCTGAAACCCATTGTGGTGTCCAAGCGGCAGCAAGCGGACGCTGAACGTCGTCGGCACGGTTCGGAGTTTCATATCCGAAACGATTTCAGTCCCGTCGTTCGCAAAATAATCCCGATAGAACGTCGGAACGGTACGCCGGGAGAAACTCAGGCCGATGCCGCCTTCGAGGAACCCGCCCACTGGAAAGAGCCACTCGCCGCCTACCGAGGCCGTGTCGAAGTCGTTGATATTGAAAACGAGAAAATTGCGATTCGCCACGAGCACATCGCCGGCCGTTCGCGCGTCCTCGCCATGAGGCGCGAAATATCCAATCGTGAAGTTCACAGTCTGCTGCTGCGCATGGGCGGTCCCGGCGCCGGCGAGCATCGCCGCGCACACGATTCCACTTGCGATGAATCTGTTCAACATGTGATCTCTCCGGAGCCCACGTTGCGAGCTCTACGGCGCGGGAGTGCAGGTTGGATGCCAGCCAAAACCGCGCAGAGACGCGCAGCCAAACGGCAGGGTGTTGCGGAGAGGGGTCAGTTCGTCCGGTTTCGACGACGCTCCTTCACGCCGCGAATGACGTCGAGCATCGCGTCATGAATGTGACCATTTGATGCCACGAGATGCGCAGCGGCCGGGTTGAACGGGGATCCATCCATCCCGGTGATGCGACCGCCGGCCTCGGCGGCGATGAGCGCGCCGGCCGCGACGTCCCACGGTTTCAGATGCTGTTCCCAGAAGCCCTCGAATCGTCCGGCCGCGACGTAGCACAAGTCGAGCGCTGCCGATCCCAGGCGGCGGACCGCCCGGGCGCTGCCCAGGAACGCGCCGAACATCTCGACGAGATCGCCGGTCTGTTTGTGCACGTCGTACGGAAAGCCGGTCACGAGCAGCGAATCGAGGAGCGCGTCGGTCGACGAGACTCGCAGGGGGATGCCGTTGACGAAGGCGCCGACGCCGCGCTCCGCGGTGAAGAGCTCACGCCGCGTCGGGTCGTACACCGTGGCCACTTCCGCGATGCCATCGATCTCGAGTGCGAGCGAGGCGCAGAAGATCGGCAGGCCGTGCGCGTAGTTGGTCGTACCATCGAGCGGATCGAATACCCAGCGGTACCGCGACGACACCTGCTCATCGGGCCGGCTCAATTCTTCAGCGAGGATGCCGTGCTCGGGGAACCGTTCCGCGATCACGGCGCGGCACACGCGCTCGCACTCGAGATCGACTTCCGTGACGAGGTCGATGGTGCCTTTCTTTGCGACCTGAAAGCCCGATTCGCGCCGGGCCATCTGGATCTCGCCCGCACGCAGCACGATCTCGACCGCGGTCGAGAGAAACACCGGATCGGGCGGCGTCACTCGTTGGCGTTCTGCAGGAATTCCGGCGCGCCGACGCGCTTGACCATGACGACCTCCATGCCGCCTTCAGGGGCGCGGCGCAGCACGAGTTCGTCCATGAAGCTGCGGATGAGGAAGATGCCACGACCGCTCGACTTCAACATGTTCTCCGGCGCCAGCGGATCCGGCAGCTCCTCGGGATCGAAGCCCGGCCCCTCGTCGCGCACGCGTATGACGATTCCGGCGGGACGTTGAGTGTCGATTGGAGTGAACTCGACGCACACCCGCTTCCCTTCGTCGCCGGCGTTGCCATGCTTGATCGCGTTGATCACCGACTCGCGCACCGCCACACCGACCCAGTGCAGCGCTTCGTCGTCGAGCCCGGCCAGCCGGCCGAGGTGATCGCTGGCGACCTGGACGAAGTCCAGCATTTCATATGTGCTCTGGAATTCGAGACAGACGGTATGCCCGTGGATCATGCGCTGCGGAAATTATAAGTTACGGCATCCGCCCGTTGATCGAGAGCGTTGGCGTCATGCCCGGACGCGTCGACATCCTGATGTCACCGACTGTCCCGGTCGCGCCGGCGGGCCGCTGAAACGTCACGCGGTACTGGTGGCTCTGACGGTCGTGGCTTTCGGCCACTTGTGCGCCGATTTCGGGCAGGAGCGTAGTCAGGCGGGTCGAGGCGGCGATGGCCTCATAGCGCCCTCCGGTGACCTTCGACACGGCGATTCCGACCACCGTCTGGTTCGCCCCGGCCACCTGGATCGCCGATCGGCCCCCCGGATTCAACATCACGACGTGTACCGTGGCGGCACGGTCGGAAAAACGCTGCAGCATGCGCGTGACATCGCGTTCCAACACCTGACTTCCCTCGGCCGTCGTCGTTCCGACGATGACGACGACGGGAAAGTAATTGCCCTTCTCCTTGTCGATGCGCCCCGCGGCCTCGTTCAGGGCCTCCACGAACCGGGCCCCGCCCGAATCGGGAGCGATGCGATCGACCCCCTGCATCAGCGCCTGACGGTCCATGGTCGGTCGCACGACCATGCGCGGCTGTGGTGCGGTAGTCACGAGCGAGATCTCGATGCCCTCTGGTATCGCCATCAACAGCGCCTTGAGGCCGTTTCGCAGGTGGACATGCGCGTCGCTCATTCCGACGCCGTTGTCGACCAGCAGTTGCAGCTTGATGGGCCAGTCGATCGGCTCGAGCTTCACGACCTTGCCTTCGGCGCCGTTCTCGACCACTCTCACGTCATCGGCCGTCAAGGTCGTGATGAGATTTCCGGAGACGTCCACGACGCTCGCAAAGAACACGAACGGCTGCTGCGCCGAGAGCATCGCGGGCGCGGCAACCAGCAGTGTGGCCGTGAGTCCCATCAACGTCGAGCGCATAAGTATCTTCATCACACACGCCCCACACCCGGACGGTTTTCGGGCCGCGGGCGCTCGGTCCGCCGTGGCGGCCCACCTGTTATAGTTCGATGATGCCCTCGTCGCAAACAGTAATGGTATATCCCGCGCCCCATGGTGTGCGGGGGCAGGTCCAACCTCCCGGCGACAAATCCATCTCGCATCGCTACGCGATGATCGCGTCGCTGGCGCGGGGACGCTCCACGATCCGGGGGTACTCGACCGGGGGCGATTGCGCGTCGACGCTTGGCTGCCTCCGCGCGCTCGGTGCCTCGATCGAACGGACCGGGCAGGACGCCGACGGCCTGCAGCTGACCATCGAGGGACGCGGGCTGCGCGGGCTCACTCCTGCGTCCGTGACGCTCGATGCCGGCAATTCCGGCAGCACGATGCGCATGCTCACGGGGATTCTGGCGGCGCATCCCTTCACCACCGCGATCACGGGCGACGAGTCGCTCAGTCGACGGCCGATGCGTCGCGTCATCGTCCCGCTCGAACGCATGGGGGCGCGGATCGCCTCTCACGAGGGCCGCCCACCGTTGACCATCGAAGGCACCGCCGGCCTCTCGGCCCTGGATTTCACCCCGGACGTCCCGAGCGCCCAGGTCAAGAGTTGCGTTCTCCTCGCCGGATTGCATGCGCCCGGAACGACTCGCGTGCACGAGGCGCTGCCCACACGTGACCATACGGAACGGGCGCTCGCCGCGTTCGGGTCGCCGGTCGTACGCGACCGACACTCGGTCTCGATCGCCGGCGGGCAGGCGCTGACTGCGCGCGCCCTTCACGTGCCCGGCGATATCTCGGCGGCCGCGTTCTGGATGGTTGCCGCCGCGTCGCTTTCGGGGTCGGAGATCGTTATAGCCCACGTAGGTCTGAACCCGACGCGCACCGGCATCATCGATATCCTGAGGCGCGCGGGCGCTGAAGTGATCGTCGAGGAACAGGATGAGTCGGGCGGAGAGCCCGTTGGCACCATCGCCGTCCGCCACCGCGGCCTCGGGTCGGTGGTGATCACCCCCGAAGAGGTGCCCGGAGTCATCGATGAGCTACCAGTCCTCGGTGCCCTTGCCACGCACGGCGGCGGTCTCCGCGTCACGGGAGCCGCGGAGCTGCGCGTCAAAGAGAGCGACCGCATCTCGGCGCTGGCCGACGGATTCAGGCGCATGGGTGCCAGCATTGAAGAACTGCCGGACGGCTTCCAGGTGGAGGGACGCCACCGGCTGCGCGGAGGAGAGGTCCACGCGAGAAACGATCACCGCCTCGCGATGGCCTTTGCCGTGGCGGCGCTTGGCGCGACCGGACCAACGACGATTCACGACGCGGGTGCCGCGGCGGTGTCGTATCCGGAGTTCTTCTCGGTGCTCGAGTCGCTGCGCGGATGATGTGAACACTGACAAGATCTATCTGGTCGGGTTCATGGGTGCCGGGAAGACGACCATCGCCCGCGCGCTCGGACGTGTGCTGGGATGGCGCGTCGAGGATCTGGACGAGCGTATCGAAGCGCGAGAACGACGCACGGTGGCCGGGATCTTTGCGCAGCAGGGTGAAGCGCACTTTCGTCAATTGGAACGACAGGCGCTCACTGAACTGCTTCCGGAACGGCATATCATCGTCGCGACCGGCGGGGGCACGTTCGCGCAGGCCGACAACCGGGCGGTGATGCTGGCCGATGGCAGCGTCGCCTGGCTGGATCTACCGCTGGCGCGGGTGATCGAGCGCGTACCCGCCGACGGTCGTCGGCCGCTTGCCGCGGACCGCGTCCAGCTGGAGCAACTGTATACACGGCGTCAGCTTGCCTACGTGCAAGCGCACGTGCGCATCGACGCGACGGGTCCGGTGCCCGAAGTGGTCGAGCGCGTGCTGGCCTGGGTCCACTACTGATGCGTTACCTCATCGTGAGCGACATCCACGCCAACCTCGAGGCGCTCGAGGCCACGCTGTCCGCGGCCGGCGAAGTGGACGCGGTGCTGGTGCTCGGCGATCTGGTTGGCTACGGCGCCGACCCGAATGCGGTGATCGACCGCATCCGCGGCCTCGCGCATGCGACGATCATTCGAGGCAATCACGACAAGGTCGGCGCGGGCATCGAGAACGTCGACAGCTTCAACCATCTCGCGCGGCATGCGATCGCGTGGACCGCGTCCGCGCTCACGGCCGACAACCGTGCCTGGCTCGCGGCTGTGCCGGCGGGCCCGGCGGAGATCGACGACCTCGTCGAGATCTGTCACGGCTCGCCGTTCGACGAGGATGTCTACATCTTCGACGATCTCGACGCGAGACGAGCGCTCAGCGTCACCACCCGTCCGCTCTGTCTCTTCGGGCACACGCACGTGCCGGCCGCCTTCCGCTTCGACGGCGATCTCAAGTCGCTCGGTCCTCCACGCGGCGCCCGCTTCCGTCTCGCGCTCGACGATGGCGTGAAGTACCTGGTCAACTGCGGCGCCGTCGGCCAGCCCCGCGACGGCGATCCGCGCGCCGCCTTCGGCATGCTCGACACCAATGCCGCAGCGTTGACGGTCTTGCGCATCACTTACGATGTCGCGACCGCGCAGCAGAAGATCATCGATGCCGGCCTCCCCGAGGTGTTGGCGCAGCGTCTCGCAATCGGGCGGTAGAGGCAACGGAGGTTTCGTTTTTCTCGTACTTCGAAGGGTCCGTGGTACGCAGAAACTGGGTGTTTCCCCAACGTCAGCCAAAATCCTGCCGAGATTCTGACGGTCTAGTGTTTGCTCCTGGTCGGAGCATGCTGATCGACTCCCCGTACAACCACATCACCAGTCAGATCATCGGTGCAGCCATCGAAGTTCACCGAACACTGGGCCCCGGGCTTCTCGAGTCTGCTTACGTGCCGTGCCTAAAGTACGAGCTCGGGCTACGTCATGTGACATTCGCGGCGGAAGTGGCGATTCCTCTCTCGTACAAAGGAGTAGAGCTTGGGCAAGGCTATCGCATCGACCTGATTGTCGAGAAGCTCGTGGTCGTCGAAGTGAAGTCAGTGGAAGTGGTGCTGCCAGTGCATAAAGTGCAAGTGATGACCTACTTGAAACTTACAAGCTGCCCGGTTGGGCTCTTAATCAACTTCGATGAAGCCAGGCTGATCGATGGAGTGCACCGCGTATTCAATCCGAGCGTGTTTGGAGAGACGGAGGGCACGGAGTAACGGATCTCGCACGGAGACACGGGGAAACGGAGGTCAGACGGAGGCACCTCTCCTCCCGGACGTTTGGCGTGCGGGTGGGGATGCCGGCCGTTGGCCGGCATGTGGGATGAGAGTCGCGCGCGATCACAAACACCTCAGAGTGGAGTTGGTGTTTGTGATCGCACGCGACTCTCATCCCACCACGCGCTTGCGCGCGGCCCCACCCGCTCTCTGATTGATGGGACGCGTGTAGCTCCGTCCGGCCTCCGTTGCTCCGTGTCTCCGTGCGAAACCGTTTCTCCGTAACCTGTGTTACTTGGTTGGAGGCTGAGAATTGGAAGCCGACCCCTTCATTTTGCGCAGCTGCGCCGCATATGCGTCTGCGGCGGCGCGCGAGCCGAGGATCCAGCCGATCACGATGCCTAAAAGGAGGACGCCCGGAATGTAGATGAAGTGGGCGGCGGTTGGCATCAGGGTTTGCCGCTCTGCTTGAGAGAGGCGCCGAGTCGATCGACATCGCGCTGCACGCTCGTGAGGCGACGCGCGAGCGACACGACGTAGAGGAAGAACACGATCAGCACGAACGAATACGCGGCAATCAGAAGTGGCGCTGCCCGCAGCTGGTCCTGTGGCGGCAGCTGCCCGATCGGGACGTATTCCCCCTGCTGTGGCGGCGCCTGACCCGTCGGAGTGATCGCGGTCGGGTCCTTGATCGTAGGCTGACTCGGTGTCGAGGGAGTCTGCGCCGCAGCGATCGGCGTGGCGACGCACAGCGCGGTCAACAGCAAGGCACTCAGTGTTCGCATCACGATCTTCATCAGCGTTGTTCGTCCAGGGAAAGGTACAGCGAATCGAGCGTGGCCCGCTGCTCTTCGAGCCGCACCCGCATCTTCAGCAGGATCACGAACAGCAGCGTGAACGCGGCCACGCAGTACCACAGCGGAAACCCCATCGAGAACGGCAGCTTCGGCACGACCGTCGTCGCCGGATGAATCGTGCGCCAGTAATTCACCGACACGTAGATGAAGCCGACGTTGGCCACGCCGAAGAGCGCGAGGCCTGCCGCCAGCTTGTCAGACCCCGGCCCGCCATACCGGCGGAGAATGAGATACGCCCATGCGACCATCCACTGGACGAGGCTGGAGGTCGTGCGCGCATCCCACACCCAGAACGTACCCCAGGCGCGACGCGCCCACAGCGGCCCCGTGACCAGCGTGACCACGCCGAAGATCACCGCCATCTCCGCAGCTGCCCACGCCGTGCGATCGTGTCGCGGATCACCGGTTGCGAGAAAGCGCACGCTCGCGACGCCGCAGACGAGACCGGACACCAGGAACATCCACGCCGACGGCATGTGGTAGTAGAAGATCTTCTGCACCAGACCCATCGTCGATTCGTAATCCGCACTCGCGATCACGAGCGGTGAGAAGGCGAACATCACGCCGCACACGACGGCGGCAGGAATAAACCACTTAGGCATTACTGGAGTGCTTCCTCGATGCGCATAGACGGCCGCTCCGTTGTCGCGGCCGGAGTCATCACTATCGATCGCCGGTGTGCGCGGTTTCCCTGGCTCGACAACATCAGCTAGTCCGTCATCACGGCTTCAAACGTCCATAGCGCCAGCGTCACGAACACCGCGTCGAACGCGATCAGGAGCGCCAGCCAGAAGCGCACGACGCCGACCTCGAGCTCGGGCTGCAGCAGGGCGGCCGTGCCCCGCACTCCGGCAATGATGACCGGAACAGTGATCGGATACAACAGCACGGGCAGCAGCACATCGCGGCTTCGCGCCCGCACGAGCATCGCTGCAAAAAGCGTCCCCACCGCGGCAAAGCCGATCGTGCCGGCAGCGAGGATCGCTGCCAGCCAGAACGGATGGGCCAGCAGCCGCGCCTGAAAGAGCAGCGAGATCATCGGCACGAGGATGACCTCGGCGCCGACGAGCAGCACGACAATGCCGAGCAGCTTGCCGAGATAGACCGCCGGCCGCGGCGCCGGCGCCAGCAGCAACGCGCGCAGCGTCTCCGCCTGCCGCTCGCGCTCGAACGCGCGGCCCAGCGCGAGATTGCCGGCGAACACGATCGCGATCCATAAAATGCCGGCGGCGCCGTCTTCGGGCGGCCGTCCTTCGCGCACCAGTGCGAAGGCGAACACCAGCACGCACGTGAACGCGAAGAACAGCGTCGTGTACGCGATCTCTCCGCTGCGGACTTCGACGGTCAGGTCCTTGCGCAGGATCAACCACGCCAGCCGGATCATCGGCCCTCGACTCCGCTCGAGGCAGCTGCGCGCGTCATCACCGATCGATACGCCGACCGCAGCGCCTCTGGCCGCGTCATCGAATGGACCATGCGACCGTCGCGCAGGAACACCGCTTCGTCGAGGAGGCCATCGGCCAGATCGAGATCGTGCGTCGCGAGTATGACGATGGCGCCTTCCTCGCGTAATCCCTTCAGGCGGCCGATCAGCGCCGCCGTCGACGCATCATCGAGCCCCGTGAACGGCTCGTCGAGCAGCACCAGACGCGGCCGATGAATCAACGCCCGCTCGAGCGCCACGCGCTGCCGCATGCCGCGCGAGAAGCTCGACACCAGATCGTCGGCGCGATCGATCAATCCCGCCCGTTGGAGCGCGCTGCGCGCGATGCCGTCTGCATCGGCGATCCCGTACAGCGAGGCAAAGAACGACAGGTTTTCGCGCGCCGTCAGCTCGGGATAGAGAAAGAGATCGTGGCCGAGCACGCCGATCCGGGCGCGTAGTGCATCGTCGCCCGTCGTGATGTCTCGTGTGCCGAACCGGATCGATCCGCTCGTCGGCCGCAGCAGCGTGCCAAGCATCGCGAGCAGCGTCGACTTCCCTGCCCCGTTCGGTCCGAGCAGACCGAGGATCTGGCCGCGCACCACTGCGAAGCTGACGCGTGATACGGCGCGGCGCCGGCCGAAATGCCTGGAGACGTCTTCGACCGACACACGGTCGAACGCCGTGGTGTCGTGCTCGCCGTCAGCGGTCACGCAGCGACGCCCTCGCCGCCTCCCCCGGGGCCCGCTTCGTCGAGCTCTCCGTAGATGCGTTCGAGCTCGCCGACCAGACGCTGGCGGCGTGTGGCGTAGGACGCAGGATCGATCGAACCGGCGCGCCGCTTCGATTCGAGCTGCGCGAGCTGCCCCAGGAGCGTGCTGCGGCGGGCGACGAGCGATTGTCGCGCCTCGACACGTCCCGTGCGTCCGGTGGTCGAGAGCCACACGCCCAGGCCGACGATGACGATCGCGAGGCCAAGTGCGACGTCGCGCGGCATCTGGCTGTGGAACGGCAGGCCTGTCAGTGTCACCACGGTCGTGCCCCCCGCGGGCAGGGCCGGCCCGTTCCCGAGGATGAACACCGTTCCGTCACCGGTCGGCACTTCGTTGGTTGCTGAAAACTGCGGCGACGACACCTTCACGCCCTCGAGCCGCTCGACGCCGACGATCACGCGCTGCAAGGCGGCAGGCCACGCCTGCGTGAGCGTGAGTTGATCGCTGTCGTAGCGAAGTCGAAACCCGACCTGCACCGCCGTCGTCCCCGACGCGAAGGGACCGGTGACCACGAGCCGTCCGTTCGACACGGTGGCAGACGGCGACGATCCTTCGAGCGTCGACGCGCCAAGCGCCGCCCTCGGCAGCTCCATCACAAATGGTCCACCGATGTCGACGCGGGAGCGGGCGCTGTTGATGATCTCGAGGATGTAATAGACCTCGAGCGTGTCGTCCTTGAACTGCACCAGCGTCCGCGTGTTGTTGCCGAGGACGACGGTGCCCTTCACCGGCGGTGAGGCAGCGGCTGCGGCTTCTTCCTGCTTCTTGCGCTCCGCGGCTTTCGCAATTCCTGAAACGAGAATCACACGCAGGCCGCCCGAGGTGGGCACGCTGAACGGCTGCGAGCGAAGCGTCTCGCCTTCGACCGTCGCGTCGGCAATCGCATCGCCCCCGCGCGGCAGGGCCTTGAACTCGGCGCGTCCTTGCGCATCCGTCGTCGCCGTGAAGGTGTTCTGTCCCACCTTCACGTGCACTTGCTGGCCCGGCATGTTGTTGCCGATCGCTTCGCGCACGACGCGCACGGTGACGGTTCCGTTCGGGAGGTCGGCTGCGGGAATCGCGCGACCGTTGATCAGCGACGGATCTGGCATGTCCTGCGCGAGGGCAACGCCGATCGAGAGCAACACGACGATCGGGAACACAATCGCCTTCACGACGTCGCCATTCTGGCTCCGCACGACTTGCAGAACCGCGCATCGAGATCGTTCGCCGTCTTGCACTCCCCGCACACACCCTTTCGTGGCTCCTCGACGGCCTGGCCGATGCGCTTCTCGATCTCCTTCTCGATCTGCTCGCGATACCCGGCTCCGGCATCGAGCTGTCGCATCAGACCAGCCGCCCGCGCGCGCAGACGTGCGGCCATCTCGGTGAAATCTTTCTCCGAGACCTTCCTCATCGCGCGATCGAACTCGAGATCCTTGATCGAACGCAGCACCAGGTTCTTCTCGCGCTCGAGCGCCGCTCGCGTCCGCCCGCCCAGGATCTGCCCGCCGTGCGGCGCCATTTTTCCTGCAAGCGGCATGAACGTGCGCAGCGCCGCAACACCAACCCAGGCCGCAGCGAAGATCGTGAGGCTGAGCAGAATCACCGCCGACGGCGATTGGCCGCGCGACATGAACACGGTGAGCGTCGCGCCAATCAGACCCGCCAGCGTGAACAGCTGCCAGGGTTGCAGTGAATCGGGGTCCTGAACCGCGCCGCCGATCTGCGGCTCAGTCGAGGTTTCTGAGCTCATCGTCGAGACGTGCGTCGAGCGTGGGATCGAGTCCGCTCTCAACGCTCGGCGGCGGAGTCGTCGAGGCGGGACGTGCCCATCGCCGCGCCGTGTAAACAACGCCCACGAGCGCACCCGTGGCGGCCAGATAGGGGAACAGCCAGATCAGTCGATTGAAGCCGCGATCGCGCGGGCGCGCGAGGATGTCCTCGCTCCCGAAGTCTTTCACGAAGGTCGCCAGGATCATGTCGCGATCGAGGCCCTTCTCGATGAGGCCGTGCAGCTTCGAGAGCTGCGATGACTTGCCGTGGCAATTCATCATGCCGCATGTGCCGGCCGGCAGCCGGCAGCCGCCGCACGTGCACATGATCTCGTTCTCGAGATCGCGTTCGAGCTGCGTGCGATGGATCGGCGGAACCGTGCTCTGCGCCAGCGCGACCATCGGCGCCAGCACGAAGGCGATGAACAGAATCGACGTGGTCGTGACCGCCCCGGCAGGAACCTGCGCCACCGCAAAGCTGAAGGCGGCCTCCGGCAGCAGTGCGATGCCGATGCCAATCGCCATCACGCCGAAGCCAAGCCACACCCAGTTGACGAGCGGATTCACCGTCACACCGAGCTCCGCGTCTTGAGTGGCTGGATCGAACGTGTAGAGCGCGAGGTAGACGTCTTGCGCCGGGCTCCGCCGGATCGAGACTTCCGTCGTCGGCGGCTCGTTCTCGTGCTTGTGGAAGAACCACTTCGCCGGATACATGACGGCCAGCTGCTTGCCGTTCTGGAACAGTGTGACCTGTGCGGTCACCATCTGCTTGCGCGAGTCTTCGGTGACTTTCAATGAGTCGTAGCGCGCGGTGAACTCGCCCACCTTGACCTGCTGCCCCGGCTTCAGGTTGACCTTCTCTTCCTGCTTCATGCCATTGCCGGCAAAGCCGAGGAAGATCAGCACGATTCCCACGTGGACGATGTAGCCGCCGTAGCGCCGTTTGTTGCGGCCGACGAGGCCAATCAACGCCGTGAAGAGATCGGTGCCGGTGCTCGATTGACGCACTTTCGCACCGCGCCAGAACTCCTGAGCGATCGTTCCGGTGACGAAGCCGCTGAACGCGAAGCACAGCCCGGATGCCCAGAGCGGCACACCAAGCGCCAGCACTGCCCCGCCCACGACCACTCCGGCAACGACCGGAATGAGGAACTGGTCGCGCAGGTTCACCATCGTCGATTTGCGCCAGGCGAGCAGCGGACCGACGCCGGTCAGCAGCAGCATGGTCAGGCCGATCGGCAGCATCCAGGTGTTGTAGAACGTGGTGGCCACCGTAATGCGCTCGTGCCGAATCGCCTGGCTCAACGTCGGGAACATCGTCGCGAACAGGACGAAGAACGCCGAGAACAGCAGGATCCAGTTGTTCACCAGGAACGCCGCCTCGCGAGACATCCACGAATCGAGCTCGTTGCGCGAGCGCAGGAGCGGCAGGCGATAGATCACGAAGCCGAAGCTCACCAGGACGATGGCGATCATGAAGCCGGTGAACATCCAGGCCAGCTGCGGATCTTCACCGAACGCGTGCACCGACTGCACGACGCCCGATCGGGTCATGAAGGTGCCGAAGATCGTGAGGAAGAACGTCA
>DASWZV010000170.1:0-4324 GCA_036407095.1 Vicinamibacterales bacterium | reverse complement strand
GAGCGGCCCATCGCTGGCCGTCAGTCCCCACACGTTCGGACCGTAGTCGCGCCACGCGTGGGGATTTGCTGTGGCGTAGGCCCGTTGGAAGAGCGTGGCCCGGCGCGAGTTCTCGAAGTAGTCGATGCCGCGTGCGCGCATATAGTCGTCCTGCACGCCGCGAAAGTCGACCCAAATGTGAGAATACTGATGACCGAAGAGCGGATCGAACTGGATGAACTCAGGACCGTCCAGCCCGGCCCACCTGTACGTCTTCGTCCACTCGGTCCACGCGGCGCGGTCCACCGCATGCGTCGGTGAGCCGAGTGCGAGGATGTACAAGATCATTCCCTCGTCGTACCCACTCCACGTGCTGTTGATGAAGCCTCGCGCGTTTTGATCGCCCGCGGGCTCAGGGCGCCAGCCCATGCTGACCAGAACGCCTCCGTCGCGCGCCCAGGCCCAATCCACCCGCGCGTAGATGGAGTCTGCGAGCGCGCGCACCTCGCGGTCGCCGGCGTCGTCGCCAGCGAAGTATTCGCGACACATCAACACGCCGGCAAGTAGCAGCGCGGTATCGATCGTCGAGAGCTCGACCTTCTCGAAGCGATACCCCGTCTCCATATCAAGAAAGTGGTAATAGAACCCTTTGTAGCCGGTGACGTTGGTGCCTTGCGGTCCCTGCGGCGCGCGCCAGAAGAACCGAAGCGTCGTGAGCACGCGGTCGCGCGCGGCGGCCCGGCTGACCCAGCCCCGTTCGACGCCGATGGGATATGCCGTGAGGGCAAATCCCACGGCAGCCACACTGGAAAACGATTTCGTCGGCCAGCGGTCCGGCGTCAGGCCATTGCGTGGGTTTGTCGTCTCCCAGAAGAAATCGAAAGTACGCCGGGTCAGCGTGTCGAGAAACGCACCTTGCTCGGCGGTAGGTGTGTATGCCGCCGGCACGGCGGGCGTCGGGTCTTGAGCACCACTGACGCACGCCGCGACGGCGGCAAGGAGGAGCCATCGAACGACCGTCATCACAGGATCAGAAGTCGACCTGTGTTCCGAACTGAACACGGCGGCCGTCGTTCAATGAACACTGCGCAACACCGAACCTGGCGTTGCTCCGGTCGCCGGTGTCGTAACAGCCGCCGTTGGTACGGTTGAAGGCGTTGAACAGATCGACCGTGACACCGATCGCCCTCGACGTGCCGATCGAGTAGAAATCCTTACGCAGACGCAAATTCACGTTCTGGTATGGGAAGATGCCCGGAACCGTGAACCCGCCACGCTCATAGGGATTCGTCGGAGTCGCCGCACAGAAGCGCAGCGTGCAGCCGACATCCTGCTGGTACTGGCCGCCGAACGTGCCGATCCCCGAGAGCTGAATGCCCCAGAGGTACGGCAGGTCACTCACCGCGTTCACGACCAGACGATGCTTCTCATCGCCCGACAGCCCGTTGGCCTGCGAGGCCGCCGGATGCTTGGGGATGGTCGACGCACGCGGGAACTCGAAGAGATCGCCCAGGGCATCCATGCCTTGCACCGACCGCGTCGCATACGTGTAGGCGAGGCCAAAGCCCCAACCGATGTCGTTCTTCGACACCCGACGATACGGACGATCGATCTGGACCTGCAACGCATCATACCAGGTTTTTCCCTCGTTCGACGAGTAGATGAAATTGCTGAAGCCGTGCGGTCCGGTATCAAACGTGGTGCAGCACTTACCGGTGGAGTCGATGAGCGCGATGTTGGCCCAGTTCATCGTCAGCTGGTCGACGCCACGCTGGCCCGCGTACGTGAGGCCCACGGTCCAGTCGGGATTGATCATCCGGCGCACGCCGACGTTGAACTGATAGCTCTTCGGCACCTTGATGTCGTTGTCGATCAGCCATGCTTCCGGCTTGCCGGTCGACCCGATCAGAGCATCGAGTTGGTCGCGGTTTCCTGTGAGATACGCGTCGTTCCACGCGATCTGGCTTCCCGTCGGCGCCACACCGCGCGGAGCAAATGTGATCGTGTATATCGGATGCGAGAGCTTCTGCGTCTCGTCGACGGCGACGTCGAACAACGTGCGGTCGTAGTAAACGCCGTATCCGCCGAAGACCGTGGTCTTGCTCTCCTTGTCGAGCGCGTACGATGCGCCGAGACGGGGTTGTAACGCCCCATAGAACGGCTTGCGGTTGCTCCCCGTGCTGATGTACTGGCTGGGGTTGAACGCCGTTGGGAACTGACTCGCGTACCGGGTCAGCGTGTCGATCACATTCTGCGGGGTCACGTAGTTGTAGTTCATCATGTGGGATTCGTAATCCCACCGCACGCCTACGTTGAACGTCAGGCGCGGCATCGGCGTCCAGTCGTCTTGGATATATGCGCCGAACTGGTTGTTCTGCGCGTTGAACGCCGGATCTCCGCGGCCGTATTGCACCTGATACGGCGTCGCGTAGTTGTAAGTCTGATTATTGAAAACCGCAGTATAGAAAAACTGCGGGGTCCCGTTGTTGTCCTTGATCAAGTCGTAACCGACGAAATCGAGACTCGCGCCGCCCTTGAGGACATGATCGCCCATGCCATGGAACCCCGAGTACGTGAGATCGTTGCGCAGGCCGAGACGGTTCTGGTTGAAGTCCTGCGTGCTCAGGTCGCTGCCGATGAGGTGATCGCCGTTGTACTGGTAGTTGCGCGCAGGAATGCCTGGCGTCAGCGGCCCCGGGTTCCGCTGGAACGGTGAGAAGTCGATCTTCGCCTCATTGAACCAATCACCGACGAAATAGTTGTGCTTGAGCTGCACGACGGTGACGTTCTGGTGGTAATCGACGGCGGCCTGATAGGCGTGGGCGAGATCGAAGCCACGAATGTCCGTCTCGTACCGATTGCTCACGCTGAGGTCCGCGCTCGAGCGATCGTTGATCGCGGCGCTGAACTTGAGGAAGAACAAGCTCTCTCGGAACGGCGATCCGAAGTTGCCGCTGTATCTTGCGAGGCCAACCGAATCGAGGGCTTGAAACCCTGTGGGCGCACCACTGAAGTCGACCCGGCTCGATCGGTTCTGAATGTTGCCTTCGTAAGAAGCGAACACGTGGAGCTTGTCCTTCACGATCGGTCCACCGATGCTCAGCGCGGTGAGCGTGCGATTGTAGGGCGGTTTGACAAACGTCGACGGCTGGCCGGTCGCACGGCTGATGCTGTCGGCAATCCTCTTGTCGTGCCGCTGGAAGCTGTCCAACTGCACCATGCTTGCGTTCATGTATCCGACGAGCAGGCTCCCCCTCCATTCGTTCGTGCCCTCGCGCGTCGTGGCGGTGATGACCGCGCTCGATGACTTCTGATATTCCGCTTTGAAGTTCTGGCTGATGATCCGGTATTCCTTGATCGCATTCTGTGGGAATGGATTCCCGCGGCTCGCGTCCTGACCGGCGATGCCCCCGGCGGTGAGGTCGTTCTTGAAGCTGGTGCCGTCCACGAACAGGTTGACGGCACTCGCCGTTTGACCACCCGCCTGAATCGTGCGGAAATTCTCGCCGTTGATGCGATCCTCACTCACCGTGACCCCTGGGGCGAGCGCAGCGAGCTCGAGGAAGTTCCGGCTCGCCGTCGGCAGCTTTTCGATCTGCGCCTGGGTCACGTTCGTTGCAATCTCGGAGGTACGTGTTTCCGGTATCGCTCCCGCCGCGACGACGACCGCCTCGAGTTGGGCTGCGGCGGTGACGAGCGCCCAGTCCTGGATCTGCGTCGCGCCGATCTGGACGACCACACGCCGCGTCTGCGGGGTGGTGCCGATGTGGCGTGCGGTAAGCTCGTACGTCGCCGGCACGAGTCCGGGGAGCACGTAGCTGCCGTCAGCGCGGGAAGTGGCTCCGCGCTGCGCGCCGGTCTCGGGATTGCGCGCAGTGATCTGCGCGTCTGCGAGCGGTTCGCCGTTTGCGCCGGTCACGGTGCCGCGAACCGTGCCCGTGGAGTTTTGAGCGGACGCACTGGACGCGAGCGTAGCGCACAGGACAAACGCAAACGCGGCCAGTCCTCGAAACAGGTGAAGAATTGCTTTCATTTTGACCATACAGACCCCCTCCATGGGAGTTAAGCGAGAGACGAGGCACGGCCGGCGGCGCCGCACGAATCGCGGACAACCAGCTCGGTGGGTATCACATCGTGTCGCGCGCTGACGGGGCGAGTCGGGCGGCGGGGCAACGGTGACGCTGGCAAGACGTCGAGCAACGACTGCGTACCGCGCGCGCCGAATGCGGCGATGCCGACGCGGACGGTCGTCAGCGGCGGGTTGAGGAAACGCGCAACAGGGATGTCGTCGAAGCCGGCCACCGCCATTCGACTCGGCACATCGATTCCTGCTTCGCGAAGGAAG
>DASWZV010000169.1:0-1501 GCA_036407095.1 Vicinamibacterales bacterium | reverse complement strand
ACGCGTCTTGGCGACGAATCCGTGCTGCTGTACACGAGACAGCACTACGCGTCGGTTACTCCTCCAGGACGGCGTCTTCGCGCATTCGAGCGCATTTCGCTCGAGCCGGGTGCATCGAAAACGGTGGAATTCGCGCTGGCGGTTGCGGATCTCGGCTTCGTCGGGCGCGACCTGCGCCAGCGAGTCGAGCCCGCGCGGTTCGACGTGATGGTCGGCGACTTGACCACGGGGTTCGAGATCGCGAAGCCGTAGCGCGTCCTGGGCGCTACGGCTTCTTTCCGTTGGGAGTTGCCGGTTCCGTCGCCTTCGCAGCCGGCGGCGAGGGTGGTGCGATCTTCATCTGCGTCGGCGACGACGCGTCGCCAACCGGGGTATTGAACTCCGCTTCTGCGCCGCGCACGAGCTCGTCGAGCCGCACGGTCTGTGCGACTTGTTTCGCCGTGTTGAACACCCGCTGCGCGTCCGCCATTCGCCCGCGCATCTTGAACGCCTCGGCCAACTGCAGCCCGGTCGCGACATAGAGATACGGAATACCGACCGATGGCCGATCGATCCAGTCGCCGGTATTGATCACCGACTGCGGTCCTTTGAACACGGTGTTCCACAGCGCTTCGCTGCGCGGAAGATCGAACCATCCAGCGCCCTGCATGTACAACGTGTCGCGCGCAGCAGTTGCGGCGGGCGGCACGAAGACTTTCGAGGCAAGCCCCTGGGTCAGCGTAAAATCCCCGAGTCCGAGCGATTGCGCGTAGCCTCCGGAAGTGCGCGCGAAGTAGATCGGCCGCTCCGGCCAGGCTTCCTGGATCATCCGCAACACGAACAGGTCCGCGCGCTGCAGCACGCCGTGATCGAGATTCTGCGGATTGATCACCGCGCGAATTGGCCCCGCCTGAAATTGCATCGGTCCCGTGAGCTCATAAAACTGCGGGATCGAATCCGCCTGGTCCATCGTCATCTTGATCGGCGACGACGCCGGCTTTCTCCACTGTTGATCGCGGTAGATCGCCGGACCCTTCGCTGCGTCGTAATTGTACAGCGGCCGACGAATGATCTGACGCACGTACCAATCGGTGTTCAGCAGCGACGTATTGGCGACGATCACGTCCTTCCGGATGCCTTCGACCTCCTGCGCGTACCACAGCGGGAACGTATCGTTGTCGCCGACCGTCACCAGCACACCGTACGGCTCGACCGAGTTGAGCAGGTCGGCGGCGAAGTCCGCGGTGTCACGGTGTCCCGCGCGCGATGCGGATTTCCAGTTCGTGAACAGCGGAACGATGGCCAGCACAAGCACGGGAGCGCTCATCTTCCACGCGCGCTGCGTCGGCATCGTGACGACTTGACGTCCTGATTTGACACTCTCGGTGGCGATCAGCGACGCCACCAATTCCCAGATGTAGAGGAGACCGAGCGCGGCCCACACACCCCACGCCGAGAAACTCCAGAGGAAGAAGTAATCGCGGTCGCGCACCTCGTGCGGTTGCGTCGAGGTTTGGTCCTG